>CAVQLC010000005.1:0-591139 GCA_963713255.1 uncultured Actinomycetota bacterium
GGACGTGTCGACGAAGAGGATCGCGATGCGCCGCGTCCCCGACGCCGGTACGACGTTGACGTTCTGGGGTCCACCCGGCCCACCGCCCCAGGCCGACCCGGCCGCGCCCGAGACCTGGGTGCTGGAGAACCACAACGAGGGTCCGGCCTTGCGGTTGCTCCACCGGTCGGTGACCTTGTACTTCAACTCACCGACCACCGTGCCCGAGGCCCGTTCGCGCGCCTCCACCCGGTAGACACCGGGCGCGTGACCCGCCAGCAGCATCGGCGTGGGCTTCTCAGCGGAGTATCCGGGTCCACGCGCGACCGACACGAGACCTGCCGGGAGTCCGTCCGGACACCTCGAACACGAGGTCGTCCCACGTCAGGCCTGCCGAGCCGGGGTCGATCTCGACCCTCAGCCGGGTGTAGGCGCCGACGAACAAGGTCTTTCTGCTCGGAATCAGTGTCACCGGGTTTGCCACAGGAACCGCCCCTCATGAGCCCCGGCACTCGCCGAGAATCTTCCAGCGTGGCCCCGCGATTCCGGCTCGGTCAACACAGGTCCAGACCGCCAGGGCGTGGCTCCTATATCCCGGTCGATCGTGGTCAAAGTTGTCCCATGTCCCATGTCCCATGTCGCGTGGGAGCGGTGCTGACCGATGCTGCGTGGGCTCGGATCGAGCCGTTGATGCCGTCCTCACATGGCCAGCGTGGCCGCGAGAGCACCCGCGGTGGTGGCCCACGGGACGTGAGCGGATAAACGACGGTCATCGACTGCCTCCTTGAGTCGGGGTCCGACGCTAGGTGCATGTCGGGGAGGCCGCAAACGACCCGTCGTACGCCGGTTCACGCCACCTCTCGCAGCAGTTTGCGCTCGGCGGACCGCGCTCCCCGTTCTCCCGTTGATCGCCAACGGCTCTCTGCCTCAACCAACAACGGCAGCGCCTGCACTTGCCCGCCCAGAGAACTTGTGGTTCGAGTAACGCTCGCCCGCGAGCAGCGGCAGCGTGCACGTCTTCACCAGGGCCTCGCGGGGCACCCGTTGGCGTGGAGCGTGCACCTGCCCGGGAGCCCGGCGTTGAGGGCGAGATGGGCGGAGGGGTGCATCTTCTGCGCCCTTGGGGCCCGACAGGCCGAGGCCAGCGTGGTGTTCGAGGACGAGACCGTTGTGGTGTTGATGGATCTGAACCCCGTCGTACCCGACCATCTTCTCGTCGTGCCACGCGAGCACAAGGTCGGCCTCGAAGACCTCGATGGAGTCACTAGCTCTCACGTTTGGTCGGTCGGTCTTGAGATGGCACGGGCCTTGCGGACGCTCAGGCATGCGCTGCGAGAGGGGATCAACGTCCTCATCTGTGACGGCGAAGCCGCGTTCCAGACGGTCTTCCACTTCTACCTGCACGTCATCCCTCGCTATGCAGGAGACGGCTGGATCATCAAGCCTGAATCGCAGGAACGCGACAGGTCGCTCCTCAACAGCGACGCGCAAAGGATCAAAGACGCCATCGCGTCGACCACTGACTGACGACATCCGCTCATGACGCCGGTCGTACTACTCGCGGGCGAGTTCAGTGGCGTCCAGGTCGATGAGCACAACCCAGGGGTATCCACATGACCGCGACGGCTCCGAAGGACGGCAGCACAGGCTCAGAGTTTCGCTCATGAACCCTACGAAGACTCCTGACGCGACAGTTTGTCCAGGTCGCGTTTGCAGAACCCGTGGTGAGCCCATTCCTCGTTGAGCACGGTGCCGAGGCATTGCCGCACTGCCCGCCCCTTGGCGTACGGGGGCCATCTGTCGTCGTCGGGCACCGGCGCGGTCTGCGCGAGCTGATCAGGCGTGACCTCGGCCAGCCACGTCTCGATCTCCGAAGCCTGCCGGTTGCGCACGGCGAGCACCTCGTCGAGGCTCGGTTGGGCGGACGGGTCGAGCCCGTTCCTCCTGGTCCATGACGAACGGTGGACCCAGTCCCATGGCCGTGAACGGCTCGGTGAGCCCGAGCACGCAGCGTCGGAACCAGGAGTCGTGCACGAAGACAAGGTGACGCAGGGTTTCGACCATCGACCACTCGCCGTCGACGCCGTGATGTTCGCTGTTCTCGGGCATGGACCGGACTCGCTCGGTGGTCGTCGCCCAGTCGTCCCGCAGTTGCCGCCAGGCCTCTCGCAGGTCGGCCGGCTCATCGGAGCGGATCAGCAACCGTACCGGGTGGCGGCGGTCGAGCTCCGCCTCGACGTACGACATGACCTCGACCCCGTTGACCACGAGATTGGTGACCAGGCCGTCGATCTCAGCGTCCTGCATGACCACGCCGACCAGCCGAGCTCTACTCAGGTCGCACTCGCGGAACTCTGCGCCGGTGAGGTCCTCGTCGTCGAAGCGTCGCATGCAGACAGGCTAGGTCGCACCGCACACGCAACGCGCGGACTCTGCCGCGGACAGCGCGCAGTTCAGAGCACCGAGCGGCACTCGCGGGCTAGCCTGCGAGTATGCGGCTCGTTGAGGTCGGCGACATCGAGCTGGAAGTCCACGACGTGGGGACGGGGGATCCATCATCCTGGTGCAGACGGCGCTGACTGCCGACGAGTTGGCGCCGCTGGCCGAACACCTCGTCGCCCGTGGCGCCTACCGCGCGATCGTCTACCACCGGCGCGGCTACGCGGGCAGCAGCCCGGTCCAGGGCCCCGGATCGGTGGTTCGCGATGCCGCCGACTGCCGAGATCTCATCGATGCGCTGGGCTGGGCAAGGTCCACATCGTCGGCTACTCCTACAGCGGCGCCGTTGGCTTGCAACTCGCCGCTGATGACGCGGAGCGCGTCCACACACTGACCCTGATCGAACCCCCTCCGGTGCACGTGCCGAGCTCGGCGGAGTTCCGGGCGGCGAACGACCGACTGCAGGAAGCCAGACGGGCGCGCGGGCCGGGCGCGGCGCTGGAGGAGTTCCTGACCCTCGTGATCGGGCCGGACTGGCGGACCGAGATCGAGCAGCGCCTGCCAGGCGCGGCCGAGCAGATGCAGCGCGACACCACGACGTTCTTCGACACCGACCTGCCGGCGCTGTTGTCCTGGCGCTTCGACGCCGAGGACGCCCGCCGCGTCAGCTGCCCAGTCCTCCACATCAGCGGCAGCGACAGCGGTCCTTGGTTCGCCGAAGTCCGGGACCTCGTCCTCACCTGGTTGCCGCAGGCGGAAGACGTACTGCTCGCCGGGGCCGATCACTCCCTGGCCTTGACCCATACAAGCCAGGTCGCCGCCGCCCTCGCAGACTTCCTCGGCCGCCACGCGATCCTGGCTGGCGGCGGCGGACTGGACTGACGCTGCAAGCGACACCAGCAACGCCTTCTCATGCCGCTGAGTGCGTGGGGATCTGCCGCGATCCGCGCGGGGAGTCCCCAGTGCTGCCGGATGCCAAGCTCGATCTCGGTGCCGAATTTCTGACGATGGCGCCTCGACCCCGGAAGCCAAGGGGGCCGCTGGGTTGTTAGCGTCGGGCATGTGCCCGTCGGATACCTGATCTTCACCGGTCTGGTGGCGCTCGGCACGTCGTTTGCGCTGTTCCCAACTCGTCGGCTCGGCCCGGCTAGCTACTCGTTCGGCCTGGCCCTCAACGAGCTTCCCTACCTGGCCTTCACCCTCCTGCTTGCGTCGACGCTGCTGGCATTCGCGCAGGGTGACATCGACTCCCCTGCCGGGTGGGCTGCGGTCGGACTCGCAGCCGTCACCTCAATCGGGCTCGCGGTCGTCGCCCTCCGGGCCAAGCCGACCCGGGATCTGCCCTGGGCCAACATCCTGCTGGCGCCGCTGTGGGTGCGCCGCCGCGACGTGCGTCGGATCGCGAACCTCTCCTACGGAACTGAGGGCAGGCACAACCTCCTGGATGTCTACCACCGCCGCGACCGGCCGTCGGGTGGTCCGGTGCTCGTCTATGCCCACGGCGGGCACTTCCCAGCGGCCGCAAGAACCGCGAGGCCCGACTACTGCTGTACCGGCTGGCCAGCCTCGGCTGGGTGTGCCTGTCCATCAACTACCGACTGGAGCCGCGGGCGTCCTTCCCGGACTTCCACGAGGATTTCGCCACGGCGATCGGTTGGGCACGCGAGCATGCCGGCGAACACGGCGGCGACCCGGTGACGCTGATCGTCTCCGGCAGCTCATCCGGGGCACACCTTGCCGCCATGGCCGCCCTGACCGACACCGCAGTCGCGGGTGCGCTGTGCTTCTACGGCTATTACGGCCACGTGGACGGCGCTCCCGAGTCCACGCCCGTCACGTACCTGCGCGCAGACGCGCCACCCTCTCCTCGCGCACGGCGACCGCGACACGATGGTGCCCATCGGTGGGCACGCGAGTTCGCCGATTCGCTGGCGCGCGCTCCGGGGGCCGAGGTCGACTACCTCGAGCTCCACGGGGCTGAGCACTCCTTCGACCTCTCCCATTCGGTCCGCAACAAGCTGGTCGTAGGCAGGCGATCGACTTCACCCTCAGGGTCCGCGCTTGCCGGGGCATAGGCGACACGAGTCGCAGGTCATCGGGGACAACCCCGTGGCGGCCGAGGCCCGGCCATGTCGAGAGCACGCCTGGTCATCACCGCCCCTCTTCGCCGACCGCCAGTCCCCGGCCGCGGTCGCCGCCCGCTACGGGGACCCCAGCCGCGACTCCGCGAGAGAGCGGGCGGAGCGCACTCATCTGCCGAGGGGCGTGGTGGATGACGCTCCTCACCGGGATTGGAGCCGACGAGAAGGCGGCCCATGAGCCATCAATACACGGTCCGACTAGCGGCAGCCGACGTCGACGTGGGACGTCTCGTCCACCGCCCACGCAGCGATCTGCTCTGCGCAGTCAGTCGGCGGCGTGTACACGAAGTAGCTGGCCACGCCGACCATCAGGATCGCAACCAGGATGCCCAGCAGGACGATCCCGATGCCCTTCCCCGTGTCGCGCTTGGCGCGCGGTGGCATGCCCGGCATCTTGCTTTCCGGGTACCCCGCGGCGAAGGGCGTTGTCATGCACGAAGCATAGGGGCGTTCGGATCGTTCTCTCCCGCCGAACAGAGCAACAGCCGATGCGGTGCCCCCGCGAAAAAGCGAAGTCGCGGCGTTTCGCTGGTCAGGGGCCTTACCGTCCTGCGCGCCTGTAGGGATTCGAACCCCAAACCTTCTGATCCGTAGATACCTCATCGTTGTCCGAGGACGTGTGGCGACGTCCCGGCTGTCCCGAGCTATCACGGTTCTGGTCCGAAAACGTCTCATGAAGTCCGGAGCCGTTCAGCGGCTTGGCTGACAGTTTGGCTGCCGCAGTCCGGCCAACCAGCCCACTCACCTGACAATCATTCGGCCACGGCGGTCTGAGCGCAGCGTGTCAAATGCGCCCAGCCCAGCTTCTCCATGTCTTGGGCAGGCACGTAGTACCCGCGGCAGCGAGTGCCAGAGCCGTCTGTCCAATCCAACTACTTCAGATCCGCGACACTAGACGTCCGGAAGTCGGTCGATGAAGCGGTCTTGTTCGTTCTGGTCTTGCTTGTCGTGCACGCACACGCGCACCCGACCGGTCGCCTTCACAGCCCGGAAGTAGATCCGGCCGAGATTCTCTTTGCCCTTCTTCCCGGTGTTGATGCCGCGCACCTCGGTCCAGCCGGGCTTGCGCTCGACCCCGTCGCTTCGCCTCGGACGACCGCCCTTGTCGATCTCGAGCAGTTGCCGGACGGCATCGGGGGGGCTGGGCCACTCGCGCAAGAGATCGAGGTCGTCAGGGTCGATGTCGATGCGAGGCAGCAGGCGCGACATGAAGTCCTCGTAGGAGCCAACCTGTGGTGCGCCCCGCCTGCCTCCTGGTGCGACGTTCCCGCTCGACGTTTTCGAGTTCAGCGCGCTCACTGGTGAGCCGCTCGATCTCCAGATCGCGGATCTCCAGCTCATCCTGGAGTCGCGCCGCCTGAGCCGAAAGTGCGTCACGTTCGGAACGGAGGGACTCGACTTCCTCCGCTGCCTCCAGCCATTCAGCCTCGGCAGCTTTTTGGCGGCGAGGATCTGTTCGATTCGCTCGGAAGTGGCCGGCTGGCGCTGGGCTTGGTCACGCTCCACCCGAGCGGCCTTGAGGTGCTCGCGGAGCGTCTTCAGTTCACCGGTCCACGCGCTGGCCTGCTGCTTGAGTTGCGTCTCCAGTTCCTTGACCCGACGCTCTTGCTTCGCTGACTTCGCCCTCGCCGCCGTCGAGGACTTCTCAAGCTCTTCGGCACGCACTGCAAGGGGCTCGAGCTCAGCGATGCGCGTGAGTGCATGGTCGCGATCGAGCTTTGCGAGCAGCAACTCGAAGTCTCCGGTGGCGGTCGTGATCTTGTCCACTGTCGACTTTGCAGCCGTCTTGGACGCTTTCGGCTTTTGGTCGACTTCGGACTGGATCAGGGTCGCAACCGCTTGACGGCACTGTTCGGCCGTGCCGTCAAAGTCGAGCCTGATGAACCAGTCGTACGTCTCCCCCGTTGTCTGCGGAGCGCACGCTCTCGTCCCAGCGGACGACGCGAATGCCTGCGTTCTTGAGCCGGTCAACCAGATGGGAGGCGTCGGCCCGGGAGCCATCGAAGACGATGTAGTGACCGAATCGGTTGGATTCCAGATACCAGCGGCTGATCGCGGGCGCCGATAGGGGCCTTTCCACCCTTCGCCCCGGCGTACTGAATCCTCGCGCTGGGAGCGACGAGATCGGTAGCAGAGGCCCTTCTTGACCGGTCGGTCGTCGAGGCTGATGGAGTTGTCCGAGTAGAGCGGATAGACCTCTCCGGCATAGACGACGCCCCGCGCGATCGTCCGGCATCGTCGGATGGGCCGATCCGGCAGCGTCTCCACCCGTCGGGCGCCGTCGTAGACGGTGACGTTTACCTTCGCTGATGACATAGCTCGCCCCTCTTCCCGTCGGTGATGATGCCCGACCGCCGCGATCTTCGGATGCGAAGTCGTCAGCCGCCGATGCGGTTAACCTTGCTGCCGCAGTTGGGGCAGCACGGCCGGCCTCGAGCTCGTCGGCCGAGCCGTCTTCCGCGCAGTCGGGGCAGACCCAGTCGGCCCAGTAGACGGGATAGAGCGGGTCGAGCGGATCCAGGGGGTCGCCGATCTCGTCGGACATGGCTGCCAGGGTAGTGGCGTGAGCGCGAATCGTGATGCTGCACTTCTAGGTCGCTGTTGCTACGAGCCGCATGGGCTCTCCAAGCCCAGGCGCCGTCGGGCGCCGCCAGAGGAGGGCCTCCCCCGATCGGTGCAGAGCTCACCGGCTACTCGGCGGTGCTGAACTTCGCTCGAGTCAGGGCAACGTGGAGGTGGGGTAGCGTTCGACTGCCACCCCGACGCCTCGCATTTGGTCAACCAGGTCGCGAGCGAGTGTGTCCAGCACCCAGTTCAGTTCGAGACGACTCAACAAGTCCACGGGCAGTTCGTGCACACCGTGGACGGCTCCCATGAGTGCTCCGGCGACTGCAGGAACGGCGCGCCCACCGGGCATCCGAGTGGCAGAAGTCGAGGGCGTCGAGCACGTCGCCGGGCTGGGGGAACAAGATCGCGGTGTAGACCCCGCCCATCATTGCCGACGTGGCGGTCTTCGACATCCACGGTTGCAGTCCCCGCGCCTTGCGAGGCTGCCGAACCGCCATGTGTCTAGCAGCACCGACATGACTGCCCATGACGTAGAACGGTGAGGCCCGGACTGCTTCGACATCGAGCCCTCCCAAGCAGTTGGAGGCGACGGTGGCCGTCACCACGCTGGCATGGATCGCGGAACTCTCCCCGTGCGTCAATGCCGCAAATGCGGCAAACTCAGCATCCGCTTCGCCGTAGGCAGCCTCGTAAGGCAACAGCCGCCGCACCGCTGCGGTCGGCAACGTTCTGACGACCACCCCCGTACCGGAACTGTGCGTTCACAGGATCTTCAAGGGATCCGGCCCTACCGCCCACCACGGCCGACACGGTCGCGGGAGCGGAGCCGCGCCGCTCCGCCAGCGCTGGAACATTGGCTATCCAGCCGTCGGGGACTGGAAATCCCGGAACAGGGTGCGAAGGGCGGATTCCCTGCTGGGCGCCCCAGCGCCCGATCGCGTTCCACAGGGCCGCCGCGACCAGTCCGGGCGCGGGGACGCCTGATGACGACAGCGCGCGCACCAACCCATCTGTTGTGAACGCAGCAAGCTGAGTGCCCACCCCGACCTCGATGGCGCCACGACGCGGAAACGATCCGCGGGCTCGCTCCAGGCTGTCACCCAGCGCAAGGCCCAGGAGCAATCCTCGAACGCGGTCCTCCCGAACGGAATCGTGGGCGTCAGTCATCGATGTACACACCTCCACTCCGGGCGCCCTGAGCGATCAGGCCACAGATCCCATCAGGCATCCTGACAGGCGGGCCCATGTTGGGCTCGCACTCAACGGTGGTCAATCGAGTCAGGCCCGCGGAAGCACCCCAGCCAATCGATCGTGCCCGTTCCTTGCTCGCGTACAGGCCGCGAGCAATCCACGACATTTGATCCTAGGCAAGAGCCACGGCTCAGGAACGCGTTCAGGCCCAAGGGCGTGGCGGCGAAACGACAGAGTCAATGGCGGAATGACGCGCCCACTCGAAAGAGTCCGGAGCGCGTGGACGCGGCGACAGTCGGACTGCTTTCCTGATACTCCTCGCTCGGGGAGTCCAGGTGGACTCTGGTCGGTCAGATCCTCACCGGGTGAGCGACGCTACCGCGGTCGGGTGACCATGGATACCGCAACTGAAGTGGCGTCGCCCATCGACATATCGGCAAGCACGACGTCACAGGGTCGCTCACATGAGGATGATGCGATCCTTAACCCGATCGTGCGTAGTCGGTTCCAGGCCGGCCAGGTTCACCAGGTCCTCCACGTGCTCGAACCTGCCCAACTGGTCTCGTACCTCCACGACCTGACCCGACTGGGCCGCAGTCAGCCCGAGCCACCTCGTCATCACCTCGGCGGGAGCAGAATTCACGTCGACGAGCCCGCCGTCGTCGTAGTCCCGGGGCAGGTCGGGACGGCCGATCCGGAGGTCGCGGGCCATCTGTGGGTCCCTTCTCACCAGGGCCCGGGCTTCCTCCTGCCTGAGCCGCCGCGCCTGGACGCCCGCCACCGCCATCGAGTTCGGGTCGTACGGCGGTGGCGGCGGGGTCCCGACCGGGACGTACCTACCTTCGAGAGTCCAGTCGACCTTGGGCCCCATGACCAGCGCGAACACGACGGCACCGACCCAGGCCGCGATGTAGATCATCACGCCGAGGTTGGACCAGAAGTTGTCGGAACCCTCCGGCTGGGTGCCCACGAGGGCAAAGCCAATGAACCACGCCGCTGTCAGCCCGCCTGCCCATCGCCAGGCCTGAGACGTCTTGGCCTTCGCGGCGATCGCGATGGGTGGCACGAAGGCCAGAAGACCGCACGAAAGCACCGGCAATGCCCACAACCACTTGGGCGGACGGCTCACCGCGTAGGGCATATGGGGCTTAGTGTGCTGCATTCCCAGATGCTAGGTGGGTGCGCCGACAGAGGGAGTCAAACGGTTGACATGCTTGCTACCTCAGAACACCTGGGAGGACCCGTGAGGGTTTGCCGTCGACAGATGATGATCGTCAACTGTCACACCGACGGCCGCCGGCGTGATGATCTGCCAGTACGTCCTGGACATCTCTTTAGTCCGACCAGCCTTATTGCTCGACGTGGCCGACTCGTTCCGCCTCGACTACGCGCTCACCGCGTTCGTCCTTGCCCTGGAAGCCACAGGGGTGGCGAACGGGCTCGCGGTCGCGACACCGAGGCCACCAGCATTCTTCGGGTGGATCACGGGCCTGGCCACCGTATGTGGGGCCGCTGCACCGTTCGCGATCGGCGACGACTTGGAACGCCAGGTCGCCACGGCAGGCATCAACGTCGCGCTCGGCATCTGCGTCTGGTCCTTGCTGGCGTCGGTGATGGCCAAGACGATGACAACCGTGTCATGACCCGCCCACAGTCGGCGGCGGAGACCGTCCGGGCCATGCAGGTTGAGCAGGAACGCACCCTCATTGAGAACCCGACAACATGCCCATGTCAGTCCTCGGCGAGTTCATCCTGAAGACCCTTGCGAGCCGGTACTCCGATCACCCGGAATACAACCCCGGACGGGAGTCCCTGACGCAGTACAAACGCGAGCGACGAGCGGAGTACACATAAGATCCACGACACGGGCTCCATAGGATGCAGCTCGGCGGCCAGGCCGTATCGCGAGGTCTCGCGCGGCCGCGCCGACCTGGTCCGGCGCAGGACCGCTACCACTCGGTGCGGTGAGTGCGGTTACGGAAGATCTGATCATCTGACCTCGGATGGAGGGTCATCTGGGCACTGCGGCGACTTGCCCCTTGGTGTGCGCACATCTCCTGCCGTCGGACACAACTGTCATGGCAGCAGACGCCGGGGACTTCATCGAAGGGAGGCCACAAGCGAGTAGCCCGGACGCTCACTTGTAATCGGCGAGTGCCCCATACCGAGGAGCCGCGGGTCTGGTTGCCCCGCTGCTTGAGTTCCACGTCGATGGCCAGCGCCGCCGCGATCACGAGGGAGCGCAACGGCTCCTCTAGCGGCCGGTGCATCTGGATGACGTAATTGTCGGCTTTCGTGAACCGTTCCTTGGCCCACCCCGCCCAGGTCTTGGTGATCCGGGCGATCTCGGTTCCGGTCGGATCCTGGACGTTGAAGTCCCACTGCCTGGTGCTCTCGGCATGGATAGACCCGAGCCGTTGACCACCTGCTTCAAGGCCGAACCTGGCGTGACCGACCTTGTCGAGTCCTTCCACCGCAGAGGTCATCCGTTCCTGCACCCCTCCGAGCGCCGTCCCCGCGACCATCCCAGTGAGGCCACCGAGTCCCACCTGCGCGAGCGTCGAGGCGTTGCTGATGCCCTCGTGCGCAGGCGTCGCGATGCTCCCCCCGACGCCGAACGACTCGTGCACGATCTGACCGATCGGAGCGCCCCCGGGTCCCTCGATGACCAACTTGGCCTTCATCTTGAACCAGCCCGTCTCTGGCCGGGTCATAGCGAGCAGCACTCGGCCGTTCATGTCGACGACCTGGAACCGGTGGGTCCTGTTCGAGTCCGACCGACCACGCAGGTTGTCGCTCAACTTGGTCGTGAGGCCACGACGAACCTCTTGGACGGTGCCGAGCTGATGACCGTTCTGGTTGTAGACGGCGTATCCCAGGGTGGACCCGAAGAGCTTCGCCTTCTGGTTGACGACTAGCACTTGCTCGGTGAACAACGTTCCGCCGCCGGCTTGATCGTCGCTGATGCCGGCCTTGCGTGCCTGCCGCTCGACCTTCTTGCTCGGCCGGCCGATGTCGAACTGTGCCGCCTGGTCCACGGGCGCGTCGATCTCCTGACGCCCCCTGAGTCAACATGATCGGTCCACCGGTTGCCGTCCCAGTAGCGGCGCTCGTGACGGCCAAAGGGGTCGCGGATACCAGCCGGCCCTGAGCTTCGCGCCGGGTCGGCGTCGGCTCCGGGGGAAGCCCGAGTGGCCGGGTCAACATCCTGACGTCCATGCGACGATGACACATGGTCCGTCCACTGGCTGCCATCCCAGTAGCGGTGTTCGTACCGGCCGAAGGGATCGGGGTGCCAGTCGGCCGCCGTCTGCGCGGTGGACGCCAATGATGCGCGAGCGTCGGTCGCCGGTCGGATCGATCGCTTGGTGCCCCTGCGAGACGACGTGCTCCGTCCACTTGCTCCCATCCCAATAGCGATGTTCGTGCCGGCCGAACGGATCGGGATACCAACCCGCGGGCAAGGGCTCAGGCACCCGCTGAGTCTAACAGCGTCCGTCCAAGTACCGACCGACTCGAATGCTGCATCCCGCACCCGAGCTCGGACGCGCCTGGCCTGGCGCATGGCTGTCGATCACGGCTGTCGTGACCGGAGAACCAATCCGGTGCAGCCGCTTCGACCGGACAGCGATGAGGAACACCGGACCGGGTCCTGGTGGCCAGATGACAGTCAGCTCAGGGACATGGCGGTCGTCAGCGTGGGGACTACCACGTCAGACAGGTACGGCGCGTCGAGCCTGGCGTAGGCATCGTCGGGGGCTGACACGGCGAGCAGCAGGTTGTCCCAGGCCGAGAGCTCAGTTCGCTTGGCCACGAGGTCAGCTTCGCCGGTCTCGGTCGCCATCGCGACCGTCAGAGCACCGCGAGGCATGCGCACCAGAACACGCGGATAGCCTGCCTCAGCCCGTGCGAGGAAGCGTGCGTGGCGTCGGGTCAGATCACTTACAACGGCGGCCAGGTCAGCAGACACGGACAGCCATCGATCCTGACCGACCACTTTGCCGAGCCTGGCGATGCGGTCGTTGGCTGCGTTCTGGGCTGTTATGAGATGGCGGGTCTTCACCTCGTGCGCAATGCCGCGCCCAAGAACGCTACCGATGATCCCGCCCACCAACGTGCCGACGACCGGAAGCACTGCTGTCCCGATCAAAGCGCCCGCAGCGATCCCGCCACCAGTGACTCCGATGTCGAGTGCAAGGTTCTCGGCTACCCGGCTCGTCTCCAGCCCGGCTGAAGCCGCTGACCGGGCCCGCACGATTGCAGTGCCGATCGTCACGACCGGAATGTGGGCGTCGGCGATCGCGCTCAGCCCAGTCAGGGCGGCGTCGCCGACAGCGTCAAGCGTCGGATCGACGACGCCTTGGGTGGCGTGCTCGATCGGTGTCAGGATCGCGTCTGGCAGAAGCCCGGCGACCGGGAGGTGCCGACTCACCAGCATCTGGGAGATTTCTTCGCCCAAGCCGACCTTGGCTGCTCCCGCCTGCGCGACTGCTGCCAACCAGTCGCTGTTCTCACCGAGGGCGATTATGACTGCGTCCAGCGTGCCGAGCGTCGCTGCCGATTCGAGGGTCTCGAACTGAAGGTTGAAGAGTTGGCGCTCGGCGTCGGCTCGCTCGGCGGCGAGACGGCATTGGGCCAGTTGCGCCTTCGCGTCCGGGCTCATGGTCGAAAGGAACTCGTTCAGCCCTTCATCGACGTCTTCGATGGATCTGATGCGGCGGTCGAGCAGCAGATCTGCGACCGCATCGGTGGCGCCGTACGCGGCGAGTGACCAAACCAGCGCGCTTCTGTCGGCCATTTCGCCGTCGATGACGATGGGGGCCAGGATCTCATTGATCGCATTCCGTTGTGATCGCCATCGCACGAAGGCGATCACAGCGATAAGACTTGCGACGCCGACCATGGCAACGATGATCACGGTTTTCTCCTAACTTCTGGCGGCCGGTCGCCCATGTGAAGCGGGACGTCATCCGGGTTGTGAATCGACATCTCCACCGCGGTCTTGAGGAGATGAGTGGGACGCGAGGCGATCAATCGCCTCAGCGTGCAGCCAGCACAGCGCTTACCATCGGGCGTCTGGGCCGATCCGGGGCAGACCAAGGCCAAGAAGGCCTTGGATTCTCAGCCACGCCCACGCCCTGGCGCGGGCATTTCCTCGGCACGGCAGCTCGAGAGGTTCGACTGGGGCTATGAAACGGTGTAGGTCAACAGCTTCACCCCTGAGTTTTGGGTGCTCAGGCTGAGACAAAACGGCTGGTCTGATGGCGATTGAACGCCAACCCCGCTGGAGAGTCAGGGCGCACAGTCAGGTACGGACCATTGATATTGTCGCCGCACGTGCCGGTGTTGAACTGGACGGCGAGTGTTGGAGTGCCGATGAGCGAAACGAAGCGAACCATCTCGCCTCCGGCGAACTGGCGACCGCAGTCATACAGTCCAAGGCTCTTCCATCCCGTGCCCGTGTCAGTGCATTGACCTATGTTTGGCGGGAGTTGGACCGACTGGGCGGTGTCTGTCTGGGTGTAGATGCTCGTTCCAGTAAGGGTGACCGTTCCGGCCGGCCCCTCAGGTCCGGTCTGGCCTTGGGGTCCGGTCTGGCCTCGGGGTCCGGTCTGACCCTGGGGTCCGGTCTGACCCTGGGGTCCTGCGAGCCCGGGGGGTCCCTGCTTGCCCGTCCTCACCACTCCAGGCTTGAGTTCCGAGTCGCCCACGCTGTCCGGCGCGAGGTTACGCGCGGTGATCGTGTTGGCGGCGATCTGGCGACCCGTGATCAACTTCGCGGCAACCGCCCCGGATGTCGATGCCGCGGCCAAGGCGAGGGCGGCACCTCCAACGATAAGTGCCGTGCGCACAGTCGTGCGTTGATGCATCGGAATGCTCCTTTGGCGGTGTGGGTCGTTGGTCTCTGGGAGCGCTGGCGCGACCACTCAGCGCAGTTGGCGCCTCAGTCACGAGCGAGGGGGCCGCGGTCACCCGCGCCCCCAGCCGACCTGTTGGCACAACGATAACAAGTTGTTGACAAACCGCTGACAAACCGCTATTTCCGTTGGTTCAGCGGGCTCTGGGGAGCGCGCCGAACGTGCGGAGGACGTGTTCGAGCGTGGAGGCGAGCAGCTCGTGTGTTGCCTCGCGGGTGGCGTCGCCGCGTAGCCACCGCCGTGTCGCGGCGCGGTTCAGGCCGGTCCAGCACTCCAGCGCGTAGCGAAGCTGGGGCGAGTCCTGGGCGATGTCGGCGTGGAAGGTCGCGAGCAGCGCGACGGCGCGGCCTCTGAGGTCGGCGACGACACGTCTCACCTCGGGGTCGGCGATGTCCTCGCCGGGCGCGATCGTGCCGAGATAGATCGTGCGGTTCGCCTCGGTCCAGTCCAGCCAGCGTGAGACGGAGTCCGCCACCCGTGCGCGGGCGCTGCGCCCCTCGGGCGGTCGCAGTGAGTCCTCGCGGATGGCGTCGAGCCTTTCGAGCAGCGCGAGGTAGACCTCTGTGCGTCCCCCGAAGTAGTGGTGCACCAGGCCGCGCGTGACACCTGCCGAGCGCGCAATGTCCTCGACCGAGACCTCTTCGTAGCCACGCTCGGCGAACAGGTCGTTGGCCGCGTCGAGCATCTGCTCGCGCCGCTGCGCGGGGTCCAGGCGGCGGTGCTTCGGCGTCGTGGTCACAGGCAGTGTGCCAGGAATTGGCGATCCGTCAAGGCGCTGTTAGCGTTTCGCTCGTAAGAAGCGGCATGGCCGCCCTCGCGTCGCAGGTCGCGCCGCAACAGCATAGGGAAGAGCAATGCGCAAGATCATCCTCGTGGCCGCCGCCGCAGCGGCCGCCACCATCGGTCTCGCGGCACCGTCGCAGGCGTACACCCCGCCGGCCGGTCACACCCTCTACGGCACCAGCCTGCCCAACGGTGGCGGCGCACAGCCCGCTGCCGGCGGCACGACCAGCGGCACCGCCCGGCTGGGATACGTCGTTGACGGCGACACGATCCGCCTGGCCAACGGCCAGTACGTCCGACTCATCGGGATCGACACCCCCGAGCGAGGCCGCCCGTACTACGAGGCCGCGAAGGGCAACCTCGACCGGCTGATCGACGGCCAGGTTCAGCTGGTGAACCCTGCCTCCGTGGACGACGTTGACCACTACGGTCGACTGCTCCGCTACGTGCGTGACGGCGGTCTAGACACCGGGCTCGCCCAGATCCGGACGGGCTACGCCCGCGCACGGTACGACAGCCTCGACGGCTACGACTGGCACCCGATGCAGGCCACCTACCGTCAGACCGACGCCAGCACCAGGAACCTCTGGTCATAACGTTGAGGTTGGAGCCCGAGATTCGGCACGATGAGCCGCGACGCGGAATGGCGGCGTTTCGTCCGGAGCACTGGTCAAAGCGGGTAGGGATCTGGATCCTGGCGACGGTCGGCGCAGCCAGATCGAGGAGAGGATCACAAGGAACGTCGCCGTCCACGTCGCAGTGCCCGATGGCTTGGTGGGAGGAACTCTCCCCGGAGGAGCGCTCCAAACTGCTCCGCGCAGTGGCCTCCGACCGGCTGTTCGGGTTGTACTTCGTCCTCGCCACGTTTGGCCTTCGGCGCGGTGAGGCGTTGGGTATCCGGCTCGAAGACGTGAACATCCCCGACAAGAGCCTGCGCGTGAATCAGCAGATCGTCCGGATAACTGGGCAAGGCCTCGTGGCCCAGCCGCCGAAGCGAAGTAGTGGCCGCAGTTTGTACCTCTCGGAGCGCTCCATCGCCGTGATCGAGTCCCGCCTCGCCGCACGCGCGCAGGAGCGCATGGCAGCGGAGGAAGCCTGGATCGAGACGGGGTTGCTGTTCACCACGCTTCACGGCACGCCGCTCGACCCGGCTCTGCTGAATCACCACATGGCAGAGATGTGTCGCGCCATCGGCATCCCGCACGCTGCGCCCCCAGTCTGCTCGTCGCGCGTTCGCTGATTTGGCCCACGACGGCGGGGTCCGCGACAAGGAACTCCAGGCAGCGATGGGCCACGCCCCAGCTCTCAACGACGATGGACACCTACGTCGCGCCGCAGACAACAACTGACGCCCGTTTCGCCGCGATCGTGGACGGCTCCCTCGATGACATTTCCGGTCCGTTGGCTGACAACTTGCCTGACACGCCGCCCAGAAACGACGCTGCGGCTCCTCTTCAAATGAAAGAAGCCGCAGGTCAGCACCTGCGCGCCTGTAGGGATTCGAACCCCAAACCTTCTGATCCGTAGTCAGATGCTCTATCCGTTGAGCTACAGGCGCAGCGCCCTGCAACCGGCGTGGACCAGTTGCAGGACTGGTCGAGGATAGCCGACCCGCTCGACGATGCCGAAATCACTGCCGGGCCCCTTCGCGGGGCGGTGAGAGGATCGGGACATGGGCAGCCGGCGGCACCTCGCGGCCCTCGGGGCGGGGGCGCTGCTGGTCGCCGGGCTCCTCGCGGGGTGCACCGACCGGCCCGCGCCGACCGGCACCGACCAGGAGAGCTCGGCACCCGGCAGGCTCGAGGCCGCGCCGCGGATCCCGCACTTCGAGGGCCGGTTGCCGGTCCGGCTCCAGGCGGGCAACCAGGTGTTCGTGCCGCCGCCGTGCGAGCCGGACCCGGCGCGGGGACGGCGGTGCTCGCTGGACGGCGAGACGACGTACCTCGGCTATCCGGACAGCGAGGTCGCCGCGACGCTGGTCGAGGCCTCCGTGGCCCCCAACGAGAACCGCACCGCGTGGGTGGTGACGCTGACCTTCGACGACGCCGCCGGGCCGCGCCGGATCGGGGCGACCGCCGTCGCCCGGGCGGGCATGCTGATGCTGGTCGACGACCAGGACCGGGTCCTGCTCACGCACCGCCCGGTGACCGTCCCGCAGCTGCTCGATCATCCACGGCCGGGTCACCCTCGACCCGACCGACAAGGCGACCGCCTGGGGCGTGGTGGAGACGCTGCAGGACCTGTCCTGACGTCCGCCCAGCGGGCACGTGACCCGGGCCACACCCGCTTGATCGATCCAATATGTGGACAGCTCGGGCGCAGGTAGCCTCGCCGAATCCGAGGTACGGCGGGGTCCCCGCAACGGCCTGAGGGAGATCAGTCGCCGACAACGACGTCGAGCCGCCGTGAGCTCGATGATCGCGAGAGGGAACCGACACATGACCGCCGACACGCAACCCCGAGAAGCCGCTTCCGGCTCGACCACCGCAGGGGCCGAGACCTCGCACGAGGCGATCGCCCGTTTCGTCGCCGAGACCGCCGCGCTCACCCAGCCGGACCGGATCCACTGGGTCACCGGTTCCGACGAGGAGTGGCTGGAGCTGACCGACGCCCTGGTCGCGACCGGCACGTTCACCCGGCTGAACCCGGAGATCAAGCCGAACTCGTTCCACGCCGCCTCCGACCCCACCGACGTGGCGCGGGTGGAGGACCGGACCTTCATCTGCTCGGTGGAGGAGAAGGACTGCGGGCCCACCAACAACTGGATGGACCCGGCCGAGATGAAGGACCTGATGCGCGGGCTGTACGCCGGCTGCATGCGGGGCCGCACGATGTACGTCATCCCGTTCGTGATGGGCCACCTGGACTCCGAGAACCCGATGTTCGGCATCGAGCTCACCGACTCGGCGTACGTCACCGTGTCGATGCGGGTGATGGCGCGCACCGGCACCGCGGTGCTGCGCAAGATGGAGGAGCTCGACGCGGCGTTCGTGCCCGCCCTGCACTCGGTCGGGATGCCGCTGGAGCCGGGCCAGACCGACGTGGCCTGGCCGTGCAACGACACCAAGTACATCGTGCAGTTCCCCGAGGAGCGGGCGATCTGGTCCTTCGGGTCCGGCTACGGCGGGAACGCGCTGCTGGGCAAGAAGTGCTACGCGCTGCGGATCGCCTCGGTGATGGCCCGCGACGAGGGCTGGCTGGCCGAGCACATGCTGATCCTCAAGCTGACCAGCCCCGAGGGCGTGGTCAAGTTCATCACCGCGGCGTTCCCCTCCGCGTGCGGGAAGACCAACCTGGCGATGCTGCGCCCGAGCATCCCCGGGTGGAAGGTCGAGACCCTCGGCGACGACATCGCCTGGATGCGGGTGGGCGACGACGGCCGGCTGTGGGCGGTCAACCCCGAGTTCGGCTTCTTCGGGGTCGCGCCCGGCACCAACCAGACGACCAACCCCAACGCGATGGACACCATCGAGAAGGGCAACTCGGTGTTCACCAACGTGGCCCTCACCGAGGACGGCGACATCTGGTGGGAGGGCCTGGAGAACACCCCGGAGCGGGCGACCAGCTGGAAGGGCGAGCCCTGGACGCCCGAGAGCGACGAGCTGTCCAGCCACGCCAACAGCCGCTACTGCACGCCGATCAAGCAGTGCGACATCCTCGCCCCCGAGTACGACGACCCGCGGGGCGTGCCGATCGACGCGATCCTGTTCGGTGGCCGCCGCAAGACCACCGTGCCGCTGGTCTTCGAGGCCCGCGACTGGACCCACGGCACCTTCCTGGGCGCCACCCTCTCCTCGGAGACCACCGCCGCGGCGACCGGCGCGGTCGGCGTGGTCCGCCGCGACCCGATGGCGATGCTGCCCTTCATCGGCTACAACGCCGGGCACTACTTCAACCACTGGATCACCGTCGGCAAGGACAACGACGCGGCCAAGCTGCCGAAGATCTTCTACGTCAACTGGTTCCGCCGCGACGAGCAGGGCGACTTCCTGTGGCCCGGCTTCGGGGAGAACTCCCGGGTCCTGAAGTGGGTCGTGGAGCGCATCGAGGGGACCGCGGCCGCCGTGGAGACCCCGATCGGCCACGTCCCCACCGCCGACGGGCTCGACCTCGAGGGGCTCGACATGACCCCCGAGGCCGTCGCGGCCGCCCTCGCCGTGGACCCCGAGGAGTGGAAGGCCGAGCTCCCGCAGATCCAGGAGTGGTTCGAGAAGTTCGGCGACGACCTGCCCGCCGTCCTCTGGACCGAGCTCGACGGCCTCAAGGCACGCCTCGGCGCCTGAGCCACCGCCTGCCCGACGAGGGCCTCACCCAATCAACGGGTGAGGCCCTCGTCGTTCTGTCAGAGTAAAGACAAGAGGAATCCGCGACGTGCAGCGAAGGAGGCCGTCCTGTGGAGCGCTACGGTCCCGACCAGCGTGCGCTCTTCGAGGAGAGCGCGGCCGCGCTGTACGAGGCTGCGGTCGCCGACGACGGCCTGAAGGAGAGCGACGCCCGGCTCAAGCCCGGCGGTGAGATGCGGGGAGCGTTCGACCTCCTGGTCTCCCTCGGCCTCCTCATCCACGACCAGGAGGCGGGCCTGCACCGCCCGGTGGACCCGTCCGCGGTGCAGTCGCGGGTCGTGGCCCCGATGAGCCAGCAGGGCGCCGAGCTGATCTCGGAGTCCGCGGCCTGGGCGAACACCTTCGGCACCCTCGCGCACGCCTGGCGCCGGTCGCCGGCGGCGAGTCGCGGCCCGTTCACCGAGCTCCAGGGCCAGGCGATCGGCGCCTTCATCGAGTCGGTGGTGGCCGACGCCGAGAGCGAGCTGCTGACCGCCCAGCCCCAGACCGGCCGCAACGACCCGAAGGGCCTGGCCATCGCCGCGCAGCGCGACGCCGCCGCCGTGGAGCGGGGGGTCAAGATGCGCACCCTCTACCAGCACTCGGCGCGACGCAGCGCGATCACGCACAAGTACGTCGCGGCCGTCACCAAGGCGGGCGCCGAGGTGCGCACCCTGGACGAGTTCTTCAACCGGCTGATCGTCGTGGACCGCCGCGTCGCGGTGATCCCGGGCAAGACCGGCGCGCTCGCGGTCCGGGAGCCGATGGTCGTCGACTACCTCGTCGACGTCTTCGAGCGGCACTGGGAGCGGGCCCGCCCGTTCGCCAACCGCGAGTCCACCATGTTGCGCGAAGTTGCAGCCGAGCAGCGCGCGATGACGATCCGGATGCTGATCGAGGGCCACGCCGACCCGAGCAGCGCCAAGCGCCTCGGCGTCAGCCCGCGCACCTACGCCGGCTACGTGGCCGACCTCAAGGCGGAGTACGACGCCGAGACCCGGTTCCAGCTCGGCTACGCGATGGGCCGGCTCGGCGTCTCGGGCCAGGAGGACGAGGACGGCTCGGACCAGGCGTCCGGCGCGCTGGGCTGAGCCCGTGCGGCGGCACCGCGCCACGATCCACCCCCAAATTGCCGCGAGGGCAGAGAACCTAATCTCTGCCCTCGGGCAACTGAGACGCGCCGGGGGGATGGCTACCGGGCCGCATAAAGGTGGGGGGGTATGGGCCCGTCCGTCTCAGGGGATCTTCAGTTGTGTCGTACAGGTCTGTGGTGCTGCTGGTCTGCTCAGGCTGGCCAGTTGGTGTCGCGAAGCGAGGGCCAATTGGTGTCTCCTCGAAGTGCGTCTGCGGGGCTGGCCATCATCACGATGCCGCTGACACTGAGGATTCCGGTGACCAGAGCGATAGTTGCGCGCCGTGCGAAGTTCATTGCTGGTAATCCCTCCACTATTCATGAATCAGACGTCGTCCTGCTGGGGAGTCCTTCTGAACGAGAGCCCTGCTGGTTGAACCCTCGTGAGCACTAGTCTGCGGCCCGAGAGAGCGGACTTGGTGCAAAACGTTGGCTCAGAAAAGTGCATTGCATGTTCTTGCAATTTTGGCGTGGCGGGTTGCGCAGCGCAAGTGGCTGACGTAGAGCGCTCGTGACGCCCCACCTGAGCACTGTCCCAGGCGTGTCAAGGGGTCGAAATGACGTCTCCCGGCCACTGCCGCGGGTGCGACGGGGCCGGGAGAGCGCTGGCGGAGGCGGCGGGATTTGAACCCGCGAGAGGGATTAACCTCAACCCGCTTAGCAGGCGGGCGCCATAAACCGGGCTAGGCGACGCCTCCCCGACAGCGCCGACAGGTTACTAGGCAGGGGGACGGGCCGCCCAATCAGCCCCGGCGCATCAGCCGGTCGCGGACGTCGCGGGCGAACGCCTCCCGGTCGCCGGCCAGCGCCTCGACCGGGATCGTGGTGGTCCGGCCGTCGCGCAGTCGCAGCACGACGCACGCGCTGCCGGCCACGAACTGCGGCCCGGCGTCGCGGACGTCGGGCCACCGCGCGGCGGGCGCGCCCACGCCGCGCACGAACCGCACCCGGTAGCCGGTGTCGTCGAGATGGACGACGACCGCCCGCCTGGTCGCCCACCAGCCGGCGGCCGCGACGGCGGCCACCCCGACCACGGCCACCCCGACCACGACCCAGATGCTGAGGGCCGCGACGGCGGCGACCACGGAGGCGAGGAGGACGACGACCCCGACCAGCGCGAGCCCCAGGCCCAGGAGCCGGGCGGCCAGGGACGGGGAGACCCGGTAGTCGGACGCAGCGGGAGAAGGCACGCCCGCATTGAACACAACCGACGATTCCCGGCGCCACTTCACCCTTGTGCGGGGTCGTGCCGGGCGTCACACTCGGAGGTCCTACCCGATGTGTCACGACCGGGAGGCACCTCATGTCCCCTCGCACCAGCGCCCTCCACGACCTCAGCGCCGCGCTCGACGCGCCCCGACGCACGTCCTCCCAGGCCGCCCTCGGCAGCTGGCGGTGGACGGTGCGGCAGCGCATGGCGGCGGTGCGCGACCTGCTGATCAGCGAGTCGGCCCAGCACCAGGACACCTGGCTCGCCGCCCGCGGCGGGCTGATGCTCCGGGAGCGCAACGCGCTGCTCGGGCGGCTGTCCGCCCTCGGCCCGGCCGTGCTCGACTCCCCCGACGTCGAGGTGGTCCGCCGCGACGTGAAGCGGCTGGTCGCCGACGTGGCCCATCACCTCCAGCGGCTCCACGACCTCGCGTACGACGAGGTCGAGATCGAGCTGGGCGGCTCGGAGTAGCCCCTCCGACGTCCTAGACTCCCCGGGTGCTCGGCCCCCGGGTCGGCACGGAGGGGTGCCGGAGTGGCCGATCGGAACCGCCTTGAAAGCGGTCGCTGGCAGAGATGTCAGCCGCGGGTTCGAATCCCGCCCCCTCTGCCGGGTCCGCGGGGCGGCGTCAGAGCAGCGGTTGGGTGCGCCCGGCCTCGGGGCGCACCGCGCCCTCCTCCTCGAGCCGGCTGGCGCGGCGGCCGCCCGAGCCGCTGACGAGCAGGTCGACGCGGATCAGCAGCACCCCGAGGACCAGCCCGACGACCAGGCTGTAGACCTCGGTGAGCACGACCTCGGTCAGGCCGAGCGTGGGGTCGGCCAGCACGTGCGCGATCGGCACCATCCCGGTCACGCCGAACGCGCACGCCCACCACCCCTGGCGCCGACGCGCGCGCATGTGGACGCCCCAGACGAGCATCGGGATGCCGAGCAGCGCCTGCATCGGGCGGGGCACGGCGCCGAGGTTCTCCTGGCTCCAGTCGGCGGCGTCGAAGAGCCACTGGACCACGCCGGGGGTGCCGTAGACGCGCAGCAGCTCGGCGTACGCCAGCCCGAGCGCCAGGATCGCGCCGCCGCCCAGGATCACCACCAGCCCGCGCCGGCCGAGGCCGTGCAGGCCCGCGCCGAGCCGGTAGACGAGCACGAAGACGATCACCAGCGCCAGCGCCAGCGTCGTGTACTCGAAGCGGACGAGCGACAGCAGCGGCCCGAAGCCGATCGCCGCCACCGCCCCGATGGCCGCGACCGCGAAGGCGATGAGCACCTCGCGGACGGCGTGCACGACCTTGACGGCCGGCACCGTGATCAGCACCGCGAGCACCGCAGAGACCGAGGTGGTGAGCACCGCGGCGCCCGAGCGCAGCATGTCCTCATCGGTGAGGAGGACGGCGACGCCGATGCCCAGGGCCAGCAGCCCGAAGACGACCGGTCGGCCCCCGGTGCGGGCCGCGACCGCCCACGCGTAGGCCGTGCTCACCGAGACCGCACCCGCCGTGGCGACCACCTCCGGCGCCAGGCCGAGCGCCTCCACCACGAGGGCGGCGAGACCACCGAGGACCATCAGCACGCAGCCGAGGACGGGGAGCGGGCTCCGGCCGACGGCCTCGACGCTCAGCCGGGACGGGGGCCGTGGAGCGGCTCGTCGTCCGGGGGCTCGGGGGGTGGACACGGGCAGGAAGGCTACAACCGGCGATTGAGCAGCGAGGGGTTGGTGTGGCGCGCCTCGTCGAGGCGGTCCCGGGTCAGCGTGGCGGTGAGCGTCTCCGCCTCCACGCCGGCCTCGGCCACCACCTCGCCCCACGGGTCGACGACGAGGGAGTGCCCGCTGTAGCGCGGGCCGGGCTGCCCGACGGCGACGACGTACGCCGTGTTCTCGATCGCCCGCGCCCGCGCGAGCGTGCGCCAGTGCTCGACCTTGCGGGCCCCCGCCACCCAGGCGGCCGGGACCACCAGCACCTCGGCCCCGGCGTCGGTGAGCAGCCGGCCCAGCTCCGGGAAGCGCAGGTCGTAGCAGGTCATCAGGCCGACCCGGAAGCCGCCGACCTCCACCACCACCGGCTCCGGCTCCCCGGCGCGCACCCGGTCGGACTCCCGGTAGCCGAAGGAGTCGTAGAGGTGGATCTTGCGGTAGGCCGCGGGCACCGTGCCGCGCAGCACGAGGGTGTTCCACGGCCGGTCCGGGTCCGGGGACGTCTCGAACATCCCGGCCACGACCGTGGTCGCGTGCGCCTCGGCCGCCTCGGCGACGGTGTCGGCGAACGGGCCGTCCAGCGGCTCCGCGTGCGGCGCGAGATCGGACCCGGGCTCGCCGAAGTCCCGCTGGAACGCCTCGGGGAACACCACCAGGTCGGCGTCGTCGGGCGTGTGGGCCGCGACCGCGGCCCGGTTGTCCGCCGGGTCGAGGGAGGACGCGCGTTGCACCAGCGCGACGCGGAGCGTCTCGGTCACGGTCCCCACAGTACGGCTGCGAGGATCGCGGCATGCCCACCCACCTCCGCGCGGTCGTGCTCGCCGGGGGCTCCGGCGCGCGGCTCGGCGGCACCGACAAGGCCGCGATGACGCACGAGGGCCGGACCTTGCTCGAGCACTGCCTCGCCGCCCTGGCCGGGGCGACGGAGGTCGTCGTCGTGGGGGAGCCCGTCGCGACGTCGCGGCCGGTGACGTTCACCCGCGAGGACCCGCCCGGCGGCGGCCCGGCGGCCGGCCTGCTCGCCGGGGTGGAGGCGCTCCGCGACACCGCCGGTCCGGTCGCGGTGCTGGCGGTGGACATGCCGTTCGTCACCGCGGCGACCTTCGACCGGCTGCTGGCGGCGCACGCGGCCGCGACGCCGTCCGCCGGCGCCTTCCTGGTCGATGCCGACGGTCGGCGCCAGCTCGCCGGGGTGCTCGACGTCGCCCGGCTGCCGCGGCCCCAGGACCGGCACAACCTGCCCCTGCACGTCCTCCTCGGCGATCTCGACCTGGTGCCGGTCCCGGCCGTCGGACGGGAAGCCACCGACATCGACACCCGGGACGACCTGGAGCGCCTGAGATCGGATCCCTGATCACTTGCGGCGGGCACCTCGGTTCGGAGAGTGTTGCCGGGTGAACCTGCACGACTGGATCGACGAGCTCAGCGACATCCTGGACGTGGACACCGAGGTCGACGAGGCCCTGGTGCTGGACCTGGCCCGGGTGGCTGCTCACAACGTGGAGCGCCGGGCCGCGCCGATCACGACCTACCTGCTGGGCTTCGCCGCGGGGGCGCAGGACGCCAACCCCGTGGCCATCGAGGCGCTGGCCGCGCGGGCCCAGACCCTGGCCGACGAGTGGGACCGACCCGCGGACGCACCCGACCCCGACGACATCGACGACGAGGTCCCCGACGACAGCGTCGTCGACCACACCGCCGACCGATTCGACGACTGAGTGCGCGCGGCTGTCGCCACCGAGCCCGGGGGCCCCGAGGTCCTCGCCGTCCGTGAGGTCCCCGACCCCGAGCCCGGCCCGGGGGACGTCCTGCTCGACGTGACGGCCGCCGGGGTCAACCGCGCGGACACCCTGCAACGGCGCGGGATGTACCCGCCCCCGCCGGGTGCCTCCGACATCATCGGCCTCGAGTGCAGCGGCACGGTCACCGCCGTCGGTGCCGACGTGACCGGCTGGGCCCCCGGCGACCGGGTCTGCGCGCTCCTCGCGGGTGGTGCGTACGCCGAGCGGGTCGCCGTCCCGGCCGGCCAGGTGATGCCGGTCCCGGACGGCGTCGACCTGCTGACCGCCGCGACGCTGCCCGAGGTGGCCGCGACGGTGTGGTCCAACGTGTTCATGGTCGCCCACCTCCAGCCGGGCGAGACGCTGCTCGTGCACGGCGGCGCCGGCGGCATCGGCACCTTCGCCATCCAGCTCGCGACCGCGCTGGGCGCCCGGGTGTGCGCCACGGCCGGCTCGCCGGCCAAGCTCGAGCTCTGCCGCGAGCTCGGCGCCGAGGTCGCCATCGACTACCGCGAGCAGGACTTCGTCGAGGAGGTACGCCGCGCCACCGACGGCCGGGGCGCCGACGTGGTGCTCGACAACATGGGTGCCTCCTACCTCGGCCGCAACGTCGCCGCGCTCGCGACGTCGGGGCGGCTCGTGGTGATCGGGATGCAGGGCGGCACCAAGGGCGAGCTGGACCTCGGGGTGCTCATGCGCAGCCGGGCCGCCATCGTGGCCGCGGGCCTTCGGGCCCGTCCGGTCGAGGAGAAGACCGCCATCTGCGCGGCGGTGGTGGAGCACGTCTGGCCGTTGGTCGCCGACGGGCGGATCCGCACCATGCTCAACGCCACCTTCCCCCTCGAGGAGGCCGGGGCCGCGCACGCCCTGATGGAGGAGGGCGGCCACACCGGCAAGATCGCGCTCGTCGTCTCCCCGTAGTCTCGACGACATGACGCAGAACCACCCCGAGCCCACTCCGGACGGTGACGAGCCGACCGTCGTCATCGTCGGCCCCGACGGCCAGCCCGTCGCACGCGTCCCCGCCAGCGCGCTCGCCGGCATGCAGTCCGGTGACGGCGACGAGGGCGACGCCGAGCGCGAGCCGCACATCACCGAGCTCGTCGAGCAGCCGGCCAAGGTGATGCGGATCGGCAGCATGATCCGTCAGCTCCTGGAGGAGGTGAAGGCCGCGCCCCTCGACGAGGCGAGCCGCAACCGGCTCAAGGAGATCCACCGGGCCTCGATCAAGGAGCTCGAGTCGGGCCTGGCCCCCGAGCTGGTCGAGGAGCTCGAGCGCCTCTCGCTGCCGTTCACCGACGAGAGCACCCCGTCCGACAGCGAGCTGCGGATCGCGCAGGCGCAGCTGGTCGGGTGGCTCGAGGGCCTGTTCCACGGCATCCAGACCGCGATCTACGCCCAGCAGATGGCCGCGCGGGCCCAGCTCGAGCAGATGCGCCGGTCGCTCCCGCCCGGCTCGAACGCGATGGGCATGGCGCCCCCGGGCCAGGGCCAGCACGGACCGCAGCCCGGCGACGAGCAGCCCTCACCCGGTGCGTCGGGGATGTACCTCTAGGAGCGTCGGGACCCGGCGACGCGCACGAACACCAGGCCGAGCAGGCCCAGCAGCGCGACCGCCACCCCCGGCGCGACGAGCCGGCTCACGGTCGGCGGGGCGGCGGTCTCGACCGCGGTGAGGACCAGCTCGGGCTTCGCCCCGTCGGGCACCATCTGCTTGCCGGGGCCGAGCACCCCCTCGACGTCGGAGACCGACGCCGTGGTGGCCGGACGCGAGCCGCCGCAGCTGCTCGCCCGGAAGCCGGCGTCCCGGGCCTGGGCGAAGAAGAGGTACTCCGTGCCCGGCGGCAGGTTGCCCAGGCCGCACGACGCCGAGGCCTGCTGGGAGAAGACCTGCACGGTGCCGGTGACGACCGTGCCCTCCTCCTTGTAGACGCGGTCGACGTCGACGACGTAGGTCACCAGGCCCTTGATCCGGCCGCTGTCGTCGGGCTCGGGCTTGTGGGTCTCGCGGACCGTGCCGCTGAACACCGCGTCGGCGGCCGCGGCGTCCTCGGCGGTGGTGGTGTTCACGCACTTGCAGGCGTGCGCGGGCGCCTGCGCGACCAGCACACCGGCCGTCGCCAGGAGCATCCCGAGCGCGGCCGTGCGCACGGCGTACGGAGCCCACCTCATGGCTTCAGCCTACGCATCGGGGCCGTCCAGCCCGAAGATCCGGGCGAGGGTGACCGCGACCCCGTCGTCCTCGTTGCTCGGGGCGACGTGGTCGGCCGCCGCCAGGACGGTGGGGTGCGCGTTGGCCACGGCGTACGACGTGCCCGCCCACGCCAGCATGGCCAGGTCGTTGGGCATGTCCCCGAAGGCGACCGCCTCCGCGGCCTCGATCCCGAGCTCGGCGGCGAGCAGCGCCAGCGTCGACGCCTTCGTGACGCCGGCGGCGCTGATCTCCAGCAGCGCCGAGGTGGACGACCACGTGATCACGGCCCGGTCGCCGACGACCGCGGCCGCGCGGTCCCAGAACTCCTGGGCGCCCAGCTCCTCGTGCCGGGCCAGCAGCTTCACCGCGGGGGCGTCGAACAGGTCCTCCAGCCGGCCGCGCGGGCTGCCCTCCGGGACCGGGTGGCGCTCGAGGAACGCGGTCTCCAGCCCGATCCCGCGCAGGGTCTCGACGGCGAAGGCCGACCCGGGGATCGCCGACCGGATCAGCCGGGCCACCTCGAGCCCGGTCCGCGGCTCCATCGCATGGATCTCGCGGACCCGGTGCCGGTGCACGTCCCAGACCAGGGCGCCGTTGGAGACGACCGCGATCCCGTGCTCGCCGACGTGCTCGAACACCTCCTCGGCCCAGCGCAACGGGCGCCCGGTCACGAACACCACGACGACGCCGCGCTCCTCGACGGCGGCCAGCACCTGCCGGGTGCGGGCGCTGATGCTGCCGTCCGGCTGGACCAGGGTCCCGTCGAGGTCGGTCGCGACCAGTCTCGGCAGGCTCAACCGGCGCTCACAGCTCCTCCGGCACCGGCCGCGGCTCGGCCGCCCGCGGCGCGACCGGGGTCGAGCCGTCGCCGAACCAGCGGTCGATCTCGACCGCGGCGCCGTCGTCGTACACCGACCCGGTGCTCGCGTCAGCCGCGTCGTGCACCTCCTGGACGGCCTGTCCCATCGCGACCCCGCGCCCGGCCCACTCGAGCATCTCGATGTCGTTGCGACCGTCGCCGATCGCCAGCACGTCGGCCTGCGCCACGTCGAGCCGCTCGACCACGTGGGCGAGACCGGACGCCTTGGAGACACCCATCGGAGCGAGGTCCAGCCACGCGGTCCACCCGACCACGTAGTCGGTGCCGTGGAGGCCGAGCCGGGCGGCGAGGCCGACGAAGTCCTCGGCGGTCGCGGCCGGGTCGCGGATGATCACGCGGCTGACCGGCTCGGCGACCATCTGGTGCACCGAGGTGATGAACTGGACGCCGGACAGCTCGCCGTGCGGGAACGGCTTGCTCACCCGGTAGCCGCGGCCGCGCTCCTCGATGGCGACCCGGGCCCGCGGGTGGTGGGCGAGCACCGCCTCCACGGCGGGCGCGGCGTCGAACTTCTCCTCGTGCACCACCTCGACCGGCGGGTAGCGGAAGACCACCGCCCCGTTGGAGGCGACCACCCAGAGCCGGTCGGCGCCGTCGCGCGGCAGGTCGAGCAGGTCCGCGATCCGGGTCATCCCGTGGGGGGAGCGGCCGCTGGCCAGCACGATGTGGGCACCCGCGTCGAAGGCGCGGTGCACGGCGTCGTACACGCGCGGCGGGATCACCTCGTAGCTCTGGCCCGAGCCCTCGACCCACTTCAGCAGGGTGCCGTCGATATCCAAGGCGACGAGGCGCGGGGTGAACGAGGGTGGTTGCGACAAACCGTTCCCCACGTGTCAGTGCCCCTCACGCGGATGACCGGTTTGAGCACGTCGAGACCACCGAGGTAGGGCTGCAGGGCCTGCGGCACCCGCACCGAGCCGTCCGCCTGCTGATGGGTCTCGAGGAGGGCGATGATCGGCCGGTTGGTCGAGCAGAGCGTCCCGTTGAGGGTCGCGATCGGTCCGACGGTGCCGTCGGCGGCCCGGCCGCGGGTGTCCAGCCTGCGGGTCTGGAAGTCGGTGCAGTTGGACGTCGACGTGAGCTCGCGGTAGCGCCCCTGCGACGCGATCCACGCCTCGCAGTCGAACTTGCGCTGCGCCGAGGTGCCGAGGTCGCCGGCCGCCACGTCGATGACGCGGTAGACGAGCTCGAGCTTGTCCATGAACTCCTTCTCCCACTCCAGCAGGCGCAGGTGCTCGGCGTACGACTCCTCGAGGGTGGTGTAGACGAACATCTCCACCTTGTCGAACCAGTGCACGCGGAAGATCCCGCGGGTGTCCTTGCCGTGCGAGCCTGCCTCCTTGCGGAAGCAGGGGCTGAACGCCGCGTAGCGCAGCGGCAACGTGGAGATGTCGAGGATCTCGTCGGAGTGGTACGCCGCCATCGCGACCTCGGAGGTGCCGACCAGGTAGAGGTCCTGACCCTCGATCCGGTAGACGTCGTCGGCGGCCTGGCCGAGGAAGCCGGTGCCCTCCATGGCGCGCGGCTTCACGAGCGACGGCGCGACGATCTGGGTGAAGCCGGCGTTGCGGGCCTGGTCCATCGCCATGTTGATCAGCGCGAACTCCAGCTGGGCGCCGATGCCGGTGAGGAAGTAGAAGCGGCTGCCCGAGACCTTCGCGCCGCGCTCGATGTCGATGGCGCCCAGCATCCGGCCGAGCTCCACGTGGTCGCGCGGCTCGAAGTCGAACACCGGCGGCGTCCCCACGGTCTCGATGACGACGAAGTCGTCCTCGCCGCCCGCGGGCGCCTCGTCGGCGGCCAGGTTGGGGATCGACATCAGCGCCTCGCGCCACTCCTGCTCGGCGGCGACCTGGGTGGCCTCCGCCTCCTTGACCTCGGCGGCCAGCGTCTTGGTCTGCGCGAGCAGTGCGGCCTTCTCGTCGCCCTGGGCCTGCGGGATCAGCTTCCCGAGCTGCTTCTGCTCGGCGCGCTTGGCCTCGAACGCACCGATCGCCTCGCGTCGGGCGGTGTCCGCGGCCAGCGCCCGGTCGACGACATCGGACGACAGCCCTCGCTTCGCCTGGGCGGCGCGCACGCGGTCGGGGTCGTCTCTCAGAACTCGGGCGTCGATCATTGCTGCTCAGGTTATCGGCGTGCCCGGATCCGCCGCCTTCCGGATGTAAGGAGTCACCCTCCACACCGGCATAATCGCTCCCCGTGACCGAACGCCGCCGCGCCATCCCGCTCCTGTGGGCCGGCCTGTGCCTCGTCGTCGTCGCGATCTTCGGCGTCCTGGTCACCGCCGACCGCTCCCCGCTCGACGGGCTCGACCGCATCGGCCAGACCGGGGAGGACTGGGCCGACGACCACGCCCTGCTCGTCGACGCGCTGCGCGTGGTGGAGGTGTCCTTCGCCACCGTCGGGATGATCATCCTGACCACCATCGTCGTGGTGCTCCTGCTGCTGCGGCGGCACCGCCGGGCGGCCCTCTTCGCCGTCGTCACGATGGTGACCACCTCGCTGGTCACCACCGGGCTGAAGGTCTGGCTCGGCCGCGGCCGGCCGGACTGGCAGGACGCGACCAACCTGCTGACGACCAAGTCGTTCCCGTCCGGGCACGCCTCCTCGATCGCCGCCTTCACCGGCATCCTGATCGTGCTCGTCGACGATCTTCATCCGGCGCTCGAGCATGCGCCGCGCGGTGATCGCCGCCTGCGTGGTGCTGTGGGCGGTCGTCTCGCCTGGACCGGGTGCTCCTCGGCCGGCACTTCCCCACCGACGTCATCGCGGGGACGATGCTGGGCGTCGGGATGATGCTGATCTGGATGGTCGTCATCGACCCGTGGCCGCGCGCGCACGCGGAGAAGAGCGAGCCGCTCCCCGAGGTGGGCCCGGTCTCGCGCCGGCTGGCGGTCGTGCTGAACCCGATCAAGGTCGAGGACGTCGGCCAGTTCGAGTCCACCGTCGACGCGATGGCCCAGGAGTCGGGCTGGGGCCGGCCGACCTGGCACTACACGACCGTCGAGGACCCCGGCACCGGCATGGCCGAGGCGGCGTCGGTCGACGGCGCCGACCTGGTGCTCGTCTGCGGCGGCGACGGCACCGTCCGCGAGGTCTGCGCGGAGCTCGCCGGCACCGGGATCCCGGTCGGGATCATCCCGGCGGGCACCGGCAACCTGCTGGCGCGCAACCTCGACGTACCCCTCTACCTGCGCTCGGCCATCGACGTCGCCCTCAACGGGCAGGACCGGGCCATCGACCTCGTCGAGGTGTCGGGCGACGGGTTCGAGGACACCCACTTCATGGTGATGGCCGGCATGGGCTTCGACGCCGCGATCATGGAGGGCGTCAACGAGGACATCAAGAAGAAGATCGGCTGGTTCGCCTACGTCATCTCCGCGTCCAAGTCGCTGATGTTCCCGGCGCAGCGCATCGAGATCTCGATCGACGGCGGGGAGTTCACCAAGCACCGGGCCCGCACGGTGGTCGTCGGGAACGTGGGGTTCCTCCAGGCCGGGATGCCGCTGCTGCCCGACGCCGCGATCGACGACGGGCTGCTCGACGTGGTGATCCTGCACCCGCGGAACTTCTTCTCCTGGATCCCGCTGGCCTGGCGGGTGCTCCTCAAGGTCAAGCACACCGACGAGCTCGTCGACCGCAAGGTCGGCGCCTCCGCGGTGATCCGGGCCGGGTCGGACACGCCGCGCCAGCTCGACGGCGACTCGATCGGCGCCGGGCGCGAGCTGCGGATGAAGGTCGTGCACGGACGCGTCCTGGTGCGGGTGCCTCGGTGACGCACCCGGCCGACGTGGCCGAGCGGGACTGGTGGAAGTCGGCCGTGGTCTACCAGGTCTACCCGCGCAGCTTCGCCGACAGCGACGGCGACGGCGTGGGGGACCTCGGCGGCATCCTCCAGCGGCTCGACCACCTCGAGCGGCTCGGCGTGGACGTCGTCTGGCTGAGCCCGGTCTACCGCTCGCCGATGGCCGACAACGGCTACGACATCAGCGACTACCAGGACGTCGACCCGTTGTTCGGCTCCCTGGAGCAGCTCGACGAGCTGGTGGCGGCCCTGCACGCGCGCGGGATGAAGCTGGTGATGGACCTCGTGGTCAACCACACCAGCGACGCGCACGCCTGGTTCGCCGAGTCGCGGTCGTCGCGGGACAACCCGAAGCGCGACTGGTACTGGTGGCGGCCGCCGCGGGAGGGGTACGCCGGCGGCGAGCCCGGCGCGGAGCCGAACAACTGGGCCTCGGTCTTCTCCGGCCCGGCGTGGGCCTTCGACCCGACCACCGGGGAGTACTACCTGCACATCTTCGCGGCCGAGCAGCCCGACCTGAACTGGGAGAACCCCGAGGTCCGCGAGGCCGTCTACGCGATGATGCGCTGGTGGCTCGACCGCGGGGTCGACGGCTTCCGCATGGACGTGATCAACCTGATCTCCAAGGTGGTCTCGCTGCCGGACGACCCGGACGGCAACGCGTCGGCGTACGTCCTCAACGGCCCGCGGATCCACGAGTTCCTCCAGGAGATGCACCGCGAGGTGTTCGCCGGACGCCCGGCCGGCCTGCTGAACGTCGGGGAGACGCCGAGCTGCTCGGTGGAGCAGGCGCGGCTCTACACCGACGCCGCGCGGGGCGAGCTCGACATGGTCTTCCAGTTCGAGCACGTCGACCTCGACTCGGGGCCGCGCGGCAAGTGGGACCTCGTGCCGATGACGATGCTCGACCTGAAGCGGTCACTCGGCCGCTGGCAGGACGGGCTCGCCGACGTGGGCTGGAACAGCCTCTACCTCGGCAACCACGACCAGCCGCGGTGCGTGAGCCGCTTCGGGAACGACGCCCCCGAGCACCGCGAGCAGTCCGCGAAGGCGCTGGCCACGGTGCTGCACCTGCACCGCGGCACGCCGTACGTCTACCAGGGCGACGAGCTCGGGATGTCGAACGTCGGCTACACCTCGATCGACCAGCTGCGCGACATCGAGTCGCTCAACCAGTACGCCGCCGCCGTCGCCGCGGGGGGCTCGCCGGCCGAGGTGATGGGCCCGCTGCGCGCCAAGTCGCGGGACAACGCGCGCACCCCGATGCAGTGGGACGCCTCACCGACGGCGGGCTTCACCGAGGGCGTGCCGTGGCTCGACCTGCATCCCGACGCGGCGACGGTCAACGCGGCCGCCCAGGTCGACGACCCGGACTCGGTCTTCGCGCACTTCCGGCGGCTCATCGCGCTGCGGCACGCGGAGCCCGCGGTCGCCCACGGCTCGTTCCGGATGCTGCTGGCCGACGACAAGCAGGTCTACGCGTTCGTCCGGGAGCTCGACGCGACCCGGCTGCTGGTGGTCGCCAACCTGTCCGACACCGCCGGCGTGGTGCCCGACCTGACCGAGGCCGGCTCGCTGGCCGGTGCCGAGCCGCTGGTGCTCTCGCTCCCCGCCTCCGCCGCGACTGCTCCGCGCTCCGGCGCCGGCCGACCCGCTCGCCCCCTGGGAGTCGAGGGTCTTCCGCCTGCGCTGACCGGGCACTCCTGCTGACAGGCCAGCCGTCGAGCGGGCACTTCCGCCCGCGGAGCTGCCCGGTCAGGGGCGTCTGTGTCAGCACAACTGCCGGTCACCTCAGGGGCGGGCGTTGGCGATGGCCTCCTCCTCCTCGGGGGAGAGCTGCTGCTCGCAGGACCAGTCGGAGACGGCCTTGGCGTAGGAGCGGGCCTCGCTGCGGCCGGCGATCGAGGTGAGCACGACGCCGTGGCCGCCCTCGTCGAGCAGGGCGAGGGACCAGGACAGGTGGCCGCCCATGTCGCCGAAGGCGTCGTACCGGACCACGGCGAGGTGGCGGAGCGCGTCGGCGCCCTCGGCGCGCAGCGCGGCCACCTCCTGGCGCAGGCCGTGGACGTCCTCGGGGAGGGCGTCGCCGGCGGCGCGCCGACGGGTCTGGTTGAGCCGCCGCAGCGCGACGACCGAGAAGACCGCGGCCACCAGGGACAGCACGAGAGCGACGGAGGCGACCACGAGCGGCATGGGGAGCAGGCTAGTGCGCAGCGCGTGGGAAACTCGTCAGCGTGACCGAGGACAGCTCCGCAGCGGGCCGGCGCATCGCCTACCAGGGCGAGCCCGGCTCCAACTCCCACCTGCTCTGCACCCAGCAGTACCCCCACTGGGAGGCGGTCGCCTGCGCGTCCTTCGAGGACGTCTTCGCCGCGGTCGAGAACGGCGCGGCGGACCTGGCGATGATCCCCATCGACAACTCGCTGGCCGGCCGGGTCGCCGACATCCACCACTTCCTGCCGACCTCGAGCCTGCACATCGTGGCCGAGCACTTCCTGCGGATCCGGTTCGCGCTGATGGCCCTGCCGGGTGCCACGACCGAGACCATCAAGACGGTGCACAGCCACGTGCACGCCCTCGGCCAGTGCCGCCGGGTGATTCGCGCGCACGACCTGCAGCCGGTCATCTCCGGCGACACCGCCGGGGCGGCCCGCGAGGTGGCCGAGGCCGGTGACCCGACGCAGGCGGCGATCGCCCCGCCGCTCGCCGCGGAGATCTACGGCCTGCAGATCCTCGCCGACGACATCGAGGACGAGGACCACAACACCACCAGGTTCGTCGTGCTCTCCCGCGACCTCACGCAGGCCCGGGCCGGCGAGGGCCCGGTCGTCACGTCGTTCGTCTTCAACGTCCGCAACCTGCCCGCCGCGCTCTACAAGGCGCTCGGCGGCTTCGCGACCAACGGCGTCAACATGACCAAGCTGGAGAGCTACATGGTCGGCGGCCACTTCGCGGCGACCCAGTTCCTCGCCGAGGTGGACGGGCACCCCGACGACCTCGGCGTACGACGCGCCCTCGAGGAGCTGGCCTTCTTCACCACCGACGTGAAGATCCTCGGCGTCTATCCCGCCGACCCCGGCCGCCGCGACTGAGCGTCATCCCGCGAACGGCCACGGCACCCGGTGGATCGCCGCGTGGTCGTGGTCGGTGATCCAGATCCACCCGTCGGCCGCGGCCACGCTGCCGCTGCCGCCCTCGGTGCCGACCCGGGCCGCGGCCGCCCCGACCCGGGGCTCGACCACCGTCACCCCGTCCCAGGTGCGCACCCAGACGTAGCCGTCGGAGGCCGCGATGTCGCCGCCGTTCACGGGACGGTCGGACGCAGGGATGACCGTGACCTCGCCGGTGGCCGCGTCCACCTTGGACACCGCGCCGTCGATCTGGCTCAGCACCCACGCCGCGCCGTACGCGAAGGTCAGGAAGCTCGATCCGTCGGCGGTCGTGAACACGTCCTCGCGGCGGCCGGTCCGCGGGTCCAGCCGCTCGACGGTGTCGTACGTCGTGACCCAGAGCGACCCCTCGCCGTACCTCAGCGCCTTCGCCGCCGTCGGAGTCCGCAGCCGGGTGATCTCGCCCGACGCGGTGTCGATGCGGAGGATCCGGCGGTCGACCGGGTCGACGAGCACCCAGGCCACGTCGCCGGACGCCCCGAGGGACGACTCGACCAGGGGGTCGGCGGGCAGCGCGACGCGCTGGACGACCTCCCCCGAGGTCTCGTCGACGACCAGCAGCACGTCGGGGTCCAGACCGACGACCCAGACCCGCCCGCCGGCCGCGTCGAGGGCCTGGACGACGGCTGACTCGACCTCGACCCGGTGGGTGACCTCCCCCGTCGCCGCCTCGTAGCGCACCAGCCCGGGAGGCACCCCGGTGACCCAGATCCCGCCGGCGGCCGCGATCGCGAAGTCGTTGTCCGGACCCGCGTCCAGGGTCTCGCCGCCGGCGTCGGCGACGCTCACCGGGTCCGGAAGGGTCAACGCGGTCTCCTCTGCCGCCGTCGCGGCCGGCGTCCGACGTGGAGGACGAGGTGCCGCCCGGGTTCGGCGCGGTGTCGGGCTCGTCCGCACCGCAACCCGCGGCCAGCACCGCGAGCACGGCGAGGGCGGTGGCTCCGGCGAGCCCGGGCGACCTCATCACCCCATTGGAGCGCACATCGTCGTGCGGGTCGCCGGCGATTTCGGGCGGTCTGGACCAGCCGGGAGAATGGGCCCGGTGGACCCCGTCGTGATCGCGCTGACCTTCGGCGCGATCTTCGTCGTGGAGCTGCCCGACAAGACCTTCCTGGCCACCCTCGTGCTGTCCACGAGGTACCGCCCGATCCTCGTGTGGATCGGCGTCGGACTCGCCTTCGCGGTGCAGACGACCGTGGCGGTCGCCCTCGGCAAGGCCGCGTCGCTGCTGCCCGACACCGCCGTGCACCTGCTGTCCCTGGCGATGTTCCTCGCCGGTGCGGTGATCCTGTTCCGCGAGGGGCGCAGCCACCACCTCGCCGACGAGGACGAGTTCGCGACCAAGGCGCGCGACGTCAGCGGCTGGCGGGCGGTGCTGGCGAGCTTCCTGGTGCTGTTCGCCGCCGAGTGGGGCGACCTCTCCCAGCTCCTCACCCTCACCCTCGTGGCGCGGTACGACGACCCGGTGAGCGTGTTCATCGGCGCGCTCGGGGCGCTGCTCGCCGTGAGCGGCCTGGCGGTGATCGTGGGCCGCACGCTGCTGCGCTACGTGTCGCTGCACGTCCTGCACTACGTCGGGGCCGGCGTCTGCCTGCTGCTCGCGGCCATAACGGCAGTGGAGCTCGTCCGTTAGACGGGTATGGCCCTCTTCGACGGATTCACCGTCCGGGACGTGCAGCGCATCACGAGCGCCGGCACGTTCGTCCGCCTGCCCGCGAACTGGTCGCCCATCCAGGAGCAGACCGGTGCGGACAAGGCCTACCTGCTGCTGTCGGGTGAGGTCTCCGTGCGGAAGGGTCGCGAGGAGATCGCGACGCTCGGCCCGGGCGACGTCTTCGGCGAGTCGGCGATCATCCACCACAAGCTCCGCAACGCCTCGATCGTGACCACCACGCCGGTCGAGCTGCTGCACTTCACCGCCGACGCGGTCCGCCGCCTGTGCGGCGAGGTGCCCGCGTTCAAGGCCGCTCTCGACCGGGCCGCGGCGGACCGGCTCGGCACCGCGTGACCGGCCCGTGAGCCAGGACCTCGGGCTGCCGGTCAGAGCCGTCGAGGAGACGCTGCTGGGAGCAGAGCGCAGCCTCACCCGCACCCAGGTCGCCGACCGCGCCGGCGTCCCGCTGGAGCTGGCCGAGCAGCTCTGGCAGCAGCTCGGCTTCCCGCACGCGGCCGACGACGACGTGGCCTTCAGCGAGGCCGACGTGGTGGCCCTGGCGCTCACCCACGACCTCCTCGGCCTCGGCGTCCTCACCCGCGACAGCCAGGCGGCCCTGGTGCGCACCTGGGGGCGCAGCTTCGCCCGGCTGGCCGAGTGGCAGGTCGGCCTGATCGCCCGGCTGGCGGTCGAGGGCGAGGACCCGGCCGCCCGGCTCACCGCGCTGACCGACACGGTGCTGCCCGACGTCGAGCGGCTGCAGGCCTACGTCTGGCGTCGACACCTCGCCGGCGCGGCCGCCCGGCTGCTCGAGGGCGGCACCGGCACCACGGCGCCGACCGCCGTCGGCTTCGTCGACATCGTCGGCTACACCGCGCAGAGCAGGGACCTCACCGACCGCGAGCTGGTCGACTGGGTCGAGCTCTTCGAGAGCCACCTCACCTCCAGCGTCGTCGAGACCGGCGGCCGGATCATCAAGACCATCGGCGACGAGGTGCTCTTCGCCACCGACGACGCGGCGGCCGCCGTCGAGGTCGCGCTCACCGCCACGGAGCGCGGCGCCGACCCCGAGGACCCGTTCCCGCCGGTCCGCGCCGGGGTCGCGTACGGCGAGGTCGTGGGCCGGCTCGGCGACGTGCTCGGCCCGACCGTCAACCTCGCCTCCCGCCTGACCTCCGTGGCCCGGCCCGGAACGGTGCTGGTCGAGCGTGGCGCCCACGACGCCCTCATCGCCGACGGGAGCCGACGACACCGGCCGTGGTGCTGCGCCGGCTGCCCCGGACCTCGGTGAAGGGCTACTCCCGGTTGGAGGCCTGGGCCGCCCGGCGCGGCCCCCATTAGAGTGCGCGCATGGTCTCGACAGGCTCGACCGCCGAGGGTGCCCTCGACCCCGCCCGCCCCCACGGCGCCGACAGCGAGGTCGGCCGGCTGCGCACGGTGATGCTCCACCGCCCGGGCCTGGAGCTGAAGCGGCTCACGCCCCGGAACAACGACAAGCTGCTCTTCGACGGGATCCCGTGGGTCAGCCGGGCCCAGGACGAGCACGACGCGTTCGCGGCGGCCCTGCGCGAGCGCGACGTCGAGGTGCTGTACCTCACCGACCTGCTCACCGAGACCTTCGCGGAGCCGGAGGCCCGGCACGACGCGATCACCAAGGCGCTGGCCAGCCTGCACCTGGGCGACACGATGCGCGGCTACCTCACCGGGCTCCTGCACGACGCGGCGCCCGACGAGCTCACGGCGTACCTCACCGCCGGCATCCGCAACGACGAGGTCGGCGGCGGCTTCGGGCTGGTGACCTCCCTGCTCGACAGCCACGACTTCCTCATCGACCCGCTGCCCAACCTGCTGTTCACGCGCGACTCCAGCGTGTGGATCCGGGACCGGGTCGCGGTGACGTCGCTGGCGATGCCGGCGCGGTCCCGCGAGACCCACCTGACCGAGCTGATCTACAGCCGGCACCCGCGGTTCGCGACCACCCAGCGGATCCACGGCTGGCAGCACGAGCACGTGGAGGGTGGCGACGTGCTGCTCCTCGCACCCGGCGTGATCGCCGTGGGGGTCGGTGAGCGGACCACGCCCGCCGGGGCCGAGCGGCTCGCCCGGCAGGTGTTCCACGCGGGGCTGGCCCACACCGTCCTGGCCGTGCCGATCGCCCAGGAGCGGGCCACCATGCACCTCGACACCGTCTGCACGATGGTCGACGTCGACAAGGTCGTGATGTACCCCAACGTCGCCCACCACCTGCAGGCCTGGACGGTCACGCTGGTCGAGGGCGGCGAGGTCCACGACGACACGGACCTGGTGCTGCACGTCGCCGACGCCGAGCCGTTCCTCGTGGCAGCCGCCAAGGCGATGCAGATCGACACCCTCCACCAGATCGACACCGGGCTGGACCCGGTCACGGCCGAGCGCGAGCAGTGGGACGACGGCAACAACACCCTGGCCCTCGCACCCCGGGTGGCGGTCGCCTACGAGCGCAACGACGAGACCAACGACCGCCTCGAGGAGGCCGGCATCGAGGTCGTCAAGATCGCCGGCTCCGAGCTCGGCTCGGGTCGCGGCGGCCCGCGTTGCATGTCGTGCCCGGTCTCGCGCGAGCCGCTCGTCTGAGGCTCACCGCCTCCGCGTCGGCCCCCGTTTCGGGCATGCAAAACCCGGTCGTTGCTGACGGGGGAGGCAACAACGACCGGGCGATCCACAAACTACGACATGGTTGAGGCTTGCACAACTGTGGGCGCGCGTTTCGGTTGCGAATCGCCGTGGGTGTGACGGAACCGTCCGCTCAGCGGATGGTGACCTGCCGGTTTGCGAGGCCGCTGCGGGCCGCGCGCTCCTCGGACGAGAGCGGCGTGGGGTCGGCGAGCGCCTCGTCGAGGGCGGCCCGGAAGGCGGCGGCGGGCTCCTCGAGGGCGGCCGCGCCGGTGCCCAGGGCGAGGTCCCACACCGGCACCAGCAGACCGTGCGCCCGGAACATCCCGACCAGCCGCGAGTCCGGCACCAGCTGGTCGCGACCGGCGGCGTGCAGCCGGGCCAGCGCGTCGAGGGCCGCCGCCTCGGGCTCGGGCAGCACCCAGCGGAGATGCTCCTTGGTGGTGACGTCGGTCCAGTACGCCGCGTCCACGCCGGTGAGCCGGGCGCTGGGCGCGGCGGAGCCGTTGGCCTGCTCGAGGGCGGCCGCGAGGTCGGGTGTCTGGTCCTCCACGTCGGCGAGCCAGAAGCCGAAGCCCTCGTGGACGGTGACCTCCAGGCTGTCCCCCGAGACCAGGTCCTGGAGGCGGGGGCCGGGGCCGGGCGGGTCGGTCAGCCCGACGATGCCGGGCTCGGCGTCGAGGGCCCTGACCAGCACCGCGCCCAGGTCGCGGGAGGGATCGCCGAAGCTGTGCTGCACCTGCAGGCCCAGCCAGATCGCCCCGGTGTCGCGGACCATCGCCGGCGCCGCCGTGGGCAGCAGGGTGCAGAGCAGCACCTCGCGGTCGCCCGCGTCCGGGACGGTCAACGGGGCGGTGGCGGCCGGGACGAGCTCGCGCAACGCGACGATGTCGCGCTCACCGGGGAGACCCTCGAACGGCCTGGCGACGAACACCTCCGCGCCACCGTCCTGCGCGCCGTGGCACGCCTTGTAGCGACGTCCCGAGCCGCACGGGCACGGCTGGCGCGGGCCGACCTCGCCGTCGCGGGCGGGGGCCGAGCCGTGGTCGCGGGTCTTGGTGCGTGAGCGCTTCCCCATGCGCCCGAACCTACCGGCCGGGCGCGGAGCCCCGGCCGAGAGGGCTCTCAGGGTCGAGCAGCCGCAGGATGTCGCCGGGCTTGTCGGTGATGACGGCCTTGACCCCCCGGTCGAGGCAGACCTGCAGGTCCTCGGCGGTGTTGACGGTCCACACGTGCAGGTCGCGGCCCGTGGCCTCGAGCTTGGCGGCGAACCGCGGCGACTCCCGGAGCAGGTCGATGCCCGGCCCCAGGATCCAGTCGTCGCCGATGACGCCCTGGAGCATCGGCCAGTGGTGCCGCTTCTCGATCAGCATCACCAGCGGGAGGGCCGGCGCGAGCCGGCGCATCCGCTGCAGAGCGGTGTAGGAGAAGCTCATGACCCGCACCGGCGCACCCTCGCCGGTCCAGCCGAACTCGGCCAGCATCGCGGCGAGCTTGCGCTCGACGAGCCCGGCGTACCGCGTCGGGTGCTTGGTCTCGATGGCCAGCTCGACGGGCCGGTCGTAGTCCGAGACCACCTCGAGGAGCCGGCGCAGGGTCAGCACCTTGCGGTAGTCGTCGTCGAGCTCCACGGACTCGTCGTCGAGCTCGGCCCAGGGGTTCTTCCAGGACGCGAAGTCGAGCTGGTCGAGGTCCGCGAGGTCCATGGTGGAGACCAGGCCACGCCGGGACGCCGTACGCCGCAGGTCGCGGTCGTGGACACAGACGAGGTGGGCGTCCGCGGTCAGCCGGACGTCGCACTCGAGCGCGTCGGCACCCACGTCGAGGGCCTTCACGTAGGCGCCGAGCGTGTGCTCGGCGGTGTCGTGGCTCGCGCCGCGATGGGCGACGACCTGCGGCCTCATGGGTGGAGTCTGTCCGAGAGCGGGCGCGTGCGGCGCTAGCCGCGCGGCCGTTGCTCGACCAGACCGACGGTGTTGCCCTCGGAGTCGACCACGAAGGCCATCCACTCGTCGGTGCCGGCCGGGCCCAGGGTGTCGTCGTCGTGGCCGAAGATCACGTGGGGTTCCGCCTCGACCACGACGCCGGTCGCGCGGAGCCGCTCGACGGTCGCGTGCACGTCGTCGACGCCGAGGTAGAGCAGGCCGCTGGGAGCGCCGCGGTCCAGCAGCAGCCGGGTGCCGCCCAGGTCGAAGAACACCAGGCCCGGTGGGTCGAAGGTCGCCGTCGGTGCCTGCCCCAGGAGGTCGGAGTAGAAGGCCGTCGCGCGGGTGAGGTCCTCGGCCCGCTGCGCGACCTGGATGAGCGGCATCTACCGAGGATAGGAGTTCCGGACGCCCCTCGTCACCGCCGCCGACCCCGTGCAACGCGCCCCGATCGCGCTCAGCCGGCGACCCGCAGGTGACGGGAGGGCGCGAAGGCGCTCGTGCCGAGCCACGCCCAGAGCCGCTCCGCGTCGCGGTGCGGCCCGACCACCTCGATCTCCCGGGCCCGGAGCACGGCGTCGGGCGTCGTGTCGCCGGTCCAGACCTCGGTGAGCGCGCGGACGGACGAGCGGACCTCCAGGGTGAGCTCGTGCCCGGGGTCGTCGCGGCACAGATCGGCGACGCCCGCGCTCACCACCAGCCACCAGTCGCGTTCGCGCGGCCCGGCGTCGGCGAACGCGAAGTGGATGACGACCTGACGATCGGCGGGGAACTCCTCGAGCCGCACGAAGCGACGCACGTCCCACATCAAGAACCCGGCGTCGAGCTGGTCCGCCCGGAGCCGACTGCCGATCCAGCGGGACCCCCAGTGCCCCAGGGCCATCACGATGGGGCGCAGCTCCTCCCCCGCCGCGGTCAGCTCGTAGGACGTCCGGCGCCCGTTCTCGTGGCGGCGGACCACCCCGAAGTCCTCGAGGGTCCGCAGCCGTTTCGCCAGCAGCGTCGGCGACATCCGGGGCACCCCCCTCCGGATCTCGTTGAACTGGGTGCTGCCGCAGAGCAGCTCGCGGACCACCAGGGGCGTCCAGCGGTCGCACAACACCTCGGCACCGCGCGCGACGGTGCAGAACTGGCCGTAGTCGATCATCTCCACACCTTAGGAACGCGGCCGCCCCGCGACTAGTACAGACCGTGGACTAGCCGGACCGGGTGCGCGGCGAGACCTTGGAGCCGTCGAGCACCGGCTCGACCCGGACGAGGGGACACCACGACATGAGCACGCAGGCAGCATTCGACCCGGCGGCCTTCAAGACGACGACCCGCCGGCAGTGGCAGGAGGCGGCCGAGGCCTGGCACCGCTGGGGCAGCTTCATCGGCAGCTGGCTCGGCGACGCGACCGAGGCGATGATCGAGATGGCCGGCATCGACCGCGGGCACCGGGTGGTCGACGTCGCGGCGGGGGCCGGCGAGCAGTCGCTGCGGATCGCCCGGCAGGTCGGGCCGCAGGGACGGGTGCTCGTGACGGACATCGCCCCCGACCTGCTCGACCGGGCCGCGGCGGACGCCGCGGCCGAGGGGCTGGGCCAGGTCGAGACGCTCGAGCTCGACGGCGAGGCCCTCGACACGCTCGAGCCCGGGAGCTTCGACGCCGTCGTCAGCCGGGTCGGCCTCATCTACTTCCCCGACCAGCAGCGCGCGCTGCGCGGCGCGCTCTCCGCGCTGCGTCCCGGGGGCCGGATCGGCGCCGTCGTCTACTCGACCCCCGACGCCAACGCCTTCTTCTCGATCCCGGTCGGGATCATCCGTGCCCGGGCCGCACTCCCGCCGCCGCTGCCGGGCCAGCCCGGTCCGTTCTCCCTGGGCGGCCCGGGTGTGCTGTCCGGAGCGCTCGAGGCCGCGGGGTTCGTGGACGTGGAGGTGCGCACCGTGCCGTCGCCCGTCGTGCTGCCGTCGGCACGGGAGTGCGTGCGCTTCCAGCAGGAGTCGTTCGGCGCGCTCCACCAGATGATGGCGGGGCTGACCCCGGACGAGCGGGCGGACACCTGGCGCGAGGTGGAGGCCGCGCTGACCCGCTTCGAGGGTGCGGACGGGTTCGTCGGACCCTGCGAGATGCTGGTGGGCGCGGGCACCGCGCCCGGGTGAGGCCTCAGCCGGGCGCACGGTCCAGCCGGGCCCGCGAGGACGCCCAGCGGTGCGAGGTGACGTAGCCCAGTCGGTGGTAGAGCCGGCGGGCGACCTCGTTGTCGGAGTACATGCCCAAGGTGACCACCGGCCCGCTGCGCAGGCCCGCGTCGGTGAGGTACGCCGTCACCGCGGCACCGAGGCCGGTCCCGCGCTGGTCGGGATGGGTGACGATCGCCCGGAGGTGCGCGGTGCCGGCCGGCGCCCGGGTCAGGGCGCCGGCGGCCACCAACCGGCCCTCGCGGCGGACTCCCGCCCAGCCGCGCACGTGGTCGTCGCCCGGCCGCGCGTGGGCCCGGGGGCTGTGGCCCAGCAGGTCCCGGAGGTCCTGGTCGTCGTCGACGCCCAGCCAGCCCACCCCGTCGACCGCTGCGGCGGTCGGCCGCGCGGTCCACATCCACTCCCAGAGGCTCACGTCGCCGGTCCGCTGCACCGCGCGGAGTCTCGACGCCGGGCGGCAGGCTCAGCCTGATCTCGGCCACGCCCTCGTCGCGGAGCGCCGCGGCGGCCTCGGCCACGGCGTCCGGGATCGCGTCGTGGTCGCCGAGACCCAGGAGGCCGACGGTCCCGTCCCGCGGCACGGCCACCGCGACGGCCCCGGCCGCCCGCCACAGCCGTCCGGCGGGGTCGGTCCCGACGTGGTGCAGGAGGTACACGTCCTCCGCGACCGCGGTGGGCTCGAGCGGGTGCGGGCCGGTCACGCCGCCATGGTGGCAGTCGATCGGGCCGGCAGGAGCGCCAGGGCCAGGAGGCCGGCGATGATCGGCAGCAGGCCCTGCAGGAGCAGGACCGGCACGATCGCGAACCGGTCGCCGAGCACCCCGGCCACGAGCAGCCCCACCACGAGGCCGCCGCCCTGCAGCGCGCCGAGGGCTCCGAAGACCCGCCCGCGGGTGCGGTCGTGCGTGGCCAGCTGGAGCAGCGTGGTCCGGCCGGTGACCATGGCGGCGACCGGCAGCCCGACGAGCACGATCAGCACGAACGCCGGCCACAGCACGTCGGCGAGCACGATCCAGTAGAGGAACAGCGCCAGGTCGAGCACGCCGAAGACGACGTACCCGACTCCCAGCAGGGTCCGCGGGTCGGCGCGGGCGGCCAGCACCGCGAGGAGCAGGCCGGCCGCGATGGAGCCCACGGCCTGGAAGCTCGTGATCGCGCCGTACTCCACCGCACTGCCGTGCAGGACGTCCCGGACGTACGGCAGGAACAGCGTCCCGAAGATGCCCTCGCCGACGCTGGTGAGCGCGGTGATCACCAGGAGCAGCCGCAGGGTCGGGTGGCCGCTCATCTGCCGGACGCCGTCGGACCAGTCGGCCACCACGGCGGCGAACCGGTCCCCCAGCGACGGCGCGGGCGCTCGCGGCGCCGGGTGCCGGTCGGCGGGCAGGGTGCGCAGCAGCGCCGCCGCGACCAGGTACGTCGCCACGTCGACCGCGACGACCAGCACCAGTCCGCCCAGCGCCGCCAGCAGGCCCCCGACGGCGGCGCCGACGAAGCGCGCCGCCTGGACGGCCTGCCCGTTGAGCGCGTTGCACGGCACCAGGTCGTCGGGCCGGACGAGCAGCGGGACCAGCGACTGCTCGGCGGGGGTGAAGAACGTCTCGACGACGTTGATCGCGGCGAGCACCGGGAAGACCAGCCAGATCCGCTCCTCGGCCAGCAGCAGCGTCGACGCGCAGGCCGCCATCAGGAGGTTGGTGACCACGACGGTGCGGCGTCGGTCCCACCGGTCGACGAACACGCCGGTGACGCTGCCCAGGACGATCTGGGGGATCACCGACGCCGCGATCAGGCCGCCCGACGCCAACGTCGAGCCGGTCTGCTCGTAGACGTGGAAGGCCAGCCCGATGCTGAGGATCCAGTCCCCGCACTGGGACACGAGCGCGGCGCCCGCCAGGCGCGGGAAGGCGGGGTTGCGGCGCAGGACGGCGAGCAGCATGCGCACCACCATGACGTCACTATGGCGTCATGTCAACATCGTGATGGCGTCAGAGTGGTGCGTGCCGAGGATGGTGACGAGGGTGGGGACAGGTCCGCCGAGGCCAGGCACCGGGCGGCCTGGCGGTGCCCGGCCGCCATCGCCACCGGGAGGGCCGCGCGCCCGAGCCGGGCCAGCAGGAACCCGGCGAGGAACGCGTCGCCCGCGCCGTTGGTGTCCACGATCGTGGCGACCGCCGGCGCCGGGACGTGCACCTCCTCGTCACGGGTCACCGCCAGCGCCCCCCGGGCACCCTGGGTGGCGACCACCAGCCAGGTGCCGGCCGCCACCCGGTCCCGCATCCAGGGCAGCGGGTCGGGCATCCCGTCCTCGTTGAGGAAGAGCACGTCGGCGGCGTCGACGAAGTCCTGGTGGAACGGGTTCTGCCCGTCGTAGTCGTGCAGGTCGCACCACACGGGCACGCCGGCGTCCCGCGCCCGGCCGAGCAGCGGCCGGGACTCCTCGGCGAGGTCGACCAGGGCGACCGCCGACGCGGCCAGCGCCGTCGCGGTCCGCGCGCGGTGCTCCTCCGACGCGGCGCCCGGCTTGTCCAGGTGCAGCGACAGCCGACCGCCGTCGGCCGCCATCAGGTTGAGGTGCCGCTCGGTCCGCTCCGAGCGCTCGACGATCAGGTCCACGCCGGCGCTGGTGAGCCGATCGGCCACCCGGGCGCCGGCCGCGTCGCGGCCCGAGGTGGGTGCGGAGGGTGACCCGGGCGCCCAGCGCGGCGAGGTTGAGCGCCTTCCCGGCCGAGGTGCCCCCGACGCGTCTCGTGGTGGCGCAGGGCCTGCTCGGTGTGCGGACGCGGCTCGGGCAGCCGGTCGACGTACACGAGGTGGTTCCAGGTGGCCGGTCCGGCGACGAAGACCCGCTCGCTCACGGCGCCGCCAGGTCGACCGGGTCGCCGACGGCCACCGTGCCCGACTCGAGCACCCGGCACACCGAGCCGCCCCGATGGCGCAGTGCCACCTGGGCCCCCGGGCCGAGGGTGTCGTCGAGGAGCTTGCAGGGCGCGGCGACGCGCACCACCTCGAGCAGGGCGGCGCCGACGCGGAGGCGGGTGCCGGGCTCGCGCGGCACCGGGCCGGCATCGAGGGTGATGTTGCGGCGGGTGAGCTCCGAGGCGATGTCCGCGCCGAACGCGCGCGCGGCCTCGTCGAGCGCCTCCCGGCTCTGCACGGTCACGTGCCGGTGCCGGGTGCCGTGGTAGCGGTCCCCCACGATCCCCCGCCCGGCCTCGACCTCGACGGTCGGCACCGCCCGCATGGGCAGCCGGGTCGCCTGGGCGACGTGGAGCGAGGCGACGGTGGGCACGTGCGTGAGGCTACGACGTACGGCCGGCACCCGATGCCCTGCGTCGATGAGTCGGGCGAGTCCTGGGAGTCTGAACGGCACGACCGCGACCTTCCCCCGGGCCCGCCTTCAGGAGAGGAACCACGCCCATGAACGCCCACGCAGGACCCCTCGACATCACCTTCGTCGCCACCTTGGGCAAGGTGCGCGAGGGCGACACCTGGACCTGTGTCCAGCTGCCCGACTCGGCCACCGTCTTCGGCACCCGGGGCCTGGTGAAGGTGGCCGGCACCGTTGACGGTGAACCCTTCACCGGCGCCTTCATGGCGCTCGGCGACGGCACCCACAAGCTGCCCGTCGCCGCGGGCGTCCGCCGCGCCATCGGCAAGTCCGACGGCGACCAGGTGACCGTGCACCTCACCGAACGTCGCAGCTGAGAGCGGCGGCCTCACGGCCCGGTCGAGGTCACCGGCGCGAGGAGCGCCTCGACCTCCTCGTGCCCGGGACTGCCCTCGACGCGCGCCCGACGGCACCACGCGAGCGCGGTCAGCCCGTGCTCCGGGTCGCGGTGGTTCGGGTCGGCCCCCCGGTCGAGCAGGTGGCGGACGCTGCGCGGCCGCCCGTTGCCGGCCGCCAGGCGCAGCGCCTGCCGGCCCCACACCTCGTCCTCGGCGTCCACCGGGACGCCGGAGTCGAGCAGGACGTCGATGACGTCGAGGCGTTGGTGGTCCGCGGCCATGGCGAGGGCAAGGATCCGGTCGGTCAGCGGGGTGTCCGCGCGGAGCCGTCCGGACACGTCGCCCGCCGCTGCCGCATCGGTGAGGCCGCCCACCCGGGCGCCGGCTGCGAGCAGCACGTCCAGCACGTCGGTCATCCCGAAGACGGCCGCGTGCTGCAGCGCGGTGGCCCGCGGGACCCCGCCCGCGTCCGGCGAGGACACCGCCTCGAGCGAGGCGCCGGCGTCGACCAGGACCCGGGCCACGTCGGCGTCGCCGTAGCTGGCGGCCGTCATCAACGGCGTCTCGTCATCTGCCGGGTCCCCGTCGACCGGCGCACCCCTCGCCAGCAGCAGCCGCGCCAGGTCGCCGGTCCCGGACACCGCGCGCCAGGTCGCGCGGCCGGTGTCGTACCTCATCATCGCGACGTAGCTCAGCGGCGCGACCCCGCGCGGATGGTCCCTCCAGCCCCGCATCGGCTCGGTCGCGAGCTCGGGGTGCGCGTCGAGCAGCTCTCGCAACCCTTCGAGGTCGCGGCGGTCGAGGACCTCGCGGCACCGGCGCTCGAGGTCGGTCGGGTGCGGGGGTGCGGCCACCCCCCGACCCTAGGCGTGGTCGCGCAGGTAGCGCCCGAAGTGCGGGACGGTGAACGCGATCCGGCCTCGCTCCGCGGAGTAGATGAGCCCCTTCTTGAGCAGCGAGTCCCGCGCCGGGGACAGCGACTGCGGCTTCTTGGCGAGGGCGGCCGCCACGTCCGCCGTCGGCACCGAGTCCCCGAGGGCCGGGTCGGCGGCGGCGACGTCCGCCATGGCGCGGAGGTACTCCCGCTCCCCCGGCGTGGCCCGGTCGTAGCGGCTGCCGAAGAACCCCACGGCCAGCTCGGTCTCGGCCTCCGCGGCGGCGACGTCCACGTCGGCCGCGGTGATCGGGGAGGCGGTGGCCCGGTCCCAGACCGCCTTGCCGTAGGCCTGGATGAAGTACGGGTAGCCGCCGGTCGCGGCGTACATCGCGACCAGGGCGTCCTCGGCCCAGTGCGCGTCCTCCTCCTCGGCGGGGGCGGTCAGCGCCCGGTCGGCCGCCTCGCGCGGCAGCCGGTCGATGCGCTGGTAGGCGAACAACCGCTCGGAGTAGGACTTGCTCGCGGAGAGCACCGCGGGCAGGTGCGGCAGGCCGGCGCCCACCACGATGAGCGGGAGTCCCGACTGGCTGATCTCGTGGCAGGCGGCGCACAGCGCGGACACGTCGTCGGGGCCGAGGTCCTGCATCTCGTCGATGAAGACCGCCACGCCGCGCCCGACGTCGCCGGCCAGCCCGCCGACGTCGCTCAGCAGCTCGACCAGGTCGATCTCGATGTCACCGGAGTCCGCCCGGCCGCGCACGACCGGCGCGTCGATGCCCGGGTTCCACTGGTCCTTGAGCCGCGCTCCGGGCCCGGCGTCGCGCTGGGCGAAGGCGCGGACGACGCCGAGAACCTGGTCCGCGTCGTCGGGTCGCGGGTGCCCGAGCTCGCGCACCGCCTGGTGCAGCGCCGACGCGAGCGGTCGGCGCAGCCCCTGGTCGGGGCGGGCCTCGAGCTTCCCGGTGCCCCACTGGCGACGGACGGCGGCGGAGCGCAGCGCGTTGAGGAGCACGGTCTTGCCCACGCCGCGCAGCCCGGTGAGGATCAGCGACCGCTCGGGCCGGCCCCGCTGGACCCGCTGCAGCACCACGTCGAACGCGCCGAGCTGCTCGTCCCGACCGGCCAGCTCGGGCGGCCGCTGCCCCGCGCCGGGGGCGTACGGGTTGCGGATCGGATCCATGCCAGGACGGTATCGGGGTGTCTAGCCGATTCCCTAGATTGACCCGCTGGCGGCGTACGCCGACGGCCGCACGTCAGCCCTTCCAGACGCGGACCCAGTCGACGCTGGCCGTCGCCGAGAGCTCGTCCGGGGAGAGGTCGGGCAGCTCGAAGTCCGAGGTGAGCATGCTGAGCACGAGGTACTCCCCCGCCTGCGAGACGGCGCGCTGCTCGCGCCAGAACTCCCGACCGTCGACGCGGAAGACGTACTGCTCGGGCGTCCACTCGACCGAGAACACGTGGTAGCTCGACCACCACTGGTCCCCGCGCGGCTTGTAGCGGGCGGTGGCGAAGGCGTCGGAGCCCAGCGGGACGTTCACCCCGGCGGCGTCGAGGTGGTGCACGAAGGCGCCGAAGCCGCCCTTGAGGGAGTCCTGCCCGAAGTACTCCACGACGTCGACCTCGGTGCCCAGGTCCGGTCGCCCCGGGATCTTGCCGCCGCTGGGGAGCAGCCAGAAGCCGCCGTGCATGCCCTGGGGCTGCTGCCAGCGCACCCGGGCGGCCGCGATGCCGTAGGTGAAGTGGAAGGCCTCCCGGCTGTCGACCTGCGCGTTCACGAGGTACGGGCTGGTGCCGGCGCCGTACTTGTCCGTGGTGTAGCTGCAGGTCTGCCCGGCCCGCTCCGGGTCGAGCCCGATGCCGAGCTGCAGCGTGCCCGCGCCGACGGAGCGGGTGGCGCCGTCGACCCGGGCGCAGGTCCGGCGCCCCTGGGTCGGCGCACCCTCGGCCGGCCGGTCCGTCCACACGCTCCGGTCCAGGGAGTCGCCGGAGAAGGTGTCGTCGAAGGCGGGCGTCCACGAGCGGGCGACGGCGGTGCCGGTCCACACGGCCCGGCCGTGGCGCGAACCCCGGGTCGCGGCCCGGTAGGTCCCGCCCGGCGGCACCGGGAAGGCGGCGAAGCCGGCGCGGTCCTGGCGGGCGCGGGCGACGGTCGTCCAGTCGCCCTTGACCCGGCGTTGGAGGAGGACCGGTCGGTGCGCCCGCGGCGGCCGGAAGCCCGCGACGACGTACCCGCCGTCCTCGGGGGCGGCGGGCACCGCACCCTGCTGCACGATGCCCGGCACCGCCGCGATGCGCCCCGACTGCCGCACCGCGGGCACCGCGACCTCGGCCGTGGTGATCCGGTCCTTGGCGTGGTTGAGGGAGCCCTTGAACCGCGGCGCCACGGGCGCGCAGGATCGAGGACCTCGGCAGCGTCACGCCCGTGAAGGCGTACTTGCCGCTGGCGCCCGCCCTGGTCCGCGAGATCGTCTCGAAGCGGCCGCTCGCGCGCTGGCGCTGGAGCAGCACCGGCCGGCGCACGTCGCTGGTCAGGAAGCCCTTGATCTTGAACGGCACGCCGGCGATCGGGGTCCGCAGCGGCACGTAGAGCCGTCCGTAGCCCGCGCGTGCCTCGGGCGCCGGCGCGCCCGACGCCGGGGTGGTCGTCACCGGGACGAGGGCCGCGGCCAGGCACACCGCGACGAGAGCGGGCGCGCGACGGGCGCGGGTGGACGATGGCATGGAGGCGGGCTTCCGTGGGGGGCGGGGGTCCGGATTCCCTTCCAGCGTACGGCGCGCGACGTGCGCGCTCAGGCGGTGTCGACCAGCGGGTCGCGCTCGAGGGAGTGCTCGTGCGCCGTCGTCAGCGCGTGCAGCAGGGCGGGGACGTCGTCCGCGGTCAGCCGGAACGAGCCGACGCAGAGGTTGCCGCGCCACAGCGAGAGCACCACCAGGCCGTCCCGGTCGCTGAGCTCGGGGTGCCAGGTGACCCGCAGCGCGCGACCCTCGCCGCGCGCGTCGACCAGGATCGTCGACTCGGGGCTGACGCGCCCGTTCCGGGGCATGCCTCCATCATGCGCCGGGCCCTGTCGGGAGGGAAGGGGTCTCGATACGCGCTCGCTGCGCTCGCGCTACTCGACCACCGAAACCGACAGCGGACGAGCGCGCTCGCTGCGCTCGCCCGCATACCCTGGGAGCCATGCCGGAGCTGCCCGAGGTGGAAGCGCTGGCCCTCGACCTCAAGGGCCGGCTCACCGACCGCGCGATCACCCGCGTCGACCTCGCGGCGTTCAGCGCGCTCAAGACCTTCGACCCGCCGCTCGCGTCGCTGCACGGGACGCTGGTCGAGGACGTGACGCGGCACGGCAAGTTCCTCGACGTGGCCACCTCGGGGCTGCACCTCGTGGTGCACCTCGCCCGCGCCGGCTGGATCCGCTGGCGCGACGAGGTGCCGGACCTCCCGGCCAGGCCCAACAGCAAGTCACCGCTGGCGGCGCGGATCGTGCTCGACGAGGACGACGAGGGCCGCACCAACGGCCTCGACGTGACCGAGGCGGGCACCAAGAAGTCGCTGGCGATCTACGTCGTCCGCGATCCGCTGGACGTGCCCGGCATCGCCCGCCTCGGCCCGGACCCGCTGGACGACACCTTCACCATCGAGGTGCTCGGCCAGATCCTCGCCGACGCCGGCCGGTCCCAGATCAAGGGCGTGCTGCGGCACCAGGGCACCATCGCCGGCATCGGCAACGCCTACTCCGACGAGCTCCTGCACGCCGCCCGGATGTCCCCGTTCAAGCCCGCCAACGGGCTGAGCGACGCCGAGCTCCAGACGCTGTACGACGCGATCCGCACCGTGCTCGGCGACGCGGTCGACCGCTCCCGCGGGCTGGCCGCGAGCGAGCTGAAGGGCGAGAAGAAGTCGCACCTCGCGGTGCACGGCCGGACCGGCGAGAAGTGCCCCGTGTGCGGTGACACGGTGCGCGAGGTCAGCTTCGCCGACTCGAGCCTGCAGTACTGCCCCACCTGCCAGACGGGCGGCAAGCCGCTCGCCGACCGGCGGATGTCGCGGCTGCTCAAGTAGCCGAGGGTCCGCTAGGCGAACGTCGCCGCCGGGGCGGCCAACGCGTCGGGCAGCCGGGCCAGGTAGGCGGCCCGCGGCACCTCGACGACGCCCAGGCTGGCCAGGTGGGGGGTGCGCCACTGCACGTCGAGCAGCCGACGGGCGGCGTGACCGTCGGTGAGCAGGTCGACCAGGCCGACGAGGGCGACCTTCGACGCGTCCCGTTCGCGGTGGAACATCGACTCGCCCGCGAACAGCCCGCCGATCGCGACGCCGTACAGCCCCCCGACCAGGCGGCCGTCCCGCCAGGTCTCGACGGAGTGCGCCCAGCCGAGCCGGTGCAGGTCGACGTAGGCCGCGGCGATCGACCCGTTGATCCAGCCGCCGGGCCGGCGCGGGTCCGCGCACGCGTCCACGACCTCGGCGAACGCGGTGTCGACCCGCACCTCGAAGCCGCGGACGGCGCGGCGCAGCGAGCGGGTCATCCGGAGCCCGTCCAGGGGCAGCACCCCGCGCTCCAGCGGGCTGAACCAGGCCAGCGGGTCGCGGCGGCGCGGGCCCGAGGGCATCGGGAAGAGGCCGCTGCGGTAGGCCGTCAGCAGGGTGCCGGGGGCGAGGTCGGCGCCCATCGCGACCAGGTCGTCGTCGTCCGGCCAGCGCCCCGGATCGGGGAAGGCCCACGGGCTCGGCGGGGGCTCGGTGGGCATGCGCTGACCGTAGCCGGGCGGTTCGGCGACCGGAGCGTCCGTAGGATCGGGGCATGGGTGTGAAGAGCACGGTCACCATGGCGATGGCCCCGCGGTTCACCGGGATGGCTCCCGGGCTGACCACGAGGTTCGTGCGCGACGCGATGCACCACGCCGTCACCGGCGTCGGCCCGCTGACCGGTGCTGCCGAAGGAGCCGACAAGCAGCTCAAGGAGCAGCACGGTGACGTCGAGCGGGCCGTCCACGAGGTGATCGAGTTCCACGTCCGGCTGGCCGGGGCCGGCGGCTTCGTCACCAACCTCGGCGGCGTGGTCTCCGCGGCGGTCACCATCCCCGTCAACATCACCGAGCTGGCGCTGATCCAGTGCCGGATGATCGCCGGCATCGCGCACCTGCGTGGCTACGACCTGGCCGACCCCCGGGTCCGCAACGCGATCCTGGCCACCATGATGGGCGAGGACACCGTCGAGGACCTGGTCAAGCGGAAGCGGCTCCCCGCGCGGCCGATGGCGCTGGCCACGGCCACCGAGATCTACCCCGACCTCGACCGGCTGATCGCCAACGAGGTCGCCTCCGACCTGATCAAGCGGGTGGCCGGCAAGCGGACCGCCGTGGTCGTGGCGCGCCGGGTGCCCATCGTGGGCGGCATGGTCGGCGCGGGCGCCGACGGGTACGCGACCTGGCAGCTCGGCCGCTACGCCGACCGCGAGCTGCGGCCCCTCGCCCGTCGGTAGACCGTCATCAGGCCGCGACCCACCCGTCCGTTCTCCAGACGGCGCACGACGCGCTGGCGGAGCAGGTACGACGGCCGCAGGTAGGCGCGCTCCAGCTCGGCCCGGGTCGCCACGAGCTCGCCGTCGAGGCGGGCCTCCTCGCCGCGCAGCCGGGCGTTCTCGAGCAGCAGCGCCTTGATCGCGTCGACGGCCGCGCCCGCGACCGCCCGCTCCGACGGCGAGTCGGGGTCGGCGTACGTCGCCTCGGGTGGGGCCCCGAGCAGGTCGGACACGTCACCGACGACGTCGTACCCGCGTCGGCCGATCTCCTCGACCCACGACTTCTCGAGGTCGCTGACCCACGGGTGCGCGTCGGGCGGCAGCCGCAGCCGCGGGGACGACGTGCGGCGCGAGAGGGTCTGGTGGGCCAGCAGCTCGCGCACCAGCGGCCGGTAGTCCGGCGGGTCCAGGACCCGGTTGGCGGCGCGGTTGATCCGGCGCAGCAGCGCGGTCTCGGGGACGCCGAGCGAGGGGTTCGCCCGCTCGGAGGTGAGGTCCAGGTCGAGGCCGTCGAGGCCGAAGGCCTGGCTGAAGCGCTCCCAGAGCAGCCCCGGCGGGGCACCGGGCGGCGGCACGGTGACCAGGTGGACGCGCTCCGGGGGCAGGTCGTGGCCCCAGCGCTCGAGGATGTCGGGGATCTCCTGCACGCCCCAGAACCAGGTGCCGATCCGGGTCGACCGCTCGGGGTCCTCGATGCGCTCCAGGAACCGGCCGTAGCTCAGGGCGCTGCGGTGCTTGACGTTCTCCTGCCACTCCGCGGGGATCTGCCGCACCAGGTCCCGGACGGAGAGCACGACGTGGACCTCCGGGCCGTCGGGGTCGTCGGCGCCCAGCGAGGCGAGCGCCCGGCCGACCTGCGAGCGGGACGCGGTGGCCAGGATCTCGTGGCTGATGATCGCGGTGCCCTCGCAGGCGCGGACCGCGGCGGCGAGCCGGTCCCAGGCGCCCACGGCCTCGGTCTCGAGGCCGCCCCACGGCAGCCGCATCAGGTCGAGCGCGGCCAGGAAGTGGGCGTCGAACCGATCGCCGGGGTAGCAGATGCCCTGCCCGGCGAGCTTCTCCTGGTTGCGGAACAGCACGTCCTGGAGGTGCGAGGTGCCGGTCTTGGGGGTGCCGACGTGCAGCAGCACTCGCTTCGTCATCCGTCCCCCTCTCCCGCTCCGGCACGTGGCGCGGGGCCCGTCAGCAGGAGGTCGATCGCCAGACCCAGCACCCGGTCGTCGGCGACGTGGTCGACGGCGTCGTCCGGATAGGCCGGGAGCACGCCGTCCAGGTCGCCTCCCGCCACAGCGTAGCCAGCGCGCCGCAGCTGCTCGTGCATGCGTCCCGCGCGCTCGGTGAGCCACGGACGGAGGTCGGCGGGCACCCCCCACGTGCTCCCCGACGTGTCGGCGAGCCGCGGGGCGAGGGTCTCGCGGAGCAGGGCGGTACGCCGGTCCGGCGGCACCAGCAGCCCGAGCACCCCGGCCACCCGGCGGGCCAGGTCGACCGCCTCGGCGGCGAGCGGGGCCGGGACGGAGAGACGTCGCCGCAGCCCCACGAGCCGCGGCACCGCCCGTGGGTCGAGCACGAGGGTGACCCGGTCGACGCTGGTCCGCCGCGCCCACACGCGGGCGACCTGGGCCAGGTCGACGCGGGGAGCGAGGTGGTCGCGCTCGACCAGGACGGCCAGCCAGTCGTGCCACGGCGGACCGCCCACGTCGAGGGCGCGCGCCTGGAAGGCGTCGGCCAGCATCCGGTCGGTGGGGCCGCCCATCACCAGGATCCGCGGATGCCCGCCGCCCGGTGGCCGGCCCCGGGCGACGAGCCCGGCGCGGAGCGGGTCGGCCAGCACCGGGTCGCCGACGATCCGGTAGGAGCGACGCCAGGGCCGGGCGAGGGGCGGCGGGAGGCGCGCCGGCAGCCCGGCGGCGACCACGTCCTCCGCGATCAGGCCGGCCGCCACCCGGAGCAGCTCGTCGTCGGGCAGCGCGGTCGGGTCGACCGGACGCGGCCCGAACCGCGATCCGGAGTCCGCGCCCGTGAGCTCGAGGTCGGGCCGGCCGCGGCCGGGCGCGCTCGCCTCCAGGACCCGGGTGGCCAGCCGCTCGGCCACCGGCGTCCGGGTCGCCAGGTTGACCCGGCGCAGCAGCTCGAGCTGCTGGGCGCCGGGGAGGAAGCGGCCCGTCTCGGCGGCGCGCTCGCCCCGCTCCGACCAGTCGGCCCAGGGCGTCGTCCCGCCCGCTCGCAGGTGCGCGACCCACCCCCAGGCCCGGCGCCGGTCGGGGCGCGTCGGCGCCGGGGTCACCGGGCGCGCCAGCGCTCGGTGACCCCGGCGCGCAGCCGGGCCAGTCTCGTGCGGTCCGGGTCGTCACGGCGCGCCGCCTCCAGCGTCATCGCCGCCAGCGCGTCGACGGCCGCGTTGAGCTTGAGCTTGTTGGGGACCCGGCCGGGGTGCTCCCAGTCCGCGTCGGGATCCGGACGCACCGGGCGCAGGTCCTCGACGTCGCCGACGACCTGGACGCCGCTGTCGGCCAGCCAGTCGATCCAGCCCTGCGCCTGCTCCTCGACCCAGTCGAAGCGGTGCGGGGGCAGCCGGACCGGGATGCTGTCCCGGTTGACGAGGTTCTCCTGGGCCAGCATCTCCCGGATCAGCTCGTCGAAGCGCGCCTCCCGGCGGGCCTCCCGGTCCATCCGACGGTTGAGCTGGCGGATGACCTCGGTCTCGGCGGCGCCGAGGGACCGGTTCGCGCGGTGGCTGTCCAGGGGTCCCCACGTCGGGTCGATGCCGAACGCCTCGCACATCCGGCGCCAGAGCAGGTCCCGGTCCGCCCGCAGGGCCTCCCGCCGCGGGACCGTGACGACGTGCACCCGCTCCGGGGGGACGCCCACGCTCCACTTCTCGAGCACCCGCGGCAGGTCGAAGGCGTGGAAGAACCACGTCGACCCCCGCTCGACGCGGTTCAGGAAGCGCCGGAAGGCCCACTTGCGGCCCTGCTTGATGCTCTCCTGCCAGGCCGCCGGCAGCTGGCGGCCGAGGTCCCGCGCGGAGTAGACGACGTGGACCTCGCTGTCGCGCAGGTCATGGAGCACCCGCTGGATCCGCTCGGGCCGGGCCGGCGCGAAGATCTCGTGGCTGATCAGCACCGTGCCGTCGAGGCGCCGCACCCGCTTGACCATGGTGTCCCAGGCGCCGACCGCGTGGCCCGCCGGTCCGCCCCAGTCCTGGTCGAGGACGTCGAGGGCCGCGCGGAAGTGGAAGAGGGCGGGGCTGACCAGCGGCGACGAGGTGGGCACGTGCACGTCGTGCGCGCGCAGGGTCCCGGCGTTGAGCGTCAGCCGGTCCTGGAGGTAGGTCGTGCCGGTCTTCGGGGCACCGATGTGCAGGTAGACCCGACGTGGCTCATGCGCCAGATTGTGCCGCACGCGGGGGCGAGGGCACGCACCACCGCCGACGGGCTCTCCCGGCCCAGGTGCCGCGCCATCCAGACGCTGGTCGCGACCAGCGCGTCGAGGTCGACGCCGTGCTCGATGCCGAGCCCGGTCAGCATCCACACCAGGTCCTCGGTGGCGAGGTTGCCGGTGGCGCTCTCGGCGTAGGGACAGCCGCCGAGACCACCCGCGCTGGCGTCGAAGGTGGTGATGCCCTCCTGGAGGGCGGCGTACGCGTTGGCCAGTGCCTGGCCGTAGGTGTCGTGGAAGTGCATCGCCAGCCGGTCGGTGCCGACCCCGGCGGCCCCGAAGGCCGCGATCAGGTCCTTGACGTGCTGCGCGGTGCCGACTCCGATGGTGTCGCCGATGCTGAGCTGGCTCGCGCCGAGGTCGAGCAGCCGGGTGCCCACGGAGACCACCTGCTCGATCGGGACGGGACCCTCCCAGGGGTCGCCGAAGCACATCGAGACGTAGGCGCGCACGTCGAGGCCGGCCTCCCGCGCTCGCGCCACCGTGGGTCGGAACATCGCGAACTGCTCGTCGAGGGAGCGGTTGAGGTTCTTCCGGGCGAAGGTCTCGGTCGCGCTGCCGAAGATCGCGACGTGCCGCAGCCCGAGCGTGAGGGCGCGGTCCAGTCCGCGCTCGTTGGGCACCAGGACGGGGAGGTCCCGACCCAGGTCGCCGAGCGCGGTCATCAGCTCTGCCGCGTCGGCGAGCTGCGGCACCCAGCGCGGGTGCACGAAGCTGGTCGCCTCCACGACCGGGAGCCCCGCCGCGAGCAGCCGCCGGACGAACTCCGCCTTGACCTCGGTCGGCACCAGCGCCGCCTCGTTCTGCAGGCCGTCGCGCGGACCGACCTCGTAGATGGTCACGCTCATGACGCCGCCTCCACCACGAAGAGGGTGGCCCCGAGCGGCACCTGCGCGCCGACCGCGACGTCGACCTCGACCACGGTGCCCGCGAAGGGCGCCTTGAGGGCCAGCTCCATCTTCATCGCCTCCAGGGTGCCGAGCACGTCACCTTCCGCGACCGTGCCGCCGACCTGCACGCGGACGTCGAGGACGGAGCCGGGCATCGGCGCGGTGACGGTGCCGTCGGTGACCGCTGCGGCCCCGTCGAGCCGGTCGGGCCGGGTGAACACGTGGCGGTGCCCGCGCCAGGCCACCTCGGCGACGTCGCGCTGCACGTTGACCACCGCGCCCACCCGGTGGCCGTCCACGACCAGGTCCAGGACGTGGTTCTCCGCCGAGACCTGGTGCACCGGCACCCCGTCGACGGTGCCGGCGGCCCGGTCCACCACGACGTCGCGGTCGAGCTCGACGAGCGTCGCGGCCGCGGGCCCGCCGAGACGGAAGCCGTCGGCCTGGAACGGGTGCCCCGCATCGAGCGCGGTGATCATCGCCGACGTCCAGGCGACGAACAGGCGGGGCAGGTCGACGTCCGGCCGCGGCACCTCCGCCGCGAGGTCGACGGCGTCGAGCCAGGCGGTGTCGATGGTCGCGTCGCGGAAGGCGTCGCTCGCGGCCAGCGAGCGCAGGAAGCCGGTGTTGGTGGTGAGGCCGAGGATGGCGGTGTCGTCGAGGGCCGCGACCAGCGCGTGCCGTGCGGACTCGCGGTCGGGGCCGTGCACGATGACCTTGCCCAGCATCGGGTCGTACGACGTGCTGACGACCTGGCTGCTCTCCAGGGCGTGGTCGACCCGGACCCCGGGTCCGGCCGGCCAGCGCACGATGCTGGTCGTGCCCGCCTGCGGGAGGAAGCCGCCGAACGCGTCCTCGGCGTACACCCGGGCCTCCATCGCGTGGCCCTGGATCCGCAGGTCCTCCTGGGCCAGGGCGAGCGGCTCGCCCGCCGCGATCCTCAGCTGGTGCTCGACCAGGTCGAGGCCGCCGCAGATCAGCTCGGTGACCGGGTGCTCGACCTGGAGCCGGGTGTTCATCTCCAGGAAGTAGAACTCGAGCGTGTCGGTGTCGAGGAGGAACTCCACGGTGCCCGCGTTGACGTAGCCGACCTCGCGGGCGAGGCGGACCGCCGCGGTCGTGAGCCGGTGCCGGAGGTCCTCGTCGATCGTGGGCGCGGGCGCCTCCTCGATCACCTTCTGGTGCCGGCGCTGGGTCGAGCAGTCCCGCTCGAAGAGGTGCAGCACGTGGCCGTGCGCGTCGGCGAGGACCTGCACCTCGAGGTGGCGCCCGTGCTCGACGTACTTCTCCAGCAGCAGGGTGTCGTCGCCGAAGGCCGACTGCGCCTCGCGCTTCGCCGCCGCGAGGGCCGCGTCGAGGTCCGCGGCGGAGCGCACGATCCGCATGCCCTTGCCGCCGCCCCCGGCCGCGGCCTTCACCAGGACGGGGAAGTTCGTCTCGTCGGCCGCACCGGTCGGGACGCCCCGCGGCACCACCGGCACGCCCGCGGCGACCGCGATCTCCCGGGCGTGGTCCTTGCGGCCCATCGCGTCCATCACCTCGGCGGACGGGCCGACGAAGACCAGCCCCGCGTCCGCGACCGCCTGGACGAAGGCGGCCCGCTCGGAGAGGAAGCCGTAGCCGGGGTGGATCGCCTCGGCACCGGACTCGCGGGCGGCGGCGACGACCGCGTCGATGTCGAGGTACGACGGCACCCGCACCGCCTCGTCCGCGGCGCGGAGGTGCGGGGCGTCCGCGTCGGCGTCGGTGAAGACCGCCACCGTGCGGATCCCGAGCCGGCGACAGGTGCGCAGCACCCGGATCGCGATCTCGCCACGGTTGGCGACCAGGACGGTCTCGAAGGGCCTGGGCGGGCCTTCGCCCGCAACCTCAGCGGGTTTGGTGAGGATCAAGGCCACCGTTCCTCACATCCGGAAGACGCCGTAGGAGGGTGCCGGGACCGGGGCGTGCGCGGTCGCGGCGAGGCCCAGGCCGAGCACCCGGCGGGTGTCGACCGGGTCGATGATCCCGTCGTCCCACAGGCGTGCGGTCGAGTAGTAGGCCGAGCCCTGCGTGTCGTACTGCGCGCGGATGCCGGCCTTGAAGTCCTCGCTGTCCTCGCGGTCGGGGCCGCGCACCTCGGAGAGGACCGACGCGGCCTGCTCGCCGCCCATCACCGAGATCCGGGCGTTGGGCCACATCCACAGGAACCGAGGGTCGTAGGCGCGCCCGCACATGCCGTAGTTGCCGGCACCGAACGAGCCGCCGATGACGACGGTGAACTTCGGGACCACCGAGCAGGCGACGGCGGTGACCAGCTTGGCGCCGTCGCGGGCGATCCCCTTGTTCTCGTACTCCCGGCCGACCATGAAGCCGGAGATGTTCTGCAGGAACACCAGGGGGACGCCGCGCTGGTTGCAGAGCTCGATGAAGTGCGCGCCCTTGAGCGCCGACTCGCTGAAGAGGATGCCGTTGTTGGCGACGATGCCGACCTGGTGCCCCCAGATCCGGGCGAAGCCGCAGACCAGGGTCTCGCCGTACAGCGCCTTGAACTCGTGCAGCCGGCTGCCGTCGACGATCCGGCGGATCACCTCGCGCACGTCGTACGGCGTCCGGGTGTCGGTGGGCACCACGTCGTACAGCGACGCCGGGTCCTCGTGCGGCTCCTCGGGAGCCGTCACCTCGGTGGTCGAGGTGCGTGCGGGGCGAGCCTCGAAACCCGGTGCGCCGGTCGGCAGGGTCTCCACGATCCCGCGCACGATCGCCAGCGCGTGCGCGTCGTCCTCGGCGAGGTGGTCGACGACACCCGAGGTACGCGCGTGCACGTCGCCGCCGCCGAGCTCCTCGGCGGTGACGACCTCACCGGTGGCGGCCTTCACCAGCGGCGGGCCGCCGAGGAAGATGGTGCCCTGGTTGCGCACGATCACGGACTCGTCGGACATCGCCGGGACGTAGGCGCCACCGGCGGTGCAGGAGCCCATCACCGACGCGATCTGCGGGATGCCGCGGGCCGAGAGGTTGGCCTGGTTGAAGAAGATCCGGCCGAAGTGCTCCCGGTCGGGGAAGACCTCGTCCTGCATCGGCAGGAACGCTCCCCCGGAGTCCACGAGGTAGATGCAGGGCAGGTGGTTCTCCGCCGCCACGGCCTGGGCGCGCAGGTGCTTCTTCACGGTGATCGGGTAGTAGGTGCCGCCCTTGACCGTGGCGTCGTTGGCGACCACCACGCACTCGCGGCCGCTGATCCGGCCGATGCCGGTGACCAACGACGCGGACGGGACGGCGTAGTCGTCGCCGCCCTCACGACCCGGGTCGCCGTACATCCCGAACGCCGCGAGCGGGCTCAGCTCGAGGAACGGGCTGCCCGGGTCGAGCAGCCGGTCCACCCGGTCGCGCACGAGGAGCTTGCCCCGGTCGGTGTGCTTGCGTCGCGCGTTCTCCGACCCGCCGCGCCGGACGACGGTGAGCCTCTCGCGCAGCTCGTCGACCAGCTCCTTCAGTGGCATGTCGTCCATGTTAACGATCATTAACCTCGGGCGCTATCGTGGACCCCGTGGGACGCCGCGAGCAGATCGTCGACACGGCCGCGGAGCTGTTCGCGCGCCGGGGCTTCCACGGCGTCAGCGTCGGCGACCTCGGGGCCGCGTGCGGGGTGTCCGGCCCGGCGCTCTACAAGCACTTCGCGTCCAAGGAGGCGATCCTCGCCGAGATGCTGGTGCGCATCTCCGAGGAGCTCCTCCGCGTGGGCACCGAGCGGGTGGCCACCGCCGGCGACGGCCCGGCCGCGGTCACCGCGCTGGTCGAGTGGCACGTCGACTTCGCGCTGCGGCACAAGGCGCTGATCATCGTGCAGGACCGCGACTGGCAGTCGCTCCCGGACAGCGACCGGGAGCAGGTGCGGGCCCTCCAGCGCGCGTACGTCGACCTGTGGGCGGGCCAGCTGCGTCGGGTGCACCGCGGGCTGCGCACGGACCGGGCCCGGGCGATGGCGCACGTCGCCTTCGGGCTGATCAACTCCACCCCCCACAGCGACCTGCTGCCGGTGGCGCCGATGCGCGCCCTGTTGCGCGCCATGGCACTCGACGCCCTCGGTGTCCCGGATCCGGCGGAGGCCGCAGGTACCCTCGCCGAGTGACGATGCCCGGGAGACGCCGACTCGCAGCGCTGCTCCTGGCTGCCGTCATCGGGATCTCGGGCGGGGTCGCCGCGGCGCTCATCGGCTCCGCGGAGACGCCCCCGAAGAAGGAACCGAGCGCCTCGGAGAGCCCCGACGCCCACGCCCCCCGAGGGCGAGGACCGGTTGGGGCTCGGCGTGCCCCGCGTCGACCTGCCGTGCGACGGCAAGACCTACCTCCTCGTCGGCAAGGGGTTCGGGCGAGAGCGCGCTCCGCCCGTCCCTGGCCGACTGGCCGCAGATGAAGTACGCCAACACGAGGAACTCCTGTGACACGGCCTACCCGTTGGTGCGCGGGGTCGAGGCGAAGTGGGTGGCCTACCTCCCGGCCTTCGAGCAGGCCGCCGAAGGCTGCGAGAGACGGATGTCGCCCGAGCACAAGAACGACTTCCTGACCCGCATGCAGGAGGGCAACACCGACAGCGTGCCCTGCCCGTGCGAGATGCAGGTGTCCACGCTGCCCGGTGATCGGCGTCGACGAGGAGCTCACGCACCGTCTCCGGGATGTGGATCTACCAGTACCAGACGATGCTGTCGGCCCTGTATCCCGAACTCCTCAGCGAGCGCAACGGATACTTCGACAAGGCCACGGAGGACGCGACGTACTCCCTCCAGTCCGACTTCGGGCTCAACCCGTCGGGCCGGGTGGACGCCGAGACCTGGGACGTGCTGCGCGGGCGGGCCTGCCGCCTCTTCAACTGGTGACCCCGTCTCGGAAGGAACGCTCGTGAACAGGACCCTCAAGGTCGCCGCGCCCGTCGGCGCGCTCGTCGCCGGCCTGGTGCTCGTGCCGGCCGCGCCGTCGTCCGCGTGGGGACTGACCGACGTGGCGACGCTGGCCCCCGGCGGGGCCTCGGTCGTGGTGGCCAGCGACCCGGGGGGCAACGCGGCCGCCGCCTGGGTGGCCGGCGGCCAGGTCCAGGTGGCCCGCCGGCCCGTCGGCTCCTCGACGTGGACGCCGGCGGTCACGGTCAGTCCGGCCGGGGTGAGCGCCACGGACCCCGACGTCTCCGTGGGACCGACCGGCGTCGCCGCGGTCGTGTGGGTCGCGGCCGGGGACGTCCAGGTCGCCGTGCAGCCCACCGGGCAGCCCTGGGGGGCCGCGCGCAACGTCTCCGACAACCCGACCTGGACCGACACCGACCCGCAGGTCGAGGTCGGTCCGGCCGGCATCGCCACCGTCGTCTGGGCCGGGCAGAACGCCGCCAGCACGATCGTCCGGTCCAAGACCGCGAGCGCCGCGTCGATCAGCGCGCAGGACGCGCTGACCCCGCAGGTCACCGGCACCTTCTCCGGGTTGTCCCTCGCCCGCAACGCCGCCGGGGACGCCGTCGCCGCCTGGCGGCTGGACGGCGCCGGTGGCTCCTACGTCCAGGCCGCCCGGCGGCTCAACGGCGCCGCGTGGAGCGCACCGCAGGCGCAAGGCACCGTCCCGTCGGTGGCCGACGCACCCTCGGTCACCCTCGACGGCTCCGGCAACGCGGCCCTGGGCTGGGGCTCCGGGCCGACGGCCGACACCAACCTTCCCTACGTCGCGACCTGGCCGCGCGGCGGCAACCTCGGGGGGCCGGTGGGCCTGAGCGCCGCGCCCGCCCGCCGGGTCGCGCTCGCGGAGAGCGCCGACGGTCGGCTGGCCGCGGCCTGGTCGTCGCCCTCCGGGCTCATGTACGCCGACGTCGGGGCGCCCGCCTTCGCGCTCAGCACGGGTCCGGTGGGCTCCCACGCGGTCGCCTTCAGCGACACCGGGGCCGCCACGGTCGTGTGGACCGCCGCCGGGGGCGGGGTGGCCGTGGCGCACCGCCCCTCGGGAGGTCTCTGGACGAGCGTGCCGGTGCCGTCGGTGGCCGGCTCGGTGCCGGTGGTGGCTGCGCACGGGATCGACGCGACGGTGGTCTGGGCCGACGGGACGGGCGGCCCGGTCCGGGCCCGCACCCTCGACGACGCCGCCCCGACCGCCGTGCACCTGACCGCGCCGATGCGGGTGCTGAACGCGGGCACCCTGATCAAGGCCGGCTGGATCGGCGCCGACACGTGGTCGCCCGTGCGCTACGAGGTCCAGCGCCAGGTGGCGACCTACCGCACCGTGCTCGGTGCCGCCGGGACGTGGCTCACGACGACGGCGACGGACGCGGCGTACAAGGCCGGAGCCGGGGCAGACCGTGTGCCTGCGCGTGCGCGGCAGCGACCAGGCCGGCAACGTCGGGACCTGGTCGGTGCCGCGGTGCGCGACGACGCCGGTGAACGACAAGACGATGAAGCCGAAGCGCCTGTCGGGCCGCGAGGTCTGGAAGAGCAAGGGCGGGCGCGGCTACTTCTCGAAGGACTACGCGCTGTCGTCCACCAAGGGCGCGCGGCTGGTGCTCCCCGAGGTCCGGGCCAAGCGGGTGGCGCTCCTGGTCGGGACCGGCCGCGGCTACGGCACCGTGAGCGTCCGCCTCGGCAAGGACGCGCTCGGCTCCTACTCCTTCGCCAGCCGCGACAAGGGCACCCAGGTCGTGGTGCCGGTCGCGCTGTTCTCCGGCGTGCGCACCGGCAGGCTCACCATCACGGTGACCAGCCAGGGACGTCCCGTGCGGATCGACGGGGTGTACGCCGGACCCGCCTGACACCCTTCAGAGCAGGTGGTCGATCGACTCGCCTGCCGCGAGCAGCTCGAGGGCGCGGCCGGCGCGCAGGGCGGCGTCGAGGGCGAGCTCGAGGTCGTCGGGCCCGGTGACCGCCGGCCGGCCTCGGGCGTGCAGCCGGGCGAGCAGGTCGTCGCGCGGCAGCCCGCGCAGGCCGAGCAGCACCAACGGGTCCGCGTCGACCAGCCAGGCGAGCTGGTAGCCCACCGCCAACGCGTGCGGGCACGGGTCCAGCCAGGCGTCGCAGGAGCACGCCCACGCGAAGTCGCCGGAGTAGGGCAGCAGCTCCACCCCGGCCTCCTCCGCGTGCTCCACCAGGGTGAGCGGGAGGTCCCCCGCGAGCAGGTCCGCGATCCGGCCCGACTCGGCCGCCACCAGCTCCACGAAGGTGTCCAGGGACGCGTCGTCCAGCGGCGCCAGCGCCCCGGTGACGGCGGGGAGCAGGTCGCCGTCGAGCACGGTGCAGCCGACGGAGCCGCGGTCGAGGGTGATCGGCCCGAGGCGTCCGGACCGGGCCAGCGTGCGCGCGGCGCGCAGGTCCTCCTCGGCATAGGCCGACTCCTCGACCGCGCGCACCCACGCCTTGCCCCACCACGTGCTCGCGCGCGCCCCGCCGCGGCGGGCCGGCTGGCGCCGGTGGATCGGGCTCACTCCCAGCCACCCTCCGGCGGCCGCAGGGTGACCAGGTCGCGCAGGTCGGCGTCGCTGAGCTCGGTGAGCGCGGTGAGGTCGCCGGGGTCGCGGGCCAGCACGGAGTCGGCCAGCGCGCGCTTGCGGGTGAGCAGCTCGGCGATGCGCTCCTCGATGGTCCCCTGGGTGACCAGCCGGTGCACCTGGACGGGCTTGGTCTGGCCGATCCGGTAGGCCCGGTCGGTCGCCTGCTCCTCGACCGCGGGGTTCCACCACCGGTCCAGGTGGATCACGTGGTCGGCCCGGGTCAGGGTGAGGCCGGTGCCACCCGCGCGCAGCGAGAGCAGGAAGACCGGGACCTCGCCGGCCTGGAAGCGGGCCACCATCGCCTCGCGCTCCCGCACCGGGGTGCCGCCGTGCAGGAACTGGTGGGCGACACCGTTGCGGGTCAGGTGCGTCGCGAGCAGCCGGGCCATGGCGACGTACTGCGTGAAGACGAGCACCGCGCCGTCCTCGGCGATCACGGTCGCCACCAGCTCGTCGACGATGTCGAGCTTGGGCGAGCGGCCGGCCAGTCGCGGGTTGGCCTGCTTGAGGAACTGCGCGGGGTGGTTGCAGATCTGCTTGAGGCCGGTGAGCAGGGCCAGCACCAGCCCGCGCCGGGTCTCCTCGTCGGCGCGCGCGATGCGCTCCATCGTGTCGCGCACGAACGCCTCGTAGAGCACCACCTGCTCGCGGGTCAGCCCGAGCACGTGGTCGGTCTCGGTCTTGGCGGGCAGCTCCGGCGCGACCCCGGGGTCGGACTTGCGCCGCCGCAGCAGGAACGGCCCGATCAGGTCGGCGAACAGCCGCGCCTTGGTGGGCTCGAGACCGGACTCGATCGGGCCGGCCCACACCTTGCGGAAGGCCCCGCGGCTCCCGAGCAGCCCGGGGGTGGCCCAGTCGAGGATCGCCCAGAGCTCGGTGAGGTTGTTCTCGACCGGGGTGCCGGTCAACGCCACCCGGGCCGCGCTCGGGATCGTGCGCAGCGCCCGCGCGGTCGAGGACTGGGGATTCTTGACGTGCTGGGCCTCGTCGGCGACGACGAGGTCCCAGGCCGCCGCGGTGAGGGCCGGCGCGGAGGTGCGCATGGTGCCGTACGTCGTCAGCACGAACCCGCCCGCGTCGAGGCCGCTCAGGTCGCGCTGGGACCCGTGGAAGCGGCGCACCGGCACCCCCGGGGCGAACCGGTGGATCTCCGACTCCCAGGTCCCCAGCAGCGAGGCCGGGCAGACCACCAGCGTGGGTCCGCCCCGGTGGAGGTGCAGGGCGATCAGCGTCACCGTCTTGCCCAGCCCCATGTCGTCGGCGAGACAGGCGCCGAGTCCGAGGTCGGTCAGCTGGACGAGCCAGGTCAGGCCGTGCCGCTGGTAGTCCCGCAGCGTCGCGCGCAGACCGGGCGGGGGCTCGATCGGGTCCCGGACGGCAGCGGTGCGGAGCTGCTCTCGCACCGCGAGCAGCGACGCCCCCACGACGACGTCGTGGTCGACGTCGTCCACCTCCACGACGCCGGTCAACGCCGCGGCGACCGCCTGCACCGGGCTCACCGTGCGGACCAGTCGCCGCTTCGCCCGCCTGGCCACCGCCGGGTCGACGACCATCCACTGGTCCCGCAGCTTGAGCAGCGGCGTGGTCGCCGCCGCCAGCCGGTCCATCTCGGCGGCGGTCAGCGGATCGCCGTGCAGGGCCACCTGCCAGTGGAAGGAGAACAGGGACTCGCGGCCCAGCAGCCCCTCGACCAGCGGCTCCTCGCGCGTGGAGTCCGGTCGCCGGTCCAGCACCGTGGTGGTGGTCAGGTCCCGGCCGAGGCTGCGCGGCCACAGCACGTCGACGGAGCGGTCCCGCAGCGCGGCGACGCCGGTGTCGAGCAGGCTCACCAGCTCGTCGGTGTCGAGGGTGATCTGGTCGGGGACCTGGAGCTCGAGCAGCCGGTCGAGCACCGGCCAGCCCTCGGCGGCCCCGCGGAGCGCGAGGGTGGCGTGCACCCGGGCCCGCTCTCCGAAGCCGTGCTCCTCCTCGGTCCGGGTCCACAGGTCGACCGCGTCGCGCACGTGCAGCGGGTCCTGCTCGTCGTGGACCTGGAGCACCAGGCGCACCGCGCCGGCGACCAGCTCCTCCTCGTCGGCCTCGACCCGCAGGCTGATGGTCACCAGGTGCGGACGCCGGTCGGCGCCGCGCCGCTGACCGGTGAGGCGCTCGCGCAGGGCCCAGCCGGCCGGCGCGCCGCCGGTCGGCGCCGACCGCGGCAGCGTGTCGGCCACGGCGTCGAGCAGCCGCGCGACGGGGAGGCCGTCCGCGCGAGCGGCGATCTCCTCGACCCGGGCCGCCTCGTCCTCGTCCAGGTCCCCGATCCGCCAGTGCGGTGCCAGGTCTTCCTCGGCGACGGGCTCGGTCCGTCCCGAGGCGACCAGGCGCAGCGCGAGAACGGTGGCCTCGCTGAGCGCGCGGGCCGACTCGGACAGGTCCGCGCGGCCGTGCGCGCGGGCCAGCACCGGCAGCGCCTCCCGCATCGACAGCACCCGCGACCGGCCCTCCGGGCCCAGCTCGACCACGCCCGCCCGCGGTGGCCGGCCCGGCCGGAAGACCGCGGGCCCGTCGAGCGGGACGGCTCCGGCGGTGGTCACCCCGGAGACGGTAGCCCGTGCCCACCCCCAGGCCCGTGTGTCGCCTCGTTGTACCGCGACTTTCCGTCACCTGCCGACGGCAAGTCGCGGTACACCTGAAGGCCCGTCCACAGCCGTCGCCGACCCGGTGGCGCACCGGCCGACCCGAGACCACCATCGTCGAGATGAGCAGCGCCCCGACCAGCGGCGGCCCGGAGCCCGAGCCCGTCGACCGTCAGGCACTCCGCGCCCTGCTGGCGAACCAGGACGGCGTGATCAGCCGACGCCAGGCTCGTGGATTGTGGCCTCGGTGATGCCGCCGTACGTCGGCTGGTGCGGAGGCGGGAATGGGTCGTGGTCCATCGGGGGGTGTACGTCGACCACACCGGTCCGCTGACCTGGCGGCAGCGGGCCTGGGCCGCCTGCCTCGCGGCCTGGCCGGCCGCCCTCAGCCACGAAAGCGCTCTGCGCGCGACGGACGGCCCGGGGCGGCGCGATGGCGACGACGACGGCCCGGTCCACGTCGCAGTCGCCTCCGGCCGCCGGGCCCTCGGGCTCACCGGAGTGCGGGTCCACGACCTGGCGGCGTTCCCGACCCGGGTGCAGTGGAACCACTCGCCGCCGCGGGTGCGGATCGAGGAGGTGGTGCTCGACCTGGCCGCCGGCGCGGTCGACGACCTGGCGGCCATCGGTGTCGTCGCCGACGCCGTTCGCTCGCGCCGGACCACGGCCCCGCGGCTACGGCGGGCGCTCGACAGCCGGCTGCGGATTCGCCGGCGAGAGCTCCTCCGCGAGGTCCTCGTCGACGTGGCCGACGGCACCCACTCGGCCCTGGAGCATGCCTACCTGACCCGGGTCGAACGTCCCCACGGGCTGCCGACGGGCGACCGGCAGGCGATCGACCGTGTGTCGGGCACGATCTATCGAGACGTCGACTACCCCGACTACGGGCTGGTCGTCGAGCTGGACGGCCGCCTGTGGCACCGGTCTGCCGCCGACCGCGACCGTGATCTCGCCCGCGACCTGGTGGCCAAGACCGAAGGCCGGGACACCGTCCGGCTCGGCTGGGGTCAGGTCACCCGGCACGCCTGCACCACCGCCCGGCATCTGGGCGTGCTGCTCGGCCGGCGCGGGTGGACCGGCCGGGTGCTCCGCTGCCCGGCCTGCCCTGCCTGACCCGGCCACCGGCTCGTCCCGCGACTTCTGGTCACCAGGTGACGGGAAGTCGCGGGACAAACAGGGGAACCTCAGGCCTCCACGGCGAGGGCCACCGGCACCACGGCGGTGGCCCCGGCCGCCCGCAGGGCCTGCGCGGCCAGGGTGAGCGTCCAGCCGGTGCCGACCAGGTCGTCCACCAGCAGCACCGCACCGGACGCCTCGCCCTCGAAGCCGAACCGCCGGTGCACCGCCGCCACCCGCTGGGCGGAGTTCATCGCGCCCTGACCCGGAGCGACGTCGGGGTCCACGATCGCGAACCGGCCGGTGACCGGCACCCGCAGGTAGCGCGCGAGCCCCTCGGCCAGGTCCCGCACGAGGACCGGACGGCGGGCCGACTCCACGTGCACGACGGCACCCACCTCCGGGCGCCAGTCGGCCAGCACCTGCACCAGGGCCCGCGCCAGCGGGACCGGCACCGGCCCGTCGGGCGTGTCGTCGCGGAACAGCGCGCGCAGCTGCTGGCCGAAGCCGAGGTCGGTGAGCCGGGCGATGGCGCGACCCTCGGCCGGCGGGTCCGCGATCCGCCCGCTGAGGGGGAGCCCCAGCGTGGCGAGCGCGGTCGGCCACATCTTGCGCGGCTCGACGACCACGCCGGGCCGGGACAGGCGGGCGGCCGCCTCGTCGACCGAGGCCGCCGACACGTCGGTGCTCAGGGTCAGCCCGCCGCAGTTGTCGCAGCGCCCGCAGCGCTGGGTCCCGGCCGCGGCCCAGTTGTCGTCGTCGTCGAGCTGGTCGCGCAGGAACCACATCCGGCACTCCGTGGTGTCCAGGTAGGCCAGCATCGCCGCCTGCTCGCGGCTGCGGGCCTCGGCGAGCGCCCGGAACCGCTCGGTGTCGTAGGTCCAGGCGGCGCCGGTGCTCTCCCACCCACCTGACACCCGCCGGACCGCGCCGTCGACGTCGAGCACCTTGAGCATGGTCTCGAGGCGGTTGCGGTTGAGCTCGACCCGCGCCTCGAGCGCCGGCGTGCTCACCGGGCGACCGGTCTCCGCCACCCGCTCCTCCAGGGCGTCGAGGGTCTGCCGGACGACCCGCTCGGGAGGAAAGGCGAGGGACGCGAAGTAGGCCCAGATGTCACGGTCCTCGATCGCCGGCAGCAGCACGACGGTGGCGTCGTCGGTGCCGCGGCCGGCGCGGCCGACCTGCTGGTAGTAGGCGACCGGCGACGCGGGCGCCCCCAGGTTGACCACGAAGCCCAAGGTGGCGTCGAAGCCCATGCCGAGAGCCGAGGTGGCGACCAGGGCCTTCACCCGCCCGGCGACCAGGTCGTCCTCGAGGGAGAGCCGCTCGGTGGGGTCGGTCTGCCCGGAGTACGCCGCCACCGCGTGGCCGCGCGAGCGCAGGTAGTCGGCGACCTCCTGGGTGGCCGCGACGGTGAGGCAGTAGACGATGCCGGACCCCGGCTGCTCGGCCAGGTGGTCGGCCAGCCACGCCAGCCGCTGCTGGGCGGTGCCCAGGCGGACCACGCCGAGCCGCAACGACGCGCGGTCGAGCGAGCCACGGAGCACCAGGACGTCGGCGTCGGGCGCGGCGTCCGCCCCCGCCCCGAGCTGCTCGGCCACGTCGGCGGTCACCCGGGCGTTGGCGGTGGCGGTGGTCGCCAGCACCGGGATGCCGGCGGGCAGGTCGGCGAGCAGGGTGCGCAGCCGGCGGTAGTCGGGCCGGAAGTCGTGCCCCCAGTCGGAGATGCAGTGCGCCTCGTCCACGACCAGCAGGCCGGCGGTCGCCGCCAGCCGGGGCAGCACCTCGTCGCGGAACCCGGGGTTGTTCAGCCGCTCGGGGGACACCAGGAGCACGTCGATCTCCCCGGCCGCGATCGCGTCCTGGACCTCCTGCCACTGCTCGATGTTGGTGGAGTTGATGGTCACCGCCCGGATCCCGGCCCGCTGGGCGGCGGCGATCTGGTTGCGCATCAGCGCCAGCAGCGGGGAGACGATCACCGTGGGTCCGGCACCGCCGGCCCGCAGCAGCGCGGTGGCCACGAAGTAGACCGCGGACTTCCCCCAGCCCGTCCGCTGGACGACCAGGGCGCGGCGGCGGTCGACGACCAGCGCCTCGATGGCCGACCACTGGTCGTCGCGGAGCTCGGCGTCGTCTCGGCCCACCAGGGCGCGCAGGTGCTCCTGGGCGGCGGTGCGGGTGGCGGTAGGGAGTCACGGCCCCAGTCCTACCAGCGCGCGCCGACGCGAGATTCCCCGGCCGGCGGCGAACCAACCCGAACGGCGATGCATCAGACTTGTCGAACCCGCCTTCCGCGATCCCCTGAGGATGGACCCATGCCCACCCGCACCGCCGGCACCGCCCTGGCGTCGGTCATCATCGGCGCGCTGCTCGCGACCGCGTGGGGAGCCCCGGCCGAGGCCGCCAAGCGCGACGACACCTGCTTCGGGGCGGTGCCGACGCAGGTCGTCCCAGCCGGCGAGAGCTTCGTCGGCACCGAGGACGACGACGTCATCCTCGGGGGATACCGCATCGACGGCCTGGGCGGCGACGACCTGATCTGCGACGCGCAGATCGTGGCCGGCGGCCCGGGCGACGACCGGATCCGGATGCTGGACGGCGGGACGGCCCGGGGCAACGGCGGAGACGACGAGTTCGTCTCCCTCGCCGTCGACCTCGACATCGCCACCGGCGCGTACCTGATCGGCGGGCCCGGCAGGGACGTCTTCTGGGGCGGCCCGCTCGGCGAGACCATCTACGGTGGCAGCGGGGCCGACGTGGTCCGCAGCGGCGGCGGCAACGACGTGGTCGACCTCGGCGGCGGCAACGACCAGGGCTTCGGCGGACCGGGCTCCGACCGATTCCTCGCCGGCACCGGTGACGACCTCGTCGACGGCGGCACCGAGAAGGACACCGCGGACGGTGGACCCGGCATCAACCAGTGCCGCGCCGTGGAGAACAGGACGAGGTGCAAGGCGCGTCCGCTGAGCGGGTCACGCGACGCCGGATCGGTCTGTACTCGTTCGACACTTGATTGAATGCGGAACGGCCTCCTCGCGGAGGTAAAGGTTTCGCCTCCCGAGGGCGGTTTTGGCCCCGACGCCGTAACTCGCGCTCGTGCGCCGGTGTTGGGGAGGCATGACACGACCATCCCCCCGATTCACCCCTGCCATGGCAGTCGCGATCCTGGCCCTCGTGGTCGCGCTGTCCTCCTCCGCCACGGCGGCCCTGATGATCACCGGGGCCCAGGTCAAGAACGGGACCATCGCCGGCAAGGACATCAAGAACAAGTCCGTCACCGGCAAGGACCTCAAGAAGAAGTCGGTGGCGAGGAAGCACATCAGGAAGAACGCGATCACGTCCTCGCTGGTGAAGGACGGCTCGCTGAGCGGCACGGACCTCCGCTTCGGCACGGTCACCGGCGAGCACGTCCGGGACGGCTCGGTGACGACCACCGACCTCTCGAAGAACGCCATCGAGGTGCTGGGGGGTGGCGCGAGCGGCTTCGAGGTCGTGACCGCGACGTCTCCCGCCGTCCTGCCGCTGCAGACGACCACCGTCTCCGCGACCTGCCCCGCGGGCAAGGTCGCGATCAGCGCCAACGCCTATTGGGTCGGTGAGTCCAACCTGGTCGCTCCGCAGGTCCGTCGCAACGGGCCGAGCGGCTTCACCGCCAAGGGTTCGTTCCCGGTCAACGTGATCGGAGCCGACTCCGTCCAGCTCCAGCTCACCTGCCTGAGCGCCGGCTGACCCCCACCTCCACCCGAGCAGACGGGTGCTCTGCGGCGACCCCCCGGCCCCGCGGAGCGCCCGTCACTCGCGTCCGGAGGCGCCGGGTCACCAGATCCGGACGCGGTCGCTCGGGTCGAGCCACAGGCCGTCCCCGGCCGCGGTGCCGAAGGCCTGGTGGAACTCGTCGAGGTTCCGCACGATGTTGGCCCGGAACTCCGGCGGTGAGTGCGGGTCGATGGTGAGGTACTGCTGCTCCTGCTCGGTGCGCCGCTTGGTGCGCCAGCAGTAGCTCCAGTTCATGAACAGCCGCTGGCTCTCCTCCGGGGTCTGGGCGCCGTCCCGGGCGATCGCGTAGGCCTGGTGGGCGATCGTCAGCCCGCCGAGGTCGCCGATGTTCTCCCCCACGGTCAACGCGCCGTTGACCCGCTCCCCGGGCAGGTTGCGCGGCTCGAAGGCGTCGTACTGCTCGATGAGGGCCTTCGACTTCACCTCGAAGGCGGCCTTGTCCTCGGCCGTCCACCAGTCGTTGAGGTTGCCGGCGCCGTCGTACTGCGCACCCTGGTCGTCGAAGCCGTGACCGATCTCGTGCCCGATCACCGCGCCGATGCCCCCGTAGTTCTCGGCCTCCTCGGCGTCCGCCGAGAAGAACGGCTTCTGGAGGATGCCCGCGGGGAAGCAGATCTCGTTGGTGCCGGGGTTGTAGTAGGCGTTGACGGTCTGGGGCAGCATGAACCACTCGTCGCGGTCGACCGGGCTGCCGATCTTGCCGAGCTGCCGGTCGGTCTCGAAGGCCGCCGCCGCGGCGACGTTGCCCATCAGGTCACCGGGGCGCACCTGGAGCGCGGAGTAGTCGCGGAACTCGTCGGGGTAGCCGATCTTGGGGCGGAACGTCGTCAGCTTCTCGAAGGCCCGCTGCTTGGTGTCCTCGCTCATCCAGTCCAGGGCGGCGATGGACCGGCGGTAGGCCTCGAGCAGGTGGGCGACCAGGTCGTCCATCTGCGCCTTGGCCCGGGGCGGGAAGTGCCGCGCGACGTACTCGCGACCGACGGCCTCGCCCATGGCGCCCTCGACCAGCGCGACACCGCGCTTCCAGCGCGCCCGCAGCTCGGGAGTGCCGTTGAGGGTGCGGCCGTAGAAGTCGAAGTTGGTCTCGACGAAGTCGTCGGTGAGGTACGGCGCGGCCGAGCGCAGCACCCGCGTCAGCATCCACGCCCGCCAGTCCTCGATCGGCACCTCGGTCAGCAGCTGCGACAGGTGCGCGAAGAACGACGGCTCCTTGACCACGCTCTCCGCGAGCAGGTCGGCCCCACCACCCAGGTTGGTGACGTAGGCGGTCCAGTCGAAGCCGGGCGCGAGCGCCTCGAGGTCGGCCAGCGCCGTCAGGTTGTAGGTCTTCTGCACGTCGCGGGTCTCGGCGCGCTCCCAGTGGCCCTCGGCGATCCGGGTCTCCAGCGCCACGACGGTGGCCGCAGCGGCGTCGGCGTCGCCGTCGTAGCTCCCCAGGCGCAGCAGCGCGGCCAGGTAGGCGGCGTACTTCTCGCGGATCTCGGCGAACTTGTCCTCGCGGTAGTAGGACTCGTCGGGGAGCCCGAGGCCGCCCTGGACGAGGTACACCAGGTAGCGGTCGGAGTCCTTGCGGTCGGTGTCGACGTAGGACCCGAAGAGACCGGAGCCGCCGATGCGCTCGAACTCGCCGACGAAGGCCGCGAGGTCGCGCACGTCGCGCAGCGCCGCCACCGCGGCGATCAACGGCTGCACCGGGCGGATGCCCATCTTGGCGATCGCCTCGGTGTCCATGAAGGAGTTGTAGAGGACGCCGATCTTCTCGGCCTCGGCGTCCACCTTGCCGTCGGCGTCGCCGGCCGCGAGCTCCTCGATGATCGCGTGGACCTGCTCCTCGGCGATGTCGGCGAGCTGGACGAAGGGCCCCCAGCTCGACCGGTCGGCGGGGATGTCCTCGGTGTCGAGCCAGGTGCCGTTGACGTGCCCGAACAGGTCGTCCTGCGGGCGGATGGCGGGGTTCATGCCCTCGCGGGCGTCGTCCAGGATGCTCATGCGGGGCCCCCGGCGCGGTGTGAGCGAAGCGAGCAGCGGGTTGCGGTGAAGGTCACAGAGGGAGCCTAGGTCACGGGTGGACGCGAACGACGGCCTTCCCCAGCACTCGGCGCTCGTCGAGGTCGCGCAGCGCGGAGCCGATGTCCTCGAAGGCGTACGTCGCGCCGATCGGCGGCCGGACGACGCCGCTCTCGATCATCGGCGCCAGGTCGACCCACTGCTCCTCCATGAAGCCCGGCCGCGCCATCGCGTAGGCGCCCCAGCCGACCCCGCGGACGTCGATGTTGTTGAGCAGCAGCCGGTTGACCTTGACCTCGGGGATGCCCTGGCCGGCGGCGAAGCCCACCACGAGCAGCCGGCCCAGCGGCGCGAGCACGCGCAGCGAGTCGGTGAACACGTCGCCGCCGACGACGTCGAGCACCACGTCGACGCCTCGTCCGTCGGTGAGCGCGAGGGCGGCGTCCTTGAAGCCGTCGAGCAGCACGGCGTCGTCGGCGCCGGCGCGGCGGGCGACCTCGGCCTTCTCCTCGGTGGAGACCACGGCGATGGTCCGCGCCCCCAGTCCCTTGGCGACCTGGAGGGTGGCGGTGCCGACCCCGCCGGCCGCCCCGTGCACCAGCACCGTCTCGCCCGCCCGGAGCCCGGCGCGGGTGACCAGCGCGAAGTGCGCGGTCAGGTAGTTCAGCGGCAGCGCCGCGCCCTCGTCGAAGGACAACGCGTCGGGCAGCGGGAAGGTCGAGACCACCGGGACCACCGCCCGCTCCGCGGCGGCGCCGTACGGCACCACCCCACAGACCCGGTCGCCGGGCGCGAAGCCCTCGCCCGCGCTCGCGACCACCACGCCCGCGACGTCGACGCCGAGGGTGAACGGCGTCTCCGGGCGCAGCTGGTACTGCCCCTTGCTGAGCAGCAGGTCCGGGAAGGAGATGCCCAGGCTGTGCACCTCGATCAGCACGTCCGCGGCCCCCGGCACCGGCTCCGGCACCTCCCGGATCTCGACGCCGTCGGGACCGGTGGTGCTGACGACCTGGGCTGCGCGCATGGCTGCGATCGTAGGCCCCTCGCGGTGGTTGCGGTGCGAGCGCAGCGGACCGCGGAACCACGGTCTCAGCGGGGGGTGACGATCCGGTTCATCTCGAAGTGCATGGGGTCGGTGTAGCCCCAGCGGCCGCCCCAGGCGAAGCCCCACCGCTCGAAGATCGCGACCACGCCCCGGTCGATCTCGCCGACCGTGCCCCGCTGGTTGCCGGGCACGTTGATGTCGAAGGCGAGCCCGAACGAGTGGTTGGACAGCGTCGTGCGAGCCGGCGATGAAGCGGGGGTAGTAGCAGCCGGCGTACTCCCCCGGGTGGATCTCGTCGGCCAGCCCCTCCGCCTCGATCTCGGTCAGCGCCGCCCGCAGCTGGGGGAACATCGCCCGGTTGCAGGTCATCTGGCCCAGGATCGGCACCGCTTCGGTGCTGATGTGCGAGCTCACCCAGGACTGCTCGGGAGCGATGCGCCCGCCGCCGAGGACCGTGTAGTTGAAGGCGCCGACGACGTCGGGCACCGAGCCACCGGTGAGGAACGCCGTCTGCTGCACGGAGGTGTCCAGCCCCAGCCGGGCCGCGATGTCGAGCCGCTGCACGGACGCGTCGTCCCCGACGATCTTCACGACGCCCGGCCGGACGGCGGCCGGCGCGGCCTCGCCGGTGGAGATCAGCAGCGCGTTGCCGAGCCGCATGCCGAGGGCCTCGCCCCACTTCTCGTTGACGACCGCGTCGACCTGGGGGATCTGGTGGGCCAACGCCCCCACGTGGATGTCAGGGGCGTCGCTGCTCACACCCATCCGCACGAGCCCGTCCTCGTCGGCGAGGCGGCGCCCGAGGCGCGGGTCGATGGCGAGCTCGCCGGCGGCCACCCGCTCCCACGCCTCCTGCAGCTCGGCGGAGGCACGCGGGGTGAAGCGGCGGTACGTCGCGGGGTCGACCGCCGCGACGTTGATGGCGCGGTTCTCGATGGTGACCTGGGCCAGGCTCAGCTCCTCGACCGCCTCCACCCGGTCGAGCCGCTTGATCCGCCTGACCACGTCCGCGCCGAGCGGCTCCTGGCTGAAGACCAGCAGGTCCGCCGGACGCTGCCGGTCGCGCAGCCGGCCCGGCGGGTCCACGGCCATGGCGGGGTCCAGCACGAAGGTGTCGCCCGAGGCCGACACCGACGCGGACGCCGACGTCGTGGTGGTCGTCGCCGCGGGGGACGTCGGGGTGTCGGGCGAGCCGTCCTCCCCGGCCGCGTCGCCGCAGCCCGCGAGCGCGGACAGCAGGGCGACGGACACGGCCACCGCCCCGGTCACGCGCAGCCCAGGCATGCCCCGACGGTACAAGGGCAGGTCGACCGGCAACTCCCGGTGAGGACCCGTCTAGCGGGCCCGCAGGGCCTCGTTGATCGCCGGGACCACCTCGTGCATGTCGCCGATCACGGCGTACGTCGCCTTGGTGACCATCGGCGCCTCCGCGTCGGTGTTGACCGCGAGGATCACCTTCGAGCTCGCGCAGCCCGCCCAGTGCTGGATGGCGCCGCTGATCCCGCAGGGGATGTAGACCTCCGGGGAGATCCGGGTCCCGGTCTGGCCGACCTGCTCGTGGTGGGGCCGCCAGCCCAGGCTGGTGACCACCCGGGAGACGCCGAGCTGTCCGCCGAGCAGCTCCGCGAGCTCGACGACGCCGGCGAAGCCGTCCGGCCCGCCCGCGCCGCGACCGGCGCCGACCACCACCCGCGCCTGCTTGAGGTTGCCGGTCTCGCCGGCGGGGCGCGGGCTGGTGCTGCGCACCCGGGCCACCAGGTCCGCGTCGCCGACCTCGACCGCCAGCGGCGTGATCGTGGCCGGCCCGGGAGCGTCGGCCGGGCTCGCCTCGACGGCGTGCCCGGCGACGGTGAAGACGGCCGGCCGCTGGTCGAGGCGCATCTCCTCCATCACCGCGCCACCGACCACCTGACGGGTGACCACGAACGGCGCGAGCCCGCCGAAGGACACCACGTTGGCGGCCATCGCCACGCCCTCGCGGGCCGCCACGTGCGCCAGCACCTCGGTGCCGCGGGGCGCTGCCGCCGGCCAGCACCACGACCGAGCCGGCGGCCGCCCGGGCGGCCTGCACGGCGGCGGCGTGCGCGGCGGCGGCGTACGCCGTGAAGGCGTCGCCGCCGGCCTGGTGGACGTGGCGGACCCCGTAGGCCGCGAGCGTCTCGACCTTCGTGTCGCCGACCACCACCACGTCGATGGCGATGCCGCCGCCCGCGGCGGACAGGGAGCGCGCGAAGGTCAGGGCCTCGCGGGAGACCTCGGCGACGGAGCCGTCCGCGTCGCTCTCGACGTAGACCAGGATCATCGGGTCACCCCCAGGTCGACCAGGACCTTGACCACGGCGTCGGCGGCCGAGGGCCCCTCGCCCAGGACCTGCACCTGGCTGGGCACCGGCGGCGGCAGGGTGAGCCGCACCCGCTGGGGGCCGACCCGCTCGGCGAGCGCGGGCTCGCGCTCCTCGATCGCGACCTTCTTGGCCTTCATCCGGCCCGACACGGTCGGGTAGCGCGGCTCGACGCCGCCCTCGAGCACCGTGAGCACCGCGGGCAGCGGGAGCTCGTAGGTGTCCTGGCCGAACGGGCCCTCGGCGATGGGCCACGGCGACCCCGTCGAGGATCTCGACGTGGCTGACCCCGGCGGCCACCGGGCGGCCGAGCGCGTAGGCCAGCCGGATCCCGACCTGGAAGTCGCCGGAGTCGGCGGCGTCGTTGCCGAGCAGCACGAGGTCGTGCGGGCGCCCCTCCGCCTCGTGGTCGCGGACCACGGCCGCGATCTCGGCGGCCACGTCGCTCGGTCCGTAGCCGGTCGGGTCGGCGACGACGTGGGTCGCGGCCGTGCAGCCCAGCGACAGCGCGGAGCGCAGCTGGTCGGCGGCCTCGGCCGGGCCGAGGGTCAGCACGGACGCCTGTCCCCCGGTCGCGGCCGCGATCTGCACGGCCAGCTCCACGGCGCACAGCTCGTGGTTGCTGATCGTGAAGCCGACGTACCTGCCGTCGACCCCCTGGCCGTCCGGGGTCAGCAGCACCTCGCCCGAGGAGTCCGGCACCCGCTTCAGGCAGACGAGGACGTCGGTCATGACTTGATCCGGTCGTTGTCGGGGTCGAAGAGCGGGGTCGCGTCGATCGAGCCGACGGTCACCGGGTAGAGCTCCTCCATGTAGGACACCGCCAGCGCGTTGCCGAGCACCGCCTGGTCGGGCGGCAGGTAGGCGAGCAGCACGTGCTTGCCCAGCGACGGGGCGGACCCGGCGGAGGTGACGTAGGGACGGTGGCCGTGGCCGTCCACGAGCTCACCGCCGTCGCGGGTGAGGATCGGCTCGCCGCCGAGCATGTAGCGCTTCAGTCCCCGACTTCGAGGTGTGGTCGTCGACGGTCAGCGTGCAGAGCACGGTGGCCGGCGCCTCGTCGCGCTGCTTGAGGTAGGCGTCCCGGCCGACGAAGTCGTGGGCCTTCACCTTGGGTCGCTGCATCCCCGCCTCGACGACGGAGCGCTCGGCGTCGAGCTCGGCACCGAACGCGCGGTAGCCCTTCTCGATCCGGCCCGTGGTGCCGTAGACGCCGATGCCGACCGGGATCGCGCCGTGGGCGGCGCCGGCCTCGTGCAGCATCGACCACAGGCGGGCGCCCTGCTCGATCGGCACGTAGAGCTCCCAGCCGAGCTCGCCGACGTAGGAGATCCGGGAGGCGAGGACGCTCAGCGAGTCCATCTCGATGGTGCGACACGTGCCGAAGCCGAACGTCTCGTGCGAGACGTCGGCCGAGGTCAGGGACGCGAGCACCTCGCGGGCCTGGGGTCCCCAGATGCCGATCGTCGTGTACGCCGAGGTCAGGTCGGTCACCGCGGCCGCGCCGGTGCGGGCGGCCAGGTCGGCGAACCACTTCCGGTCGACCATGCCGTGCGCACCGCCGGTGACGACCCGGAAGTGGTCGTGGCCGAGCCGCATCAGGGTGAGGTCGGAGACGAAGCCGCCCGTGGCGTCGAGCACGGGGGTGTAGATGACCTTGCCGATCGCCAGGTCGCACTGGGCGACGCACGCGGTCTGCACGGTCTCGAGGGCCCCGGGGCCGACCACGTCGAAGATCGCGAACGCCGAGAGGTCGACGATGCCGGCCGTCTCGCGCATCCGCAGGTGCTCGGCGTTGATGATCGGGGACCACCAGCGGGAGTCCCACTCGTGCTCGCGCGGCATCACCCGGTCGCCGTACTCCGCCACCAGGGCGGCGTTGGACTCGTACCAGAACGGGCGCTCCCAGCCGGCGGCCTCGAAGAACACCGCGCCCTGCTCGACCTGCTGCGCGTGCATGGGGGCGAGCCGCTGGCCGCGGTCGGACTCGTACTGCTCGGCGGGGTGGATGATCCCGTAGGTCTTGTTGAACGCCTCCGACGTGCGCGCCCTGATGTGGGCGCGGGTGCGCTGGTGCGGGTAGAACCGGGCGATGTCGGAGTGGCTGATGTCGATCTCCGAGTGACCGTGCGTCATCCGCTCGGCGACCGCACGACCGACCCCCGGGCCTTCCTTGATCCAGACCGCGGCCGCGGACCAGAGGCCCTTGACCTCGGGCGTCTCCCCCAGCACCGGCCAGCCGTCCGGGGTCAGCGAGAGCAGCCCGTTGATCGCGTAGCGGATCTCGGCGCCGTCGGCACCGAGCAGGTCGGGCATCAGCTCGAAGGCCTGCTCCAGCTGCGGGTCGAAGTCTTCCTCCGTGAACGGCATCTCCGTCGGCGACAGCTTGGACTGCTCGATCGACGGGATGTCCTCGGGGTCCCACAGGATGGGGCGGTGGGCGTAGGAGCCGACCTCCATGTCGGCGCCGTGCTGGCGCTCGTAGCAGAAGGTGTCCATGTCCCGGACGATCGGGAAGTTGATCTCCCCCTGGCCACCGGAGAGCTGCGGGCAGGGGCCGACCGAGATCATCTGGTGCACGGCGGGGGTCAGCGGGATCGCGGCACCGGCCATCCGGGCGATCTTGGGACTCCACACGCCACAGGCGATGACCACGGTCTCGGCCTCGATGTCGCCCCCGGTGGTGCGCACCCGGGCGATGGCGCCCGCCTCGACGTCCAGGCCGACCACCTCGACGTTGGGGACGACGGTGAGCGCGCCCTCGGCGAGCGCCCTCTCACGCATGATCGTGCCCGCACGCAGGGAGTCCACGACGCCGACCGAGGGAGTCCAGAAGGCGCCGACGATCTGGTCGTCCTCGAGGAACGGCACCTTCTCCTTGACCTGCGCGGGCGTGACCAGCTCGGACTCGATGCCCCAGATGCGCGCGCTCGACATGCGGCGGCGCAGCTCCTCCATCCGCGCCTCGGTGCGCGCCACCTCGAAGCCCCCGCACTGGGTGAACACGCCCATCTCCTGGTACTGCGCGACCGAGTCCATGGTGAGGTCGGTGATCTCGCGCGAGTGGTCCACCGTGAAGATGAAGTTGGACGCGTGGCCGGTGGAGCCGCCGGGGTTGGGCAGCGGGCCCTTGTCGATCTGCACGATGTTGCGCCAGCCGAGGCGGGCCAGGTGCCACACCAGGCTGTTGCCGACGATGCCGGCGCCGATGACCACCACCCGCGCGGACGTGGGAACCGTTGCCATGCTCACTCCTCGGTGCTGCTCACTGATCTGATCTTGTTTCGTAATGCGCAACGCGTTGCGCGATGTGAAACATCTGCGGTCTAGTGTGCGGTACGCCGACACCTCGGTCAAGGTTTCTATACATCGTTATACTCAGCCAAGGTATAAGGAGGTATGTCCATGCCCGACCCGCTGCCGAACCCGTACACCCCGGGCCAGGTGCCCCGGATCCTGGCCGGCCGACGCGTCGAGCTCGGGCGGATCCGCGACCAGGTCAGCCGGGTCGCGACGTACGGCGAGCTCGGCGGGCCGCTGCTCGTCTTCCACGCCCCGCGCGGGCTCGGCAAGACCTCCCTGCTGCGGGCGGCCCAGCGCGAGACCGCGGCGTTGGGCTTCGTGTCCGTCTGGGTCTCCTGCGTGCGGGGCACGCCGGTGCTCCCCGAGCTGGTCGCGGGCGTGGCCCGCAGCCTGGAGCGCGCCGACGTCGTGCCGCGCGGCGGACCGTCGGCGCGCTGGCGCACCCACCTGGACCGGATCGGCGTCGAGCTCGGGGTCCCCGGTCTGAAGGTGTCCGCCGACGTGCGCTCCGAGCCCGACCCAGCAGCGCCCACCGCCCCGGTCGCGGCCCTCGAGGACCTGCTGCACGAGTCGGCGCGGATGGTGCGCGACCGCGGCGGCGCCGGGCTGCTGGTGCTGGTCGACGAGCTGCACGCGGCCGCCCGGGAGGAGCTGTCGCTGCTCCTCAACGCGCTGCAGAACCTCGACGGGGCCCGGGAGGAGAACCCGCTCGCGGTCGTCGCCGCCGGGCTCCCGGTCACCCCGGAGGCGATCACCCGGGCGGCGACCTTCGGGGAGCGCAGCTCGTTCGTCGCCCTCGACCTGCTGGCCGATGCCGACGCCCGGGCGGCCGTCACCGGGCCCGCCGACGAGCTCGGCGTCGCCTGGACCGGACCGGCCCTCGACGCCGTGGTGGCCGAGTCGGGCGGCTACCCCTACTTCCTCCAGCTGCTCGGCAGCGCGAGCTGGGCGGCCGCCGCTCCGGCCGCGGGCGACCGGATCGGGATGGCGGCGGTGCGCGCCGGCATCCCGGCGGCCACGGGTCAGGTCACCGCGATGTACCGCGCCCGGTGGGGCTCGGCGACGCCCACCGAGCAGTCGTTCCTCACCGCGATGGCGGCCGCCGGTGACGGCAACGTCTCCCGGGCCCAGATCGCCGCCAACCTCGGGCAGGACTCCCGGGCGATCAGCGTCCCGCGGGAGCGGCTGATCGACAAGGGCGTCATCGAGCCGGTCGGTCACGGCCTGGTGCGGTTCACGCTGCCGGGCTTCGCGGCGTACGTCCGCCAGCGCACGGACGGTGGTTGAGGGGACCGCCACCCGGCGGCCCCCTCAACCGTCCCTGCTACGGGTTGAGCCAGAGCTCGACCTGGTCCGGGTTCTCGGCGATCCACTTGGCCGCCGCGTCCTCGGGGTCCATCTTCTGGTCCGAGATGTAGCCCGCGACGACGTTCTGGTCGTCGTTGGTCCACTCGAAGGCCTCCACGAGCGACACGGCGGTCGAGTCGGACTCGGCCCACTCCGTCGAGACGATCTTCTTCAGCGTCGTCTCGGGGTAGTCGCAGGCGACCGTGGCCGGGTCGTCCTGGCAGCCCTCCTCGTACGGCGGCAGCGCGACCTTCTCCAACGGCACCTCGGCCATGAAGTACTGCGGCTCGTAGAAGTAGCCGATCAGGAACTCCTTGTTCTCCTCCGCCTGCCGGAACGCCTCGATGCTGGCGGCCTCGCTGCCGGAGAAGACGACCTCGAAGTCGAGGTCGAGGTTGCTGACGATCGCCTCGTCGAACTGGACGTAGGACGGGTCGGCGCCCAGGAACTGGCCCTTGCCCCCGGACTCGGAGGTGGCGAAGTCCGCCGCGTAGTCGTTGAGGTTCTCCCAGTCGAGGATGTCCGGGTGCTCGGCCGCGAGCCACGGCGGGACGTACCAGCCGATGATCCCCACGTTGCCGTTGGGGCCGAAGTCGGTCGCGGTGCCGTCACCGGACCCCTCGAAGAACTTCTTCTCCAGGTCCGGGTGGCCCCAGTCCTCGATGACGACGTCGACCTCGCCGGTTCCGAAGCCCTGCCAGGAGACGTCCTCCTTCAGGTCCTTGTAGTTCACGGTGCAGCCGAGCTCGTCCTGGGCGACGGTGCCGACGACGTAGGCACTGGCCTCGTAGCCCACCCACGGGTTGATGGCCATGTTGAGCTCACCGCACTCGCCCCCGGCCTCGGCGGCCTGGGACTCGTTGGCCTCGGTCTCATCCTCGATGGATCCCCCGCCACAGGCGGAGAGCGCAAGTGTGGCGACGGCGGCGAAGGCCCCCAGTCGTGCACCCCTGCTGCGGGTGTTCCTCATGTGCTGCTCCTCATCTTGTGGTTGTCCTGCAAACTCAGGTGGCGCGCCGTTCGGCCGCCGCGCGGGTGATCCGGTCGAGCATCACGCCGAGCAGCACGATGGTGAGGCCGGCCGCCGCGCCCTTGCCCCACTCCTCGCTCCGGGAGAAGCCGAGGACGACGTCGTAGCCGAGCGCACCCGCGCCGACCAGGCCGCCGATGACCGTCATGGCCAGCACGTAGAGCAGGCCCTGGTTGGTCGCCAGCACGATCGACGGCTTGGCCATCGGGATCTGCACCTTGGTGATCTCCTGCCAGGCCGTCGACCCGGTCGACCGCCCGGCCTCCACGGTGGTGGGCGAGACCCCCCTGATCCCGTCGGCGACGAGCTTGATGGCGGGCGGGGCGGCGTACACGATGCCGGCGACGATGGCCGTGAACCGGGTGGGTCCGAACAGGGCGAGCACCGGGATCAGGAAGACGAACGGCGGGATCGTCTGGCCGGCGTCCAGCACCGGCCGCATCACCAGGTCGACCCGATGGTTCCGGGCCATCCAGACTCCGAAGAACAGGGCCAGGATCATCACGAGGGTCGTGGCGACCAGCGTCATGTTGAGGGTGACCATGGCGTCGTGCCACAGGTCGAGGTAGAGGATTCCGCCCAGGCAGAACGCGGTGATGATCACGGCGCGGACGCCGCCGTAGACGACCGAGAGGGCCAGGATCCCGAGCGCTGTCAGCCACCAGGGCGACTCGGCGATCAGCGACTGCAGGGGGTTGAGGAAGACGGTGCTGATGAAGTTCTTGAACGCCTCGGTGGCGCCGCCGAACGTGTCCACGATCCAGCGCATCACGTCGTCCGCGACCTCGGCCACCCGGTCCCCCCAGGTGAGCGTCGGGAACTCCGCGAAGTCGCGGGAGTAGCGGGAGTACCACACGGCGACCAGGGCGAGGATGCCGCCGACGACGAGGATGATCCGCCGCGTGCGGGGGTTGCCACCGCCGCCGCGGGCGACGATCTCCGCGCGCTCGCTGGCCGCGGTGGTCGTCCGGTCGAGCATCACCGCCATCAGCACGATCAGGGCGCCGGGCACGAACGCGCCGCCGAAGTCCCCTCGGACCAGGCCGTTGAGCACCGGCTTGCCCAGGCCCGGGCCGTTGACGAAGGACGCGATGGTCGCCATCGACAGCGCCGCCAGCGTGGTCTGGTTGAGGCCGACGATGATCGTCTTGCGCGCCATCGGGAGCTGGACGTTCCGCAACCGCTGCCAGTAGGTCTGACCCGCCGAGTCGGTGGCCTCCACGGTCGTCGGCGACACCTCCCTGATGCCGAAGCCGCCGATCCGGATCAGCGGCGGCAGCGCGTAGACGAAGGTGCACACGACGGCGCCGCTGACGCCGATGCCGAAGAAGAGCACGATCGGCAGCAGGTAGACGAAGGTGGGCATGGTCTGGAAGAAGTCCAGGATCGGCGTCAGGATCCGGGCCGCCCAGTCCTTGGTGCCGAACAGCACCGCCAGCGGCAGCCCGACGACCAGCACGATCACGACCGACACGGCGGTGACGATGAGCAGGTCGATGGAGTCCTCCCAGTAGCCGAAGGCTCCGAAGGAGAGGAACGAGCACAGCACCAGCACGGCGATGCGTCCGTTGGCGATCGCGTAGGCGATCCAGGTCGCGACGGCGGTGACCCCGAGCCAGCCGACCTCGGGCACCGGACGCGGGAAGTTCGGTCGGGCGACCATCCGCTGGAACCAGTCCACGATGCTGCGGAAGGCCTCGGCGATGGCGTTGGTCACCTGCATCACCGGGTTGTTCTCCCGGCCGGCGATGATCCCGTTGCGGAACTCGGTCAACGAGTCGTGCAGGTCGGTGCTCTCGCGCCCGGGCAGGTCGAGGGTCTGCTGGCCCTTCGTGAAGGCCCACACCACGATCCACACGCCGATCACGACGGCGGCGAGGTAGAAGCGCGAGATCCGCTTCTCCTCCGGCGTCGGTGGCGTGGCGCCGGGCTCGACCGGTGTGGGCGGCGGGGCCTGCAGCGTGGTGGTCATTCTGGTCCTCGGCCACGACGACCCGCATGATGTCGTCCTCGTCCACCACGCCCAGCAGCGTGTCACCGTCGACCACCCGGATCGGGTGGTCGGAGGCGATGGCGGCCCGGGCCGCCTGGCGCACGATGGTGCTCACGGGCAGGGTCGGGCCCTCCATGGACTCACCGGGTCGCGGCTCGCGCATCACCCACTTCAGGGTCAGCACGTGCGACTTGGGCACCTCGGACACGAAGTCCTTGACGTAGTCGTCGGCCGGCCGGGCCACCACCTCGTCGGGCGTGCCGATCTGGACGATCGCCCCGTCGCGCATGATCAGGATCCGGTCCCCGAGCTTGAGCGCCTCGGACAGGTCGTGGGTGATGAAGACCATGGTCTTGCCGAGCTCGTGGTGGAGTCGGATGACCTCCGCCTGCATGTCGCGCCGGATCAGCGGGTCGAGCGCCGAGAAGGGCTCGTCGAAGAGCAGCATGTCGGGGTCCCCGGCGAGCGCGCGGGCCAGACCGACCCGCTGCTGCATGCCGCCGGAGAGCTGGTCGGGGTAGGACTTCTCGTAGCCCGTCAGGCCCACGAGGTCGACGATCTCGGCGGCCCGCGCCCGGCGCTCCTTCTTCGGCACCCCGCGCACCTCGAGCCCGTAGGCGACGTTGTCGAGGACCTGGCGGTGCGGCAGCAGGCCGAAGTGCTGGAACACCATCGACACCTGGTGGCGGCGGACGTCGCGCAGCCGGGCTCGCGGACGCGCCGGTGATGTCCTCGCCGTTCATGGTGACGGTCCCGGACGTGGGCTCGATGAGGCGGGTGAGCAACCGCACCAGCGTGGACTTGCCCGAGCCGGACAGGCCCATCACGACGAACACCTCGCCGGGGGCCACCTCGAAGGACACGTCGCGGACACCCACCACGCAGCCGGTCTTGGCCTTCAGGTCGGCCCGGCTGAGCTCGGCGTCGGCCGTGCCGAGCACCTTGTCGGACTTGGGGCCGAAGATCTTCCACAGCCCGTCGACGTGCAGCGCGCTGTCAGTCATGTGGCCTCCTGGCCGGTCTCGACGTGTCCGTCCGGCCAGAGCGGCAGCCCGGCCCCGTGGCGGTAGTACGGCACCGTGGCCGGTGCGAGCGGCGTGTTGCCGAGGATCAGGTCGGCGGCCTTCTCGGCCACCATCATCACCGGCGCGTAGATGTTGCCGTTGGTGACGTAGGGGAAGACGGAGGCGTCCACGACCCGCAGGCCCTCGAGGCCGTGCACCTTCATGGTCAGCGGATCGGTCACGGATCCCTCCTCGGTGCCCATCTTGGCAGTGCAGGAGGGGTGCAAGGCGGTTTCGGCGTCGTCGCGCACCCAGTCGAGGATCTCCTCGTCGGTCTCGACGCCCGGTCCGGGGGACAGCTCGCCGCCGTTGTACGGCGCGAACGCGGGCTGGTTGAGGATCAGCCGGGACGTGCGGATGGCCTCCACCCACTCCTTGCGGTCCATCGGCGTCGACAGGTAGTTGAAGAGCATGCTCGGGTGCTCGCGCGGGTCGGTGCTGCGGATCTTCACGTGCCCGCGGGTGTCGGCGTACATCGGTCCGACGTGCACCTGGTAGCCGTGGCCCCCCGGAGGCAGCTGCTTCGGTGACGACCCGTCGTACCGGATGGCGACCGGGAGGAAGTGGAACATCAGGTTCGGCCACCCGACCTCGTCGTTGCTGCGGCAGAAGCCGCCGCCCTCGAAGTGGTTGGTGGCGCCGAGGCCGGTGCGCCGGAAGAGCCAGTCGAAGGCGATCTTGGGACGGCGGTGCCACTCCAGGCCGGGCGCGATCGAGACCGGCTGCTTCGAGGCGTACTGGACGTAGACCTCGAGGTGGTCCTGCAGGTTGGCGCCCACGCCCTTGAGGTCGTGGACCATCTCGACGCCCAAAGGCCCGAGGTGCGTCGGCGTCGCCGACGCCGGAGAGCTGCAGGAGCTGCGGGGTGTTGATCGCGCCGCCGCAGAGCACCACCTCGCCCGCCTCGACGCTGCGCGGGCGGCCGGCGTGCCGGTAGTCGACGCCGACCGCGCGCTTGCCCTGGAACCGCACGCCGGTGACGAAGGCGAGGGTCTCGATGCGCAGGTTGGGGCGCGACCGGGCCGGGTCGAGGTAGGCCCGGGCGGCAGACCAGCGGCGGCTCCGGTAGATGTTGCGGTCGAACCGGGCGAAGCCCTCCTGCCGGTAGCCGTTGACGTCGTCGGTCAGCGGGAAGCCCGCCTGCTGGGCGGCCTCGAAGAACACCCCGAAGAGCGGGTTGGTGGCCGGACCGCGCTCCAGCAGCAGCGGGCCGTCGTCGCCGCGCCAGGCGTCCCCGGAAGGCCGGCCGGAGTCGTCGAAGCGGGTCTCCATCCGCTTGAAGTACGGCAGGCAGTGCAGGTAGTCCCACGTCTCGAGGCCGGGGTCGGCCGCCCAGCGCTCGAAGTCCATCGGGTTGCCGCGCTGGAAGATCATCCCGTTGATCGAGCTGCTGCCGCCGAGGACCTTGCCGCGCGCGTGGTAGATCCGCCGGTTGTTCATGTGCGGCTCGGGATCGGTCTGGTACTTCCAGTCGTAGAGCCGGTTGCCGATCGGGAACGGCAGCGCCGCGGGCATGTTCACCAGCGGGTCGAGGCGGGTGTCCGCGTGCCCCGCCTCGAGGACGAGCACCGACGCGCTCGGGTCCGCGCTCAGCCGGTTGGCCAGCGCACTGCCCGCCGAGCCACCGCCGACGATGACGTAGTCGTAGCGCTTCCGCTCCCGGCTCATCGAGCGTCCCTGTTCTCGGTGGTCGAGCAGCGCAGCGCTCTCGGTGGTCGAGCAGCGAGCGCAGTGTCGAGACCTCATGTCCCGTCACCGAACCACTGCTGGGGCTCCGGCTTGGTGTTGCGCCAGATGTGCTTGGTCTCCTGGTACTCCTCGAGCCCGGCGCGGCCGAGCTCGCGACCGATCCCGGACTGCTTGTAGCCGCCCCACTCGGCCTGGGCGACGTAGGGGTGGTAGTCGTTGATCCACACGGTGCCCATCCGCATCCGCCGGGCCACCCGCTCCGCCTTGTCGTCGTCGGTGGTCCACACCGCGCCCGCCAGTCCGTAGATCGAGTCGTTGGCGAGCCGGACCGCCTCGTCCTCGTCCCGGAAGGTCTCCACGGTCAGCACCGGGCCGAACGACTCCTCCTGCACGCAGCGCATCGAGGTGTCGCAGTCGTCGAGCACCGTCGGCGGGAAGAAGTAGCCCGCGCTCAGGTCGGTGCTCGAACCGGACGACACCCGCTCGCCGCCCACGCGCAGGGTCGCGCCCTCGGCGACCGCGCCGTCGACGTACGCCGCCACCTTGTCGAGGTGGCCCTGGGAGATGAGGGGGCCGGTCTCGGCCTGCTCGTCGAAGGGGCCACCGAGCCGGATCCGGCCGGCGCGCCGCACCAGCTCGTCGACGAACTCGTCGTGGATGCTCTCCTCGACGACCAGCCGGGCGCCGGCCGAGCAGACCTGGCCGGAGTGCAGGAACACCGCGGTGAGCGCCATGTCGAGCGCGGTCTCGCGGTCGGCGTCGGCGAAGACGACGTTGGGGTTCTTGCCGCCCAGCTCGAGGGCGATCTTCTTGACCGTGTCCGCGGCGTTGACCATCAGCCGCTTGCCCGTCTCGACCCCTCCGGTGAAGGAGACCAGGTCGACGCGGGGATCGGTGGAGAGCGGCGCCCCGGCGGTCGCGCCGGCGCCGAGGACGAGGTTGGCCACCCCGGCGGGCACCCCCGCCTCCTCCAGGAGCCGCATCAGGTGGATCGCGGTGTGGGGGGTGAGCTCGCTGGGCTTGAGGACGAAGGTGTTGCCCGCCAGCAGGCAGGGCGCGACCTTCCACGCGACCTGGAGCAGCGGGTAGTTCCACGGGGTGATGAGCGCGCAGACCCCGACCGGCTCGTGCACCACGCGCGACTCGACGTCCCCGCGGCCGACGTCCACGGCCCGCTCGGGCTCGTCGCCCGCGATCGAGCCGTAGTGCCGGAAGACGCTGGTGACGTCGTCGACGTCGTACTCGCTCTCGGCGAGCCGCTTGCCGGTGTCCAGGCTCTCCATCCGGGCGATGGCGGCCTTGTCGCGCTGCAGCAGGTCGGCGACCCGCACCAGCAGCTCACCCCGCTCGCGCTGGGTCGTCGTCGCCCACGGCCCGTCGTCGAACGCGGCTCGCGCCGCGGCGATCGCTGCCTCCGTGTCCGCGGCGGTGGCCTCGTCGACGACGCCGACCAGCGTGCCGTCGGCGGGGCAGCGGATCTCCCGGCGACCACCCTCGCGGGCGCTCACCCACGACGCCCCTACGTACAGCGTGGGCTCGGGCACGCGGTCCTCCCGCTCGACGGGATCGTTGCGCATGGGGCAACCCGAGTGCTCATGTCGCAACGGCTCTTGGGGCTGAGCATGGGTCCGACGGTCGATTACGTCAAGGTACTTCCGGGTTGCGATGATGCAACGATGACGACGTTCGCCCTCGGGCTGGGCTGCCAGAAGGGCGGCACCTCGTGGCTGCACGACTACCTCGCCGCGTCCGCCCAGTGCGACCCCGGCTTCCGCAAGGAGTACCACGTCTTCGACGGCCTCGACCTCCCCTCGGAGGCGTGGATGCGCAGGCGGGTGGTCGCGCGTGCGGCCAAGGCCGTCGACGCGCTCGAGCGCGGCGCGGCCGCCAACGCCGACGCGCTGCGGCAGGCGGCCTTCTACGCCGACCCCGAGACCTACCTCGACTACTTCACCGGGCTGCTGGCGCGCGACGGGATCCGGCTCACCTGCGACATCACGCCGTCGTACGCCCTGCTCCCCGCCGCACGGCTGGCCGGGATCCGGGAGGGCTTCGCCCGCCGCGGCGTGCGCACGGTGCCGGTGTTCTTGATGCGGGACCCGGTCGAGCGGATCTGGTCGATGGTGCGGATGAACCAGCAGCGCCGCCCCGAGGAGTTCCCCGGCCCCACGGAGGACTGGGTGGCCCGGCTCTTCGCGCGGGAGGACCACGAGACCCGGACCCGCTACGACCTCACCCTGGCGGCGATGGACGAGGCGTTCGCACCGGGCGAGCCGTGGGTCGGGTTCTACGAGCGGCTCTTCGACGCCGACGTCCTCGCCGACCTGTGTGCCCACCTCGGCATCGACCAGCACGCCCCCGACCTCGACCACGTCGTCAACGCCTCACCGAAGGGCGCGCCGCTTCCGGACGCCCTGGTGGCGCGGGTCGCCGGGCACTACCGCGGGGTGTACGACGCGGTGGCCGCGCGGTTCCCGGACGTCGACCTCGGCGCCCTCTGGCCGAGCAGCCGCTATCTGTGACCGGTCTCGACAAGCCCGGTCGCCCTGACCGAGCCCACCGGGCGCTCGTTCCTCGCGCCCCGCTGCACGTCTCACCGCTGACCCCAGCCGAGCCGGTGCGACACCTCGGCCGCGGCCTCGGTCAGCAGGCCGATCACCTCGGGCAGCCGGGCCTCGTCGAGCCGGAAGGTGGGGCCGCTGACGCTCATCGACGCGATCACGTCGCCGTGCGCGTTGTGGATCGGGGCGGCCACCGCGGTGAGCCCCACCTCGAGCTCGTCGACGGCGACGGCGTACCCCTGCTCCCGGACCTTGTCGAGCTCCTTGCGCAGCTCGCCCTTCTTGGTGATCGTCAGGCCGGTGTAGGCGGGCAGCGCGCCGAGCATCCGGGTCTGCTCGGTGCTCTCGAGACCGCTGAGCAGCACCTTGCCGTTGCTGGTGGCGTGCAGCGGGATGTGCTGGCCGACCCAGTTGTGCGACTGGAGCGCGCTGGAGCCGGCGACCTGGTCGAGGTAGAGCGCGGCCCGGTCGGCGAGCACCGCGATGTTGACGGTCTCGCGGGTGTCCGCGGCGAGCTTGCGGCAGATGGACCGCGCCTCCTGCACCACGTCGAGGCGGGCGGTCGTGGCGCCGGCGAGCCGGAGCAGGCCGACGCCGAGGCGGTACTTCCCGCGGTCCTCGGTCTGCTCGACCAGGCCGTGGCTCTCCAGCGTGGCCACCAGCCGGAACGCGGTGGACTTGTGCACGTCGAGGCCGACCGCCAGCTCGGTCACCCCGAGCTCGCCGGACCGTGCGAGCGTCTCCAGGATGCTGAGCGCCCGGTCGACCGACTGCACCCCCGCGACGCCCGCCTGGTTGCTCATGGCGCAACCGTAGAGCACCAGGCGCGACAGCGCCTCAGCGGAAGACGACCGTGCGGTGCGCGTTCAGGAGCACCCGCGACTCGGCGTGCCAGCGGACGGCCCGGGAGAGCACCTGCGCCTCGACGTCCCGACCCGCCGCCACCAGCTGGTCCTGCTCCAGGCTGTGGTCGACCCGGAGCACGTCCTGCTCGATGATCGGGCCCTCGTCGAGGTCGGCGGTGACGTAGTGGGCGGTCGCGCCCACCAGCTTCACCCCCCGCTCGAAGGCCTGGTGGTAGGGCTTGGCGCCCTTGAAGCTCGGCAGGAACGAGTGGTGGATGTTGATGATCCGCCCCGACCAGCGCCGGCACAGGTCGTCGCTGAGGATCTGCATGTAGCGGGCCAGCACGATCAGGTCCACGTCGTGGGTGTCGGCGACCTCGGCCAGCCGGCGCTCGGCCTCGGGCTTGGTGTCCGGCGTGACCGGGATGTGGTGGAACTCCAGCCCGTAGGTGTCGGCCAGCCGCTGCGCGTCGCGGTGGTTGCTGACGATCGCCGGGATGTCGATGTTCAGGGAGCCGGTGGACCAGCGGAACAGCAGGTCGTTGAGGCAGTGCAGGTGCTGGGACACCATCAGCAGCGTGCGGTACGGCACCGCGGTGTCCCACAGCTCCCACTGCATCCCGAACCGCGCGGCCACCGCGGCGAAGTCGGCCCGGAGGCCGTCGAGGTCCAGCGGTCCCTGCGTCCCCTCGAACCGGACCCGCATGAAGAACCGGTCCTCGAGCGCGGCGTGGAACTGCTGGCTCTCGACGATGTTGGCGTGGTGGCCGACCAGGAAGCCCGACACCTCGTGCACGATCCCCGGCCGGTCGGGGCAGATCAGGGTCAGCACGCACTCCCGGGCGCTCACCTCGCCGTCGGCTCGCGCGCGTGGCGCGTGCGCGGACGACAGCTCACCACCGGTCAGTCGCCGAGCTCGGCGCGGCGGCGGACGACGTACTCCTCGAGCTCCAGGCGGATCGCGTCGTCCAGAGGCGGCTGGACGTACTCCTCCAGGCGCTTCTGGTAGATCGCCGTGGCCCGGGTGGTGGTGTCGGCGCCGCCGTTGCGCATCCAGCGCTCGTAGTTCTCCGACGAGGACAGCAGCGGGCGGTAGAAGCAGGTGCGGAAGCGCTCCATCGTGTGCATCGCGCCGAGGAAGTGGCCGCCGTGGCCGACCTCCTCGTGGGCGCCGAACGCCATCGACTCCTCGTCGATCTCCAGCGGGGTGAACTCGTGCTGGAGCATCTGCAGGATCTCGACGTCGACGATGAACTTCTCGTAGCCCGCGACCAGCCCGCCCTCGAGCCAGCCGGCCGAGTGCATGACCCAGTTCGCGCCGGCGAGGAACGTCGGCATCATCGTCATCAGCGCCTCGTAGCCCGCCTGCGCGTCGGCGACCTGCGACGACGTGAGGCCGCCACCGGTGCGGAACGGCAGCCCGAAGTGCCGGGCGATCTGGCCGGTGCACAGCAGGCCGATGCCCGACTCGGGGGTGCCGAAGGTCGGGGAGCCCGACTGCATGTCGATGTTGGAGAGGAACGACCCGAAGATCACCGGGCAGCCCGGCCGGATCAGCTGGGACAGGGCGATGCCCGAGAGGGCCTCGACGATCTGCTGCACCAGCGCGGCCGGGATGGTGACCGGCGACATCGCCCCCATCAGGATGAACGGCGTGAGCACGACCGGCTGGTTGGCCGCGGAGTACTCGAACTGCGCCTCCAGCATCCGGTCGTCCCAGCGCAGCGGCGAGTTGCAGTTGATCAGCGAGATCGAGACCGGCGTCTCCTCGATGGCGGCGCGCGACCCGAAGAGGATCTCGCCCATCCTGATGGTGTCCGCGGCGTTGACCCCCGACACGACGTTGCCCATGTAGACCTTGTCGGTCAGGGTCTGCAGCGCGTAGGTCATGTCGAGGTGCCGGGAGTCGAGCGGGGTGTCGTTGGGCTCGCAGATGACGCCGCCCGCCGAGTCGAGCACCGGGAACGACTGCGCGAGCTGGGTGAACTGGCGGAAGTCCTGCATCGTCGCGTCGCGGCGTACCTCCCCCTGGCGGACGAACGGCGGGCCGTAGACCGCGCCGAAGGCCATCGCGTCACCGCCGATGTGGACGGAGTTCTCGGGGTTGCGGGCCTGGACGTCGAACTCGCGCGGCGCCTTGGCGACCTGCTCGAGCACGAAGTCGGGGTCGAGGAAGACCTTGTTCTCCTCGACCCGCTGGCCGTGCGCGGCGAAGAGGTCCAGCGCCCGCTGGTCCATGAACTCCACGCCGATCTCGGTCATCAGACGGCGCCAGCCCTTGTCGAGGGTGGCCATCGCCTCCTCGGAGAGGATGTCGTAGCGGGGCATCCGGTTGCGGAACATGCGGCCCTCCGTCGGTCGAGCTTGTCGAGACCACTTGACCCTCCGTGGCAGAGAGCCTCATGATATGGAACGAGTGTTCCATATCATGGAACCCCGGAACGGAGCAGGTCAAGCATGAGCAGTCCGGCGGCGAGCGGCACGCAGGCGGTGGATCGCGCCGCCCTGCTCGTGGCCACCGTCGTCCGGGCCGACGAGCCGGTCAGCTTCGCCTCGCTCGCCGAGGAGTGCGGCCTCCCGAAGTCGACCGCCTCCCGGCTGCTCACGGCGCTCGAGCGCACCGAGCTGGTCGAGCGCAGCGGCACCGGGTCCTACGTCGCCGGCCCGCTCTTCGACCTGTACGCCGCCCGCCACGACCCGTGGGAGGAGCTGGCCCGCCTGGCCCGTCCGGTGATGGCGGCCATCGGTGAGGAGACCGGCGAGACGGTGAACCTCGGCGTCCCCCGTGGCGGCCGGGTCAGCCACATCGCCCAGGTCGACGCCCGCTACCTGCTCGGCACCCGCGACTGGACCCTCGTCGACGTGCCGTCGCACGCGTCGGCCCTGGGCAAGGTGCTCTACGCGTTCGACGCGATCGAGCCGCCCGGCGGCGTGCTGGCCGCGGTCACCCCGCACACCGAGACCGACGCCGCGAGGTTCGCCGCCGACCTGGCCGTGGTCCGGTCCCGTGGCTACGCCGCCACGGTGGACGAGCTCGAGCTCGGCCTCACCGGTGTCGCCGTCCCCGTTCGTGACCGGGACGGCAAGGTCATCGCCGCCCTGGGGATCTCGGGTCCCACCGCCCGGCTCGCGGAGCGGCTCGCTCCGACGGGCGCCCTGCTCGTCAGTCAGTCCGAGAGGCTCACCAAACTCCTAGGGAAGGTCGACGCACCATGAACGAACAAGAGATCCTCCAGGCCCTGTACGACGAAACTCTCGTGGGCAACGCGCCGCGCGTGCTCGAGCTGACCCACGAGGCGCTGACGCTCGGCATGGAGCCGCAGTCGCTGCTCTTCGACGCCCTGATCCCCTCGCTGGAGGAGGTCGGCGCCCGGTTCGAGCGCGGCGACTTCTTCGTCCCCGAGATGCTGATCGCCGGGCGCGCGATGGCCGGGGCCATGGAGGTGCTGCGGCCGCTGCTCGCGGAGACCGGCGTGCAGACCATCGGCAAGTTCCTGATGGGCACCGTCAAGGGCGACGTCCACGACATCGGCAAGAACCTCGTCAACATCATGCTGGAGGGCGCCGGCTTCGAGGTCATCGACCTCGGCGTGCAGGTCGCACCGGAGAAGTTCGTGGCCGCGATCGAGGAGCACCACCCCGACATCGTCGGCTTCTCGGCCTTCCTCACCACGACGATGCCGATGTTCAAGGCCAACATCAACGCGCTCCAGAAGGCCGGCCTGCGCGAGTCCGTGATCGTCATGGTCGGCGGTGCTCCCGTCACCCAGGAGTACGCCGACGCGGTCGGTGCCGACGGGTACGCCGCGGACGCCTCCGCCTGCGTCAAGCGCGCCAAGGACCTGCTCCACAAGAAGCGCTCGTTGGTGTCGGCATGAACACCCCATTCGAATGCTCGCTTCGCTCCGCTTCGAACGGGGACCCCGTATGAGCGCGCCCGCCGAGCCGCAGGAGACGGTCGTCCGCTCGGCCACCCAGGAGGTGGTGCTCGGTCACGCGCGCCCCTTCGTCCTGATCGGGGAGCGGATCAACCCGACCGGGCGCCGGATCTTCCAGGAGCAGCTGCGCGCCGGGGACTTCTCGGCGATCGAGCGCGACGTCAAGTCGCAGGTCGAGGGCGGCGCGACGATGCTCGACGTCAACATGGGCGTGCCCCTGACCGACGAGGCCGAGCTCCTCGCCAAGGCGGTCACGATGATCCAGGAGCTCACCGACCTGCCGCTGTGCATCGACTCCTCGGTCGTCGAGGCGCTCGAGGCGGGGCTGTCGGTCTACCGGGGCCGGGCCCTGGTCAACTCCATCACCGCCGAGGACGACCGGATGGCGGAGATCCTCCCGCTGGTCAAGAAGTACGACGCCGCCGTGATCGCGCTGCCCAACGACCACGACGAGATCCCGATGGAGTCCGAGAAGCGCCTCGAGCTGGTCGCCAAGATCGTCCGGGTCGCGACCCAGGAGTACGGCATCGCGCTCAACGACATCGTCATCGACCCGCTGGCCATGCCGATCGGCGCCGACACCGCCACCGCCGTCGCCACCATGGAGACGATGCGCGGCATCCGCGACACCTGGGGCCTGAACATGACCTGCGGCGCGTCCAACGTGTCGTTCGGCATGCCGTCGCGGCACCAGCTCGGCGCCGCGTTCCTGCCGATGGCGATGACCTCCGGGCTCACCAGCGCGATCATGGACGCCCGCACCCCCGAGATCGTCGAGGCCGTGAAGGCCGCCGACCTGCTCCTGGGCCACGACGACTGGGGCATGGCGTGGATCGCCCGGCACCGGGCCAAGGCGGCCGCGGCGGCCGCCACGACGTGACCGACGACCTGCGCCGCGAGGGGCTGCTCGCCCCTCCCGTCCCCGGTGCCGCGTCGGCCGAGCCGGTCGCCGAGCCCACCCACGACGGCACCGGCCGGGTCGAGCTCACCTTCGACGTGGCGGGCGCCTCCGGGCCGAAGTCGGTCCGGGTGCCCCCCGGCGTCACCGTCTTCGACTCCGCGTCGTGGAACGGCATCGCCATCGACTCCACCTGCGGCGGCCACGGCACCTGTCGCAAGTGCCGGGTGCAGATCGAGCCGGCCAGCCCCATCACCCACCACGACACCCGCACGTTCACCGCCGACCAGCTGGCCGGCGGCTGGCGGCTCGCCTGCCTGGTGTCGGCCACCCGCGACCTCGCGGTCGCCGTACCCCCGCTCACCACCCGTCCCAAGGCCGCCACCGTCGGCGTGGGCCGGCAGGTGATCCTGCGCCCGGCGCTGCAGAAGCGCTACGTCGAGCTGGCCGAGCCGACCCTCGCCGACCAGCGCACCGACCTGGTCCGGCTGCTCGACGCGATCGACGACCTCGAGCTGACCTGCGAGCTCGCGGTGCTGCGCGGGCTGCCGAAGGTGCTGCGCGAGGCGGACTTCAAGGTCACCGCGGTGATCGCCGACGAGGCGCTGATCGACGTCGAGGCCGGCGACACGACCGGCACCCGCTACGCGCTGGCCTTCGACCTGGGCACCACCACCGTGGTGGCCACCCTGCTGGACCTCGAGACCGGGACGCCCGTCGCGGTGACGTCGATGCTCAACAAGCAACAGCCCTACGGCGGCGACGTGATCACCCGGATCTCGGCCACCATGCTGGATCCCGAGACGCTGCCCCGGCTCCAGGAGGCCGCCGCCGCCACGCTGCGCGAGCTCGCCGCCGAGGTGTGCGCCGAGGGCGGCGTCGAGCCGGACCACGTCTACGAGGTCGCGCTGGCCGGCAACGCGACCATGACCGCGCTGATCCTCGGCATCGACCCCGAGCCGATCGGGGTGGCGCCGTTCGTCATGTCGTCGGCCGACCTTCCCGGAGGTCTCCGCCGCCGACCTCGGCCTCGCCGTCCACCCGCGGGCGCGCGCCTTCGTCTTCCCGTCGCTCGGGGCGTACGTCGGCGGCGACATCGTGGCCGGCATGCTCGCGACCGGCATGGACCGGGACAAGCGCACCCGGCTGTTCATCGACGTCGGCACCAACTGCGAGATCGTCCTGTCCGACGGGGACACCATCGTGTCGACGGCCGCTCCGGCAGGCCCCGCCTTCGAGGGCGGCGCGATCCGCTGCGGCATGCGCGCGGCCGACGGCGCCATCGAGGTCGTCAAGCTCACCGACACCGTCGAGCTCGGGGTGATCGGGGACGTCGAGCCGCGCGGCCTGTGCGGCTCCGGCCTGGTCGACGTCGTCTCCGAGCTGGTCCGGGTCGGCCTGCTCGACTCGTCCGGGCGGTTCGTCCCCGAGGAGCAGGCGGCCGCGCTCGCGCCCGCGCTGGCGGACCGGCTCACCATGATCGGCAAGGAGCGGGTGTTCGTGCTGCACCGGCCGGCCCCGGACGCGCCCGCGGACGAGTGCATCGTGCTGTCGCAGCGCGACGTCCGCGAGCTCCAGTTCGCCAAGGCCGCGATCTCCACCGGCTGGTCGCTCCTGCTCGACCAGCTCGGCCTCGAGCCCGGCGACGTCCAGCAGGTGCTGCTCGCCGGCTCCTTCGGCTCCTACCTGTCCCCCGGCGCCGCGGTCCGGATCGGCCTGGTCCCCACGCTGCCGGTGCTGCGCATCGTCTCGGCCGGGAACGTCGCCGGCGAAGGGGCGAAGATGGTCCTGCTGTCCGTGCGCGAACGCGCCGGAGCGGCCGCGCTGCTCGAGGAGGTGACCTATGTCGAGCTCTCCGACCGTCCCGACTTCAACGACAGGTTCGTCGAGCAGCTCGCCTTCTGAGCTGCTCCCCCGCACGGCCCTGATCGCGTGCGGGGCGCTGGCGCAGCCGGCGGCGGAGATCGCGGCCCGCCGCGCCTGGCCGGTCGACGTGCACCCGCTGCCCCCGTTGCTGCACAACCAGCCCCAGCTGATCGCCGGCCAGGTCCGCGAGCTGGCCGAGCGGCTCCGTCCGTCGTACGACCGGATCGCGATCGGCTACGCCGACTGCGGCACCTACGGCGCCCTCGACGAGGTGTGCGCCGACCTCGGGGTCGAGCGGCTGCCCGGGCTGCACTGCTACGACGTGTACGCCGGGCCCGAGCGGCTCGCCCGGTTCTTCGAGGAGCAGCCCGGGACCTACGTCTTCACCGACTTCCTGGTCCGGTCGTTCGCCCGGACCGTGCTGCGCGAGCTCGGCCTGGACCGCTGGCCCGAGCTGCGCGACGACTACTTCAAGAGCTACACCCGGGTCGTCTGGCTGGCCCAGGAGCCGGACGACGACGAGCTGCGCGGCCTCGCCGAGGAGGCCGCCGCGGCGCTCGGTCTCCCGCTCACCGTCGTCGACACCGGGCACGCCGGGCTCGAGCACGCGCTGGCCGACCTGGTCGCGCGCTGACCGGGCAGTTCTGTCCACACGAGAACCACTGACCGGGCGGTCATGCCGGCAGCAGTGCCCGGTCGAGCCGACTTCTTCCAGCAGGAGTGCCCGGTCGGTTCCGGGCGGGGCGCCGACAGATCCATCTGGGTTTCTGACTAAACTAGAGTGACTTACTCCAGTTTGGGAAGGAACCCCCCATGCCCCCTAGCCCCACCGCGGTCACCCGCCGCGGCTTCGCCGGCCTGATCGGCACCGCCGGCGCCGTGACCGCCGGGCTCGGCACCCCGGCCAACGCCGAGTCCGAGCAGCCCTTCCGGCCCGCCCGGGTCAAGCGCGGCCGGCAGCCCAACCTGCTGGTCATCCTCGGGGACGACCTGGGCTGGGCCGACCTGTCGGCCTACGGCGCCCCCACGATCAGGACGCCCCACCTGGACCGGCTCGCCGCCTCCGGGATCCGGTTCACCGACAGCTACTCGGCGTCGTCGGTCTGCTCGCCGACCCGCTTCGGGCTCTACACCGGCCGCTACCCCGGCCGCCTCGCCGGCGGCCTGAAGGAGCCGATCGCCGCGCCCAGCGAGATCGACGGCATCCCGCTGGACCACCCGACCCTCGGCACGCTCGTCAAGGGACAGGGCTACGAGACGGCGCTGATCGGCAAGTGGCACTGCGGCTTCCTGCCGTGGTTCAGCCCCACCCGGCTCGGCTGGGACGAGTTCTTCGGCAACTTCTCCGGCGGTCTCGACTACTTCTCGAAGTTCAGCCACAACGGGCTCTACGACCTCTACGAGGACGAGGTGGAGTACGAGGACGTCCGCTACTACACCGACATCGTCACCGAGCGGGCGGTGGAGTTCGTCAGTCGGGAGCACGACGACCCGTGGCTGCTCAACCTCAACTTCACCACGCCGCACTGGCCGTGGGAGGGCCGCGGGGACAAGGCGGTCAGCGACGAGCTCACCGCCCGGCTCAGGTCCGGCGACCCCCGTGCGCTGTTCCACGACGACGGCGGCTCGCTGGAGAAGTACCGGGAGATGGTCGAGGACCTCGACGACGCCGTCGGGAAGGTGCTCGCCGCGCTCAGGCGCAGCGGCCAGCTCGCGAACACGGTGGTCTACTTCGCCAGCGACAACGGCGGCGAGCGGTTCTCCAACACCTGGCCCTTCACCGGCGCGAAGGGCCAGGTCAAGGAGGGTGGCGTGCGGGTGCCGACCATCCTGAGCTGGCCGGGCACGATCAAGCCGCACCAGGTCAGCGACGAGCCCGTCGTCTCGATGGACTGGACCGCCACCTTCCTCGAGCTCGCCGGGGCCGAGCCGGACCCGGCGTACCCCCTCGACGGGACGTCGCTGGTGCCGTACCTGCTCGAGGGCAAGGAACGCCGGCGCCACGACCTGTTCTTCCGGATGCGTGGCCAGCGCGCGCTGCGCCGGGGCGACCTGAAGTACGTCCGGCTCACCGACGGCAGGGACGTGCTGTACGACGTCGTCGCCGACCAGCACGAGCAGGCCAACCTCGCCGGCAGGCGACCGGCCGACCTCGCCACCCTGCGGTCCGCCTGGGAGGCGATCGACGCGGAGCTGCTGCCCTACGCCTGAGGCGTGGGTCAGCCCGAGAGCCTGGCGACGAGGTCCTGTCGCCAGGCCTCGGTCTCGGCGACCTGGTTGAACGTGTAGAGGTGCAGGCCTTCCACGAGTGCTTCCGGGTCGCCGAGAGTCGGCGCGCACGCCGCGAGGAACCGCTCGCCGGTGAACCCCCCGGGCGCCACCAGCCGGGTCATCAGGCCCTTCTGCTTGGACAGGAAGCGGGTCGAGTCGCCGACCCCGATCTTGCCGGCCATCCCGATCAGCTTGGCGCGGTCGACGGGGCCCGGCAGGCCGAGCAGCAGCGGCATGGTGATGCCGCGCAGCCGCAGCCGGTGCAGCCAGTCCTTGACCAGCACCGGGTCGAAGGTGAGGTTCGAGACCACGTGCGTGGCGTGCCGGCGCTTGTCCCACATGGACTGGACGGTCAGGTCGTCGTGGATGGTCGGGTGCGACTCGGGGTAGCCCGTGACGCCGACGTGCTCGAAGGGCCGACCCAGGGCGGTGAGGTCCTCCAGCAGCGCGAGCGCGTCGGGGTAGTCGCCCGCGGGCGACGCGTCCCCGCCGGGCACGAACACCCGGCTGATGCCCGCCTCGCGGAGCCGGGCCACGATCTCCTCGAGCTCGCGGCGACCGGTGACCATCCGGGCGGCGAGGTGCGGGACGACGACGTAGCCCGCCGCGGCGAGCCGTTCGGCGAGGGCCAGGGTGTCCTCGAGACCCTTGGACGGCGAGGCGGTCACGGTCACCCCCACGTCGAGGGGGACCGAGGCGTGCACCTTCTCCTCGATGGTGGGCGTGGGCAGCACCTCGTAGCGGGCCCGAGCGAGCAGCCGCAGCGCCGTGGCGGCGTCCTTCTTGCGGCCGAAAGGAGCCCGCAGCCCGCTCGTCTTGTTGCGCATTGTGCACCCTGGTTTCGTGATACGCACCGCTGTGGCACGAGCGTAGGCCCGTGGACCCGTCGGCCACAATGAGCAGGTGATCTCCGTGTCCCTCGCCGCCGACGTCGTCGCCGCGCTGGCCGAGCGCGGCGTGGCGTGGACGCCCCGCTCGGGTGACCGCTTCGTGTTCACCGAGCGGGACCTCGACCAGGTCTTCGTCGTCTCGGAGATGGTGATCGAGGTCGCCGACCTCCCGTCGGGGCGGCTGATCCGCTTCAACGGCACCACCGAGTGGGCCCTGGACAGCACGCCCGCCGAGGACGTCGTCTGGCTGCCGCGCGAGGACCAGCTCCGCCAGGCGCTCGGCGAGAGCTTCCTGGCGCTCGCCCGGGTCGACGACGGGTGGGCGGTCACCCTGACCGACGGGTCGCGGCACGTCGCCGGTGACCCGGAGGACGCCTACGCGCTGGCCGTGCTCGGGTGAGCGAGCACGACGCCGGGCACTTCGACCGGATCGCCGACCGGTACGACGACGCGCGACCGCGCTACCCCGCTGCCCTCTGGGCGGTGCTCGAGGACGCCGGGGTGGTCCACCCCGGTGCCCGGGTGCTCGAGCTGGGAGCCGGGTCGGGGCAGGCCACCCGCGAGCTGGTCGCCCGCGGGGCCGTCGTGGACGCGGTGGAGCCGGGGCCGGCCCTGGCCGCCGCGCTGGCCGCGACCGTGCCGGCGGTCACCGTCCACCACGCGCGCGCCGAGGAGGTCGAGCTGGCACCGGCCGGCTACGACGCGGTCGTGGCCGCGACCGCGTGGCACTGGATGGACCCGGCCGCGGTGCTGCCGGCGGTGCACCGCGCGCTGCGGCCCGGCGGGCTGCTGGCCGTCTGGTGGAACGTGTTCGGCGACGAGGACGTGCCGACGCCGTTCCGGACGCGGGTGGAGGAGATCTCCCACGAGGTCGGTCTGGCCCGGCGCGGGCCGGTCGACGCCCTGCAGACGGGCGCCCGCCGGGCCGAGCTCGCGGCGGGCGGCCTCTTCGTGCCGCGCGACCCGGTGGTGCTGCGCTGGCAGGTCGACCTGACGCCGGAGCGCCTGCGGGCGCTGTTCGCGAGCTTCCCGACGTGGGCGCGGACGCCGGGGGCCGTCGACAAGATCGCGGCCGCCGCCGAGGAGTGCGGGCCCGTGGTCACCGAGCACTACCTGACCGCGGTCTACGTCGCCGACCGCGCCTGAGCGTCCACGAGCTCCTCCGGCCGCGGGTTGCGGATCAGCGCCCACGAGAGCAGGCCGCCGACGGCGAGCATCACCGCGCAGATCACCATCGCCTGGTCGTAGCCGTCGCTCATCGCGACCGGGTCGGCGTACTCCTCACCGGCGAGCCCGACGGCCAGCGGCAGCGCCGCGACCGCCAGCAGCGCGCCCGCCCGGGCCACGGCGTTGTTGACGCCGCTCGCGATCCCCGCGTGCCGGTCGGGGGCGGCGGCCAGGACGGTGGCGGTCAGCGGCGCCACCATCAGCGCCAGGCCCAGGCCGAACACCACGAGACCGGGCAGCACGTCGGTCCAGTACGACGAGTCCGCGCCGACGCCGGTCAGCAGCAGGGCCCCCACCGCCATCACCAGCGGTCCCACCGTCATCGGGATCCGCGGCCCGATCCGGCTGCCGATGGACCCGCCGGTCGGGGCGAGGAACAGCATGCACAGCGTGATCGGCACCGTGGCCGCCCCGGCGCGCAGCGCGCCGTACCCCAGGACGGTCTGGAGCTCCAGGACCAGGAACAGCGGGATCGCGCCGAGGGCGGCGTAGACCAGGAGCGTCATCAGGTTGGCGGCACTGAAGGTGCGCACCGCGAAGAGCTCCAACGGCAGCATCGGGTGCCGGGCCCGCGCCTCGCGGACGAGGAAGCCGACGGAGGCCAGGAGGCCGACCGCGGCGGCGGTCAGGGCCGCGGACGAGCCCCACTCGATCAGCGCGTACGTCGCCCCACCCAGGGCGACCGCGCCCAGGGTGGCCCCCAGCGCGTCGATGCCGGGCACCGACTCGGCGTCCCGCGACTCCGGCACGGCCCGCTGCGCGACCAGGACCGTGCCCACCGCGATCGGCAGGTTGATCAGGAAGATCCAGCGCCACGAGGCGTAGTCGATGAGGGCGCCGCCGATGAACGGGCCGGCGGCGAAGGAGATCGACGTGAGTCCCGACCAGAGGCCGATCGCCTTGCCCCGGTCCGCGGGCACGAACGCGCCCTGGATCATCGCCAGGCTGCCCGGCGTGAGCAGCGCCGCACCGATCCCCTGCACCAGGCGGGCCACGATGAGCACCTCGGGCGTGGGCGCCAGCCCGCACAGCAGCGAGGCGACCGCGAACCAGACGACCCCGACCACGAACACCCGCCGCCGGCCGAACCGGTCGCCGAGGGCCCCGCCGAGCAGGATCAGGGACGCGAGGGTGAGCAGGTAGCCGTTGTTGATCCACTGGAGCTCCGCCAGGCTGGCGTCCAGGTCGGTGCCGATCGTGCGCAGCGCGACGTTGACGACGCTGCCGTCCAGACCGGCCATGCCGGAGCCGAGGACCGCCGCCAGGATCACCGCCCGCCCGGTGCGCGAGCCGAGCTCGACGCCGCTCGGGGCGGTCACGGACGCAGCGCCCGCTCCACGATCCAGGCGATGTCGTCGGCGGTCCGCGCGGGTGTGTCGGAGGGATGCGTGACGTGGGAGAGCACCAGCCGGACCAGCATGTCGATCGCGGCGTCGAGGCGCCGGCCCTCGAGGACGATGTCGTAGCCGCCCAGCCGGGCCGAGATCACCTGCTTGGCCGTGTCGACCAGGGCGTCGGACTGCGTGGTCAGCAGCGGCAGCAGGTCGGTCTCGGCGCCGTACGACGCGGAGACGACCGCCTGCAGCAGGGCGTTGGTCTCCGCCAGGGTCAGCACGGTCAGCGACGCGGCCCGGACCGCGGCCACCAGGTCGGTGGGGTGCTCCTCGAACGCCGAGTCCACACCGGCCAGGAAGATCGCGAGCTCGCGCAGCACCATCGCCTCGGCGAGCCCGGGCTTGGAGCCCATCTCGTTGTAGACCGTCTGCCGGCTCACCCCGACCCGGTCGGCCAGCTTGGCCATCGTCACCCTCGACCAGCCCACCTCGCAGGTCAGCTCGGCCGCCGCGGCGACGACGCGCTCGTTCATCGTGCGCGGCTGCGGGGCAGTGGTCACGCGAGCAGTCTAAGGAGCCTCACGCGCCGACCCGGTCCACGGGCACGAGGCCGGCCTGGTCGCGAATCGCGCTTGACACGAGAGCCCCGTTTGTCAAGTGACACAATGCCCGCCATGAGCGGTCATCCCTTCGGCATCGACTTCGGCGGCTCCGGCATCAAGGGCGCGCCCGTCGACCTCGGGCCCGGCGACTTCGCCGCCGACCGGGTGCGCATCGACACCCCGCAACCGTCCACGCCGGCCGCGGTGGCCGCCGTCTTCGCCGACCTGCTCGGCCGGTTCCCGGACTCCGACGCCCCCGTGGGCGTGACGGTGCCCGCGGTCGTGCAGCACGGCGTGGTCCGGTCCGCGGCCAACATCGACGCGTCGTGGGTGGACACCGACGCGGACGCGATCTTCACCGAGGCCACCGGTCGCGACGTCCACGTCGTCAACGACGCGGACGCTGCCGGGCTCGCCGAGGCCAGGTACGGCGCGGCCCGCGGCCGTGCCGGGCTCGTCATCGTGACCACCCTCGGCACCGGGATCGGGTCGGCGATCATCTTCGACGGCGTCCTGGTCCCCAACTCCGAGCTCGGCCACCTCGAGGTGGACGGGCACGACGCCGAGAGCCGCGCCGCCAACAGCGCCCGCGAGCGCGAGGACCTGTCCTGGGAGGAGTGGGCCGAGCGACTCACGGTCTACTACGCCGCGGTCGAGGCGCTGTTCTCCCCCGACCTGTTCGTGGTCGGGGGCGGGGTGAGCAAGCACGCCGCTGAGTTCCTGCCGCTGGTCGACGTCCGCACGCCGCTGGTGCCGGCCACCCTGCGGAACCGGGCCGGCATCGTCGGCGCCGCCCTCTACGCGGCCGAGGCAGCCGGGGCGTGACGCCCCGGTCCTGCGACCGGGTCAGCCGCGCAGCTTGGCGTTGACCGCGTCGGGCGAGAACTCGTGGTCCACGACCAGGCGGGTCAGCCCGACCAGCGCGGCGTCCTCGCCGAGCGCTCCGAGGTGGAGCGCCATGTGCCGGGTGGCCCGCGGCAGCGCGAGGCGGTAGAGGGTCTCCCTGATCCCGGCGAGCAGCGGGGCCGAGGACAGCGCGCCCCCGATCAGCACCACCTCCGGGTTCAGCAGGCAGACCACGGTGGCCATCACCTCGCCGATCCGCCGACCGGCCTGCTGGGTGAGCCGCGCCGCGTCGGGGTTGCCGGCCGCCAGCAGCTCGCGCACCTCCCGGCCCGAGTGCGCCTCGAAGCCGAGGTCGGTCAGCTCGGCCGCCACGGCACGCCCGCTCGCCACGGCGGCCAGGCAGCCCTGCATGCCGCACTGGCACCGGGCCTCCGAGCGCGGCGAGACCCGCACGTGGCCGATGTCCCCGGCCCCGCCGTCGACGCCGGTGTAGGAGCGCCCGTCGATGACGAGCCCGGTGCCGATGCCGGTCGAGACCTTGACCAGGCACAGCGACCGGACGTGGGAGAAGCCGGCCGCGAACTCGCCGAGGGCGGCCGCGTCGGCGTCGTTCGCGGTCAGCACCGGGACGCCCGGCAGCCCCGCCTGGAGGTGCTCGGCCACCGGGTAGGCGTCCCACCCGGGCAGGATGGGCGGCTGGCTGGGCCGGCCGGAGTCGGGGTCGACGGGACCGGGGAGGCTGAGGCCCACGCCGCACAACCCGTCGGGGGTGAGGTCGTGCTTGCCGATCAGGACCGCCAACGCGGCCGCGATGCGGTCCAGCACCTCGCTGGGACCGGCCTCGACGGCGACCTCGATGTGGTCCTCCGCCAGCACCGCCCCGCCGAGGTCGGTGATGGCGATCCGCGTGTGCGTGGTGTCGACGGCCGCGACGAGGACGCGGGACTGCGACGCGTTGAAGGCCAGGCTGCGCCGGCGTCGCCCGCCGGTCGCCTCGGTGGTGTCCCCCTCGACGATCATCGCCGCGGAGAGCAACGCGTCGAGACGTTGCGCCACGGTCATCCGGGACAGCCCGGTCGCCTCGAGGACGTCTCCACGGGTGGACGCCCGACCGTGCCGGATCAGGTCCAGGATGTCGCCGGGTCCGGTGGGCACCGGTGGTCACCCCCTCGCGCCGGTCTCCGGTCGCGGTGACCAGAGCGTCGGGCGGAAGTGTAACAACTGGACATCTAATGCTTGACAACTAGGTCACATAGGTCCAATGTTTAGGCAAAAGTGCTCACCACCACGGAGGCCTCATGACCATCCACCGCCGACGCCGCGCCAGCGCAGCCGCCGTTCTCGCGACCGTTGTCGTCGCCTCGCTCACCGCGTGCGGCTCCGACGACGAGGGCGGTGGTGGAGGCGACGACAACAGCATCAAGGTCTGGATCGTCGAGGACCTCCCCGACCGGGTCGCCGCCACCCAGGCCATCGTCGACGCCTTCACCGAGGAGAGCGGGATCGACGTCGAGCTCGTCGCGGTGGCCGAGGACCAGTTCAACCAGGTGCTCACCTCCAACGCGGCCGCCGGCGACCTGCCGGACGTGATCGGGGCGCTGCCGCTCGGCGCGCTGCGCACCCTCTCGAGCAACGAGCTCATCGACACCGACGCGGTCAGCGCGGTCGTGGAGAACCTCGACGCCGAGACGTTCAGCGAGAGCGCCCTGTCGCTGGCCGCGGACGGCGACGAGCAGCTCGGCGTCCCCAGCGAGTCGTGGGTGCAGCTCCTCGTCTACCGCCAGGACCTCTTCGACGCGGCCGGGCTGGCCACGCCGCAGACCTACGACGACGTCCTCGCGGCGGCCGAGGCCCTGGACAGCCCCGACGTGGCCGGCTTCGTCGGCGCCAACGTCGCCGGTGACGCCTTCACCTCCCAGACCTTCGAGGAGATCGGCCTGGGCAACGCCTGCGAGCTGATCAACGAGGAGGGCGAGGTCACCTTCGACAGCCCCGAGTGCGTCGAGGGCCTCGAGTTCTACGGGACCCTGCAGCAGGACTACTCCGTGAGCGGTGCGCAGGACGTGGACACCACGCGGGCGACGTACTTCGCCGGCCAGGCCGCGATGATCATCTGGTCCAGCTTCATCCTCGACGAGATGGCCGGACTGCGTAACGACGCGCTGCCGACCTGCCCGGAGTGCAAGAAGAACCCGGCGTTCCTCGCGGAGAACAGCGGCGTGGTCACCTCGATCCAGGGGCCCTCGGGCTCGGAGCCGGCCACCTTCGGCGAGGTCACCTCGTGGACCGTCACCGCGGACGCGGCGACCGACCCGTCCCAGCAGTTCGTCGAGTACATGATGGGCGACGGCTACGAGCCGTGGATCGCCATCGCCCCCGAGGGCAAGATCCCGGTCCGGGCCGGTGACTCACCCGGCGCCACCAACTACTCGGACGCGTGGGCGGGGATGTCGGTCGGGGTGGACACCAAGGCGCCGCTGTCGGACTTCTACGGACCGGAGGTCATCGACGCGCTGACGGCCGGCACGGACTCGCTGCAGCGCTGGGCGATCCCGCAGGGCCAGGGTGACGTGCTCGGCGCCATCCAGGGCGAGCAGCCGGTGGCCAACGCGGTCAACGAGGTGTCCAACGGAACCCCCGCCGAGGAGGCCGCGTCGCAGGCCGCCGACGCGATCAGCGAGGCCGCGGAGTCCGTCCAGTGAGCCTCGGCGGACCCACCGCGCCGATGCTGGTGACGAAGGAGGAGGATTCCGGCGCGCCTTCGCCACCCCGGCACGGTGGGTCCGCGCGGGCCCGCGAGGACCGCCGGACGGGCTACCTGCTGATCTCACCCACGGTGATCATCGTCTTCACGATGGTGGTGCTGCCGATCGTGTGGACCATCTCCCTGGGCTTCCAGGAGATCCGCCTGCTCAACCTCCGCAGCGCCGGGGTCATCGGTGACTACAGCCTGGAGAACTTCAGGAACGTCCTCGGATCGTCGGGGTTCGTCGACGCCCTGATGACGACCCTCGTCTACTCCGTCGTCGGCACCGCCTTCGCCATCGGGCTCGGCCTGCTCGCGGCCCTCGCGCTGCGCCAGCCGTTCCGCGGCCGCGGGCTGGTGCGGGCCTGCATGCTCGTGCCGTACGTCGCCCCCGTGGTCGCGGCGACCTTCGTGTGGTCCACGATGCTCAACCCGCAGTTCGGCATCATCAACTACTACGGCACCAGGCTGCTCGGTTGGGACGAGCCGATCGCCTTCCTCAGCTCGGCCGAGCCGGTCTCGATCTTCGGCTTCGAGACCCACGTGAGCGTCGCGCTCCTGAGCTGCGTGCTCTTCGAGGCCTGGCGCTCGTTCCCCTTCGCCTTCCTCTTCCTCACCGCGCGGATCCAGGCCATCCCGGAGTCCCTCGAGGAGGCCGCCACCGTGGACGGTGCCACGCCGACGCAGCGGTTCCGCCACATCGTGCTGCCCCAGCTGCTGCCGACCATCGCGGTGCTCACCGTGCTGCGGTTCATCTGGACCTTCAACAACTTCGACGACATCTACCTGCTCACCGGCGGTGGCGCCGGGACCCAGGTCGTGGCGGTGCGGGTCTACGACTACCTCATCAACCGCGGTGACATCGGGGCGGCCGCCGCCCAGGCGCTCGTCCTGGCCGCGATCCTCGCCGTCCTCGTCACCGTCTACCTCAAGCTGTTCGGGCGTTCCGAGGAGGTCGCATGAGCACCGCCACCCCCGGCATCAGCCGGGACGCCGTGGAGCGTCGGGTCCTCGCCCTCGTCCGTCCGGCCTTCATCGTCTTCCTGCTGGTCATCAGCCTGTTCCCCTTCTACTACATGGTGCTGCTCTCCTTCCGGCCGCTCGACGCCGTCCTGCAGGACCCGGGTGCGCTCTGGCCGGACTTCGGCGAGATCGACTTCGACACGTACAAGAACGTGCTGCAGTCGACCGCGGACGGCGGGCAGGGGTTCTTGAACTTCATCAAGAACAGCATGCTGGTCGCGATCGGCACCGTGGTGATCAGCCTGCTCGTGGCGATCCCCGGCGCCTACGCGGTCAGCCGGCTGGAGTTCTTCGGCCGACGCCAGATCAGCGCGGTGTTCCTCGGCGTCTACTTCTTCCCGGCGATCCTGCTGGCCATCCCGCTGTTCGTGCTGTTCACCCGGTTGGGCCAGCGGGGCACCCTCACCGGCCTGCTCGTCGTCTACGTCGCCCAGGTCGCGGCGGTGTCGATCTACATGCTGCGCAACTACTTCGACACCATCCCCGCCAGCCTCGAGGAGGCGGCGGCGATCGACGGGTGCACGCGGCTGCAGGCGATGCGCCACGTCAGCCTGCCGCTGGCTCTGCCGGCGATCGCCTCGAACGCCCTGTTCGTCTTCATGATCGCGTGGAACGAGTTCCTCTTCGCCCTGCTCTTCCTCGTCGAGCGGCGGGACAACTGGACGGTCTCCCTCGGCCTGTCCCAGCTCGCCGGGAGCATCGAGGTGCCGACCACCGTCCTGATGGCGGGCTCGGTGATCCTCACGCTGCCGATCATCGTGCTCTTCTTCCTCAGCGAGCGCTGGCTGGCCGGCGGACTCACCGCCGGGGCGGAGAAGGGCTGACGCCCCACCGGTCCACCGCACCACCCACCACCCAGGAGGACATCCGTGCCCGAGGTCGTCTCGTTCGCCGCGCCGTACGACGTGGCGCTGGTCGCCTGCGACCCGCAGCCGCTCGTGCCGGGGTCGGTGCGGATCCGCACCTGGTACTCCGGCATCTCCGCCGGCACCGAGCTCACCGCGTACCGCGGCTCGAACCCCTACCTGACCCGCACGTGGGACGTCGAGCGCCGGCTGTTCGTGGCCGGCGAGCCGACCTTCGCCTACCCGGTGCAGGGCTGGGGGTACTCCGAGGTCGGCGAGGTCGTCGAGGTCGCCGACGACGTCGAGGCGCCCGCGGTCGGGGACGTGGTGCACGGCATCTGGGGCCACCGCAGCGACGCGGTGGTCCCGGCCGCCGCGGTCCGCGACCGGGTCTGGACCGCCGACGACGCCATCTCCGGCACCTTCGCCCGGGTCGGGTCGATCGCCCTCAACGCCGTGCTGGCCGCGGAGGCCCGGCTGGGCGACCGGGTCGCGGTCTTCGGACAGGGTGTGATCGGGCTGCTGGCCACCCGGCTGGCCGAGCTGAGCGGCGCCGAGGTGGTGGCCGTCGACGCGGTCCCCGAGCGGTTGTCGGCGGCCCGCGCCATGGGCGCCGCCGAGGTCGTGACCGCGACCGTCGACGGCGGGGCCGGAGCGACCATCAGGGCCTGGTCGGGCGGCGGCGTGGACTCCGCCATCGAGCTCAGCGGCAACGACCGGGCGCTGCACGAGGCGGTCCGCTCGGTCGTGGTCGACGGGACCGTCGTGGCCTCGGGCTTCTACCAGGGCGGGGCGGAGCACCTGCGGCTCGGCGAGGAGTTCCACCACAACCGGGTCCGGATCGTGGCCAGCCAGATCGGCGGCACCCCGGTCGCGCTGGGCTCGCGCTGGGACCAGCCCCGGCTGGTGCGCACCTTCATGGACCAGGTCCGCCGCGGCCGGGTCGACGCCCGCTCGCTGGTCACCGACGTCGTCGAGGCCGCCGACGTGGCGGCCGTCTTCGAGCGGCTGGACCGCGGCGACCCCGCGATCCTGCAGGCCGTGCTGCGGTTCCCCGCGGCCCCGGAGCCGGCGTGATCGTCGACACCGCCCCGCGCTTCCCGGCCGACCGCTCCGGCGTCGCGATCCTGGGGTGCGGGACGATCGCGCAGTCGGCCCACCTGCCGGCGTACTGGCAGTACGGCGTCGGGGTGACCGGCGTCTGGAGCCGGAGCGAGGAGACCACGGCCCGCGTGCGGGACACGTTCCCCTTCGTGGGCCGGGTGTACGCCTCCGCCGAGGACCTGCTGGCCGACCCGGAGGTGCGCTACGTCGACCTCGCGACCGGGCCGGAGGGCCGCCTGGACTGGATCGAGGCGGCGGTGGCGGCGGGCAAGCACGTGCTCGCCCAGAAGCCGCTCACCCTGTCGGCCGACGACCTGGCCCGGCTGCCGGCGCTGCTGGACCGCGCCGAGGCGGCGGGCGTCCGCGTCGCGGTGAACCACAACGGGCGCTGGGCCCCGCCCTGGCGGGCGGCGACCCTGCTGGTGCGCCAGGGAGCGATCGGGCAGACCGTCGGCGTCACGCACCTGCACGACAAGCCGCTGCCACCCCTGACCGGCACCCCCTTCGACGACGTGCCGCACATGCTGCTCACCGACTACCTCCTGCACTGGGTCGACATCACCCGCTCGTGGCTGCAGGACGGCGGTGCCGGCCCGGTGACCACCGTCCAGGCCAGCGACTCCCGGGTGCCGGGGCAGCCGGTGGAGGCGCGCAACCCCTGGTCGGCCACGCTGTCGATGGGGACCGCCTCCGGCGCCACGGCCACCCTGCGGATCGCGGGCAACGTGGTGGCCTCCGAGCCGGGCTGCCCGTTCTGGGTGCACGGCACCACGGGCACCCTCCGGGGCAGCGTGCTGCTGGACTCCGACCGGCTCGAGGTCGACGACGGCACCACCCGCACGTCGGTGCCGCTGCAGGGCGCCTGGTTCGTCGACGGCTTCGCGGCCGCGATGGGCGAGCTGATGTGCGCGGTGGCCGAGGAGCGGCAGCCGGAGAACTCCGCGGCCGACGCGGCGCGCTCGGTCGCGCTGGTGCTCGCCGCCCGCGCCTCGGCCGAGCAGGGCGGCGTCCCCGTGCCCGTGGAGGGTGGGTCGTGACCGGGCCGGGCGAGGTCGTCGACGAGGTCCCGGTCGATGCCGCGCGCGGGCGGGTGTACGCCGAGGGGTGGCAGAGCTGGAGCCCCGCGACGTGGTACCAGGTCGGTGCGGCCGGCCGGGTCCCGCAGGAGGAGTGGCAGCACCTGATGCGGTTCCGACCCGGGACCCCGCTCGCTCCCGATGCCGTGCAGGCCGAGGGGCTGCTCGTCGTGGACCCGGGCACCGGCGAGCCGGCACGCCGCTACGCCCCGCCGGACCAGGTCGACGTGCCGACCCTGCGGGCGACCGCCGAGGGCGGTGGCACGGTCGTGGTCCGCGCCACCGGGCCGGTCGACGTCACCCACCATCCGGCCGGAGCCGAGGACGCCCTGCGGACGCTTCGGCGACGAGTACGCCGCCGGCCGAGGCGTGCTCCCGCTCGCCGACCCGCCCACGGTGTGGTGCTCCTGGTACCACTACTTCGAGCAGGTCACCGCCGCCGACATCGAGGAGAACCTGCGCGCGATCGGCGAGCACGACCTGCCGGTGGACGTCGTGCAGATCGACGACGGGTGGAGCCCCGGTCTCGGCGAGGGGCTGGTGCCCGCGCCCGGGTTCGGGTCGCTGCCCGCCCTGGTCGACACGATCCGGGCCTCGGGTCGCCGCGCCGGACTGTGGCTGGCGCCGTTCCTCGTCGGGACGGGGACGACGCTGGCGCGCGAGCACCCGGAGTGGCTGGTGGGACCGGCCGGCCGCAACTGGGGCCAGGACCTCGTCGGCCTGGACCTCACCCACCCCGGGGTGCAGGACCTGCTGCGTGACGACCTCGGTCGGTTGGTGGCCCTGGGCGTGGACTACCTCAAGCTGGACTTCCTCTACGGCGGCGCGGTGCCCGGCGCGCGGCACGCGGACGTGGACGAGGTGGCGGCCTACCGCGCCGGACTGGCGCTGGTCCGCGAGGCGGTCGGCCCCGACGTCTACCTCGTCGGCTGCGGCGCGCCGCTGCTCCCGAGCGTGGGGCTGGTGGACGCGATGCGGGTCTCGCCCGACACCTTCCACGAGGGCGCCGAGGACGGCTCCGCCGGACTGCGCGGCCTCATGCCCCTGGCCGCCCGGGCATGGATGCAGGGCCGGCTCTGGGTCAACGACGCCGACTGCGTCGTGGCGCGACCGTCGTACCGGCTGCGCGAGCGGTGGGCCGCCGAGGCGGGCCGCTTCGGCGGGCTGCCGTCGTTCTCCGACCGCGTCGCGGACCTCGACGACTGGGGCCTCGCCACCGTCCGAGGCCTGCTGGCCGCGGGCGGCTCCGCGGCCCCGCTCCCAGCCGACCGGGTGCGCGAGGGCGCCGAGCTCGCCCGGGCCGAGGGGTCGGCGTGACCACGCTCGACGCGGGCGCCCTGACGGACCGGATCGCGCCGTACGTCGAGCTGCTCTACCCCGACGACGACGGCGAGGTGCTGCGCACGCTCGTCGCGCATGGCCCAGCAGTACGCCGCGGAGCTGGCCGGCCGCGAGGTCGCGCCCGCCACCGAGCGCACCGCCTGCCTGATCACGTACGGCGACGGCATCCGGCGGCGGGGCGAGGCACCGCTGCACACCCTGGCGTCGTTCCTGCACGACCACGTCGGCGACCTGGTCAGCGACGTGCACCTGCTGCCGATGTTCCCGTGGACGTCCGACGACGGCTTCGCCGTGGTCGACCACCGCGCCGTCAACCCGGCCCTGGGCAGCTGGGCCGACGTGGCCGAGCTGGCGGCCGAGCACGCGGTGATGTTCGACTTCGTGGCCAACCACACCTCGAGCCACAGCCCGTGGTTCCTCGGCTGGCTGGCCGGCGACCCGGCGTACGCCGGCTTCTACGTCGAGCAGGACCCCGACTTCGACGAGTCCCGCGTGGTCCGGCCCCGGACCACGCCGCTCTACCACGCGTTCCCCCGCCCGGACGGCACCAAGGCGTGGGCCTGGACCACCTTCGGCGAGGACCAGGTCGACGTCGACGTGCGCAACCCGCAGACCCTGCTCGAGCTGACCGACGTGCTGCTCGGCTACCTCGCGCGCGGCGCCTCGGCGGTCCGGCTCGACGCGATCGGGTTCCTCTGGAAGGAGTCCGGCACCACCTGTCTGCACCTGCCGCAGACCCACGCCGTGATCAAGCTGTGGCGCGCCCTCGTCGACCAGGTCGCGCCCGGGACCCGGCTGCTCACCGAGACGAACGTCCCCCACGCCGAGAACATCTCCTACTTCGGCGACGGCCACGACGAGGCGCACCTGGTGTACCAGTTCGCGCTGCCGCCCCTGGTGCTGCACTCGTTCGTGGCCGGCTCGACCGCGCGGCTCGGCGACTGGGCCGCCGGCGTCGGACCGGTGAGCGACACCGCGACCTGGTTCAACTTCCTGGCCAGCCACGACGGCATCGGGATGCGGGCCACGGAGGGGATCCTCGACGACCACGAGCGCGGCGCCCTGGTCGAGCGGACCCACGCGCACGGTGGCCGGGTGTCGTGGGCCAGCCGGCCGGACGGCTCGCGACGGGTCTACGAGCTCAACCTGAGCTACCTCGACGCGCTGTGCACGGTCGAGGAGGCCCGGGACCCGGAGGTCCTCGCCGCCAAGGCGCTCGCCGCCCACAGCATCCTGTTCGCCTTCCTCGGGGTGCCGGCCGTGTACTCCCACTCGCTCGTCGGGTCGCACCCCGACCTGGAGGGGATGGTCACCAGCCGGATCAACCGTCGGATCAACCGCGCCGTCCTCGACGCCGACAAGCTGGCCGTCGAGCTGCGCGACGACCCGCGGCGCCGGTCGGTGTTCACCGGGATGCGACGGCTGCTCGACGTACGCCGGCGGCACGAGGCCTTCTCGCCGTTCGGCACCCAGCGTGTCGAGCGGCTCGACGACCGGGTCTTCGCGGTGCGCCGGGGTGAGGGCACCGACGACGAGCTGATCTGCGTGACCAACGTGACCGGCGAGACGATCACGCTCCCGACCGTGGTCGGCGTCGACGTGCTGACCGACGACGAGGTGGCGCCGCTCGTCCTCGGCCCGTGGGGGTACGCCTGGGTGCGGCCCCGGTGACGCTGCGGGTGGTCGCCGCCCTCGACTCGTTCAAGGGCTCGCTGGACAGCCTGGCCGCCGGCGAGGCGGTCCGCGCGGGGGTCCTCGCCGCGGACCCGACCGCGTCGGTGCGGGTGGTGGCCGTGGCCGACGGCGGGGAGGGCACCCTCGACGCGCTGGCGGCGGCGCTGCCGTCGACGTCCGTGCCGGTGGCCACGGTCGACGCCCTCGGTCGGCCGCGCACCGCGGCGTACCTCCTGCTCCCGGACGGGACCGCCGCCGTCGAGGCGGCCCGCACCATCGGTCTCGGGTTGCTCGAGACCGTGGACTCCTCGGTGCCACCGACCGCGTCGTCGACCGGGCTGGGGGAGCATCTCGCGCACGCCCTGGCCGGCGGCTCGGGACGGGTGCTCGTGGGGTTGGGCGGCAGCGCGTGCACCGACGGCGGGACCGGGATGCTGCGGGCCCTGGGCGCCGACATCACCTCCGCCACCGCGAACCCGCTCTGGGGGTTCTCGGCGCTCGACCCGACCACCCTGCCCGACCTCTCCCGGGTCGTCGTCCTCTGCGACGTGACCAACCCGCTGCTCGGGTCCTCGGGCGCGGCCCGGGTCTTCGGCCCGCAGAAGGGCGCGACGCCCGACCAGGTCGAGCACCTCGAGGACCGGATGACCCAGTGGGCGGCCGCCCTCGCGGGCACCGGTCGTCAGGTCGCCGCCCACCCCGGAGCGGGCGCCGCCGGAGGCATCGGCGCCGCCCTCCTCGTCTGCGGCGCCGCTCTGGTCCCCGGCTTCGACGAGGTCGCGCACGTCAGCGGACTGGACCGCGCGGTCGCCGACGCCGACCTGGTCCTCACCGGCGAGGGCTCCGTGGATGCGCAGACCGCGATGGGCAAGGCGCCCGCCGGGGTCGCCCGCCTGGCCCGGTCCGCGGGCGCCCTCGTGGTCGGGCTCGGAGGCCGCGTCGAGCGACCCTCCCTCGACGTGTTCGACGCCGTCTTCTCGATCCACGGCCGGCCGCGCCCGCTCGTCGAGGCGCTCGACCCCGCGGTCGCGGCGACCGAGCTGAGCGCCACCGCCGCCGAGGTGGTGCGCCTGGTGGTGGCCGCCCGCGCGAACCTCGGCTGACTGCCACGCCCACCGGAGGCGAGCGTCAGGCGTTCTCCTTGCGGAACGTCGAGGTGCCCCACCACAGCGACAGCGCGAACAGCACGAACGCCCAGGCGGTGCCCCAGAACATCGTGGTGGCCGTCAGGTCGCCCGCGAAGGACTCCCGCACGGCGTCGACGATCCAGCGGAACGGCATCAGGGCGCTGGTCTGCTCCAGCCATCCCGGCCCGAGCGTCATCGGCAGCAGGATGCCGCTGAGCAGCAGGACCGGCATCAGCACCATGTTGATCACCGGGGCCATCACGTCCTCGGACTTGGTGGTCAGTGCCAGCGCGTGCGACGACGCCGCGCAGGCGCCGCCGACGAGCAGGGTCAGGAACACGCCGTACGCGATCCCCGCGACCCCGCCGCGCATGCCCATCACCAGCCCGAGGCCGATCAGGATCATCGCCTGCACGAACAGCTGGAGCATGTCGCGCATCAGCCGGCCGACCAGCAGGGCGGTCCGGGACGCCGGGGTGACCCGCTCGGCCTCGACCACGCCCTCACGCCACTCCGCGATCAACCCGAAGCCGGCGAAGAACGCGCCGAACATGCCGAGCTGGACCAGGAGCCCGGGCACCAGGAACACGAACTCGTTGTCGGCCGCGCCGGGGAAGCTGGCGACGAGCGGCTTGAGCAACGGTCCGAAGAGCAGCAGGTAGAGCACCGGCTGGAGCGCCCCGATCACGACCCAGGCGGGGTTGCGCAGGTTCATCCGGAGCTGGCGCCGGAAGACGATGAAGGACTCGCGCCAGAAGCTGCCGCCGGCGCGGGCGGTCGGGACGGACGTGGTCCGGCCCGGGGCAGTGGTGGTGCTCATGGGGGTGGAAGCTCGATGCTGGATGCCTCCTCGAGGGTGGGCTCGTTCTCGTCCGGCGCCGTCCGCGGACTCGGCGTCGCGCAGCGACCGGCCGGTGAGGGAGAGGAACACGTCGTCGAGCGTGGGGCGGTGCACCTCGATGGACTCCAGCGAGACGCCGCCCGACTCGAGCTCGCGGAGCAGGGACGGGACCACGCGCCCCGCGCGCTGGACCCGTCCGCGGACCCGGCGGCCGGACACCTCCACGTCACCGGAGATGACCCGCAGCCGCTCGGCCGCGTGCGAGACCTGGTCGTCGCCGGCGACCTCGAGGTCGACGAGGTCTCCCGACACCTGCGCCTTGAGGTTGTCACTCGTGTCCGAGGCGACGATCCGGCCGCGGTCGATGACCACGATCCGGTCGCTGAGGGTGTCGGCCTCGTCGAGGTAGTGCGTGGTGAGGAACACCGTCGCCCCGCGCTCCGTGCGCAACCGGGCGATGTGGTCCCAGAGGTTGGCCCGCGCCTGCGGGTCCAGGCCGGTGGTCGGCTCGTCGAGGAAGACCAGCGTGGGGTCGTGGATGAGGCCCATGACGATGTCGAGCCGGCGCTTCTGGCCGCCCGACATGTTCTTCGGCATCCGGGTCCACAGGCCCTCGAGCTGGAGCTCGTCGAAGAGCTGCTGGCCACGGCGCAGCGCGTCGGCCCGGGACAGGCCGTAGAGCATCCCGTGGTCCATGACCTCGTCGCCGGCCCGGGCCGAGGAGAAGGTGCTGCCCGCCTGGGAGACGTAGCCGATGCTGCGCCGCACCTGCTGCGACTCCCGCACCACGTCGTAGCCCGCGACGGTGGCGGTGCCCGCGGTCGGCCGGAGCAGGGTGACGAGCATCCGCAGCGTGGTGGTCTTGCCCGCGCCGTTGGGCCCGAGGAAGCCGACCACCTCGCCCTCGGCGACGTCGAGGTCGACTCCGTCGACGGCCTGGACCGCCCTCTTCTGCTTGCCCTGCCCGGTCTGGAAGGTCTGCACGAGTCCTCGTGCGTGGATCATGGCGCTCCTCTGCTCGGTCCTGCGGGTGGTGGGCCCGACTCCCAATGTTCAAGATTGAACACGTGGGTGTCAAGGCACATTCCCCGGTACCGACCGCCGCTCGTCGGCGGACTCATCGCCGCCCGCGTCACGACCAGGTGATCGGCGACTGCTCGCGCCACCGGCCCCAGAGGTCCGGGGCCACGTCGACCTCGTCCGACCGGTTCCACAGCGCGAGGTAGAGCGACACCGAGGAGGCGCGCAGCTCCACGTCCGCGGCGTCCAGCACGGCGTCGCCGGGTCGCCGCACGGTCACCGGGGGCCGACGGCTGACCTCGACCAGCCAGGCGTCCTCGGCGTCGTCGGGACGGACCGCGACCCGCAGCGGCTCCTCGCACCGCAGGCGCGAGTGGTTGCGGGTCAGGAACCCGGCGAGCAGCTCGTCGATGCCGTCGCGGGCCAGCGCGGGGTCGATCCAGGTGTCCGCCCCGCGGGGGTAGCCGCCGAGCGCGGCCGAGAGTGCATCCACGGCGTGCATGGTGGTCTCGTGGCACTGGCGCCGCCCCCAGAAGCGGCGCCCCGGCGGGGCGTCGTTGAGGAACACCACCGTGCGCACGTCCTCGGGCGCGGCCTCGATCGCCGAGACCAGGGCCTCGGCGCCGTCGCGCAGCCAGGCCACCGGGTCGGCGGCGGTCAGTCCGGCCCGCTCGACGGTGTCCGCGTCGACGCTCTCGCCGCGCAGGGCACCGGTGGCCCAGCGGTGCACCATCCCCTGGTGCGCGAGCAGGCGGCGCACGGTCCAGTCCGGACAGGTGGGCACGTCCGCGTCGAGACCGGCGCGCTCGGCCGAGGACGCGAACGACGCCAGCGCAGCGCGCAGCCCGTCCAGGTGCTCGGTCAGGGTCAGCTCGGTCGACACGCGACGGAGCCTGACAGGTCAGCGGCGCAGAAGCGCGCGATATTTCTCCCGGTCGAGGGTCATCTGGTGTCCCGGGTCGTCGGCCGGCGGCTGCCAGCCCCAGTCCTCGCCGAGCGCGAACCGGAGCCTCCCGCTCCGGACCTCCTCGATCGTCTCGCGCAGCCAGCCCAGCTCGGCGATGGCCAGGTCGAGCCACAGCACCCAGCCGCGGCGCGCGTGCGGCGGGCCGTTCGCGGGGTCGTCCTTGCCGCGCACGAACGCGTCCACCTCCCGCTCCAGGGCGGCCCGCCGGGTGACCAGGGCGGCGAGCACCCGCGGCCGCTCGAGCAGCGGCAGCATCCCGAAGGCGATCGTGAAGACCGTCCGGTCGTAGGGGTCGACGCTCTCCAGCGCCTCGACCATCATCTCGTCGAGCAGGGTGCGCCCGGCCGGGGTGACCTCGTAGACCGCCACCTCGCGGGTGCCGTCGACCAGGTCGCTCCGGGTCAGGTAGCCCTCGGCGGTCAGGGCGGACAGCCCGTGGTAGATCGAGCCCGGGTTGACGTGCGCCCACTTGTCCACCCGCCACGACACCAGCTCGCGGCGGATCTGGTAGCCGTTGACCGGCTCGAACATCGCCACCGCCCCCAGGAGCAACAGGCGGGTCTCGCGCACGGCCATGGGCGTCAGGGTACGGCGGGTTGCTCGCCGCGGATCGCCGCCGCCACCGCCTTGGGAACCTCGGGGTTGAAGACCGACGGGATGATGAAGTTGGGGTTGAGCTCGTCGTCCTTGACGACGGCCGCGATCGCCTCCGCCGCGCGCAGCAGCATGTCCGTGGTGATCTCGGAGGCGCGGGCGTCGAGCAGGCCGCGGAAGACACCCGGGAACGCCAGCACGTTGTTGATCTGGTTGGGGTAGTCCGATCGGCCGCTGGCCACCACGGCGGCGTACTTCTCCGCCTCCGCCGGGTCCACCTCGGGGTCGGGGTTGGCCAGCGCGAAGACGACCGCCGAGGGCGCCATCTCCGCGATCCACTCCGGTGCGAGCACGCCGGGGGCGCTGACGCCGATGAACACGTCGGCGCCCTGCAGCCCGTCGCGCAGCCCGCCGCGCAGCCGGCGCGGGTTGGTGCGACCGGCCAGGTCCGCCTTCGCGGGCGGGAGTGAGTCGTCGTCGGCCGAGAGCAGGCCCTCGCGGTCCCAGACCACGACGTCGCGCACGCCCCTGGCCGTCAGCAGGGCCACGATCGCGGAGCCGGCCGCACCGCCGCCGGCGACCACCACCTTGGCGTCCGCGGTCTCCTTCTTCACGCAGCGCAGCGCGTTGGTGAGCGCGGCGAGGACGACGATGGCGGTGCCGTGCTGGTCGTCGTGGAAGACCGGGATGTCGAGCGAGGCCCGCAGCCGCGCCTCGATCTCGAAGCACCGGGGTGCGGCGATGTCCTCGAGGTTGATGCCCCCGAAGCCGGGGGCGATCATCTCGACGGCCTTGACGATCTCGTCGGTGTCCTGGCTGGCCAGGCAGATCGGCCACGCATCGATGTTGGCGAACCGCTTGAACAGCGCGGCCTTGCCCTCCATCACCGGCAGGGCGGCGCCCGGGCCGATGTTGCCGAGGCCGAGCACCGCCGAGCCGTCGGTGACGACGGCGACGGAGTTGCCCTTGACCGTCAGCCGCCAGACGTCGTCGGGGTTCTCGTACAGCGCCATGCTCACCCGACCGACCCCCGGGGTGTAGGCCATGGACAGGTCGTCGCGGTTCTTCATCGGCACCTTGGAGGTGACCTCGATCTTGCCGCCGATGTGCAGCAGGAAGGTCCGGTCGCTGACCTTGTAGACCTCGACGTGCTCGACCCCGTCGACCGCGGCCACCAGCCGCTGCGCGTGCTCGGAGTCGCTCGCGGAGCAGGTGACGTCGAGCACGAGCCGGTCGTGGCGCGACTCGGTGACGTCGATCGCCGTCACGATGCCGCCGGCCTTGGAGATCGCGGTGGCCACCGCACCGACGATCCCGTGGTCGGGCGCCGTGTGCAGACGCATGGTGATCGAGTACGACGAGGTGGTGGCGGCCATGGGCTCACCTTCCATCGGCGTCTCGGTTACCGGCAAGTCCGGCCGGGGAGCCGCGGACGAGGCGGTCAGGCCGCGAGCGCCTTCTCGACGTCGTCGGTGAGCGAGGCCGGCTCGCTGGTCGGCGCGAACCGGCTGACGACCTCGCCGTCCTTGCCGACGAGGAACTTGGTGAAGTTCCACTTGATCGCGCTGCCGAGCAGGCCGCCCTTCTCGGAGCGGAGCCAGACGAAGAGCGGGTGCGCGTCGTCGCCGTTGACGTCGACCTTGGCGAACATCGGGAAGGTGACCCCGTAGTTGCGCTCGCAGAAGGTCGCGATCTCGGCCTCGTCCCCCGGCTCCTGGTGGCCGAACTGGTCGCAGGGGAAGCCGAGGACCGTGAAGCCCTGGGCGGCGTAGGTGTCGTGCAGCTCCTGGAGCCCGGCGTACTGCCCGGTGAGCCCGCACTGCGAGGCCGTGTTGACGACCAGCACCACCTGGCCCTCGTAGTCGGCGAGGTCGACCTCGCGTCCGTCGATCGACGTGGCCTTGAAGTCCCCGAGCGTGGTCATGTGCCCATTGTGCCCCCTTGGTGAGCAGTCACTCCACACGCCGGCCCGGCACCTGCCCCTGCTGCCCGACCTCGACGCGCACCTCGTGGCCGTCCACGACGACCACCGCGCGCCGGGACCCCGTGTCGAGCACCACGACGTGCCCGTCGATCTCCTGCACCTCGCCGCGGACCGTGACCGTCCCGGACGGATCCTCCTCGATCGCGTCGCCGGGCTCGGCCGTGGTCACGTCCCCGACCGCCTCGAGGCGGAGCGGCTCGGGTCGTCCGTAGCGGCCGAATCGCCACAGCAGCAGCACGAGGGCGAGGATCAGCAGGTCCGCGGCGAGCGTGATGTAGAGCCCGGCCCGGCTGACGTACTGACCCTCCACCCGGGCGGTCTCCGGGGACCCCTCGATCACCCGCACCGTCACCTGCCCGCTCGCCACCGCCTCGTCGTACGCCGCGCGCTCCACCTCGCGCGCCCACGGGAGCTGGTCCGGGTCGACGTCCTTCGGCAGCCGGTAGGAGATCCAGTACGCGGGGTCGCTCGCGTCGCCGAGGACGTCGTGCTCGACGAGGGTCGCGGTCACCTCGGTGCCGTTCTGCTCGACGTTTCGCCGGGTCAGCGTGCTCTGGACCAGGGGCATGTTGATCACCACGACGAGCAGCACCAGCCACAGGACCGACTTCAGGCGGGTGCTCACGACGGCACCCTAGGTCGCCCGAGTCTCGGCGCGATAACGATCGCGCCGCGGCCCGCACTTGTAGCGGTAACAAGAATGCAACGCCGGAGGCCCGAGAATCCACTCTCCCGAAACCTGCGGTCAACCGTCCGGCAACCCGGGTCGCGGAGGCTGGAGCCATGACCGACGGGGAGATCAACGACAAGGAGCTGGCCGAGTGGGAGGCCCGCCGACACCAGACGACCAGCCGCTACGCCAGCGCGGTCACCGCGCTGCTGAACCAGCGGCCCGAGCTGCGCGGCGTGTCGCCGCTGGCCGACACGGTCGAGGAGTCCGTGCGTTGGGCGGTGTGACCCCCTAGGCACCGGAGGCCGGCGGCCCCACACTCAGGGTCGTGACCGCCGTCTTCGTCAGCGTGGTGCTGGTTCGGTTCCTGCTGCCACTGCTGATCCCGCGCTACCCGTTGCCGGCCATCATCGGCTGCCTGGTCGTGGATGCGCTGGACCAGTCGATCTTCCAGGCGTTCGGCTACGACCCGCCCGGCTACCAGAGCTACGACAAGGCGATGGACGTCTTCTACCTCGCCATCGCGTACCTCTCGACGCTGCGGAACTGGGTGAGCAACGACGCCTTCCGGGTGAGCCGCTTCCTCTACTTCTACCGGCTGGTCGGGGTGGTCGCCTTCGAGCTCACGCAGACGCGGGCGCTGCTGCTGATCTTCCCCAACACCTTCGAGTACTTCTTCATCGCCTACGAAGCGATGCGGTCGCGCTGGAGCACCCTGCGCCTGCACCTCACCGGCTGGCTGGTCGTCGCGGCCGGGATCTGGGTGTTCGTGAAGCTGCCGCAGGAGTACTGGATCCACGTCGCCCAGCTCGACGTCACCGACACGCTCGAGGACTACGCCTGGGCGTGGCCGCTGCTGATCGGGCTGCTGCTCGTGCTGGCCGGCGTCCTCTGGTTCGTGGTCCGGCCCCGGACGCCCGCCCCCGACTGGGACCTGCGCCTGGCCGCGGACGCCCTGCCCGCGGAGATGGACGAGGCCGCCGAGCGGACCGCCTGGCACGTCGAGCACGGCCGGGTGTGGTCGACGACCACCTTCGAGAAGGTCATGCTCGTCGGCCTGCTGTCGGTGATCTTCTCGCAGACGTTGCCGGGCACGAGTGCGTCCAACATCGAGCTCTTCGTCGGCACCGCCGCCTTCGTCGTCGTCAACGCCGCGCTGGTGCTGGTCGCGGCCCGGCGGTCCGTCGAGCTCGAGTCGGTGCTGCTGGTCTTCGCCGTGCGGATCGCGATCAACGCGGGACTCGTGCTCGTGGGGTGGGTGCTGCTCGGCCGGGGCGACCTGAACGTCAGCGCCGCGCTCTTCTACGTGATGCTGCTGAGCCTGCTCACGACGCTGCACGACCGGTGGCTGCCCGTGCACGCCGTCCGACGTCGGTCGGCCCCCACCCCGTCCTGACCTCGCGCGGCACCGGTCTGGGACGATCGGGCGATGACCGGAGCGCGGATCGAGATCACCGGCCTGACCAAGCGGTTCGGCGCCTTCCTGGCGGTCGACGACCTGAGCTTCGCGGTGGAGCCCGGGCGGATCACCGGGTTCCTGGGGCCCAACGGCGCCGGCAAGACCACCACCCTGCGGATGCTGCTCGGGCTGGTCCACCCCACGGCCGGCACCGCCACCATCGACGGTGCGGCGTACCGCGACCTCGCGGACCCGCTCGGGACGGTCGGGGCCGCGCTCGAGGCGACCAGCTTCCACCCCGGCCGGTCCGGTCGCGACCACCTCCGGGTGCTCGCCGCGGCCGCGGGCATCCCGGACAGCCGCGTCGACGAGATGCTCGCCCTGACCGGCATCCCCGCGTTCGCGCGGCGCCGGGCGGGCGCCTACTCGATGGGCATGCGACAACGGCTCGGGCTGGCGGCGGCGCTGCTGGGCGACCCGCAGGTGCTCATCCTCGACGAACCCGCCAACGGCCTCGACCCCGAGGGGATCCGGTGGCTGCGCGGGTTCCTGCGCCACCTCAGTGCCGACCAGGGCAAGACGATCCTGGTCTCGAGCCACCTGCTGCAGGAGGTCGAGCAGACCGTCGACGACGTCGTGATCATCGCCAACGGGGTCCTGGTCAAGCAGGGCACGATGGCCGAGCTCGGTGGGGGCGGTGGCGCGCTGGTGCGGACCTCGGACCCCGAACGGCTCGCCCTGGCGCTGCGCGAACGAGACCTCGTCGTCACGGTGTCCGACGGCCAGGTCCTGGCCGAGACCGACGACCTGCGCCTGGTCGGCGAGATCGCCCACGCGACCGGGCTGCCCGTCTGGGAGCTCAGCAACCGGGCGCCCGACCTGGAGCAGCTGTTCTTCGACCTGACCTCCGGCGGCAACCGCAACCTCGGTGACGGTGCCGTCGTCCCGACCGCGGAAGGCGTCGCCTGATGCGCGCCGCGGTCCGCTCCGAGCTGCTGAAGTTCTTCACCACCCGCCTGTGGTGGGGGATGGCCATCGCGCTGTTCGTCGCGGGTGCGGCCTTCGCGCTGCTCTTCGGCATCCTGTTCACGTCCGAGACGCTGGCCGAGCAGGCAGGCGGCCCCGGCGGGCTGCCCACCGGTGACGACCTCCAGGTGGCCAACAGCGTCTACACCGCCGGCCTGACCGTCGGCTACCTCCTGATGCTCTGCATCGGGGTCCTCCAGATCGGCACGGAGTACCGGCACAAGACGCTGAGCGCCACCTTCCTGGTGACGCCGCGACGGACGCGGGCGATGCTCGCCAAGGTGGTCGCCCTGCTGGGGATCGCGGCGGGGTACGGCGTCGTCAGCCTGCTCGGCTCGGTCTCCGTCGGGGCCATCGTGCTGAACCTGCGCGGCGCCGAGGCGTTCCCGTCGACGGAGATCCTGCGCACCCTGGCGCTGAGCCTGCTGGTGCTGGGCCTCTGGGCGCTGATCGGTCTCGGGCTGGGCATCTTGATCCCCAACCAGGTGGCGGCCCTGATGATCGGCGTCGGGGTCGCGTGGATCGTGGAGCCCCTGGCGGGACTGGCCATCAAGGCGTCCGACTTCGGCCGCGAGCACGTGGCGCCCCTGATGCCCACCGAGGCGACCAACGCGGTCGTCAACGCGGTGCAGTCCTCGCCCGACGACGTCCGGCTGTCCTGGTGGGTCGCGGCCCTGGTGCTGGCCGGATGGGCCGCGCTGCTGACCGTCCCCGGCATCTGGCGCACCGTGCACCAGGACGTCACCTAGCGCGGCTCACCCGCGAACCCGCCCGGGGTCAGCCCGGTCACCGTCCGGAAGTCACGGGTGAAGTGCGCCTGGTCGGCGTAGCCGAGCTCCACCGCCACCCGGGCCAGGTCCGGGGAGTCGTCGCCGGACAGCCGCTCGGCGGCCTCGTGGAGCCGCCGTCGCTGGACCAGCCACTTGGGGCTCAACCCGATGCGGCGGGCGCAGAGTCGCTGCAGGGTCCGCTCGGACATCCCGAACGCCTCGACGAGCTGGCTCACCCGTTGGACCGACGAATCGGTCTCGACCCTCTCGACCACGGCGTTGACCAGCAGGCCCTCCTCGTCGACGGGGAGCAGCGCACCGAGCGCGTGCTCGAGGTGGTCGACCGCCGCTCGCTGGGACGACTCGGCGTCGGGAGCCTCGGCCATCGCGGCCCGGATGCCGGCGGTCAGCCCGGGGCCGTCGAGGCCCGGGACGGCATCGAGGTCGACGAACCGGTCGGTGATCGCGGAGACCGGACCGCCGAGCACCAGCGCACCGGTGGCCGGTTGCCCCATCGCACCCACGGCCCACCCGCGGCCACGGAGCTCCTGGGTGGAGAGCCCCGTGGAGGGGCCGATGCAGCGTGCATAGTCGGCGGTGACCACGATCATCACGACGGGGTACTGCAGCACCCGCTGCACGGTCGTCCGGCCCGCGGGCAGGTCCCAGACCGGCAGCCAGTAGCGCCGCACCACGTCGCCGAGCCCGGGCGAGGGCGCGAACCGGAAGATCGGCGGCGAGTAACCCTCGTCGTCGCGCAGGTGGGCGCGCTCGGTCGGGTCGATGGGCTCGGGCACGTGTCGGATTCTTTCAAGAGCCGGCGCCGGCCGGCGGGCGACCCTGAGGACATGGACGCACGCATCGAGAACTACCTCACCAACGCCGACCGCTTCGCCGAGGTGGTCGGGTCCGCGGACCGCTGGGACGGGCAGAGTCCCTGCGAGGAGTGGACCGCGGCCGACGTCCTCACCCACGTGCTCGACACGCAACGGGACTTCCTCGGCAAGCGGGGCGCCGACCTCGGCGACCTCCCCCCGGCCCCGCCGGCCTCGCGCTGGGCCACGCACCTCGACCAGGTCCGGGGCGTGGTCGCCGACGAGGGCTTCGCCACCGAGGAGTACGACGGCTACTTCGGCCGCACCTCGGTCGCCGACACCCTGGCGAACTTCTACGGCTTCGACATGGTCGTGCACCGCTGGGACCTGGCCCGGGCGGTCGGCGCCGACGCGACCTGGACCGAGGAGGAGATGGACGCGCTGGAGACCAACCTCGACGCCCTGGGCGACAACCTCTACACGCAGGGCGTGTGCAAGCCGCCGCTCGCCGTCGACGACGGCGCCCCGCGCCAGGAACGGCTGCTGGCCCGGCTAGGACGCCGCGCCTGACCGGTCAGAGCCAGAAGGTGTCGTGCGCGAACATGAACGCCTCGCGCTCCTCGGGAGTCATCCGCAACCCGTCCCCGACGGCCTTGAGGGTCTCGAAGTAGGGCTCTCGTGGAGCGCCCGGTGCGAAGTGCAGGAGCATCGACGCCGGCTGCCCCGACTCGTTGCGGAAGCCGTGGACGCCACCCGGAGGGACGTGCACGAAGTCGCCGGCCTGACCGTCGGTCCACCCGGTCCCGTCGTGGAAGCGCACCGTGCCGGTGAGCACGTAGAACGACTCCGAGATCGTCTTGTGGAAGTGCGGGTCGGGCCCCGACACCGGCCCGGAGAAGTTCCACCGGTAGAGCCCGAACAGGCCCCCCGTGGCCTCGCCGGTCGCGAGGTAGTCGACGGTGCCGCCGGTCGCGTAGGTGAGGGCCGGCGGCTCGTCGGTGCGCCGCACCCAGGCCGAGGCCTCGCCGTCGCCGTCGTACAGGGCAGGGGGGTAGGACATCGGTGCTCCTTCGCGTCGGTGCGCGGCGTGTGCGACCTTCAGCCCTGCGCCACGCAGAACTCGTTCCCGTGCGGGTCGGCGAGGGTGACCCAGCGGAAGCTCTCGTCCCCGCGCCTCCCGACCAGCGTCGCACCCGCCCCGAGGAGCCGGTCAACCTCGGCGTCGAGGTCCGGCGCGGTGAGGTCGAGGTGCAGGCGGTTCTTGCCCGGGGTCGGGTCGTCGACCTTCTGGAACGAGACGACGACCGGGAGCGAGCCGCCCTTCACCATGACGTACCACCCGTCGTTGCGCTCGGTCACCTCCGCCCCGGTCTGCGCGGCCCACCAGTCGGCGAGCGCGTCGGCGTCGTGCGTGTCGAACGTGATCATGCCCAGTTGAAGCGTCATGGCCCGACCCTAGGACCGGCCACCGACACCGCAGCCCTGGTCGGGCGGGAGCGCTCCCGGCACAGTGGGGGCATGCCCGTCGCCCTGCACCACATCGTCGTCGACACCCACGACCTGCAGATGCTGCCCGCGTTCTGGGCCGCCGCCCTCGGCTGGCAGGTGCTGTCCGTCCGGGAGAAGGAGGTCGTCGTCGGTCCGTCGGTCGAGGCTCCCGTCGGGCTGTGCTTCATGCCGGTGCCGGACACCAAGACCGTCAAGAACCGGCTCCACCTCGACCTCACCACGGCGGCCGAGGACCGCGACGCGGAGATCGCGCGGCTGCTGGCCCTCGGTGCCCGCCGCGTCGACGTCGGGCAGACCGGCGAGGAGTCCTGGACGGTGCTCGCCGACCCCGAGGGGAACGAGTTCTGCGTGGTGCGGCCCAAGGCCACGCTGGTCGGCTGACCACACGAGGTGTCCGGGAAACGACGAAGGCCCCGGGTCACCGGGGCCTTCGATGCTGGTGCGCGAGGGGGGAGTTGAACCCCCACGTCCTTTCGGACACACGGACCTGAACCGTGCGCGTCTGCCTATTCCGCCACTCGCGCCAGAAGCGCCGCAAGGCTATCCCAGCGTCCGGAGCATCCCCAAACCACCGGCCGCCGGCGGGTCTCGGCACGGTTGCGGCGCCACCTGCTCGACCAACGAGGCCGTGCGCTGCGGGTAGCGCCTGCGGGGTGGGGCCGACGTGCCCGGATACGATCGACGCGACTCGGGGGACGGGTACGACGAGCGGAGGAGGTGGGTGCGTGGGTGCGTTGCAGAGGTTCGAACGCCGACTGGAGAACCTGATCTCCGGGGTGTTCGCCCGGGCGTTCCGCAGCGCCGTGCAGCCCGTGGAGATCGCCGCGGCCCTCCAGCGCGAGGTCGACAACAACGCCCAGATCCTCAGCCGCGACCGGCGGCTGGTGCCCAACGACTTCCACGTCGAGCTGGCCCGGACCGACCTCGACCGGCTCGCGCCGTACGACAACGCGATGGCCCGGGACATGACCGCCAGCCTGACGGAGTACGCCCAGCAGCAGAGCTACGTGTTCCCCGGCCCGGTCACCATCCACTACGAGACCGCCGACGACCTGACGACCGGCCGGTTCCGGATCCGCAGCGAGGCCAAGGCCAGCGTGACCGGCGAGGACAACCGCACCCAGGTGCGCGCCGCCCGCGCCTACCTCGAGATCAACGGCACCCGGCACCCGCTGCGCCCGCCCGGCCTGGTCATCGGCCGCGGCACCGAGGCGCACGTGCGCATCAACGACCCGGGGGTCAGCCGCCAGCACGTCGAGTTCAACGTGGTCGCGACCGGCGCCACCGGCGACGGCTCCGACGGCCACCTGCGCCTGCAGGTCCGCGACCTCGGCTCGACCAACGGGATGCGCGTGGACGGCCACAAGGTCACCAGCGTCGCCGTCCGGGACGGCTCGACCGTCGTCATCGGCAAGACCACGATCACCGTCGTGGTCACCGAGGAGGACGTCGATGTCTGAGCTGACCCTGCTGCTCATCCGCTTCGCCTACCTCGCGATCCTCTGGATCTTCGTGCTGTCCGCGATCTCGGTGATCCGCTCCGACATGTTCGGCGCGCGCGTCCCCGACGCGGCCCGGGGCGCCGCCCGCGGCGGCAAGGCCCCCAAGGCCGCCAAGTCGCCGAGCAAGCGGCGCGGAGCCCCCACCCACGTCCTGGTCGTCGAGGGCGGGAACACCGGCGAGCGCGCCGACCTCGACAAGGCGCCGATCCTCATCGGCCGCGGCACCGACGCGGCGATCCGCCTCGACGACGACTACGTCTCCACCCGGCACGCCCGGATCGCGGCGTCCGGCGACCAGTGGTTCGTGGAGGACCTCGGGTCGACCAACGGCACCTACGTCGGCACCGTCCGCATCACCCAGCCCACCACCCTCACCCTCGGCACGCAGGTCCGGATCGGCAAGACCATCCTCGAGCTGAGGAAGTAGATGGCCGACCTGCACCTGGTGTACTCGGCGATCTCGGACGTCGGGCGGGTCCGCAAGGACAACCAGGACTCCGGGTACGCCGGCCCGTGGCTGCTCGCGGTCGCCGACGGCGTGGGCGGCGCCGCCCGCGGCGACGTCGCGTCCGCGGCCGCGATCCAGCAGATCCGCAAGCTCGACGAGCAGCCCACCGAGGACCTCCTCGCCCAGGTCGCGGGCGCCCTGCACCGCGCCCACGACCGGATCGGTGAGCTCGTCGACCAGGACCCGGCGCTCAACGGGACCAGCACCACCGCGGTGGTCGCGCTCTTCGACGGCACCCGCCTCGGCATGGGCCACGTCGGCGACAGCCGGGCCTACCTGCTGCGGCAGGGCACGCTGCGCCAGCTCACCACCGACCACACGTTCGTGCAGACGCTCATCGACGACGGCCGGATCACCGAGGCCGAGGCGCGCACCCACCCGCACCGCAACCTGATCCTCAAGGCCATCGACAGCGTGCACGAGGTCGAGCCGGACCTGTTCCACGTCGACCTGGAGGAGGGCGACCGGGTGCTGCTGTGCAGCGACGGCATCCTCTCCCTCACCGACGCCCGGATCGCCGACATCATGGGCTCGGGCTCCGCCGACTACGCCGCGGTCGAGCTGGTCCGGGCGGCGCTCGAGGCCGGCTCCCACGACAACGTCACCTGCATCGTCGCCGACGTCGTGGGTCCCGACCTCCCGGTGCCCGACGACCTGGTCCCGCTGCTGGTCGGCGCGGCCGCCGACCTGCCCCGGCGCGGGCGCAGCAGCCTGGGGATGAGCAGCCTCTTCCGCGGCCACCGCGCCGGCGACACCGGCGAGCTCGAGCCCGTGCTGGCGGAGATCCCCAACGGGGTCGAGTACGCCATCGCCGGCGACCCCCCGATCGACCCCGAGGCCGTGCGCTACGCGCCGCGGCCCCCGGAGCGCTACGTGTGGGCCCGCCGCCTGCTCGTCGCCGCGATCCTGCTGGGCCTGCTGTGGGTCGGGGTCGCCGTGGCCTGGTCGTGGAGCCAGCAGCAGTACTACGTCGGCGCCGGCACCGGTGACGACAGCGACGTCGTGATGATCTACCGCGGCCTCAACGCCGACCTGCCGGGCGTCGAGCTGTCGCACCCCTACGAGTCCTCCAACGTCTCGCTCGCGCTGCTCTCGGACTACCAGGCCGGGCAGGTGCGCGAGGGCATCGACGCCGACTCGCTCGACGACGCCCGGCAGACCGTCCAGAACCTCTCCGACACCCAGGTCACCCCCGAGGCCGGGTCATGACCCAGCAACCGGGCGTCTTCATGGGCTTCGTGCACCGGCGCCGCCGGGGCGCCGAGCTGTTCCTGCTGGTCCTCGCGCTCGCGGTCGGGGTCGGCGCCTACGCCGCCGTCGGCCTGGGCGTCGAGGGGGAGATCCCGCCCGGCATCGTCGCGTACGGCGGCTGGCTGGCCGCCCTGATCATCGCCGCGCACGTCGTGGTGCGGATGGTCGCGCCGTACGCCGACCCGGTGCTGCTCCCCGTGGTGGCCGCGCTCAACGGCCTGGGCCTGGCGGTCATCCACCGGCTCGACCTCGCCTACGAGGCGCTCGGCCGCAAGCACGACTTCGCCCAGCAACAGCTCGTCTGGATGACCCTCGGCGTGGTCCTCTTCATCGCCACCCTGCTGGCCCTGCGCGACCACCGGACCCTCCAGCGCTTCACCTACACCGCCGGCCTCGCCGCGATCGTGCTGCTCCTGCTGCCGCTCGTGCCCGGGATCGGCACCACCATCAACGGCGCCCGGATCTGGATCAACGTCGGGCCGTTCAGCTTCCAGCCCGGCGAGGTCGCCAAGGTGCTGCTGGTGATCGCGTTCGCCGGCTACCTCGTCCAGCACCGCGACGCCCTGGCCCTGGCCGGCCGACGCGTGCTCTTCATCGACCTCCCCCGCGGCCGCGACCTCGGCCCGATCCTGGGGATGTGGCTGGTCAGCCTCGGCGTGCTGGTCTTCCAGCGCGACCTCGGCTCGTCCCTGCTGTTCTTCGGCCTGTTCCTGGTGATGCTCTACGTCGCCACCGAGCGGCCCGGCTGGCTGGTCGTCGGCGGCCTGCTGTTCGCCCTCGGCGCGTTCCTGGGCTACCTGCGCTTCGGGCACGTCCAGACCCGGGTCAACATCTGGCTCGACCCGATGGCCTACTTCGACCAGTCCCCCGGCAGCGGGCAGATCGTCGAGTCGATGTTCGGCATGGGCTGGGGCGGTCTGGTGGGCCGGGGCTTCGGCGGCGGCAGCCCGCAGCGCATCCCCTACGCGGAGTCCGACTTCATCATGGGTGCGATCGGCGAGGAGCTCGGGCTCACCGGCGTCATCGCGGTGATCCTGCTCTACGGCATCATGGTCGAGCGGGCCCTGCGCACCGCCCTCATCTGCCGCGACGGCTTCGGCAAGCTCCTCGCGGTCGGCCTCGCCAGCGTCTTCGCGCTCCAGGTCTTCGTGGTCATCGGCGGCGTCACCCGACTGATCCCGCTCACCGGGCTGACCACCCCGTTCCTGTCGTACGGCGGCTCGTCCCTGGTGGCGAACTGGGTCATCGTGGCGTTGCTGCTGCGCGTCTCCGACCAGGCCCGCCGCCCGGTCCCGGTCATGAACGACGAGGACGACGCCGACTCCGAGACCACCCAGGTGGTCAAGCTGTGATGAGACGAGCAGGAGGCCGCGAGGCACGAGCGGGCTGCGTGGGCTCGGCCAGGTCGAGCAAGTCCCGCGACCGAGCGTGCGAGGTCGCGACGGGCGCGTCGAGACCCAGGGGGGTGAGCGCACCATGAACAAGCCCATCCGCACCATCTCGATCTTCTGCCTGCTGCTCTTCCTGGCCCTGATGATCAACGCGACCTACCTCCAGTACGTCGCGGCCGGGGACCTCAACAAGGACCCGCGCAACCGGCGGATCATCGAGGCCTCCTTCTCCCGGGAGCGGGGCGCGATCCTGGTCGGCCGCGACCCGATGGCGGAGAGCGTGCCCTCGGACGACCGCTTCGACTACCAGCGGGTCTACCCGCAGCCGTTCAAGTACGCCCACGTCACCGGCTACTTCTCCTACTTCGGCGCCACCGGCATCGAGCGCTCGCAGAACGCCGTGCTCTCCGGGGACGACGACCGGCTCTTCGTGACCCGGCTGGTCGACCTGATCGGCAACGCCGAGCCCAAGGGCGGCTCGGTGCAGCTCACCGTCGACCCGGCGGCCCAGACCGCGGCGTTCGACGGCCTCGCGGCGCTGGGCGAGGGCACCGAGGGGGCCGTGGTGGCGCTGGAGCCGTCCACCGGCAAGATCCTGGCGATGGTCTCGTCGCCGAGCTACGACCCCAACGAGCTGGCCTCCCACGACCTCACCGAGGTCATCCGCACCCAGAAGCGGCTCGAGGAGGACCCCTCCCAGCCGCTGCTCAACCGCGCGATCCAGACCACGCTCCCGCCCGGCTCGACGTTCAAGCTGGTCACCGCCGCGGCGGTGCTCGAGGACGGCAACTACGCCACCGGCGACGCGATGGTGCCCGGGGGGCCGACCTACCAGCTGCCGCTCACCAGCGGCCCCACCGGCCTGATCGACAACGGCGGCCGCGACTGCGGCGCGAAGAAGACCACCCTCACCCAGGCGCTCGCCAACTCCTGCAACACCAGCTTCCTCGCCCTCGCCGACGAGATCGGCATCGAGAAGATCAAGGCCCAGGCGGACGCCTTCGGCTTCAACAGCGAGTACCTCGAGGACCTGCCGCTCCAGGCGGTGTCGCGCTTCCCCGGTGACCTCGACCGCCCGCAGACCGCGATGTCCGGGATCGGCCAGAGCGAGGTGGCCGCGACCCCGCTGCAGATGGCGATGGTCGGCGCGGGCATCGCCAACGGCGGCATCGTGATGCGCCCCTACATCGTCGACGAGGTGACCTCCCCGGAGCTCGAGGTGCTCGACAAGACCGAGCCCACCGAGCTGTCCAAGGCCATGGAGGCGTCGACCGCGGCCGAGCTGACCCGGATGATGGTCGAGACCGTGAACTCCGGGACCGCGACCGCCGCCCAGATCCCGGGCCTGGAGGTGGCCGGGAAGACCGGGACCGCGCAGAGCACCCCGTCGCGGCCGCCGTACGCCTGGTTCGTCTCGTTCGCGCCGGCCATCGACCCCCAGGTCGTGGTGTGCGTGCTCGTCGAGGCCAGCTCGACCCCACGTGAGGACATCGGGGGCAACTTCCTCGGTGCCCCGATCGCCAAGTCAGTGATGGAGGCAGTACTGCGATGACGGACCGCGAACCCACGCTGGTGGGCGGCCGCTACGAGCTCGGCGAGCTGTTGGGCCGGGGCGGGATGGCCGAGGTGCGCAAGGGCGTCGACCGGCGCCTCGGGCGCGCGGTCGCCGTGAAGCGGCTGCGCACCGACCTCGCCAGCGACGCCACCTTCCAGGCCCGCTTCCGACGGGAGGCGCAGTCGTCCGCGTCGCTCAACCACCCCTCGATCGTCGCGGTGTACGACACCGGCGAGGAGATGGCGACCGATGGCACGGACGTGGCCCAGCCCTACATCGTGATGGAGTTCGTCGCGGGCCGGACGCTGCGCGAGATCCTCCGGGAGGGCCGCAAGATCCTGCCCGAGCGCGCGCTCGAGATCACCTCCGGCGTGCTGGCGGCGCTCGACTACAGCCACCGCGCGGGGATCATCCACCGCGACATCAAGCCCGGCAACGTGATGCTCACCCCGTCCGGCGACGTGAAGGTGATGGACTTCGGCATCGCCCGGGCCGTCTCCGACGCGTCGTCGTCGATGACCCAGACCGCCGCGGTGGTCGGCACCGCGCAGTACCTCTCCCCCGAGCAGGCCCGGGGCGAGACGGTCGACTCGCGCTCCGACGTCTACTCCACCGGCTGCCTGCTCTACGAGCTGCTCACCGGCCGGCCGCCGTTCGTGGGCGACAGCCCGGTCGCGGTGGCCTACCAGCACGTCCGCGAGCCGGCGCAGCCGCCGTCGGACTTCGACACCGAGATCACCCCCGAGATGGACGCGATCGTGATGAAGGCGCTCGCGAAGCGCGTCGAGGACCGCTACCAGTCGGCCGCGGCGATGCGCAGCGACATCGAGCGCTACCTCACCGGCCGACCCGTGCAGGCCCCGGTGGTCCCGACGTCGATGACCACGATGCTGCCCACCACGCCGACCTACGACGACCACCGCACCACCACCGCCCCGGTCGTCCCCCTCGGCGACGAGCCGGACGACGACGAGCCCAGCCGGGTCGGCCTCTACTTCCTGCTCGGCTTCCTGCTCGTGGCGATCATCGGCGGCGCGGCGTACTTCCTGCCGAAGATGTTCGAGCGGGAGCCGACCGCCGACATCCAGGTCCCGAACCTGATCGGGCTCAGCGAGCAGCAGGCCCGCAACGCGGTCGCCGACGCCGGGCTGCGGGTCGGGGACGTGAGCTACGAGGCCAGCGAGGACGCCGACAAGGACCAGGTGATCGAGCAGGAGCCCAACCGCGACGAGTTCGTCGAGGACGGCACCTCGGTCGACTTCGTGGTGTCCAGCGGCAAGCCGATGGTGACCGTGCCCTCGGTGCTCGGTCAGACGACCGACGCCGCCCGGGCGGCGATGACCGCCGCCGGGCTGAAGGTGAAGGTCACCGAGGCGGAGTCCGACCGACCCGAGGGCGAGGTGCTCACGACCGACCCGGCGGCCGGGGAGAGCGTCCCCGAGGGCACGACGGTGAACCTGTCGGTCTCCGACGGGCCCGAGCAGGTCCCCGACGTGGTCGGGCTGACCCGGTCGCAGGCCGAGTCGCGGCTGCGGGAGGCGGGCTTCGAGGTCTTCGTCACCGAGACCGACGCGACCACCGAGCCGAAGGGCACCGTCATCCGGCAGAACCCCGCGGCCGGCACCACCCGACCGGAGGGCGACTCGATCACGATCGAGGTGTCCACCTTCGAGCCGGAGCCCACGCCCACGCCGACCCCGACGGTCCCGACCCCCGACCCCACCGAGACGCCCTCGGTCCCGCCGACTCCCGAGGAGTCGGCGGCTAGCAGGGCCCGCCGGCGCTCTGTCCACCGCTGGGGAGAAACCTGTGCAGAACTACACGCGTGTAGTTATCCCCAGGTGTGTGCACAGCTGTGCATAACTCCGCGTGGGGTCGGTGGCACGGCATGTCTGACGTCGGACCACGCCGCTGGCCCGCCGGGTTGCGCTGGGCGCGCTCGTCACCGGGTCTCGACACGCCCGTTGCGCGACCTCGCAGGCTCGGTAGCGGCGGCTGCTCGACCTGGCTGAGCGCCGCAGCGCGCGCTCCGCGCGCTCTGCTGCTCAGCTCATCATTCCCAGCGGGTCGCGTAGGTGAAGCCGACGGCCATGAACCCGATGCCGACCATCAGGTTGTACTGGCCGAGGTCGTTCATCACCGGGATCGCGGAGGTGTCGTTGCTGAAGATGTAGTACGTGCAGATCCAGATCAGCCCGATGAGGAAGCAGCCGAGCATCCCGACCACCACGCCCCGGCCGCGGCCGAGCGGGGTGGACGGGTGCGCCGCCAGGACCAGGCCGAGGAAGATCAGCGCGAAGCCGCCGACGTAGTTCCAGTTGACGCCCTTGAGGTCGGTCAGCGTCTCGAAGATGGCGGGGCCGCCGGGCTTCGGGGCGGGGAACACGTCGGGGTCCACGCGGACCACGGTGTAGTAGAAGACGATCCAGGCGATGCCGAGGACGACCAGCAGCAAGGAGATGATGAAGCGCGGCGAGAACACCGGACCCGTGGAGGGATCGCGGTACTCCTGCGGGGAGACGGACTTCGGCACGTGCACTCCTGCTCGGTCGGGACTTGAAAGCCCCATTAGCGTAGACGCCATGCCCCCCGTTCCCCGCCTTGCCCCGTCCCGGGGGGGCCGCCCGAGCCCGTGGCGGATCGGGACCGCCCTGGTCCTGCTGATCGGGGCCGGCCTGTTGATCATCAGCGAGCACAGCAGCGGGGGCACCGACCTGCGCCCGGGCCGCTACAGCGACCTGGCCTCGCTGGTCGCCAACGAGAGCCGTCAGGTCAAGGCGCAGCAGCAGCAGGTGGCCGAGCTGTCGGCCGAGGTGGACCGGCTCACCGAGAGCGTCCAGGACGCCGAGTCGGAGCAGATCCGGCGCCAGGCCCGCGCGGTCAGCGACGACGCCGGACTCGTCGCGGAGACCGGCGAAGGGGTGACGGTGATCCTCTCCGACGCCCCGGGAGACGACATCAACGCGGCGACCGTCGACCTCAACCGGTTCGTGGTCCACCAGCAGGACATCCAGTCGGTGGTCAACGCGCTGTGGAGCGGCGGGGCCCAGGCGGTGACCGTGCAGGGGCAGCGGATCATCTCCACGACGGGGATCAAGTGCGAGGGCAACTCGGTGACCCTCCAGGGCGTGCCCTACCCCCAGCCCTACGTCATCTCCGGCATCGGCGACCAGAAGGCGCTGCTCGCGGCCCTGGAGATGGACGCCACGCTGGAGGGCTACCGCGCCGACGCCGCCGACCCGGAGATCGGGATCGGGTGGGACCTGTCGACCCAGTCGGTGCTCACCGCACCGGCGTACGACGGCCTGCTCGACCTGAGCTACGCCACCGTCGACCGCTAGGGCCGCGTCCGCGTCAGGGGAGCACCGCCGAGCGCGCGACGATCGCGACCAGCACGACCAGCAGCACCGCGCCCACGCCCAGGGACTGCGCCAGCGTCCGCCTGGTCCGGGGCGCGTAGACGACCGCGATCGCGATCAGCAGCCCGCCGAGGAAGCCGCCGAGGTGGCCCTGCCAGGAGATGAACCCGCGGCCCACCACGGTGATCAGGACGTTGATGCCCACCCAGATCAAGATGCCCTGGACGTTGCCCTTCACCTTGTAGGCGACCACGAGCAGCCCGGACATCAGCCCGAAGATCGCGCCCGAGGCGCCCAGCGTGTAGCCGCCGACCGGGGAGAACCAGTAGACCATCGCCGAGCCGGCCAGCGCCGACCCGAAGTAGAGCACCAGGAACCTGGTCCGGCCGATCGCCGCCTCGAGCTGGGGTCCGAGCACCCACAGGGCCAGCATGTTGAACCCGAAGTGCCAGACCTCGACATGGGTGAAGGCGCTGGTGACCAGCTGCCAGTACGCGCCGTCGTCCACGCCGGGTCGCCACACCCCGACCGCGCTGCTGGTGCAGGTCTCGGCGGACGTGACGCCGGGGAAGTAGAAACCGGGGTCGTTCACCGAGTCGCAGCGCCCCTGCGGCACCAGGGCCAGCCACTCCACCAGCCGCGACCTGCTGCCGCCGCTCACGGTGATCATCAAGAACACCAGCGCGTTGACCCCGATCAGCACCAGCGTGGTCAGCTGCGGGTTGGCGGAGCGCAGCCCGCCGTACGCCGTGCGTCCCGAGCGCGTGGTCTTCGCGCCCTCGGCGACGCAGTTCGGGCACTGGAAGCCGACCGCCGCGTCCCGCATGCAGTCCGGGCAGATGGGCCGCCCGCACCGTTGGCAGGAGATGTAGGTCTCGCGGTCGGGGTGCCGGTAGCAGGTGGGCACCCCGGTGGCCGGCAGGCCGGCCCCGCTCGCGTCGGTCACGGACGGCTCACGTCAGCTCAGGAGCGGGTGATCTCGACGGACTCGATGACGACCGGGGTGCGCGGCTGGTCGCCGGGGCCGGTGGGGGTGTTGGCGATCGCGTCGACCACGTCGCGCGACGCCTGGTCGGTCACCTCGCCGAAGATCGTGTGCCGGCGGTTGAGGTGCGGCGTCGGGCCGACGGTCACGAAGAACTGCGAGCCGTTGGTGCCCGGGCCGGCGTTGGCCATCGCGAGCAGGTAGGGGCGGTCGAACTGGAGCTCGGGGTGGAACTCGTCGGCGAAGGTGAAGCCGGGTCCGCCGCGACCGTCGCCGCGCGGGCAGCCGCCCTGGATCATGAAGCCCGGGATCACCCGGTGGAAGACGAGCCCGTCGTAGTACCGCTCACCGGACCGGCCCGTGTCGTCGGTGTAGTCCTTGGTGCCCTCGGCCAGGCCGACGAAGTTGTCGACGGTCTTGGGGGCTTGGTTCGGGAACAGGTCGATGGCGATGTCACCCAGGTTGGTCTTCAGGGTGGCCTTCAGGTCGGACATCAGGGGCCTTTCACGTCGGCGAACAGGTGGTGTCGACTCGTGCGACGACGATCCTCCCACGCGGTCCGAAACCGGTCCCACCCCTGGGGGTGACCTGCGCGGACGCCGGGGTGGGCACCCTGGCAGGGGCTGTGCCTTCCGTGGTGAGATGGAGGCGAGTCGTTCCCACGAGAGGAAGCCAGACCAATGCGCTTGGGCAAGCAGAAGACGTTCATGGATCACGCCGCGGAGTTCGCCGAGACCGCACTCGAGTCGATCGAGTCCGCCCTCGAGACCGCGAAGGAGAGTGCGATCGAGGCCGGCACCAACGCCAAGGTCACGGCCGGTCCGATGTTGCAGGACGCGAAGGACCGCGCCGTACCGCTGATCGCGGCCGGGACGGCCGTGGCGGCCGAGAAGGCCGCCGCCGGCGCCGCGCTGGCCCGCGAGCAGGCGGCCAACAGCAAGGACCTCGCCGCCGCCAAGCTCGCCGAGTACAAGAGCGAGCCCGAGCCGAAGAGCGGCGGGAAGCTCAAGAAGCTCCTGATCATCAGCGGCCTGCTCGCCGTCGGCGGACTGATCTTCAAGCGGTTCCGCGACCAGCAGGCCGCCGACAACTGGCAGTCCTCCTACGTGCCGCCCGCGCCCGCCGCGGCACCGGCGCCCACCCCGTCGCCGACCGACGGGCTCGCCGACCCGCTCACCGACCCGTTGCCCGGCCAGGCCGGCGACGACCCGGGCGGGGCCGGTCCCGACGAGGCGCTGTCCGACGCCGCCGAGGCGCCGCACCCGGTGACCACGCCCGACGACCCGGCCGACGTGGTCGAGCTCGGTCGCGCCGACGAGGAGGGCATGACCTCCTCGGTCTCCGACGAGAGCTCGAAGAAGTAGCCCAGCGTCACCCGAGGAGCCCGGAGGTCAACCTCCGGGCTTCTCGGCCGTCCGGGACCGGGGCGCCAGCGGTTCGGGTGCGTGGTCGGTGATCCAGGCGTCGATGCGCTCCCACCAGCCGAACAGCCAGTCGATCCGGGCCTCCCGGTCCGTCGGGGATCTCCTCGCGCGGCACCGTCCACCACCGCATCGTCAGCCGCTTGTCCATCGGCAGCTCCCGCCACAGGTCCCGCACCGTGACCAGGTGGTCGAGGCCGGTGTGCGCGACCATCACCACGTCGGCGTCCGGGGCGCCGTCCAGCGCGGCGAGCAGGCCACCCGGACGCGGCGCGAGCACGTTGGTCATCTGCTCCGCGCGCACGGCCATCCGCTCGAGCCCGAGCTTGCGCAGCCGGTCGATCCCGCGCTGCCGCCGGGCCGGGGTGAAGTTGCCGCCCTCGGGGAAGATCACGAACGCGTCGTTCTCGTCCAGGCCGGTGGCCAGGGCGGTGATCTGGCTCTCGAGGTCCAGCGCCGGCCGCCGGGTTCGGCGAGATGAACCGCGCCGGGATCCGGCTGAGGACGACGCCGATGGCCGGGTCCCAGGCCAGGGTGTCCTTGAGGACGACCCGCGGCTCGCGCGCGTAGTCGTGCATCAACGCGTGGATCAGGGTGAACGAGTCGCCCGGCCCGGCGTGCCGGCAGCACACCAGGATCGGCGTCCCGGGATGGGCGTCGGGGCTCGGACCGACGGTCTCGATGGTCAGGTTGAGCACCCGCTTCGACTCGCGCACGAACACCCAGAGGGTGCCCTGCACGAGGTCGTAGTGGATGCCCTCGAAGTACGGCGTCCTGATCCGCCGGCCGAAGCCCGACGAGAACCACAGTCCCAGCAGCACCAGCAGCAGGATCGCCTCGCAGGTGAGGTAGGCGATGAAGACCCACAGCAGCCGCAGGGCCCGCCACCGACCCGGCAGCAGCGGCGACAGGGCGGCCGCGACGATCAGCCACAGGGGCCCGGTCACCCACAGCAGGCCGGTCAGGACGACGACCGCGGGCGCCAGCACCAGCCGCCGCAGCAGCCAGATCGCCATCAGTCCTCCGTTCGAGGTGGCGTCGGTGGTCGCACCGAGTCCAGGTAGGCCAGGCCGGCCTCGTACGTTGCGTCGATCTTGGCCTGCACCCGGCTGAAATCGCGGTAGGCGAAGATCGAGTCGTCGCGGCTCGACGTACCCGCGGTCGGCAGCACGTGCGCGGCCACGTGGTCGGGCAGCTCGGCGAGCTCGCGGGCGAACCGGTGCCGGCGGGCGATCTCGAAGGACACCCGGGCCACCTCCCACGGCTTGGTGGGCGGGGTCAGCGGGCGGTCGATCCGGCCGACCTGGAGGACGTAGACCGTCGTCGCCCCGAGCTGGACGGCGCGGCCCAGCGGGATGGAGTTCACGATCCCGCCGTCGAGGAAGTGCTCGTCGCCGACCTGCGCGGGTGGCAGCAGGCCGGGCACGGCGGCGCTGGCCACCACCGCCTCGACCACCGGGCCCGAGTCGAACCAGTGCTCGGCGGCCCGCTCGATGCTGGCCGCGCACACCTGGAAGCGGACCGGCAGCTCCTCGAAGGTGACGTCGCCGAGCTCCTCGCGCAGCCGGGCCTTGAGCGGGCCGGCCGAGTAGATGTGGGTCCGCGTCGACATCGCCCGCCGGACCGTGGCGCAGCGGCCGGTCGCCGTACACGTCGCGGGTCTCCCCGGCCTGGCGCCACAGCTCGACGAGCCGGTCGATGACCGCCGGCGTCGGGTCGCGGGCCACCATCGCGCCGTTGAGGGCCCCCACGCTGGTCCCGAGCACCAGGTCCGGGACCACCCCCCGCTCGAACAGCGCCCGCAGCATCCCCACCTCGACCGCCCCGAGCACTCCTCCGCCCCCGAGCACGAACGCCGTCGTCATGTCCTCATCCTGGGATAGTCCGCCGCGAAAAGCGCCTCGGGAGGGGGTCCGGGTGGCGTCACCTGCGGCGGACTAGCGGGAGGGGACGAGGTCGGGGTACTCCGCGCGGACCCGGGCGGTGGCCCGGCGCTCGGCCCAGAAGGACACGATCGGGACGGTGCCGCAGACCAGGGTCTCCAGGGTGAAGCGCAGGTCCCAGGCGGCCTTGCGGGACAGCAGGAAGGCCATGACCACGAAGATCATGTAGAGCCAGCCGTGGGCGACGCCGAGGTACTGCGAGATGTCGGCGCCCACCTGCCAGGCCCGGCCGCCCTCGGGCAGCGCCTCGGGGAACAGCAGGTAGCCGTAGTGCAGGGGCAGTCCGACGAGCACCAGGACGACGAGCAGGATGCCGACGATGAACGCCATGACGCGGTAGCGGAGGAGAGCGGCGGTCACGGCTCCGAGGGTACGGCGTCCGCCTCGGCCGACCCGGCGAGGGCCTCGGCGGCGAGCTGGTCGCGCACGTGCCGCCACCAGATGAACGCGGCGAACGCCCCGAACACCCACCACTCGAGGGCGTAGAGGAGGTTGCGGAGCGCGGTGAAGCGGCCGGCCGGGGGCAGCTGCTCGACGGTCGCCGCGGCGAGCCCGGGCTCCGGGTCGGTGCTCACGACGTACCCGCCGTAGAGGTCGACGTCGAGGCGCTGGAGCACGTCGGTGACCCGCAGCGCGGGGAGCACGTCGTCGGCCGGGTCGGCGTCGACCTCGGTGGAGCCGTCACCGGGCTGCAGCAGCCCGACCAGCTCGGCCCGCCCGGTCGGGGCCGCGGGCGCCGAGGCCGGGTCGGCGGCCCAGCCGCGGACCACGAGCAGCGCGGCGTCCCCGCCGTCCACCGCGACCGGGGTCACGACCCACACGCCGTCGGCGTCGGCGGCGCCTCCGGTCCGGCCGCTGACGTAGACGGTGTCCTCCGGGAGCCAGGTGCCGGCCACCTCGACCGGCCGGCCGACCCGGTCGCCCGGGAACGGGTCGTCGGGCCCGAAGACGTCGGCCAGCGGCACCGCCGCCACCGCCGTCCGGTCGGTGGCCTCGTCGGCCCGCCGGGTCTGCCAGGCGTCGAGCTGCCAGAAGCCGAGCCAGGCCGCGGTCGCGACCAGGACGAGCGCGAGCAGGTGCGCCCCCCAGTAGCGGGGGGCGAGCAGGCGGACGGCCGGGGACACGGCGCCAGCCTACGAGCGGGGCCCCGCCCGCGGGCCGACCCGTTACCCTCGCCCGCATGACGCTGAGTGCCGACCGCGCGGCGTGGTTCCAGGCCCGGTTCACCGACATGGCCGAGAACATGGGCCTCGCCCTGCTCGGCAAGGACCACGTGATCCGGCTGGCGCTGACCTGCCTGGTCTCCGAGGGCCACCTGCTCCTCGAGGACCTGCCCGGCACCGGCAAGACGATGCTGGCCCGCGCGCTCGGCAACACCGTCGAGGGCTCGCACGCGCGCATCCAGTTCACGCCGGACCTGCTGCCCACCGACGTCACCGGCGTCACCGTCTACGACCAGCACAAGGGCGTCTTCGAGTTCCACCCCGGCCCGATCTTCCACGACATCGTGCTCGCCGACGAGATCAACCGCGCCTCCCCCAAGACCCAGTCGGCGCTGCTGGAGGTCATGGAGGAGGGTCACGTCACCGTCGACGGCACGACGTACGACGTGCCCCGGCCCTTCATGGTGATCGCCACCATGAACCCGATCGAGCAGGCCGGCACCTACCGGCTGCCCGAGGCCCAGCTGGACCGGTTCCTGATGAAGACCTCGATCGGCTACCCCGACGCCGCGTCGACCGAGGAGCTGCTCCTGGGCTCCCGCCTCCGCGACCGCGCCGAGCTGGCCAAGCCCGTCACCACCACCGCCCAGATCGGCGAGCTCGCCGCGCTGGCCGGCGACGTGCACGTCGACCGGGCCGTGGTCCGCTACGTCCGCGAGCTCGCGGAGGCCTCCCGGGTGCAGCCGCACGTCCGGCTCGGGCTGAGTGCGCGCGGCTGCCTCGCCCTGATCCGGGTGGCCAAGACCTGGGCCGCCTCCCAGGGGCGCACGGCCGTCGTCCCCGAGGACATCGTGAGGCCTCGCCGAGCCGGTGCTGTGCCACCGCCTTCTCCTGGACACGCAGGCGCAGTTCGCCGGCGCCTCGGTGGCCAGCGTGGTGGACGACCTGCTCGCCGCGGTGCCCCCGCCGACCGACCGCGGCTGAGCGGACGCTCCGTGCTCGCCGCGCTGCGCCGGTCGGCCGGCCACGTGACCCCGGTCGGCCGAGCCCTGCTCCTGCTGCTCGGCACGGCACTCCTGGTCACCCGGCTCACCGGCCTGGCGGAGTTCGCGGCGATCGCCTGGCTGAGCGCACTGCTGCTGGTCGCCGGCCTGCCCTTCGTGCTCCTGCCGACCCGGACCCGCGGCCACCTGCTCCTGCGTTCGACCCGCACCGTCGTCGGTGAGCTCGGCGTGGGCACGCCTGCACGTCACCAACCACGGCGCGCTCACCCTGCGCCGGCCGGTCGTGGACGTGCCCGTCGGCGAGCGACCGGTGACCGTGCGGCTGCCGCTGCTGCGGCCCGGACGCGACGCCGCCGAGCCCTTCGACGTGCCGGCCTACCGGCGCGGCCTGCTGACCGTCGGCCCCGCGCAGGCGCGCCGCACCGATCCGTTGGGCCTCTACCGACGGTCCACCCTCTGGGCGCCGGCGGTCGAGCTCCTGGTCCGGCCCCGGATGGTGGCGCTCGAGAGCCTCACCCCCGGCAACGCCCAGGACCTCGACGGGGCGCCGAGCGACCAGGTGTCGATGAGCGACCTGGCCTTCCACGCGTTGCGGGAGTACGTCCGCGGCGACGACCTGCGGCACGTGCACTGGCGCTCGTCCGCGCGCGCCGGCCAGCTCCACGTCCGGCAGTACCACGACTCCCGCCGCAGCCGGGCGCTCGTGCTGCTCGACGACGACGCCGCGGCGTACCCCGGCGCGGACGCCTTCGAGCTCGCGGTCTCGCTCGCCGCCTCGGTGCTGGTGCGGCTCACCCAGGACGCGTACGACGCGAGCCTGGTCTGCGGCGACCAGCGGATCGTCAGCGGCTCGGTCGACGACCTGCTGGACGCCACGTGCCGGGTCACCCTCCGCGACGCCGGGGACCTTCTCGAAGCCGGCCAGGACGCCGCGGCCCTCGTCGGCGGGGCCAGCCTGGTGCTGCTCGTGACCGGCGACCGGGTGGATCCCCAGCGGCTGCGGGTGCTCCGCGGGTCGTTCGCCCACGAGACAGCCTTCGTGGTGCTGCTGGCGGGGCGGCGGACCGAGGAGCGGGAGCCGCCGACCGGACTGGACGACCTCCCCGCAGTCCTCCGCCTCACCGCGCTCGACGCGCTGCCGCCCGCCCTGGCGGCGGTGTCGTGGCAGGGGGTCCTGGCGTGACCCGCCGCGACATCACGCCCGCCGACGGGGTCGACGCGCTCCTCGCCCTGCGTGCTGACCGGGCTGGCCCTGGTCGGCTGGAGCACCACCATCAGCGGCCGGACCTGGTGGCTGATCGCCGCCGGGGTCGGCCTCTCGATCGCCCTGGTGGCCGTCGGCCTCGTCTCCGTGGGCTACGGCACGGGCGTCACCGCCGCTGTCGTCGGCGGCGCCTACGTCCTCACGGCCGGGCCCCTGGCCACCGGGGAGGTCCACCTGCGCGGACTGGCGTTGCTGGGCGACGGTGCGATCGGAACCGTCGACGGCTGGGCCCAGCTCGTCGGCACCCACCCCTCGGTCGCGGGCGCGGGGGCGGTGCTGCTCGCCCCCGTGCTGGTCTCCCTGGTCGCGGCCGGTCTCGGCACCTCCCTGGCTCTCACCTCGTCGCGCCCGGGGCTGCCACTCGTGCCCGCGCTCGTGGCTCTCCTCGTCGTCCTCCTCACCGGTCCCCGCGAGCCCACCTCGCTCCTCCTGCAGGGTGGTGCGTTCGGGGTGGCCGCCGTGATGTGGACGGTGCTGCGCGGCGCCCGGCTCGACCAGACGACGCGCCGCCTGGACGCCGGGACCCGCGAGCGCCTGCTGGTCGGCCTGGTGATGGTCGTCGTCGCCGGCGTCGCGTCGGTCGGCCTCGCGGGCGCTGCCGAACCGCAGCGGACGGTGCTTCGCTCCTACGTCGACGGCTACGACGCCAGCGGGTCGAGACGCCCTTGGACGACTTCCGGGTCTACACCAAGCAGCGCGCGGACTTCCCCGGCAACGTCTACGCCCGCCCGCTGCTGCGGGTGTTCGGGGCCCCCGAGGGGCTGCGGCTGCGCTTCGCGGTCCTCGACCAGTACGACGGCACCTCGTGGCACGCCAGCGACGCTGCACACCTGATCGCCGAGAACTCCGAGGACCGATACCTGCGCGTCTCGGAGGACATCACGTCCACGGCCGTCGGCGAGCCGCTGGCCATCGCGGTTCGGGTCCTGGACGAGTGGGACCTGCCCTGGGTCCCGACGGCCGGCAACCTGACGTCCTTCGAGTTCTCGTTCGCCGACGACCAGCGGTTCGAGCAGCTGCGCTACAACCCCGCCCTCGACGCTGCCGTGATGACCGACCGGCTGACCCCCAGCGACGACTACGCCTTCACCGCAGTCCTGGGCGACGACTCCCTGGACCGCTCGATGGAGCCCGGTACCGACCTCGACCCGGACACCGCCTCCTGGGCGGGCTTCCTCGAGGAACCGCTCGCCGCCTGGGCCGGCAACACGCGCCGTCCGGTTCCGGCGCTCCTGCGCTTCGGCGAGCGGCTGCGCGAGGACGGCCGGTACACCGACGGGGCAGAGCCCTGGACGGCCCGCTACCGAGCGGGCCATGGCGTCGATCGGCTCGGCAAGGGGTTCGTGCTGACCCGACCGACCGCCGGCAACGACGAGCAGTACGCCGCGACGATGGCGCTGGCCGCCTCCGAGCTGGGCATCCCAGCCCGCGTGGTGGTCGGGGCGACCGTCCCCGAGGACTCTGTCGTCCGCGGCCGGGACGTCTCGGCGTGGGTCGAGGTCCAGGTGGCCGACGGCTCGTGGCGCACCCTGCCGACCGAGCAGTTCATGGGCAGCACCCCGCCCCCTCGCGAGCCTCCGCCGGCGGTACCGCCCGTCCGCGACTTCCCCCAGCCGCCGCAGCCCGACGGCCCGGCCCCCCAGCCCGAGCCCGAGTCGCCCTCGGCCGACCAGGACGCCGAGAAGAGCACCCCGCAGGACGAGCCGATGCGGTGGGCCTGGGGTCTCATCGGAGTGCTGCTGGTCGGAGCCGTGCCCGGCATCAAGCTGGCCCGCCGGTTGCACCGACTCCGAGCGCCGCGCGCGAGCACGCGCTACGCGGGCGCGTGGCTCGAGCTCGTGGACCGGGCCCGCGACCTCGGCATCGGCGTACCCGCCGGGCTCACCCGGCAGGCGCAGGCGCGGGTGATGGCGCGCAACGAGGACCTCGCCTGGACCGCCGACCGGGCCGTCTTCGGGATCGACGAGCCCGAGCCCGCCGCGGCCGAGGAGTACTGGGGCCACGTGTGGGCGGAGGCCACGGCCATGGCCGCCGAGCGGCCGCGGTGGCGCCGCCTGTGGGCGCCGTTCAACCCCGCGTCGCTGCGGCGTCCCTAGCTCGGACCGAGCCCGGTCTGCGCCAGGCACCACTCCCAGAGGAGCTCGCGGTCCGCGTCGCCGGTGCGGGTCCGGCGGAGCAGGTGCGTGGGCCTCGGGCGGCGGTCGTGCCAGAGCCGACCGGTCTCCGCGGGTCGGGTGCCCGCGAGCCAGACGGTCGTGTCCGCCCCGCTCGCGGCGTCGCGCAGGAAGGGAGCCGTGAGCTTGTGGAAGGTGGGCAGCGAGGTCTCGATCCCCGGGGTGTCCGCCCAGCCGGGATGGGTGGCGTCGACGCCGGTGCCGTCGTCGGCCCAGCGCCGCAGCAGCACCGGCAGCAGCTCCACCTGCGCGCGCTTGCTGCGGGCGTAGGCGGTCGTCGGTGCGTACTCCCCGGTGCGGTACTCCGGGTCGTCGGCGCGCAGCGCCTGCCCGTACATCCCGCCCGAGGTCACCAGCACCACCCGCGCCCCGTCCGGCGCGGCCGCGAGCGCGGGCCGCAGCAGGTCGGTCATCAGCACCGGGCCGAGCACGTGCAGCGCCATCGTCATCTCGTGACCCTGCGCGGACTCGGTGCGGGTCGGGGGCATCGCGCCGGCGTTGTGCACCAGGACGTCGAGCCGTTCGTAGCCCGCCTCGGCCACGAAGCGGCGGACGTCGTCGAGGTCGGAGGCGTCGCACACGTCGACCCCGAAGTCGCCTCCCGGGACCCGGGAGGCGAGCTCACCGCGGACCCGCTCGCCCTTCGCGGCGTCCCGGACCACCAGCCGGACCCGGGCCCCGAGCCGCGCCAGACCCTCGGCGGTGGCGATGCCGAGACCGGACGTGGCGCCCGTGACCGCGGCCACCGCTCCGGCCAGGGCGTCGGGCGCCGGGTCGGCCGGCCAGCCGGGCAGCCGGCTGCGGATCGCCGGGCCGAGCCGACTGAAGCCCGGCGCGACGGTCCGGTCGAGCACCGTGTCGACGCCGCGGGCGAGGGTCAGTCCGAGATCGGCCATGCGGTCACGGTAGTCCGCCCCTGATGGCCAGGATCGCCGCGTGCACCCGGTCGCGGCTGCCGGTCTTGGCGAGCACGTTGGTGACGTGGGACTTCACGGTGCTCATCGACAGGTGGAGGCGGGCCGCGATCTCGGTGTTGTTGAGGCCCGCTCCGACCAGCGCCAGCACCTCCCGCTCGCGCGGCGTCAGGTCGTACGCCGTGAGGTCGGCCGTCGTCGCCGGCCCGGTGGCCCGCACCCGGTCCAGCACCGCGCCGGTCACCTCGGCGGACAGGATCGAGCCACCGGCGGCCACCGTCCGGACCGCGTCGACGAGCTGCCGGCCGCTGCAGCGCTTGAGCAGGAAGCCGCGCGCCCCCGCCGCGATCGCGTCGAGCACGTAGGCGTCGTCCTCGAACGTGGTCACCACGATCACGGCCGGCGCGTGCGGCACCGCAGCCAGGGCGCGGGTGGCGGCCAGCCCGTCCAGCACCGGCATCCGGATGTCGACGAGGGCGACGTCGATGCGCGGGTCGGCGCGCACCCCGTCGAGGAACCGTCCGCCGTCCTCGGCCTGGAGCACCACCTCCAGGTCCGGCTGGGCGCCGAGGATCAGCGCGAAGCCCTCCCTGACCAGCTGCTGGTCGTCGACGACGGCGACCCGCGTCATCGGCGCTCCGGCAGCACGACGCCGAGCATCGTGCCGCCGCCGGGGCGCCCCTCGAGCGCCCAGCTGCCGCCGCGCGCCGCCACCCGCTCCTCGATGCCCAGCAGGCCCGAGCCACGACGCGGCGCGTCGGTGATCCCGACGCCGTCGTCGCTGATCCGCAGCCGCAGCTCGCCCCCATGGCGACCCAGGTCGACCCACACGTGCCGGGCGCTCGCATGGCGGGCGACGTTGGTGAGCGCCTCCTGGGCGATCCGGTAGACCGTGAGCACGTCGGCGTCGTCCAGCCCGAGGTCCTCCTCGACCCGCACCGACACCGCCACGCCCTGCCGGCGCAGCGGCTCGGCCAGGAGCTCGTCGATGTCGAGCAGCCGCGGCGGCGCGGACACCGACAGCGGCGCGGCCGGGTCGCGCAGGTGCACCACCAGGCCGTCGAGCTCGCCGAGGGCCGTCCGACCGAGCTCGGCGATGGTGCGCAGCGCGGTCGCCGGATCGCCCACCTGGCCGGCCTCGGCGGTGACCACGATCGCGGTGACCTGGTGGCCGACCACGTCGTGCAGCTCGCGGGCCAGGACCGTGCGCTGCTCCAGCCAGGCCGCCTGACCGCGCAGCTCCTCGGCCTCGACGGTGAGCTCGGCGGTGCGCAGCTGCGACCTCAGCAGGGTGGCGGCGGCGCCCCCGATCACCACCCCGGCGAAGGCCGCGACCCCGGCGTTCGGCACCACGATCAGCGAGCAGACCGCCCCGATGGTGCCCGCGATCCAGCCGACCCGCGGGGGGACCCGTTGGTCCTCGGTGATCGAGGCGAAGACCAGCGCGGCCACGGCCGGCCACAGGAACGACGACTCCCCCGCGCACCACACGGCCACGATGCCCGCCCCCACGCCGAGCACGGTCGCCCGCCAACGCCGGCTCGGCAGGCTGAGCACGGCGGTCAACGGGATGATCGGCCACACCCAGGTGGACGCGGTGGGCGTCACCTCGGTCAACGACGCGACGATCGCGAGCAGCGCCCCCAGCACCGCCACGGCGTACGCCACCGCTCGCAGCATCCGCGGCTCGAGGAGCCGCTGCCAGACCGTCACCCCGCCAGTGTGGGCGACGCGGACCGCCGTGTCGTGGGTGCCGGTCGAAGTCGGTACCCGGGTACCGGTCGCCGCGCAGGACGGCACCGGGGACGGTTCTCCCCGGGTGGCGCGTCGGCGACGCTGCCCGCATGACCACCCTCCAGGCGTCCCCGACCCGCGTCCGGGTCGGTCCGTTCGTGACCGTGCCCAACGCGATCACCGTCGTCCGCACCGTGGTGTCGGTCGCGATCGGCCTGGCCGGCGTCGCGGTCGACGAGCCGCGGCTGCTGGTCGCGGCGTACGCCGTCTACTGGGTCGGTGACATCGCCGACGGCTGGGCCGCCCGCCGGCTCGGCCAGGAGACCCGGGCCGGCGCCGTCCTCGACATCGTCAGTGACCGGGTCTGCACCGCCGTGCTCTGCGTCGGCCTCGTCGCGCACGTCCCCGAGGTGGCGCCGGTCGCCCTGGTCTTCCTGCTCTCGTTCATGGTGCTCGACTCGATGCTGTCCCTGGCGTTCCTGCTCTGGCCGATCCTCGGCCCCAACGACTTCCACGTCGTGGACCACCGGGTGTGGGTGCTGAACTGGTCCACCCCCGCCAAGGCGGCCAACACCGCGGGCGTCGTCGGGGCGTTGGCGGTCGGCGCCCACGGGGTGGCCCTGGCGATCGCGCTCGCCGTGCTCGGCGTGAAGCTGTGGTCGGCGCGACGGGTGGTCGGTCTGCTGTGAGCGGGGTCGCGCAGGCGTTGCTGGCGCTCGCGTACGGCTTCGGGTCGGCGGGGGTGCCGCTGCTCAACGCGGAGGCGTTCGCGCTGGTCTCGGCCGCCCGGGAGACGCCCGCGGCCGCCGTCGCCGTGGTGCTGGCGCTGGCCGTGGGCCAGACCGCGGGGAAGCTGCTGCTCTTCGAGGCGGCCCGCCGCGGGTCCACGCGCCTGACCCGCCGCTTCCACCGGCGCCGGGACGGGCGGGCGGCCCGGTGGACCGCACGCGCCGAGAGCGCGCTGACCGCGCGGTCCACGGGTCTGCCGCTGGTCCTCGCCTCCGCCTGTGTCGGGCTGCCCCCGTTGGCCGCGGTCAGCCTGGCCGCGGGGGCCTCCGGCCAGCGGCGGCGCGACTTCGGGGTCGCCTGCCTGTGCGGGCGGACCGCTCGCTTCGCGCTCCTCGCGCTCCCCGCCGCCTGGGCTCTCGGCTGAGCGGCTCAGAGCCTGCTCAGGGCCTCGCGCAGACCGCGCTCCGCCTCGTCCCCCAGCTTCGTGAAGGCGGGCGACAGCAGGGGCGCGACGTACTTCGCGACACCTCGGAACTCGAAGTCGGCGGTGTAGGTCACCCGGGTGCCCGTGCCGGACGGGACGATCTCCATGGTGTCGTGCGCGACGACGGTCTTGTTCTCGCCGCGGAGCGCGAAGCGGTCGTCGGGTCGGTGCTCGGTGACGGTGTAGGTGAGCTCGGTCTCGCGGCCCGCGAACCTCGAGACGTTGTCGTACGTCGTGCCGACGCCCCCGTCGCCCGAGACCCTGGTGGTGCGCACGGTGCCGGGGTCCCACTCGTTGGTGGTGGTGAAGTCACTGAGGAAGGCGAAGACGGCGGCCGGGGCCGCGGTCGTCTCGACGGTGCGCTGGATCTGCATCCGGCCAGCCTACGAAGGGGCTGGTCGCCGGCCGAGCAGCCACAGACCCGCCGCGGCCGCGCACACCACGCCACCGGCGCCCGCCAGCCACGCCGGCAGCGCCACCGGGATCCCGAGGTAGGTGGTGATCCCGAGGATGCGGGACAGACCCCACGGCAACAGCGCGAGCTGGTCGTTCCACACCGTCAGGGCGTCCTCGAGACCGACCACGGCCAGGAGCAGCCCGACGGCCGTGAGGCTCCCGCCGATCACCCCGAGCGTGAACGCCGCCACGCGGAGCCCACCGGACTGGGCCGCCAGCGCCCACGCGGCGGCCGCCAGCACCCATCCGAACAGCACGAACGACACCACGACGTACGCCGTGCGTTGCGCGGGCTCCGTCCAGAACGCGAACCAGTAGCCGCCCGGGCCCCGCACCGCCAGCACCGCGAGCAGCAGCAGGACGCGAAGAAGCACGGCCCCGCCGACGGCGGCGACCACCGGCCACGGGCTGACCCGGCGCGTGGCCAGCCACACGAACCCGGCGAGGACCAGCCAGCCCAGCCCGGTGACCAGGAGGTGCGCCGGGGCGAGGAACCAGGTGAAGATGCCGCGGCTGACCACCAGCGCGAGCACCGGGACCGCGACCAGCAGCGTCTTCCCTCGCCGGTCGAGGCCGACGACCTGCTCACCGGCCCGCCAGGGTCGGGTGCCCGCCACCCAGAGTGCGCGGGCCGACTGCACCCGCCCCAGGGCACCGAGAAGCAGCCACGTCATCACGAGCAGCAGGGCGACGCGGGCGGCCCAGGCCATCGGCAGGTCCAACGCCGCACGCTCCTCACCCAGCCGCGCCGCGGCCAGGTTGTACGCCGGCAGGTCGACGTTCCCGCCGTACCGACGCTCGTGGCTGAGGGCGGCCGCATCGAACCGATCCCGCGCCTCGGCCCACGCTGCACGCGCCTCGTCGGAGCCGGTGTCGAGCCACTGGCCGTGCCGCAGCACCATCGCCCGGTACGCCGCCAGCATCTCGAGCGTGTTCACCTCGTAGTCGAGGGTGTCGACCAGGGCGGTGCGCAGCGCCGGGTCGCGCCAGGTGGCGGCGTCGGAGCCCCGGACCAGCTCACGCATCCTGAGCGCCGTCGCGACCGCGTCGTCACCCTCGGAGATCGCCTGCTCGAGCTCGTCGCGGGAGACCGAGTAGATGATGTCGAGGACCGCGCTGTCGCCGGTGAGGATGTCCCACTCGAAGATCCACATCATCGGCGGCGGCTCGAGACCCAGCGCCTTGACCTGCTGGTCCGCATACGGGCCGATGTACAGGCCGTGCGTCACCGCGTCCCGGGACAGGGCCATCGCCGAGGTGATGGCGTGGACGGTGGCCGGGTCGGTGGAGAACCACCGTCGCGCCCAGTCCGCGGTGATCCGGGCGGGGTCGGCGTCCGGGTCCCGGGCGAGCCGGGCGGCGAGCACGGTGTTCAGCTCGTAGAGCTGCCAGAAGCCGTGCTTGAGCTCGAGGGTCATCGGGCCGGCACGCCACGGGCCACCGTCCTGGGTCCAGGTCCAGATGCCCTCGACGCGCGGGTTCGCCGCGATGAACCGTTGGAGCGCGGTTCGGTACAGGTCGCCGAGGTCGTTCGGCAGCGCGCCGTACGCCTCGAACTCCCGGCGGCTCTGGAACTCCACGATCCGCCGCTGCGACCCGGTCTCCAGCGTCGCGTTCAGCGGGAGGTGGGAGTAGAAGTCGCCGAGGGTGTACTTGGTCGAGACGACCAGGTGGTCGGAGTCGATCCCGTCGAGCACGGCCTGGTAGGAGTCCGGGTTGGTGTGCATGTCGCCGACCGCGCCGACCCCGACGCTCCACGTCCGGAAGATGACCGTGCGGTCAGCGGCCTCGGCCTGCTGGGTGAACGCGGTCAGCATCGTCCGGACGGACGTCACCGAGGTGACGGCCAGGTCGGAGTAGTAGTCCCAACCGGGGAGGTTGTAGACCGTGCCGGCCTCGCCGATCCGCAGCACGACACCCTCGACGTACGGCATCTCGCGGTAGAGCTCGTCGAGGCCGCTCGCGTACACGTCCCAGAGCTCGGGGTTCTCGGTGTCCAGCCCGAACTGGTCGCTCAGGTAGCGCTCCAGCGGCGTGGTGAGCGCGAGCATGTCCGTGCGGAGGTACACCTCCATGCCGAGGTCGTGGGCGTGCTGCCAGACCGGGCCGAAGGTCTCCCGCATCACCTTGGCCCGCGCGACGTGCGGGTCGCCGGCCGGGTAGACGGCGTGCCCGTCGCCGACCTCGTCGAAGGTGACGTACTCGAGGAACCCGGGCACCGCGACCGCGTTGTAACCCTCGGCGACGGCGTGCTCGATGTAGGCGTCCACCTCCTGCTTGGCCCTGGCGAGGGCCGCCCGGTCGACGTACGGTGCGTCGTCGAGGAGGACGTTCTCGAACGCCTTGGAGCTGTGCGAGTAGTCGGTGCCGGTCCGCCACTGGGCCGGGTCCGCGGTCACGCCGGCGGCGCCGAGGTCGACCATCCGGAACGGCAGCCGGGAGGTGACCGTCTCACCCAGGTGCTCGGTGAGCGGGCGCCCTTCGCGGGCGGCGAGCGCGAGGTCGTAGATCCCTCGAACGCCGCCTGTCTCGCTGGCCGCCTCGATCCTCAGCCGCTCCGGGGTCCCGCTCAGCCGGTAGGAGTCGTCGTCCGGCTCGCCGCTCCCGAACCGCACGGTCAGCGTCGCGGTGCCTTCGGTCGTCCCGGCGGAGTCGACGGCGGCGCGGAGCTCGTCCACGGCGGTGCGGGTGCGCAAGCCGGAGGGCGCGTCGACCTGGGTGAACCGTGGCGGTGCCACGGCCGGTCCGGCTGCGGCGACCCTCGGATGCTCGGCGGGGACGTCCTTGCCCGAGGCGGAGATGCCCAGCTCGGCCGAGATCCCGGCGGCGAGCAGGCTGCCGAGCAGCGCCAGCACCACGATCACGATCGACGCGACGAGCGCCTGCTTCCTCCGCACGCTCGGAAGGGTAGGGGGCGCGCCTGAGACGAGCTCTCAGCATCGCTCCCCATGGCGAGGACTCCGAGTGGTCAGGTCGGGTGACCCCTGCGATCATCCGACTACGGCGCCAGGAGCCCCGCGCGACCCGGGCTCACGAGCCGGCCGCCACCGCGTTCGCTGTCAACGTCTCGGTGCCGATCCGGCTGTCGTCCTCCGGGACCATCATCACCGGGCACGGGCTGCGATCGAGGACCGCGCGGGCGACCGGGCCCAGATGGGTTCCCAAGGGAAGCCGGTGGTGCCGTCGCCCGAGCACGAGCAGGGCTGAGGTCGTCGCGCATTCCAGGATCGCGTCGGCGGGAGCGGCGTGCCTGACCAGCACGTCCACCGAGACGTCGGGGAAGGCCACGTGCAACGGCTCCAAGGCGGGCGCGAGCTCGTGGCGCGAGCGAGTCTCCCACTCCTGCCGGAAGTCCTGGTCGACCACCTCGATCTCGAAGCCGTTGGTCAGCCACCACGCGTGCAGGACATCGAGATCGGCGCCCATGATCCGTGCTTGCTCGAAGGCGTGGCGGAGCAGCCCGACCGCCTCGCCGCCGTCTTGCACGGCCGCGGTGACGAGTGACGCCGCCACGCCGGGTCGCCAGTCCTCGGGCACGGAAACCACGGGGACCGTGGCGCGGGCCGCGATCGCGTTGACGGTCGAGCCGGTCACGAGACGGTGCAGCCGGCTCAGCCGGCGATGCTGGAGGACGACCATCAGGCTCTGGTTGGCGCGCTGGAGCAGGTCGGCGACGAGCCTGCCGTTGTCGACTCGCTCCACGGTCACGGGGACGTCCGGAGCCCCGAGCTCGCGGGCGTTGGCCGCCGCCTGGGTGAGGGCGGCGTCGCCGGCCTCGAGGGCCACGCCGTAGATGCCTGCGTAGGCGTCGACGCTCGTCAACTGCACCACGTGGACGAGGTGTACGGAGGTGTGTGCGCGCCGGGCCGCCTCGACGGCGAAACGGATGGCGGCGGGCGCACCGTTCACACCGACCGCGACGACGATGGCATTCTCCGGCTGGTTCATGGCTGTTCCCTTCTGCTCGTTGCCTGCTACCTCGATGCTTCCGCCGCGCGGCGGTACTCGTCAGGGGCAAGGGGCCCGGGGTCCGGTGGTCTTTGGTCACGCACTGATCCGGCGGCAGCAAAGCCCGCAGGTTCGGGACCAAGGTCCGGGCTCAGGATGCCTCCGCCATCCGCACCGCGACCACGCCGGGCACTGCGCCGGCAAGGGCCCGGGCCAGTCGGGCGGTCCTCGGGTCGGCCGAGCCCCTCACCTCCGCCACCCCGTCGTGCACGTCGCACAGCCAGTCCGTCAGCCCGCCGGAGGCCAGCATCACCTGGACGTCTCGCTCCAGGGCCTGGTCGGCGCGGGCGTAGACCTGGACGACGTCGCGGCGGCTGAGCACCCCGACGACCTTGTCGTGGCTGTCGACGACCGGCAGGCTCTTCACGCTGGTGGAGGTCATCAGGTCCACGGCGGTCCGCAGATCGGTGTTGGGGGTGACGGTCACCGCGTGGGGTGTCATCACGTCGGCGACCACGGCGGAGCGCAGTGGTTCGGTGTCGATGGGGATCTCGTGCAGGCGCGGGTCCGCGCTCACCAGGTCCCTGATCAGGTCGGCCTCGCTGACCACGCCCACGATCTTTCCCTGGGGCGACACCACGGGCATCGACGTGATGTCGTGCTCGGCCAGCAGCCGAAGGGCTGCCTTGAGCGCGAGCGACGGCGGCACGGTCACCGCACAGGTGGTCATGAGCTCTCGGACCAGCATCTCGATCTCCTCTTCTCGGTTGGGACCACTGTGCGCGGCAGGGGATCCTGGTGGCAGGGACGGAGGTCCCGAGAGCCAGGGACGATGGCCTCGACCTGTCCCGGGGAGGCCGCGGGAGCGGGCGCACACAGCGAAGGGCCCGAGCCGATGGCTCGGGCCCTTGGTTCGCCTTGGTCAGACGGTGGCGGGCTCGAGGCGCGCCCCGAACGTGACCTCGGCATCTGCAGGAACCCGCCGCAGGTGCGCCAGCCCCAGCAGGCTCATCAGCAGCATCAGGGCCGCGCCGCCGAAGGCGACGATCGCGCCGTAGAAGGCGATGGCGCCCATCTGGCCGAACGCGTAGGCGTTGAGCAGCATGCCGCGCAGCGTCTCGCCCTTGAAGGTGGTGTCGACCAGGCCGGCGAGCTTCTCGTCCTCGGGGTTGGCCCGCGAGGCGGTGCTCAGCTCGGCGTAGGTCTTGCCTCCCGACATCTCGTCCAGGTGCACCGCGATGTAGTGGTCGGCGAACGCCTTGGCCTGGGCACCGGTGGTCAGCTGCTGGCCGGCGTACTGGCTGAGGTACGGCTTCACGGCCGGGTCGTTCAGCTGGTCGCTGCCCTGCTCCGGGAAGTAGATCTGCTGGGCAGACAACTGGCTGGTCACCTGGTCCCCGACGAAGTCGTGGGCCCAGAGCATCAAGCCGCCAGCAGAGGTGAGGACAACGGTGAGGATCAGACCGGCGGTGGTCATGAGGGCATCGAACGTGCGGCGGCGCATGGAACTTTCCTTTCCTGACTCCGGGCTCGGATGAGCCAAGGGTTCGGGTTCGCAGTCAACCGATCTGGTTGATGTATCAATTATGTCGGAGGGACACTATTGTCCGTAGGGGCGAACGTCCCGACTCCGGCGGATGCGGCGGGACCAAGGTCCCGGTCCTTGGACTCTGCACGAGGGTGGACTCCGTCCGTACCGTGCGAGGTGTGCGCACCTCCAGCACCAGCAGGTCGCCGCAGTGCCCCATCCGGCTCGGCGAGCACTGCTCGCTGTGCGTTCCGGGCGCGACCGGCCCCGCGGACTGCCAAACGGTGGCCTTGGTGATGTCCGATCCCGAGCTTCGGGAACGACTCGCCGAGCTGCGCCGGGAGTACCTGCGCGACCGCTGAAGGACGCGCTCTCGTTGTGCTTCCTCAACAGCCCCTCGGAAAGGTCGAACGAGGCCACCTCACGTCAGGTCCGCGAGCGATCCGCGATGGCCGTGGGGTCCCGGGCGTCTGACAGGTCGATGACCTCGTGCATCGCCGCGAGGCCGATCGTGCCGTGGGTGATCCAGAGCAGGCTGCGTCCGACGCTGGAGGCAAGGATGTCGTCGGTCACCGCTTGCGCGGTGCCGGTGTCGAGGTGGGCCGTTGGCTCGTCCAGCACCAGCACCGGCTGATCGGCGAGCAGCGAGCGGGCGATGCCGATCCGCGCGCGTTCGCCTCCGGAGACCTGGGTGTGGCCTTCTCCGAGCATCGTCGAGCGTCCGTTCGGCAGGGAGTCGAGCCAGTCCCCCAGCCGGGCCTGCCGCAGGGCGGACTCGACCAGGGCGTCGGTTGCGCCGGGGCGAGCGAACCGGATGTTCTCGGCCAGGGTGGATGCGAAGACGTAGGGGTCGTCGTCGACCAGACCGACCACCCGCCTGACGTCGTCGAGGCACAGTCGGCGAAGGTCGGTTCCTCCCAGCGTCAGCGCGCCGGCACGGGGGTCGAGGAATCGAAGGAGGAGTGCGGCCACGGTGGACTTTCCCGATCCGGACGGTCCCACCACCCCGATCCGGCGCCCGGGGTCGAGCGAGAACGACAGCAGCCGTACGGCGTCCCGGCCATCCCAGCCGGCGCTGACCCCGAGCGCTTCGACCCGGGAGCTCCCCGGTCTTGGCTCGGGGCACGAGGGGTCGGAGACCGTCGGCGTGAGCCGGGTCAACCCCTCGAGCCGTGCGCGGGCCTCGCGCGTGCGCACCGACAACGTCGCGGCGTCCACCGCGGGCAGGAGGGCGTCGGCCAGCGCGAGCGGCAGCATGACGAGCAGCGCGAGCATGGCGCTGCTGGTCGAGCCCTGGGGGACGAGCGCCGCCATCGCCACGACGCCGAGGCCGCTGCCCAGCAACACCGTGGCCCGGCCCAGCGCGAGCCCTCGCGTCGAGCGTCGCGCAGCGGCCACGAGGTCGCGTCCGTCCAGCTCGACGGCCCTCGCGGCGGTGGCCGTCGCCTGCCAGAGGTCCAGCTGGCGGGCTCCGCCGATCACCTCCTCGATCCGCGTGGACAACGCGCGACGTGCGTGGACGAAGTCCGCCTCGGCTCGGGACGCGCACACGGCGGGCCACCAGGGCCCCGAGCGCCGCCGGCGACCACGACCGCGCCGGTCACGACGCCGGCCACGGGCGAGACGGCCGCGGCGAAGAGTGTCACACCACCGCCGACCAGGCCGGCGGTCCACGCCGGCTGGCGCACGCGCAGCTGCTCGTCGACGTAGGCGTCGACGTCGTCGACGATCGAGGTCAACAGCTCTCCCCGGCGTACCCCCAGCCGCCCGGGAACCAGCGGCACGAGCGCGTCGTACACCGCGACCCGCCGGTCGGCGAGCACCCTGAGCGCTGCATCGTGGGAGACCAGTCGCTCGGCGTACCGGAACACCGGGCGGGCGAGGCCGAACGTGCGCACCGCCACGATGGCGACCACGAGCACGAGGACCGGCGGGTGCTCCGCGGCGCGGGTGATCAACCAGGCCGCCGTGGCGGTCAGGGCGACCCCGGACGCGACCGAGAGCGCCCCGAGCAGCGTCCCGGTGCGCCGTCCGAACCGAGGCGGGACCGTGGCCTCACCAGGCGCAGAGCTCGGGGGCTGGACGGCGACGGCACGGTGGCTCGGGGCGGCGTCGGTGTGCGGCGGCTGCGGCGGCAGCCGGGATCGACCGTTGCGGGCGGACGGCGGGGGCGGGCAGCGTGAGCACCCGGTCTGCGGCAGCCGCCACGGCGGGTCGGTGGGCGACGACGACCACGGTCGAGCGCTCGGCCAGCCATCGCAGGGTGTCCAGGAAGACTGCTTCGGTGTCGCGGTCGAGGTGGGCGGTCGGCTCGTCCAGGAAGACGTAGGGACGACCAGCCAGGACGACGCGGGCCAGCGCCACCCGGGCCCGCTGCCCGGCGGACAGTCCGGCGCCGTCCTCGCCGAGCGGTGCGTCAGCGCCGAGGGGCAGCGCCGCGATCGTGGGTCCGAGGCCGACTCGCTCGAGAGCCCGCCACACCTCCTCGTCGTCGGCGTCGGGACGGCCGATCCGTACGTTGTCGGCCACGGTCTGGTGCGTGAGCCACGGACGTTGCGGGGCCCACGCCACCTGCTGCCGCCAGACGTCCGAGCCGAGGACGGCGACGCCGCCGACGCGGATGGCGCCCGACGGAGGGTCTGACCTCGCCGACCAGGGTGGCCAGCAAGGTCGACTTCCCGCAGCCCGACGGGCCGACCACCGCCGTCAGGCCGGGCGAGGCGAAGGTCGTCGACAGGCTGTCGATCACGGTGCGGCCGCCGAACGCCACGGTCAGCCGGTCCACCTCGACGTCCCCGCCCGCCGCGGTCGCCGGCGACCGGCGGCGGCGACGGCGCTGCATCCACGACGGCGTCGATCGCCGTCGAGGCTCGCCGTGCCCTCCGCAGCGGCGTGGAACTCGGCGCCCACCCGGCGCAGCGGCCAGTACGCCTCGGGCGCGAGCAGCAGCACCGTCAGGGCCACCCGGAAGTCGAGCGTGCCGGCGGCCAGGCGCAGGCCGACGCAGACCGCGACCAGCGCGACGGACAAGGTGGCCACGAGCTCGAGCACACCCGACGAGGCGAACGCGAGCTTGAGGGTGTCGGCCGTGGCGGCGCGGTAGCGGTCGGTGACCGCGCGGATGGTCGCCGACTGCGCCGCGGCTCGGCGATAGGCGACCAGGGTGGGGAGCCCACGCACGACGTCGAGGAAGTGCCCGGCGAGCGCCGCGAGCTGCTGCCACTGCCGTCGTGCGCGGTCGCGCGTCGACGCGCCGATCAGGATCGCGAACAGCGGGACCAGAGGAAGGGTGCAGAGCACGATCAGCCCGCTGACCCAGTCCAGCCAGAAGATGGCGACCAGCGTGGCGACGGGCAGCACGACCGCCAGGACCAGCGAGGGCAGGTAGCGGGTCAGGTACGGCTCGATCGCGGAGACCCCGCGCGTCGCGAGCAGCGCCAGCTCGCTGCTGCGGTGCCGCGACAGTGTCGCGGCGTCCAGCCGGGTCGCGGCGAGGACAAGCGGTGCCGGAGGGCCAGCGCGACCCGTCCGCCGGCCGCGGCGGCAGCGACGTCCACGACGTACGACGCGAGCGCCCGGAGACCGACGAGCGCGACAACCCACCGGGCTGCCGGCTGCCAGCCGGCGCTGCCGGGGTCGGTGACGACCGCGACGACGAGGCCGGCGATCGCGAACGCCTGGCGCGACGGTCAGCAGCCCGTCGGCGAGACTCGCCCCCAGCATCAGCAGCCAGCGGACCGCGCGCCGGCCGCAGGTGGGGCACCACGCGCGAGTCGAGCGCTCGCATCAGGCGGAGACGGACTCGTGCTCGGCCCGGGATGTGGTGGGTCGCCGATCCGTCGGCGGAAGACCCAGTAGGTCCACGCCTGGTAGCCCAGCACGACCGGCGTGAAGATCAGCGCGACCCAGGTCATCACCTTCAGGGTGTAGGCGGTCGCCGATGCGTTGGTCGTGGTGAGGGAGAACGCCGCGTCGGTCGTGGAGGGCATCACGTCGGGGAACAGGGCCAGGAACAGTCCCGCTACGGCAGCGCCGATCGTCACGAACGTGCCCGTGAACGCCCAGCCTTCGCGCCCGGCCCGCGCCATGGCGATGCCCGCCCACGAGCGCGAGCGCCGCCACGATGAAGGCTGACCGCGGAGGCGACGTCACCGGTGTCGATCTGCGTCCACGCCAGGAACGCCACGGCGAGCACGGCCGTGACCAGCCCGAGCTTCACCGAAAGGTCGCGCGCCCGGTGCCGGATGTCGCCCGTGGTCTTCAAGGCGACGAACATCGCGCCATGGGTGAGGAAGAGACTGAGCGTGACGACGCCGCCGAGCAGGCCATACGGGTTCAGCAGGGTGAGCAGGTCGCCGGTGTACTCCTTGTTCTCGTCGATCGGCACACCGTGGACGATGTTGGCGAACGCGACCCCCCACAGGAACGCCGGCACGAACGAGCCCACGATCAGCGCCAGGTCCCACCGCGCCTTCCAGCTCGCCTCGTCGCGATGGTGGCGGTACTCGAAGGCGAGCCCGCGCACGATCAGGCCGACCAGGATCAGCAGCAGCGGCAGGTAGAAGCCGCTGAAGAGGGTGGCGTACCACTCCGGGAATGCGGCGAAGGTCGCACCGCCCGCGACCAGGACCCAGACCTCGTTGCCGTCCCAGACCGGGCCGATCGTGTTGACCATGACCCGGCGCTCCGTGTCGTTCTTGGCGAGCACCGGAAGCAGCATGCCGACGCCGAAGTCGAACCCTTCGAGGGTGAAGTACCCGATCCACAGGACTGCGATCAGGATGAACCAGACAGTCGTGAGCTCCACGGGTCGCTCCTCAGTACGCGAAGGTCAGCGGGGCGTCGGCGTCGGTCGGGCCGCGCAGGCTCGGTCTCGGTGGCTCCTCGAAGGGGTCCGCGCCGCGCCGGATGTACTTGACCAGCAAGCCGATCTCGACGACGGCCAGCACCGCGTAGAGGAGGGTCAGAACCACCAGCGAGGTTGCGGCCTCGGCCACGCTCACGCCCGGGGAGACGCCGTGCTCGGTGGTCATCAGGCCGAACACCACCCAGGGCTGGCGGCCCATCTCGGTGAAGATCCAGCCCCAGGAGTTCGCCGAAGACCATGGCGAGCGGGAGGCTGAGGCCGAGCCAGCCCACCCATCGCTTCGACGGCACGCGGCCACCCCGAGTCAGAAGCAGGATCAATCGCGGCACCGAGCGCGCTGAAGACACCGAGCCCGATCATGAACCGGAACGACCAGTAGGTCACCGGGATGATCGGGACGTAGTCGCCGGTCGTGTAGTAGGCGGCCCCCGGGTCCTGCCCGTACTCCTGCTCGTACTGCTCGCGCAGCTGGTTGATCCCCTCGACCTCGCCGTCGAAGGACCCGGTGCCCAAGAAGGACAGGAGGCAGGGAACCGTCACGGAGAAGACTTCCTCCGAACCGTCCAGGGTGCCGATCGTGAAGAGGGAGAACGGCGCGCACGACTCCTCGGTCTCGTAGAGCGCCTCCGCGGCCGCCATCTTCATCGGCTGGACCTCGGTCATGACCTTGCCCTGGAGGTCGCCGCTGACCGCGATACCGAGACCGGCGACCAGGGTGACGACGGCACCGACCCGGATCGCCGTGCGGTAGAGCGGCCGGTCCGCGGCGTGCCTCTCCTTGAGGTAGAGATAGGCCGCGACGCCCATCACGAACGCGCCGGCGGTCATGTAGGCCGCGGTGACGACATGCGGGAACGTGACCAGCTGGACCTTGTTGACCATCACAGCCCAGAAGTCGGTGAGCTCGGCCCGGCCGGTGTCGGGGTTGAAGGTGTACCCGACCGGGTGCTGCATCCACGAGTTCGCGGCAAGGATGAACCAGGCCGAGAACAACGTGCCGATGTGCACCAGCCACATCGTCGAGGCGTGCAGGCCGCGCGGGAGCTTGTCCCAGCCGAAGATCCACAGGCCGAGGAAGGTCGACTCGAGGAAGAACGCGAGCAGCCCTTCGACGGCCAGCGGAGCGCCGAAGATGTCACCGACGAAGCGCGAGTAGTCCGACCAGTTCATGCCGAACTGGAACTCCTGGACGATGCCGGTGACGACACCGATCGCGAAGTTGATCAGGAACAGCCGGCCGAAGAACTTCGTGAGCCGGAGGTACTCCGGCTTCGACGTGCGCACCCACGCCGTCTCCAAGCCGGCGACGATCGCGCTGAGGCCGATGGTGATCGGCACGAAGAGGAAGTGGTAGACGGTGATGATGCCGAACTGCCAACGCGCGATGTCCAGGACGTCCACGGCGGGAATCCCTCGGTCTCGACCTTGAAACGATTGACGTACTCACCCATGTCGGCTGGAAGCAACAATGCTCTGGCGTGAGCGTATTGCTCAGACACGGGGACGCGAGTGGCGAGGTCGACAGCACCTGGTGTACCCACGCCTCCAGTCGGCACCTCGTCCAGACCGGACCGGTCGATGCATCCATCCTGGCGTGAACCCGAAACCCCAAGGAAGCCCGGAGGCTGACCTGCGGTTTCTCGTGGTGGAGCCTAGGGGACTCGAACCCCTAACCCCCTGCTTGCAAAGCAGGTGCGCTACCAATTGCGCCAAGGCCCCGTGGTGTGGTCATGACAAGACGGCCACCGAGGTGGCCGGGTGGCTCGCAGCCGAGGGTCAGCCGCGGTCGACGTTGTCGGTGGCTTCGGCCCAGAGCGCCTGCTCGGCCTTGCCTTCGTCCATCTTCTTCTTGGCGAAGGCGGCGGCACCGGCCGCCAGCAGGACCAGGAGCAGCTTCTTCATCGTCGACCTCCGGGTGGGATGGAGTGGGCCTAAGAGGACTTGAACCTCTGACCTCTTCCTTATCAGGGAAGCGCTCTAACCGTCTGAGCTATAGGCCCGGGTGGTGGGTGGAACGAGGGCAGACACTATCGCAGGCCCACGAGGCCCGACAAAACGGGCCGCGACCGGTTCGACCAGCGCAAACGGGGTCAGCGACCCTCCTCCGCGAGGGTCACCTCGACCCCGCCGAGCAGGGCCGCCGCCATGTTGTAGAGGAACGCCGCGAGCGTCGCGATCGCGGTGAGCAGCACCACGTCGATGACCGAGACCAGCAGCGTGAAGCCGATCACCCGGGACGTGCCGAGGTAGTTCTCGATGTCGAAGGTCGTCGAGGACTCCTCGCCGAGGACGTTCTGCACGGTGGCGTTGATGGAGTCCCAGACGCCGGCGGCGCCGAGCACCGACCAGACCATCAGCACCGACACCACGGTGACGACGCCGAAGGCGATGGACAGCAAGAAGGCGGTCTTCATCACCGACCAGGGGTCGATCCGGGTCAGCCGCAGCCGGGCCCGGCGGGCGGGCGGCGCGCGGCGGACGGCTGTCGCCGCGGCTGCTCGAGCTTGGCGGCGGCGCTCTCGCGGTGCTCGTCGCGGGCCTTGTTCCACCGGGCGCCCAGGCGCTCCCCGAACGACGGGCCCGAGGGCTCCGCAGGAGCGGGCGGGGGCGGCGGCAGGGTGCGCTCGGGAGCGGGAGCCTGGGTCGCCCACGGGTACGCGCCCGGGGGTCGGGCGGCGGGCGGGCGGGTTGGCCGGGGCCGACATCGGGGCGGCCGGTAGGCGGGACGCGGTCGTCTCACCCGGTCGTTCGGTCCGCTGGCCGGTGGGGCCGTCGGTCATCGCAGACTCACTCTCCGTCTGTGGCGTCGGGTGCGGGGTCGCTCTCGATTGTTGCATCCGGCGCGTCATCCGACGACTCGGCGACGACGTCCTCGCCCTCCTCGGCGATCTCGTCGACCACCCGGACCTCCACCGAACGGGCCACCACGGCCACGGAGTCGTCACCCTTGGGCGTCACGAACTTCACCCCCATGGTGGAGCGACCGGTCGGCCGGAAGTCGGCGTTGATCGGGCTGCGCACGACCTGGCCGTTCTGGGTGATCGAGAGGATCTCGTCGCCGTCCTCGACGATGAACGCGCCCACCAGGACCCCGCGCTCCGGGTTGGCCAGGGTCATCGCCTTGACGCCCTTGGTGCCCCGGTTGGTCAGGCGGTACTCGTTGATCCGCGAGCGCTTGGCGAAGCCGCCGTCGGTCATCGTGAAGACGTACTGCACGTTCTCGTCGGAGTCCTCGGCCGCCACCTGGGCGGCGCGGATGACCGACATCGAGAGCACCGAGTCGCCGTCGGCGTACTTCATCCCGGAGACGCCGGACGTGGCCCGTCCCATCGGCCGCAGCTGGCTGTCGTCGGCGCGGAACCGCACCGCCTGGCCCTTGCGGGAGACCAGCAGGATCTCGTCCTCCGGGAACACCATCTCGGCGCCGATCAGCTCGTCGTCGTCCTCGCGGAAGTTGATCGCGATCACGCCGGCCTGGCGCGGGCTGTTGTAGTCGCTCAGGTTGGTCTTCTTGACCAGGCCGTTGCGGGTCGCCAGCACGAGGTACGGCGCCTGCTCGTAGTCGCGGATCGCCAGCACCTGGGCGATGTCCTCGTCGGGCTGGAACGACAGCAGCCCGGCGACGTGGCCGCCCCGCGCGTCGCGGGACGCCTCGGGCAGGTTGTAGGCCTTGGTGCGGTAGACCCGGCCGGCCGTGGTGAAGAACAGCAGCCAGTGGTGGTTGGACGTGGCGATGAAGTGCTGCACGACGTCGTCGCCGCGGAGGCTGGCGCCCCGCACGCCCTTGCCGCCGCGCTTCTGGGTGCGGTACTGGTCGGCGCGGGTGCGCTTGGCGTAGCCGCCGCGGGTGATCGAGACGACCAGGTCCTCGTCGGGGATCAGGTCCTCCATCGAGAGGTCGCCGTCGGCCGCGATGATCTGGGTCCGCCGGTCGTTGCCGTACTTCTCGACGATCTCGGCCAGCTCCTCGCCGATGATCTGGCGCTGCCGCACCTCGCTGCCCAAGATGTCCTCGAGGTCGGCGATGACCAGCTCGAGCTCGGCCAACCGGTCGATGATCTTCTGGCGCTCCAGGGCCGCGAGCCGGCGCAGCTGCATGTCGAGGATGGCCTGCGCCTGGATCTCGTCGATCTCGAGCAGGGCCATCAGGCCGGTGCGCGCCTCGTCGACGTCGGGCGACCGGCGGATCAGGGCGATCACCTCGTCGAGGGCGTCCAGCGCCTTGACGTAGCCGCGCTGCACGTGGGCGAGCCGCTCGGCCTCGGCGAGCCGGAACCGGGTCCGGCGCTGGATCACGTCGACCTGGTGGGTGACCCAGTTGCTGATGAACTGGTCGACCGAGAGGGTGCGCGGCACGCCGTCGACCAGCGCGAGCATGTTGGCGGAGAAGTTGGTCTGCAGCTCGGTGTGCTTGAGCAGGTTGTTGAGCACCACGCGGGCCACGGCGTCCCGCTTGAGCACCACCACCAGCCGCTGGCCGGTCCGGCCCGACGAGTCGTCGCGGACGTCGGAGATGCCCTGGACCTTGCCGGAGTCGGCGAGCTCGGCGATCTTCAGCGCCAGGTTGTCGGGGTTGACCATGTAGGGCAGCTCGGTGATGGACAGGCAGGTGCGGCCCTTGTTGTCCTCGTCGATCTCGATGACCGCCCGCTGGGTGACCGAGCCGCGGCCGGTGCGGTAGGCCTGCTCGATGCCCTCGCGGCCGACGATCAGCGCGCCGTTGGGGAAGTCGGGACCCTTGATCCGCTCGATGAGCGCGTCCTGGAGCTCCTCGCGGGTGGCGTCGGGGTGCTCGAGCGCCCACCGGGCGCCCTCGGCCACCTCGCGCAGGTTGTGCGGCGGGATGCTGGTGGCCATGCCGACCGCGATGCCGGCCGAGCCGTTGACCAGGAGGTTGGGGTAGCGCGACGGCAGGACGGTCGGCTCCTGGGAGCGGCCGTCGTAGTTGGGCTGGAAGTTGACGGTGTCCTGCTCGATGTCGCGGACCATCTCGAGGGCCAGCGGGGCCATCCGGCACTCGGTGTACCGCATCGCCGCCGCGGCGTCGTTGCCCGGCGAGCCGAAGTTGCCCTGGCCGTTGACCAGCGGCGCGCGCATCACCCAGGGCTGCGCGAGGCGGACCAGGGTGTCGTAGATCGCGGTGTCGCCGTGCGGGTGGTACTGACCCATCACGTCACCGACGACCCGCGAGCACTTGGAGAAGCCGCGGTCGGGCCGGTAGCCGCCGTCGTACATCGCGTAGAGCACGCGGCGGTGCACCGGCTTGAGGCCGTCGCGCACGTCGGGCAGCGCCCGACCCACGATGACCGCCATCGCGTAGTCGATGTAGGCCCGCTGCATGGAGGTCTGCAGCTCGATGGGCTCGATGCGGCCGCCGGGGGTGTCGGTGGGGGTCTCGGTCACGATTGCTCTTTCTGCCTGTGTCTAGCGATGTCTAGTCAGAGTCTTAGACTCTTAGATATCGAGGAAGCGAACGTCCTTGGCATTGCGCTGGATGAAGGACCGGCGCTGCTCGACGTCCTCCCCCATCAGGATCGAGAAGATCTCGTCGGCCTGGGCCGCGTCGTCGAGGGTGACCTGGAGCATCAGCCGCTGGTCGGGGTTCATGGTGGTGTCCCACAGCTCCTCGGCGTTCATCTCGCCGAGGCCCTTGTAGCGCTGGACGGGGTTCTCCTTGGGCAGCTTCTTGCCCTGCGCGAGCCCGTCACGGGTCAGTGCCTCGCGCTCGGAGTCGGAGTAGACGAACTCGTGGTCGTGCGGCTTGTTCCACCGGATCCGGTAGAGCGGCGGCTGCGCCATGTAGACGTAGCCGTGCTCGATGAGCGGCTTCATGAAGCGGAACAGCAGCGTCAGCAGCAGGGTGTTGATGTGGTGGCCGTCGACGTCGGCGTCGGCCATCAGCACCACCTTGTGGTAGCGCAGCTTGTCGAGGCTGAACTCCTCGTGGATGCCGGTGCCGAGCGCGGAGATGATCGCCTGGACCTCCTGGTTGCCCAGGACCTTGTCGATGCGGGCCTTCTCGACGTTGAGGATCTTGCCGCGGATCGGCAGGATCGCCTGGACCCGCGGGTCGCGGCCCTGCCGCGCCGAGCCGCCGGCCGAGTCGCCCTCCACGATGAAGACCTCGCACTCGACGGGGTTCGTGGACTGGCAGTCGGACAGCTTGCCGGGCAGCCCGCCGCCGCCGAGGAGGCCCTTGCGGTTGCGGGCCAGGTCGCGCGCCTTGCGGGCCGCGATCCGGGCCTGGGCCGCGGCCTGGGACTTGCGGACGATGTCCTTGCCCTCGGCGGGGTTCTGCTCGAACCACGCCCCGAGCTGGTCGTTCATGATCCGCTGCACGAAGCCCTTGGCCTCGGTGTTGCCGAGCTTGGTCTTGGTCTGGCCCTCGAACTGCGGCTCGCCCATCTTGATCGAGATGATCGCGGTGAGGCCCTCACGGATGTCGTCGCCGGAGACCCGGTCCTCGACCTTCTTCATCAGCCCCCACTCCATGCCCCAGGTGTTGACCAGGCCGGTCAGGGAGGCGCGGAAGCCCTCCTCGTGGGTGCCGCCCTCGTGGGTGTTGATGGTGTTGGCGAAGGTGTGCACCGACTCGGAGAACGTGGTGTTCCACTGCATCGCGACCTCGAGGCTCATGTGGTTCTCGACGCTGTCGGGCGTCTCGGCCTCGAAGGAGATGACGGTCGGGTTGGCCACCTGCTTGCGCCGGTTGAGGTGCTCGACGTAGTCGACGAGGCCGCGGTCGTACTTGAAGACCCGCTCCAGCCCGCCGCGCTCGCCCTTGCGGATCGCGTCGCTGCCGGCCTGGTCGATCTCGTCGGCGACCGTCTCGTCCTCGACCGCCTCGAGGACGCTCTCGGCGGCGGGGCGCTCGTCGCGGACGACGATCTCGAGCCCCTTGTTGAGGAAGGCGTACTCGCGGATCCGGCTGGTGATCGTCTCCAGGGAGTACGTCGTGGTCTCGAAGATCTCCTCGGACGCGTAGTAGGTGATGGTCGTGCCGGTGCGCTCGTCGGGCTCCATCGCGCGGACCTGCTCGAGGTCCCCGTCGGGCACGCCGATGGTGAAGCTCTGGCGCCACTCGTGCCCGCGGTTGCGGACGTCGACGACGAGGTGGCTGGACAGCGCGTTGACGACCGAGACGCCCACGCCGTGCAGACCGCCGGAGACCTTGTAGCCGCCACCGCCGAACTTGCCACCGGCGTGCAGCATCGTCAGCGCCATCGTGACCGCGGGCATCTCCTGGCCGGGCGCGGTGTCGGTCGGGATGCCCCGGCCGTTGTCCTCGACCCGGACGCCGCCGTCGGCCTGGAGGGTCAGCACGATCCGGTCGCAGTGACCGGCCAGCGCCTCGTCGACCGCGTTGTCGACGATCTCCCAGATCAGGTGGTGGAGGCCGCGCTCGCCGGTCGAGCCGATGTACATGCCCGGCCGCTTGCGCACCGCCTCGAGGCCCTCCAGGACCTGGATCGCGGAGGCGTCGTACGTGCCGTTGGTCTCGCTGTGCGGCGGGCGGGCCACCGCGTCCTCAGGGAGCTGTTCCGACACGTGGACCTCTTCTTCTGCGGGGGCGACGGCATGCACAGGGCCGCTGCTCGTCGAGCAAGCGACCCGAGGTCCATGATAGCCCGCAAAGGGCCGGAATCCATGTGTGCCCCTCCGGCCTGGGGACGAAACGCGACGAAAGTACCCGCACAGCGGCTCGGAAGTGCCGCTTGGGGCCACGAGCAGGGGCCCGGTGAGGCCCCCCTACGGCGAGACGGCCCTCAGATCGGCAGATCCGCGCCTTCCGCGGCCGGTCGGGGTCAGCCGTAGGTGTCGCGCGGACCGCGGCCGTCGCGGGTGGAGCGCAGGCCCTTCTTCCAGCTCGGCAGGTGCGGGCCGACCACCTCGATCAGGGTGACGGTGCCGTGCCCGAGCTCCTCGTTGAGGCGACGCACGACGGTCGGCGCCAGCAGCCGCAGCTGGGTCGCCCACGCCGTCGAGTCGGTGCGCACGACGATCGTCCCGTCGACGAACGACTCGGGCGTGGTGTGCGCCCCCACCTCCGGGCCGACCAGCTGGGCCCACCGGCCGAAGACGGCCTGCACCCGCAGGTCGAGGTCCCAGCCGCGGTCGGCGACCAGCCCGCCCAGCGTCGCGTCGAGCAGCTGCGGGTCGCGGTCGTCGGGCCGGGCGCCGGACGCACCGGGCGGGGTGGCGCGGCGGCGACCCGACGTCGTGCCGCGGGTCCGGGGCCGTCCGGCCCGTCCCGCCGCGTTGGCCAGGGACCGGCTGATCGTCTTGGCCAGGTCGAGCCCGTCGTCCGCGCGGACCTCCTCGTCCGGGGTCTCCGGACGCTCGTCGTCAGTCGTCATCGGCGTTCCGCACCACGGTCCCGTCGGCGACGTCGAACCGCACCCCGGCCAGGGCGGCCGGCACGTCGGCGGCCACCGCCGCCGTGACCAGCACCTGCTCGGCGCCGGCGACCAGGTCGGCGAGCTGCTGGCGGCGCTCGGTGTCGAGCTCGGCGAACACGTCGTCGAGGATCAGGATCGGGTCGTCGCCCTCCGCCCGCAGGAGGTCGTACGACGCCAGCTTGAGCGCGAGCGCGTAGGACCAGGACTCCCCGTGCGAGGCGTAGCCGCGCACCGGCAACCGGGTGTCCCCGTTGCCGAGGGTCAGCAGGAGCTCGTCGCGGTGCGGCCCCACCAGCGACAGCCCGCGGTCCAGCTCGTCGGCGCGGCGCGCGACGAGCGCCTCGGCCAGGGCGGCCTCCAGGTCCGCGGGGTCGCCGGCCAGGTCGAAGGACGGCTTGTACTCCATCGCGGCGTCCTCGCGGGACGCCCCGCGGGCCACCGTCTCGTAGGCCTTCCCGACGTAGGGACGCAGCGCGTCGACGAGCGACAGCCGCGCGGCCAGGATCTCCGAGCCGGCCCGGGCGAGCTGCTCGTCCCACACGTCGAGGGTGGCCAGGGCCGACTCCCGACGGGCGGCCGAGCCGGGGCCGGGCCGGGCGGTCTTCAGCAGGGTGTTGCGCTGGCGCAGGATCCGCTCGTAGTCGGCGCGCACCCCGGCGAGCCGGGGGGTCCGGAGCACGAGCAGGTCGTCGAGGAACCGGCGCCGCTCGGCGGGGTCGCCCTTGACCAGCGCCAGGTCCTCCGGCGAGAACAGCACGGTGCGGACCAGGCCGACGATCTCCCGGGCCCGCGGCAACGGGGACCTGTTGATCCGCGCCCGGTTGGCCCGGCCGGGGTTGAGCTCCACCTCGAGCAGCGCCGGCCGGCCGTCCTTCACCACGGACGCGCGGATCAGTCCCTGCTCGGAGCCGGCGCGCACCAGCGGTGCGTCCCCGGCCACCCGGTGGGAGGCCAGGCGGGACAGGTAGTCGATCGCCTCGACGATGTTGGTCTTGCCCTGCCCGTTGCGGCCGACGAACGCGGTCGCGCCCGGCGCCAGCTCGAGGTCGAGGTCGGCGTACGAGCGGAAGTCGTGGAGCGTGAGGTGGGCGACGAACACGGCTCGGGCGGATCAGCCGCCGCTGGTGTCGGCAGGGGCGTCAGCGGCGGAGGCGTCGCCTCCCGGCGGCGGCGCCGTCCTGGTCGCGTGGCCGCCGAACTGGTTGCGCATCGCCGCGATCGCCTTCATCGCCGGGGAGTCGTCCTGACGGGAGACGAAGCGCGCGTAGAGCGCCGCGGTGATGGCCGGGGTGGCGACGGCGTGCTCGATGCCGGCCTCGACGGTCCACCGGCCCTCGCCGGAGTCCTCGGCGTAGCCGGTGATCTTGGACAGCCCCGGGTCCTCGTCCAGCGCCGCGACCATCAGGTCGAGCAGCCAGGACCGGATCACGGTGCCCTCGCGCCACGAGCGGAAGACCTCGGTGACGTTCTCGACGGTGTCGGTCGCCTCGAGCAGCTCCCAGCCCTCGGCGTAGGCCTGCATGATGGCGTACTCGATGCCGTTGTGGACCATCTTGGAGAAGTGGCCGGCGCCGACGCCGCCGGCGTGCACGGAGCCGAAGTCGCCCTCGGGCCGGAGCGCGTCGAAGGCCGGCTGCACCTTGGCGATGTCGTCCTCGGCGCCGCCGTACATCAGGGCGTAGCCGTTCTCGAGGCCCCACACGCCCCCGGACACCCCGCAGTCGACGTAGCCGATCCCCTTCGGGGCGAGCAGCTCCGCCGCCGCCAGGTCGTCGGTCCAGCGGGAGTTGCCGCCGTCGACGATGACGTCGCCCTCGGAGAGGAGGTCGCCGAGCTCCGCGACCGTCTGCCGGGTCGGGTCGCCCGCGGGCACCATCACCCAGACGACCTTCGGCGAGGGCAGCGCCTCGACGAGCTCGGCCAACGAGCCGACGTCGGCGACGTCGGGGTTCCGGTCGTAGCCCACGACGGTGTGGCCGGCGTTGCGCAGGCGGGTGCGCATGTTGCCGCCCATCTTGCCGAGCCCGATCAGACCGATCTCCATGCTTTGCCTCCCGGCAGGTGCTCCGACGACGGGACTACGACAGCAGACGCCTGGGCATCAGGAGGTAGCGGAAGCCAGGAGCTGCTCCTGCGGCCGGGGCGTCGGTCCCACTCTCGCCCGCCGCACCGCTGATGACAACCGGCTTGGACGCCTGGGTGAACGCGAGCTCGACGACGGCCTCGTCGATGGCGGTCAGGCCGTCGAGGAGGAACTGCGGGTTGAAGCCGGTGGTGATCGGCTCGCCGTCGATGTCGGCCTCGATCGCCTCGGAGGCCTGGGCCTCGTCGCCCGAACCGGCGTCGAGGGTGAGCACCCCGTCGGCGAAGGCGAGCTGGACCGCGGTGTTGCGCTCGGCGACGAGGGACACCCGCTTGACCGACTCGATCAGCGCCGCCTTGTCGACCAGCGCGGTCGTCTGGTGCTCGGGCGGGAAGAGGCTGCGGACCTTGGGGAACTCACCGTCGAGCAGCCGCGTCGTCGTCCGGCGCACGCCGCCGGGGGCCTGGCCCTCGAAGCCGATGATCCCCTCGCCGCTGCCGCCGTGGGCGAGGGCGATGGTGACCTCGGACCCCGCCGTCAGCGACTTGGCGGTGTCGCCGAGCACCCGGGCCGGGACCAGCGCGGCCATCGACTCGTCGGGGGTGTGCGGCGACCACTCGAGCTCGCGGTGCGAGAGCCGGAACCGGTCGGTCGCCAGCAGGCTGATGGTCGACCCGTCGATCTCGATCCGGACCCCGGTCAGGACCGGGAGCATGTCGTCGCGCCCGGCGGCGGTCACCGCCTGGGCGACGGCGTGCGCGAACTGGTCGCTGTTGACGGTGCCCGTGGCGGTCGGCATCTGGGGCAGGCTCGGGTAGTCCTCGACCGGCATCGTCTGCAGGCTGAACCGCGCGGCCCCGCAGGTGAGCTGCACGCGGGTGCCCTCGAGGGTCATCTCGACCGGCTTGGCCGGGAGGCTGCGGCAGATGTCGGCGAGCAGCCGGCCGCTCACGAGGGCCCGGCCCTCGTCGGCGACCTGCGCGGTGACCGTGGCGCGCGCCGAGGTCTCGTAGTCGAAGGTGGAGAGGACCAGCCCGTCGTCGCTGGCATCGATGAGCAGCCCGGCGAGCACCGGCGCGCTGGGGCGCACCGGGAGGCTGCGCGCTGCCCATGCCACCGCATCGGCGAGCACGTCGCGGTCGACGCTGAACTTCACTGAGCTGTTCTCCACTTCGGCTGAGTTGTCTGGGGGTGTGCATCCTGCCACGTGGGGGTGCGCGGTGGGAGGCGGCTCACGAACGCGGGGCCGGTCATCCCCAGGTCGGTGGTCGAGAGGACGTTGACGAGTGATCGATCCAGGTAGAGGTGAGTCGTAGTCATAGCGTCGGTGGAACCTGTGGACAACCGGCATCCGTGCAGGTCAGCGGCCGGTTTCGTCTCCACAGGGCCTGTGGACGCCGGAGGGACGCACGGCCACGGGTGTGGAGGCGAGCCGTTCGGTCCGGCCCGGACCGCCCGTGACGCACAGCCCTGTGGAGGAACGGGGGATGTCGGCCCCCAGGTGGTCCACAGGAAGGACCTCAGGCCTGGCGGGCCTGCAGCTTGATCCGGTTGGTGAGCTCGCTGACCTGGTTGAACACCGCGCGACGCTCCGCGAGGAGCTGGTTGATCTTGCGGTCGGCGTACATCACCGTCGTGTGGTCGCGGTTGCCGAACTGGGCCCCGATCTTGGGCAGCGACAGGGGCGTGAGCTCGCGGCAGAGGTACATCGCGATCTGCCGGGCCATCACCAGGTGCCGGCCGCGGGAGGGGCCGGTGAGGTCCTCGATCGAGATCCCGAAGTACGCCGCGGTCTGGGCGATGATCAGCGCCGCGGTGATCTCCGGCTCGCCGCCCTCGGGGATCAGGTCCTTGAGCACGATCTCGGCGAGGGTCAGGTCGACCTCCTGCCGGTTCAGGTTCGCGAACGCCGTGACCCGGATCAGCGCGCCCTCGAGCTCGCGGATGTTCGTCTGGATCTTGGAGGCGATGAACTCGAGCACGTCGGCGGGCGCCGAGAGCCGGTCCATGGCGGCCTTCTTGCGCAGGATCGCGATCCGGGTCTCGAGGTCCGGGGGCTGCACGTCGGTGATCAGGCCCCACTCGAACCGGTTGCGGAGCCGGTCCTCGAGCGCCTCGAGCCGCTTGGGGGCCCGGTCGGAGGTCAGCACGATCTGCTTGTTGGCGTTGTGCAGCGTGTTGAAGGTGTGGAAGAACTCCTCCTGCGTCTGGGTCTTCCCCTCCAGGAACTGGATGTCGTCGATGAGCAGCACGTCGACGTCGCGGTAGCGGCGCTTGAACCGGTCCTGCCGGTCGTCGCGGATCGCGTTGATGAACTCGTTGGTGAACTCCTCGCTCGACACGTAGCGCACCTGGGCGCCGGCGTAGAGGCTGCGCACGTAGTGGCCGATCGCGTGCAGGAGGTGGGTCTTGCCGAGACCGGAGTCGCCGTAGACCAGCAGCGGGTTGTAGGCCTTGCCCGGCGCCTCGGACACCGCGACCGCCGCGGCGTGCGGGAAGCGGTTGGAGGAGCCGATGACGAAGGTCTCGAAGGTGTACTTCGGGTTGAGGCGGGTCTCCATCACCGGCCGCACCCGGTCGGCGTCGAGACCGCCGGCGTGCCCGGAGGCCGGTCCGGCGGAGAACGGGGAGAGGGACTGGAACGGCGTGCTCGGCCGCCATGCGGCGGGCCCATTGTCGACAAAGAGTCTTGTGGACTTGTCGGTTGATCGAGGTTCTCGTCGTACGCCGTGCCGGGGCTGTGGTCGTCGAGCGCCGGGTTCACGGTGACCGCGATCCGGATCTCCCGGCCGAAGGCGTCGCTGAGGGCGTCCTCGAGCTGACCGCGCAGCCGGCCCTCGACCTGGCCGCGGGTGAAGTCGTTGGGGACCGCGACGATGGCGGTGCTCTCGTGCAGGGTGACCGGCTCGCTGGTGCGCAGCCAGGCCCGTTGGTTGGGCTGGAGCTCCTCCAGGATCCGGTGCCAGGCCTCGGCGAGCTCGTCGGGGGAGGCCGGAGGGGCAGCGGGGTCCGAGTTGTTCTCCACAGGGTTGCCTTCGTTCGTCGGTGCGCGGGTGGTGCCGGGTTCCGCCGGTGCCGGTCCACAGCTTTCTCCACAGACTGTGAACCCGGGCTCGGCCCTGTGGAGAGCAGCGGCGAGGCACCCGGAGAACGGGGCCACCACCGAAGGTCTTCGCAGGTCAGAGGCGGTTTCCGAGGCAATGTGACAGGCCTCACGCTGGTCGGCCGCGGGCCGACCGGTCCTGGCGGGGAAGGACTCGGAGAGCCCGAAGGTAACAAGTGCGCGGCGGCACCGGCAAGAGTTCATCCACAGGCTGTCCGGGTCCTCGGTCGGGCGGGACGGCCGCCGGTTTGACCCTGTGGAATCGGCTCGCGTACCGTTGGCCGGTCGCCCGGTGTCGACCGGTGCCGCATGTCCATGGCCCTTCCGGCTCAGTGTCGGGAGAACCGTGGGTGGGCGGTGCCAGCCGACCGGGTGCCCGGCCTGCCCGAGCACCCGTCATGAGCACCGGCCCTGTCAACAGGGGTCACCGGGGCAGATACGCACACCGCCCGGGACCAGGGCCCCAGAACCGTAACGGAGAAGAGCTCGTGAGCAAGCGTACGTACCAGCCGAACAACCGCCGCCGGCACAAGGTGCACGGCTTCCGCCTGCGCATGCGCACCCGCGCCGGCCGCGCCATCCTCTCGGGTCGGCGCCGCAAGGGCCGCAAGAGCCTGGCCGTCTGATCCGACGCACTGGTGCGGAGGCAGGCCAGGGAGCCCGTGTCGTGCTGTCCAAGTCCTTCCGCCTCACTGCCGGGGACGGGTTCCGGCGCGCCGTCCGCGACGGTCGTCGCTCGGGGGGGCACACGCTCGTCCTCCACCTGCGGCGCCCCGACGGCGAGTCCCTCGAGGCTCCCGGATTGGCCGGGCCACCTACGGTGGGCTTCGTGGTGAGCAAGGCCGTCGGCAACGCCGTCGTACGCAACCGGGTCAAGCGCCGGCTGCGCCACCTCTGCGCCCAGCGGGTCGACCGGCTGCCCGCCGGCAGCACGCTGGTCGTCCGGGCCCTGCCGTCCGCCGCGACCGCGTCGTCGACGATGCTCGGGGCCGAGCTCGACAAGGGCCTGGAGCGGGTCACCCGATGAGGTCGCCGCTCGCGCTGGTCCTGATCGGCTTCCTCCGCGCCTACCGCACCCTCATCAGCCCGCTCTACGGCCAGGTCTGCCGCTTCCACCCGTCCTGCTCGGCGTACGCCCTCGAGGCGGTGCGGACCCACGGCGGCCTGCGCGGCAGCTGGTACGCCGTGCGCCGGCTCGGACGCTGCCACCCCTGGTCCGCCGGGGGCTACGACCCGGTGCCGCCTCGCACGACGCGCGACACCCCGCGCCAGCCCACCACGCTAGGAACCTGATGATCGATTTCTTCAAGTCCATCGGCAGCGTCATCATGACGCCGCTGTACTTCGTCATCTCCTGGATCCTGGTCGGCTTCCACAACCTGTGGGGAGGCCTGTTCGGGCCGGCGACCGGGATCGCCTGGGTGCTCTCGATCATCTGCCTGACGCTGGTGATCCGGATCGCGCTGATCCCGCTGTTCGTCAAGCAGATCAAGTCCAGCCGCAACATGCAGCTCATCCAGCCCAAGGTCAAGGAGCTGCAGAAGAAGTACGGCCACGACCGCGAGCGGCTCGCCGCGGAGACGATGGCGCTCTACAAGGAGTCGGGCACCAACCCGTTCGCCTCCTGCCTGCCGATCATCTTGCAGATGCCGATCTTCCTGGCGCTGTTCCGGCTGATCGACCAGGCCGCGAAGAACCCCACGGATCCCAAGGGCAAGATGACCGTGGAGCTGAACGAGCAGTTCGCCAACGCGGTGTTCCTGGGCGCCAAGATCTCCGACACCTTCCTCTCCACCGACTCCTGTCAACGTGCGCCTGCTGGCCGCGATCCTGGTCGTCGCGATGACCGCGACCACCTTCCTCACCCAGCGCCAGCTGATGAGCAAGAACATGCCGGCCGACGCGCTGACCGGTCCGTACGCCCAGCAGCAGAAGCTGCTCCTCTACGTGCTCCCCGTCGTGTTCGCCGTCGGCGGCATCGCGTTCCCGATCGGGGTGCTCTTCTACTGGACCACCTCCAACCTGTGGACGATGGGCCAGCAGTTCTACGTGATCCGCAACAACCCCGCGCCCGGGCACGCCGGCCTTCAAGGCCAAGCAGGACCGCGACGCGGCCAAGGCCCAGCGCAAGGGGGAGCCGCTGCCGGGGACGGGGACCACCGCCCTCGCCGAGGCGGAGCCCGAGGTCAAGCCGCCGCCGCCGCGCCAGCAGCCCAAGAAGCAGACGCGCTCCCAGCGCAAGAAGAAGCCGCCCGCCCAGTCGAGCGGGTCGACCCCGCCGTCGGACGACGCCTCCGGGTCCAGCCCCACCTCGGACGCTTGACGCGTCCCCCACGTCCCTTCCCACCCGCAGCACAGGAGCAGACATGACCGAGCACAGCACCGACGAGCGCCCCGAGCACGACCCCCAGGACGAGGCCGCCGAGCTCCCCGTGACCGAGAGCGAGACGGTGATCGAGGACGGGACCGAGGACGAGGCCCAGGACGCGTCGACCATCGTCGACCCGGACGCCAGCGAGGACGCGGAGGAGACGACCGAGGGCGACGAGCCGGAGTCGACGATGTCGCGGGTCGAGCGCCTCGAGAACGAGGGCGAGATCGCGGCGGACTACCTCGAGGAGCTGCTCGACATCGCCGACCTCGACGGTGACCTGGACATGGACGTCGAGGGTGACCGGGCCGCGGTGTCCATCGTCGGCGCCGAGCTGACCCAGCTCGTCGGGGTCAAGGGCGAGGTGCTGGACGCGCTGCAGGAGCTGACCCGGCTCGCGGTCTACCGCGAGACCGGCGAGCGCTCGCGGCTGATGCTCGACATCTCGGGCCACCGGGCGCAGCGGCGCGAGACGCTGGTGGCGGTGGCCGAGCGCCGGATCGCCGAGGTCAAGGAGACCGGGGAGCGGGCCGAGCTCGAGCCGATGACGTCGTTCGAGCGCAAGGTCGTGCACGACGCGGTCACCGCGGCCGGCCTGGTCTCGGAGTCCGAGGGCGTCGAGCCGCGTCGCTACGTGGTGATCCTCCCGGCGTAGCGCCCACGTTCGTGGTTTCACGTGAAACATCACCCCCCGCGCCCGAGGTGGCGCGGGGGGTGTTCTCACCCGCGCGGCTGCCGCTGGCCGAGGCGTACGCCGGCTGGCTGGCCGACGCGGGAACCGTGCGCGGCCTGATCGGTCCGCGCGAGGTGCCCCGGCTGTGGGAGCGGCACCTGCTCAACTGCGCGGTGCTCGCCGACGCGATCCCCGAGGGCTCGGTCGTCTGCGACCTCGGGCTCGGGCGCCGGGCTGCCCGGGCTGGTGCTGGCCATCGCCCGACCGGACCTCCGGGTCACCCTGGTCGAGCCGCTGCTGCGCCGCACCACCTTCCTCGACGAGGTGGTGGCCGACCTCGGACTCGGGTCCGTCGAGGTGCTGCGCGGGCGGGCCGAGGACCTGCACGGCGAGCGCACCTTCGACGTCGTCACCTCGCGCGCGGTCGCGCCCCTGGAGCGACTGCTGGCGTGGTCGATGCCGCTGGTGGCCCCCGACGGTGCGCTGGTGGCGATGAAGGGCTCCTCGATCGGCGCGGAGATCGAGGTGGCCGCGGCCGGTCCTGGAGCGGTTCCGGTGCGCGGAGCCGCAGGTGCTCGAGCTCGGCGGCGACCGGCTCCCCACACCGACCACGGTCGTCCGGGTGGCCTGGTCCGATCCCGGGAGGGTAGGTTGGCCGCTCGCGCCGAGCCCGGCTCCCCGATCGTCCCGATCGCGCCGGCGGCGCTGACGACGCGGATGTTTTCCACCGGCCGAGCGAGCGGGCTGAGCGTGGTTATCCACAGGGACACCGTTTTATCCACAGACGGCGTGCAGAAGAGGACGGAGCGAGGACGCTCGTGGTTTCACGTGAAACATCCCCCGAGGAGCGCGGGTTCACCGTGCGCACGGCGGGGGACCTGGCCGACCAACCGGCCGCCTACGACGACCACACCACCCCGTTGGCCCGGGCGACCGAGCACAGCCTGCTGGCCCGCCACCGGCTCCGACCGCCGATGCCGCGGCCGGCGGCCACCCGGGTGATGGTGGTCGCCAACCAGAAGGGCGGGGTCGGCAAGACCACGACCACCGTGAACCTCGGCGCCGCGCTCGCCCAGGTCGGGCAGCGGGTGCTGGTCATCGACCTCGACCCCCAGGGCAACGCGTCGACGGCGCTCGGCGTGGACCACCGCCGCGGGGTGCTCTCGACCTACGAGGTGATGATCGAGGGAGCCGGGCTCGCCGACGTGGTCGTGGCCTCGGAGGAGCTGCCCGGGCTGTTCACGATCCCCGCCACCATCGACCTCGCCGGCGCGGAGATCGAGCTGGTGTCCGTGGTCGCCCGGGAGAGCCGCCTGGACCGGGCCCTCAAGGCCGACCCGCGCATCGGCACCGCGGCCACGGCGGGGGAGGACCGCTACGACTTCGTGCTCATCGACTGCCCGCCCTCCCTGGGCCTGCTCACGCTCAACGCGCTGGTGGCCGGGGTGGAGATGCTGATCCCGATCCAGGCGGAGTACTACGCCCTCGAGGGCCTCGGGCAGCTCCTGGAGACCGTCGAGATGGTCCGCCAGCACCTCAACCCCCGCCTCGAGGTCTCGACGATCCTGGTGACGATGTACGACGCGCGCACCCGGTTGGCCGCCGGGGTGGCCGACGAGGTGCGCGAGCACTTCGGCGACCAGGTGCTGCGCACCTCCATCCCGCGCTCGGTGCGGGTCTCCGAGGCGCCGTCGTACGGCCAGACGGTGATGACCTACGACCCGGGGTCCCCCGGGGCGCTCAGCTACCTCGAGGCCGCCCGCGAGATCGTCAGCAACGGAGCACCGTCATGACCGACCAGCACGCGGAGTCCGCCCGACCCGTCCGCCGGGGCCTCGGGCGCGGCCTGGGGTCGCTGATCCCGACCAGCCCGCAGCGCCCGGCCGAGGAGCCGACCGGCGGTGCCGTGCCGGCGGCGACGAACCACGGGGGCACTCATCCACCCCAAGGAGGCTCTCTCCCACCCTCGGACGGCGTGCCGGCCCTGGTGGCGGGCGCCTACTTCGCCGAGATCCCGATCGCCTCGGTCCGACCCAGCCACCGCCAGCCCCGCGAGGTCTTCGACGAGGAGGCGATGGCGGAGCTGGTCTTCTCGATCCGCGAGGTCGGGCTCCTGCAGCCGGTCGTGGTGCGCCCCCTGGGCGACGAGGGCTACGAGCTGGTCATGGGCGAGCGTCGCTGGCGCGCCTCGCAGCAGGCCGGGCTCACCACCATCCCCGCCATCGTCCGCGAGACCGACGACGACGTGATGCTGCGCGACGCGCTGCTGGAGAACCTCCACCGCTCCCAGCTGAACCCGTTGGAGGAGGCCGCGGCCTACGGCCAGCTGCTCGAGGACTTCGGCTGCACCCACGAGGAGCTGGCCCAGCGGATCGGCCGCTCCCGGCCCCAGATCAGCAACACGCTGCGGTTGCTCAGGCTCTCGCCCGCGGTCCAGCGCCGGGTCGCCGCCGGCGTCCTGTCCGCCGGGCACGCCCGCGCGCTGCTCGCCGTCGAGGACGGCGACCTCCAGGACCGCCTCGCCCAGCGGGTGGTCGCCGAGGGGATCAGCGTGCGCGGCCTGGAGGAGATCGTCGCGGTCGGCGACCGGGGCGGGGCCGGTCAGCGCCAGGTGCGCCGACGCCCCGTGGCTCCGGGCCTGGTCGAGCTCGCCGAGCGGCTGTCCGACCGCTTCGAGACCCGGGTCAAGATCGACCTGGGCAAGACCCGGGGCCGGATCAGCGTGGAGTTCGCGACCATGGACGACCTGCGCCGGATCGTCGACATCATGGATCCGCGTCCCGACGCCGACTGACCCTGTGGACGACCGGCCCGGGCGTGATCCGGGTGCCTTTGTCGACAAGTCGTTGCCCACAGCCCCGGTCCGCACGACCGCTCGCCGGCGGTCCCGTGGACCCGGCGCCCGCGGCCCAGCCCTGTGGAGAACCGCCGTTCGCACGCCTGAGCGGCGGCCGGAGCCCGGTCGAGAGGCCTGTGGACAGCGCGGGAGCGGCCGAGTCCGGAGCCCGGTGTCATTCCATCGCTCTATCAATATGTCGACAAACCGATAAAGCGACTCTATCGGTCTGAGAGTGGGTCGAACGGCCGCGGACCGAGGTTGTCCACAGGCCGGTCCGGGCGGCTCAGTCCTTCGCGGCGCGCTTGGCGGCCCGGGCGGCGGCCCGGGCGCGCTTCTCGTCGGCGTCCAGCACGACCGCTTCGTCCAGGGTCGGTGCGCTGCCCCCGTGCGAGGCCGGGACCCACCAGGCGCCCGGCTGCAGCCGCGCGTCGGCGTACGTCGCGATCGCCTCGTCGAGGAGCTCCGCCATCACGGCGCGCAGCTCGGCGGTCTCGGCCACCGGGTCCGCCCCCGTGGGGTGCAACGGCGCACCGACCCGGATGCTGATCGGCGTGCCCCGGGAGAAGTCCCGGGGGTGGTCCTTGGTCATCAGCCGCTGGGTGCCCCAGAGGATCACCGGCACCAGGGGGACCCCGGCGGCGGCCGCGATCCGGACCGCGCCGGTCTTGAGCTCCTTGAGCTCCATGGCCCGGGAGATGGTCGCCTCGGGGAAGATGCCGACGGCCTCGCCCGCCCGGAGGAACTCCACGGCCTTCTCGAACGACGCGACGCCGGCGCCCCGGTCGACCTCGATGTGGTGCAGGGACCGCATCAGCGGACCCGTCCACCGGTGGTCGAACAGCTCGCGCTTGGACATGAACCGGACCAGTCGCTGGGACGGGTGCGCGGCGAGCCCGCCGTAGACGAAGTCGACGTAGCTGATGTGGTTGAAGGCCAGGAGCACGCCGCCGCTGCGGGGCACGTGCTCGGTCCCGGTCATCGAGAACTCCTGGCCGAGCAACCGGAAGCCGGTCTTGGCGGCGACGATGACCGGCGGGTACACGAGGTCACGCACGAGCGGCCTCCTCCGGCACCTCGTCCCGCGCGACGGCGGCGCGGACCAGGGACGCGGCGACGTCGCCGAGCTCGAGACCGGCCGCCGCGATCGACAGCGGGACCGTGGAGGTCTCGGTGAAGCCCGGGGCGACGTTCACCTCGAGGAACCACACGGTGCCGTCGTCGGAGACGATCAGGTCGGAGCGGGACAGGTCGCGCAGGCCGAGCGCCTCGTGGGCGGCGACGGCGACCCGGGCGCACTCGGCGCTCAGCGCGGCGGACAGCGGCGCCGGCACCTCGAACTCCGTGGCCCCCGCCGTGTAGCGCGCGGTGTAGTCGTAGACGCCACCGTCCGGCCGGATGCCGACGGCGGGCAGCGCCCGGGGGCCGGTCCCGTCGTCGACGACCGGGACGGCCACCTCGGTGCCGGTGACGAACCGCTCGAGCAGGGCGACCGAGCCGTAGGCGAAGGCGTTGACCATCGCGCCGGGCAGCTGTTCGCGGGTGGCGACGACCGAGCACCCGAGGGCCGAGCCGCTGCGCGCCGGCTTGACCATGAGCGGCAGCCCGAGCCGGTCGACCAGGGCCGTCATCACGTCGGCGGCCCCGAGCTCGCGGAAGGTCTCGTGCGGCAGGCACACCGACTCCGGGGTCCGCAGCCCCGCGCGGGTGACCACCATCTTGGCGACGGGCTTGTCGAACGCGGCCCGGCACGCCGCGGGGGTGGCGCCGACGTACGGGATCGAGAGCAGCTCGAGGATCTCCCGGATCGCGCCGTCCTCGCCGGTCTCGCCGTGCAGCATCGGCACCACGCAGGCCGGCCGGTCGCTGCGCAGGGTGTCCAGGAGCTTGGCGTCCACGTCGCGCTCGACCACGTCGAGGCCGGAGCCGCGCAGGGCCTCGGCGACCCGGCGCCCGGACCGGAGGGACACGTCCCGCTCGTGGGAGAGGCCACCGGCCAGCACCAGGACACGCTTCGGGTCGGTTCCGGTCATGTCAGCTCAGGTCCGATCCAGGTCCGTCGTACCCGCTGCGACTGCCGAGCTCGCGCTCCGGGCTGGTGGCTCCGAACATCTCACGGAGCTCCATCTCGGCCTCGAGCACCCCGGCCAGCCGGCGCACCCCCTCGCGGATCCGCTCGGGGGTGGGGTAGCAGAACGACAACCGCATCGAGCCGGCGCCGAACCCGTCGGCGAAGAACGCGGTGCCGGGCACGTAGGCGACCCGGGCCGTGACCGCGCGCGGCAGCATCGCCTTGGCGTCGATCCCCGGCGGCAGCGTGACCCAGACGAAGAAGCCGCCGTGCGGGCGGTTCCACGAGCACGCGGCGGGCATGAAGTCGTCGAGCGCCTGCATCATCGCGTCGCGACGCTCGCGGTACATCTCGCGCATCTGCTTGATCTGGCCCTGCCAGTCGTGGGCGCTGAGGTACGCCGAGACCGCCATCTGCGAGAAGGCCGGCGGGCACAGCGTGGCGGACTCCTGCGCGAGCACGAGCTTCTCCCGGACCGCGTGCGGGGCGAGCGCCCAGCCGACCCGCATGCCGGGGGAGAAGGTCTTGGAGAAGGAGCCGAGGTAGATGACGCCCTCCGCCTCGTCGGCGCGCAGGGCGCGCATCGGCTCCGAGTCGAAGCCGAGCAGGCCGTAGGGGTTGTCCTCGAGGACCAGCACCCCCTCGCTCCGGCAGATGTCGAGCACCTCGGCGCGCCGCGCGAGCGACAGGGTGACGCCGGCGGGGTTGTGGAAGTTGGGGATCGTGTAGAGGAACTTGATCGTCCGGCCGGCCGCCTTGACCGCCGCGATCGCGGCCCGCAGCGCGTCGGGGACGAGCCCGTCGGCGTCCATCTCGGCGTGCACGACCTCGCACTGGAAGGCCTTGAAGACGCCCAGCGCCCCGACGTACGACGGTGCCTCGCAGATCACCACGTCGCCGGGGTCGCAGAAGATCCGGGTCACCAGGTCGACGGCCTGCTGGGAGCCGACCGTGACGACGACGTCGTCGGGGTGCGCGTCGATGCCCTCGAGCGCCATCACGTCGCAGATCTGGCCGCGCAGCGTGGGGTCACCCTGGCCGGAGCCGTACTGGAGGGCCACCGGGCCCTGGGTGGCGATGAGCTCGCCGATCACGCTGCCCACGACGTCGAGCGGCAGGCCGGAGATGTTGGGCATCCCGCCGGCCAGCGACACGACCTCGGGCCGGGAGGCGACGGCGAAGAGGGCCCGGATCTCCGAGGCGGTCATGCCCGCGGTCCGGGCGGCGTACCGGTCGACGTAGGAGTCCAGGCGCGTGCTGGTGCCGGGGACCGGCGCGCGGGAGTCGGGGGTGTGCTCCATGACCCGTCTAGCATGAAGGATCGAGGACGGTGCCGCAGCATCGTCCCGCGTACGACGCGTCACAGCGTCCCGGCCGGCGGAGAGGAAGAGCGTGGCCCGCAAGATCGTCCGCCTGACCGTGGACCACCTGGCGGCCCTGGACGCGCCGTGCCGGTCCTGCCTGTTCTGGGAGCTCGACCCGGTCCGCCGCAGCCGGCTCGCTCCGGCCGAGGCGCGGGAGGAGAAGGAGGCCTGGCTCTCCGAGGTGCTCCGGGACTGGGGCTCGTGCGGCCGGGTCGCGCTGGTGGACGACCGGCCGGTCGGCCTCGTGGTCTACGTGCCCGCGGCCCTGGCCCCGGGCGCGGCCGCGCTGCCCACGGCCCCGGTCTCGCCGGACGCGCTGCTGATGACCACGGCGTACGTCCTGCCCGAGCACCGCGGCGGGGGACTGGGCCGGATGCTGGTGCAGGGCATGGCCCGCGACCTGCTGGAGCGCGGTGGCCTGAAGGCCGTCGAGGCCTTCGGAGACACCCGCGACGGCGCGGGGGCGCCGGAGTGCCCGCGACGCTGCGTGCTCCCGGCCGGCTTCCTCGGGGGCGTGGGCTTCAAGACCCAGCGTGCGCACGGCACGACGCCGCGGCTGCGGATGGACCTCAAGTCGGCGCTCACGTGGCGCGACGAGGTCGAGCTGGCTCTGGACCGGCTGCTGGGAGTCGTGCGACCGGCCCGGCACGTCTCACCCGAGACGCGCCGGACCGGCTAGGTGCGGGGGCCTGCCTCAGGCAGGCTGGTTGATGAACTCGTCGAGCTCCTTGAGCAGCGCGGCCTTGGGCCGGGCGCCCACGATGGTCCGGACGACCTCGCCGCCCTGGTAGACGTTGAGGGTCGGGATGCCGGCCACGCGGTAGGTGGACGGGGTGACCGGGTTCTCGTCGACGTTCATCTTGACGAAGGTGATCTTGTCGCCGTGGGCGGCCGCGATCTCGTCGATGATCGGCGCGACCTGACGGCACGGACCGCACCACTCCGCCCAGAAGTCGACCAGGACGGGCTTGTCGGACTTCAGGACCTGGGTCTCGAAGTCTGCATCGGTGACGGCTGAGATGTTCGCCACGGCACTACCTTTCATCGTTGTTCGGTGGGTCGAGCCTGTGGTGACTCGGTCGGTGTTCGTACCTACACGTCAGTGAACACCAGCCCGGGGACAGATGTTCCCCGCCACTCAGGCGTCGGCGGACGCCAGCACCGTGGTCTCGCGGGCCGCACCGGCGGTGGACGCCTCGTGGTCGAGCGCGGCGAGGTAGCGCTCGGCGTCGAGCGCCGCGGCGCAGCCGGTCCCGGCCGCGGTGATCGCCTGCCGGTAGTGGTGGTCCACGAGGTCGCCGGCGGCGAAGACACCGGCGAGGTTGGTGGCCGTCGAGGGGTGCTCGACGAGCACGTAGCCGTTGTCGTCGAGGTCCACCTGGCCGGTGAGCAGCTCCGAGCGCGGGTCGTGGCCGATCGCGACGAAGAGGCCGGTCACCTCCAGCGGACGGGTCTCACCGGTGACGGTGTCGCGCAGGGTCACCGACTCGAGCCGGTCGTCGCCGTGGAGCTCGGCGATCTCGGCGTTCCAGACCATCTCGAGCTTGGGGTCGGCGAACGCGCGCTCCTGCATGATCTTGGAGGCGCGCAGCTCGTCGCGGCGGTGGATGAGGTACACCTTCGAGCCGAAGCGGGTCAGGAAGGTCGCCTCCTCGATGGCGGAGTCACCGCCGCCGACGACGGCGATGGCCTGCTCGCGGAAGAAGAAGCCGTCACACGTGGCACACCACGAGACCCCACGGCCGGACAGCTCGTCCTCACGCGGGAGACCGAGCTTGCGGTAGCCGGAGCCGGTGGACAGGATCACCGACCGGGCCCGGTAGGTGTCGGTGTCGGTCCTGACGATCTTGATGTCGCCGGTGAGGTCGACCTCGACGACGTCGTCGGGGATCAGCTCGGCACCGAAGCGCTCGGCCTGGGCACGCATCTCCTCCATCAGCGCCGGGCCCATGATGCCGTCGCGGAAGCCGGGGAAGTTCTCGACCTCGGTGGTGGTCATCAGCGCGCCGCCGGCGGTGACCGCGCCCTCGAAGACGAGCGGCTTGAGGGAGGCCCGGGCGGAGTAGAGCGCGGCCGTGTAGCCGGAGGGCCCGGAGCCGATGACGATCACGTCGCGGACGTCGGTCGGGCTGGTGGTGTCGGACATGAGGCCTGCGGCTCCTGCGGGTCGAGGGTGGTGCGCTGTCGGTGATTTCAACCGATCGTAGGCGACGGATGTTCCCCGGCGGACCCCCGCTCGCCGGGTCACGGAGCGGGGACGACCGCCCGCCGGGCGAGCTCACCGCCGGGGCACAGGTACAGCGTGACCTCCTGCCGGTCGCCCTCGGTCACCCCGAAGACGAGGTAGCCCTCGCGGTCGGCGTACCGCACCGGCACGACCTGCTCCGCGCCCGCCGGCGGCTCGCCGCACGGGGTCGCCTGGGCGTCTTCCGTCGCGCCGGTCGCGCGCGGCGGCCACGTCCTTCTTGAAGGACTCCGGGCGGACCTCGGCGGGCGTCGCCATCGGAGCGTTCGGCTCGGCGGCCTCACCCGTGGTGGCGTCCCCGGCGTCGGCACCGCCGCCGCTGTCGGCCTCGCTGCTCGCGAACTCGCGACCCGCGCTGCCGCCCTCCGGCTCGCTCGCCGACGTGTCGGCGCTGCTGGCGGACTCGGAGTCGGAGCCGCCACCGAGGTCGATCTGCGGCAGGCTCACGCCGAGGGCCACCACGGCGGCCGCGGCCACCAGGCCGGTGGTCAGGCGGCGCCGGCGCCGGGCGGCGGCCAGGTCCACGACCGGGGCCACGGACCGCGCGGGCGTACGGCGTTCCTGGGCGAGACCCTCGAGGGTCCGGTCCAACCGGGCGGCGACCTCGGGCGGCAGCGGCTCGGTGTGCCGCGCGTCGGCGAGCAGGCGGCTCACCCGCTCGTCGTCGGGGTGTGGCTGGTCGTGCGACATCGGGGGGTCACCTCCTCGGGGTGGGGGTCGGGCGCGGGTGCGCGGGCGTCGTGGAGAGGCTCATGCGGGCGGCCCGCGCGGTGGGTCCGTGGATGGGACGGGCCGCGCGGGGGGGCGGTTCCCGAGACCTGGGTCACGCGGCGGCTCGGGCGGTGCGTCGCCCGGGGGGTGCAGCTGGTCGGCGAGCAGCTCCGCGAGCCGGGCGCGCCCCCGCGAGCAGCGGGACTTCACGGTGCCGACGGCGCAGTCGAGCATCTCCGCGACCTCCGCCATCGGGTAGCCCTCCATGTCCACCAGCACCAGGGCGGCCCGCTGCTCGGCGGGCAGGGTCTGCAGCGCCGCGAGGACCAGCCGGCGGCGCTCGTCGGCCACGGCGTGCTCGGCCGGGTCGTCGTGGTCGGCGGTCGCGGTGCGCACGGACCCGCGGGTCTCGAACGCGTCCAGGTCGTCGGGCAGCGGGTCGGCGGCGCGCACCTTGGCGGCGCGGATCCGGTCCAGGCAGGCGTTGACCACCACGCGGTGCAGCCAGGTGGTGACCGCGGCGTCACCGCGGAAGGAGCCGGCCCGACGGAAGGCCGCGATCAGCCCGTCCTGCAGCCCGTCGGCGGCGTCGTCCGGGTTGCCCATGGTGCGCAGGGCCACCGCCCACAGACGGTCGCGGTGCCGCGCGAACAGCTCGCCGAACGCGTCGGGGTCGCCGTCGACGTGGGCCCGCAGCAGGTCCTGGTCGCTGCGACCCGTCACGCGCGGACCACCACGTCGGAGATCTCGCCGCGGAAGCCGCCCTCGACGGCGGGCAGCGAGGTCAGCCAGATGACGACGTAGCGACCGGTCGCCTCGACCGGCACGTCGAGACGCCGGCCCACGGCCTCGATGGCCACCGGCTGGAGACCGGCGACGGCGGTCGGCAGCTCCGGCGTGACGTAGAGACTGACGCTGGTCGGCTCGCCGACGAAGTCGACCCGGATCCGGCGCACGTCGCGCTCCGACCCGAGGTCGACGACGAGCCCGACCCCGGTCTTGAGACCGGCCGGTCCGAGCTGTTGGTCGTACGTCGCGGTGCGCCACGAGGTGGTCGGGTTGCCGTCGACGGCGTTGGGCGTGAGGTCGGGGTTCTCCTCCCGGTCCTCACCCTGGGGGTCGAGGTCGGTCGCCACGGTCCCGGTCACGACCGCGGTGCCGGCATCGGCCGGGGCGCTCGAGCTCGCGGTGGTGTCGGGCTCGTCCTCGAACTCGAGGGCGGAGCGGCCCTGGCCGAGGTTGAACGCGAAGACGACGGCCAGCAGGAGCAGGATGCAGGCTCCCACCACCGCGGCCAGCCGCAGCCAGCGGCGGCCCGGGACCCCGTCGTCCTCGAAGTCGTCGAACAGCCCGATCCCGGACCCCGTCCCGGTGAGGCCGGGCTGGGTGCCGGTGTGGCTGCCGGTCCGGCCGGCACCCGGCCCGGTCCCGTCCCAGGGCCAGTAGTCCTGCCCGGTGGGCGTCGCGCCCGGCCGCGGCGTGCGCAGGGGCCGTCCCTCGGGCGGCTCGGGGGCGAACAACGGTCGCTCCGGCGCCTTCTCGAAGGGAGGGGGCGGCGGCGGCTTCTCGGCCCGGGCGGCGATCCACGACACCTCGTCGCGCTCGTCGTCGAAGATCGGCATCCCGGCCTGCGTGGGCTGGTCGGTGCTCGTGACGACCGCGGCCGCGAGCGGCGCCACGGTCGGCTCGGACTCGGCGGGTTCCGGCTCGGGCTCGGGCTCGGGCTCCGGCTCGGGCTCCGGCTCCGGTTCGGGCTCGGGTTCCGGTTCGGGCTCGGGCTCGGGGCCACGAAGGCATCCGGGTGCGGCGCCGGGGACACCGCCGCCTCGTCCAGCGCCGGCACCGGCATCGCGGCGATGGAGGCCGACTCCGCGACCGCGAGGCCGGTCGGGTCGCCGACGAAGTCGGCCAGGGCGTCGGCGATGCCGCGCGCGGTGGACAGGTCGAAGGCCGAGCGCGTGTGCAACCCGCCGCTCGGCTGGTTCAGGACCTCGTCGCAGAGGTCGTCGAGCACCCGCGGGATCCCGGCGCGCACCTTGCGCGGCCGGAGCGCGCGCCCGCCGAGCTGGTGGGCCGGCGGGACGGCCGACCGGGACACCCCCGCCCACTTCCCGGTGAGCGCGGCGTACAGCAGCGCCCCGAGGTCGACGACGTCGGAGGACGTGCGGCCGGGTGGGAGGCCCCACAGTGCGGCCTCGACCGCGAGCCCGATGATCCGCACCGATCCGTGGTGGTCGACCAGGACGTTCTCGGGAGCGAGCCTCCCGTGGGCGACCCCGACCTCGTGCGCCGCCGCGGCGACCCCCGCGGTCTCGGAGACCAGCCAGGCGGCCCGGCGCGGACCGAGGGGCCCGTCCCGGGCCAGCAGGATGTCCAGCGACGTGCCGGCCCCCCACTCGTTGACGACGTAGCAGAACCCGCCGACGCGGTCGGCGTCGAGCACGCGCAGGATCCTGCGGTCCGCGACCGTCGCCGACAGGCGGGCCGCCTCGAGCAGCCCGTCGGCCCGCTCGTCGTCGTCGGCGATCACGTGCACCGCGACGTGCCGCTGCAGGACCTGGTCCTCGGCCCGCCAGAAGCGACCGCCGCGGCTCTCGTTGAGGAGGTCGGCCACCAGGTAGCGACCGGCGAGGACGTCGCCCGCCCTCAGCTGCGGGAGTCCGTCGGGCTCGCGCACCCTGCCGCCCCCTTCGCCTCGTCCGTGGCCGCCGTGGTTCGGACCGACGCCCGAGGTCAGTCCCTCGCCATCGTATGGCCCTAGCGGGACGCTGGGCGGCGACTCCGCCGGAGGAGCGGCCCGGTGATGGTCTCGATCACCGCGGTCACCTCGGTGATCCGCAGCAGCCGGGCCACACCGAGGAAGACCACGGCGTCGGCGGCCGTCACCAGCACCACCAGGAGCACCGCCAGCGCGGCCGGCGGTCGGTCCCCGCTGGCGGCGTGCAGGAGCCGGCTCACCAGCAGCGCGACCGCGGCGCCGGCGGCGACGGCGATCGTCATCCGCACCAGGAACCGGACCAGGGTGGGCGTGCGCAGGCCGCCCAGGGTGCGGCGCAGCACGGTGTACGACGCCACCGACCCGACGGCGTACGCCGTGCCGTAGGCGATCACCAGGGCGGGGGCCGTGCCCCGGGGGTCGGTGCGGGTGACGAGCGCGACCGCGACGGCGATGTTCACCGCGGCGATGCCGCACTGGATCCAGAACACCGTGCGGTTCCGCTCGAGGGCGTAGAAGCCGCGCAGCATCAGGTAGTGCACGGTGAAGAAGACCAGGCCGGGACCGAACAGCGCGAGCACCGGCTGGTAGAGCGCGAAGCTGTCCCGGCCGGCACCGAGACCGAAGAGCGCGTTGGCCAGGTCGAGGGCGATGATCGGCAGCAGCGCGGCGAACGGCAGCACCACGGCCAGGGCGGTCCGCAGCGTCTCGGCGAGGGTCCGGGCCAGCCCGGCGAGGTCGGTGTCGGCGGCCCGGGCGGCGAGCCGGGGCAGCACCGCGGTCGCCAGCGACACCGTGACGATCGCGTGCGGGACCATCATCATCAGGAACGAGTTGGCGTAGATGGTCAGCCCGGTGCCCTGGTCGGCGAGGGACGCTCCGCGGTCGACGCACTCGCCGCCGAGCTGGGCCTGCGCGGTGCCGCTGGAGGCCAGCCGGACCACGACCGTGTAGGCGATCTGGTTGACGATGACGAAGCCGACCGTCCAGGCCCCGAGCCGCAGGGTGTGCCCGAGCCCGGAGTCCCGGAAGTCGAAGCGGGGGTGGAACCGGAAGCCCGTCGCGCGCAGGTAGGGCACCAGGACCAGGAACTGGACGACGATCCCGGCCGTGGAGCCGAGCCCCAGCAACAGCTCCTGGCCGGTGCTGAAGCCGGCGCACTGCTCGGCCGCGCTCGCCTCGCCGAAGGTGACCAGGTAGATCACCAGCACGCCCACCGCGACCACGTTGTTGGCGATGGGCGCCCACATCATCGGCCCGAACCGGCCGCGGGCGTTGAGGATCTGGCCGGCCAGGACGAACATCCCGTAGAAGAAGACCTGGGGCAGGCACAGCCGGGCGAAGGCGATCACCGAGTCCCGCTGCGCGGCCAGGGACGGGTCGGCGTAGGCCGCCGGCAGGAAGATCTGCATGATCAGCGGCGCCGCGACGACCAGGAGGACGGTCACGGTGCCGAGGAACAGCGCGGCCAGGGAGACGATCCGGTTGGCGTACGCGTCGCCCCCGTCCGGGTCGTTCTTCATGGTGCGCACCAGCTGCGGGACGAGGACCGCGTTGAAGATGCCGCCCGCCAGCAGGATGTAGAGCATGTTCGGGACGGTGTTGGCGAGGTTGAACACGTCGGCGTGCAGCAGGTTGCCCAGGGCCGCGGCCAGCAGCACGGTCCGGACGTAGCCGCTCAGCCGGGAGACGATCGTCCCGGCGGCCATCACCGCACTGCTGGCGAGGACCGAGCGGTTCTCGTCGCTGCCGGACTCGCTCACGTGGCCGACCCGGCGCGCGCCGCCCGGACCCGGCGGAAGAGCCGCAGCGCGATCGCCCCGAAGAGCAGCCGCCGCCGGCGATCATCACGATCCAGATGATCTGGCTGACCTGGTTGGAGCGGATCGGCAGCTCGGTGGAGGAGCCCAGCGGGGTGCCGTCGACCGTGGCCACGAAGAGCCGGACCGTGTGCGTCCCGACGCCCTCGGTGGTCGCGCTCAGCCGCAGCCGCGTCGACTCGCCCGGGTCCAGCTCGACGGGGTCGGGGACGTCGACGGTGAGTCCGCTGCTCGGAGCCGCGTCGATCTGGACGAGCACCGTCTCGTCGAGACCGTTGCGCACCGTGGCGGGGAACTGGCCCGTGGCGCTGGACAGGGTCACCGACGGTGGTCCGTGGACGGTGACCCCGCCCAGGGTGTTCTCGATCCAGAGCCGCGAACGGGTGGCGGCGGCGCGGGCCTCGTTGACGCGCGCCCGCTGCCAGTAGGAGATCCCGGTGTACGCCTCGCGGGTGACCGCCTCGCCCACCGTGGTGTTGAGGGTCAGGACCTGCTGCATCGTGCCGCCCGCCCCGATCAGCTCCTCGGCCGCGTTGAAGTTGGCCGCGTCGAGCTCGAACTCCTGCTGGAACTCCGGGTAGACGAAGTCCTCCGCGGGGACGGGCTCGGGTGCCTCGACGACCGAGTCGGTGAGGTCCGAGACCCGGCTGAGGTCGATCCAGTCGACGTCGAGCCCGGTGTAGAAGCCTCGGATGTCGAGGGGCGCCCAGTCGGTGGGCAGGGTGACGACCAGCGGTTCGTTGCCGGGGCTCAGCAGCCGGACGGCGGCCTCGCTGAGGATCCGCTGCCGCACCGCGACGGTGGCCAGCGGGTCGTCCGGCCCGGGTCCGCCCTCGACGGCGGTCGCCGAGGTCAGCACCACCTCGTGGCCGTCGACGTCCGCGAGCGTGGGGGCGTCGATCCCGACGGCGGCGTTGGTGGCCAGCACCGTGGTGCCGGGGTCGGCGTCGCGGATCGCCTGGGGGTTGATGAACCCGTTGGGGGAGCCGATCGCCGGGCTGCCGGTGAGCCCGAGCTCGGCCATCGCGATCAGGGACGTGGTGTGCGCGCCGGTCAGCAGCTCGGGGGCGAGGTGGCTGGCCGCGGACGCGTCGACGTCGCCGTACGGCAACGTCAGCAGCTGCTTGCCGGCCAGCGCCGTCGGGAGCCGGTTCAGCCACTCCTGCCCCTGGACGGCGGCCGCGGCCACGGCCGCTGGGTCGGTGGGGTCCGTCGGGTCCGTCAGGGCCTCGCCGGTGCCGGTGGTCGCCGACGGCGACTCCGTCGGCGCGGGCTCCTCACCCTCCTCGACGGGTTCCGCTGCCGGTGGCATCCGGGACGGGTTGCCGGCCACCAGGGAGTTCACGGCCGCGATCACGGCCGGGTCCATCAGCCAGGTCATCGGGCGCGAGCCCGCCTCGACGCCCATCTCGAGCAGGGTGCTCAACCGACCGCCGGGCGCGAGGTCGACCGCCCAGCGCGCCGGCTGGTCGACGCGACCGTCCGCGGCGTACACGATGCGCTTGCGCAGCTGGAGGACCAGCGCGGTGGGGAGCGCGGGCCGCCCGTCGTCGACGAGCGGGATGAACGTGCGGGCGCGGCCGTCGGCGCGGTCGTCGCGGCCGTCGACGTTCTCCCCGAGCGCGTGCACGCCCAGCCAGTGCACCCCCTCGGTGCGGCCGAGGAAGCGGCGCGGCACCCGCAGCGTGTAGGGCTGCACCTCGCCGGGGACCAGCTGCTCGATGTGGTCGGACACCTCGACGATCCGCTCCCCGATGACCTGCTCGGGCAGCGCCTGGGCGGCGGCGTCGAGCTCGGCGACCGAGGTCATCGACAACGAGTCGGAGGCGAGCGGATAGAGGTTGACGCCGAGCCAGGTCTCGGTCGTGGTGTTGGTGACGGTCCCGGTGATCGTCACGTTGCCGCTCTCGGGGATCACCGACGGGTTGAGGGTGTCGATGGTGACCGCGAGCGGTTCCGCGGCCGCGGCCGCGACCGGCCGGGCCGGCGCCGGGGTGAGCGCGACCGTCTGCCGGCTCGCGAGGTCGCCGGGCTCCGCGGCCGCCGGCACCCCGATCCCGATACCGATCACGGTCACCGCTGCGGCCACGAGGGCAGGCAGCAGCGACCGACGACCAGGCACCCGCCGACTCTATCCGCCCGCCGACGCCCGGCCGGACGCCGACGGTTTAGAGTTGCCTCCCGTGTCCGACGCTTCGGAGCAGGCGTTGCCGCCGCTCAACATGAGTGAGGTCCAGCGCCGGGTCACCGCCGAGCTGGACCGGATGGACGGCGTGCTCGGACCCCTGGGTCGGCGCTTCGAGGCGGCCGGCGAGACCCTGGCGCTGGTGGGCGGTCCGGTGCGCGACGCCATGCTCGGCCGGCTGCACACCGACCTGGACCTCACGACGTCGGCGCACCCGGAGGTCACCGAGCGGCTGCTGGCGGGCTGGGCCGACGCGACCTGGGACATCGGCCGCGCCTTCGGCACCATCGGGGCGCGCAAGGGCGAGTGGATCGTGGAGATCACGACGTACCGCTCGGAGTCCTACGACCCCACCTCGCGCAAGCCCGACGTGGCGTACGGCACCTCGCTGACCGGTGACCTCGCGCGCCGCGACTTCACCATCAACGCGATGGCGGTCTCGCTGCCGGCCCGGGAGTTCGAGGATCCCCACGGCGGCGTGGTCGACCTGGCCCACCGGGTGATCCGTACCCCCGGGCGCCCGGAGGACTCCTTCTCCGACGACCCGCTGCGGATGATGCGGGCGGCGCGGTTCGCGGCGCAGCTCGGCTTCACCGTGGCACCCGAGGTGGTCGCGGCGATGACCGCGATGGCGGACCGGATCGAGATCATCTCCGCGGAGCGGGTGCGCGACGAGCTGGTCAAGCTGGTGTGCGGCACCTACCCGCGCCTCGGGCTGACGCTGCTGGTGGAGACCGGGCTGGCCGCGCACGTGCTGCCGGAGCTGCCGGCGCTGGCGCTGGAGCGCGACGAGCACCACCGGCACAAGGACGTCTACCAGCACACCCTGACCGTGCTGGAGCAGGCGATCGAGCTGGAGCCGCGGCTGCCGCGCGCGCTCACCGGTGGCGGACCGGACTTCGTGTCCCGGTTCGCGGCCCTGATGCACGACGTCGGCAAGCCGGCCACCCGACGCTTCCTGGACGACGGGTCGGTGACCTTCCACCACCACGACGTCGTCGGCGCGAAGCAGACCCGCAAGCGGATGCGCGCCCTGCGGTTCAGCGGCGAGACCATCGACGCGGTCACCCGGCTGGTCGAGCTGCACCTGCGGTTCCACGGCTACGGGTCGGGGGAGTGGACCGACTCGGCCGTGCGGCGCTACGTCCGCGACGCCGGCGACCAGCTCGAGCGGCTGCACGTGCTGACCCGCGCCGACTGCACCACCCGCAACGCGCGCAAGGCGGACCGGCTCCGGCGTACCTACGACGAGCTCGAGGAGCGGATCGCCCGGCTCTCGGAGGAGGAGGAGCTGGCCTCGATCCGGCCGGACCTCGACGGGGCGCAGATCATGGCGATCCTGGGGATCCCGCCGGGCCCGGAGGTCGGCGAGGCGTACCGCTTCCTGCTGGAGCTGCGGATGGACCAGGGCCCGATGTCGCCCGAGGCCGCCGAGGCCGCGCTGCGCGCCTGGTGGCCCACCCGCTGAGGTGCGAGCGGAACGCTCGAACCCGGGCGCCCGACGCGACGCCCGTGGAGTCGACGCCCGTACGGGCTAGAGCTGTCAGTGGTCGGGTGCGGACCGCGTGGTCTCACTCCTCGCCGCGGTGTTGAATGCCGCGGCTCGGGTTCGACCACAATGTCGCGGTCAGTGGTCGGGTGCGGACCGACGTGGTCTCACTCCTCGCCGCGGATGAACGCCTCGACGCGGGCGCGGCCCTCGTCGTCCGGCAGCTGCACCGGCGGGGACTTCATCAGGTACGACGACGCGCTGATGATCGGGCCGCCGAGGCCGCGGTCCTTGGCGATCTTCGCGGCGCGGATCGCGTCGATGATGATGCCGGCGGAGTTGGGGGAGTCCCAGACCTCGAGCTTGTACTCGAGGTTCAGCGGGACGTCGCCGAAGGCGCGACCCTCGAGGCGGACGTAGGCCCACTTGCGGTCGTCGAGCCACTGGACGTAGTCCGAGGGGCCGATGTGCACGTTGCGGTCGTGGATCTTGTCGGCGAGCTCACCGTGCAGGTTCGAGGTGACGGCCTGGGTCTTGGAGACCTTCTTGGACTCGAGGCGCTCGCGCTCGAGCATGTTCTTGAAGTCCATGTTGCCGCCGACGTTGAGCTGGTAGGTGCGGTCCAGCGCCACGCCGCGGTCCTCGAACAGCTTGGCCATCACCCGGTGGGTGATGGTCGCGCCGACCTGGCTCTTGATGTCGTCGCCCACGATCGGGACGCCGGCGTCCTCGAACTTCTTGGCCCACTCGGGGTCGGAGGCGATGAAGACCGGCAGCGCGTTGACGAAGCCGACCTTCGCGTCGATCGCGCACTGCGCGTAGAACTTGTCGGCCTCCTCGGAGCCCACCGGGAGGTAGGAGACCAGGACGTCGGCCTTGGTGTCCTTGAGGACCTGGGTGACGTCGACCGGCTCGACGGCCGACTCCTCGATGGTCTGGCGGTAGTACTTGCCGAGACCGTCCATGGTCGGGCCGCGCTGGACGTCGATGCCCATGGTGGGGACGTCGGCGATCTTGATGGTGTTGTTCTCGGAGGCGTTGATGGCCTCGGAGAGGTCCTTGCCGACCTTCTTGTCGTCGACGTCGAACGCCGCGACGAACTCCACGTCGTTGACGTGGTAGTCGCCGAACATGACGTGCATGAGGCCGGGGACGGTCGCCTGCGGGTCGGCGTCCTTGTAGTACTCGACACCCTGGATCAGCGACGTCGCGCAGTTGCCGACGCCGACGATTGCTACTCGAACCGAACCCATCGGGCTCTCCTTCTCGTTTCGTTCCACTGAGTGGATCTGTCTCAGCTGGGCTGAGGAGGACTGACGGGCTCGGGCGGGATGCCCCGGGCGGGCCCTTGGTTGTGCTCTGCGTTGATCAGGTCGGAGAGCCAGCGCACCTCGCGCTCGACCGACTCCACGCCGTGACGCTGGAGCTCGCCGGCGTACCGGTCGACCTCCGCCTGCGTCAGGGCGAGCTCTTTCTGCACCCGGTCGAGCCGCTCCTGGAGGCGGGTACGCCGCCCCTCGAGGACGCGCAGCCGGATCTCCATGTCGGTGCGCCCGAAGAACGCGAACCGGATGTCGAAGTTGTCGTCCTCCCACGCGGTGGGACCGACCTCGGACATCAGCCGCTCGAACTCGCGGTGCCCGGCGTCGGTGACGGCGTACACGATCCGCGGCCGGCGGGTGACCGGGGTGGGGGCGACCGGGGTCTCCTCGATGAGCGCTCCGCGGAGCATCTTCTTCAGGGTGGGGTAGAGCGAGCCGTAGGACAGCACCCGGCCCCACCCGAGCATCAGGTTCAGACGCTTGCGCAGCTCGTAGCCGTGCATGGGTCCCTCGTGCAGCAGTCCGAGGACTGCGAGCTCGATGGTTTCCGCGCGACGTGCCACAGACCTATCGTAGCGATATATCCCGGTGACGTGAATTCCTGATGGCTCGGATGTGACGGGAAGCGCACCGCCGCGGAGTCGGAGCCTCGCGCTGTCCTTGCGTACCCTGGGTCAGCCACCGAGGAACCGGAGTCGAAACAACCGTGAGTGCGAAGCGCAGGGCCGCCGGCCCCGCAGTGAAGAAGAAGCCGAAACGCCCAGGAACGGGCAAGCGGCGGGCCTGGCGCATCGTCAAGGTGCTGCTGGTGCTCGGGCTGGTCGGCGCCCTGGTGGCGGTCGGCGCCTTCTTCGTGCTCTACCGCGCGATCGACATCCCCGACCCCAACGAGGACTTCGAGGCGCAGACCACCAAGGTCTACTACGCCGGCGGCGAGACCGAGGTCGGCCAGTTCGCCACCCAGAACCGCGAGTCGATCCCGCTCGACGAGATGCCCGACAACGTCAAGGACGCGGTGGTCGCGGCCGAGAACCGGACCTTCTGGACCGACGCGGGGATCGACCCCAAGGGCATCGTCCGGGCCGCGTTCAGCAACGCCCGCGGGAACTCCACCCAGGGTGCGTCGACGATCACCCAGCAGTACGTCAAGATCCTCTACCTGACCCAGGAGCGCAGCCTCACGCGCAAGGCGAAGGAGGCGATCATGTCGCTCAAGCTGCAGCGGCAGCTGAGCAAGGAGGAGATCCTCGAGGGCTACCTCAACACCATCTACTTCGGCCGCGGGGCCTACGGCATCCAGGCCGCCTCGCTGGCGTTCTTCGACAAGCCGGCCAAGGACCTCACCCTGCGTGAGGCGGCGGTGCTCGCCAGCGTCATCAACAACCCCTCGCAGTTCGACCCCGCCAACGGCAAGGACAACAAGGAGGCGCTCCGGGAGCGCTACGAGTACGTCCTGGCCGGGATGGCGGCGATGGGCACCGCCGACGCGGCCGCGGCCGAGAAGGCCGCGAAGCGGCTGCCGAAGTTCCCCGAGATCGACGCCGAGAGCCAGTACGGCGGGCAGCGCGGCCACATGCTCAAGCTGGTCCGCGACGAGCTGGTGAAGCTCGGCTACACCGAGCAGGAGATCGACGGCGGCGGCCTGCGGGTGACCACCACCTTCACCGAGAAGGACATGGCGGCCGCCGAGCAGGGCGTGCTCGAGGAGCGGCCGGAGGGCTTCGACGGCGGCGCGCTGCACGTCGCGGTGGCCACCGTCGAGCCGGGCACCGGCGCGCTGCGCGGCTTCTACGCCGGCCAGGACTACCTGGACTCCCAGATCAACTGGGCGGTCGCCGGGGGCATGGTCGGCTCGACCTTCAAGCCCATCACGCTGACCACCGCGATCACCGAGGGCTTCTCGCTCGAGGACACCTTCGAGGGCAACTCGCCCTACGAGTTCCCCGACGGCCTCGAGGTGCGCAACGAGGGCGGCGGCGACGGCAACGACTACGGGTCGGCCGTCGACGCGACGTACGCGCTGGAGCAGTCGATCAACACCGCGTTCGTGGACATGAGCAACTCGATCCCCGACGGCCCGGACAAGATCTACCAGACCGCCCTGGAGATGGGCGTCCCCCCGAACCGCCCGGCCCGGAAGTACCCCGGCATCCCCAACATCTCCCGCGACCTCGAGCCCGACGCGCTGATCACCCTGGGCAAGGCCCGGATCAGCCCGATCAACATGGCCAACACCTACGCCACGATCGCCAACGAGGGCCAGCGCGCCGACGTGCACGTGATCGAGAAGGTCGTCGACTCCAACGGCGAGACCGACTACACGTTCAAGGCGGCGACCGACGACGTGGTCGACGCGGACGTCGCCTCCGACGTGTCCTACGCGATGCAGCAGGTCGTCGAGCAGGGCACCGGTCGCGCGGCCCTGGAGCTCGGTCGGCCGGCGGCCGGCAAGACCGGCACGGCGACCAACGACAAGGACGAGGTGTCCTCGGCCTGGTTCGTGGGCTACACCCCGCAGATGTCGACGGCGGTGATGTACGTCCGCGGCGACGGTGACGACCAGCTCGACGGCTGGCTGCCGTCGTACTTCGGGGCCGTCTACCCCACCCAGACGTGGACCAACGTGATGGGCCGGGTGATGGAGGGCATGGACGTCGAGGAGTTCCCCGAGCCGGCCCGGCTCGACGGCGAGGCACCCACCGAGGGCCACGAGCAGCCCACGCAGGCGCCGGCCCCGCAGCCGACCAGGCGCCCGAGCGGCGGGCCGACCAGGACGACCGACGAGCCGACCCCCACCGAGGAGCCGACACCGACGGAGACGGTGCCCACCGAGACGGTGCCCACGGAGACGGTGCCGCCGCCGACCACGGCGCCGCCCCCGCCGCCCACCGAGGTCCCGCCGTCGCCGACGGTCACCGTGCCGCCGCCCACCACCGCCGCCCCGAGCGGCTCCCCGACGCCGGCGATCAGCCCGACGCCGGCGGTGGCGGGGACGGCGAGCCGGCGGCTCCCGTCGGCACCACTCTCGCCGCGCGCGGCCCTCTGGTGACGCCGCGGGTCGACCGTCGGGTGCACCCGACCCTCGACGACCCGGCGGTCGCCGCGCTCAGCGAGAGCGTCGGCGGCCCGATGGGTCGGCACGGCGGTCGGCACCCGTGGTGGACCCCGGTGCGGGTGATGCTGGTCATGGTGGCCGTCTGCATGGCTCTGGGCATGGTGCAGAAGGGCAACTGCTTCGAGGACACCTGGGGCGACAGCACCGCCCGCTACACCCACATGTGCTACTCCGACCTGCCCTACCTCTACACCGGCCGGGGCTTCGTCGAGCTGAACTGGCCGTTCACCGACGACCCGCAGGTCCGGGCCCGGTTCGAGACGATGGAGTACCCCGTCGGCATCGCCTACTGGGCCTTCGGCACCGCCTACGTGACCCATTGGCTGTCCGGGTCGCCCGACATCGAGCGCCGGTACGGCATCGACGTCGGCACGCTGTTCGGGCAGCCCGACATCCAGGCCGAGATCCGGATGTTCGTGGTGGTCAACGCGGTCGGCTTCGCGCTGCTGGCGCTGCTCGCCACCTGGTTCCTGGCCGGCGTGCATCCGGGGCGTCCCTGGGACGCCGCCCCCTTCGCCCTGGCGCCCGCGCTCGCGCTGACCGGGCTGGTGAACTGGGACCTCGTCGCCGTGGCGCTCGTCGCCGGAGCCCTCTGGGCGTGGTCGCGAGGCAGCCCGGTGCTCACCGGGCTGCTGATCGGGCTGGGGACCGCGGCCAAGCTGTACCCGCTGTTCCTGCTCGGCGGGATCCTGGTGATCTGCGTGCGCCAGCGTCGGTACGCCCAGCTCGTCACGGTCACCGGCTCGGCGCTCATCGCCTGGCTCGTCGCCAACGTGCCGGCGTACCTCACCGGGCCCGAGCAGTGGAAGGTGTTCTGGAGGTTCAACGACGACCGGGCCGCCGACCTCGGCTCGGTCTGGCTGATGATGCAGCAAGCCGGCGACGTGGTCTTCTCGGCGGACACGATCAACAACGTCTCGTTGCTCTTCTTCGGCCTGTGGTGCGTCGCCGTCGCCGCTCTCGGGGTGGCCGCCCCGACGACACCACGGCTCGCCCAGCTCGGCTTCCTGGTGGTCGCGGGCTTCCTGCTGATCAACAAGGTCTACTCGCCGCAGTACGTCCTCTGGCTGCTGCCGCTCGCCGTGCTGGCCCGGCCGCGCTGGCGCGACCTGCTGATCTGGCAGGCCGGCGAGATCATCTACTTCGCCTCGGTGTGGTGGTACCTCGACGGCGACCTGGCTCCCGCGGTCGGCGGGGACGCGGGCACCTACTGGGTCGCGATCGTGCTGCGGATCCTGGCCGAGCTCTACCTCGTCGCCGTCGTGGTGCGCGACATCCTGCGGCCCCGGTACGACCCGGTGCACACCAGCGATCAGCTGATCAGGATGCGGTCGAACACCGTCGCCGTGTAGCGCACCCGCACCTCGACCTCGTCCCCGACGGCCGGCACTCGCGAGCCGCCCGGCAGGAAGAGCATCGACGCCTGCATGTGCGGGGGCTCGGCGAAGAGCCGTTGCTTGCCGTCGATGGAGTACGGCGAGCGCACCAGCCCGGCCGCGTCCAGGCCGCCCCGGGCGATCGTGGCTGCCCGCCCCCGGAGCGAGGCGTCCCCGAGGGGCGCCTCCAGCCCGATCCCGTGCGCGGTCCCGCCGCTGACCACCAGCACGTGCCCGGCGCGCGGCAGGCTGCGCCCGCGGTAGCCGAACACCACGCCCCGCTCGACCGGGTGCACGTCGAGCACGGTGGCCGTCACCCGCAGCGCGTCCCGGTCGCCCAGCCACAGGTCGGTGCCGACCCGCGGCCGGAACGTGTGGTCGGGGTACTCCGCCCGCAGCCGGTCGAGCTCGGCGGCGGTCAGGTGGCTCACCCAGACGGTCCGGCCGCCGGGCGCCGAGGTCGGCCGCGACCACGTCGGTGAGCAGCCGGTGCACCTCGGTCACGTGGGAGCCGTGCGCCAGGGGGAGGTGCAGGGCGACGCCGTCGGTCCCGCGGCGCCGCTCGCGGAGCACGTCCCCGGCCCGGCGCAGCTCGGCCGCGGACATCCCGTGGCGCAGCATGCTGGTCGCCCGCTCGAGCACGAGCCGGGCGTCCGGGCGCTGGTCGAGGAGGTCGGTGAGGTCGGACAGCCGGCTCACGGTGTGCACCAGGCGGCGGGCCACGTCGGGCTCGAGCTCGGTGACCGGGTCCGCCGGGCCGCCGGGTCGCCACGGGCTGAGCACGAGCAGGTCGCCCGGGAACCGGGTCGCCACCTCGGGCAGCTCGGCGTACGTCCCGACCGCCAGCGTGTCGACGCCGAGCCAGGCCGCGCGCCGCGCGAGCCGCCCGAGGGTGAAGCCGTAGCCGTTGCCCTTGACCACGGGAGTCAGGCCGGGGGTCGCTGCCGCGACCTCCTTCAGGTGCGTGCGCCAGCGGTCGCCGTCGACGCGCAGGGTGAGGCTCATCGGGTGGTCACCTCGGTGGTCATCCGCGCCGCGCGAGGTAGAGCTCGAAGGCCTTGTAGAGCAGCTTGTTGAGCGGGAGGTCCCACTCGCCCGCGTAGGCGACGGCCTCGCCGCCGGTGCCGACCTTGAACTGGATGAGCCCCACGTGCGGGTCGTCGGCGTCGAGGGTGTCGGTGATCCCGCGCAGGTCGTAGACCTCGGCGCCGGCGTCGAGGGCGTCGCGGATCATCGCCCACTGGACCGCGTTGGAGCCCCGGACGTCGCGCTTCTCCGTCGACGAGGCGCCGTAGGAGTACCACGCGTGCGTGCCGACCCGGATCGCGATCGTCGCCGCGACCAGGTCGCCCTCGTGGTGGGCCAGCCAGACCGTGATCCGGCCGGGGTCCTCGGCGGACAGGGCGTGGACCATGGTCGTGAAGTAGGCCAACGGCCGGGGCGTGAACCCGTCGCGCCCGGCGGTGTGGACGTACAGCGCGTGGAACGCCGCCAGGTCGTCCGCCGCGCTGCCCCGGGTGACGACCACCCCGGCCTTGTCGGCCTTCTTGATGTTGCGTCGCCACAGCTGGTTCATCCCCGCCAGCACGTCCGCCTCGGACCTCGGCTTGCCGTCGTCGTCGACGAGCGGGATCTGGAAGTTGTAGCGGGGCTGGCCGGCCGCGAAGCCGCCCTCGCTGCCCTGCTCGCGCCACCCCAGCGCGCGGAGCTGGGAGACCACCCGGGCACCGGTGACGCCGCGCTCGTGCGGCGGCACCTCACCGAGCCGGTGCACCGCCGGGTCCGCGATGCCCTCCTTGACCTGGGCCGCGGTCCATCGTGCGGTCACGACCGGGGGCCCGATCCGCACCGCGAACGCGCCGCGCTCGCGCAGGTGCGCGGTCAGGGGGGTGAGCCAGGCGCCGAGGTCCTCGGTGTCCCAGTCGATGACCGGACCCTCGGGCAGGTAGGCGAGGGAGCGACCGACCTTGGGCAGCCGCCGGAACAGCACCAGCGCGGCGCCGACGAGCGTGTCGTCGCGGAACCAGCCGAGCGACTCGCGTCCCCACTCGCTCTTGACGCGCCCCCAGGCGGGGGTCTGCAGGAAGCTGGCCGAGGGCTGCGCCGCGAGGAAGGCGAGGTGCTCGCGCTCGTCGAGGGGGCGGACGCTGATCACGGCGTCGAGGCTACTCGTCGGTCGCCGGAGGACCGGGATCGGCGGGGGAGATGCGATCAGGGACCCGAACGCTCCCCTGCGCCGTTCGAGTCCCTCGGAGCGAAGCATCCCAGCCCCGGGGGCCCTCCGCGCATGTGAATTCGTGAAGACGTCTAGACCCGGGCGCGCAGCCACGCGAAGTCGGCGACGTGCTCGGCGGCGCTCCCCGGGGTCTCGCAGACCACGGGCGCCCCGGCGTCGCGGATCACCGCCGCGAGCAGGTCGGCGTCGATCCGGCCGGCGCCGAGGTTGGCGTGCCGGTCGGCGCCGGAGTCGAAGTCGTCGCGGCTGTCGTTGCAGTGCACCAGGTCGATCCGCCCGGTGATGGCGAGGACGTCGGTGACGACCGTCTCCAGGGCGTTGCCGCCGGCGTGCGCGTGGCAGGTGTCGAGGCAGAAGCCGACCATCTCGGCGCCCTCGGCCGACCCGATCGCGTCCCAGACGCCCTGGATGCGCGCCAGGCGGCGGGCCATGGCGTGGTCGCCCCCGGCGGTGTTCTCGATCAGCAGCGGGATCTTGAGGTCGGTCGCCTCGACGGCCTTGCGCCAGTTGTCGAAGCCCGTGGCGGGGTCGTCGGCGGCGTTGACGTGCCCGCCGTGCACGATCAGCCCCTTGGCCCCGATCTCGGCGGCGGCGTCGAGGTGCTGCTGGAGGAGCTTGCGCGACGGGATCCTGATCCGGTTGTTCGTCGTGGCGACGTTGACGATGTAGGGCGCGTGGACGTAGAGGTCGATCCCGGCGGCCTCCGCGTCGGCGCGCAGGCCGGCCGCGCCGCCGGCGTACCGCACCTCGGGACCCTTGTAGCCCTGCGGGTCGCCGAGGAAGAACTGCACCAGCGGCGCCTGCCGGGCCTGGGCCTCGGCGATCGGGTCGGTCTGCTCGACGTGGGCTCCGATGTCCATGGGCTCAGCCTACGAGCGGCCACCGACGCCGTCGGCGGGCCGGCGGGTCGCCGAGCCGGTCGGGCACGGGGACGAGGGGCTCGCCGAGCAGGTCCGGCACGCCGAGCCGCCGCAGATGGCCGAGCGCGGCGTCGACCGACGCGGTGCGCCGCGCCGGGTCCGGCTCGGTCATCGACTCCAGCAGCGGCCGGAGCGGACCCGGCGGGGCGCCGTTCCCGGGGCCGGGGCGGCGGCCGGTGAGGAGCTCGACGGCGACCACGCCGGCGGCGTACACGTCCTGGCGGGCGTGGGCCGGGGCGCCGCGCAGCCGCTCGGGCGCCAGGTAGCCGTCGGTGCCGGCCAGACCCGTCCACCGGACCCCGGACGGGTCGCGGGGCGCGGCGACGCCGAAGTCGGCGACCCGCAGGTGCGGGTGGCCGCGGCCGGTGGGCTCGAGCAGCAGGTTGGCCGGCTTGACGTCCAGGTGCACGATCCCGGCGGCGTGCACCGCGGCCAGCCCGCGCAGCGTCTGGTCGAGCAGGACCCGGACCAGTGGCTCGGGCAGGGGGCCGTGGTCGGCGAGCAGGTCGGCGACCGAGCCGCCGCGCACCAGCGCGGTGGCCAGCACCACCACGTCGTCCTCGGCGGCCCAGCCGATCGGGGTGAGGACGTGCGGGTGCTCGATGCGCACGGACTGCTCGTGGACGAAGCGCAGCAGCAGCGCGCGGTCGTGGCGACCGAGCACCTTGGCCGCCACCCAGGCGCCGGTGCGCAGGTCGCGGGCCCGCCAGACCGCCCCCGTGCCGCCGGCGCCGATCCGGTCGACGAGCAGGTAGCGACCGGCCAGCACGGGGCGCCCCCTTCGTCGATGCACGCGGGTCACGCTAGGACCGGTCGCGGGGGCGTCCGGGAGGATTTCCACAGCGGCCGGACCCGCTGTTAGCCTGAGCCGTTCGCGCCGTACCAGTGGTGCGATTCCTCCTGCCACGGAGAGTCCGTGGCCGTTCAGTCCGAAGGAGGTAGGTAGCGCGATGCGTGCCTACGAAGTCATGGTCATCCTCGACCCCAGCCTCGAGGAGCGGACCATCGAACCGTCCCTCGACAAGTACCTCAACGTCATCCGCAAGGACGGCGGCTCCGTGGAGTCCGTCGACGTGTGGGGCCGCCGTCGCCTGGCCTACGAGGTCAAGAAGAACGCCGAGGGCATCTACGCGGTCATCTCGATCCAGGCCGAGCCGGCCACGGTCAAGGAGTTCGACCGCCAGCTCACCCTGAACGAGTCGGTGCTCCGCACCAAGGTCCTGCGGCCCGACGCCCACTGACCCACCAGGGCCCGCTGTGGACGACCGCTTCCCGATGTCGGTGCGGTCGGCCACGATGAGCCCCCAGCACCCACCCACGGACCCACCTCAGGAGACCTGACATGGCAGGCGAAACCACCATCACCGTGGTCGGCAACCTCGTCGACGACCCGGAGCTGCGCTTCACGCCCTCGGGCGCCGCGGTCGCCAACTTCCGGATCGCGTCGACGCCGCGCACCTTCGACCGCCAGACCAACGAGTGGAAGGACGGCGACGCGCTGTTCCTGTCCTGCTCGGTGTGGCGCCAGGCCGCGGAGAACGTCGCCGAGTCGCTGGTCAAGGGCATGCGGGTGGTCGTCAACGGCCGCCTGAAGTCCCGTCAGTACGAAACCCGCGAGGGTGAGAAGCGCACCGTCTTCGAGATCGAGGTCGAAGAGGTCGGTCCGTCGCTCAAGTACGCCACCGCCAAGGTCACCCGCACCACCCGTCAGGGCGGCGGCGGGGGCTACTCCGGCGGCGGTCAGGGCGGCGGCCAGGAGGACCCCTGGGCGCAGCCCGCGCAGGGCGGCGGTCAGCAGGGCGGCGGCTACGGCGGCCAGCAGGGCCAGCCGCAGGGCCAGCCTCGGGCGCCCAGGGCGGGGCCCCGCAGGGCGGTCCGGTCAACGACCCGTGGGCGGCGCCCGGCGTCGCCTCCGACGAGCCTCCGTTCTGACACACAACTGAAGAAATCCATCCCAAGCCCACCATTCCGGCGTGAGCCGGGCTCGAGAAAGAGAGCACCACAATGGCCAAGGCAATTCTGCGCAAGCCCAAGAAGAAGGTCTGCCAGTTCTGCAAGGAGAAGGCGACCGGTGTCGACTACAAGGACACCGCGCTGCTCCGCAAGTTCATCTCCGACCGCGGCAAGATCCGCGCGCGTCGGGTCACCGGCAACTGCGTCCAGCACCAGCGGGACGTCGCCATCGCGGTCAAGAACGCCCGCGAAGTGGCGCTGCTGCCCTACACGTCCGCCGGCCGCTGAGAGGAGTTGACCCCATGAAGCTCATCCTGACCCAGGAGGTCGACGGCCTCGGTGCCCCCGGTGACGTGGTCGAGGTCAAGGACGGCTACGGCCGCAACTACCTCGTCCCGCGTGGTCTCGCGACCCGCTGGACCCGCGGCGCGCAGAAGACCGTCGACTCCATCAAGGCGGCCCGCGCCACCCGCGCGGTCCGCGACGCCGACCACGCCGTCGAGATCAAGAACAAGCTCGAGGGCACCCCGGTCGACGTGAAGGTCCGCGCCGGTGCGGGCGGTCGCCTGTTCGGCGCCGTCACCACCGCCGAGATCGCCACCGCGCTGGAGTCCGCCTCCGGCGAGGGCGTCGACAAGCGCACGATCGTGGTCACCAACCCGATCAAGTCGCTCGGCTCCCACGAGATCTCGGTCAAGCTGACCGACGGCGTGTCCGCCAAGGTCGCGCTCAACGTCATCCCGGCCTGACCCAGCGCAGCTCTCACCACTCGGCCCGTCCCGCTCTCTTGCGGGGCGGGCCGCGTTGCGTCATCAGGACCCGCACGCTCGGTGCCGACCGTGATGACGCTACGCGCGGGTGCGCAGGCCGGTGACCAGCCAGGCGTCGCCACGCTCGCGCCGGACCAGCACCACGGCCCGCGCTCCCATCAGGACGACGGTGAAGGTCAGCCAGATCCACACCAGCCCCGGGGCGACCGCGGCCACGGCGAGGACGACGGGGGCGTACACCGCGAGCACCAGGGCGCCGGCCTTGGCGAGGTAGGTGCCGTCGCCGGCCCCGATCAGCACCCCGTCGAGCACGAACACCAGGCCGCACAACGGCTGGCTCAGCCCCACCACGACCAGCACCGGCACCAGGAGGGCGCGGACGGCCGGGTCCTCGGTGAACAGGCGCCCGACGACCGGCGCGGCCGCGATGGTCGCGAGACCGAGCACCGCGCCGCCGACCAGCCCCCACTGGATCATCCGCCGGGTCACCTCGCGGGTGGCGGCGACGTCACCGGCGCCGAGGTACCGGCCGGTGATGGCCTGCGCGGCGATCGCGATGGCGTCGAGGATGAAGGCCAGGAACGTCCAGATGGTGAAGGCGAGCTGGTGGGTGGCCACCGACACCGACGAGTCCCGGTCCCCCGACCGGGTCGACACGAGCACCACGGCGTACGTCGTGACCAGCAGGGCCGCGCGCAGGGTGAGCGTGCGCACGAAGAGGGCGACGGAGGCCCGGGCCGCCGCGGCGATGCCGGGCCGGTCGGGACGCAGCGACGCGTGCTGCCGCCGGGCGCCCCGGACCACGACGAGCACGAGGGCCGCGGCGGAGGCCACCTGGGCGAGCACCGAGCCCAGGGCCGAGCCGGCGATGCCGAGGTCCACGCCGTAGACGAGCAGCAGGTTGAGCACCACGTTGAGCACGTTGCCGAGCACGGCGACCACCAGGGGGGTCCGGGTGTCCTGGAGCCCGCGGAGCACCCCGGTCGCGGCCAGCATCAGCAGCAGCGGGGTGACCCCGAGGAAGGCGATCCGCAGGTACGTCGCGGCGTAGTCGCTGACCTCGGCGCCGGCGCCGAACGCCGCCACCAGCGGGTCGGTGAGCACCACGCCGGCCGCGGAGGCGAGCACCCCGATCAGCACCGCGAGCCACAGCCCGTCGACGCCCTGGGCCAGCGCGCCGCGCAGGTCCCCGGCCCCGAGGTGCCGGGCGACGCTGCTGGTGGTGCCGTAGGCGAGGAACACGCACAGCCCCACCACCGTCTGGAGCACGACGGCGGCGATGCCGAGCCCGGCCAGCTGCGGGGTGCCGAGGTGCCCGACGATCGCCGCGTCGGCCAGCAGGAACAGCGGCTCGGCCACCAGCGCGAGGAACGCGGGCCAGGCCAGGCGGACGATCTCGCGGTCCGCCGGGTGTGCCATGGACGGAGACTACCCAGGTAAGGGGTACGAGGGGTATCTGACCCCCACGTCACTAGTCCGCAGGTGCCTGTGGAAATCTCCGGGTTTCTGTGGACGGGCGTCGCGGCGGATGTCTATGTCGACTAACCAACTCGCTCGTCCAGATGACGAGCAGATGAACAGGGTCCGTGGCCGGCTTTCTCCGGCGCACAGGTGTGGAAAGACGTCGTCGCAGGTCAGCGGGGGTTTCCGGCGGCGGGCACCGGAGTTGTGCACAGTTCTTCCCCAGGCAGGTGCACACCGCAGGGCCGGTCGTCCACGGGCGTGCCCCAGTTATCCCCAGACCCTGTGGATAGCCGGCTATCGCGCGGCCCCCGGGAGCGCCTACGGTCCTGCCTGACGAGGCTCGTGCGGCGCCTCTCGGTCCCCCGGAAGGTGCGAGTTGTTGCGTGCGCGGAACCCCCTGTCGGTACCGGTCCCTAGCCTCGTCCTCGAACACGAGTTCGAGAGCGGAGGTGGCGGCCGATGAGCATGACCGAGCAGGACAGCACGTTCGCCGGTGACGGCTGGGGCGACGGCCCGGTCGGCTACGCCCCGGGCGAGTCCCCGAGCCGCCCCGGCGACCGCACCCCGCCCCAGGACATGGCGGCCGAGCAGTCGGTGCTCGGGGCGATGCTGATCAGCAAGGACTCCATCGCCGACGTCGCGGAGGTGCTGCGCGGGGTCGACTTCTACCGGCCCAGCCACGAGCTGATCCACGAGGCGATCATCGACCTCTACGGCCGCGGCGAGCCGGCCGACCCGATCACCGTGGTGGCCGAGCTCCAGCGGCGGGGCGAGCTGACCCGGGTCGGCGGCGCGCCGTACCTCCACACCCTCTCGGCCAACGTGCCGATCGCCGCGCACGCCGGCTACTACGCCGAGATCGTCCGCGAGAAGGCGATCCTGCGGCGGCTCGTCGACGCCGGCACCAAGATCGTCCAGATCGGGTACGCCGGCGAGGGCGCGGTCGACGACGTGGTCGACCAGGCGCAGGCCGAGGTCTACAAGATCACCGACCGGCGCAGCTCGGAGGACTACGCGCCGCTCTCCGACATCATGGACGGCGTCCTCGACGAGATCGAGGCGATCGGCAACCGGGAGGCCGGCCTCTACGGCGTGCCCACCGGCTTCGCCGACCTCGACGACCTGACCAACGGTCTGCACGCCGGCCAGATGATCATCGTCGCGGCCCGTCCCGCGATGGGGAAGTCGACGCTGGCCCTCGACCTGTGCCGGGCGGCGTCGATCCACAACAACCTCACCAGCTGCTTCTTCAGCCTGGAGATGACGCGCTCCGAGATCACCATGCGGCTGCTGTCGGCCGAGGCGAAGGTGCCGCTCAACCACATCCGCAACGGCCAGATGGGCGACGACGACTGGGACAAGCTGGCCCGCAAGATGGGCGAGGTCTCCTCGGCGCCGATGTTCATCGACGACTCGCCCAACATGACGATGATGGAGATCCGCGCCAAGGCCCGTCGGCTCAAGCAGCGCCACGACCTGCGGCTGATCGTCATCGACTACATGCAGCTGATGACGTCGGGGAAGAAGGTCGAGTCCCGCCAGCTCGAGGTCTCGGAGTTCTCCCGGCAGATCAAGCTGCTCGCCAAGGAGCTGTCCGTCCCGATCATCGCGCTCTCCCAGCTCAACCGTGGCCCCGAGCAGCGCGGCGACAAGCGCCCGATGATGAGCGACCTGCGTGAGTCGGGCTCGCTCGAGCAGGACGCCGACATGGTGATCCTGCTGCACCGCGACGACGTCTACGAGAAGGAGTCGACCCGCCCCGGCGAGGCCGACCTGATCGTCGCCAAGCACCGCAACGGCCCCACCCGCGACATCACCGTCGCCTTCCAGGGCCACTACTCCCGCTTCGTCGACATGGCGCACTGACGGCCGCACCGTCCCGGACGACCATGACGACTCTCCACGTCAGTCTCCGCGTAGGTCGTCGAGGGTCGTTGCCGAGTGCCCTGGCGGGGCACACAGTCACGCGTTGCGGCGCTTCCGCCGTGCTGCACGGCACGTACCATCGGTCTACGGCCGGCCCACGAATGGCCGGATCCTCCGCCTGCTCAAAGGTTGCATCTGGGCGCGCTGGCACGGTCGAGGAGCCTGATGTCGAACACGCGGCGAGTGGCGGTGGCGGTTGCCGTCCTGGCGGTGGTCGCCGGCGCAGTCCTGTGGCAACGCCCTGGGCCTCGTGATGCTCCGCGTTCCGAGCCGTCCCCGCGAGGCGCCGCGACACCGACGCCGGACCCATCGCCTCCGACGCCGACAACGGCGCCGTGCCCCGACACGACCCAGACGATTTCGGTCCTCACGTTCAACATGCACAGCGGCTGGCACGCCGGCCGTCTCGACCTGAAGGCGACGGCCCGAGCGATCCGTGCCTCGAAGGCCGACATCGTCCTGATCCAGGAGGTCGACCGGTTCCGCATCAACAGCAACTGCTGTCGATCAGGCCGCGTGGCTGGGGCGTGAGCTCGACCTGGACTGGGCCTACGGCGCCAATGACGTGCGGGCTCGGGCAAGGCCGGGCCTGCCCCGCGGCGCGATCGGCAACGCCATTCTCTCCAGGTTTCCCCTCTCCCAGGTCGACAACACCCTCCTCCCCGCTCCCGGCGGCCTGCAGACCCGTGGCCTGTTGCGAGCGGTCGCGGACGTGAACGGTGTGCGCCTCGGTGTCTACGTCACGCACCTGGACCACACCAGCCCGACCGTGCGAATCGCCCAGGCACAGAGGATCCGCGCCGCGCTCCGTGAAGAGAGGTTGCCAGTGCTTCTCGGAGGCGATCTCAACGCCGAGCCCGGCATGCCCGCCGTGAACGTCGTCCTCGCCGGACGGCTTCGCGACACCTGGGCGGCGGTCGGGACAGGCGTAGGACGCACCGTCCCTGCCGGAGATCCGCGGCGGCGCGTCGACTACATCCTCCACAGCCCGGAGATCACGCCGCTTGCCGCAGACGTCCTGCTGTCCGGGCACTCCGACCATCGCGAGGTTGTTGCGCGACTCGTCCTGCCCGTTCCGTCCTGCTGACTGTCCAGGCGAGCCGTCGTATCGTGGGGGCGTGACCGCTGCCCGGCGGCGATTCGTAGGTTTCCTGCTCAGGCGCGCACGCCTGGAGGCGCAGGCCCTCGAGGCCGGCTCGTGGCTGGTCCAGCGCATCCCGGGCAGGCTCGTCGCGCGTCGCGTGGGCGGGCCGAGGCTGCGGACCCATGTCGTCGCGGACCCTGCTGCCGTCCGCGGGCACATGAACGCGTACCAGAAGCGGATGGGCCAGCACCTGGGGGAGGAGCACCTCGCCTGGGTCTTGCGGGAACTCGGTGTCACGTGCGTGCTCGACGTCGGCGCCAACACCGGTCAGTTCGCCACGCGCCTGCGCCGCGCGGGGTACGCAGGGCACATTGTCTCCTTCGAGCCGGTCGCGCACCTGCTTGCCGAGCTGAACCGCGCCGCCGCCCGAGACCCGCACTGGCGGGTGCTTGGCTACGGGCTCGGCGACATCGATGGTGCCGCCGAGATCAACGTCGTCCCTGGCACGATGAGCTCCCTGCTCCCGGCAAGCTCCTTCGGCCAGGAGTGGTCGGACAAGCTGCGCGACGCCCACCCCGAGACCATCCAAGTGCGGCGGCTGGCTTCGGTCTACAGCGAAGCGCTCGCCGGCCTCGACGCCGCCCGGGTCTTCCTCAAGATGGACACCCAGGGCTACGACCTGCAGGCCCTGCGGGGAGCCGGCGACTACCTCGACGAAGTCGTCGGCCTCCAGTCCGAGGTTCCCTGCGTCGCGATCTACGACGGGATGCCGGGGATGACCGAGATGCTCAGCGAGTACGAGGCAGCCGGCTTCGCGATCTCCGGCATCTTCCCCGTCACCTGTCACCGACCTACCCTGCGCGTCATCGAGTTCGACGTGGTGATGGTGCGGGCCCAGGCCCGCACGGCCACGGGGCCCACGACTCCATCGCGACCGGAGGGAACGACGAGATGGTGAAGCGAACGACCTCAGTGGTGACGGTGTTGGCCGCCACCGTGGCCACCCCTCTCCTGACGCTCGCGCTGGCTCTGCCGGTGTCCGCCGGTGGTGCCGTCGATGACGAAGAGAGCGCGTGGGCGAGCGATGGCTCGACCAGGAACGGTCAGATTGTCTTTCGCCGCTACCTCAATGCCGAGCAGACCAAGGGCGCTCTCTTCGTGATGAACCCCGACGGAGGCAAGATCCACCAGATCACCCGTCCTCCCCAGGGCTGGAGGGACAACGTTCCGACGTGGTCTCCGGATGGGAAGACGATCGCCTTCGAGCGCTTCAAGACCGACGAGAGCACCAGCCGGATCATTGTCATCAACCCCGACACCGGTGAGAAGCGCACCGTGGTGCCCTGCACGGGGGAGCGGTGCGTGTACGCCATAGATCCGTACTTCTCACCCGGTGGCCAGTCCCTCGCCTACGCTCGCACGGTCGCGCCGCCCCACACGCAGGAGCCGCCGGAATGGATGCTCTACTCGGCGATCTTTGTCGTCGGGTTGGACGGGAGCGAACCGCACCAGGTGAGCAGCACCCCGCAGCGCCACCGAGGACAGCTCGCACTGGAAACCTCTGACCCGACCTTCTCGCCTCACGGCGAGCTGCTCGCCTTCGTGCGCACTCGCTACCGCCCGGAGGAGAACACTGCTGTGTTCGTCCAGCCGATCGGCTCGCCAGAGGATGCTCGTCGGATCACCCCGTGGAAGAAGAACTGCCAGGATCGCCCGACGTTCTCCCCCGACGGCGAACTGGTGCTCTTCCGTTGTCTGCCCCGGGGCGAGGAGGGTCCCTCCAACCTCTCCTGGGCCCACCCCGACGGCACGGGGTTGCACCAGCTCACCCATGCGTCCGCCGACGAGCAGTACTTGGGCTCCAGCTTCTCGCCGAGATTCCACCAGGGGAACGGCTGGATCGCGGTGGGACGCACGGGCGGCTTCGGCACGGAGGGCAACGCTGACGTGTTCCGTCTGCTGATCGAGGACGGCACGGTGGTGCGCACCGTCGACCTGACCAACAGCGAAGAATGGGACAGCGCTCCGGGTTGGGGCACCTCCCGGCGTCGGACGTAGCGCGACCCTCCGTCGGCAGCCAGGTCAGGGCTCCACGACGGTGATCCCGGGCGGCGTGCGGCCGTCCATCGCGGCCAGGGCGGCCCCGGCCTCCTCGAGCCCGATCCGGTGGGCCACGAGACGCTCGGGGTCCAGGGTGCCGGAGGCGACCAGGTCGAGCAGCGCGGGGTAGTCGACGGCCGGCATGCCGTGCGAGCCCAGGACGGCCAGCTCGCGGGCGACGACGAGGTCCATCGGCAGGGCCGTGCGGGCGTCGTCGCCGACGAGGAGGCCGACCTGCACGTGCCGCCCGCGCGGGCGCAGCGAAGCCACGGAGGCGGCCGCGACCTCGGGACGACCGATGGCGTCGAGGCCGACGTGCGCACCGCCCTGGGTGCGGGCGCGCACGGTCTCGGCGACGTCGGCGACGGACGACGCGTCGACCACCGCGTCGGCACCGAGCGACCGGGCGACCTCCAGCGCGGCGGTGCTCACGTCGACAGCCAGCACGCGCGCGCCGAGGGCCTTCGCGATCATCACCGCCGAGAGCCCGACACCGCCGCAGCCGTGGACCGCCACCCACTGGTCGGCCGACACCCGCCCGTGGGCGACGACCGCGCGGTACGCCGTCGCGAACCGGCAGCCCAGGGACGCCGCGGCGACGAAGGAGACGGCGTCGGGCAGCCCGACCACGTTGGCGTCGGCCCGGGGGACGGCCACCTGCTCCGCGAACGACCCGGGCAGCGTGAAGCCCGGCTGCTCCTGGTCGGGGCACACCTGGGCGTTCCCGGTGCGGCACAGCTCGCAGCGGCCGCACCCGAGGACGAACGGCACGGTGACCCGGTCGCCCACCACCCGGCTCGCCACCTCCGGCCCGACCGCGACGACCGTGCCGGCGTACTCGTGTCCGGGGACGTGGGGCAGCGCGACCTGCTCGTGCCCGCGCCACGCGTGCCAGTCGGACCGGCAGACGCCGGTGGCCGCCACCGCCACGACGACGCCGTCGGCCGGGCACACCGGGTCCTCGACCTCGACGACCGTCGGCAGCACCCCCGGCGCGGTGTAGACGACGGCCCTCACGGGCGGCAGCCTAGGCGCGCGGCGCCGGCTCGGGCATGCTCTCCTCGGGCAGCAGGGACTTCTGGTCCAGCACGTAGAGCAGCACGAACGCGGGCACGATCAGGACCGCCGCGAGCCCGGTGGCCACCAGCACCGCGGTGATGGTTCCCGACGGTGCCGCGGCCTGCGAGACCGTCAGCGACGTCGGCAGCAGGTAGTCCCACTGCGCCACGCCCCAGGCGAGGACGAGGCCGGCGACCGCGCCGACGGCGGCCAGCCGGGCGCCGCGCCGGATGGCGCGGGCGACGAGCACGAGGGCGGCCAGCCCGGACACCGCCGACAGGACGACCAGCGGCAGGGCGCGCGAGGTGAGTCCGTCGAAGAGGTACTCCGCGTCGTTCGACAGCACGAAGATCCCGACGACCGCCACCGCGCCGGCGGCGACGCCGGCCCCGGTGGCCCGGCGGCGGAAGTAGGCGACCATGGCCTCGTCGGAGAGCCGGTCGGCGTCGCGGACCAGGAAGAACGCGGCCAGGTACGCCGTCAGGCACACGGCGAGCACGCCGCCCGAGGACGGAGGTCGGGTTGACCCAGCTGTCCCAGGGATCGCCGGCCTTGCCGCCGGCCGGGACCCGCCCCGAGGCGATGGCGCCGATGCACGGCGCCGAAGCAGTAGGGCACCAGGACCGACGACACGGCGAAGGCGGCGCCGAAGTTGCGGCGGTCCCGGGTGCGGAACACCGCCTTGCGGAAGGCGAAGCTGGCACCCCGCAGCACGATGCCCAGCGCGGCGATCGTCAGCGGGACGAAGAGGGTCAGGGTGATCGACGCGTACGCCTCCGGGAAGCAGGTCCACAGGAGCACCCACACGAAGATCAGCCACACGTGGTTGGCCTCCCAGACGGGAGCGATGGCGTGGTCGATGACCTCGCGGGGCCGCCCGCCCCGCTTGGTCCCGCCCGCCACGAGGTCCCAGAAGCCGGCGCCGAAGTCCGCGCCGCCGAAGATCGCGTACGTCGTGATCGCCGCGAACAGGATCAGCGCAGCCGTGGTGGCCATCAGAGGGGCACCTTCCGCTCGTCCACCGAGTCGCCGGACGTCGCCGGTCTCGCTCGGCTCGCTGGGCCCGTAGGGCACGTCGGCCTCGCCGGAGCGGCCGCCGCCCTCACGGAAGCGGCGGCTCATCTGGCGCAGCACCAGGATCGTGGTGATGCCGAGCCCGACGTAGAGGATGATGACGCCGATGAAGGTGATCCAGATGCCGGTGTTCGCGGTGGCGGCGTCCTCGACCTTCATCTTCTCGTAGACGATCCAGGGCTGCCGGCCGACCTCGCTGACGGTCCAGCCGGCCTCCAGGCAGACCACGGCGAGCACGCCGGTGGCGGCGGAGGCGCGCAGGAACCACCTGCTCTTGGGCATGTCTCGTCGGAAGATCCACGACGCCCACCACCACAGCGTGAGCAGGAACAACAGCGTGCCGATGCCGACCATCAGGTCCCAGGCCAGGTGCACGACGTTGACCTCGTGGATCGTGGGCCGCTCGCTCGCGGGGGTCTCGTCGAGTCCCTGGATGACCGTGGACGTGCCCTGGCTGGGGTCGGACAGGATCGAGGCGAGACCGGGGATCGGGAACCCGCCCACCACCTCGCCCTCGGAGTTGAGGTGCCCGAAGAGCACCTCCGGCACGTCGCTGCTGGTCTTGGGCACCATCTCGATCGCCGCGAACTTCGTGGGCTGGTTGTTGTAGACCCAGCGCGCCAGGCCGTCACCCACGCCCATCTGCACCGGGGTCGCGATCGCCGCGACGGTGAAGCCGATGATGAAGCCGATCCGGTGGTAGCGGTCCGTGCGCCCCCGGAGCATCCCGACCGCGTAGACGGAGGCGATCATGAAGCCGCCGACCAGGTACGCCGCGACCACCATGTGCGCGGCCATCAACGGCATCGCGTCGTTGAAGATCACCCCCATGGGGTCGACGTCGGTCACCTTGCCGGACGAGTCGAGGGTCACGCCCTGCGGGGAGTTCATCCAGGCGTTGGCCGCCACGACCGAGATGCTGCCGAAGATGCCCGCGACCGCGATCGGCACGCCGGTCCAGAAGTGGGCCCACGGCTTCAGCCGGCGCCAGCCGAAGATGTAGATCGAGATGAAGACCGCCTCGGTGAAGAAGAAGATCCCCTCGAACGCGAACGGGACGCCGAAGGCGGCGCCCCACTGCCCCATGAACTTCGGCCACAGCAGGCCGAACTCGAACGACAGGACGGTCCCGGTCACCGCCCCGACGGCGAACGTCACCGCCATGTACTTCGACCAGCGCTGGGCGAGCAGCATCGCGTCCTGGTCGCCGTGCTTGATGCCCCGGTAGTTGGCGATCAGGGTCATCACCGACCACGACACCCCGAGCGGCACCAAGATGATGTGGAAGGCCAGGGTGAAGGCCATCTGCGACCGGGCCCACGGCACCGGGTCGATGGCGAGGGCCACGTTCGCCAGGGCGTCAGTCAGCATGGTCGTCCCTCTCCGACGCGGACGCGTCACTGGTGGCGATGAGGCGGCGGGTGAGGTCGTCGCCGCCGCCCTGCTCGAGGGCGACGCGCGAGATGACCTGCCGCACCGTGATGGTGCGCTCGGCGCGGCCACCCGAGATGAAGGTCCCCGCCCAGTGCCACATCGCCGCGAGGCGGTTCTTGAAGCCGGTGAGGAAGGTGATGTGCACGAAGAGCCACATCAGCCAGCCGAGGAATCCGGACAGCCGGAGGCCCTTGAAGCTCACGACGGCGTGGAAGCGCGAGATGGTCGCCATGCTGCCGAGGTCGCGGTAGGCGAACGGCGCCGACTCCTTGCCGTGGAGCCGGCGCTTGACGGTGTTGGCGGCGTGGATCCCCGACTGCATCGCGACCTCGGCGACCCCGGGGAGGTCGTTCAGCGCCATCATGTCGCCGATCGCGAACACCTCGGGGTGGCCGGGCAGGGTGCAGTCCTCGAGGACCGCGATCCGGCCCGCCCGGTCGCAGGTCGCCCCGCTCGCGTCCGCGAGCAGCCGGGCCAGCGGTGAGGCCTGCACGCCGGCGGCCCAGATCTTGGTGCGGGCGACGACCCGCTCCTGCGAGCCGTCCGGGTTCCGCACCTCGACCCCGAAGGCGTCGACGCCGGTGACCACGGTCCCGGTCCGGATGGTCACGCCGAGGTGCCGCAGCTGGCGCGCGGCCTTCTCGGAGAGCCGGTCACCGAACGCCGCCAGGATCTCCGGCCCGCCGTCGAGGAGCACGACCGTCGCGTCGGAGGGGTCGATGCGGCGGAAGTTGCTCGACAGCCCCGAGCGGGACAGCTCGGCGATCTGACCGGCGACCTCGACCCCGGTGGCCCCGCCCCCGACCACGACGAAGGTGAGCCAGGCCCGGCGTGCGTCGGGGTCCGGCTCGCTCTCGGCCATCTCGAAGGCACCGAAGATCCGGCCCCGCAGCTCCAGGGCGTCGTCGATCGTCTTCATGCCGGGCGCGTAGCGGGCGAACTCGTCGTGGCCGAAGTACGACTGCGCGGCCCCCGCCGCGACGATCAGGGTGTCGTACGGGAAGGTGCGCACCTCCCGGTCGGGGCGGTGGGCGGTCACGGTGCGCGCGGACAGGTCGAACTGCTCCACCGTGGCCATCTCGACGGTGACGTTGCCGTGGCGGCGCAGCACGTCGCGGATGGGCGGCGCGACCTCGCCCTCCGAGAGGATGCCGGTCGCCAGCTGGTAGAGCAGCGGCTGGAAGAGGTGGTGGTTCCGGGCGTCGACGAGGGTGACCTCGACCGGTGCGTGCCGGAGGAACTTCGCAGCGAACAGCCCGCCGAAGCCGCCTCCGACGATGACCACCCGGTGGACCGCAGCGTCGGTCATGGGAGGCTCCGTCAGCCCGGCCCAGGCGTGGGCACGGTCGGGGTTCCCAGCATGACGGGGACGCTAGGCCCGATCCGGCGGCGGGGAGATCACCCATATCGGGTGGTAGCGACCGGCCGGGCCCCTCAGGCGCGGCGTCGTCGGTACAGGCGCTGGGCCTGGAGCGTCGCGCACCCGCTCAGGATGAGCACCGCGATGTTGGCGAGCAGCACCTCGACCGCCCCGATCGCCCCGGCCCGGTCGTGCACCGCCACGGCGGCTCCCGCGAAGGCGGCGGCCGGGATCGTGGTGATGGAGATCGCCACCCCGATCGCCGAGCTCGACCTGGTCTCGTAGGAGAGCAGCCCGGCCACCCCGGCGGCGAACGCGACCACCACCGTCGAGGCGTCGACCGAGGGCAGCAGGCCCAGCCCCCCGTCCCCCAGCGAGCCGTTCGCGGGCGGGTAGCCGGAGGCCCGCAGGAGGGCCGCGGTGACGAAGGCGCTGAGGGAGGCCACGGTCAGGCCGATGAGGAGGGCCAGGAACGCGCGCACCGCCAGGCGCGGGTGGTGGTCGACGATGCCCACGCACGTCGCGCACATCGGCAGCAGGTCGGGGCTGATCGCCATGGCGCCGACGATCAGGATGGGGTTGGAGGTGAGGACGCCGAACACCGCCACCACGCCCGCGCACACCATGTAGACCAGGTACTGCGGGACCGCCCGGGCGTAGGGCCGCGACCGCTTCGTCAGCTCGCTCCAGGCGAGCGCGCCTCCGCTCCAGGCGGCCATGTCACCGGGATCCGCGCGTCCCAGCGGCCGGCTCGCGGTGTTCTGGGAGATCTCGATCTCGTCGCCGGGCACGCCGCAGGCCGCGATCGAGGGCAGCAGCTCGTCCACCAGCTGCGGGCGCACGTCGGCCGTCACCAGGGTGACCCCGTCGACGCTGCTGCCGACCGTCATCACGTGCTCGACGCCGGCGCGCTGGCGCAGGGCGGTCAGGACGCCCGCAACCGCGTCCGGCGGCGCGTAGACCCGCAGAAACAGCATGGGCGCTCTCCTTGCCGGTCAGCCTGACGAAGCCGACGGGTCGGTGGTTCATCCGATCCGGGTGAGGCCCGATCAGCCCGACGGGGCGTCCTCGGCGGGTTCCGGTTCGGGAAGGCTGGGGAAGTCGGTGGGGTAGAGGCCCGCGACGAACGCGTACGACGTGTCGCCGCCGCGCGGGAGGGCACTGAACTCGCGGGTGAGGGCGAAGACCCGGTCCCAGAACTCCGCCGCCCGTTCGCGCGGGATCCGGGCGTGCCGGTGGATGGCGCGCAGCGTGTCGGCCTGGTGCGCCGGCAGCGACTCGGCGGCCGCGTCCGCGAGCAGGTTGGTCATGTCGGCGACCTGCTCGGGCCGCACCTGGCCGACGTAGAAGACCCGGGCGGTGCGGCCGTAGAAGCGCTCGTCGATGGCCCGCACCCGGCGGGTGCGCACGACGCGGACCAGGTCGGCGGCCAGCAGCACGTCGACGTGGTAGGCGACGGTGCTCTTCGGCCGGCCGACCGCCGCGGCGAGCTCGGCGACGGAGGCGGCGCGCTCCAGCAGCAGGTCGAGGACGGTGTCGCGCAGGGGGTGGAAGAGCGCCTTCAGCTCGGCGGTGGAGGCGACCACCCGCAGGTCGGCCAGCGGGTAGCCGGGCAGCCCGCCCTCATCACTCGACATTTCCGGATCATTCCTCTAGCGTCATCAAACGAGAAAACCCGATCATAGGCGGCGGGAGCCGTCGGAGGAGCGTGTCGTGGAGATCGTGCTGGTGCCCGGGCTGTGGCTCAACGCGTCGACCTGGGACGCGGTGGTCCCGATCCTCGAGGAGGCCGGGCACACCGCCCGCCCCCTCACCCTGCCCGGCATGGAGTCGAAGGACGCCGACCGCAGCGGCATCACCCTGGCCGACCACGTCGACGCCGTGGTGGCCGCCCTCGACGCCGCCGAGGGACCGGTGCTGCTCGTGAGCCACTCGGCCGGCTGCGGCATCGCCCACGCGGCCGTGGACGCCCGTCCCGACCGGGTGGCTCGCCAGGTGCAGATCGGCGGCTTCCCGTCGGCCGACGGCGAGGCGCTGCTGAGCGGTCTCGAGGCCGTCGACGGCGAGGTGCTGATGCCGGACTGGGCCGCGGTCGGCGAGGAGGCCAACGTCGTGGACCTCGACGAGGAGCAGCTGGCCGCGTTCTACGCCGCCGCCATCCCGGTCCCGGAGGCCGTGATCACCACGCCCGTGCGGCTCACCGACGCGCGGCGGTTCGACGTCCCGGTGACCACCGTGTGCCCGGAGTACCGCGTCGCTGACCTGCGCGCCTGGGTGGAGGGTGGCGACCTGCCCGAGCTGGCCGCGGTCAAGGATCTCGAGTACGTCGACCTGCCCGCCGGCCACTGGCCCCAGCTCACCCGCCCGGCCGACCTCGCCCGGGTGATCCTGGACAGCGCCCGGTCCGTCAGCTGAGGTCGCGGCGCATCACGATCCGCGGCATCTTCGAGGCGACCGCGTCCGTGGTGCCCACCTGCTCGAAGCCCGCCGTCGCGAACATCGACCGGGTCCCGACGAAGGCCATCGTGGTGTCCATCCGGCCCGGGGGGTCGACCGGGTAGGCCTCGACGGCGGGGGCGCCCCGGGAGGCGGCGTACGCGACCGCGCCCTCGATGAGCGGGCCGGTCACGCCCTGCTTGCGGTGCCCGCCGCGGACCACCACGCAGACGATGCTCCACACCGCGACGTCGTCCACGGGCCGGATCAGGGCGGACCCGGCCAGCCGCGGGATCTCGTCCCGGGGGCCGATGTTGCACCAGCCGACCGGCCGTCCGTCGAGGTAGGTGACCACTCCGGGCGGGTGCTCGCGCTCGCACAGCCGCCGCATCGCGCGCTCGCGGTCGCCGTCGCCGAGCTCCTCGATGTCGCGGGCCCGCAGCCGGTGGCTCAGGCACCAGCAGTGGCTGGCGCGCCGGTTCGGGTTGATCACGTCGGCGAAGTCCTCGAACCGGTCCGGGGTCACGGGGTGCGTCTCCCAGGTCATGTCGCCCAGACTCGCACTCCGGAGCAGCGATGAGAATCGGCGGCGCAGCCGGTCGGTCCGTGCACACCCACGAACGGAGCAGCCCCATGGCCAGCGACCACGCCACCCACACCCTCGACGTCCCGGGCGTCACCCTGACCTACGACGTGCGCGGTGACCTCGCCGACGCGACCCCGGAGCGGCCGGTGCTGGTGATGGTCGGCTCGCCGATGGACGCCAGCGGGTTCGGCACCCTGGCGTCGTACTTCACCGACCGACCGGTCGTGACCTACGACCCACGCGGCGTCGGGCGCAGCCTCCGCACCGACGACGCCACCGAGTCGACGCCCGAGCAGCACGCCGACGACATCGGCCGGGTCATCGACGCCCTGGGCGGCGGGCCGGTGGACCTGTTCGCCAGCAGCGGGGGCGCGGTCAACGGGCTGGCCCTGGTGAGCGTCCGCCCGGAGCTGGTGCGGACCCTGGTCGCCCACGAGCCGCCGCTGGCGGAGTACCTGCCCGACCGCGACCAGGTGCTGGCGGCCAACCGGGACATCGGCGAGACCTACCAGCGCTCCGGCAGCCCGGCCGCGATGGCGAAGTTCCTCCAGCTCGTGATGGTCGAGGGACCGCTGCCGGACTCGTACGCCGACCAGCCGGCACCCGACCCGGCGATGTTCGGCATGCCGACCGACGACGACGGGTCCCGCGACGACCCGCTGCTCGCCCAGAACAACCGCACCTGCGTGCCCTACGTCCCGGACCTCGAGGCTCTCGGTTCCGCCTCGACCCGGATCGTGGTGGCCGCCGGCGTGGAGTCCGCGGAGCAGCTGACCGGCCGGGCCGCCGCTGCGGTGGCGGACGTCCTGGGGCTGGACCTGGCCGTGTTCCCGAGCCACCACGGCGGCTTCCTCGGCGGCGAGTTCGGCCAGGCCGGCGAGCCCGAGCCGTTCGCCGCCCGCCTGCACCAGGTCCTGGACGCCTGACCTCCGCCGCCTCAGGCCGGCGCAGTCATTCCCGCGGCGTCCCCTCGCGTCCGGCCGGACCTCCTCGAGCCCGAGCCAGGTGGCCAGGTCGTGGATCTCCCGGTCGACGTCGGTGCGCATCGTCGGCGACCAGTCGCCGTCCTCGTGCACGGCGTCGACGCGGAGCACCCCGGCGTCGCGCTCGGCCGTGGCGTCGAGCTTCCCGACCAGCCGGTCGCCGTGCAGGATCGGCATCGCCCAGTAGCCCCAGCGCCGCTTCGCGGCCGGCTTGTACATCTCGAGCTGGTAGTCGAACTCGAACAGCTCGGTCAGCCGCTTGCGGTCGTAGACCAACCGGTCGAGGGGGGAGAGCAGCGCCGCCCGGCCGACGAACGGCTGGTCGAGGTACGTCGGATCGACGCGCCACCGGCCCCGGACCCCCTCGACGACGGCGGGCTCGCCGACGTCGCCGACGTCGACGGTCTCGCCGTTGACCTGCGCGGCCTTCTCCCGGGCCAGACCCAGGGCACGGAGGCGACGCTCCCGGACGATCCGCTGGGCCTCCTCCACCGGCACGACGGGGTCGTCGGGGTAGACCCGCTCGGCGAGGTCCCAGAGCTTCTCGCGACCCTCGCGCCCGGCGGCGGCCACCTCACCGCGGCGCACCATCAGGTTCACCAGCATCCGGATGTTGCGGTCGTTGTTCCACCCGCTCGACTCCCACGGCACCACGGTGGTGTCCGGGAAGGCGCTCGCCGGCAGCGGCCCCTCGTCGTACAGCTTCTCCAGGATGTCCCGCCGGCAGTGGTCGTTGGCCAGGACCCAGTCGCGGGTCTCCACCTGCCAGTCCTTGAGCTCGCCGGGTCCGGGCCAGGCCGCCATCTCGCCGCGGAAGAGCGCCAGGTCCGCGGCCGGGCGCAGCATCATCTGGAGCTCGACCAGGGCCCCTCCGGTCACCGCGGCCTCCAGGTCGGCGCGGTCGTAGGACGAGCCGAGCCGGCTCCACAAGACGAGGTCGGCGTTCGGGACGACCACGGCCGTCGGGTCCGCCTGCAGGATCGTCAGGTGCCGGGCGACGTCGAGCAGGTCACGGGGCCGCGGCCGCGACAGCAGCTGGGCGCGGACGGCGATGCGGCGCGCGTCGCGCCGCGAGAGCTCGTGGACGGGGGAGACGGACACCCGGGCCAGCCTAGGCGCCACGGCGGACCTACCCTGGCCGTCATGAGCGGGGACCTGGCCGCGATCGCCGCCGACCTGGCGCCGAGCGGCACGCTGCGGGCGTCCATCAACCTGGGCAACCCGGTCCTCGCGCAGGGCACGCCCGACGCGCCGAGCGGCGTGACCGTCGACCTCGCCCGGGCGCTCGGCGAGCGGCTCGGCGTGCCGGTCGACCTGCTCTGCTTCGACGCGGCCCGCAAGTCCTTCGAGGCGCTCACGTCGGGCCGGGCCGACGTGGGCTTCCTCGCCGTCGAGCCGGCGCGGGCCGAGCAGGTGGTGTTCACCGCGCCGTACGTCCTGATCGAGGGGGTGTACGCCGTGCCCGAGGACTCACCGCTCCGGACGGTCGCGGACGTGGACGCCGCGGGGGTGCGGATCGGCGTGAAGCTCGGCTCGGCCTACGACCTGTTCCTCACCCGCACCCTGGCCCGCGCGACGCTCGTGCGCGGCGACGAGGGCACCGACGCGTTCCTCGCCGAGGGGCTCGAGGCCGCGGCCGGGATCCGGCAGCCGATGACGGCCTTCGTGGCCGGGCACCGCGGGGTGCGGTTGATCGACGAGCGGTTCATGGAGATCCGCCAGGCGATGGCGACGACGAGGTCCCGCGCCGAGGCCACGACCGACTACCTCCGTGCGTTCGTCGAGGAGCAGAAGGCGTCCGGCTTCGTCGCGGCCGCGTTGGCGCGCGCCGGGCAGGCCGACGCGACGGTGGCGCCGTCCTAGGCTGCCCGGATGGCGGGCACGCAGCAGACCAGCAGGACGCTCTACTCGGCGACCATGTCCCTGGACGGCTTCATCGCCGGACCGGGCGGGGACATGCAGTGGCTGAGGACGTACCTCGGTCCCGACCCCGACGCCGAGGCGCTCGTCGACCGGATCGGCGCGCTGCTCATCGGGGCCCGCACCTTCGGCGGCGACGACCCGAACGCCGGCACCGACAGCGAGGGTGCCTTCGGCGGTCAGTGGTCGGGTCCGCAGTTCGTGCTCACCCACCACCCGCCGGCCGCAGCGGTCCCGGACGTCACGTTCCTCGACGACCTGGCGCGCGCGGTCGCGCTGGCGCGGGAGGCCGCCGCGGGGAGGTACGTCAACGTCCTCGGCGCCGACATCGCCCGGCAGTGCCTGGAGGCCGGGCTCCTCGACGAGGTGCTGGTGCTGGTCGCGCCCGTGTTCCTCGGGGACGGCGTGCCGTTGTTCCGTCGCACGGCCGGAGGCCCGGTCCGCCTCGAGCGGGTGTCGGTCGTCACGGCGCCCCTGGCCACCCACCTGTGGTTCCGGGTGGTCCCCGACTGAACCGATCCGGCCCGGGACTCGTGTCTCCCGGCAAGGAGGTTCCACCCATGTCCATCCGACTCGTCCTCACCGCGGCCGCGGTCGCCGCGCTCTCCGGCGGCCTGCTCGTCGCCCCCGCCCAGGCCGGCGCCCAGGCCGGCCCTCCGGCCGCCGGCACCACCCTCGAGACCCGGCTCCGCCCCAGCGGCGACCCCGACGGACGCGGCGAGGCCACCGTGCGGCTCAACGCCGACCGCGGCCGGGTCTGCGCGGCCATCACCTGGGCGAACATCCAGGCGCCGCAGGCGGCCCACATCCACAAGCAGTCCAACGGCGCGATCGTCGTCGACCTGACCGGCGCGGTCACCGGCGGCAAGCGCTGCACGGCGGGAGTCTCCAGCGGCCTCATCGCCAAGATCGTGGCCCACCCGAGGCGCTACTACGTCAACGTCCACAACGCGACGTACCCCGCGGGCGCCATCCAGGGCACCCTGCATCGCTGACGGCCCCTTGGAGCACACTGGTCGAGGACGGAGGTCGGGTGGCGGCGAACCAGGTCACGCTGATGGAGCGCCTGCACGAGGAGCATGCCGCGGCGCTGTGGGGCTACTGCCTGCACCTGACCGGCGGTGACCGCGGCCGCGCCGAGGACCTGGTGCAGGAGACCCTGCTGCGCGCCTGCCGGCGGTTCTCCACCCGCGAGGTGGGCCAGGGCTCGGTGCGCGCCTGGCTGTTCACGGTCGCGCGGAACCTGCGCATCGACGAGTGGCGGAGCCGCCGGTCCCACGTGGAGTACGCCGTGGCCGACCCGCCCGAGGCCGCGGACCCCGTCGACCACACCGACCAGCTGCTGCAGTCGTGGGTGGTCGCCGAGGCGCTCAGCCGGCTCTCCGACGACCACCGGGCGGTGCTGCGGGAGTGCTACTACGGGGGCTGCACGGTGGCCGAGGCGGCCCGCAGGCTCGACATCCCGGAGGGCACGGTGAAGTCCCGCACGCACTACGCCCTCCATGCGCTGCGCCACGTGCTCGAGGAGCTGGGGGTGGGCGGATGACCTGCCCGTCGGCGCACCTCGACGGTGCCTACGTGCTGGGGGCGCTGGCTCCCGCGGAGCGACAGGACTACGAGCGGCACCTGGGCGGCTGCGCCGAGTGCGCGAGCGCCGTGCGCGCCCTGGCCGGGTTGCCCGGGCTGCTGGGCCGCGTGGACGCCGCCGTGGTCACGGGGCCGGTCGACGTCGCCGCGCCCCCCACCCTGCTGCCCGCCCTGGTCGCCGAGGTCCGGCGCCGGGAGCGGAGGCGACTGCTCACGACGGCGGCTCTGGGGGCCGCCGCAGCGGTCGCCGTGGTGGCCGGCGTCCTCGTCGGATGGGGGTTGCTCTCCGGAGCAGACGAGGCACCGCCGGCCACCGGCCCCGCGGCCGTGGCCATGAGCCCGGTCGGCGGGGCCCCTGTCGACGCGCGGGTCGTCCTCGAGGACGTCGCGTGGGGCACCCGGCTCTCCCTGACCTGCACCTACACGGCGCCGCCCGACGCCGAGGGCGGCTCCGCCGTCTACGTCCTGGTGGTGCGCACCAAGGACGGCGGGACCGAGCGGGTCGGGACCTGGGAGGCCCTGCCGGGCCGCACCCTCCAGGTGGTCGGCGCCACCGCGTCGCGTCGCGGCGACATCGCGGCGGTCGAGGTGCGGACCGAGAGCGGCCTGCGCCTCCTGGAGCTCCGGATCTGAGGCGCGGCCACGGTCCGGCGCTGCGCGTCGGTCATCATGGTCACCCACGACGAGAGGAGCCAGCACGTGTCGCTGCTGACGAGCCGCCGGACGATCGTCGCGCTGCTGGTGATGGCCGCCGCGCTGACCGGGCTCACGCCGGCGGCGTCCGGCGCGGCCGTGATGGCCGTGGCGAGCCCGGAGTCGACGTACGCCGCTGCCGCGGTCCGTGCCACCAACAACGCCCGGGCCGAGAACGACCGACGGGCCCTGCGCGTGAGCGACTGCCTGCGCGGCTTCGCGGTGAAGCAGGCGGCCGCGATGGCGAAGTCGGGCTCGATGTACCACCAGGACCTGGGGCCGGTCATGGACGGCTGCGGGCTCAGCACCGCGGGGGAGAACGTCGCCTACGGGTACCCGAGCGGGCGCGCCGTGGTCCGCCACGGCTGGATGCACTCCGAGGGTCACCGGGCCAACATCCTCAGTCGCGACTACCGGCTGGTCGCCGTCGCGGCCCGTCGCGACGCCGGCGGCCGGTGGTACGTCGCGCAGGTCTTCGGCCGTCGCCGCTGAGCCGCGCCGCCTCAGCTGCTCACCGGACGTCGAAGTGGTCCACGGTCGCGGGACGGGTGAGCAGGAAACGGTCGTCCTCGGGGTAGTAGCGCGCCACGTCGACGTCGTCGCCGGCGAACGCCACGATGTCGTCGCGGCTGCGCCAGAACGACACCGTCCGGACCTCGCTCGTCCCGTCACCCAGGTCGCGGGTGACGAGCGACGGCGCCCAGGTTGCCCGTCGTGCGGCGGTACTCCGCCACGCCGGTCTCCTCGACGTAGGCGACGTACTCCGCCACGTCGGCGGTGCGCACGGTCGCCCACCAGGTCCTCATCACACTGCCGCTGGGTACGTCCACACAGCCCAGCGTAGGACCGCTCAGTCCAGCCACGCGGCGAGCCGCTTGGGCGCCCGGATGCGGTAGCTCTCGACCAGCAGCTCGCGGACCTCCTCCCAGTCGGGGTCGACGTCGAGCACCAGGCCGACCGCGTCGTGCCCCCACGGCGCCGAGAAGTACGGCGGCCCGGCATGCGCGAGGGCCGCGAGCTCCTCGCCGGCGGAGCGGAAGAGGAGCACGGTGGCCGGTCCCGTGGTGCCCGCGGCCCGCGCCACCGCCTCGGGGCGGCCGGCCTCGACCCGGAGGACGTGCGCGAAGGTCTGCAGCCGGATCCGCCAGCGCAGCCCGACCCAGGCCGGCTCCTCGTAGGCCTCGGGCAGCGCGCCGCAGATGTGCCGCAGCCGCTCGATGACCGCGGGCTCGACGTCGGGCCGTTCGCTCACGGGACCACTGCACCACGGACCACCGACACCCGCGCGCGCCGACGGACCGGCGCCGCGGCGGCCGGCGGGCGGCACACTGGGGCGCATGACCGGCCCGCCCGGCTACGTGATCGACGACGATCCGGAGCGCATCGACCTCGACGTCCTCTGGGACTTCCTCTCGACCGGGGCCTACTGGGCGCGCTGGCGGAACCGCACCGACGTGGCCGCCCAGGTGGCCGGTGCCTGGCGCGTGGTCGGGGCGTACGACGCCGGCACCGGGGCGCAGGTCGGGTTCGCCCGGGCCATCTCCGACGGGGTCTCCCTCGGCTACCTCGCGGACGTGTTCGTGGTCGACGAGCATCGAGGGCACGGCCTCGGCCACGCCTTGGTGGCCGCCCTGACCGACGACGGCCCGGGCGCGTCGTTCCGGTGGCTGCTGCACACGGCGGACGCCCACGGCCTCTACGCCGCCCACGGCTTCGCCGCGCCGGACGGCACCCTGCTGGAGCGTCCGGCGCCGCGTCAGGAACCCAGCAGCCCGCGGGCGTAGGCCGCCTGCCCGGCGTGCTGGAGGTCGTCGGACAGCACGCTGACCAGGCGCACGCCGCGCGTGACCGGGGGATCCCAGCGCTCGTCGACGATGTCGTCGAGGTCGGCGTCGGCCAGCGTGCGCAGGTAGGCGACCGTCTGGGCGTGCACCGCGTCGAGGTAGTCGGCGAGCAGGTCCGCGCCGATCCGCACGGCACCGACCTGGGCGGAGGTGTGGCCGTAGCCGATGTCGCCGGTGTCGAACGGGAGCGCGAACCGGTCGGCGAACCCGTCGCGGGTCCAGACCTGCTCCAGGCCGGCCACGTCGGCCACGTGGTCGTCCTGGACCCGGGCGAGGTGCCACACCAACCAGCCCACGGAGTTGGCGTCCGGCGTCGGCCGCGCGGCGAGCGCGTCGTCGTCGAGCCCGTCGACGGCGGCGCGGCCGGTCTGGCGGATGCGGTCGAAGGCGTCGATGAGGAGGTCGGCGGGCGTCATGGGGCCAGGATGCCAGCACCTCTCCTCGGGAGGCCGGCGAGCGCCGACACCTAGCCTGGGGAGCGTGCCGTTCCACCAGACCCACGACCTCGTCTTCGGCGCGACGACGGTCTCCAAGCGCTACCGCTCCTGGGAGCGCGGCGAGCACGACCGCGAGTGGGCCGGGCTGACGCTCCTCGCCGAGCACGCTCCCGGCCTCGCGCCGCGGCCGTTGCGACGCGAGGTCGCGGCCGACGGCTCGCCCGTGGTGGTGATGTCCCGGCTGGCGGGCCGACCCCTGGGCGCCGACCGGTTGACGCCCGACCTCGTGGTCGCGCTCGGAGCCGCCGTGCGCGCGCTGCACGGCGTGCCCGTCGAGGCGGTCGAGGCCGCGGGTCTGGGCGAGCGCACCCTGGGCCCCAGCACGATGCGGACGCACATCCGCGACTGGGCGGCCCAGGAGGTCGATCTCGGCGCCTGCCGGGACGGTGCCGTCGTGGCGGACGCGCTGGGGGCGGCGCGCCAGTGGCTCGCGGAGCCGGCGGTGGGCCTCGACCGGGTCGTCGACCCGGTCCTGGGGCTCGCGGACGGCAACGCCGCCAACGTGCTGTGGGACGGATCCGCCTGCCGGGTCGTGGACCTCGAGGACTGCGGACTCAGTGACCCGGCGTTCGAGGTTGCCGGGGTCGTCGAGCACGCCTCCTTCCGCCTGCCCCGGCTGGTGGAGCCCGAGCGCGTGGCCGCCGCGGCCGGGCTCGACGACGCGCAGTGGCGGCGCTGGACGGCGTACCGACCGCTGTTCGCGGCGCTCTGGCTGGTGATGCTGGTGCCCGGCAACCGGGGCTTCGTGCGCAACCCCGTGGGCAGCACCGAGGACCAGGCGCGTCACCTCCTGACGCTGCTCGGCTGACGTCAGGGCGCGTACGCCGCGCACTGCCGGCGCATGATCTCGCGCATCGGGGTGCCGCGCGGCACGCCGTAGACGGTGCCCGGGAAGTCCAGCGGCTCCTGCACCGCCCACAGCTCCTCGTGCCGGTCCGGCGAGAAGAGCTGCGCCGGGCGACCCGCCGCGATCCAGCCGATGGGGACCACGGTGTCCGGCGCGAGCTCGGAGCCGACGTGCAGCACGCTGTTGATGCGCAGCTCGGAGCGGGCGCCCGCGCGGGACCCGGGGAACAGCGACGCCCCGGTGGCGACGAAGACCTCGTCCTCGACCGTGGTGCCGTTGAGGTGGGCGTGCGGCCCGACGAGGACGGCGTCGCCGATCCGGAGCGGGTGGTCCCGCCGTCCCCGCAGCACGGCCTGCTCCATCACCAGCACGTCGTCGCCGATGACGACCGGACCGTGGTCGCCGTTGATGACGGCGCCGTGCAACACCCGGACGTGGGCGCCCAGGGTGACGTCTCCGGTGACGACCGCGGACGACGCCACCGAGGCGGAGGGATCGATCTGGCTCATGCGCCGAGACTAGGCAACCGTCCGGACAACCCCGCGGCGCTCACCAGGCGTAGTGCTCCGGCGCGGTGTCGCGACCCGGGAAGATCTCGTCGATCTTCTGCAGCGCGTCCTCGTCGAGGCGGACCCCGAGCGCCCGGACGGCCGCGTCGAGCTGCTCCTGCGTGCGCGGGCCGATGATCGGCGCGGTCACGGCCGGCTGTGCCAGCAGCCAGGCCAGCGCGACGTCACCGGGCTCGTGGCCGAGCTCGTCGGCGAGGTCCTCCCAGGCCTGGATCCGGTCCCGGTCCCTCTCGACCCCTTCCTTGGCCCGGCCGACCAGCCGGCGCTTGCCGTCCCGGTCCTTCTTCAACACCCCGCCGAGCAGGCCGCCGTGCAGCGGCGACCAGGGCAGGATCCCGAGGCCGTAGTGCTCGGCCGCCGGGATGACCTCCAGCTCGAGGTCGCGGGTGAGCAGGTTGTAGATCGACTGCTCGCTCACCAGGCCCGTGAAGTGCCGTGCGGCGGCCGCCTCCTGGGCGCGGGCGATGTGCCAGCCCGCGAAGTTGCTGCTGCCGACGTACAGCACCTTCCCCTGCGCGACCGCCACCTCGAGCGCCTGCCAGATCTCCTCCCAGGGCGTGTCCCGGTCGACGTGGTGGAACTGGTAGAGGTCGACGTGGTCGGTCTGGAGCCGCTGCAGGCTGGCGTCGAGGGCGCGCCGGATGTTGAGCGCCGAGAGCCGGCCGGAGTTGGGCCAGTCGCCCATGGCGCCGTAGACCTTGGTCGCCAGGACGGTCCTCTCGCGGCGCCCGCCGCCCTGGGCGAACCAGTGGCCGAGGATGGTCTCGGTGGCGCCGCGTCCGATGGTCCTCATGGCGCCGGAGTCGGGGCCACCGCGGCCGTACACGTTGGCGGTGTCGAAGAAGTTGACGCCCTGCTCGTGGGCGGAGTCCATGATCGCGAACGCGTCGTCCTGCGTGGTGTGGGGGCCGAAGTTCATCGTCCCGAGGCACAGGCGGCTGACGGACAGGCCGGAGCGGCCGAGATGGGTGTGGTCCATGTCCCCACCCTGGCGCGGTCGGGCGAACCGCGCACCCCGCTAGGCGACGACGTCGCTCTGCGGGCGGCCGGGGTCGTCGTCCGCCGGCTCGGGCCGTCCGGCGCGGCAGGCCTCGAGCTGCGCGCACAGCGCGCCCCCGTAGAAGAGCGCGATCGAGGACAGGAGCGCCCAGATCAACAGCGCCATGATGCCCGCCAGCGGGCCGTAGACGTCGCCGAAGGAGGCGCTCTCGCGGACGTAGAGCGCGAGGAGCCCGGTGCTGACGAGGGTGAGCAGCACCGCGACGGCTGCGCCCGCCGCCAGCCAGGAGAGGCCCGGTTGGCGGCGGCGGGGTGCGTGGTCGAGCAGCACGGCGATGGTGACGACCATGAGGGCGATGCCGACGGGCCAGCGGGCGACGTTCCAGGTGTCGGCGACCTCTGCCGACCAGCCGTACTCGGTGACCATGGCGTCGGCGAACGCGCCCCCGGCGACCAGCAGCAGGAAGCCGAGACCGACCGGGAGCGCGAGGAGCAGGGTGAGCACGGCGGCGCGGCCGTACTTCCCCGGCGCCGGCCGGTCCCGCCGGATGCCGTAGATGCGGTTGAGGCCGCGCTCGATCTGCGCCATCGCCGTGGTCATCGACACGAGGGCGAGGAGCAGGCCGAACCACAGGGCGATCTCGCCGGCCCGCTCCGAGGTGGCCGTCCCGCGCAGCGCCCCGGCCATCGCGTCGGCACCACCTGCGCCTGGCGACACGGCGGAGACGGTCCTGGCCAGCACGCGGGCCGGGCGTTCCTCGTCGAGGCCGGCGACCAACCCGGTCAGGGCGAGCAGGAACGGGATGACGGCCAGCGTGGCCTGCAGGGCCAGCGCGCGCGACGAGCTGAACCCGTCGCCGTACCGGAACCGCACGAAGGCGTCCACGAAGAGCCGGCGCACCCCCACCTGGCGCAGCTCGCGCCAGGCATCCTCGGCGTCGAGCTCGTCACCGTCCATCTCGATGGTCACGGGGACGGTGCGGGCGGTCGTCATGCGACCAGCCCGAGCGCCCACGCCACCAGGCCGAGGGCCGCGCACAGGCCGATCACCCGCAACGGGCTCCAGCGCAGCCCGAAGATCGCGGCCAGGGCCACGCCGGTCAGCGCGAACGCCACCGGGTCCCACGAGGACAGGACCGGCACGTCCAGGCTCAGCGGCCCGACGTCGACGGTCCGGACCTCGTCGAACAGCGTGTGCAGCGCGAAGAAGACCGCGAGGTTCGCGATCACCCCCACGACCGCCGCGGTGATGCCGGTGAGCGCGGCCGAGAGCCCGCGCTGGTGCCGCAACCGCTCGACGTACGGCGCTCCGAGCAGCACGAAGACGAAGCACGGCACGAAGGTGACCCAGGTGACGAGCAGCGAGGCCAGCACGGCGGCCACCCAGGGGTCCAGGGACCCGGGGTTGCGGTAGGCGCCCACGAAGGCGACGAACTGGACGACCATGATCAGCGGTCCGGGCGTGGTCTCGGCCAGCGCCAGGCCGCGCACCATCTCGCCGGGGGCGAGCCAGCCGTACACGTGGACGGCCTGCTGGGCGACGTAGGCGAGCACCGCGTAGGCGCCGCCGAAGGTGACCACCGCGGCGCCGGAGAAGAACAGCCCCTGGTCGAGGAACACGTCGGTCGACGACACGGTGGCCGCGACGACGAGCAGCGGCAACCCCCAGACGACGAGGCCCACGGTGGCCACCACGACCGACCGCCGCCGCGAGGGGGCGACGTGGTGCAACAGGTCGTCGCTGACCAGCGGCGCGGGGCCGTCAGCGTCTGAGCGGGGGGCGCCGACGCTGGGGGGTGCACTTCGCCGCTCGAGGAGCCACCCGAGCACGCCGGCCACGACGATCACCACCGGGAACGGCGCCGAGAGCACGGTGAGGGCGACGAAGGACGCGACGGCCAGCCCGACGAGCGAGGGACTGATGAGCGCGCGCCGCCCGACCCGTGCCACCGCCTGGACGACGATGGCGATCACCGCGGGTGCGACGCCGGCGAACACCGCGGACACGAAGCCGGTCTCGCCGAAGGCCACGTAGACGGCCGACAGCACCAGGAGGGCGAGCATCCCGGGCAGCACGAACAGCCCGCCGGCGATCAGCCCGCCGCGGGTGCCGTTGAGCAGCCAGCCGGTGTAGATCGCGAGCTGCTGGGCCTCCGGACCGGGCAGCAGCATGCAGTAGTTGAGGGCGTGCAGGAACCGCTGCTGACCGATCCAGCGCTTCTCGTCGACGAGCTTGTGCTGCATGATCGCGATCTGGCCGGCCGGGCCCCCGAAGGTCTGCAGGGAGATCGCGAACCAGGCCCGGGTCGCCTCCCGGAGGGGGATGACGTCGTCGCCCGCCTCCATGCCGACACCGTAGGCGACCGCCGCGGCGCCGCGACTGCACCGCCCGCCTACCGGGTACGGCCACGGCCAGGACCGACACGAGGAGCCACCATGGCGAAGGACATCGCGCTGCTGACGCAACGTGTGGAGAAGCAGCGGCGCAAGCTCGACCAGGCCGAGGCCGAGCTGGCCATGACCCGCCGGCGTCATGACGCGGCGGTCTCCGTCGAGGCGGACACGGCCCGCGAGCACGAGCGTGCGGTCGTCGCGGCGAAGGAGGCCAAGCGGACCGCCAAGCGGCGCCGCCAGGAGGCGGACGCGGCCGCCACGCGGGCCGAGGCCGCCACGGGCGAGCGCTCCGGCACCGCCACGGAGCTCGAGGCGCACGAAGCCCAGCACGCGAAGCGTCGCCGCAAGCTGGCGAAGGCCGAGGCCGCGCTGGCGGCGGCTCGGGCCAGCGAGCAGGTCACGGCCCCGACGAAGGCCGCCGCCAAGAAGGCGCCCGCGAGGAAGACCACGGCCAGGAAGACCGCCGCCACGAAGGCGCCCGCGAGGAAGACCACGGCCAGGAAGACCGCCGCCAGGAAGACGCCCGCGAGGAAGACCACGGCCAGGAAGACCGCCACGAAGCGCCCGCGAGGAAGACCACGGCCAGGAAGACGCCGCCACGAAGACGGCGGCCACGAAGACGACGGCCAAGAAGACGACGACCGCGAGGAAGGCGCCGGCGAGGAGCACCACGGCCACCCCGGCCCGTCGACGTACCGCGGGCTCGGGACGCTGACGACGCGTGCGTACGGTGGAGGGCATGGACCAACGCCGGATCGGAACCCGTTCGGTCAGCGCCATCGGGCTGGGCGCGATGCCCATGTCGGTGCGCGACGTCAACGACGAGGGCAGGGGGGTGCGCACGATCCACGCGGCCCTCGACGCGGGTGTCACCCTCATCGACACCGCCGACGCCTACTCCATCGACGAGGACAGCTTCGGGCACAACGAGCTGCTGATCGCGCGGGCGCTGCGGGAGTACGACGCCGACACCTCCGAGCGTGCTGGTCGCGACCAAGGGCGGGCACACCCGGCGAGGGTCGGACTGGCAGCTCGACGGGCGGCCCGACTACCTCCGCAAGGCCTGCCTGGCCTCGATCGGGCGGCTCGGGGTCGAGCGGATCGACCTCTACCAGCACCACCGGCCGGATCCCGCGGTGCCGTACGACGAGACCGTGGGCGGGCTGAAGCCGCTGCTCGACGAGGGGCTCATCGCGGCCGCCGGGATCTCCAACGCGGACCCCGACCAGATCCGGATGGCGAAGGACGTCCTCGGCGACGGCCTGGTCGCGGTGCAGAACCAGTTCTCACCCGCCTTCCGGAGCTCCGAGCCCGAGATCGCGGTGTGCGCCGAGCTCGGCCTGGCCTTCCTGGCCTGGAGCCCGCTCGGTGGCATGTCCGACGCCGCCGCGCTGGGCCACCAGTGGGAGACGTTCGCCGCGGTGGCCCGCAAGCACGACGTGAGCCCGCAGCAGGTGTGCCTGGCGTGGGAGCTCTCGCTGTCCGAGGCGGTCATCCCGATCCCGGGCGCCAGCCGCCCGGAGTCGGTCCGGGACTCGGTCGCCGCCGTCACCCTGGTGCTCGACGACGAGGACCTCGCGGCGCTGGGCTAAGCCTCCTCGACCCCGGCCAGGGTCTGCTCGCGGACCGTCGCCAGCCGGTCGGCCTGCTCCGCGAGCGTGGTGCGCAGCGCCGACGTGGCCCGCACCCAGGGCTCCCAGGTGACGGTGAGGCGGCTGCCGGCCGAGCGCGGTCGCCAGGTGCCGATCACCTCGCCGCCGCGGACGACGGCGCCCGGCCGCCCGATCGTCCGCCACACGTCCCGGGCGCGAGCCCGGTCCGGCAGCAGGGTGTCGCGGTCCCGCAGCTGGAGCCACGCGTCGTACGGCCCCAGCAGGCGGACCGCGGCGCGGGCCCGGGCCGGTCAGCCGCCGCCAGCGCCTCCACGTCGCCGGCGAGCGCCGACCACGAGCCCGTCGCGCCGGTCACCTCCACCGGCACCGCGTCCTCGGGCCAGTGCGCGGTGACCTCCTTGACCGGCGCGTCGAGGAAGGCCGCCGCGTCCTTGGGTCGGGCCGGGCCGAAGAAGCGCAGGTAGTTGCGGACCACGTCGAAGCGGGGCGCCGCCTCGGCTCCGGAGGTGCCGAACAGGCGCGGCCGGTAGCGCGGGATCCGGCGCAGCACCGGGGGCGACGTCCCCGGCTCGAGCTCGAGGCCGCCCTGCAGCGCGGCGATCCGGAACGGGCTCTCCCAGGCGTGGGTGGCCTGACAGGGCTCGCACCGGCGCAGGTACGGCGGGTCGAGCCGCGCGCGTCAGCGCGGTCGACAGGGTGCCCTTGTCCATGGGTGCGGTGACGATCTCCCGCTGCTGCTCCGCGATCACCGCCAACGCGTCCAGCACGGGGATGCCGGCCCGCCGCAGCGGCCGGGCCGCGTCGTGGATCCGCTTGCCGGCGTCGGCCTCGTTGAGCGGGGCGGTGGCCACCAGGAGCTCGGCCAGGTCGGCGCGCCGGTAGAGGTGCGGGGAGACCCGCAGGGTCCAGGCGAGCAGCACGTCGGCGTCGTCGTACGTCTCCAGGCCACGGTTCGCCAGCGCCCAGCGGGCTCCGCGCGGGCCGGTGTCCTGCACGCCGAAGTCCAGGAGGGCGGTGTCGGCGACCGAGCCCGATCCCGGCTCCCGGCCGAGCTGGTGCGCGCGCCAGCGGAAGGCCAGGACCTGCTCGCGGTCGACCCGGACGTCGCTGGCCATGCCGCCAGCATAGGAACTCGTCGGCCACTGGCGTTCCCGCGCCGGCGACGTACGGTGGAAGACCGGACCTCGACACAGACAGGAGCCTTCGCATGCGCGCCCTTCGCAGCGCCGCCCGTCTCGGGCTGGCCGCTCTGCTCACGACCGGACTGATCACGTCCGCCACGACCACCTCCGGCGCGGCCGCCCCGGCGGCGCCCTTCCCCGACACGTTCGACCTCCCGGCCGGCTTCCAGCCCGAGGGCATCGCGATCGGTCCCGGCCCCACCGCCTGGTTCGGCTCCCGGGTGGACGGGGACATCTACCAGGTGGACCTGCGGTCCGGGACGGGCACCGTGGTGAGTGAGGGCCCCGGGGTGGGCTCCCCGAGCGTCGGGCTGAAGTCCGACCCGCTGGGTCGCCTCTTCGTCTCCGGTGGCACCGCGGGCAACGCGCGGGTGGTCGACACCGGCACCGGCGAGGTCCTGGCGTCCTACCAGCTCGCGACCGGCGCGAGCTTCGTCAACGACGTGGTGCTCACCGGCCACGCGGCGTGGTTCACCGACTCGGTGCGCGGCGTGCTCTACGGGCTCCCGCTCGGCCCCGCCGGCGGGCTGCCCGACCCGTCGGAGGTCGTCACCCTGCCGTTGACCGGTGACTTCGTGCAGGGCACCGGCTTCGGGGCCAACGGCATCACCGCCACCCCCGACGGCCAGGCCCTGCTCGTCGTGCACTCCACGTCGGGTCTGCTCTACAGGGTCGACCCGCTGACCGGAGCGGCCACGACCGTGGACACCGGCGGAGCGAGCCTGACCAACGGCGACGGCATGCTGCTGCGCGGACGGACCCTCTACGTCGTGCGCAACCGCGACAACCGGGTGGACGTGCTGAGCCTGGACCCGTCCGGGACACGGGCCACGGTGGTGCGGACGATCACGTCGCCGCGGTTCGACGTGCCGACCACGGTCGCGCGCTTCGGCAACCGCCTGTACCTGCCCAACGCGCGGTTCACGACGCCACCCACCCCGAGCACGCCGTACTCCGTCACCCAGGTCCCGGCCGGACCCTGACGCCGCCCGTCGCGCCCGGGGGTCCGAGCGACTAGCGTCGGAGGCGCACACCACCACAGGAGGCAGCATGGCGACGACGCTCAACCCGTACCTCAACTTCGACGGCACCACCCGGGAGGCGATGGAGTTCTACCGGGAGGTCTTCGGCGGTGAGCTGAGCATCATGACCTTCGGGGACATGGGCACCGAGGGACCCCAGGCGGACGGGGTGATGCACTCGTCGCTGACGGCCGAGGGGCTCACGCTGATGGCCTCGGACATGCCTCCGGGACAGGCGCTGGAGGCGGGGAACAACTTCGGCGTGAGCCTGAGCGGCGACGACGAGGGCGAGCTGATGGGCTACTGGGACAAGCTCTCCGCCGGCGGCACCGTGACGGTGCCGATGGAGAAGCAGATGTGGGGGGACTCCTTCGGCATGTGCGTCGACAGGTTCGGGACTCCGTGGCTGGTCAACATCGCCGGCACCCCGGCCTCCTGAGGTGACCGACGGGTTCCTGCGTCCCGAGGTGACCCCCTCGGGGACCGGCTGCGTGGAGTGCCTGGCCGCCCCGGACGGGTGGTGGATGCACCTGCGCCGCTGCGCCGCCTGCGGCCACATCGGCTGCTGCGACTCCTCACCCAGCCAGCACGCCTCCGCCCACGCTCGGGACTCGGGGCACCCGGTGGTGCAGAGCTTCGAGCCCGGCGAGCACTGGTTCTGGGACTACCGGACCGAGTCGTTCGCGAACGGACCGCGGCTGGCCGACCCGCAGAGTCGCCCGGAGACCCAGCCCGTCCCGGGACCCGGGGACCGGGTGCCCGCCGACTGGCAGGACCACCTCCACTGACGCTCGGTCAGTGGTGGTGGAGCTTCACGTCCACCCACACCAGCCGGTGGTCGCTGGAGGGCAGCGGCTGGCCCGGGACGAAGGTGCCGGTCAGGCGGAACAGCGGGTCCTCCACCACCGGCCAGAAGACCGCGGAGTCCAGCACCCGCAGGCCCCGGCTCGGCAGCACGTAGTCGGCGCGCAGGTTGCCGGGGTTGGTGCCGGCGTCGGCGAAGTCAGCGGTGTCCTGCTGGGCCGGGTTCAGCTGGCCGACGTTGTTGGCGCCCTGCAGCGCCGCGGCCTCGAGGGCACCGGGGCTCTCGGGGACCACGCGGCTGTCGATCCTCGGGTGGTCGAGCAGCTGCTGCGCGGCACCGTCGATCGAGTCCCCGTCGAGCGGGTCGGAGTTCTGGTCGCCGGCGATGACGAACTTCGCCCCGCGGTGCAGGCCGCCGTACGTCCCCGTCGTCGTCGTAGATGTACGACGACCGGGCCTGGTTCCCGACGTAGTCGGCCCAGAAGCGGATCTCGTCGAAGTTGCGGGTGCCGTTGCGGTCCTCGGGTCCGTCGAAGACCGGCGGCGTGGGGTGGGAGACCAGGAAGTGCACGGTCTTGTTCTCCGCGAGGGTGATCGGCACGTCCCAGTGCGACTTGCTGGAGAGCCGGAAGACCGCCTGCTCCTCGGGGGAGTACCAGTCGGCGGGCGCGGGAGTGGCCGGGTTGTCCGGGAGCTTCGCGCCGGGCATGTCCTTCCACAGGAAGTGCTGGAAGGTGCGGACGTCGTCGGTGGCGATGGGGTACTTCGAGTAGACGACCATGCCGTACTGCCCGGGGAAGTCCCCGAAGCCGAACGCGTCGTTGCCGCCCCCGACGGAGCCGTTGTTGTCGAGGTCGAAGCCGCTGGGCACGCCGGTGTTGCTCGGCGCGACGTAGTAGTACGGGTAGTCGGCGGCCGGCGCGCCGTTCTGCGAGACCGCGAGGTAGTTGTCGCGGAACAGCTCGGCCGCCGCGCCGTCGGGGTAGTAGTCGAACTCGTTGACGAGCAGGACGTCCGGCGCGCTGCGCTGGATGATCTCGGCCACGTTGCGAGCCTGGACGTTCGTGCCGCTCGCGAGGTCGATGAGGAGCTGCCCGGCGGAGAAGCGGTTCAGCGACGCGTTGAACGTCGCGAACCGGACGTCGTGATCGGTCTCCGTGGCCTGCTGGGGCTGTCGGCTGGGCCACCGCGCCCGGTGACTCCGCCGCGGCCGGGGTGGTGAGCGGCGCGACGCCCAGGGCGGCGAGGGCGGCGACGACGGCAACGAGTGGTGCGCTTCCGAGAGATCATGGCTCGGACCGTACTCCGCGAGGATGAACGCGGCGAGCCCTCGCGGCGAAGTTTTCAGGTGCGTCGGGACCGCCACTCGTCCGCGAGCAGCGCGTAGGCCATCCCGTCCAGCCAGACGCCGGAGCGGTGCAGGGAGTCGCGCACGGTGTACATCTCCCGCCGCATGCCGAGCCGCTCCATGAGCCGCCACGAGGCGGTGTTGTCCGCGAAGCAGTTCGCCAGCACGCGGCGCAGGCCGAGCCCGTCGAAGCAGATCTCCAGCAGCGCCGCGACACCCTCGGTGGCCAGGCCGCGGCCCTGGTACGCCGGGTCGAGGCACCAGCCGATCTCCGCCTGCACCCCCGCGGCCCGCGGCCGGACCTCGGTCTGCGACCAGGCGTCCTCGACCGCGATCATCAGGTCCCCGACGATGCGGCCGTCGTGCTCGGCCACCAGGGTCTTGGACAACCGGTCCTCCTGGGCGAACACCTCCGCCCACTCCGCGGCGTCCGAGGGCGCCGAGGTCATGTACTCGTTGACCTCGGGAAGGCGCCGGTAGGCGAGCACGGCGTCGGAGTCCTGCGCCGCGGCGGGCCGAAGGCTCAGCCGGTCGGTGCGGAACGGCCAGGGCAGGTCGGCGATGCTGGGTGCCATGGACGGCATCCTCGCCGACGGCCCGGCCGCGCGACCACCGGGTTCGGAGCCCGCGCGCACCCGGCTGGCGTCGTACAACGTGCAGAACATGTTCGACCGGCCCAAGGCGCTGGGCAGCCGCGTCTGGTCCCGTGCGGCACCGGTGGTCGCCGCGCAGGCCCGCGTCACCGAGCTCCTCCAGCGAACGACGTACGACGACGCGACGAAGGCCGAGATCCTCGAACAGCTCGAGGTGCTCGGCCTGGTCCGCTCCGACGTCGGCGAGTTCGCGCTGCTCCGGGTGCTGCGGGGACGGCTGCTGGTCCGGCACCGCGACGGCACCACCGAGGTCGTCGCCGACGGCCGCGCCGACTGGGTCGGCTTCGTCGAGCTCACCACCGAGCCGGTGACCGAGCTGGCGACGACGCACACCGCCATGGTGATCCGTGACGTCGGCGCCGACGTGCTCGGCGTCGTCGAGGCCGAGTCCCGGCCGGTGCTGGAGATGTTCTCGGCGACCCTGCTGCGCGACGTCGGCTGGACGCCGTACGACGAGACGCTGCTGCTCGACGGCAACGACACCCGCGGCATCGACGTCGGCATCCTCGCCCGCGGGGGGCACACCGTCACCGCCCTGCGGACCCACATCTACGACCGGGACGCCGACGGCGTGGTGTTCTCGCGGGACTGCGCGGAGTACCACCTCCGCACGCCCGGCGGCGAGCGTCTGGTGGTGCTGGTCAACCACTTCAAGTCCAAGGGCTACAGCACGCCGGGGGACCCGCTCGGGGTGCGCCGCCGGCGGCGCCAGGCGGTCCGGGTGGCCCAGATCCACGACGGCCTGGTCGCCGAGGGCGTCGAGCACATCGCCGTGGTGGGCGACCTCAACGACAGTCCCGGGTCGGAGTCGCTCGCGCCACTGCTCGTCGACACGTCGCTGCGCGACATCAGCGAGCACCCGGACTTCGTCTGGGGCCCGCGCCGGGGCACCTTCGGCGGCGGCAACGAGGACGAGAAGATCGACTACGTGCTGTTGTCACCGGCGCTGTTCGCGCGGGCCACCGGGGGAGGGGTCAACCGCTCGGGCGTCTGGCGCGGACCGCGGACCCGGGAGCCGTGGGACGTCTACGAGACCCTGGTCGACGAGGTCGACCAGGCCTCGGACCATGCCGCGATCTACGCCGACATCGACTGGTCGCGCTGAGCCGGCCGGAAGCCGCGCAGCCGCAGGCTGTTGCTGACCACGAACACCGACGACGCGGCCATGGCGGCACCGGCCAGCATCGGGTTCAGCAGCCCGGCCGCGGCCAGCGGGAGGGCGGCGACGTTGTAGGCGAACGCCCAGAACAGGTTGCCCTTGATGATCGCGAGGGTGCGGCGCGCCAGCCGCACCGCGTCGGCGGCGACGCGGAGGTCGCCCCGGACCAGGGTCAGGTCGCTCGCCGCGATGGCGGCGTCGGTGCCGGTGCCCATGGCGAGCCCGAGGTCGGCCTGGGCGAGGGCGGCCGCGTCGTTGACGCCGTCGCCGACCATGGCCACCACCCGGCCGTCGGCCTGGAGGCGCCGGACCTCGTCGACCTTGCCGGTGGGCAGCACTCCCGCGATCACGTCGGTGTCGTCGATGCCCACCTGCGCCGCGACGGCGACGGCCGTCGCGCGGTGGTCACCGGTGAGCAGGATCGGGCGCAGGCCGAGGTCGCGCAGCCGGGTCACCGCCTCGGCGGAGGTCGGCTTGACCGCGTCCGCCACCACCACGACGCCCCGGGCGGCGCCGTCCCAGCCGACGGCGACCACCGTCCCGCCGGTCCCCTGGGCCCGGGCGACGGCGCGCTCGAGGTCCTCGGTGAGCCGGAGGCCGTGCTCGGCGAGCAGGGCGGGGCGACCGACCACGACGGCCTGGCCGGAGACCGTCCCGCGGACCCCGAGCCCCGCGAGGTTCGCGAAGTCCTCGACCGGCGGCAGTGGTCCGAGCCGGGCGCGCGCGTGGGCCGCGACGGCACGGGCGATCGGGTGCTCGGAGGCGTCCTCGAGCGCCCCCGCCAGCAGGAGCACCTCGTCGGTGGACGCGTCGCGGGCGGCGACGACGTCGAGCACGGTCATCACGCCGGTGGTGACGGTGCCGGTCTTGTCGAGCACCACGGTGTCCACGCGTCGGGTCGACTCCAGCACCTCGGGTCCGCGGATGAGGATGCCGAGCTGGGCGCCGCGTCCGGTGCCGACCATCAGCGCCGTCGGCGTCGCGAGCCCCAGGGCACACGGGCAGGCCACGATCAGGACGGCCACGGCGGCGGTGACCGCCGCGCTGGCCCCGGCCCCGGCGCCGAGCCAGAAGCCCAGGGTGGCCGCGGCCAGCAGCAGGACGATCGGCACGAAGATCCCCGACACCCGGTCGGCCAGCCGCTGCACGTCGGCCTTGCCGTGCTGGGCCTCCTCGACGAGCCGGGCCATCTGGGCGAGCTGGGTGTCGGCGCCCACCCGGGTGGCCCGCACCTCGAGCCGTCCGCCGGCGTTGACCGTGGCGCCGACGACCGGGTCGCCGGGACCGACCTCGACCGGCACGGACTCGCCGGTGAGCATCGCGGCGTCGATGGCCGAGGTGCCGCGGGTGACGACGCCGTCGGTGGCGACCTTCTCGCCGGGGCGGACCAGGAACGTGTCACCGACGGCGAGCTCCCCGACCGGCACCCGCACCTCGCGACCGTCGCGGAGCACCGCCACCTCCTTGGCACCCAGCTCCATGAGCGCACGCAGGGCGGCGCCGGACCGGCGCTTGGCGCGGCCCTCGAGCCAGCGTCCGGCGAGCAGGAAGGTCGTGACCCCGGCCGCGGCCTCGAAGTAGATGTTGCCCGCGCCGTCGGTGCGCTCGATGGTCAGCTCGAACGGGTGGGTCATGCCGGGGACGCCGGCCGTGCCCCAGAACAGGGCGTAGACCGACCAGCCGAACGCCGCCAGGGTGCCGAGCGAGACCAGGGTGTCCATGGTGGTGGTGCCGTGTCGCAGGTTGAGCCAGGCGGCGCGGTGGAACGGCCAGCCGCCCCACACGACGACCGGCGCCGCCAGGGTGAGGGAGAGCCACTGCCAGTACTCCACCTGGAGCGCCGGCACCATCGCCATCGCGACCACGGGCACCGTGAGCACCGCTGAGACGACCAGCCGCTGCACGAGGGGATCGGTCACCTTCTCGTCGGCCCCCGTCTGGTCGACCGCAGCCGGGTCGGCTGCCGGCACCCGGGCGCCGTACCCCGCCTGCTCGACGGTGCCCACCAGGTCGGCGGGGGTGACGGCGTCGGGGTAGCTGACCCAGGCCTTCTCGGTGGCGTAGTTGACGCTGGCGACCACGCCGTCGAGCTTGTTGAGCTTGCGCTCGATCCGGTGGGCGCAGGAGGCGCAGGTCATCCCGGTGATCTCGAGCTCGATGTCGTGGGCGCTCACGGCGTGCCTCCCGCGGTGACGACCAGCTCCGCCGTCCGCACCCGGTCGCCGTGCCGGAAGTCGAGGTAGAGGTGGTAGCGGCCGGTGCTCGGGACCTCGACGTAGAACCGCACCTCCGGTCCGGCGGTGGTGCCCTCGTCGGGGTGCACGTGCAGGTAGGCGAGGTCGCCGTCGCGCAGGGCGACCAGGTGGCCGTGGGCGCCGAGGTAGGGCTGCAGGTCGGTCACCGGCTCGTCGCCACGCGTCACGGTGAGGGTGAGGAGGGCGTCGGTGCCCGCGGTCAGCTCGCCGTCGAGAGTGACGGTGTAGCCGTCCACGGTCGCCGTGCGCACGTCCGGTCCGGGCGCGGCCGGTCGGTAGCCGCCGGGGACGGCGAGGTCGGCCCCGAGGGTGAGACCCGCGCCGCCCGCGGGCACGAAGTCGGCCAGCACCCGCCAGTCACCGGGGACCAGGTCGACGGCCGTCGTCCAGCGGCCGTCGGCGTCCTGCTCGGGGTGGACGTGCTGGAAGCCCGTCCCGTCGCGGCGGACGACGACGAGGTGCAGGCGCTTCTCGTGCTCCACCTCGTAGTCGGTGACCGGGGCGCCGTCGGGGCCGGTCACCGTGAACGCGAGGGGGACGGCGCGGCCGGCCTCGGCCCGCGTGGACGCGAGCGTCAAGGTGTAGCCGTCCTGGGACACCATCAGGCCGCCCGGCAGGTGCGCGTCCCCGCCGGACTCCCCGGTCATGCCCCCGGTCATGTCCTCGTGGGTCGCGGGCTCCGGGGCGTCGACCGGACCCACCGCCCGGCCGAGGCCGAGGGCGAGCGCGAAGGCGGCCACCAGGGCGACGACGAACGCGGAGATCCGGACCGGGGTGCTCATCAGACGAGGTGGTAGCCGGCCTCGTCGACGGCCCGGCGCACGGCGTCGACCTCGACCGGCTCGTCGGACGTCACGGAGACCGTGCCGGTGTCGAGCCGGACCTCGACGGCGGTGACCCCGGGCAGCTCCTGGAGCTCCTCGGTCACCGACGCGACGCAGTGGTCACAGGTCATGCCGGTGACCGTGCCCTCGAAGACGTGGCCGGCGCTCATGACCGCACCAGCCGGGCGATCGCGTCGGAGGCCTCCTTGAGCTTGACCTCGGCGTCCGGGCCCCCGCTCGCCACCGCGTCGACGACGCAGTGACCGAGGTGGTCGTCCAGGAGCCCGAGGGCCACCGACTGGAGCGCCTTGGTCATCGCGGAGACCTGGGTGAGGATGTCGATGCAGTACTGCTCCTCCTCCACCATCCGCTGCAGGCCGCGGGCCTGGCCCTCGATGCGGCGCAGGCGCTTGAGGTAGTCGTCCTTCTTGTGCGCGGCGAGGTAGCCGTGCTCGTGGTCGCTCATGCGCACATACTATACCCCCCCTGGGTAGTCAGCGCACACTGATAGCCTGCCGCGGTGCTGCGTCTCGCTCCGTCCTGGGTCTGGGACTTCTGGCTCGCCGACGACGGCGAGCGTTTCCACCTGTTCTTCCTCAAGGCGTCCCGGGCGCTGCTCGATCCCGAGCGGCGCCACCGCCGGGCGAGCATCGGGCACGCCGTGTCCGAGGATCTGCGCTCCTGGACCGAGCTGGCCGACGCCCTGGTCGCCGACGACGCCCCCGCGCCCGACGACCTGGCGACCTGGACGGGCTCGGTCGTGCGGGGACCGGACGGACGGTGGCGGATGTTCTACACCGGCATCGCCCGGGCCGATGACGGTCTGGTGCAGCGGGTGCTGCGGGCGGAGTCGGACGACCTGACCACGTGGGAGCGGACCGGTGTGGTCTGCGAGGCCGACCCGCGGTGGTACGACCAGCTCGACCTCGCCACCTGGTACGACGTCGCCTGGCGCGACCCGTGGGTCTTCCAGCGCCCCGACGGGGTGTGGCAGATGCTGGTGACCGCCCGGTCCGGCGACGGGGAGCCCTTCGGCCGCGGCGTCGTCGGCCAGGCCACCTCCGCCGACCTCGAGACCTGGGAGGTCGGCCCGCCGCTCTCGCGGCCCGGCTCCGGCTTCGGCCAGCTCGAGGTGCTCCAGCTCGCCGAGGTCGACGGTCGCGGCGTGCTGCTCTTCTCGTGCCTGGCCACCCAGCTCCCGGCGGAACGCCGCGCGGCGGGGGAGACCGGGGGCATCTGGGCGGTCAACGTCGACGACCCGGCCGGGCCCTTCGACATCGGCTCGGCGTACCTGCTCCACGACCCCGGGCTGTACGTCGGCCGCCTCGTGCGGGACCGGTCCGGCGCCTGGCAGCTGATGGCGTTCCGCAACGAGGTGACCGGCGGCTTCGGCGGGGAGATCACCGACCCGATGCCCGTCTCGTGGGGGCCCGACGGCCGGCTGCGCATCGACACCTGACACCCTCTGGACCCGGACCCGTCGCAGGGCCACGCTGGGCACGTGGAGATCCGGTTCGTGGACCACGAGGGCGCCCGGCCTGCCGAGGCCGCCGAGCTCGACGTCCTGCTCGCCCGGACGGACGGCTTCTGCTGGGTCGACGTGCCGGTCTGGGACGACGCCGCCGGGGACCTCCTCACCCGCCTGGGCTGCCACCCCCGCGTGCTCGAGTCGTGCCAGCGGCGCAACTACGTGCCCGTCGTGCACACCTACCCGGGCCAGGTGTTCGTCACCGTGCTGGCGCCGTTGCTCGGCAGTGCGGGCCACGTCCACCTGCTCGAGCTCGACCTGGTCATCGGCGACCACGTCCTGGTCACCGTGCACGGACCGATCAACCCCGACGTGGACCCCAGCGCCGCGCTCGCCGAGACCGACGCGGCGCGCACCAGGCTCGACACCGGCCGCTACCTGCCCGCGACGCCCACGGACCTGGCGTACGCCGTCACCTCCGCGGTCGCCCGCCGCCAGAGTGCGCTGATCCACGAGATCGCGGAGGGTCTGCCGGGCCTCGAGAAGGAGGTCATGCAGTCCCGGCTGCGGTCCCCGGAGGCCCTGCTGGAGCGGATGTTCCTGATCCGGCACGAGCTGATGACCGGCCGGACGATGGCCGCGCAGTGCCACGAGGTGTGGGCCCGGATCGCCAGCCTCGGCCGGTTCGCGCAGGAGGGCCGGCCCGACCCGGCCGCCGACCTCGCCGACCAGTTCGCGCGGGTCCGGTCGCTGGCCGACGGAGAGACCATGTTCCTGGTCGCGGTGATCGAGCTCTACCAGACCAAGGTGCACACCAAGATGACCGTCGCGATGGAGCGGCTCGCGGTGATCGCCGCCGTCACCCTGCCGATCACCGCGCTCGCGTCGTTCTACGGGATGAACGTCATCGTCAACGACGAGACCCACTACCGCTCGGTCGCCGTGCTTGCGCTGATCATGCTGACGATGAGCGCGGTCCTGCTGCGCTGGGCGCGGCGCCAGGGCTGGTGGTAGGTCAGGCGGGGTGGCGGGCCAGGAAGGCCCGGATGTCCTCGCGCGGGTGCTCGCGCAGCTCCGGCCCGTGGGTGAAGGCCGCCGTGGTGTAGTCCAGCTCACCGAGCACGTGGGCGGTCCGCGTGGTCATCGCGAAGTCCGAGCAGAACGCGCGGACCGGCCAGCGCAGCCGGCGGACGTTGAAGATCGCGTCGCCGGTGATGAGCACCCCCGACTCCTCGTGGAGGTACGACGCGTGGCCGGGCGAGTGCCCGGGCGTGTGGACCACCCGCAGCCCGCCGCCCACCGGCAGCACCTGGCCGTCGCTGAGCTCCTCGGCCACCGGCACGGCCGCGAAGCCGTTGCCCGGGAGGCGGGACATCAGCCGGCCCAGCCTCGACCCCATCGCCGGCACCGTGCCGGACCGCACGAACGCGGCGTCGTCGGCGTGCACCCCGATCCCGAGGCCGGTCTGCTCGGCGACGTAGGCCGCGCCACCGGCGTGGTCGGAGTGCGCATGGGTCAGCAGCAACCGGGTGACGTCGGTGACGTCGGAGCCGATCCAGCGCAGCGCCGCGATCACCTTCTTGCCCGAGGGCTTCAGGCCCATGTCCATCAGCGTCACCTGGTCGTCCGCGTCGCGGAACATGAAGCCGTTGACGAAGTCGCCGACCAGCGGGATGCGCCAGATGCCGGGGGCGAGCAGGACGGCGGGATCCTTGGCCATGGCCCGACCCTAGTGGCGGCGCTAGGACCCGATCGTCGCGACGTCGATGACGTAGCGGTAGCGCACGTCGCCCTCGACGACCTTGTCGTAGGCGGCGTCCACGCCCTCGGCGTCGATCCGCTCGATCGTCGCGCCGATGCCGTGCTCGGCGCAGAAGTCGAGCATCTCCTGGGTGGCCGGGATGCCGCCGATGTTGGACCCGGCGAGGATCTTGCTGCCGCCGACCAGCGTGCCGGGGCGGACCTCGTACGACGAGACGGGGAGACCGACGTTCACCATCGCGCCGAGGGGCTTGAGCAGCCGCAGGTAGGTGTTGACGTCGAGGTCGGCGCTCACCGTGTTGACGATCAGGTCGAAGCTCGACCGGAGCGGGCGCAGCGCGGCGGCGTCGGCGGTGGCCACGTAGGCGTCGGCGCCGAGCGCTGCGGCGTCGCCGGCCTTGGCGTCGGTGCGGCTGAGCACGGTCACCTCCGCGCCCAGGGCGGCGGCGAGCTTGACGGCCATGTGGCCGAGCCCGCCGAGGCCGACGACCCCGACCTTGGTGCCCGGCCCGGCGCCGAAGCGCTTCAGCGGCGTCCACACGGTGATGCCCGCGCACAGCAGGGGCGCGGCCTCGTCCAGCGCGATCCCGTCCGGGATGCGCAGCGCGAACCGCTCGGACACCACGACCTGCTGCGCGTAGCCGCCCAGCGTCGGGACGTCGTCGTACCCCTTGCCGTTGTAGGTCATCACCGCACCCCGGCTGCAGAACTGCTCCTGGCCGTCCTTGCACTGCTCGCACTCCCCGCAGGAGTCGACCATGCAGCCGACGCCGACCCGGTCGCCGACCCGGTGCCGGGTGACCGCCGACCCGACGGCGCTGACGACGCCGGCGATCTCGTGGCCCGGCACCATCGGGAAGATCGCGCTGCCCCACTCCTCGCGGACCTGGTGGATGTCGCTGTGGCAGATGCCGGCGAAGGCGATGTCGATGAGGACGTCGTCGTCGCGGAGGTCGCGGTGCTCGACGGTGCCCTGGGTGAAGGGCGCGGACGGGGCGGCGGCGATGAGCGCGGAGGTCGTGATCACGCCTCCAGTCTGCCTCAGCGCCTGAGACCCCTCAGGAGGAGTACCCGCAGGAGTCGCGCGCGAACCCGATCGCGTTCGAGGCTCCTTCGGGAGACATCCGCACGATCAGCTCACCCTCCTCGGCCTTGCCGCTGCCCGTGTCGAGGTGCAGCTTGACCCGGAAGGCGGTCGCGCCGCCGGACTCCATGAAGACGTGCTCGTCGCAGCGGGCCGGGTGCACGGGCAGCTCGATGCGTTGCTCCTCGTCGGTGCTGGTCACCGTGACTCCCGGCGACCAGACCGGCTCCTGGTAGGACGACAGCAGCGGGGTGCCGGCGACGGTGTCGATCGTGAGGCTGCCGCCGTCGGGCCGGCCGCTCGGCCGCACCACCAGGACGAGGGTGCCGAGGCTGCCTTCGCCCTCACCGGTCGACGGCCACCTCGTCGTCGAAGGAGAGGTCCGCGACCTCCGACACCTGCAGCCGCAGGCAGGTGGTGGCCACGAAGCGGGCGACCACGTCGGCCTCGTCCTCGACGGGGAGCTCCTCGCGTCGGCCGTCGTGCTCCACCACCACCCGGCCGCGGGTGGCGTCGCTGTCGCAGTCCGGCCGGGCGGGGAGGTAGAGCGGGTAGCCGCGGATGCTGCGCGCGGGGTTGAGCCGGAGCCGCTCGCCGGTGAGCGGTCGCCGGAAGCGGCCGTCGACGTAGGTGACCTTCGTGGGCGTCAGGTCGCGCTCCCGGTCGTTGCGGATCCAGACCTCCATCCGGCCCAGCGCCGCGTCGCGGGACGACTGCCGCAGGTCGGCGTACAGCTTCCCGGAGGCGGGCGTCTCGGGGGCCGCGGGCAGCGGGGACAGGGTGATCACCGACGGGCTGGGGGACACCGACGTCGCCGCGTCGTCGGCGGTCGGCGTCCCGGTGTCCTCGGAGCAGCCGGCCGGCGCGACGCCGAGGAGCAGCGCGGCCAGCCCCGCCCCGAGCATGGCCCGGCCCCTCCCGTTCACCTGTGCAGGCTAACGGGAAGGGCCGGGCTACGCGTGCTGGAACCTATGAGGTCTAGGACCGTCAGAAGACCCTGCGGCTCGAACCGCCGATGGGGACGAAGTTCAAGATCAGTCCGACCACGATCAGGATGAGACCGATCGTCACGAGGATGCTCTGCGGAAGCAGCAGGCCGAGGATCAGCAGGATGAGTCCGAGGACCACCATGGGGTTATTCCTTCCGACCGGGCCCCCTCCCCGTGCAGCACCCGGTCATTTCTTGGTTGGTTGAGTGGAGCAGGAGGTCTGCGAGAGCTCACGAACCGGGGCCGTCGATGCGGGCCCGGTCGGGGTGGAAGCCGTGCTCGACGCCCCACAGGACCGCGTTGGTCCGGCTGGTGACGCCGATCTTGCGGTAGGCGCTCCGGATGTAGGACTTCACGGAGTTGATCGAGAGCGAGGAGTGGCTCGCGATGTCGCTGTTGCTCAGCCCCTGGGTGATCAGCGCGATCACCTCGGCCTCGCGGGCGGTCAGACCCTCCTCGCGTCCGGGCCAGTCGCCGCCGATCACCGCACGCTTGGAGCCGTTGCCGGAGACCACGCGCCCGCCGGCGTGCACGGCGCGGAGCGCCTGCACCAGCTCGTGGGCGGGCAGCGTCTTGGACACGTAGCCGGCCACGCCGTGGTCCATCGCCCGGCGCGCGATCGCGGGGGTGACGTTCCAGCCGTAGACCACGACCTTGTTGACGACCGGGTTGGCCAGCAGGTCGTGGACGTCCTCGCCGTCGCCCGAGCTCTGCGCGAAGACGTCGAACAGCGCGATGTCGACCGGCTCGCTCACCTCGGTGTTGGCGTTGAGCTCCACGATCGCGAAGTCGTCACGGTAGTGGCGGAGCATGGAGTTGAGACCACGCACCACCACCTCGTAGTCGTTGACGAGCGCAAGCCGGATGGGCACGTCTCCACCCTCCGGTGGGGGAGGGAAGATGTCTACACCCCTCGGGGTGAACCATCCCTACCCTCGGGCGGACACGAACGCCGCGACGCAGCGGCGGACGTCGTCCTCGCTGTGCGCGGCCGAGAGCTGGACCCGGATCCGGGCCTCGCCGCGGGGGACCACGGGGAACGAGAAGGCGATCACGTAGACGCCGTGGGCCAGCATCTCGTCCGCCACCCGCGAGGCCTCCCGGGCACCGTCCTCGCCGCGGAACATCACCGGGGTGATCGGGTGCTCGCCCGGCAGGATCTCGAAGCCGGCCTCGGTCATCAGGCCCCGGAACAGCGCGGTGTTGCGGCGCAGCGTCTCGCGGGCCTCGTCGGAGGTGGCGGCGATCTCGAGGGCGACCCGGGAGCCGGCCGCGACCGTGGGCGCGACCGCGTTGGAGAAGAGGTACGGGCGGGCCCGCTGGCGCAGCAGGTCGACGACCTCCTGGCGGCCGGCCACGTAGCCGCCGGAGGCACCCCCGAGCGCCTTGCCGAGCGTGCCGGTGAGGATGTCGACGCGGTCCATGACCCCGAAGTGCTCGGGGGTGCCACGACCGCCGGGACCGACGAACCCGACCGCGTGCGAGTCGTCGACCAGGACGAGGGCGTCGTACCGCTCGGCGAGGTCGCAGATCCGGTCCAGCGGCGCGAGGTAGCCGTCCATCGAGAAGACGCCGTCGGTGACGATCACCCGGGTGCGGGCCTCGGCCGCCGCGACCAGCTGCGCCTCCAGGTCGGCCATGTCGGCGTTCCGGTAGCGGTAGCGCGCCGCCTTGGAGAGGCGCACCCCGTCGATGATCGACGCGTGGTTGAGGGCGTCGGAGATGATCGCGTCCTCCGCGCCGAAGAGGGTCTCGAAGACGCCGCCGTTCGCGTCGAAGCAGGACGAGAACAAGATGGTGTCCTCGGTGCCGAGGAACGCCGAGAGCTCCGCCTCCAGCGCCTTGTGCAGGGTCTGGGTCCCGCAGATGAACCGGACGCTGGCCATCCCGAAGCCCCACCGGGTGAGCGCGTCGGCCGCCGCGGCGACCACCCGCGGGTCGTCGGCGAGCCCGAGGTAGTTGTTGGCGCAGAAGTTGAGCGCGTCGGCGCCCGGCTCGGTCGGCCGAGCCCGTCGAGACCCCGATGTGCGCCGCCTGCGGCGTCTCGAGCTCGCGCTCGCGCTTGGTCAGGCCGGCGTCCTCGATCTCCTCGAGCGTGGCGCGCAGCCGCTCCTGCACCTTGGCGTAGGGGGTCGCAGGGACAGAGGGGGTCATGAGTCGCTCCAATCGAGGATCACCTTGCCGCACTCGCCGGACCGCACCGCGGCGAACGCCGCCTCGAAGTCCGCGGCCGGGAAGCGGTGCGTGATGACGGACCGTACGGCGTCCCGCAGGGCCGCGGACGTCTGCAGCATCGCGGACATGGCGTACCAGGTGTCGTACATCTCCCGGCCGTAGATGCCCTTGATGGTGAGCATGTGCGTGATCACCTTGGCCCAGTCGATCGGGTACGGGTCGCTCGGCAGCCCGAGCATCGCGATCCGGCCGCCGTGGTTCATGGTGCCGATCATCGCGTCGACCGCGGCCGGCGCGCCCGCCATCTCCAGCCCGATGTCGAAGCCCTCCTTCATGCCGAGGCCGTCCATCGCCTCGCGCAGCGAGGTGCGGGTCGGGTCGAGCACCAGGTCGGCGCCGGCCTGCCGGGCCAGCTCCAGGCGGAAGGGGCTCAGGTCGGACACCACGATGAAGCGGGCGCCGACGTGGCGGGCGATCGCCGTCGCCATCACCCCGATGGGGCCGGCCCCGGTGACCAGCACGTCCTCGCCGGCGAGCGGGAAGCTCAGTGCGGTGTGCGTGGCGTTGCCGAGCGGGTCGAAGACCGCGCCGAGGTCGGGGTCGAGGTCGTCGGGCTGGATCCACACGTTGGTGGCGGGGATCACGACGTAGTCGGCGAACGCGCCGTCGCGGTCGACGCCCACCCCGATCGTGTGGATGCACAGCTGCCGGCGGCCGGCGCGGCAGTTGCGGCACATGCCGCACACGATGTGCCCCTCGCCGGAGACCCGCTGGCCGGGGCGCACGCTGGTCACGCCGGCGCCGACCTCGCTCACCTCGCCGAAGAACTCGTGACCGATGGTCATCGGCGGCCGCACCACCGACGCCGCCCAGTCGTCCCAGTCGTGGAGGTGGAGGTCGGTGCCGCACAGTCCCGCTCGCAGCACCCGGATCTTGACCTCACCGGGTCCGGGCGTCGGCTCCGGCACGTCGGTCAGCTCGAGTCCCGGTCCCGGGGTCGTCTTCACCAGAGCCCGCATGGGCAGCACCCTACGCACCCCTGTCCAGCGCTTCTGGGGGCCGCCACGTAGGTTGCGGGATGGTGACAATCGGGTGCGGTGGCTTGCCATCGCGCGCGCTTCGCGATGGTGTCGCGGGTGGCCCGAACAGGAGGACTGCATGAGTGACGTGCTCGACCGCGCCGCGGCGGGCGGCCTCGGCGTGCGCTGCGACGGCGTCGTGCACCTCTACCGGACCTTCGAGGGCCACGACGTGGTCGCGCTGCGCGGCGTCGACCTCTCGATCCTGCCCGGGGAGCGGGTGGCCTTCCTGGGCCCCTCGGGCTCCGGCAAGTCCACGCTGCTCACCCTGCTCGGCGGGATCCAGAAGCCGAGCGCCGGCCGGATCTTCCTCGGCGAGGAGGAGATCAGCCGGATGGGCGAGCGGTACCTCGCCCGGGTCCGGGCCCGTCGGGTCAGCACCATGCTCCAGGGCGCCACCCGCAACCTGCTGCCCTACGCCACCGCCCGGCAGAACATCGGCTTCGCCCGGCTCGGCATGGATCCGGCCGACCGCCGCCGGGCCACCGAGGACCGCGAGCTGCTGTCCCGGGTCGGCCTGGAGGCCCAGGTCGACCAGATCGTCTCCACCATGTCCGGCGGCCAGCGGCAGCGGCTCGCCCTGGCCTGCGCGGTGGCGACGGAGCCGCAGCTGCTGCTCGCGGACGAGCCCACCAGCCAGCTGAGCCACGAGGACCGCGACCACGTCCTCGAGCTGATCCACGGACTCGGCGACGACCTCGGCACCACCATCGTCGTCGTCACCCACCAGCCCGAGGTCGCGGAGACCTTCCCCCGCACGATCACCATGAAGGGCGGCCGGGTCGGCGCCGAGGGCCGCGACGGCTCGGAGTACGTCGTGATCGGCGCCGAGGGCGTCCTGCACCTGCCCACCCACATCGCGACCGAGTGGCCCCAGGGGACGCTGGTGCGCATCGAGCCCGAGGAGTACGACCGGCTCGTGCTGTCCAGGCCCGACGAGGGAGAGCACGGCGCATGAGCGACCTCGAGGTGCAGGACGTCTCCTACGTCGTGTCCCGGACCCTGCTCGACGACGTCACCCTCTCCTTCCGCGGCGGTGAGGTGACGGCCGTGTCGGGGCCGAGCGGCTCGGGCAAGACCACGCTGCTGTCCATCGCCGGCGGACTGCATCGAGCCCACGTCGGGCGCCACGTCGTACGACGGGGTCTCGATGTGGCAGGGCACCGGGGACCCGCGGCCGGTGGTGGCGTTCGTGCTCCAGGTCTACGGACTCGTGCCGATCCTGTCCGCCCGGGAGAACGTCTCGATCGCGTTGCGGGCCCGCGGGGTGAAGCCCGCCGAGGCCGACGAGCGGGCCGAGGCCGCCCTGGCCAGGTTCCACATCGCCGACCTCGGCGACCGCCAGGTGGAGGAGCTCAGCGGTGGCCAGATGCAGCGCGTGGCCTGCGCCCGCGCCTTCGTCGTCGGCGCCGACGTGCTGCTGGCCGACGAGCCGACCAGCGAGCTGGACGAGGGGAACCGCGGACTGGTGCTGGAGGAGCTGCGCGCCGAGGCGGCCCGGGGTGCGGTCGTCGTGGTGGCCACCCACGACCCCGCCGTCGTCGAGGCCTGCGACCGGCACTACGCGCTCGACGAGGGTGTGCTGGTCGAGCACGTCCCCCCGCGGGCCCGTCGGGCCGCCGAGCGCCCGACGCCTGTCCCTGCCTTCGCGCCGGCGCCGCCGGTGCGGGTCGAGGAGCCCGCCGCCCCCGAGCCCGCCGCGGAGACCGCCCGGAGCCGCCGCGGAGCCGGTCCCGGCCGAGCGGGCCCGCAACCCCTTCGCGCGGCCCTCGGACGACGCGTGAGCGCTGCATGAGCCGGGCGACCCTCGGGGCACGTGCCCGGCGGGGGCCGCTCCTGACCCTGGCGGCGATGGCCGCCGTCGTGGTGGCGGGCACCGTCACGGTGCTCGGCTTCGCGGCGGCCGCCGGCACGTCACCGTGGCTGGTGCTGCCGCTGGCGGTCATCGGCGCCCTCGCCGTCCCGGCCGCCGGGCACGAGCTCGCCGTGGCCCGGCGTGAGGAGATCGGACTGGCTCGGCTGCGCGGCGTGCACGGCGCCCGGCTGGTGGTGTTCATGCTGGCCGAGCCGCTGACGGCGATCCTGGCCGGGGCGGTGGCCGGCGTCGCGCTCGGCGTGGCCGGCACCTGGCTGGCGACCTGGCGCTGGCTCGATGCTCCCGAGGTCGCCCTGGCGGGCTCCACCCCGGCGGCGGTCGGCGCCGTGGTGGCCGTCGGACTGCTCGGCGTGTTCGCCGGCATGGCGTCGTCGCGCTCGGAGCCGCTCTCCGACCAGGTCAGCATCGCGACCCGGACCCGACCCGCCTCGACCGCGGCCACCTTCGGCAGCGTGCTGATCCTCGTGGCGGCGGTGATCGCGGTCTACCGCAGCGGCCGCGGCACCGACCCGGACTGGGTGGTGCTCGCCGGCCCGGCGCTGGTCGGACTGGCGGCAGGCCAGGTGACGGTCTGGCTGCTCCGCGTGGTGGCCCGGATCGCGACGGCCCGGACCGCCAGCAGCGGGTTGCCGGCCTTCCTGGCCACCCGCCGGGTCGGTCGGACCGCCGACGGAGGCACCGCGCTGCGCCTCCTCGTCGCCGCCGGCGCGGTCGCCACCCTGGCCGCGACGGGAGCGGTCGGCGTGGCCGGCTGGGCCGACCAGTCGGGCGCGGATCACGGCCGGTGCTCCCGTGCGGGTCGACGTCGACGAGCACCGCCCAGGAGGCGCTGGCCATCGCGGAGGAGCACGACCCCGACGGCCGGTGGCTGATGGCCGCCGTGCTCGTCCCGGACGACCAGCCCGCGCGGCGCCGCGCGTTCGTCGACACCAGCCGCTACGACGCCGTGGTCGGCGACTTCTACGACGGCACCGGCGCGGCCGCCGTGGGCGACGACGTGGAGCTCCCTGGTCGCGGACCGCCCGCCGCTGGCCACGCGGGGACCACGGTCTCCGCGACCGCGGAGGCGTTCCCGGTCCGCGTGCCGCAGACACCTCCGCGCGCGATCGGCGCCACCCAGATCACCCTCGACTACGTGACCGCGGCGGGGTCGCCCGGGCGCGCCGTGCTCCGGCTGCTGGGTGCTCCGTACGGCATCGTCGAGGCCTCGGAGCCGCTCGACAGGTGCGACGAGGGCTGCGTGGTGCGCGGCCTCCTCGTGGAGACGGGCGTGCAGTTCGGCGACGACTTCTTCGTCATCGGCGACGACCGCTTGACGGACTTCAACCCGGGTCGGGCGACCACGCTGACCAGCCTGCGCTTCGGGGACGTGGAGCTCGTCGACGAGGAGTGGAAGGTCAGCGGCGCCGGGGAGCGGCCGCCCGAGGACACCGGCACGATCGAGCCCACGGACGCCGGCCTCGTGGTCACCACGGGCGCCTCCGGCGTGGTCCGCGCCGACGCGGTCGGCCGCGACGCCAGGAGCTCCCGGTCCTCGCCACGCCCGGGCCTGAGCTTCGGCGAGCCGGGTCCCCAGGTCGACAGCCCCGGCGGCGACCCCAACCCGGCCGAGATCCGCGCCGAGCTCCCGGCGCTGCCGCTGGTCGGCGCGGCCGGCCTGTTCGGCGACCTGCGCACCGCGCTCTACGCCAGCAGCCCGACGGTGCCCGCGGCCCAGGTCACCATCCTCGCCGCGGCGGACACTCCCGCCGACGTCCTCGCCGCGCTCGTGGACGAGGGCGGCACGGTGCGCACCCTCGACGACATCTCGACCTCGGTCGAGCGCGAGTCCGGGGCGGTGCAGGCCTGGATGTACGCCGTGATGGCCGGCTGCTGCCTGCTGGTCGCGCTGCTCGCCCTGCTGGCCGCGGGCGAGCCGTCAGCGCGCGGCGTACCGCCGCGACGTCGCCTCGCTGCGCGTGGTCGGGGTGCCGACCCGCGAGATCCGGTCCGCGGGGCTCGGGGAGCTGGTGCTGCTCGCCGCCGTGGCCGTGGTCGCCGGGGTCGGGGCCGGCCTGCTCGCCGCCCGGCTGCTGCTCGCCGACCTGACCCTGGTCGACGTCCCGGCGTTCGCGATCCCGCTGGTCCCGGTGTCGTCCGTGCTGCCGGCGCTGGCGACCGGGCTGGCGCTCGCCGCCATCGTCGTCCTCGTCGCGGGTCGTGGCCGGCGCATCGACCCCGAGCTGACCCGTCCGTCGATCCTGCGCGAGGGGGTGGCGACGCGATGACCGGCACCCTGCTGGGCGCGGTGCTGCGCGGCATCCGGTCCCGCGCCCTGCTGTCGGCGGGCTCGGTCCTGCTGATCGCGCTCGCCATCGGCTCGGCGGTGCTCGGGCCGGTCTTCCAGGTCGCGGTCACCAACTCCTACGTCGTCACCCGGCTCAACGACGCGCTCCGCGCTCGACCGGGCTGAGCCGCGAGCTCGTTCCGGCGCCGGAGTTCCAGGGCGGCCCGGCCGAGGGGGTCCGGGTCGCCACCGAGGCGGTGCTGGCCCGTGACAAGGGGCCCTTCGCCGCGCCCCAGACCCAGCTCGAGTCGGTGCGGGTCGACTCCGGGATGACCACCCCGGACCTGACCAAGGGCCGGGGCCTGGCGATGCTCCTCGCCAAGGAGGACGCGTGCGACCACCTCCAGATCACCGGGCCGTGTCCCGACCAGCCCGGGCCAGGCGCTGATCCTGGCCGGTGACGCGGAGTACTCCGGGCTCGAGCATCGGCGACCCCGTCGACCTCACCGGTGGGCTGCCCAACGTGACCATCGTCGGCACCTACACGGTCCCCGCGACCGAGACCGACTTCTGGTTCGACCCGCGCCGGCTGGCCAGCGTGCCCCGTCGCATCGACGACATCAGCGGCGCCGTCGAGCCGTACCAGCCGGCACCGCTGATCGTCACGCCCCAGTCGTTCGACGCCGTGCCCGCGGATGCCTGGCGGGTCCGCGTCGACCGGCGCCTCGTCGTACCCCCGGACTGGACGGAGCAGGAGCTCGCCGACGCCACCGCCTCCGGCAGGGCCGTGGCCGGGGACCCGGTCCAGCTCGAGAACGCACGCTCGTCGGCTCGCCGCTCGGCGACCTGCCGGCGCTGCTCGCCGAGGCGCGGGCCCAGGAGCAGACGGCTCGCTCGTCCATCGCACCGGCCGTGCTGTCGCTGGTGCTGGTCGCGCTCGCCCTGCTGCTGCGGCTGCTCACCGCGGCCAGCGAGCTCCGGCTGCCCGAGCTCGCCCTGGCCTCGCTGCGCGGCGTCGGCGAGCGCCGGCTGTGGGCGCTCGGCCTGGTGGAGCCCCTGGTCCTGATCCTGGTCGCCCTCCCGCTCGGCGTGCTCGCCGGGGTCGGCCTGTCCCTCGGCCTGACCCGGGCCTGGCTGGCGCCGGGGCTGCCGCTGCCGCTGCCCACGGCCGCGCTGGTCGGGGCGGTGGCGGTCTTCCTCGCGGCCGTGGGCGTCGCGGTGCTCGCCGTCGGGATGGTGCTGCGGGACACCCTGGCCTCGCAGCTCGCCGGGCTCAAGCGGCCGGGCACGGCGCGTCGTACGGCGGTGCTCATCGAGCTGATCCTGATCGCCCTCGCCGTGGGCCTGCTGGCCACCAAGCTGACCGGCGGCTCGCCGGGCACCCCCGACCTCACGCGACCTCGTGCTGCCGGTGGTGCTGGCGGTGGTGGCCGGCCTCGTCGCCACGCGCGTCATCCGGCTGCTGGCCCGCCGGGCGAGTCGCCGCTCGGGCCGCTCGCTGCCGGGCTTCGTGGCCGCTCGCGCGCTCGGTCGCCGTCAGGAGGGCACGCTGGTGATCCTCCCGGTGACGGCGGCGATCGCGGTCGGGTGTGTTCGGCATCGGGGTCTACGACGCAGCAGCCGACTGGCGGGGCAGCGTCGCCGCCACGGCCGCGCCCGCCGCCGAGCTCTGGTCGTCGCCGCTCACCATGGCCCAGACCGTCGACCTGACCCACGAGGTGGACCCCGACGGCACGTCGCTGATGGCACTCGCGTCGTTCGCCAGCCCGGGTGCCCGGCTGGCCGTCGTGGACGCGTCGCGGATGGCGTCGGTGCTCGACTGGTCCGACGAGTGGACCCCGGGCACCACGGTCGACGAGGTGCAGGCGACTCATCGAGTCGTCGGGCCAGCCGCCGCGGTTCACCGGCACCTCGGTCGGGCTCGCCGTGGACCGCGACCTGGTCACGGACAGCGACGTCAACGTGGAGATCCAGCTCCGGACCGCTGCCGGGAAGCTCCGCAACGTCTACGTCGGGCCGATCGAGCAGGGCGCGTCGACGGTGACGACCAGGGCCGGCTTCTGCCGGACCGGCTGCAGCATCGAGCGGATGACGGTCGGTGGCGGTGCGGCGCTGCGGATCTCGATGGAGGGCCGCCTCACCATCGAGGACATCGTCGTCGACGACGAGCCGCTGCCCGGCGGCATCGAGGGGGTGGGGTGGTCGCTGTCCGAGGGCGTCACCGGCACCGCGAACCCCCTCCAGGACATCGAGGTCACCAGCACCGGCGGCCGGATCGTCGCCGACGTCGACACGACCCGCGCCGAGGGCAGGTGCGGCTGGTGCCCGGCGAGATCCCCGCGGAGCGGCCGCTCGTCGTCGGGGTCGGCGTCCACGACCAGATCGGCGAGGCCTCCCGGACCGACTCGATGCCGATCTCGGGCGCCAACATGCCGGTCCGCAAGGTGCTCTCCGCCGAGAGCCTCCCGCTCGTCGGTCCGGCCGGGTCGCTCATCGACTACCGGATGCTGGTCTCCGACCGACTGGTCTACGACAACACCTTCACCGCGTACGTCGCGGCCGCCGCCGACACTCCCGCGTCGATGCGCAAGGAGCTCGCCGACCGCGGGCTCAGCGTCGACAAGACCCTGGCCGACGAGCGCAGCGACCCTCGACCAGGGTGCCTATGCGCTCGCCCTGCGCCTGTACGCCGTCGCCTCGATCCTGGTCCTCCTGATGGCGCTCGCCGGCCTGTTCGTCTCCACCGCCGTCCAGCTCCCCGCCCGGCGCCGCGACGCAGCCGCGCTGCGCGTGGTCGGCGTGCCCCGCCGCGTGGTGGTCTCCGCGGTGGCCTGGGAGTTCGCCGTGGTGCTGGGCGGTGCCGCGATCGCCGGCATCGCGGCCGGCGCGCTCGCGCAGTACGTCGTCCTCCGCACCATCCGTCTCGGCTACATCGAGACTCTCGCGACCCCGCGCCTGGTGCCCGCCGTCGACGTCGGACAGCTGGTGGTCATCGCCGTCGCCTCGGCGGTCGTCTTCGGGGCCTTCGCCTTCGCCAGTGCCGCCCTGACCGTCCGCGGCGCCCGCGGTGCGACGCTGCGGGAGAACGCCCGCTAGGCTAGGCGGGCTCGACCTGCACGGCGACGTGCCGTGGCTCCGCGGGCAGGTCTCCCCAGACGGTGACGAGCGCCCAGCCCGGGTGGCACGCCCAGCGTGTCGTACTCCCGGCTGTAGACGTCGCGCACCGACACCAGCCCCTCGCTCTCGATCGTGAACGCGCCCAGCAGCCTCAGCCCGCTCGTGTGCGGCGCCGGCGCGAGCTCGAGCAACGCGGGTCCGTCGGCGACGGAGACCGCCACGCAGTCGGCGGTCGCCGCGCACGTCGCGTCGCCGAACGACGTCGGCGGCGCGAACTGCTCGCGCCCGACCACGAGCAGCACGGCGTGGGGCGGTTCGATGGTGATGCTCACCGGGTCAGTCTCCCTCCGCCGGGCGCTGACTAGGGTGCGGGGATGCGCGTCCGCGAGGTGCTCCGGGTCCTCGACGCCCTCGAGGCCCGCGGCGTCGCCTCCTGGGTGCTGGGCGGCTGGGGCGTCGATGCCCTCGTCGGCCGCCAGACCCGGGAGCACCGCGACCTCGACCTGGCCGTCCGTGCCGAGCAGCTGGACCCGGCCCTGGCCGCGCTCGCCGCCCTCGGGTACGCCGTCGAGACCGACTGGCTCCCCGTCCGCGTCGAGCTCGCCTCCGACGCGGGCTGGGTGGACGTGCACCCGGTCGTCTTCGACGCATCGGGCCACGGCGTGCAGGCGGGTCTCGACGGCGCGACCTTCGACTACCCCGCCGAGGCCCTCCAGCACGGAGTCATCGCCGGGCGCACGGTCCCGTGCATCTCGGCCGCGCACCAGATCAGCGTGCACAGCGGCTACGAGCTCCGTCCTCAGGACGTTCATGACCTCGCGCAGCTCCGGGCGCTCACGAGCTAGGCGTTGGGCCGGTCCATTGGTAGGTGCCGTCGGGTAGTCGGCGGTATTGCCAGCGGCCGGTGGTCTTGGCGCGGTGGTGTCGTCGGCACAGGGGGGCGAGGTTGGCTGGTCGGGTTTGGCCGGGTGGGCCGGTGTCGTCGTAGGGGATGATGTGGTCGAGGTCGCAGGCCCGGGCGTCGCGTTGGCAGTGCGGGAACACGCAGCGGGGGTCGCGGAGGATGACCAGGTCGCGCATCCAGGCGGGTGGGTCGTGGGCGTCGACCGCGTCGGTCGCGGTCGCGTCCGGAGGACGGGTTGGATGGTGACCCGGGAGTGGCCGACCCAGTCGCTGATCTTGGCGGCGGTGGCGGGGCCGAGCTTCTCGGCCCGGCCGACCCGGGCTCGTCGAGGTCGGCGTGGTCGAGGTGCAGGTAGAGCTTGGTCCTCGGGGTGCCGGCCAGGCTGCCGAGGGCCGTGGCCTTGCGGACGCCGAGGGGTCTGGGTCGCCGGCGGTCTTGAGGTCGGCGGCGGTGGCGCAGATCCGGTCGTAGAGGTGGGTGAGGGTCATCGTGTCGCCGGTGACGTGGAGCTCGCTGGTGCCGGCGTACTCGGTCGGGTTCGGGTGGTGCAGGGTCACGTCCCAGGTCTGCCGGGCCCGTTCCTCGCGGGTGGCGTGCTCCTCGGGCATGTGCTTCGCGATGGCCTGGGCGACGGTGCGGTCGAGGAGGGTGACCCCGACGGTGTGCAGCCGGGGGGCGAGGACCCGGTCGACGTGGGCGGCGGCCTTCACCGTCAGGGCGTGGGTCTTCTGGGCGACCCGGCGGGCCCGCCAGATCGGGATGTCCAAGGTCTGGGCGCGGCGCCAGGTGTGCGGGAGCCGGTGGACCAGGTCGAGGGCGTCGGCGATCAGGGTCATCGCGGTGCTGGTGGGGACGCCGAGGGCGAGGCCGAGGGGTTCGGGTGCGAACGCCGCCACCGCCGGGGTGCCGTCGCCGCCGAGGGACTCGTCGGCGTCCAGGTGCCGGTCGCCGCCCCAGGCCGCGGTGCCGGTGTCGGGGGTGGCGGGGTGCAGGACGCACCACTGGTAGGCGAGCTGGAGCTGGCGAGGTCGGCTTCGCGGCGGGTACTTCGTTGTCCTTGAGGGCGGCGAGCAGCGCGTCGGGTCCGAGGTCGTCGACCCCGGACCGGTCGCTGGCTGCTGCTGCTCATGGGTCTAGCCAAGCAGCCGCCACCGACACTCGGACGGGGCTCAGAACCCCTTGTCCACAAGGGGATTCGTGGAGTGCCTCGGCGTACCGTGACCACAGGGTGGACCACGGAACCGTGCGCCGTGCGACCGCGACGAGTGCCGCTGCAACCGTGCGGCGCGTCACCACGTCACTCGAGAATCAAGACCTGCGACCACACGCGCCGCAAGCGTGCGGTGCGTGGGTGGGGGTCTCGACACGGTTGCTGCGCAACCTGCTCGACCAACGAGGTCTGCGACCTGCGCCACCGCGGTGCTGCGCAACCTGCTCGACCACCGAGTGTGCCTGCGCGACCACCGATGCTCGACCAGCGCAGGTCGTCGCGGGTCAGTGGCCGAAGACGCGGGAGAAGAACGAGCCCTCGGGGGCGTGCTGGTCCTCGTGGCCGGGGCAGCGGTCCTCGAGGGCCACGCCGTACAGCGCTTGCTCGATGTGGTCGCCGCAGCCGGCCCAGGTGGTCTTGCCGCAGCTGCGGCAGCGGACTGGTCGGCACATGTCCCTACCTTAGGCAGGCAGGTCCGCGAACATGCAAAATGGCCCGCGCGCCGACGAGGCGCGGGATAGTGGGGGCGAGGCTGTCGTATCCGCCTCCGTCCGTTCGTGGATGAGACAGCAAGCCGCCCCACGAGGGGGCGCGCCGATCCAGGAGGAACGCCATGTCGCAGTACCTGCTCTCCGTCCATCACGACGGCGTCACCGAGATGCCGACCGACGAGGCCGTGATCGCCCAGATGTACGCCGACGTCGAGCGCTTCAACGAGAAGCTCCGAGCCGAGGGCGCGTGGGTCTTCGCCGGCGGCCTGTACCCGATCGAGTCCTCGACCACCGTGGACGCCACCGGCGCCGAGGCCGTCGTCACCGACGGCCCGTTCGCCGAGTCCAAGGAGTACCTCGGCGGCTTCTGGGTCATCGAGGCCGCCGACCTCGACGCCGCGCTCACCTGGGCCAAGGAGGGTTCCGCGGCCTGCCAGGGCAAGGTCGAGGTCCGTCCGTTCCAGGACGCCTGACGGCCGGATGACCGCGCAGGCGCAGGTCGAAGGCGTCTTCCGCGAGGAGTACGCCCGGATCGTCGCCTCGCTGGTCCGCCGCTTCGGTGACATCGACGTCGCCGAGGAGGCGGCCGGCGAGGCGCTGCTCCGGGCGCTCGAGAAGTGGCCCGTCGACGGGACGCCGCCCAACCCGGGCGGCTGGCTCACCACCACCGCCGGCAACCTGGCCATCGACCGACTCCGTCGCGAAGGGAGACGCGGCGACAAGCACCGGCAGGCCGCCATGGAAGCCGAACGACGCGGGGCCCCCGAGCCCCCTCCACCCACCGGCCCGGTCACCGACGACCGGCTCCGGCTCGTGTTCACCTGCTGCCACCCGGCCCTCGCGACCGAGGCGCGGGTGGCCCTCACGCTGCGGCTCATCGCCGGCCTCACCGTGCCCGAGATCGCCCGCGCCTTCCTGGTCCCCGAGACCACCCTCGCCCAGCGACTGACCCGCGCGAAGAAGAAGATCAAGGACGCCAAGATCCCCTACCGCGTCCCGGAGGCCGCCGACCTGCCCACCCGACGGACGGCCGTGCTCGCGGTGGTCTACCTGGTCTTCAACGAGGGGTACGTCGCGTCGGCGACCGAGGAGGGGGACGCCCCCATCAGGGCCGACCTCTGCGCGGAAGCCATCCGCCTGGGCCGGCTCCTGCGCGAGCTGATGCCGCAGGACCCCGAGGTGGCCGGGCTGCTCGCGCTGATGCTGCTGACCGAGGCGCGGCGCAGCGCCCGCTTCGTGGACGACGCGCTGGTGTCGCTGGGCGATCAGGACCGGAGCGCGTGGGACCGCGCGCTCATCGCCGAGGGGCACGCGCTGGTCCGCGAGTGCCTGGCCCGCAACCAGCCGGGCCACTACCAGCTGATGGCCGCGATCAACGCCGTGCACACCGACGCCGCGACCGCGGACGCGACCGACTGGAGCCAGGTGGCGACCCTCTACAACCAGCTGTACGCCGTCTCCCCGACCCCGGTGGTCGCCCTGAACCGCTCCATCGCGATCGCCGAGCTCGACGGCCCGGCGGTCGGGCTGGCGCTGCTCGAGCCGCTCCAGCTCACGGGCTACTACCCGTGGCACGCGGCGCGGGCGGACCTGCTCCGTCGCCTGGAGCGGTTCGACGAGGCCCGGGCGGCGTACGACGCGGCGATCGAGGCCAGCGGCAACCTCGCGGAGCGCGCCTGGCTGGCCGAGCGCCGCGACCGGCTCTGAGGCGAAAGAGTCCTTGTCCCCGGCGTGCTATCGCCGTACTATCACGATATATCGCGAACGGTCGGTGACCGGTCGCCAGAATCGTGAAAGGAAGTGGTCCCGATGGGACAGGACTTCAACCGGCAGTGGGCCAAGTTCGTCGACCAGCAGTGGGGGCAGCACTCGCGGCGCGGCTGGGAGGGCGGCAGCCACGGACAGTGGGGCGGCGAGTGGAGCGGGCACCGCAGCGGCGGCCGTACCGGACCGCCGCCGTGGGTGGCCGGCCTCTTCGGTCTGGCCCAGGGTGAGCAGCAGCGCGGCCCGCGGGCCCGCCGCGGCGACGTGCGCGTCGCGATCCTCGACGTGCTGCGGCACGAGCCCGCCAACGGCTACCAGATCATCGGCCAGATCACCGAGCGCAGCGCAGGCGCCTGGAAGCCGAGCCCCGGCTCGGTCTACCCGACCCTCCAGCAGCTCGAGGACGAGGGCCTCATCGAGGCCGACGAGGAGCGTGGCCGGCGGACCTTCCGGCTCACCACCGAGGGCCAGACCTACGTCGACGAGAACGCCGCCGAGCTCGACGGCGTGTGGACGCCCTTCGAGCCCCCGAAGCACGACGGCCAGCGCGCCGAGTTCACCGGCCTCAAGCCCGAGATCGGCCAGGTGATGGGCGCCGTGTGGCAGATCGTCTCCACCGGCTCCGAGGCCCAGCGCGGCGCGGCCATCGAGGTCCTCGTCGACACCCGGCGGCGGCTCTACGGCATCCTCGCCGAGGGCGACGCCGAGACCGACGAGGAGGGAGACGCGTCGTGAACGACCAGATCCGCCTCTCCGACGCCGAGCGGGAGACCGCCTCGCAGGCCTTGGGCGAGCACTACGCCCAGGGCCGCCTCGACGCCGACGAGCACGCCGAGCGACACGAACGGATCTGGTCGGCCCGCACCCGCGGCGAGATCCCGCCGGTCTTCGCGGACCTGCCGGGCGGCTCGCCGCTGCACCCGGTCGTGACGACGCCGCCGCCCTGGCCCGGCGCGACCCGACGAGCCCCGTTCGTCACGCCGCCGCGGCCGTCCGGGCGGCGCCGCGGCCTCCCGCTGCCGCTCAAGGTGCTGCTGGTGATCGGGCTGGTGCTGCTGATCGCCCAGGGCTGGCCGTTCATCCTGATCGGCCTCGGCGTGTTCTGGATCGTCAGCCACAGGAGCCACGGCCGCTGCGCGCCCACCTCGAAGCGCTACTCGACGGGCTGACCCGGCCCGGGCAGGATCGGAGGCATGACCGCTTCCGCAGCGCCCGGCGACACCTTCCGCGCGGCCCGGGACGGGCTGCTCGACCTGCGCGGCCAGCACGCGCGCGCCGTCGAGGAGTTCACCTTCCCCGACGTCGGTGACACCTGGAACTGGGCCGTCGACTGGTTCGACTCCTTCGCCCGCGGCAACGAGCGGCGCGGGCCTGGTGGTGGTCGAGGAGGACGGCTCGTCGATCACGTTGACCTTCGACGACATCGTCCGCCGCTCCGACCAGATCGCCGTGTGGCTGCGGGACCGGGGGGTGGGCAAGGGCGACGCGGTGATCGTGATGCTCGGCAACCAGGTCGAGCTCTGGGAGACGATGCTCGCGGTGATGAAGCTCGGCGCGGTCATCATGCCGACCACCACCGCGGTCGGACCGGCCGACCTCGTGGACCGGATCGCCCGCGGCGACGCCGGCTTCGTGATCTGCAACCCCGCCGACGCCCCGAAGTTCGACGAGGTCCCGGGCGACTACGTCCGGCTGAGCGTCGGACCCGTGACCACGGCGAGCGGCGCGTGGGCCGACCTCCGCGCGGCGTACGACCTCGGCGCGGTCACCGTCGAGCATCCCGGTACGGCGCCCGGCGACCGGCTGCTCCTCTACTTCACCTCCGGGACCACCTCGCGCCCCAAGCTGGTCGAGCACACCCAGGTGTCCTACCCCGTCGGCCACCTCTCGACGATGTACTGGCTCGGCCTGCGGCCCGGCGACGTGCACCTCAACATCTCCTCGCCCGGCTGGGCCAAGCACGCCTGGTCGTGCTTCTTCGCCCCGTGGATCGCCGAGGCCACGGTGCTGGTCTACAACTACGCCCGCTTCGACCCGGCCGCGCTGCTCACCCAGCTCCGCGAGCGCGAGGTCACCAGCTTCTGCGCACCGCCGACGGTCTGGCGGATGCTCATCAACGCCGACCTCTCCGGCGGCCCCGGCACCCTCCGCGAGGTGATCGGGGCCGGCGAGCCGCTCAACCCCGAGGTCATCGAGCAGGTCCGGCGGCAGTGGGGGCTGACCCTGCGCGACGGCTACGGCCAGACCGAGACCACCGCGCAGATCGGGAACACCCCCGAGGCCGAGGTCAAGCCCGGCTCGATGGGCCGGCCGCTGCCCGGCGTGCCGGTGGCGCTGGTCGACCCGGCGTCGGGCGCCCGCGTCGACGGTGTCGGCGAGGGCGAGATCTGCCTGGTGCTCGACGGGCCGGGCGGCCGGCCGCTGCCGCTGATGACCGGCTACCAGGGCGATGCCGACCGCAACGCCGAGGCCATGGCCGGCGGCTACTACCACACCGGCGACATCGCCGAGCGGGACGAGAACGGCTACATCACCTACGTCGGCCGCACCGACGACGTCTTCAAGGCCAGCGACTACAAGATCAGCCCGTTCGAGCTCGAGTCCGTGCTCATCGAGCACCCCGCGGTCGCCGAGGCCGCCGTGGTGCCGGCGCCCGACGAGATCCGGCTCGCCGTCCCCAAGGCGTACGTCGTCCTCGCGCCGGGCCACGAGCCGACCCGCGACACCGCGTTCGCGATCCTCAAGCACGCCCGCGAGCACCTCGCGCCCTACCAGCGGGTGCGCCGCCTGGAGTTCGCCGAGCTGCCCAAGACCATCTCCGGCAAGATCCGCCGGGTCGAGCTGCGCGCCCGTGAGGTCGACCTGGCCGCGGGCGCGGGCACCGCGCAGGAGTGGCGCGACGACCAGTTCCCCGAGCTGAAGGGCTGACCGGGGCCTCACATGACGAGAGAGCCGGGCCGTCCCGCCCGGAGGCGAGACGGTCCTCGACCGGGCTGAGCGGGTTATCAGGGTCTCGGGTCCCCGGCGGCCACTGCAGTCCGAGCGAGTGGGGCCGAAGCCCCAACCGGCTCTCGTCAGGCGTCGTACGTGGGTCGCTCCCCCCCGGTAGCGGTCCACTGACACCGTCGTAACTTGGTTATATAACAACGTTTCTGTTAGCCTTGTCAAGTGGGAAGGCCGAAAATCTACGACGAAAGCCTTCGCCGACAACTGATTGCGTTGACGGCGGAGTCCGTCGCAGACGGCGGGCCGGAGGCGGTGTCCCTGCGGGCCCTCGCCAAGGCCGCCGACACCTCCACCACCGCGATCTACACGATCTTCGGCAGCAAGGACGACCTGGTCGCCGCCGTCCTCGACGCCGCGGCCGAGAGCCTGACCCGCGCGCAGGACGCGGTGCCGGTCACCGACGACCCGCTCGCCGACTTCACCGAGCTCGGCCGGGCCTACCGGGGCTGGGCGCTGGCCCACCCGGACCTCTACAACGTCATGTTCGGCCGGCTCGGCATGCGTGAGCGGGTCACTCCCGACCAGCTCGACCTGTCGATGCGCCCGCTCCTCGACGCGGTGAGCCGCTGCATCGACGCCGGCTCGCTGCGCGACGTCGACGCCCGGCACGCCGCGATCTCCATCTGGGCCGCCGTGCACGGGCTGGTGAGCCTCGAGATCGCGGGCTACCTCGACGACGACCAGGGCGTGCTCGAGGAGCACCTCGTGGCCTCCGCGGTGTACTGGTTGCCCACCGCGGGGTGAGCGTCGGCATCCCCCTTCGCGCGACGAGGGCGTGGATCCCGCGCTGCACCCGGAGCAGCCCGCGCACGCCTGACTCACCGGGGCGGTTCGGCCAGCAGCTCGTCCATCCAGGCGAAGCAGCGGGTCGCCAGCTCCTCGAGGGGGGCGTTGCCGGGGAGCAGCGCCTCCACCCGGTCGACCTGGTCGGCGGGCAGGTCGTCGCGCAGGTAGCGCAGGCCGTAGTCGAAGCGCCACGGGCAGGCCTCGCTGCGCAGCAGCGTCACCAGCGCGCCGAGCCCGAGGCGCAGGTAGAGCGCGGTGGCCTCGGCCGGCTGCTGCCGGGCGATCGCGCGGTGCACGAGCCAGCCCGCGACGTCGCGCCGCTGCCGGATCTGGTCGACCTCGGCCAGCCGGCGATCGGTCAGCTCCGCCTCGTCGTCGTGGCGCTGCTCGATCAGCCCGTCGGGGTCGTGGACCGCGATGACCCGGCCGTGCCGCCGGTCGTCGACCGCGCGGGCCGCCGGGGTGTCGTCGTGGACGTGCAGGTCGAGGATCCGGGTCGGTGCCGCGAGCGAGCCGGGGTCGGGGTCGAGGGTCACGAACGACTGGCGCCCGTCCGGCCAGGTGCCGTCCGGGAGCCGCCACACCGACGCCGCCGGGAGCGGCAGGCCGGCCAGCAGGTCCTCGTGGACCCGCGGCGAGGTGCCGGGCGTGCACAGCATGTCGATGTCGAGGTCCGACCACTCGTCGTACCCACCGGTGGCGGCGGACCCGCCGATCCACACGGCCCGCACGTCGTGGTCGGTCTCGGCGAACCCGCGCAGCCAGGCGATCGCGTCGTCGTACCGGCCGAGGTCCGGCGCGTCGCTCACAGGTCGATCGCCCGGCTGAGCCAGACGGAGGTGACCTTCATCCCGACCTTCTCGTAGAGCCCCAGCGCGCCCGTGCGCGAGTCGGTCGACAGGCCCGACACCAGCGCCCCGTGCTCCCGCGCGACGGCGAAGGCGTCGACCATCAGGGCCTGGGCCAGGCCCCGGCCGCGCAGGTCGCGGCGCACCGCGAGCCGCGAGATGTAGGCCTCGGGGTCGCGGCCGTCCTCGGTCCACGCGATGACGACGTAGGCGACGCCGACGATCTCGCCGGCCCCGTCGACCACGACGCGGAGGTTCCAGGGCTCGAACCCGGGCCGGCCCATGATCGAGGCCTCGAAGTCCTCGAAGGACTCGCGCTCGCGCACCGACCACTCGAGGAAGGCGTCCTCGACGACGGTGTGGGCGGCGGGGTACTCGTCGGGGGTCGCCTCGCGGACCACGTAGCCCTCGGGCAGCGCGCGCTCGACGATCGTCGCGCCCTCGGGCAGCTTGAGCACCCAGCTGGTCCGGCGGACCCGGTAGCCGAGCGCGGCGAGCAGCCGGTCGCCGTGGCTCCCCTCCGGCACCGGCATGCCGATCTCGGAGGAGCCGCGGGCGCGGGCGGTGTCCTGCATCCAGCCCGCGAGCCGGGTGCCGATGCCCCGCCCGCGGTACGCCGGGTGGACCGCCGCGTCGCCGCCGTCGGCGCTGGAGACCTCGGCGTAGGCCACGAGGTGGTCGCCGTCGAAGACGCCGATGGTCTGCGCGGTCACGTCGAAGCTCGGGCCGGGACCAGTCACCGACGATGTCGGCCTCCTCGATCTCGACCATGCCGATGTCGTCGAGCTCGGCGGCCGCCATCACCTCGTAGACGGCGCGGGCGTCGGCCATGGTGAGGGGTCGTTCGGCGAGCGTGGTGCTGGTCTGCATGGCGCCCATTGAAGCGGCAGGCCCGCCCGGCGCGCACGTGAAATACGCGCCGGACGGGCCGGCAGGTGGAGCGGGTGGTCTCAGGCGGTGGTGCGGATCGCCGAGACGTCGAACTCGAGCTTGATCTTGTCGGACACCAGGACACCGCCGGTCTCGAGCGCGGCGTTCCAGGTGAGGCCCCAGTCCTTGCGGCTGATCGAGGTCGCGCCCTCGAAGCCCACGCGGAGGTTGCCGAACGGGTCCTTGGCCGAGCCGGTCTCCTCGAAGGCGATCGTGACGGGCTTGGTGACGTCCTTGATGGTCAGGTCGCCGGTGACGCTCCAGGTCTCGCCGTCACGCTCGACCGAGGTCGAGGAGAAGGTGAGCTCGGGGTAGGCCTCGGCGTCGAAGAAGTCGCCGGAGACGAGGTGGCCGTCGCGGTCGGCCACGCCGGTGTCGACCGAGGCCGCGCGGATGGTGAGGGCCACGGAGGACTTGCTCGGGTCGGCGGCGTCGATCGTCGCGGTGCCGGCGAAGTCCTTGAAGCCGCCGCGCACGGTGGTGACCATCGCGTGGCGGGCGGAGAAGCCGAGCCGGGTGTGGGTGGTGTCGATGGCGTAGGCGCCGGTGATGTCCTCGACGGCCGTGGTGGGGGCGTCGAAGGCGTCCTCGACGGCGGCGGTGGACTGGCGGCTGAAGATGCTCATGGGGGCTGCTCCTCGTTGATTGGTTTAACCTTCAACGATCAAAACAGAACTCTGGTCCGTTTTCTTCCCCGGGGCAGTGTGATCTGGAGCACACGAAGCCCCCGCCCGTGCGGGCGGGGGCTTCGGCGTGTGGTGGTCGGGCCGGCCTCGAGCGATGAGCTCAGGCGGCGTGCGACGGGGCGTGCACGGCCGCGGGCGAGGCGAGCCAGCGCATCTCCAGGCGGGTGCCGCCGTCGCTGGAGGGGACCTCCACCCAGTGCAGTGTGGGCCGTTCGGTCATCTGGGAGTCCATCGTCAGACACCTCCTGTTCATCTGGTGTTCACCAAGCCTACCTCCTCCCCACTGATACCGCCGCATCTCCCCGGAAACGGGGTGTCGCCCCCCACTGGTGGCACCACACCGGGGGCAAACGGCACGCCGCCCTCCACCCCACGCTCGGCTCTGGCCAGGTGTCCCCGCCGCCCCTTACGGTGACCTGAGTCACACCACTCTCGGGAAGGACCTCCATGTCCGCATCCACCTCCGCTATCCCCTGGCTCGCTCGCCTGGGAGCGCTGCTCGCCGTCGTCCTCGTCGCGGTGCTCGCCCCGGCCGGACCCGGCCAGGCCGCGGCGCCGTCGTACGTCGCGCTCGGGGACTCCTACTCCTCCGGGACCGGCACCCGCACCTACCTCGCCGACGGGTCGGGCTGCCTGCGGTCGGTCTACGCGTACCCGAGCCTGATCGCCGCCGCCCGCGGGTACGCCCTCGACTTCCGGGCCTGCTCGGGCGCCACGATCGCCGACGTCACCGCCGCCCAGCTGAGCGCGGTCACCCCGGCGACGAGCTACGTGACCATCTCGGTCGGCGGCAACGACGCCGGCTTCGCGGACGTGCTCACCGAGTGCGCCCTGCCGGGCTGGCTCAGCAACTGCACCGGTGCGATCAACGGCGCGCAGAGCTACATCAACACCACGCTGCCCGGCGCGCTGAGCACGCTGTACGCCGGCATCCGCGGTCGCGCGCCGAGCGCGCGGGTGGTGGTGGTCGGCTACCCGCGGATCTTCAACGGCGAGGACTGCAACGCCGGGACCTGGTTCTCACCGACCGAGGAGGCCCGCCTCAACGCCACCGCCGACCTGCTCAACTCCCGGCTCGCGGCCCAGGCCACCGCCGCGGGCTTCGGCTTCGCCAACCCGACCTCGTCGTTCGTGGGGCACGCCGTCTGCGACGACGTCGAGTGGCTCAACGGGCTGTCCTGGCCGATCGTCGAGTCCTACCACCCCAACCGCACCGGCCAGGCCGCCGGCTACACGCCGACGGTGAGCCCGCTGCTGGTCGGTGCGACGGTGCAGGCGACCCCCGCGGTCCTCGAGGCCGCCGCGCGGCAGGGCTCGGCCCTGGCCAGGCAGCAGCGGGCGTACGCCGCGGTCGACGCCTCGATCGAGCCGGTCGCCTTCGTCCGTCCCGACCTGACCACGCACGCCGCCGCCGTGGCGGCCCGGCGGGCCGGCATCGACCTCGACCGGTGGCTCGCCCGGCACCCCTGACGCTCAGGCGAGGGCCCGGCTGCGCAGCGCGCGGTCCAGGTCGTCGCGCGACTCCAGCACCATCCGACGCTGACCCGGGACGGCCTCCTCGGTGACCAGCGCCGCGGTGCGGTCCAGGACCCACGGCTCGACCAGGGTCGCGGGGAAGAGCAGCCGGGTCAGGATGGCGGCCTGCTCGGGGGGTCGCCGGGACCAGAGGCCGGGCAGGTCGGTGACGAACCGGTCGACGTACGACCTGAGCAGCGCGTCCTGGCCGTGCTGCCAGAAGCCCTCGGCGAGGGACCGGCCCCGGCTGTTGGGCAGCTCGCCCGTCCCGGACAGCTCGTCCCAGACCGCCCGCTTGCGGTCGGCGTCGGGCAGCGCGGCGAGGGCGTAGGCGAGGTGGTTCTGGCTGGCGCTCGAGGGCTCGTCCGCGTGCGCCGCCTCGAGCTCGGCCGCGGACACCTGGCCGAGCTCCGCGAGCCGCCGCAGCTGACGCCAGCGCAGGTCCTCGTCCTCGGTCAGCCCGTCGGGGACGGGCACCCGCCCGCGCGCGGTGGTGAGGGCGGCCCGGAAGTAGACCAGCTGCAGGTCGCTGCCGGGCTCGACCCGGACGTCGACGTGGTGCGCGTGCAGCGCCGCCTCGAGGTCGGCCGAGCCGGCCCACCCGACGGCCGCCGTGCGGGCCTGGGTGAGCAGTCCGCTGACCAGGTCGGAGTCGGTCTCACCCTCGACGTTGGCCAGGACCGCGGCCACCAGGTCGCCCGGTGGCAGCTCGGCGTCGCGGGCGCTGTCCCACAGGGAGCCCCAGACCAGCGCGCGGGCGAGCGGGTCGTCGAGGGTGTGCAGGGACGTGCGCACCGTCGCCAGCGACCGCTCGTCGAGCCGCACCTTGGCGAAGGTCAGGTCGCCGTCGTTGGGCAGCACCAGGTCGGCGGGCGGGATCGGCTCGACCGGGCCCGGCAGCTCCACCGGCACCTGCTCGACCCGCCGCAGGGGCAGCCCGTCGTAGCGACCGACGAGCACCCGGTGCGGGCGGTCGCCGTCCTGGACGAGCACGCCGTCGCGCATCCGGAGGGTGGTGGTGCCGGACTCGCGCAGCCACGACCGGGCCCAGCCGTCGAGGTCGCGCCCGCTCTCCTCCTCCAGCGCGGTCAGCAGGTCGGCGAGCGAGGTGTTCCCCCAGGCGTGCCGGTCCAGGTAGCGGCGCACTCCCGCGAAGAAGGTGTCCTCGCCGAGGTAGGCGGAGAGCTGGCGCAGCGCGGAGGCGCCCTTGGCGTAGGAGATGCCGTCGAAGTTGAGCAGGGCCGCGCGGTTGTCGGGCACCGGCCCGGCGATCGGGTGGGTGGTCGGGAGGGAGTCGGCGCGGTAGCCCCACGCCTTGCGGGCGAGGGCGAAGTCCTCCCACGCGCCGTCGTAGTCGGTGGCGCGGTCGGTGGTGAGCACCCCCATGTACTCCGCGAAGGCCTCGTTGAGCCAGAGGTCGTCCCACCACCGCATCGTCACCAGGTTGCCGAACCACATGTGCGCCAGCTCGTGGGCGATGACCTGGGCGCGGAGCCGGCGCTCCCCGCGGGTCGAACGGCTCCGCGGGACGAAGTACTCGTCGGCGAAGGTGACCAGGCCGGCGTTCTCCATCGCCCCGGCGTTGAAGTCGGGGACGAACACCTGGTCGTAGGACGTGCCGAAGGGCATCGGCCGTCCGAAGAGCGGCTGCTGGAAGTCCAGGCACTGCGCCGTCACGTGCAGGATCTCGTCGGCCTCGAAGTGCGGCTCCAGCGAGGCCCGGCACCAGACCCCGAGCTCGAGGTCGCCGTGCCGGGCCGTCCGGCCGTGCCAGGGCCCGCCGACGACCGAGAAGAGGTACGGCGGCATCCGCTCGGTCGGCTCGAACTCGTGGTGCCCCTGCTCCGACACGACGGCCCGGGTGTTGCCGCGCACGACCCAGCCGTCGGGGGCGTCGACGGTGAGCGTGAAGGTGGCCTTGAGGTCGGGCTGGTCGAAGCAGGCGAAGATCCGCTGGGCGTCGTCGAGGAAGGACTGGCCGTAGACGTAGACCGCACCGTCGGCGGGGTCGACGCTGCGGACCAGCCCTTCACCGGTGCTCGTCGTGTGGCACCGCGCCGTCACGGTCGCGGTGTGCTCGCCCTCCGCCAGGTCCAGCCACAGCCGGTTGCCCTGCTGGGTCAACGGCCGCCCGTCGAGGTCGCCCGTCGATCAGCTCGCCGTCGAGCTCGAGGAAGCTGCGGCCGGCACCCGCGCGGAAGCGCACCGTCGTCCGGCTCGTGAAGCGCTCGCCCTCGTCGAAGGTCAGGTGGATCGCGTAGTCGTGCACGTCGATCAGCGCCGCGCGGGTGCGGGCCTCCTCGAACGTGAGGTTCCGCATCGGCTCGCTCACCGCAGGGCCTCCGTGATCACCCGAGCGGCGTCGGCGACGCCGTACTCCCGTCCGTGCCCGAGCTCGCCGAGCCGGACCACCACGGTCTCCGACGCGGGGTCGACCAGCACGACCTGACCGCCGAGCCCGAGGGCCGCGAAGAGTGCCGGGGGCGCTCCGGGGACCAGCCGGCCCACGGTCGTGGGGGGCGCCTGGCCGGGGGCGTCGGTCTGCAGCGGACCGAGGAGCGGACCGTGGCGGTTGACCCACCACAGCCGTCCGTACGCCGCGTTGTGCGGCTGGGACGAGTCGCCGACCGCGCGGCGTACCCACGACTTCGACACCACCGGGCCGTCGGCCCACCGGCCCTGGCGGAGGAAGAGGTAGCCGAACCGGGCCAGGTCCCGGCAGGTCGACTGGACGCCGAAGAAGGTGTTGGTGCCGCCACTCGGGTCGGTGGTCATCCGGGTGTGGGCCATGCCCAACCGGGTGAAGAGCCGGCTCGCCGCGAAGTCGGCGGGCGTGCTGCCGGTCGCCGCGGTGAGCACCGGGTCCAGGGTCTGGATGGCCGCGTTGTTGTAGGCCCAGACCCGGCCCGGGCGGTGGTCCTGGGGGAGCTTGACCGCGAACCGGGAGCGGTTGCGCGCGGCCAGCAGACCGCCGTAGTCGGTGTCGCGGGCCCAGTGCCGGCCGCTGTCGTTGCGCAGCAGGTTGTCGATCCGCACCCGGGCCGCGTCGGTGCCCCGCCACTGCGGCACGTAGCGCGCGGCCCGGTCGTCGACGCTCAGGCTGCCGTCGGACTCGGCGATCCCCACCAGCGTGCTGGTGACCGACTTGGTCACCGAGAACACCTCGCGCGGCTGGTCGGCGTCCAGGCCGCGCCAGTCCCACTCGCCGACCACCTTCCCGCGGCGGGCGACGAGCAGGCAGGTCGACCCCGCCCTGCGCGCGTCGGCGGCCAGCGCGTCGAGGCGGCCGGGACGGAAGCCGAGGTCGGCGGGAGCGGCGTACTCCCAGGTGGTGCCGGGGTACGTCGTGGCGGCGCGCGGGGGCGGCGCCGACGCCACGGGTGCCGCCAGTGCCGTCGAGGCCACCGCGACGAGGGCGGCGACGCTGGAGAGGGTCCGGATGCGCACGTGCGGATGCTACTTCGCGGCCGCGTCGCGGCCCGGTCCGGGAACCGGGTGCCCGCGGATCCCATCCGCTTCCGCGGTCACTCCGAACCACCAGTGAGGCGCCTCACACCGGGGTCCTCTGAGCACAGGGAGTGGACGACACGATGACTGACACCAGCAGAAGGAACCTGCTCGCCGTAGCAGGGGCCGGCGCGGCCGCAGGAGCCGTCGCGCTCGCGCCCGGCGCCGCGGCCGCAGCAACGGCACGTCCCCGCGCCAACGCCGCTCGCGAGGCCGTGGTGGCGCACATCGCGGACCACCGGTCCGACACGATCCACCTGATGGTGGGCGAGCGTGAGGTGGTCGTCCGCGACCGCGACCTGGTCACCCGGATCCTCAACGCGGCGGGGGGCAACTGACATGTCGTCCCACCGCGAAGCACCGGAGATCTCCAAGGACCCGGTCGCCGACAGCACCGACGTCTACGCCTTCGTCAGCCCCTCCAACCCGGACAACGTGGTGCTCATCGCCAACTACGTCCCGCTGCAGGCGCCGGACGGCGGCCCGAACTTCTACGAGTTCGGTGACGACGTGATCTACGAGATCCACGTGGCCAACTCCGGCAAGGGCACCGCCGACATCTCCTTCCAGTTCCGCTTCGAGACCGAGATCAGGAACCCCAAGACGTTCCTGTACAACATCGGCCCGATCGGGTCGCTCGGCGACAAGAACTGGAACCGGCCGCAGTTCTACTCGGTCACGATGGTCAAGGACGGCAAGAAGAAGAAGCTGGCCGGGAAGCTGCCCTGCCCGCCGGTCAACGTCGGCCCCCGCAGCACGCCCGACTACGCCAAGCTGTCCGCCCAGGCCGTGCACAAGGTCGGCAAGCGGAAGTTCTTCGCCGGCCAGCGCGCGGACGCCTTCCACGTGGACCTCGGCAGCATCTTCGACCTCGGGGGGCTGCGCCCGCTCAACCAGGCGCACCTGATCCCGCTGGCGAAGATGGACGGCATCAACTCCGTGCAGGCGTTCAACGTGCACAGCATCGCGATCGAGGTGCCGATCAAGGACCTGACCCGGAACGGCAAGGTGCCCGGGAGCCCCCGGAGCAAGAACGCCGTGATCGGAGTCTGGACCACGGCCAAGCGCCAGAAGTCGCGGATCTACGACGACAAGACCGGTCGCTACACGAGCACCGGTCCGTGGGAGCAGGTCTCGCGGCTGGGCAACCCGCTGGTCAACGAGGTGCTGATCCCGATGGCGGAGAAGGACCTGTGGAACCACGCGGCGCCCAAGAACGACGCGAAGTACGCGCGCTACGTGAACAGGCCCGAGCTGGCGGTGCTGCTGCCGGTGCTCTACCCGGGTGCCTTCCCGAACCTCGCGAAGTACGGCAAGGACCGGGCCGACCTCAACGCGGTGCTGCTCACCGGCATCCCGAAGGGGATCGTGCCCGGCTTCCAGAACTACACGGGTCCGGTGGAGTCCGACATGCTCCGGCTCAACGTCGCGATCCCGGCGTCGGGCACGCCGAACAACCTGGGCCTGGTCGCGGGTGACGCCGCGGGGTTCCCCAACGGTCGACGGATCGACGACGACGTCGTCACCATCGAGCTGCGGGCCATCGCCGGTCTCACGCTGCCGCTCGTGGACCCGTCCTTCACCCCCGACGGCGCCGCCAGCGCCGCCGCGGACGGGACGACGAACACGAACGCCAAGTCGACCGGGACGTTCCCGTACCTCGGCCTGCCGGGCGGTGGCTACCAGACCACGCCGGGCACGACCAAGGCGTCGTGACCCCGATGGGCGCGTCGGCGGAGAACCCCTGTGCCGGGCAGGGCGCGGTCATGCTCGACATCGGCGGGGACGTGGGAGCGCTGGTGGTGATCATGCCGCCGGAGCTCGAGGGCTTCGAGGTGGAGATCCAGCCCGCCGGCACCGGCGACAAGCCCGTGGTCCGCGGACCCGGGCACGAGCCACGCTCCGACCACCATCACCACCACGACCACACGCACGGGCACGGGCACGCGCACCACCCGCACGTGGCGGTGGTCAACCGGCCGGCGGGCGAGGGCACCATCGCCTCGCTCGTCTACCCCGAGGTCGTGGCCGGCGACTACGAGCTGGTCCCCAAGGACGGTGGCCCCGTGCAGCTGCGGGTCCACGTCGACGGGGGTGCGGTGACGACCGTCGAGTGGGGGGTAGGCGGCGTCACACCCGGCTAGGGGGAGCCGCCCGGCGCCGCGGCCCGCTCCTCCTTCCGGGGCGGGTCGCGGTTCCGTGGCTTTGCATATGCATGCATTGGATTGCATAATCATGCCCATGTCCAAGGTGCTCACCTCCCTGCCCGTCGGCCAGCGTGTCGGCATCGCGTTCTCCGGCGGCCTCGACACCTCCGTGGCGGTCGCCTGGATGCGCGAGAAGGGGGCGATCCCCTGCACCTACACCGCCGACATCGGGCAGTACGACGAGCCCGACATCGCGAGTGTTCCCGACCGGGCGACCGCCTACGGCGCCGAGCTCGCCCGGGCCGTGGACTGCAAGGGCGCCCTGGTCGAGGAGGGCCTGGCCGCGCTCGCCTGCGGTGCGTTCCACATCCGCTCCGGCGGCCGGGCCTACTTCAACACCACGCCGCTGGGCCGGGCGGTGACCGGCACGATGCTGGTGCGGGCCATGCACGAGGACGGCGTGGACGTGTGGGGCGACGGGTCGACGTTCAAGGGCAACGACATCGAGCGGTTCTACCGCTACGGCCTGCTGACCAACCCCGACCTGCGCATCTACAAGCCGTGGCTCGACCACGCGTTCGTCACCGAGCTCGGCGGCCGCGCCGAGATGAGCGCGTGGCTCACCGAGCGGGGGCTGCCCTACCGCGACAGCCAGGAGAAGGCGTACTCCACCGACGCCAACATCTGGGGCGCCACCCACGAGGCCAAGACCCTCGAGCACCTCGACGTCTCGCTGGAGGTCGTCGAGCCGATCATGGGCGTGCGGTTCTGGGACCCGGCGGTGGCCATCGAGGCCGAGGACGTGACCGTCCGGTTCGACCGCGGCCGGCCCGTCGCCCTCAACGGCACGACGTACGACGACCCGGTCGCGCTCGTGCACGAGGCCAACACCATCGGCGGTCGGCACGGGCTGGGGATGTCGGACCAGATCGAGAACCGGATCATCGAGGCGAAGTCCCGCGGCGTCTACGAGGCGCCCGGCATGGCGCTGCTCTGGATCGCCTACGAGCGGTTGCTCAACGCCGTCCACAACGAGGACACGATCGCGAGCTACCACGCGGAGGGCCGTCGGCTGGGCCGGCTGCTCTACGAGGGCCGGTGGCTGGACCCCCAGGCGCTGATGCTCCGCGAGGCGATCCAGCGCTGGGTGGCGTCGCTGGTCACCGGGGAGGTGACGCTGCGGCTGCGGCGTGGCGAGGACTACACGATCCTGGACACCCAGGGTGCCGCGTTCTCCTACCACCCCGACAAGCTGTCGATGGAGCGCACCGACAACGCCGCCTTCGGGCCGACCGACCGGATCGGCCAGCTGACCATGCGCAACCTCGACATCGCCGACTCGCGCGCCAAGCTCGAGCTCTACGCCGCGCAGCCGCTGGACGAGGGCCAGGTGCTCGTCGAGAACGGCGTGCTCCTCGGAGCGCTGCCCGCCGGCGGCGCCGACCGCATCGCCGCGAACCCGGCCGCCGAGGGCGGCACCGGCGACGAGGCCCTCGACGCGGCGGCGATGGAGTTCGGCACCGACTGACCCGGCCCTGGAGCGGCGTGCATGATGGAGGCATGACCGAATCGCAGGAGGAGTACGGCGACTACAGCGTCGACGACGAGGACCAGCTGCAGGCCGAGGACACCCTGGAGGACCGCGGGGTCGACGACGTGCTGGACGAGGGCATCACGACGCGCGAGGACTGGTCGGTGGGTCAGGGGTTCGGCAACACCGCGGCCGAGGAGCACGCGGGCGAGACGCTCGACCAGCGGCTCCGGCAGGAGGAGCCCGACCTCGACCCGTTGACGGACACGTGGGACGAGGAGGACCTCGACGACGGCGAGGTCGGCGACGAGCGGTCCGGCCGGCTGATCGCCAGCGACGAGGGCGACGACCGCTTCGTCGAGGACGCGGGCATCGACGGCGCCGGAGCCAGCGCCGAAGAGGCCGCGATGCACGTCATCGACGAGTAGTCGGCGACTGCTCGGTGCGCGTGCGGCGCGAGCGGCGGCGCGGACGGGCGGGTGTGGCGGGCCGGTCTTCGCTGAAGATCCGGACGATGGTGGGTCCGACGTGGTGCATGGCTCCTCCTCTCGTGGTGCGTTCTCGACGCTAGGGCTGCGACGTGGGTCCTCACATCGGTAGGACGACGTACTTGTCGCGCGCCGTAGTACCTCAGAGCCGGGTGACACCCCCTCAGATACGTTCTGCGCGTGCGGAAGGCGATGCGGACGGGTCTCGTGGCGGCGGTGGCGATCGGGTCCCTGTCGGCGTGCAGCGGAACCGACGAGCCGGACCTGCCGGAGCCGGACGCGGCCGTGGACGCGCTGGCCGAGGGGTTGACCACCGGTGACCTGGCGGCCGTGCCGTTCACCGAGCAGACCGGGCCCGACGCGGCGAGCGACTTCGACGCGATCGTCGAGGGCATGGGGGCCGCGGGCCGCACGGTCACCGCGACCGCGGGTGCGGTCACCGAGGCGACCGAGGACGCGCCGGCCGCCACCACGGCCACGGTGAGCTGGACCTGGGACGTCTCGGGGCAGGAGTGGACCTACGACACCACGGCCGCGCTCACCCTCGCCGGCGACGAGTGGCAGGTGGCCTGGGAGCCGGCGCTGGTCGAGCCGTCGCTGGACGAGGCGGTGGTGCTCGACGCGACCACGATCGGCGCGCGGCGCGGGGACATCCTCGGCGCGCGCGGCGAGGGCCTCGTCACCGCGCGCCCGGTCACCCGCTTCGGCATCGACCGCAGCACGGTGGCGCCGGAGGCGGCCGGCGCCTCCGCCCGTGAGCTGGCCCGGCTGGTCGGCATCGCGCCCGGCCCCTACGCGAAGCTCGTCGAGGCGGCCGGGGACAAGGCCTTCGTGGAGGCGATCGTGCTGCGTCGCGACCAGGTCCCGCAGCAGGTCGCCGCGTCGTACCAGTCGATCGACGGCGCGCTCGCGGTCCAGGACGACATCCCGCTCGGGCCGACGCCCGACTTCGCCGTGCCGATCCTCGGCCGGGTCGGGGCGGTGACCGCCGAGATGGTCGAGGAGGACCCGGAGCGCTACCAGCCCGGCGACGTCGCCGGACTGTCCGGCCTCGAGGCGAGGTACGACGAGCAGCTCACCGGGACCTCCGGCGTCGTGGTGGACGCGATCGCGTCGGACGGCAAGGCGCGCGAGGTGTTCCGGGTCGACGCCATCGACGGCGAGTCGTTGGCCACCACGATGGACCTCGACCTCCAGCTCGAGGCCGAGCGGCTGCTCGCCGGCGTGGGCCCGGCCGCGGCCCTGGTGGCCGTGCGGCCGTCCACCGGCGCGGTCCTCGCCGCCGCCAACGGCCCCGGCACCGGCGGGGTCAACATCGCGACCTACGGCCAGGCCGCGCCGGGCTCGACGTTCAAGACCGTCAGCACCCTGGCCCTGCTGCGGGCCGGCCTCACGCCGGACACGCTCGTGGACTGCCCGACCAGCGTGGTCGTCGACGGCCGGTCGTTCGAGAACTACGACGACTACCCGCCGGGCGGGATCGGCCGGATCCCGCTGCGCACCGCGCTGGCCAACTCGTGCAACACCGCCTTCATCGGGGAGCACGACCGGCTCGGGCCGAAGGACCTCGGTGCGGCCGCGGCCACGCTCGGCCTGGGCATCGACCACGACCTCGGCTTCCCGGCGTACTTCGGCCAGGTGCCGACGCCGGTGTCGGAGACCGAGGCCGCCGCCGACCTGATCGGCCAGGGCACGGTGCTCGCCTCCCCGATGGCGATGGCCACGGTGATGGCCTCGATCCAGGCCGGCACCACGGTGGTGCCGCGGCTGATCGAGTCGGTGGACGTGGCGGTGCCCCCGAACGCGGCCCCGCTGGCGGCCGGTGAGGGCGAGGCGCTGCGCACGATGCTGCGCGGCGTGGTCACCTCGGGCAGCGGCTCCGGCCTGCTCGACGTCCCCGGTGCCCCGGTCATCGCCAAGACCGGCACCGCGGAGTTCGACCTCGACGGGAAGCGGCTGCTCCACGCCTGGATGGTGGCCGCCCAGGGTGACCTGGCCGTCGCCGTCTACGTCGACGTCGGCGAGTCCGGCTCCCGCACCGCCGGCCCGATCCTCGAGGCGTTCCTGCGCGCGGCCGCCTGAGTGGTCGTTGCGGGGTCACCGATTGGTCAGGAACCGCAGCTGCGGGGCTGGTTTGTCTGCGGTTGGTGACCATTCCGCAAGTCGGTAGCGGGCTGGTCGTGGTGGGTTCACCGATTGGTCAGGAACCGCAGCTTGGGGCCGGTTTGTCTGCGGTTGGTGACCAAACCGCAACCGCAGCGCGAGCAGGCTCAGGCGCGTGAGTCCCGCACGTCGACCCCGCGGGCGACGTCCTCGGGCATCGGCTCGTAGTGCGCGAAGGCGCGGGTGAAGATCCCCGAGCCGTGGGTGGACGAGCGCAGGTCGATGGCGTAGCGGGTGAGCTCGGTCTGGGGCACCTCGGCGCGCACCAGGGTGCGGTCGTCGCCGACCTTGTCGGTGCCGAGCAGCCGGCCGCGGCGGGCCGACAGGTCCGACATCACCCCGCCGACCAGGTCGTCGGGGATCACCACCGTCACCGCGTCGTAGGGCTCCAGCAGGGTGACCGACGACGAGGTCGCGGCCTCGCGCAGCGCCAGCGCGCCGGCCATCTGGAAGGCCATGTCGGAGGAGTCCACGGCGTGGGCCTTGCCGTCGGTGAGCGTGACCCGCAGGTCGACGACCGGGTAGCCGGCCCGCACCCCGCGCTCCATCTGGTTCCGGACGCCCTTCTCCACCGACGGGATGAAGTTGCGCGGGACGGCGCCGCCGACCACCTTGTCGACGAACTCGAACCCCCCGCCCTCCGGGAGCGGCTCCACCTCGATGTCGCACACGGCGTACTGCCCGTGCCCGCCGGACTGCTTCACGTGCCGGCCGTGGCCCTTCGCGGGGCCGCCGAAGGTCTCCCGCAGGGACACGAGGTACGGCGCCTGGTCGACGTGCACGGAGTACCGCTCGTCCAGCCGCTCGAGCACCACGGCGGCGTGCGTCTCGCCCATGCACCACAGCACCAGCTGGTGGGTCTCGGGGTTGTTCTCGATCCGGATCGAGGGGTCCTCGGCGGCCAGCCGGGACAGCGCGGAGGCGAGCTTGTCGTCGTCGGCCTTCGACCGGGCCACGATCGCCACCGGGAGCAGCGGCTCGGGCATCGACCACGGCCGGAGCACCCGCGGGTCGTCGACGGAGGAGAGCGTGTCGCCGGTCTCCGCGCGGGTGAGCCGACCGATGCTGCAGATGTCCCCGGCCACGACCCGGGCTGCCGGGGCGAGGTGCCGGCCGAACGCGTGGGCGAGCGCGCCGATCTTCTCGTCCTCGTCGTGGTCGGCGTGCCCGGCCTCCGCACCGAAGAACGACGAGAAGTGGCCCGACACGTGCACGGTCGCGTCGGGGACCAGCGTGCCGCTGAAGACGCGCACCACCGACAGCCGGCCGACGTACGGGTCGCTGGTGGTGCGCACCACCTCGGCCACCAGCGGGCCGTCGGGGTCGCACGTGATCGCCGGCGCGACCGCGCCGGCGGGCGTGAACACCTCGGGCGGGGTGTGCTCGAGGGGCGAGGGGAACGCCCGGACCATGAGGTCGAGGAGCTCGGTGCAGCCGACGCCGGTGACCGAGCAGACCGGCACCACGGGGTGGAAGCTGGCGCGGGCGACGGCCTTCTCGAGGTCGGCCACCAGCACGTCCTCGCCGATCTCCTCGCCCTCGAGGTAGCGGTCCATCAGGGTCTCGTCCTCGGACTCCTCGATGACCGCCTCGATGAAGGTGCCGCGCTGCTCGTCGTCGGCGTGCTCGGACGGGGACAGCAGCCCGGCCAGCGCGGTGACCTCGTCTCCGGTGCGGACGGGGAGGTAGAGGGGCATCACCTTGTCGCCGAACGCGTCCTGGGCCGCGAGGAGCACCCCGTCGTAGTCGGCGCGGGCCTGGTCGAGCTTGGTGACGACGACCGCGCGGGGCATCGCCACCTCGGCGCACTCGCGCCACAGGGTCCGGGTGGTGGCGTCGATCCCCTCGTTGGCGGCGATCACGAACAGCGCGCAGTCGGCGGCGCGCAGCCCCGCGCGCAGCTCACCGACGAAGTCGGCGTAGCCGGGGGTGTCGATCAGGTTGACCTTCACCCCGTCGCGCACCAGCGGCGCGACCGCGAGGGAGATGGATCGCTCATGGGCGTGCTCGGCGTCCTCGAAGTCGCACACGGTGGTCCCGTCGCGCACGGAGCCCGCGCGCCCGATGGCTCCAGAGGAGGCGAGCAGCGTCTCGACCAGCGTGGTCTTCCCCGATCCTCCGGGCCCGATCAGCACCACGTTGCGGATGCGATCGGGGCTGCTCGCCTCGAGATCCTGCCCGGACGATCTCCGTGCTCTGTCAGTCATGTCGCGCTCCCGTCGTCGGTCCCAAACTTTCCCCTCTCCGGCGCGGAGCACAAGGGGGCCGGGACACCTTCACCGGCGAGAGGGCGGGCCACGACGGGCCGCAGGGCAGCGAGCGGGCAAGCACGGGCCCCCCATCGCATGGGGTCAACGGGGGGCCCGGCTCAACCGGAGGCGATCAATCCCCCGGGCAGGTCAAGACTGTCACCCCGGCGCACGCTGCGTCAGCAGTTTCCCGCAGATTGGGGACGTGGCAGGCTGCGTGGCATGACGAATTTTGCCCTCCGCGCCGCTCCGGCGCCCCGTGTCCCCGGCGAGACCTCGTGAACGCCGGGCAGCTGCTCATCGGGGGCGTGTGGCGCGAGGCCGAGAGCGGGCGTCGTTTCGACGTCACCGACCCCGCTGACGGCTCCGTCCTCACCTCGGTGGCCGACGCCGACAGCGGTGACGCGCTCGACGCGCTCGACGCCGCGGTCGCCGCCCAGGCGGACTGGGCCGCGACGGCTCCGCGCGAGCGCGGGGAGGTGCTGCGCCGTGCCTTCGAGCTGATCACCGGCCGCGCGGACGACTTCGCGCGGCTGATGAGCCTGGAGATGGGCAAGACGGTGGCCGAGGCCAAGGGTGAGGTGACGTACGGCGCGGAGTTCTTCCGCTGGTTCGCCGAGGAGGCGGTGCGCATCCACGGCCGCTGGATGCAGAACCCCGCCGGCGGCTCGCGGCTGCTGACCCTCAAGAAGCCGGTCGGTCCGTGCCTCTTCATCACGCCCTGGAACTTCCCGCTGGCGATGGGCACCCGCAAGATCGGTCCCGCGGTCGCGGCGGGCTGCACGATGGTGGTCAAGCCGGCCGAGTCCACGCCGCTGACCATGCTGCTGCTGGCCGAGACGCTGGAGGAGGCCGGGCTGCCGCCCGGGGTCCTCAACGTCATCACCACGAGCACCTCCAAGGACGTCAGCGCGGCGCTGATGGCCGACGACCGGCTCCGCAAGCTCAGCTTCACCGGCTCGACGACGGTCGGGAAGCTGCTGGTCAAGCAGGCCGCCGACGAGCTGCTGCGGGTCAGCATGGAGCTCGGCGGCAACGCGCCGTTCCTGGTCTTCGAGGACGCCGACCTCGACGCCGCGGTCGACGGCGCGATGATCGCGAAGATGCGCAACATGGGCGAGGCCTGCACCGCGGCCAACCGGTTCCTCGTCCACGAGTCGGTCGCCGACGACTTCGCCGCGCGGCTGGGCGCCCGGATGGGCAAGCTCACCGTCGGGCGCGGCCAGGACCAGGGTGTCGACGTCGGGCCGCTGATCGACCAGAAGGCCGTCGACTCGGTGCACCAGCTGGTGACCGACGCGGTCCACGACGGCGCCACGCTGGTGGTCGGCGGCGGCCCGCCGGACACCCCGGAGACCAGCAGGGGCACCTTCTACTCGCCCACGGTGCTGCTCGGGGTGCCGCCCGAGGCGCAGATCAACACCGAGGAGATCTTCGGCCCGGTCGCCCCGATCACCACCTTCGCCACCGAGGCGGAGGCGCTCGAGCGGGCCAACGCGACGGAGTACGGCCTCGCGTCGTACGCCTTCACCCGGGACCTGGCGCGGACCATCCGGCTGGCCGAGGGTCTGGCCTTCGGCATGGTCGGGATCAACACCGGCCTCATCTCCAACGCCGCGGCCCCCTTCGGCGGGGTCAAGTCCAGCGGCTTCGGTCGCGAGGGCGGGTTCGAGGGCATCGAGGAGTACCTCGACACCACCTACGTGTCGCTCCCCGCCGGCTGACCCGCGCCGGGCGGCTCAGAGCGCGGCCAGCACCTCCTCGTTGTGCCGGTGGCCGCGCACCTCGTAGCCGACCACGGTCACCCACGGGCCGAGGGCCAGGACCAGCAGGCAGACGGCCAGCGAGACGCCGGCCACGGCGAGCACGACCGAGAGCGCCACGACGGCCGCGGTGATCGCGACGAGCACGACGTGCAGGGGGTCGAAGCTCCGGGTCAGGGCGGCGTACAGCAGGTAGACCGACAGCACGTAGATCCCGAAGGGCACGGCCACGCTGAGCAGGGTGCCGAGGACGCCGAGCTCGGAGTGGTGCTCCAGGTAGTACGCCGCGACGTGCAGTCCGGCGCCCACGGCCACGACCGCGCCGAACAGGATGATGTGGCCGTAGCCCCAGCCGAAGGATCGTTCCCGGTGCGCGGCCAGCATCGCGCCGCAGGGCACCGTGAAGTAGGTCCACCACATGCCGAAGACGAGCGCGACGCCGGCCAGCCCGACCAGCACGAAGTCCACGGACCAGCCGGGTCCGTCGGGGCCGACGATCGCGGTCATCGACGCCATCGTGCCGATCATCCCCTCGCCGAGCGCGATGATGACCATCAGGCCGTACCGCTCGGCGATGTGGTGGGGGTGCCAGGGCGTGCCGATGGTCCGGGTCTCGGCGTACACCGGCCCGGCCAGCTCGACGAGGATCAGCAGGCCGGCGAGGGCGAAGGTCACGGGGATGCTCAGGTCGAGGACCAGCAGCACGATCCACCCGACCTGCGCGACCGTGATGGTGATGATGAAGACCCGCGCGGCCGGGCGACGGGCGGGGTCCTGGCGGGCCGCCCGCATCCACTGGAAGACCATCGGGAGCCGCATCACGACGTAGCCCAGGACCATCACCCGGTTGTCGAGCACCTCGCCCTCCTCGAGCGAGGCGAACATGTCGGGCAGGCCGAGCGCGAGGATCAGCACCCCGACCATCTGGACCATCGTGGTCAGCCGGTAGATCCAGTCGTCGGTGTCGAAGGCCGACGCGAACCAGGCGAAGTTGATCCAGGCCCACGACACCGCGAAGGTCGCGAAGCAGAAGCCCACCACCCCGACCCGCACGTGGTCCTCGACCAGCGCGTGCGCGAGCTCGTTGGCCGCGGTGCCGAAGGCGATCACGAACGCGAGGTCGAAGAGCAGCTCGAGCGGGGTCGCGGCCCGGTGGACCTGGGCCACGTCGCGGCCGGTCATCCGGACGAGGCGGTGCGACTGGTCGGTCATGGCGGGATTCTAGGGATCCCGGGGTGCCGTCCCGGGGCGGTCAGGCGGCCGTGAGCACGGCGGCGAGCTGGCGCCGCGACCGGATGCCGAGCTTGCGGTAGCAGCCGGACAGGTGCCACTCGACCGCCTTCACGCTCACCCCGAGCCGCTCGGCGATCGACAGGTTGGAGTGCCCCTCCGCGGCCAGCCGGGCGGTGCGCCGCTCGCCCGCGGTCAGGGTGGCCAGCGCCTCGGCCGGGCCGGAGGGCCGGGGTTCACCGAGCCGGTCCAGGAGGCGCCGGGCGCGGCCCCGGAGCGGCTCGAGCCCCTCGTGGGCGGCGTACTCGTCCACCGCGCGGAGCAGCACCAGCGCCTCGGTCCCGTGGGCCGGGGTGAGGGTGAGCAGCGCGGCCAGGTCGGTCTCGATCTGGGCCCGCAGCCGCAGCGCGGGGACCGCGCCGACCACGTCGATCGCCTGGCGCAGCAGTCCGACCCGGTCCGCGGTCACGTCGACGGCGGCGACCGTGCGCAGCGCCTGCGCCTCGGCGTACGGCGCGCCGAACTGCCGGGCCAGCCGGAGGTTCTCCCGGGCCAGCTCGAGGGCCCGGCCGGCGCTTCCCGACCGGATCTCGGCGAGGGCGGCCCCCACCCGCCAGGGGAGCAGCCCGGGGTTGTCGACGTCCGCACCGGTGCACCGCCCGGCGTCGAGGTACAGCTCCGTCGCCAGGACGTGGTCCCCGGCGGCGCCGGCCACCTCGGCGAGCGTGTGCCGGGCGAGCGCGGCCGCGATGCCCGTCGACTGCGGGATCCGGTTCAGTCCGGTGGACAGGCGGGTCGCCCCGGCGAGGTCGCCGCGGGCCAGCAGCCCGTCGACGACGGCGGACACCTGGGCGACCTCCTGCGCCGGCCCGGCGGCGGCCGGGTGGGCGCCGGCGCGCTCCAGGTCGGCCAGTCCCTCGGTCACCCGGCCGACGCGGACCCGGACCAGGCCCCGGCAGGCTGCGGCGATGAGCGCGGTCTGCGGGTCGCGCGGCGCGTCGACGGCGGCGCTGAGGAGCCGGTCCGCGTCGTCGAACGCGGAGGCCGCGGCCAGGAGGGCGGTGGAGAGCAGCAGGGACCGGACCGGCAGCCGACCCTCGAGCGCATCCTGCGCCGCCGTCCGGGCCAGCACGGCCACGCGGTCGGCGGCGAGGCTCTTGTTGGCCAGGGCGAAGGCGGTCGAGATCGAGGCCGTCTCACCCGGCGCCTCGCCCCCGTCGGGTCGGTCGAGGGGCTCGAGGCCGCTGACGTAGCTCGCGAGGAGCATCCGGTCGTGCACCCACCGGCGCGTCTCGGGCGGCGCGTCCGCGGCCAGCGCGGCGTACGCCGCCACCGCCTCCGGCAGCCGGCCCGCGTCCGCGAGGGCGTCGGCGGCCGCCGCGGCGTACTCCAGCGCGAGGGCGGGGTCCGCGCAGAGGTCGCCCGCCTGCCCCCAGCAGGCCACCGCGCCGGTGACGTCGCCGAGGGTCACCAGCCCGCGGGCCAGCGCGCTGGCCAGGGCCGCGTCGTCGGAGGTGCCGGGACCCTCGTCCAGGGCGCGGCGCAGCAGGGCGACCCCGAGGCGGGTGTCGCCGTCCCGCAGGGCCCGTCGGCCCTGGTGCTCGAGGACGAGCCGGGCGGCCGGGTTCCCGCGCGGCCGGGCGTGCAGCAGGTGGGTGACGAGCCGGTCCGGGCGCGCGCCGGTGACCAGCAGGGCCTGCGCCAGCCGGTCGTGGAGCTCGGCGGCCTCCGACCTGGACAGGGTGGCCAGCACCGCCAACCGCACTCTCGTCGTCGCCGGCTCGGCCTGGTCGAGGTCGACGGTCAGCAGGAGCTCGTCGGCCAGGTCCTGGCAGTGGCGGCGGACCGTGGCCTCGGGCAGCGCGAGCGCGGCCGCGAGCTCGGAGACCTCCGGGGCGTCGTCGGACAGACAGGCGAGGCGGAGCAGGTCGAGAGCGACGGGCTCCAGGGCGGCCAGGGCGCGGCGTACCTCGTCCTCGGGCCGACGGGGGACCCGCCGGAGGTGCAGCAGGTCGTGGACCGCGCGCGGGTTCCCCGCCGTACGTCGGTAGACGTCGGCGGCCTCCGCGTCGGTGGTCGCCGGCCGGGCCGTGCGCGCCAGCGCGGCCACCGCGTCCCGGGTGAGCGGTGCCGGCGTCAGCCGTCGCGCGTCCGCGAGCAGCTCGGCGACCAGGTCCGCGACGCCGGGAGTCAGCTCGGCCCCGGGCTCGTCGTCGGCCACCGCGAAGACGAGGAGGCAGCCGAGGCTGCGGATCTCGTCGCGCAGCGCGTGCAGGGTGCGCACGGAGACGAGGTCGCCGCGGGGGAGGTCGTCGACGACGAGGAGCACCTGCCGCTCGGCCACGAGGTCCTCCAGCAGCCAGCGCACGCCCCCGACGAGGGCGGCGGTCGGCACCTCGCGGCCCGATGCGAGGGAACGCAGTGCGCGGGCTGGCCCGTCCAGTGGGTGCTTCCCCGGGTCCAGGCCTTCCAACAGCTCCAGCAGGATGCTGCGGCGCGCCCGGCTCCGGGGAGCACGGTCCGACAAGACGAACCAGCCCGCGGTGGCGGCTTCGGACTCGACCTGTTCCAGCAAACAGGTCTTGCCGACGCCGGCCGCCCCGGTCACGGCGAGTACTGCGCCACGACCGGCCGCGGCACGCCTGATGGCCCTGGAGAAGGTGGCGAGCTCCACCTCCCTCTCCACGACCGGCGTGGTCTGCATCTGCCCGAGACTAGGAAGCGGCTCCGGTCCCGGGGAGCCGAATCCGGCCGATTTGTCCTGCCGGGCCCTCGGAACGGCCCAGATGGGCCAGGAGGGAGTGGTCAGGCGGGGCATCCGGGGTGACCCGTCTGGGTTCTCCGAAGCGGATGCCGCGGTCCGCGGCGGTCACGGTGGCCGCCGCCACGGGGTGCAGGTCGCGGGCGAGGGCCGCGGGGATCCGCTCCGGCGCCCCGGTCGCCCAGCCGACGTCCCAGCCGTGCACGGTGACCTCGAGCGCCGCCGCGCTCACCAGCAGCCCGCTGGGCACCGGCCGGCCGCCCACGTCGATCGTGGCTCGTCCCTCGCGCACCGCCGCGGTCCAGACGCCGACCAGCGCGCACGCCTTGACCTGGACCCGGGTGACGGTGTCCGCGGCAGCGGCGTCGAGCGGACGCGAGCGCAGCGCCACGACGCCGCCGGCCGCCTCGAGGAACGCGTCGAGGGCGTCGTCCATGTGGACGAGCAGGTCGTGCAGGTCCCACTCCGAGCACGGCGTGGGGGCGCCGAGCCGGGCCGCGGTGACACCGGCGAGCCGAGCACGGGTGTAGCCCAGGGCCCGTTCGAGCAGCTCGACGGACGCCGGGAGCTCCCAGGTCATCCCCGGAAGTCGGCCGGGAGCCGGGTCGGGAGCCCGAAGGAGGCGAAGTCGGCGCCGAAGAACGCTCCGACGTGGGTGACCTTCTCGCCGTCGAGCTCGAGCACCTGGAGGTGGAACGGGTCGAAGTGGCCCTCGCGGGTGCGCATGTAGAGGCCGTACGCCGGCTGCCCGTTCGCCGCCGCCGGCAGCATCACCATGTCGTGCACCTGGCCCGGGCACTGGGAGTCGATCAGGCGGCCGATGTTCTCGGCCCCGACGTACCAGCCCTTGTACGGCGGCATCTCCCACACCGCGTCCGCGGTCAGCAGCCCCACGATCGCGTCGATGTCCTTGCGCCAGAAGGCCTCGACGTAGGCCGAGAGCATCTCCTGCTGGCGGTCGTCGAGGTCCACGTCGACGGTGTCCTCGGTGAGGTTCTTGTCGGCCAGCTGGGCGTGGGCGCGCTGGAGGGCCGAGTTGACCGCGGCGGAGGTGGTGTCGAGCGCCTCGGCGACCTCCGCGGCCGACCACCGCAGCACGTCGCGCAGGATCAGCACGGCCCGCTGGCGGGCGGGCAGGTGCTGGAGCGCGGCGACGAACGCGAGCCGGATCGACTCCTTCTCGGCGACCACGACCGCCGCGTCGGGCACGGGTTCGAGCCAGGGGATCTCGGGGTCGAGCTCCAGCGCGTCGCCGGCGAGCTGGTCGGGGGTGCCGAGCCCGGCGGGGAGCGGCCGGCGGGGGCGGCTCTCCAGGTTGGTCAGGCACACGTTGGTGGCGATCCGGTAGAGCCAGGTGCGCACCGAGCTGCGGCCCTCGAAGTCCGCGCTCGCCTTCCAGGCGCGCAGCAGGGTCTCCTGGACGAGGTCCTCGGCCTCGTGCACGGACCCGCTCATCCGGTAGCAGTGCGCGAGCAGCTCACGCTGGTAGCGCGCGGTCAGGGTCGGGAAGTCGTCCAGCTCGGTGGTGCTGTCGGTGGTCACGCGGGTCCCCTCGTTCATCGGTCCTCAGTCTGCCCACCCGTGTGGACCGGCGTCGACCCGGGAACTCATCGGCTTCCGGGCACCCGCGTCCGGCTCGCCAGCCCCAGGGCCCGCTCGGCGGCCCCCACCGCGCGCTCGCGGTCGCGGGGGACCAGCCCGACCCGGGTCCGCCGGTCGAGCAGGTCGCCGACGTCCACCGCACCCTCGTGGGTGACGCCGAAGACCAGCTCGGCGAGGTTGGTGGGCACGCCGTCGGCGACGGGCGCCAGCAGCTCCTCGTCGTCGAGCCCGGTGACCTCCCGGGCGGTCGCCAGCACCAGGTCGGCGTCCGTGCCGTAGCGGCGGACCAGGCGGGGCGGGCCCGCGAGGGCGGCGAGCACCGGCCGCCGGGCGGCGCCGTCGAGCGGCACGGTCCGGGTGCGGCACGGGTCCGCCGCCAGCGTCGTGCGGGCGAGCACGGCGTCCACCGCGTCCTCCGCCATCCGGCGGTACGTCGTCAGCTTGCCGCCCACGACCGTGACGACGCCGGTCGACGAGACGAGCACCGTGTGGGAGCGGCTCAGGTCGGCGGTGGCACCGCCACCGGTGTCGAGCAGCGGGCGCAGGCCGGCGTACACACCCGCGACGTCGGCGCGGTCCAGCGGCCGCTCGAAGGCGTCCGCGACCGAGCCGAGCAGGAAGTCGACCTCGGCGTCGGTCGGCACCGGGACGTCGGGGACCGGGCCGTCGACCGGCTCGTCGGTCAGGCCGACGAAGTGGGTGCCGTCGGGCTGGGGCAGGACCATCACGAAGCGGTTGACGGAGCCGGGGACGGGCACCGTGACGATGGCCCGCAGGCCCGGCAGGCTGCCGGGACGGAGCACCAGGTGGCTGCCGCGGCTGGGCCGGAGCGTCACCTCGGGGACCAGGGCGCCGGCCCAGACCCCGGTGGCGTTCACGACGCCGCGGGCGGTCACGGTGCGGCTGCCGCCGGTCAGCTCGTCGCGCAGGGTCACCTGGGTGCCGGTGGCGTGCTGCACCCGCGCGCGGGTGCGGACATGGGCCCCGTGCCGGGCGGCCGTGCGCGCGATGGTGGTGACCAGCCGGGCGTCGTCCTCGAGCTGGCCGTCCCAGGAGAGCAGGCCGCCGCGCAGACCGGCGCTGCGGAGCCCCGGGGCGTGCTGCAGGGTCTCGGTGGCCGAGATCCGACGCGGCCGCGGCAGCGTCGCCCGCCGTGTGTGCGCACTGACCCGGAGCAGGTCGCCGGCGTAGATCCCGGCGCCCATCATCGTCGCGTGCCGGTGGGAGACGCCGGTGGTGAGGGGGAGCACCCACGGCATCGCGCGGGTCAGGTGCGGCGCAGTCACCTCCATCAGCAGGCCGCGTTCGACGGCGCTCTCGTGCGCGACGGCGAACTGCCCCTGCGCGAGGTAGCGCAGGCCGCCGTGCACGAGCTTGGAGGACCACCGCGACGTGCCGAAGGCCAGGTCGTGGGCGTCGACGGCCAGCACCGAGAGCCCGCGGGTGACCGCGTCGAGGGCGGTCCCGGCGCCGGTCGCCCCGAGGCCGACGACGACCAGGTCGACGTCGTCCGGGAGCCCGGCCAGCCCGGCGGTGATCGGTCGGCTCACGGCTCCAGCACCCGCCGCACGAGGAGGTGGAGCTCGGCGTCCAGGTCCGCCTCGGAGACGTCGTCGTCGACCATCGTCTGGGCCGAGAACACGAAGCCGTGGCTGGTGAGCAGCAGGGTGCGGGCCAGGGCGTCGGCGCTGCCGGTCCGGATGGCGCCGGCCCGCTGGCCGGCCTCGATGCGGTCGCGGAGCAGCTCGAGGAGGGCCTGCTGGCTGCGGCCGCGACGCGAGAGCAGGTAGGGCAGCAGCAGCTCGGGGTCCAGCTCGACGATCCGGACGAACAGCTCGTTGTCGCGCAACCCGACGACGGTGTCGACGAGACCCCGGGCGAGGGCGGCGACCGGCTCGCTCGGCAGGTCCGCACGGGCCAGGGTGCCGGCCACGACGACGCCCCACTCCCGGGTCATCAGGTCCCCGAGGAGCTGCGGCATGTCCGACCAGGCGCGGTAGATCGTCATCCGGCTGACGCCCGCCCGGCGGGCCACCTCGGTCAGCGTGGTCCGGCGCCACCCGACGTCGAGGATGCAGTCGCGCGCCGCGTCGAGGTAGCCGTCGCGGGCGCTCCGGCGCGGATCGGGCTCGTGACGAAGTGACGACATGTGTCACACTGTAACACGTGACCTCCTCCACGCACCCCGAGATGCATCCGTCGCGCTGGGGCGACCCGGCCGCCGCCGCGCCCCTGCCGGAGCCCACCCGCGCGCTGGTCGACCTGGCCTTCGGCACGCAGGCGAGCCCCGCCGTCGAGGGCGCCGTGCCGCCGCCGTCCCGCCTGGACCCGGCCGTGCTCGCGGAGCTGCGCGGGGCGGTCGGCGAGGACGCCGTGCTGACCGACGACGACAGCCGCCGGCTCCGCACCCGGGGCAAGTCGACCCCGGACCTGCTGCGGGCCCGGGCCGGCGACCTCGGCGACGCTCCGGACGCCGTGGTCCGCCCCTCCGACGCCGGCCAGGTCGCGGCCGTGCTCGACCTCGCGGTCCGGCACCACCTCGCCGTGGTGCCGTTCGGCGGCGGCACCGCCGTGACCGGCGGGCTCGTCGCCCGCCGGGAGGGATTCGCGGGGGTGCTCAGCCTGGACCTGGGTCGGATGGCCCGGCTGCTGGCGGTGGATCCGGTCTCGATGACGGCCACCCTCGAGCCGGGGCTGCGCGGTCCCGAGGCCGAGGCGCTGCTCGCCGAGCACGGCCTGACCCTCGGCCACTACCCGCAGTCGTTCGAGTTCGCCTCGATCGGCGGGTTCGCCGCGACCCGCTCGTCCGGCCAGTCCTCGGCCGGGTACGGCCGCTTCGACGCGATGGTCGTCGGCCTGACGGCCGTCACCCCCGCCGGCCCGCTGACCCTCGGCACCGCGCCCGCGTCCGCCGCGGGCCCGGACCTCCGGCAGGTGCTGCTCGGCTCGGAGGGCGCCTTCGGGGTGATCACCTCGGTGACCGTGCGGGTCCGCCGCCGCCCCCGGGCGACGGTGTACGACGGGTGGCGGTGGCCGTCGTTCGCCGCCGGCGCCGCCGCGATGCGCAGCCTGGCCCAGAGCGGCCGGCTGCCGACGGTGCTGCGGCTCTCCGACGAGACGGAGAGCTCCCTCAGCCTCGCCCACCCCGACCGCATCGGTGCCGGCGCGGCCGGCGGCTGCCTGATGATCGTCGGCCACGAGGGCGACCCCGACGTCGTCGCCGAGCGGCGGGCCGCCGTCGCGCGCGTGCTCGCCGACCTGGGGGGCGTCGACGAGGGCGAGGGGCCGGGCCGGGACTGGGTCGCCGGGCGGTTCGCCGCGCCGTACCTCCGCGATGCGATGCTCGACGTCGGCGTGCTGGTCGAGACGCTGGAGACGGCGACGTTCTGGTCGCGTGCGGAGCAGGTGCACGCCGACGTGCAGGCCGCCCTCCGGGCGGCGCTGCCGGGCGCGCTCGTGCTCTGCCACATCTCGCACGTCTACGAGACGGGCTGCTCGCTCTACTTCACGGTCGCCGCCGAGGCGGGCGACGACCCGCTCTCCCGGTGGCGGTCGGCCAAGGCCGCGGCGACCGACGCGATGGTCGCCGCGGGCGCCACCATCACCCACCACCACGCCGTGGGAGTCGACCACCGACCCTGGCTGGAGGACGAGATCGGCCCCCTCGGGGTGCGCGTGCTGCGCGCGATCAAGGCCGAGCTGGACCCGACCGGCGTGCTCAACCCCGGCGTCCTGGTGCCCTGACCACGGGTCCGGCCATTCCGGTCACGCGGTCACCGGGCACCCACTAGGGTCGACGGGTGACCAGGCGCGCATCCGCCGCTCGGGCTCGGGAGGGTTATCCCGCGCTGCCCGGAGGCTTTCGGTTCGGGACGAGTACCGCCGCGTACCAGATCGAGGGCGCCGTCACCGAGGACGGACGCGGCGCGAGCATCTGGGACACCTTCACCGCCGAGCCCGGCCGGGTCGTCGACGGCACCACGGGCGCCGTGACCTGCGACCACTACCACCGCCTCGAGGAGGACGTGGAGCTGATGTCGCGCCTCGGCGTCGAGGGCTACCGGTTCTCGGTCGCCTGGCCGCGGATCCAGCCGAAGGGAACCGGCCGGGCGAACAAGGCCGGCCTCGCGTTCTACGACCGGCTCGTCGACCGGCTCCTCGAGGCCGGGATCAAGCCGATGGTCACGCTCTACCACTGGGACCTGCCCCAGGCCCTGGAGGACGACGGGGGCTGGCTCAACCGGGCCACCACCGACCACTTCCAGGAGTACGCCGCGATCGTCGGCGGCGCCCTGGCCGACCGGGTCGAGCACTGGATCCCGGTCAACGAGCCCAACGTGGTGACCATGCTCGGCTACGGCACCGGTGAGCACGCCCCGGGCAAGAACCTGATGTTCGACGCGCTCCCGGTGGCCCACCACCTGCTGCTGGCCCACGGCAAGGCCGCGATCGCGCTGCGCCAGGCGGGCGCGACCAGCGTCGGCTGCGCCAACAACCACGCGCCGATGTGGCCCGCCACCGACGACGACGCCGACGTGGGCGTGACCAAGCTCTTCGACGCGATCTGGAACGGCATGTTCGCCGAGCCGATGCTGTTCGGGCGCTACCCCGCGGACCTGGCCCCGCTGCTCGAGTCGGTGATCCAGAACGGCGACCTGGCCACCATCCGGCAGCCGCTCGACTTCTACGGCCTCAACTACTACAACCCGATGAAGGTCGCCGCCGCCGACGACGAGGACTACCCGACGCCGTGGCAGCTCCTCGACGTGCTCGGCTACCCCACCACGGACTTCGGCTGGCCGGTGGTCCCCGACGGGCTGCGCGAGCTGCTGATCCTGCTGAAGGCGCGCTACCGCGCGGCGCTGCCGCCGATCTACGTCACCGAGTCCGGCTGCTCCTACGGGATGGGGCCGGACGCCGACGGGGTCGTCGACGACCAGCCACGCATCGACTACCTCGACTCCCACCTGCGCGCGGTGAGCGCCGCGATCACGACCGGGGTCGACGTCCGCGGCTACTACACGTGGTCGTTCATGGACAACTTCGAGTGGGCCCAGGGCTTCACCCAGCGCTTCGGCCTCGTGCACGTCGACTACGACACCCTGGTGCGCACCCCGAAGAAGTCCTTCGAGTGGTACGCCGGGCTCGTCGCGGCCAACCGCGCCCGCCGCTGACCGCAACCCGCCGAGTCGGCGCAGATGGCGCCTCCGACTCGGCGCAGATGGCGACCCCGCCGCGCCATCGTCGCCGACTCGGCACGCCACGAGCGCCGACTCGGCAGACCATCTGCGCCGACTCGGCGAGGGAGTGCGGGTCAGCGGGGGGTGATGATCGGGCGGGGGGAGGGGATCTCCTGACCGTCGTCCTCGATCTCGACCACCGTGAAGCCGGCGCGCTCGAACTTGTCGAGCTCCGGACCGGGGAGCCGGCCCTGCCAGCGCTCCATGAAGAAGCGCCGGTTCTGGGGGATCCGCTTGCCCCGGCCGGGGGTCTTGCCCTCGAGGTGGGTGACGTAGGAGCGCGGCTCGACCCGGAAGCCGCCGGGGCGCAGCTCGACCGCGCGCAGGCAGAGGTCGACGTCCTCCATGCCGTTGACGTAGTGCGGGTCGAAGCCCTCGAGGGTGGCGAGGTCCACCGCCCGCATCACCAGCGCGGCCGCGGTGGCGGCGTGGAAGGACAGCTCCGCGGTCGGGAGCGCGTCGAGGTAGGGCCGGCCGGTGAGGAAGTGGCAGGCCAGGCCGTCGGCGACGGGGAAGACGGTGCCCGCGGTCTGGATGGTGGCGTCGGGGTAGAGCAGCACCGGCTGGGCACCCGCGACGGTCCGGTCCTGGAGGTGGGCGACCACGTCGGGCAGCCAGTCGGTGTCGGAGCGGGTGTCGTTGTTGAGGAACACCACCAGCTCGCCGGTCGACTCGGCGTACCCGAGGTTGCAGGCGATCGCGAAGTTCAGGTTCACCGGCAGCCGGCGGTAGCGCACCCGCGGCTCGCCCACGAACGACGCGGTGAGCTCCTGGCCCAGGCCCATCGGCGAGCCGTTGTCGACGACGGTGATCTCGAGGTCCGGGAGCGAGGACGTCTCGAGGAGGCTGGCCACGGCGACCCGCGTCATCGCCGCGTCGTTGAACGTCGGGACCACCACCGAGACCCGGCCCGGCACCCGGTCGGCGACCCGGGCCCGCACCTCGGCCCAGTTGACCCAGGCCTTGCCGATCACCGCCAGCCAGTCGCCGTCGGCCCCCGCGGCCGTGACCTGCTGGCGCGGCAGGGTGGTGACCATCCGGTCGCTGGCCACGAACGGGAAGGCGTCCAGCGGCGCGCTGCCCGCGAGCTGGATCGCGAACTCCGGCTCCGCCCCGGACCCCAGCTCCGGCTCGAAGCCCCCGGTCGCCCGGGCCGCCTCGGTCCGGCACACCAGCGAGCCGACGTCGATCCAACCGCCGGCGCGCAGGGTCTGCAGGTCGCCGTGACCGGCCATCACGGTCACCCGGCCGGTCGCGTCGTGGAGCGAGACGGCCGCGTGGCCGGCCTCGTGGCCGGAGTCGTGGAGCCACTGGACCGCGCCCTGGAGGAAGTCGGGTCGCCAGTGGTGGCCGGGCATCAGGAAGGCGACGTAGGCGCCCTGGGCCTCGGCGAGCCCGGCGTTGCGCCAGTCGGCCCCGGGCGGGAGCGGCACCACCCGGGCGCGACCGTCGTAGAGCGGCGGCAGACTGCGGCCCTCGACGTCCCCGACCAGCAGCAGCTCCCACCGGTGCAGGGTCTGTCCCTGGAGGATGAGCACCGTCGCCGAGGCGCCCGCCGCGGTGGCCGCGAGCGGCGCGACCACGGTCACCAGGGGTCCCCCGGGTCCCTGCATCGGGAGCGCGAGCGCGCCGCGCCGCCACGGGGAGGCACCGGGCTCGTGGAAGGACAGCTCGGTGCCCGGCAGGTCGCGGTCCTGGGCGTCGACGAGCCGCGCGTGGTCGATCAGGGCGCGACGGGCGGCGGCGTACGTCGGGGCGTCGGCCGCGCTGCGGACGGCCACCGGCATCGGGGTGTCCGGTGCGGCCCCGGTCATGAAGTGGGCGAGCGGCCCCGCGGCGAGCAGCTCGTCGGTGCGGCCCACCCGCTCGACGTAGAGCTGCGGGTGGAAGAGCGGGCCGAACGGCTTGTCCCAGCTCTTCTCGTTGACCAGGTGGTCGAGGACCTTGATCACGTTGCTGCGCGCCCAGGCCTGCTGGATCCGCTTGGGCAGGAAGGTGACCGCCAGGAACGGGTTGGGTGAGAGCCCGGCCGGCATGCCGACGGTGACGCAGTGCCGGGCCGCGGTGCGCCGGTCCGGGAACACCTCGCCGGCCGCGGCGGAGTAGTACTCGAGGTCGAAGATGCCCGAGCGGGCCAGCGTCATGACCGGCGACTTCTTCTGCTGGCGGCGCTCGCTGCGCGAGAGGCCGACCGGCTCCTCGTCCGGCGCGCCCGCATCGCCCGGGGTGTCGGCGTCGCGACGACCGGGCACCACGCGCGCCAGGCCTCTCCTCGCGTTCCGCACGCGCCTCAGCCTAGACGCGGCGACGGGGCCCGGAGGCCGCGGGTGCGCGGCTCCGGACCCCGTCACTCGGAGGTGGTGCGGTCAGCTCGTGGGGGTGTCGGTCTCCCAGAACTGGACCCAGTCGACGTACATCCGCTGCGGCAGGCGCTTGTCGCCGCCGAGGTCGTCGAGCTCGTAGTCGGAGGACAGCAGGCTCAGGATCGGGAACTGCTTGACCCCGGAGATGCCGGCCGTGGTCCGCCACGACTCCTTGCCGTCGATGCGGAAGATGTAGACCTGCGGGGTCCACTCGACCGAGAACACGTGGTACCTCTTCCACCACGCGTCGGACTTGCTCGACAGGAAGCGGTCCGGCTTGTCGATGAAGTCCCCGACCTTGACCGGGCCCTTCTTCGACGGGTGGTAGATGAAGCTGGTCAGCCCGCCGTTGCGGGTCGGGTGACCGAACCACTCGATCACGTCGATCTCGGCGCCGCCGGTCTGGGCGTCCTTGCTGCCGGTCATCACGTTGGGCTGGAGCCAGAACGACGCGTGCTGGCCGCGGGACTTCTGGAACTTCATCCGCGCGGCGGCGACGCCGTAGCGCAGGCTGGCGCGGCCCTCGGTCGAGATGTGCCCGTTGAGCCGGTACTTGAACTTGCCGACCTTCGACCCGTCGGCGCGCTTGGCCGTGCAGAGCTTGTGGCCCTTGGACTTGTCGACCAGGACGCTGAGCTCGACGGCGCCGCGCCGGACGTCGACGGCCTTGGGCGAGCCCTTGGAGCAGCGACGCAGGCCGGCCGCGTTGTAGGTCTTGGCGCGGTGGGTCCAGACCGGGCCCAGCGTCGAGCCGGTGAACTCGTCGACGAAGTCGGGAGCGCCCCACTGCGTCGAGAGGACCTGCCCGCTGGTGACGGCGGCCTTGCCGGAGTACTTCAGGGCGGTGGCGCGGTAGACGATCGGGGCGCCGCCGAGCGTGGTGGCCACGCTGAACTCGGCCAGTCCCTTCTGGGTGAGCTTGGCCTTGCCGGCCTTGACCCAGGAGGTGCCGGACAGCCGCTGGAGCACGACGGGGCGGCCCTCCTTGGCGGGGGAGACCTTGACGGCCACCACGGTGCGCGCCGCGGCCGGGCTGGCGACGCCCTTGCCCGGCTGCGAGATCTGGGGCAGCACGGAGATGGTGGCGCGCTGGCCGGCCGCGCGGCTCACGACGGTGGTGTCACCGCTCGGGCCGGCGGCGGGCCGGCTGCCGGCGAGCGAGGGCGCGGCCAGGCCGGCCACCACGAGGGCGGCGGAGGCGGCCAGGAGCGCCGGGGTGCGGAAGGTTCTCGGGCGTGGAACGAGCAAGGGTTGTCCCTCTCGGGTCGACGGTTGCGGGTGTGCTGACGATCGGTGTGATGCGCGAGAGGCCTGTGAGGTTCTCGGGTCACACGGAGTGACGAGTGTCCAGTGTCGCCTGCACCGTGGCCAGGTCAAATTCCTCACCCAGCCAGTCGAAGAGCCCGCGGAGCGAGGCCGGGTCGGCGACGAACTCGTCGTAGCGCAGGTGGTACGCCGCGTCCCCGAGGTCCGCGGCGACGCCCAGGATGCGCTCCTCGATGCCGGCGAGGTAGGCGGCGTTGTCCTTCTTGGCCCACCACTTGCTCTTGAGCACGTCGGCCTGGTTGCGGGTGTTCACGACGAACCGGGCGCCGGGGAAGACGTCGCGCAGGAACGCGACGTACGCCGCGAGGTCCTCCTGGTACCAGCGGATCTCCTTGAAGCCGGTGACCCGGGTGTCGGGCTCGGGACGCAGCACCGTGTCGAGGACCAGCCGGCGGATGTCGGCCAGGGACACGGCGGGCGGGAAGTCCGGCATCCCGAAGAACGGGTGGGTCACCTTGCGCCGGTTGACGAGGTTCCCGCGGGCGCTCTCCTCCACCAGCGTGCGGTGGAAGGCGTGCAGGTGGTTGAGCGCGGCGGAGTTCTCGCCGCGGATCAGGTAGCCGGGGATCGAGTTGAGCAGGCCCTGCACCAGCGTCGAGCCGGACCGGCCGTAGGTCATGACGAACAGGTAGTCGAGGTCCGCCATGGTCAGAGGCTCGCGCGGAGCCGCAGCGAGTAGAGCGACTGGCCGTCGGTCTCGCGACCGTAGACGAACTCGTCGACGGCCAGGCCGGCCTCCCAGAGCAGCCGCTCGAAGAACTGCCGGTCGAAGCGCACGCAGTGCAGCCGGCCCTTCCACGGGAGCTTGCGGTACTCCGCGGGGTTCTCCTCGCAGTCGGGCACGTCGTTCTCGACGAACGCGGTCATCACCGCCCGGCCGTGCGGGGCCAGGATCGAGGCGATGGTCTGCGCGTAGCCCCGCACGTCGGCGTCGAGCATGTGCGAGAAGACGGAGTAGGCGTAGAGGACGTCGACGCTGCCGGCCTCGGCGGGGATGTCGTAGGTCGGGCTGCCGTCGGGGTTGTAGCGCTCGTTGCGCGCGTCCACGAGGGTGAAGCGGGTGTGCTCGTCGGTCAGGTGGTCCTGCGCCCAGGTGAGCAGCGTCGGCTGGATGTCGACGCCGTGGTAGTCGCGGACGTGCCCGAGGGACTGGCGGATGCCGACCGCGAGCCGGCCGGCGCCGCAGCCCCAGTCGAGCAGCCGGGACTCGCGGGTCAGCCCGGCGTGCCGCTGGAGCAGGGCCACGTCGCGGATCGCGGCCGCGACGAAGTCGGTGTCCTCGCGGAAGTGGGCGCCGCCCATCCGCAGCTCGATCGGAGGGAGCGGCAGGCCGATCGCAGGCATCACGAGGTCGGTCATGGGCTGGAGTCTAGGTCGGTCGGCCGACAACCGTGAGGGCCGCGTCGAGGAGCTGGCCGGCCCGCGCGTCGAACGAGTGCTCGGCGACCACCCGCTCGGCGGCCCGGAGCCGCCCTGCGGCGTCGGGGAAGTCCGCGCGCCAGCCGGGCTCCGCCAGTCGCCGGAGGTCCTGCCGGGTCCCGCCAGGTCGGCACCGGCTGGTCGAACAGGTCGGCGTAGAGGTCGCTGAGGCCGGCCACGTCGTCGGACAGGAGCCGGGCGCCGGTGGCCAGCACGTCGAAGGTCCGGTTGGAGACGAAGCCGAGCGTGCGCATGTCGTCCCAGTGGTCGCCGAGCACCACGCCGGCGGAGGCGTAGAGCGGGCCCAGCGCGTCGTTCGGCACGTGCACCCCGGCGACCAGGGCCGGGTCGACCAGGTCGGCCCAGCCGTCGCCGTGGAGCGTGAGCGGGAGGCCGGCGTCCAGCGCGGCCCGCACCACCGGCCGCAGCTCCCCCGGGAGTTGCCCACGAACAACACCTCGGGACCGCTGTCGGACTCGGCCAGACCGGGGTGGAAGCGGGTCGCGTCCGTGCACTGCAGGAGCGTGCGGACCTCGCGCCCCCAGTCCTGCGTGCGCTGCCGGGCCCAGGCGGGTCCGGCGGCGAGGACCAGGTCGTACGGCGCGCACTCCGCGGCGGTGACCTCGGCGGGGTGGCTGATGATCCAGAGCAGCCGGGCCGCGACCCCGGCGTCGGCGGGCGTGGGCGCCACCGGGTCGAGGCCGCGCAGCACCAGCACGACGTCGTCGTGGTCGCGGGACCGGCGGGCCCGGGTCTCGGGATGGTCCACGGTCACCCACTGACCGCGCCGCTCCAGGGCCGCGGCCAGGCTCCGGGCGAAGGGGTCGTCGCCCCAGCGCCGGCCGCGCGGGGCCAGCGGAGCCGCGATGTCGATCGCCCAGCGCAGCGCCGGCCGGCCCTCGACGACGCGCAGCGGACGACCCGGACCCTCGAAGCCCGCCGCCCGCCACCGCTCCGCCTCGGAGGTGGACCCGCCCCCGCGCTCCTCGGCGGCCGCTCGCCCGGCGCGGGACGGCGGCACGACCACCCGCGCGTCCGGCACCACGTAGGCGGGGTCCCGCGGCCCGTCGGCGGTGCGGAACGCCACCACGCCGGGACCGAGGTCGGGCACGGGCAGGTGCGCGGCGCGGGCGGCGTCGGCGGGTGTCTCGCCGCGCAGGAACGGGGCGGGCAGCGCGCCCGCGGAGACCACGGTCTGGTCCGCCTCGACCAGCAGCGGCCCGACCCGGCCCACGGACGGGTCGGCGAGGCGGTCGACGAGGTGGTGCAGCCACGGCCAGTCGGGCGGTTCGAGCGCGGGGTCGGCGACGACGGTGACCGCGCCGGCCACCCGGTCGGCCGACCGGACGACGCGGGTGCCGGGGAGCGACAGCGCGGTGACCGCCGCGATCCGTCGGTCGGCGTCGGTGCCTGCCACCACCAGCAGCTCGAGGGAGGTCCCGGCGCGCACGACCTCGGTGCGATAGAGCCGGCGCAGCCACCAGCAGACCCTCCGGAAGCCGTCGGTGACGGGCAGCACGACGGTGACGTCGACCGGAGGAGGGTCGGCGGCTGGCGGTGGCATCGGGGTCGGTGATGCTCGACAGCGCGGCCGTCCGCACCTGGGCGTAGGTGACGCGCAGGCCGGTGGTCTTCGGCAGCCGGGTGTCGGGCCCGGCGTCGTGGAGCCAGTCCTCGGCGTGGTCGGGCAGCAGCGGGTGGGTGCTCAGGTCCGCGCGGTCGGCGCGGGCCAGGTAGTGGCTCAGCGGGTCGGAGGCCGTGGCGCGCCACGCGTGCGCGGGGTAGAGCCAGGCCGGCTCGAACAGCGGGTGCGGCGTGGCGCCGGACTCCGCGGCGTGGGCGACGTAGTGCGCCGCCGCGTCGGCGCGGGACCCGAAGGCGAGCCCGGTCTGCGCGGCGTACCACTCCTCGTCGAAGAGCACGCTGCTCGCGACGTCCGGCACACCGGGACTCTAGTGCCGGTGCGTCAGCCCGCCTGCCAGAACTGCACCCAGTCGACGTAGGCGTTCTCGTCGATGTCGTCCTCGCCCCCGAGCGCCGCGAGCTCGTCGTCGGAGGACAGCAGGCTCAGGATGAGGAACTGCGGGTGGTGGGAGATGCCCTCGCTGGTGCGCCAGGTCTCGTGCCCGTCGATCCGGAAGACGTACTCCGTGGGCGTCCACTCGACGGAGAACACGTGGTAGTTCTTCCACCAGCGCGTCCGACCGGCCGGCCAGGAACCGGTCGGCGCTGCCGAAGTGGGTGCCGCTGCGGATCTTGGCGCCCTCGGGGCTGGGTCGGTAGACGTTGGTCATCAGGCCGCCGCGCCGCTCGTCCTCCCCGAAGTACTCGATCACGTCGATCTCGGCGCCCCAGGGGGTGGTGCCGAACTTGAGCAGACCGCGCGGCTGGAGCCAGAACGACGCGTGCTGGCCACGGGCCCGCTGGAACTTCATCCGGGCCGCGGCCACGCCGTACATGAAGTCCGCGGTGTCCTCGGTCGAGACGTGGCCGTTGATCCGGTAGCGGTAGGTCCCGGTCGGTGCGCTGTCCCCGGAGCCCTCCGCCACGGACGGCGTGCACAACCCGGTGGCGGTCGGGTCGGGACGCACGCTGAGCCGGAGCGCCCCGGACTCGACGCCGGCCGCCTCGGGGGCGCCTCGCGAGCAGCTGCGGCCACCCCAGGGGTTGAGGAACTGGATCCGGTGCTGCCAGCGGGCGTCCAGCGCCGGGGCGTCGAACTCGTCGACGAAGTCGGGGGCGCCCCAGGTCGTGGACCAGACCGCGGAGGAGTTGACCTTGGGCAGCGTCCGGTAGGCGAGGGCGGTGGTGCGGTACTTCACGGCCTTGCCCCGCGCCCGGGTGCGGGCGGTGAACTCCGCGACGCCCTTGCGTGTCGTCGTGGTCCGGTCGACCACCTGCCACCTGCCGTGGTGCTTGCGCGCCAGGACGACCGGCCGGCCGTTCACCGCGGGCGTGAACGTGGTGGAGATGACCGTCCCGGCCCGGGTGCTGGGCGCGGTGGTCGAGCCGACCTGGGCGATCGGCGGCAGCACCGAGATCTCGGCCCGCTGGACGACGCGGGCGGTCGGCGGCACGCCGGTGGCGGCGACGGCCGGCACGGACGGGGTGGCCACGACGGCGGCGGTGGTGGCGGCGACGAGGAGGGTCGCGAGACGCGACGGCGACACGATGGACACGGGGGGATGTCCCTTTCGAAGATCACGACCTCGCGGCCGTACGGATCCTGCGGGTTCGACACCCCCCGGTGTCTGAGGTCGATCTTGGCACGACCCGGCGTCCGTCGCCTCCGGTTCCGCGAAGTCCGCGCCGCGGCCGTCGCCGGCCGGACGTGCGAAGTGCCGGAGCCCCCCGCGGGGGACTCCGGCACTCCGGACGGTTCGGTCAGACCCCTACTTGGCTTCCCAGGTCTGGATCCAGTCGACGTACGTGTGCTGCGGCAGCAGGTTCTCGTTGCCGAGGTCCTCGAGCTCGTAGTCCGAGGACAGCAGGCTGAGGATGGGGTACTCGCGCACCTTGGAGATGCCCTCGGTGATCCGGGCGGACTCGCGGCCGTCGATCCGGAAGACGTAGGCCTTCGGGGTCCACTCGACCGAGAACACGTGGTACTGCGTCCACCAGCTGTCCTTCTTGGAGTCCAGGAAGCGGTCCTGCTGCTTGAGGAAGCCGCCGACCTTGACCGGGCCCTTCGGCGTGGGGTGGTAGATGAAGCTGGTCAGGCCGCTCTGCTTCCCGCCCTCGCCGAACCACTCGATGATGTCGACCTCGGCGCCGTCCTTGGCCGCCGAGGTGGCGTTCGTCGTTGTAGTCGGTGGGCTGGAGCCAGAACGACGCGTGCTGGCCGCGGGCCTTCTGGAACTTCATCCGGGCGGCGGCGACGCCGAACTTGAAGTCGTGCTTGCCCGTCGGTGGAGATGTGCCCGTTGAGGCGGTAGCGGAACTGGCCGATGGTCGAGCCGTCCGCGCGGTACGCCGTGCACGACTCGGTCGCCCGGGCCGGGTCGGCGAGCACGCTCAGCCGCAGCAGGCCGCCGGAGACGCGACGTCGCCGACGGGTCGCCCTTGGCGCAGTTGCGCAGGCCGCCGGGGTTGTAGAACTGGGCACGCTGGCTCCAGTCGGGGCCGAGGGCGCTGCCGGCGAACTCGTCGGCGAAGTCGGCCTTGCCCCACGTCTTGGTGCTCACCTGCTTGGTGGTGATGGGGGCCAGCCCCTTGTAGCGCGCGGCGGACACCTTGTAGACGGCCTTGCCGGCGGGGACGCTGAACTCGGCGTACCCGGCCTTGGTGGTCTTGGTCTTGGCGGCCGTCTTCCAGCCGCCGCCGGACTTCTTCAGCAGCGTGGCCGGGCGGTTCTTCTTGGCCGGGGTGATGCCGGCGGAGACGACGATCTTGGCCTTCTTCGCCGCGGCCGGCTTCTTGCCCGGCTGCGAGATGGGTGGGAGCACCGAGATCGTGGCCTTCTGGCCGGCCGCGGCCGCGGGCGCCGCCGAGGCGGGCGCGGGTGCGGCGGCGGCGGTCGATGCGCCGGAGGTGCCGACGGCCGCGAGCACGCCGACGGCCAGGGCGGCCAGCGTGGCGGTCGCGCAGCGGTGCAGGGGACGAGCAGGGGACACGAGTGGCGCCTCTCCGTGGACGGCCGACGGGGCGCCGGCGTTGGTGGGGCCCATCGTCACACGGAAGTAAAAGGTCGGGAGGGCGTTTCGGACGGTTGCCCGCAGGTGTCGCGCCGGGTCAGGACTGCCAGACCCGCACCCAGTCGACGTACATGCTCTGCGGCAGGCGGGTCTCGCCGCCGAGGTTCTTCAGCTCGTAGTCGGACGAGAGCAGGCTCAGGATCGGGTACTGCGGCTGCGCCGAGATCCCCGAGGTGGTGCGCCAGGTCTCGCGGCCGTCGATGCGGAAGACGTACGCCGTGGGGGTCCACTCGACCGAGAACACGTGGTACTTCTTCCACCAGCGGTCGGCGCGGCTGCTCAGGAACCGGTCGGGGTTCGTCACGAAGCCGCCGACCTTGGCGCGGCCGGCCGTGGTCGGGTGGTAGACGAAGCTGGCCAGGCCGCCCTTGTTCCCCCCGTGACCGAACCACTCGATGATGTCGATCTCCGCACCACCGTCGGCGGCCGTGGTGGCGTGCGGCCGGTAGGGCACGGGCTGGAGCCAGAACGACGCGTGCTGCCCGCGGCTCTTCTGGAGCTTCATCCGGGCCGCGGCGACGCCGTACCGGAACTGCGCGTGGCCGGCGGTCGAGACGTGGCCGTTCAGGCGGTAGCGGAACTGGCCGATCGCGGTGCCGTCCGCGCGGTAGGCGGTGCACATCTCCCCGGCGCGCGCCGGGTCGGGGACCACGCTGAGGCGGAGCGCGCCGTCGCCGACGGCGGCCGCCGAGGGAGACCCCTTGGCGCAGGTGCGCAGCCCGGCGGCGTCGTAGTCCGGGACGCGGTGCTCCCACGCGCCGCCGAGCGCGGCGCCGGAGAACTCGTCGGAGAACAGCGGGGCGCCCCAGTGCGCGGTGGAGACCCGCCGGGTCGAGAACGCGCGCATCCCGCGGAAGGCCGAGGCCGTGGCGCGGTACCGCACCGCGGCACCGGCGACGCGCGCGGGCACGCTGAACTCGGCGAGGCCGCGCCGGTTGAGCCGCGTGGTGGCGACCGGGGTCCAGCCCGAGGGCGTGCGTCGCGACAGCACCACGGGCCGACCGACGGTGACCGGGCTGAAGGTCGCGGTGATCGCCGTCCGGGCGTCCGCGGCGGCGGCCACCCGGGTGCCGGGCTGCGCGACGGGCGGCAGCACCAGGATCGTGGCGCTCTGCCGCTGCACGGCGGACGAGGCCGCCGGAACGGCGGCGCCCGGGGAGCCGCTCGTGGCCACGACGAGCACGGGCGCGAGCGCGACGAGCGCGGCCGCGAGCACGCGGCGGCGTGGTGTACCGGGAGCCGGCATCGAAGATCCCTGTCGTAGCGGTGTGACGGAAGTCGAGACGCCCCCCGGTGTCTCGATCACATGGTCACACGCAGGGCGCCGGGCGTCCTACTTTCGGATGAATCGGCACCCGCCTCGTCGCCCGGGCGGTGCCGTAGGCTGGCGCCGCCCTGGGTCCGGCGGAGGAGGAATCGGTGTCGCTGCCGCGGTTGCTCGATCGGGCGGCCCGCCCCACCCTCCTGCTCCTGGACCCGGCGGTGCCGCCGCCTCCGGAGGTCGACCTCGTCGAGGTGCTGCGCGTCGGCGACCCCGTGCCGGATGACCTCGCCCAGCGGCGCTGGGGATGCGTCGTGCTCGCCGTGCCCGACCGTGCGGCTCTGCGCCGGGCCGCCGCCGCGGCGCCGCCGGTCGGCCGGGCCCGCGCGGTGGCGGCGTGGGTCGGGACGCACGGCCGCGCTGGTGGTGCCCGAGGTCCGCCCCGAGTGGCCGGACCTGGTGGAGGTCGACGTGCACACCACCGCCGAGGGTGGCGAGGTGAGCCGGCTCCGCTTCCACGCCGCCGCGCCCGTGCACGAGGTCCTCGGCCAGCTCGGGCGGGACGCCGGATCGCGGGGCGTGGTCGGCCGGGGCGGCCTGGTCGTGGGCGGCGACGCGGGACCGGCCACGCAGGTGCCTCCCGACGTGGTGGTGGGCGGGCCGGGCGAGCACGCGACGCATCCGGTGACCGGTCGCGCGCCCCTGCTGCTGGCCGAGCGCGAGGCGGGGCCGGAGCCCGTGGACGAAGGGGTGTTCACCCCGGCCGGCTTCCGCCGGGACTGGACGCGGGGCGTCGTGGACCTGCCGGCCGGCCGGGTCACCGACGTCACCGTGGCCGCGGCTGCGGGACGCCCGGGCCGTCCGGGTCGGCCCGGGCGCGACGGCGTACGACGTCGCCGCGCTGGCGCTGGCGGGCGTACCGCTCGTCGGTGCGGCGCCGGACGGACTGGACCCGACGCTGGCGACCCTGCTCGGCGCCGAGGTCGACCTCGAGGACCGGCTGCGCCGCGAGGAGCACAGCGTCCGGCTGCGCCGCGCCGCGGCGGCCGGCCACTCGACGCTGGCGTGGCGCACGCGCCTGGCGGCTCGGGCAGGGGTGCGGGCCGTGGGGCTGCCGTCGGTGAGCATCCTGCTGGCGACCCGGCGCCCCGAGCAGCTGCCCTTCGCCCTCGCCCAGGTCGCCAAGCAGGCCGGGCCGGAGGTGGAGCTGGTGCTCGCGCCGCACGGCTTCGAGGCCGACGCCGGCCTGCTCGGGGAGCACCTCGGGGGCCGGCCCGTCGTGGTGCGCCCCGTGCCCGCGACCACCCGCTTCGGCGACGTGCTCGACGCGGCGGCCCGGGCCGCCTCGGGCGACCTCGTGCTCAAGATGGACGACGACGACTGGTACGGCCCCGACGTCGTGACCGACCTGCTCTGGGCGCGCCGCACCTCCGGCGCGGAGCTCGTCGGGATGCCGGCCGAGTTCGTCTACCTCGAGCCGCTCGACCTCACCGTGCGGCGCCGCGCGGCCGTGGAGCGTCCGGCGCGGGTGGTGGCCGGCGGGACGATGCTGGTGGGCCGCGACTACCTCCGCGCGCTCGGGGGCTTCCGGTCGGTGACCCGGTTCGTCGACGCGCAGCTGCTGGCGGCGGTGCGGCGCGCGGGCGGCCGCGTGCACCGCACCCAGGGTCTCGGGTACGTCCTGCGGCGGGGCGCGGCCGGCCACACCTGGTCGCCCGACCTCGGCTACTTCCTCACCCGCCGGACGGTGGTCGGGCAGTGGCGCGGCTTCCGGCCCAGCGAGCTGCTCACGCACGCGGCCTGGGAGCGCCCGTCGTGACCGGTCAGGCGCGGGTCCGCCGCAACGACTGGGGGTCGCTCGCGGTCCCGGCGCTCGCCTCGTGGACGCCGACCCGCCCGGTGAGCGTGGTCATCCCGACCTACCGCGCCGAGCGCACCCTGCCGTTCGTGCTCGCCGGCCTGGCCGCGCAGACCTACCCCGCCCACCTGCTCGAGGTGGTCGTCGTCGACGACGCGCCCGAGCCGTCGGCCCCGCTGCCCGAGGTCCGGCCCGAGCGCACCCGGATGGTGCGCACGGCCCACGGGTGGGGTCGCGCGGCCGCCTGCCACACCGGGGCGATGGCCGCGGAGGGCGAGGTGCTGCACTGGCTGGACAGCGACATGCTCGTCGAGGCCGACCACGTCGCGGCCCAGCTGCGCTGGCACGACCTGCTGGACCACGCCGTCGTGCTGGGGCACAAGTGGTTCGTCGACCCGGCGCCGCTCGACGGCGTCGACCCCGCCGCGGTCCGCGACGCGGTGGCGGCCGGCTCGGTGGCGGACTACTTCGCGGGCCAGGAGCGCGAGGGGCACGCCTGGGTGGAGGAGCTGTACGCCCGCACCGACGACCTGCGGGAGGCCGGTCCCCGCGCCCACCGCGCCCACGTGGGGGCCACCGCGTCGCTCTTCCGGGCGCTGTACCTCGAGGCCGGGGGCATGGACGTCGACCTCAAGCTCGGCGAGGACTCGGCCCTCGGCTACCGGCTCGCGGAGTGCGGCGCGGTGTTCGTGCCCGACCGGGAGGCCCGCAGCTGGCACCTCGGCCCCACGCACGTGATGCGGCGGCAGGCGGAGGTCAACGACTACAACTTCCCCTTCCTGGCCGACCGGATCCCGGACGGCCGGGTCAAGCGGGCGACGGTCGGCCGGCAGTACGCCGTGCCCTACGTGGAGGTGGTCCTCGACAGCGCCGGCGAGAGCCACCGCGGACGTGGTCGCGGTCGTCGACGCGGTGCTCGCGTCGTCGGTCCCCGACCTGGTGGTGACGCTCCTGGGTCCGTGGTCCGCGCTGACCGACGAGCGGGTCGCGGTGCTCGACGACCCGCACCTCGACGCGCGGCTGGTGCACGCGTCGTACGTCTCGGAGCCGCGGGTGCGGCTGCGCGAGTCCCTGGACGACGGGCGCGGGCCGGCGATGCTGCGCCTGACGCTCTCGTCGGCGGCCTGGGCGCCGGAGCGGCAGGCCGTGAACCGGATGGTGCGCGAGCTCGAGTGGACCCACCACGGGCTGCGCACCGCACTCCAGCCCGACGGGGCCACGGCCCGGCTCGAGCGGACCGCCGCGGTGCAGCGGGCGCGTCGGGTCGCCGGCCCCGGCGAGGACCTCGACGACGTCGTGGACGCGCTCTTCGGCTCGTGGTGGGTCGACGGCCCCGAGGTCGGCTTCGCCCCGGCGCGCGACGTCGTGGTGCCCCGGCTGCCGGGGCGTTCCGGCCCGGCGCGCGACCCCGCGACGCTGCCCGAGACCGAGGGCGGCGACCCACCCGTGGCGGTCCCGCGCCCGGCTGCCGCGTCGGCCGCCACGCCGCGCGACGGCGGGTCGGCGCCGCGGCGGCTGCTCGGCCGGCTCCGCGCCCTCGTGCGGACCCATGCCTGACTCCCTGGAGGCGTACCTCCGCCGCGCGGGGCAGGCCTCGCTGGTCCTCGCCCACCCGACGCTGGTCGACGTGGTCCCGACCGGGCTCGCCACGCTCGCGGTGCTGCCCGGCAGCCCGGTGCCGGCGTCCGACTCGTGGGACGCGGTCACGCTCGTGGTCCCGGACCGACTGGCGCTGCGCAGCCTCACCCTGCCCGAGCTCGGGCGGTCCCGGCGGGTGGCCGTCTGGCTGGCGGGCGGCTCCGCGGTCGCGGTCCGACCACGTCCCGAGTGGCCCCCGCTCGACGGGCTGCGCTCCCGCCGGCTCCGGGACGGGAGCTGGCTCCTCGTGCTCCGGTTCCGAGCTCCCGTCGCTGCTGCCGCGGTGCTGGCCGAGGTGGGCCGCCAGTCGGTGCGCGGAGACGTCGACGGGAACGCCGGGCTGTGGTCGGCGGACCGCGTCGCGGCCGACGACGAGGAGGTGCCCGCGGACGTCGTGGCCGAGGCGGTCGAGCCCCTCGAGACCAACCCGGTGCTCGGCCGCCCACCCGTGCTGCTCGCGGCCGAGGGCCTCGACCCGCTCGACGAACGGGTGCTCAACCCGATCGGCTTCCGGGCCGCCGCCACCGGGCCGGCGACGCCGCTGCCGGACGGCGCCGTCCTGTCCGAGGCGCTGGTCGCCGACCTCCGGTGCGCGGCCGCGGTGCCGGTCGGGTGGCCACCCGAGCCCGACCGCGACCGCGCCCGCACCGTCGCGGGGCTGGCGATGGCCGGGGTGCCGCTCACCTCGACGGGGCCGCCGGCCTGGGCGGCGGACCTGCTCGGCCCGGCGGTGGTCGCCGCGCTCACCGCGCCCCTGGAGCCCGGTGACGACCTGGCCCGCGAGGAGCACAGCGTGGTGCTGCGCCGAGCGGCGCTCGACTCGTTCTCCACGGCCGCCTGGCGGCGGCGTACCGCCTCCCGGGCCGGGGTCCGGGTCGCCGACGAGCCCGCCGTGAGCGTGGTGCTGGCGACCAAGCGTCCCGAGATGATCGACTTCGCGCTCGCCCAGGTCGCCCGCCAGCGCGGTCTCGGCCTCGAGCTGGTGCTGGCCCCGCACGGCTTCACCGTGGACGAGGCGCACGCAGCCGAGGTGCTCGGACCCGACGTCCACCTGGTGCTGCGACCGCAGCCCGCCGACCTGCCGTTCGGCGACGTGCTGAACGCGGCCGCGCTGGCCACGTCCGGCGACCTGGTGCTGAAGATGGACGACGACGACTGGTACGCACGCGACGCGATCGCCGACCTGGTGCGGGCGCACGCCTACAGCGGCGCGGAGGTGGTCGGCATGCCCGCGGAGTTCCACTACCTCACCGAGCCGGACGTGACCGTGGCCCGGGGCCACACCTCCGAGGTCTACGCGCGGTTCGTGGCCGGCGGGACGCTGATGATCGAGCGCGCCCTGCTCCGGGAGGTCGGCGGCTTCCGGTCGGTGCGCAAGTTCGTGGACGCGCAGCTGCTGGCCGGGGTGACCGCGGCCGGCGGCACCATCTACCGCGCCCACGGCCTCGGCTACGTGCTGCGCCGCAACGCCACGGGCCACACCTGGCAGGTCGACCTCGACTACCTGCTCGACCCGGTGCGCGTGCAGCGGCGCTGGGACGGCTTCCACCCCAGCCGGCTGATGGAGCTGGGCTGAGCGCGCGCGGTGTTAGGTTCGCCGCGTGATCGTGTCGGACTCCGCTCGGGTGCTCTTCGTGCACGTGCAGAAGACCGGCGGCCTGACCGTCCAGGAGCTGCTGCGCGAGGCGCTGCCCGACGCGGCGCCGGTCCAGGGCCTCGGTGGCGGCCGGCACGCCCGGCTGGGCGCGGCGCTCAAGGCCCGCCCCGAGCTGACCGACTACTTCATCTTCGGCTTCGTCCGGAACCCGTGGGCCCGGATGTACAGCTGGTACTCCATGGTCCAGCGGCGCCGCGAGAGCGTCGAGCAGGGCAACGAGTACGTCGCCGAGAAGCTCGGCCGCAACCACTTCTGGGCCAAGGTGATGACCGACTTCCCGGACTTCGAGTCGTTCGTGCTCGAGGGGCCGCGCGAGGTCAAGCGGCTGCGGGTGCCCCAGGTGCGCTACCTGCGGGCCCGCGGGCGCCGCGCCGACTTCATCGGGAGGACCGAGTCGCTGGACGCCGACGTGCGTGCGGTGTTCGGCCGGATCGGGCTCCCGGCCCCCGCCGCGACTCCGCACAACAACGCCGGCCCGCCCGACGACTACCGGCAGCACTACACCCCGCGCGCCAAGGACACCGTGGCCGAGCTGTTCGCCCAGGACATCAAGGCGTTCGGCTACGAGTTCTGAGCCTCCCTCAGCGGCGGCCGAGGCCGCGCACGGTCCAGCCGGCGGCCCGCCACGCGGCGAAGTCGAGGCAGTTGCCGCCGTCGAGGAGCAGCGGGCTGCGGACCTCGCTGATGAGCTTCGCCGGGTCGACCTCGGCGAACTCCGGCCAGGCCGTGAGGTGCAGCAGCAGGTCCGCGTCGTGGGCGCAGGAGGCCGCGTCGGTGGCGTAGGTGAGGGTCGGGAACATGCCGCGCGGCGGTGTCGTTGGCCTTGGGGTCGTAGACCGAGACGTCCGCGCCGCGCAGGTGCAGCTGGCCGGCGATCCAGAGCGCGGGCGAGTCCCGGACGTCGTCGGTCTGCGGCTTGAAGGCCGCCCCCCACACGGCGACCCGGGCGCCGGCGACGTGGCCGCCGAGCATCGAGGTGGCGACCTGGACGGCGTGCTCGCGGCGACCCTGGTTGATGTCGTCGACCTGGCTGAGCAGGCTCATGGCTCCCTCGGCGCCGAGCTCGCCGGCGCGGTGCACGAAGGCCCGCATGTCCTTGGGCAGGCAGCCGCCGCCGAAGCCGACGCCGGCGTTGAGGAACTTGCGGCCGATCCGGTCGTCGTACCCGAGGCTGTCGGCGAGGTCGACGACGTCGGCGCCGGTCACCTCGCACACCTCGGCGATCGCGTTGATGAAGGAGATCTTGGTGGCCAGGAAGGCGTTGGCGGACACCTTGACCAGCTCGGCGGTGGCGAAGTCGGTCACCACGACCGGCGTGCCGGCCTCGATGGTCGTCGCGTAGACCTCCCGCAGGGTCCGCTCGGCCCGGTCGGAGAGCACGCCGAGGACCAGCCGGTCGGGCCGGAGCGTGTCACCGACGGCGAAGCCCTCGCGGAGGAACTCCGGGTTCCAGGCCAGCTCGGCGCCCGTCCCGGCGGGGGCCAGCTCCGCGAGACGCGCGCCGACGGCGGGCGCCGTGCCCACCGGCACCGTCGACTTGCCGACCACGAGCGTCGGCCGGGTCAGGTGCGGGGCGAGCAGCTCGATCGCGCCGTGGACCTGGCTCAGGTCGGCGCCCAGGCTCTCGGCGAGCTGCGGGGTGCCGACGCAGATGAAGTGCACGTCACCGAACGCGCCCGCCTCCGCGAAGTCGTCGGTGAAGCGGAGCCGGCCGCTCTCGACGTGCCGCGCCAGCAGCTCCTGCAGGCCGGGCTCGTAGAACGGGACCGTGCCGGCGGTCAGCGCGGCGCGCTTGCCCGGGTCGAGCTCGACGCCGAGGACCTCGTAGCCCAGCTCGGCCATGCAGGCGGCGTGGGTGGCTCCGAGATAGCCGCAGCCGACGACGGTGATGCGCATCCGGGGAGTCTAGGTCCCGCTCGGGGCCGGACCGAACTCGTACCCGTAGGCGTCGAGGTCCGCCGCGAACAGCTCGGCCACCTTGGCGCGGGACGCGGCGGAGTAGTAGGTCGTGTAGTGCGCGTGCGGGCTCTTGTTGGTGTGCGGGAGCTCGTCGGGAAAGGGCAGGCCCAGGTGCGTGAACGCCGTCTCGAGGTCCGCCGGGAGCGACTCGGTGCGGCCCACGAAGTCCGCCTCGCGGCCGTCCGCGCGCAGGTACTCCACCTGCGGGGTGCGCAGCCGCTCGAGCTCCTCGGACCCCCGGAGCACGAACGTGTCGAAGTCCGGGTAGGTCCGCGCGGTGCGCAGGAAGTGGTTGCGCGCGAAGCGGCCCTGCGCGGTCTCGACGCCGTTGTCGGCCATCTCCTTGAAGCGCTGCACCATCGCCCACCAGGAGACGAGGCGCGACCACGGGTTCCGCACGAACCCGAACGTCCAGTACGACGCGAGCGCCGGCTCCTGCGCGAGCCCCTGGGCCAGGGTGGAGTGCTTGATGCCCTTCTCGGGCACCTGCCGGAGGTCGGCCACGACCGGCTCCAGCACCTTGCTCACGGTCACCCCGCCCGTCTTCTGCACGTGGATGAACACCATCCGGTGCGCGTCGGAGACCAGCATGCGGCTCACCCTAGAGGGGCGCACCGGAGGTCGTCCCGGGGCGGCCCGTCCGCCGAAGGTCGTTGGTCGAGCAGCGAGCGCAGCGAGCGTGTCGAGACCCGGTCGGGGTCGCGGAGTTCCGAGCCTCTGAGCGCGGGCCGTAGTCTTGCGGCCATGGCAGAGACCCCCACCGGAGACCGGCGGATCGCGTTCGTGGTGGGCTCGGGCCGGAGCGGGACCAGCACCATGTCGGGCACGCTCCAGGCGCTGGGCATGCACGTGCCGCAGCCCGAGGTCGGCGCCGACGCGACCAACCCCAAGGGCTTCGGCGAGCCGCAGTGGATCGTGGAGTTCCACGAGCGGCTGCTGAACCGGGTGCGCGTGCAGACCGCCGACGCGCGGCCTCAGGCGTGGTTCGACACCGAGCGCCCGGCGATGCGCGAGATCTTCCGCAACGAGCTCTACGACTGGCTCGAGGGCCAGTTCACGGAGGCCGAGACGCCCACCGAGACCCTGCCGGGCACCTCCGAGCTGGTCGTCAAGGACCCGCGGCTGGTGTGGTTCCTCGGCATGTGGCGCGGGGCGGCGATCCGCTGCCGCGCGACCCCGACGTACATCACCATGCTGCGCCCGGTCACCGAGGTGGTCGGCAGCAAGCAGAAGTACTACGCCGGCAAGCAGGGCGAGATCAGCCGCACCGCCGGCTGGGTCAACGTGATGCTGCACACCGAGCGCGCGACCCGCGACAGCGAGCGGGCCTTCGTCCGGTACGCCGACCTCCTCGACGACTGGACGGTCCCGGTCTTCGAGCTCGGTGAGCGGCTGCAGTACGCCGGCGTCCAGCGCGCGTCCGCCCAGGACCTGCGCAAGGTGCACTCGTTCATCGACCCGTCGTTGCGCCGGGTGCAGCTGACGTGGGACGACGTGAAGGTGCCGGCGCGGCTGCAGGAGATCGCCCAGGAGTCGTGGGTGGCCCTGGACCGGCTGGCCGACAAGGACGGCGACACCCCCGAGGTGCGCGCCACCCTCGACGACCTGCGCCAGGCCTACGTCGACTACTACACCGAGGCCGAGCTGCTCACCCAGTCCACGGCCGCGAGCGCCCGCCAGGAGGGCGTGGTCGCCGAGCGCGACCGGCAGGCCGCGGCCGCCGAGGAGCAGGGCGAGGGCTCGCGGATCCCCCACGGCCTCCGGGCCATGGTGCCCGCCGGCGCGCGCCGGGCGGTGCGGGAGCGGCTCGAGGCCCGGAAGGGCACGGAGTGACGGTCTCGACGAGCTCGACCAACGAGGAGGGTCGCGAGGACTTCGCGGTCCGGTGGCCCTGGGAGGGCGACCGACGGCTGCAGGCCGGCACCACCTCGGTGCTGCGCGTCAAGAACGAGGCGCGCTCGTTGCCGTGGGTGCTGCCGCCGCTGCTGCGCGCCACCCAGGCGGTCGTGCTGGTGGACAACCAGTCCGACGACGGCACCCCCGACGTGGCGATGCGGGTCGCGCGCGAGCACGGCTTCGAGGACAAGATGCGCGTCTTCGAGTACCCCTTCGACGTCAGCCGTTGCGGTCCCGAGCACCTCGGCACGCCCGCCGCCTCGGTGCACAGCCTCGTCTACTTCTACAACTGGTCCTTCGCCCACGTGGAGACCGCCTACTCGCTCAAGTGGGACGGCGACATGGTGCTCACCGAGGACGCCGAGGGCCTGATCCACGACCTCGCCTGGCAGCTGCCCGGCAAGGACGTGATCGTCCGGGTCCCGCGGCACAGCCTGTACGTCGACAACGAACGGGTCGCCTACCTCGACCTCGGGCTGCCCAACGTGGAGGCGTACGGCTACCCGATGGGCCCGGCGTACACCCACGTCAAGGCGTTCGAGTGGGAGCTGCGCGCCTATCCCGAGGACGTCGAGTTCGTGCGGCTGCCCGACGGGGCCAGCCTCGAGCTGAAGTGGCTGGACTCCGACGAGTTCGCGCACTGGACCGCGCCCGAGGCGTTCGCCGACAACTTCCGCACCGCGCGCAAGCGCCGGGAGTACGAGCTGTTCGAGTCGCTCGGCCGCGGCGAGTGGGAGCGCTGGCCGCACCTGTACCGGATCGAGGCGCCCGAGGGCGTGCACGTCATCGACCACGTCACCCACGAGTGGCTGCCGCACGCCGACCGCGACGTCTTCTCGGCGCACCGGCTCGGCGCCCGCGAGGCGAGCCAGTCGTGACGCAGGACCGTCCCGAGGAGATCGGCCGGATCCCGATCACCGCCTCGATCGTCGGCGTGCAGAAGGCCGCGACGAGCACCATGCACACGATGCTGACCCGGCACCGCCTGGTCGCGCCGACGTTCCAGAACGACCCCGCCCGGGCCGGCCGCAAGTGGCACTTCGCGGGCAAGGAGCTGCACTTCTTCGACGACGAGGAGCGCGACTGGTCGGCCCCGGACTACGCGCACTACTACGGCAGCAAGACCCAGGAGCAGCAGGAGGTCGCGGTCGACGCGACGCCGTCGTACATCCTGTGGCCGGGCGCCCTGGAGCGGATGCGCGCCTTCAACCCGCAGATGCTGCTGGTGGCGAGCTTCCGCGACCCGATCGAGCGGGCGTTCTCGCAGTGGTCGATGGGGCGCAAGCAGAAGAACGCCTACCCGGAGTTCAGCCGGGCCATCGAGGAGTACGACGACGAGTCGATGCTCGACCGGGTGCCGCCCGGGGCCGGCCGGTGGACCGTGCACCGCAAGAGCATGGTGATCCGTGGTCTCTACGGAGCCCAGCTCGAGCGCGGGCTGGCGCAGTTCCCGCGTGAGCAGTGGCTGTTCCTGAACTTCTCCGAGTGGGTGCGCGACTACACCGGTGCCCTGGACCAGCTCACCGACTTCCTCGGGATCCACCGGTTCCGGCAGTACCCCCCGCTCCGCCTCAACCCCACGCCCGAGGCGCACGAGGGCACCCCGCCCAGCGAGGCGGACATCGAGAAGCTGGTGGCCCGCTACCGCGACGACCTCGCGCTCTTCGAGCGGCTCTCCGGCTTCGACGTGTCGTCGTGGCCGACCCGGCGGATCGACGTCGGGGAGCTGTCCGCGGCGGAGCAGGCCGACAAGTTCGCCCGCAAGTTCGTCAGCGATGACGACGACTGACCTGCTGCCGATCTCGTTCGCGATCGTCGGCGTGCAGAAGGCCGCGACGTCGACGCTCCACACGATGCTGGTGCGACACCGGCACATCGCCCGCGGCGACGCCAAGGAGCTGCACTTCTTCGACGACGAGCGGCTCGACTGGTCCGCGCCCGACTACAGCCGCTACGCCGTCCGGCGCACCCACCCCGGCCAGCAGGTCGCCGGCGACGCGACGCCGTCGTACATCTGGTGGCCGGGAGCGCTCGGGCGGATGCATCGCTACAACCCCGACATGCGGCTGATCGCCAGCTTCCGCGACCCGATCGAGCGGGCCTTCTCCCAGTGGTCGATGGAGCGGCACCGGCAGCCGTCCTACCCCGGCTTCAGCGAGTCGATCCAGATCTTCGGCGACCTCACGCTGCTCCGGGGACTGCCGCCGGGCAAGACCTCGCGGGAGATGCGCCGGGCGGCGATGGTGGTGCGCGGGCTGTACGGCGAGCAGCTGCGGCGCGGGCTCGACGTCTACGACCGGTCCCAGTGGCTGCTGCTGCCGTTCCGCCGGTTCGTGAGCCGTCCGGAGGAGGTGCTCGACGACATCGCCGCCTTCCTCGGCATCGGGCCGTGGCACCAGTACCCCACCCAGCGCGCGAACCCCACCCCGCGCGACCAGGCCGGCCCCCCGCCGACGGCCGACGACATGCGCCGCCTGACCGACGTCTACGCCGACGACCTCGCCCTCTTCGCCTCCCTGTCGGGCGTCGACGTCAGCGCGTGGCCGACCACCCGGATCGCCGCCGGCACCCTCGACCCCGCCGACCTCGCGCACGAGCTGGCCCGCAAGGTCGGCCTCCTCCCCGAGGACTGACGCCGACCGGGCAGTCTGCCTCCGGAACCGCCGACCAGGCAACTCTGCGCCGGGACGCGCGGCCGCTTGGTGCGAAGGCAGAAGTGCCCGCTCGGCCCCGGATCTGAGGGCAGAACTGCCCGCTCAGCTGACGGTGAGGGCGGAGGCCAGGCGGCGGACGATCTCGGTGAGCCGGTCGGGGGAGGTGGCGATGTTGAGGCGCACGTGGCCGGCCAGGCCGGGGTGGTAGTCGTCCCCCTCGGAGACCCAGACCCTCCCGCGCTCCTTGGCGACCTCGGCGGGGCGCTCGTGGCCGTAGGCGCGCAGGTCGAGCCAGGCGAGGTACGTCGCCTCGAGCGGTCGCATCCGGGCCTCGGGCAGGTGCGCGGCCAGCAGCTCACCGAGCAGGGTCCGCTGGGCGTCCAGCCGCTCGACCAGCGCCGCGAGCCAGGGGTCGCCGCTCGTGTAGGCCGCGACCGCGGCGACCACGCCGAGGGAGGACCACGAGTCGTTGCGGGCCATCGGCACGTCGCGGAGCCGCCGCGCGGTGGCGGCGTCGCCGGTGACGATCTGGGCGCACCGCAGCCCCGCGGTGTTGAACGCCTTGGAGGCCGCGACCACCGCGACGGCGTGGTCGGCGGTGCCGTCGAGGCTCAGGTAGGACACGTGCTCGGCTCCCGGCAGCACCAGCGGCGCGTGGATCTCGTCGCTCACCACCCGCGCCCCGTGCCGCACGACCACGTCGCGCACGCCCTCGAGCTCGGCGCGGGTGAAGACCCGACCCCACGGGTTGTGCGGCTGGGTCAGGATCAGCGTCTGCGCGCCGTCGGCCAGCAGCCGGTCCAGCTCGTCGAGGTCGAGCTCGGCCCGCTCCGCGTCGGGGTCGACGGCCAGGTCGACGCGCTTGCGACCGGTCATCTCGGCGACGGCCAGCTGCGGTGTGTACGCCGGGACCGGCATCACCACGGCCCCGGGACCGGACAGCACGTCGATGAGGACCCGCACCCCGGCGGTCACGTCGACCACCGGCAGGACGCAGCCCGGGTCGACCTGCTGGCCGTAGTGCCGCCGCGCGAACCCGGCGTACGCCCGCCCGAGCTCGCCGCCGTCGTCGTCGAAGGCGGGGTAGCCCAGCCGGCCGTCGCGGACCGCCTGCTGCAGCGCGTCGGTGACGACATCGGCGCACGCGTAGTCCATCTCGGCGACCCAGGCGGGCAGCACGCCCTCGGGGGCCTCGCCCCACTTGAGCACCAGCGCGCGGCGGGCCTCGGCCTCGGTCAGGTCGCGGATCACCCGGTCAACCTAACCGGGCGCGACCGTTGACGCGCTCGGGGGATGTGGCCAAGGTGAAGGTCAAGGGAGGCACACATGGTGACGGACGACCTTCGGCTGGTCCCGCTCTTCAAGAACCTGACCGACGACCAGCGCTCGCGCGCGGCGGAGAAGCTCACGGAGGTCCACGTCGACCTCGGCGCGGTGATCGCGCGCAAGGGCGACTTCGCCTACCACCTGTTCGTGGTGATGGACGGCACGGCCGCGGTGACCATCGACGACGAGAACGTGTCGTCCCTCGGCCCCGGCAGCACCTTCGGCGAGATCGGCATCCTGGAGCACGGCCGCCGCACGGCGAACGTCGTGGCGGCCACGCCGATGCGTCTGCTCACGATGAACATGTGGGACTTCGACGAGCTGGCCGAGGACATGCCGGAGTTCGCCGCGCACGCGCGGTCGATGGCGCAGCACCGGGCCACGCGGACCTGAGGCCACCCCGGTCAGAGCGCCGCGGCCACCCGGGTGCCCTGCTCGATCGCCCGCTTCGCGTCCAGCTCGGCCGCCACGTCGGCGCCCCCGATGAGGTGCACCGACGCGCCCGCCGCCACCAGGTCGTCGTACAGCCCGCGGACCGACTCCTGGCCCGCGCACACCACGACGGTGTCGACCTCCAGCAGCACCGGGGCGTCGTCGACCAGCAGGTGCAGGCCGGCGTCGTCGACCCGGACGTACGTCGCCCCGAGCACCTGGCGGACCCCGCTCTGCTTCAGCACCGCCCGGTGCGCCCAGCCCGAGGTCTTGCCGAGCCCGATGCCGATCGGGGTGGCCTTCCGCTGGACCAGGGTGACCTCGCGGGCGGGCGAGCGTGGCTTGCGCTCGGTCAGGCCGCCCCGGTGCAGCGACGGGTCGCCGACGCCCCAGTGCGCCATCCATCCGTCGAGGTCCTCCGGCTCGTGGGTGAGCCAGTGGGAGACGTCGACACCGATGCCGCCCGCGCCGATGACCGCCACCCGGGCGCCGGGCACGACGGCGCCGCTCAGCACCTCGGCGTACGTCGTGACGCTCGGGTGGTCGATCCCCTCGAGCTCCGGCAGCCGCGGCACGACCCCGGTGGCCACCACGACCTCGTCGTAGGCGGTGAGGTCGGCCGCGGTGGCCTCGGACCCGAGCCGCACCTCGACACCGAGCACCTCCATCCGACGGGTGTAGTAGCGCAGCGTCTCGGCGAACTCCTCCTTGCCCGGGACCGCCATCGCGAGCCGGAACTGGCCGCCGACGCTGGCGGACCGCTCGAAGAGGGTCACCGCGAAGCCCCGCTCCGCCGCCGACACCGCGGCCGCCAGCCCGGCGGGCCCGGCGCCGACGACCGCCACGCGTCGGGAGGTCCGGGTGGGCAGCAGGACCAGCTCGGTCTCACGCCCGGCCCGCGGGTTCACCAGGCAGGACGCCACCTGGTTCGAGAACACGTGGTCGAGGCACGCCTGGTTGCAGGCGATGCAGGTGTTGATCTCGTCGGCGCGGCCGGCCGCGGCCTTGGCGACGAGCTCGGGGTCGGCCAGCAGCGGCCGCGCCATCGAGACCAGGTCCGCCTCGCCGGCGGCGAGGATCGACTCGGCGAGCTCGGGGGTGTTGATCCGGTTGGAGGCGCAGACCGGGACGGACACCGCGGCCTTCAGCCGCGCGGTCAGGGCCCGCCAGGCGCCGCGCGGGACCTGGGTGATGATCGTCGGCACCCGCGCCTCGTGCCAGCCGATGCCGGTGTTGAGCACGGTCACGCCGGCCTCCTCGAGCCCGTGCGCCAGGTCGACGACCTCCTCCCAGCTCTGGCCGCCCTCGACCAGGTCGAGCAGCGAGATCCGGTAGAGGATCGGGAAGTCGTCGCCCACCAGCTCGCGGGACCGGCGCACGATCTCGAGCGGGAAGCGCGTCCGGGCGACCGCAGAGCCGCCCCAGCGGTCGGTGCGGTCGTTGGTGCGGGCCGCGAGGAACTGGTTGATCAGGTAGCCCTCCGAGCCCATGATCTCGACCGCGTCGTAGCCCGCCTTGCGGGCCAGCGCGACCGAGCGCGCGAACGCGGTGGCGGTGCGGTCGACGCCCTTGGTGGACAGGGCGGACGGCCGGAACGGCGTGATCGGGGACTTCGTGGCCGACGCGCTGACGCTCAGCGGGTGGTAGCCGTAGCGCCCCGCGTGCAGCACCTGCAGGGCGATCGCGCCGCCCTCGTCGTGCACCGCGTCGGTGATCTCGCGGTGCCGCATCGCGTGGAGCCGGGTGGTCATCTCCGCGGCGAACGGCTTCAGCCAGCCGCGCTTCGTCGGCGCGTAGCCGCCGGTCACGATCAGGCCGACGTCGCCGCGGGCCCGCTCGGCGAAGTACGCCGCCAGCTTGGGCAGGTCCCAGCGCGCGTCCTCCAGGCCGGTGTGCATCGAGCCCATCACCACGCGGTTGCGCAGGGTGAGCGGGCCGAGGGTGATCGGCGCGAGCAGGTGGGGGTAGTCGGTCATGCTTCTCCTCGGTGGTCGAGCGTGTCGAGACCGTGGGCCTCCAGGTACTCGGTGAGCCAGCCGACCCAGAACTCCTCGACCCGGATCCCGCCGCGCAGCACGAGGTACTGGTCGAGGTCGTGGCCGGTCAGGGCGGCCGGGTCGGGGTAGTCGCGGGTGGCGAGGTGCTCGTAGTGGGCGAGTCGGAGCGCGTGGTCGGCGAGGTTGTCGCGGGCGACGGCGAGGACCGCGGCGCGGTCGCCGTACGCCGCACCCCGGAGCTTGACCGCGAGCTCGGAGCGCAGCGGCTCCATCGGGGTCGGCGCGGCCAGCCAGTCGCGGAGCGCCGCGGCGCCGGCGGAGGTGACGGCGTACTCCTTCTTGTCGGGTCGACCACTCTGCGCGACCGTCTCGGCGTGCACCCAGCCGTCGCCCTCCATCCGCGCCAGGGTCCGGTAGATCTGCTGGTGGCTGGCGTGCCAGAAGTAGCCGATCGAGCGGTCGAAGCGGCGTGCCAGCTCGAGGCCCGAGGCGGCTCGTTCGCGCAGCGCGACCAGCAACGCGTGCTCCAGAGCCATGCGAGGACTATATGCAACGAGTTGCATAGCAGCCAGTCCATGCGGACGCGCAGCCGGTGACGGCGTGGGAGTTCGTCCCTACGATGCAGCCATGCGTCGTACCGCCCTGACCTCCCTGCTCGCCGTCCCGCTGCTCCTCGTCGGGACGGCCTGCGCGCCCGCCGACGACGACGGCGACACCGCCACCGACTCCGAGTCGAGCGCCGCCCCGTCGGAGTCGTCCGACGCGACCGAGGCCGCCGCGGACGACCCGGCCGCCTGCGCCGAGGGCCAGACGCAGATGGACGGGATGCTGATGATCGGCACCGACTCCCCGGCGTACGACCCGTGGTTCAGCAACGACGACCCGACCAACGGCAAGGGCTACGAGTCCGCGGTCGCCTACGCGGTGGCCGAGCAGCTCGGCTTCGGCGCGGACGCCGTCTCGTGGACCGTGGTGCCGTTCAACACGTCGTACAAGCCGGGCCCGAAGGACTTCGACTTCGACATCAACCAGATCTCGATCACGCCGGCCCGGGCCGAGGTCGTGGACTTCTCCGACGGGTACTACCAGGCCTCGCAGGCGGTCATCGCGCTCGAGGACAGCCCGGCGGCGAGCGCGACCAGCCTCGCCGACCTCGCCGACCTCAAGCTCGGCGCGCAGACCGGCACCACGTCGCTGACCGCCATCCGCGACGTGATCCAGCCGACCGAGGACCCGGCCGTCTTCGAGGACACCAACATCGCCAAGCAGCAGCTGATGACCGGCCAGGTGGACGCGATCCTCGCCGACCTGCCGACCGCGTTCTACATCACCGCGGTCGAGATCCCGAAGGCGTCGATCATCGGCCAGTTCCAGCCGGAGACCGGTGACCAGGAGGAGTTCGGGATGCTGTTCGAGAAGGGCAACCCGCTCGTGGAGTGCGTGAACCTCGCGCTCGCCGCCCTCGAGGCCGACGGCACCATGGACGCGCTGGAGCAGGAGTGGCTCTCCGACACCGTCGGGGTGCCCGAGCTGCAGTGACCGGGCTCCCGTGACGGACTGGCAGCCGAGCCCGCGGGAGCTCGAGCGCCGGCAGGTACGCCGGTCGCTGCGCACCCGGTCGCTGCTGGTGGCCAGCACGGCGATGGTGCTCTTCTTCGGGCTGCTCCTCGTCGGCATCGTGTCGTCGCCGGGCTGGCCGACGATCCAGGAGACGTTCTTCAGCGGCGAGGACGCCCGGGCGTCGTTCGACGCCATCCTCAAGGGCTTCTGGCTGAACGTGAAGATGTTCCTGATCGCCGAGCCGCTGATCCTGGTGCTCGCCCTCGCGGTCGCCCTGGCGAGGCAGGCCCGGGTGCCGTGGCTGGTCCCGCTGCGGGTGCTCGCCGTCGTCTACACGGACGTGTTCCGCGGCATCCCGACGATCCTGCTGGTCGTGCTCTTCGCGTTCGGGATGCCCGTGCTGGGCCTCCAGGGCATCCCGCAGTCCCCCTTCTTCTGGGCCACCGTCGCCCTGGTGATCTCCTACGGCGCCTACGTCGCGGAGGTGTTCCGCGCCGGGATCGAGTCGATCCACCCCTCCCAGGTGGCCAGCGCCGAGGCCCTCGGGCTGGGCCGCGGCCAGACGATGCGCTACGTCGTGGTCCCGCAGGCGGTGCGTCGCGTCGTCCCCCCGCTGCTCAACGACTTCGTCTCGCTGCAGAAGGACACCGCCCTGGTCTCCTCGGTGGCGGTCTTCGACGCGATGTTCGCGGCCCGGGACTACGCGGCCTACAACTTCAACTACACGTCCCTGGTCGTGGTCGCCGGCTTCTTCGTGGTGATGACGGTGCCCCTGGCGCGCCTGACCGACTGGCTCGCGCGGCGCTACGGCGACCGGGAGCGGGCGGGGCAGCTGCGGTGACCGATGTGCTGCTGGAGGTCGAGAACCTCCGCAAGTCGTACGGCGACCGCGTGGTCCTCCACGACGTCGACCTCACGGTCGCGACCGGTGACGTGGTCTGCCTGATCGGCTCGTCGGGGTCGGGCAAGTCGACCCTGCTGCGCTGCCTCAACCTGCTCGAGGACATCGACGACGGGGTCATCTCCTTCGAGGGCCGCGAGGTGTCCGACCCCCGGGTCGACCGGCGCGCGGTGCGCAGCCGGATCGGCATGGTCTTCCAGGCCTACAACCTGTTCCCGCACCTCACCGTCCTCGACAACATCACCCTGGCGCCGCGCAAGGTGCACGGCCTGTCCCGCCGCGAGGCCGAGACCCGGGCGCGCGAGCTGCTCGGCCGGTTCGGGCTCGCGGAGCACGCGGCCAGCCACCCCGACCGGCTGTCCGGCGGGCAGCAGCAACGGGTGGCGCTGGTGCGCGCGCTGGCCACCCGGCCGGCCCTGCTGCTCCTCGACGAGATCACCGCGGCGCTCGACCCCGAGCTGGTCGCCGACGTCCTCGACGCGGTCCGCTCGCTGGCCGACGAGGGCACCACGATGATCCTCGCCACCCACGAGATGGCCTTCGCCCGCGACGTCGCCAGCACCGTCTGCTTCCTCGAGCAGGGCCGGATCCTCGAGCAGGGCCCGCCCACGCAGATCTTCACCGAGCCGCGCGAGGAGCGGACCCGGCAGTTCCTGCGCCGGGTGCTGCCCTCCTGACCGCTGCGAGGATGGCGCCCATGACCTATGAGCTGGGCCAGGGCACCGGCCCTCTGCGCGGGACGAAGGTGGTCGAGATCGCCGGGATCGGCCCGGGACCGCACGCCTGCATGATCCTGGCCGACCTCGGTGCCGACGTGATCCGGCTCGAGCGCGCGAGCGGCGGGCCGGTCGGCGTCGGGCGCGCACGACGTGCTGGCCCGCAGCCGGCCCAGCGTCGCCGTCGACCTCAAGCACCCGGACGCGCCCGGCCTGGTCCTCGACCTGGTGGAGCGCGCCGACGCCCTGGTCGAGGGCCTGCGGCCCGGCGCCACCGAGCGCCTGGGGCTCGGCCCCGAGGACTGCTGGGCCCGCAACCCGCGGCTGGTCTACGGCCGGATGACCGGCTGGGGACAGACCGGGCCGCTGGCCCAGACCGCCGGTCACGACCTCAACTACATCGGCGTCACCGGCGCCCTGCACGGGCTGGGCCAGGACCGGGCCCGACCGCACTTCCCCAGCAACCTGCTCGGCGACTTCGGCGGCGGCTCGACGTACCTCGTCATCGGGGTGCTCGCGGCCCTGCTCGAGGCCCGGACGTCCGGCCAGGGACAGGTCGTGGACGCCGCGATCGTCGACGGCACCGCGCACCTCAACGCGATGGCCGCCAGCCTGGTGGCCACCGGCCTCGCCGGTCCGCAGCGCCGCAGCGGCCTCCTCGACGGCGGCGCCCCGTTCTACGACCTCTACGAGACCGCCGACGGGCAGCACGTGAGCGTCGGGGCCCTGGAGCCGCAGTTCTACGCCGAGCTCCTCGACCGCCTGGGTCTCCGCGACGCCCTGCCCGACCGCAACGACCCGGCGAGCTTCCCGCGGATCCGCGAGGTGCTGACCGAGACCTTCAAGCAGCGCACCCAGGCCGCCTGGCTCGACGTGTTCGAGGGCTCCGACGCCTGCGTCGGCCCGGTGGTGGCCTACGCCGACGCCCCCGACCACCCGCACCTGCGCAGCCGCGGCACCTTCGTGGAGCGGGACGGGGTCGTGCAGCCGGCCCCGGCGCCGCGCTTCTCCCGCACGGAGGCGACCATCTCGGCGTCTGCCGAGGGCCCCGGGGCCCGGACCCGCGAGGCCCTGGCGGCCTGGGGCCTCGACCCGTCCGCCCTGCTGGCGTCGGGCGCGGTCACCCAGGCCGGGTAGCGTCTCGGTCATGATCGAGAGCGGTCGGCACGTCGACGTGCTCATCATCGGCGCCGGGCTCTCCGGGATCGGCGCCGCCGCCCAGCTCACCCGCGAGCACCCCGGGCGCAGCTACCTCCTGCTCGAGTCCCGGGCGGTGAGCGGCGGCACCTGGGACCTGTTCCGCTACCCGGGCATCCGGTCCGACTCCGACATGTTCACCCTCGGCTACCGGTTCAAGCCGTGGCGCGGCGCGATGGCGCTGGCCGACGGCCCGTCGATCCTCGACTACGTCCGCGAGACCGCCCGCGAGTACGGCGTCGACGAGCACATCGCCTACGGCCACAAGGTCGTGGCGGCGGCCTGGGACAGCGCGTCGGCCCGCTGGACCGTCACCGCGCAGACGGCCGACGGCGACGTGACGATCACGACCTCGCTGCTGTGGTCGTGCAGCGGCTACTACGACTACGACCGGGTCTACGACCCCGAGCTCCCCGGCCTCGACCGCTTCGCCGGCCGCGTCGTCCACCCGCAGCACTGGCCGGCGGACCTCGACGTCACCGGGCAGCGCGTCCTCGTGGTGGGCTCCGGCGCCACCGCCGTCACGCTCGTCCCGGCGCTCGCCCGGGACGGCGCGGCGCACGTCACCATGCTCCAGCGCTCGCCGACCTACGTGCTGTCCATGCCGGCCAGGGACCCGGTCGCCGGGTTCCTCCAGAGGTGGCTGCCGGAGCGGGCGTCGTACGCCGCGGTCCGCTGGAAGAACGTGCTCGTGGCCACCGGGAGCTACCAGCTCAGCCGCCGGCGGCCCGACGTGCTGCGCCGGTTCATCCGCAAGCAGACGATCGCCCGGCTGCCCGAGGGGTACGACGTCGACACGCACTTCCGGCCGACGTACGACCCGTGGGACCAGCGGCTGTGCCTGGTCCCCGACGGGGACCTCTTCCAGGCCCTCTCGCGCGGCTCCGCGTCGGTGGCGACCGACACGATCGAGACCTTCACCGAGACCGGGGTCCGGCTCACGTCGGGCGCCGAGATCGCGGCGGACCTCGTCGTGACCGCCACCGGGCTCAACGTGACACCGTTCGGCAGCATCGACCTCGCGGTCGACGGCGAGCCGGTCAAGCTCCCGGAGACGATGGCCTACCAGGCGCTGATGCTGTCCGGGGTGCCGAACTTCGTCTTCACCATCGGCTACACCAACGCGTCCTGGACGCTGAAGGCCGACCTGGTCGCGGAGTACGCCTGTCGGCTGCTCGCGCACCTCGACGAGCACGGCTACCGGTCCTTCGTCGCCGCGCGGGACCCCGGCGTGGCCGAGACGCCGCTGATGGACTTCGAGGCCGGCTACGTCCTGCGCGCGCTGCCGCTGCTGCCGAAGCAGGGCGACCGGGAGCCGTGGCGGCTGCGGCAGAACTACCTGCGCGACGTCCGGACCATCCGCCGGGGCACCCTGGACGACGGGGTGCTGCGGTTCGTCCGATAGTCGGGAATTCACACGCTGTGCGTTCCGGCCGGTAGTGTAGGAACCACGAAGCCCGCCGAGTCTTACCTCGGGCTTCGCCGCGGACCACGGTCCGCCGCCCTCCTCGGGAGGGCCACGCACGCAGTCCTCGGACTGCCCGGATCCCGTCAGCCGACGGACCAGCGTTGGTGAGACGCCAACCGATTGCGACTTCTTCCTTGTCTTCTGTGTCTTCTCTTTGCCGACCTCGGCGTGCCCGCGAACCTCGCCGGCATCCTCGCCGAGCGCGGCATCACCGTCCCCACCCCCATCCAGCAGGTCACCCTGCCCGACTCCCTCGCCGGCCGCGACGTCCTCGGCCGGGGCCGCACCGGCTCCGGCAAGACCTACGCCTTCCTCCTCCCCGTCGTCGCCCGCCTCGCGCAGTCGCGGCGCACGACCCGCCCCGGCTCCCCGCGGGCGCTGATCCTGGCGCCGACGCGTGAGCTGGTCGGCCAGATCGAGCAGGCCCTCAAGCCGCTCGCGACCGCCGCGGGCCTCACCACGATGACGATCTTCGGCGGCGTCAGCCAGGTCCCGCAGGTCAACAACCTCCGGCGCGGCGCCGACATCGTGCTCGCCTGCCCCGGCCGGCTCGAGGACCTGATCAAGCAGCGCCACTGCTCGCTCGGCGACATCGAGGTCACCGTGCTGGACGAGGCCGACCACATGGCCGACCTGGGCTTCCTGCCCGCCGTCCGCCGGATCCTCGAGCAGACCCCGCGCACCGGCCAGCGGCTGCTGTTCTCGGCCACCCTGGACGCGGCCATCGACACCCTGGTCAAGCGCTTCCTGAACCAGCCGGTCACCCACCAGGCCGACTCGGCGCAGTCGCCGGTCTCGGCGATGGACCACCACGTGCTGCACGTCGACCGCGCGCACCGCATCCAGGTGCTCGTCGACCTGACCAGCGCCCCCGGCCGCACCATGGTCTTCACCCGCACCAAGCACGGCGCCAAGGCGCTGGCCCGCCAGCTCAACGCCAGCGGCGTGCCCGCCGTCGAGATGCACGGCAACCTCAGCCAGGGCGCCCGCACCCGCAACATGGAGGCGTTCCACGCCGGCCGCGCGACCACGCTGGTCGCCACCGACATCGCCGCCCGTGGGATCCACGTCGACGACGTGGCGCTGGTCGTGCACGCCGACCCGCCGGTCGAGCACAAGGCGTACCTGCACCGCTCGGGCCGGACGGCGCGCGCCGGTGCCGCGGGCACGGTCATCACGCTGATGACCGACGAGCAGGTCCGCGACGTGCGCGCGCTCACCCGCGCAGCGGGCATCAGGCCCACCATGACGCGGGTCATGGGCGCCGCGCACCCGGTCCTGGCCCAGCTCGCCCCGGGCGAGCGCACGCTGGTCGCCGGTGGCCTCGGGGTCCCGGCCCCCGAGCAGCAGTCCTCGCGGCGCGGTGGCGGCTCCGGCCGTCCCGGTCGTCAGCGCTCGGGCGGGTCCGGCAACGGCGGTGGCGGCGGCACACGCGGCTCCCGTCCGAAGTCCCCGCAGGGCAAGGCCGAGCAGGGCGGCGGCACCGGGGGCAAGCGCTCCGGTGGCGGTCGTCGTGGCGGTGCCCGGCGCGGTGCCCCGACCGGCTCCGGTGGCGGGCGCTCGCACAGCGCCGCCGGCTTCAGCTCGCGCTCTCGCTGAGCCGGTCCCGTCGGCCGGTCCGGTCGGCCCGGGAACCACCCCTACGGGGGTTTGGTGCCGGGCCACCCGGTGTCACGCTCGAAGGACACTGACGAGAGGACACCTCATGGGTCTGGACGACAAGACTGAGAACAAGTTCGACGAGGCGAAGGGCCAGGTCAAGGAGACCACCGGCCGCGCCACCGGCAACGAGTCGCTCGAGGCCGAGGGCCGCGGCGACCAGGCCGAGGCCAAGACGAAGCAGGCCGGCGAGAAGGTCAAGGACGCCGCCCAGGACATCAAGGACGCGTTCAAGTCCTGACCGGACTCCGGAGGTCCCGTCGCCCGAGGGCGGCGGGGCCTTCGCCGTCTGCGGAACTCCCCGGGTGCGCCGCGCGTTGATCACGTGCCCCCACCCACGCCTCGAGGAGCCGTCCTTGCCGCTCGCGCCCGCCACCACCCTGACCGACCAGACCGACCGACTGGTCGCCCTGGGCTACCCCGCCCTCGCCGGGCTCGAGGAGGAGGCGTTCCGCGCCCTCGTCGCGCCGCTCACCGAGGTCGCCGCGCGGACCGACGCGCCGTACGTCCTGGTCGTCACCCGTGACCGTGGTCCGCCCCGAGGACACCGTGCCGCTGCTGACCCTCGACGGCGGCAGCCGTCCGGGCCGGGTCGATCGCAACCACGGCGAGGGCGACCTCGCGACGTACCACCCGCTCCCGGAGCTCGACGTGCCGACCGGTCCGGCGTACCTCCTGCTCGACGTGGACCGGGGCGAGGAGTTCTGCGGCGTCCGCCCGGAGGACGCCCTGCCGGTGATCCGCTCCCGTGGGCGCACCCCCCTGACCATCGACGAGGGCATCGCCGTGGTGACCCACCGCCCGTCGCTGCTGGAGAAGAACAAGTGCTTCATGCTCTCCGGCTCGCGCCGCCACGACCGCCGGGTGCCGGCCCTCTGGATCAGCGAGCGGGCACCCAAGCTCGGCTGGTGCTGGGACGGCAACCCGCACACCTGGCTCGGGGTCGCCTCGGCGGGCGGCCGCGTCGGCGGGTGACCCGCGTGACCGGGTGTCACCTCAACCACGGGAGCGGCGGGCGATGTTGGCGCGGCGGGTCTCGTCCATGCCGGCTTCGTACGCCGCGACCAGGCCCGCGATCGACAGCGGCTTGAGCCGCTCGACGACCTCCTGGATCCGCTCCGGCGAGGCGCCGCTCTCGCGGTAGTGCGGCCACACCTGGGTCCGGAAGACCTCGTAGAGCTCCTCGGCGATGGCCCGGCCGTGCTCGGCGTACACCTTCGCGGCGGCCCGCGCCGCCTCCACCGGGTAGCCGAGGTCGAGCAGGCCGACGCCCACCGACAGCTGCGAGACCGCGACGTCGTAGCGGCCGGACCCCACGGGCGCCACCACCCCCAGCGCCTCGAGCGTCTCCAGGTCGTCGTCGTCCAGGCTCCGACCGGCCCGTCGCCCGAGCTCGGCGCGGGTCAGGCGGGTCGGGTGCTGGGCGTGCCAGGGCGCCAGCATGGTCCGGTGCAGCGCGATGTCCTCGGGGGTGGCCCGGTCGGGGATCCTCGCGACGTACCGCTCGATCGCCGCGAGCGTGAACCCGTGGCTCTGCAGCTCCTGCACGAGCTCGAGCCGGGCGACGTGGTCGGCGGAGTAGTAGCCCGAGCGGCCCCGGCGGATCGGCGGGGGCACCAGGCCCTTGGTCGTGTAGAAGCGCACGTTGCGCACGCTCATCCCGACCCGGGCGGTGAGCGCGTCCAGGGTGAGCAGGTCGTCGCCGTCCGTGAGGGTCACCACACTCCTTCCGATCTTGACAGTGATGGTGTCACAATCAGCCGCATGGCTGAAGCATTCGTGTACGACCACGTCCGGACGCCGCGCGGCAAGGGCAAGGCGGTCGGCTCGCTCCACGAGGTCAAGCCCGTGGACCTCGTGGTCGGGCTCCTCGACGAGATCAGGACCCGCAACCCGTCCCTGGACCCGGCCCGGGTCGACGACGTCGTGCTCGGCGTCGTGACCCCCATCGGCGACCAGGGCGGCGACATCGCCAAGACCGCCGCCCTCGCCGCGGGCTACCCCGAGACCGTCGCGGGCGTGCAGCTCAACCGCTTCTGCGCCTCGGGCCTCGAGGCGGTCAACCAGGCGGCGTCCCGGGTCCGCGGCGGCTTCGAGGACCTGATCCTCGCCGGCGGGGTCGAGTCGATGAGCCGGGTGCCGATGGGCTCCGACGGCGGCGCCTGGGCGATGGACCCGCGCACCGCGCTCACCACCGGCTTCGTGCCGCAGGGCATCGGCGCCGACCTGATCGCCACCCTCGGTGGCTGGACGCGCGCCGACGTCGACGCGTACGCCGCCGAGTCGCACCACCGGGCCGCCAAGGCGTGGGCCAACGGCTACTTCGCCGACAGCGTCGTCCCGGTCCGGGACCTCAACGGGCTCGTGGTGCTCGACCACGACGAGACGATCCGTCCCGACACCAGCCCCGAGGGGCTCGCCGGGCTGAAGCCGTCCTTCGCCTCGATCGGGGCCGACGCGGGCTTCGACGACGTGGCCCTCGAGAAGTACCACTGGGTGGAGAAGATCGACCACGTCCACCACGCCGGCAACTCCTCGGGCATCGTCGACGGCGCCGCGATCATGGCGGTCGGCTCCGAGCAGGTCGGCAGCGACCTCGGGCTCACCCCGCGGGCCCGGGTCCTCGCCACCGCGGTGTCCGGTGCCGACCCGACGATCATGCTGACCGGCCCGGCGCCCGCCGCCCGCAAGGCGCTCGCGAAGGCCGGGCTGTCGCGTGGCGGACATCGACCTCTTCGAGATCAACGAGGCGTTCGCCGCGGTGGCGATGCGCTTCATGCAGGACCTCGACATCTCCGCCGAGATCACCAACGTCAACGGCGGCGCGATCGCCATGGGCCACCCGCTCGGCGCCACCGGCGCGATGATCCTCGGCACCCTGATCGACGAGCTCCAGCGGCGCGACCTGCGCCGCGGCCTGGCCACCCTCTGCGTCGGCGGCGGGATGGGGATCGCGACCGTCGTCGAGCTGGTGTGACCGCAGAGCGGTCCACGAGCGTCGACCACTGCGCGCGATCAATGGTGGTCGAGCAAGCGACGCGACTGAGCCGGCGAAGTCGCGACGCGCGTGTCGAGACCCGGTGAGCCGAACGCCGACAGCAACCACGAGCAACCACGGAGCAACCAGAGGACAGACATGACCCAGACCCAGATCGACACGTCCGCCGTCCGCTACGAGCGGGACGCCGACGGCATCGTCACGCTGACCCTGGACGACCCGAACGCCAGCGCCAACACGATGAACGAGCTCTACAAGGACTCGATGGCGGCCGCGGTCGACCGGCTCCACCTCGAGGTCGACGACGTCACGGGCGTCGTGATCGCCAGTGCGAAGAAGACCTTCTTCGCCGGCGGTGACCTCAGGAGCATGATCGCCGTCCGCAAGGACGACGCCGCCGAGGTGTTCGCGCTCTGCGAGTCCGTGAAGGCGGGCCTGCGCCGGCTCGAGACCTACCCGCGGCCGGTCGTCGCGGCGATCAACGGCGCGGCCCTCGGCGGTGGCTTCGAGATCGCCCTGGCCGCCAACCACCGGATCGCGCTCGACGACCCCAAGGTCGAGCTCGGCCTGCCGGAGGCGAGCCTCGGGCTGCTCCCGGGCGGGGGCGGGGTGACCCGCATCGTCCGGATGCTCGGCATCCAGGACGGCCTGATGGAGGTGCTGCTCCAGGGCACCCGCTTCAAGCCGGCCGCCGCGCAGGAGAAGGGCCTGGTCGACGAGCTGGTCGGCAGCCTCGACGACCTGCTGCCCGCCGCGAAGGCGTGGATCCTCGAGCACCGCGACGACGACGCCGCCGCGAAGAACCCGTGGGACCGCCCGGGCTACAAGATGCCCGGCGGCACCCCGAAGACCCCCGCGCTGGCGGCGTTCCTGCCCGCCTTCCCCGCCCTGCTGCGCAAGCAGACCAAGGGGGCGGTCTACCCGGCGCAGCGCGCGATCCTGTCCGCGGCCGTCGAGGGGGCGGCCACCGACTTCGACACCGCGTCGCGGATCGAGTCGCGCTACCTGACCAACCTGATCGTCAACCAGCAGTCGAAGAACATGATCCAGGCGTTCTTCTTCGACCTGCAGGCGATCAACGCCGGCAAGCTCCGCCCCCAGGGCGTCCCGCCGTTCAAGGCCACCAAGGTCGGCGTGCTCGGCGCCGGGATGATGGGCGCCGGCATCGCCTACTCCTGCGCCCGGGCGGGCATGGAGGTCGTGCTCAAGGACGTCGAGCAGGCGAACGCCGAGCGGGGCAAGGCCTACTCCGAGACGCTGCTCGACAAGGCGATCGCGCGGGGCCGCTCCACCGAGGAGAAGAAGACCGAGCTGCTCGGTCGCATCACCGCGACCGCCGACCCGGCCGACCTGACCGGGTGCGACCTGGTGATCGAGGCGGTCTTCGAGGACCCCAGCCTCAAGCACCGGGTCTTCGGCGAGATCGCGGCGTACGTCAACGACGACGCGCTGCTCTGCTCCAACACCTCGACGCTGCCGATCACCGAGCTCGCGACCGGCGTCGACCGGCCCGCCGACTTCATCGGCCTGCACTTCTTCAGCCCCGTGGACAAGATGCCGCTGGTCGAGATCATCCGGGGCGAGAAGACCTCCGACGAGGCGCTGGCCAAGGCCTACGACGTCGTCCAGCAGATCCGCAAGACGCCGATCGTGGTCAACGACAGCCGCGGCTTCTACACGTCGCGGGTGATCGGCACGATGGTCAACGAGGGCCTGGCGATGCTCGCCGAGGGTGTGCACCCGATGTCCCTCGAGCGCGCGGCGACGCAGGCGGGCTACCCCGTCGGGCCGCTGCAGCTGACCGACGAGCTCAACATGGAGCTGATGGCCAAGATCGGCAAGGCCAACCGGGACGCCGTGGAGCGCGAGGGCGGCCGCTACGTCGCGCACCCGGGCGAGGCCGTCGTGGGCCGGATGATCGAGCTCGGCCGCCCGTCGCGGCTCAAGGGCGCCGGCTTCTTCAGCTACGCCGAGGGGCGGCGCCAGGGACTGTGGTCCGGGCTGGCCGAGGAGTTCCCGGTGGCCGGGACGCCCATCCCGTTCGTCGACGTCAAGGAGCGGATGCTCTTCGCCGAGGCGATCGAGACCGCGAAGTGCTTCGAGGAGGGTGTCATCGAGTCCGCGGCGGCCGCGAACATCGGCTCGATCATGGGCATCGGCTTCCCGCCCAACACCGGCGGCGCCGCGCAGTACATGACCGGCTACCAGGACCCCGCGAACCCCGACGCCCCGGTCGGCCTGGTCGCGTTCGTGGCCCGCGCCGACGAGCTCGCGGAGCGGTACGGCGACCGGTTCCGGCCCACCGACCGGCTCCGGGAGATGGCGAGGAACGGGGAGTCCTTCCCCGCCTGAGCGCGGAGGGGAGCCCGCCTTTACCGAAACCGGCGACGTGACCGCGGGTTTTGGGGAGAATCCTCGGGTGAGCTCCCCCGACCGCCAGCCCGTCGTCGACGTCCGCGGGCTGCACGTGCGCTTCGGCGAGGTCGAGGCGGTCGCCGGCGTCGACCTCCAGGGCTACGCGGGCCAGGCGACGGCGCTCCTCGGCCGCAACGGCGCCGGCAAGTCGACGACCATGCGCGTCCTCGCAGGAGTGGTCCCGCCGACCGAGGGCCAGGTCTGGGTGGCCGGGCTCGACGTCCGCACCCACACGCTCGCCGTCAAGCGGCTGGTCGGCTACTGCCCCGACGTCGGCGGGCTGGTGCCGCGCGCCACGCCGTGGGAGCACCTCCAGCTCGCCGCGCGGCTGCGCCGGCTCGACGACTGGGAGCCGCGCGCCCGCGACCTCCTGGAGCGCTTCGAGCTCGGCGACGTGGCGCACCGGATCACGGCCGGCTTCTCCCACGGGATGGGACGGCGGCTCTCGGTGGTGCTCGCCGCGCTGCACGAGCCGGACGTGCTCCTGCTCGACGAGCCCTTCGACGGGGTCGACCCGATCGGCGTGGACGCGACGTTCGACATCATCGCGGACGCCCGGGCCCGGGGCGCGTGCGTCCTGGTCTCCACCCACCTGCGCGAGCTCGCGATCCAGGCCTGCGGGACCGTCCTGGTGATGCGCGGCGGCTCCCGGGTGGCCACCATGGACGCCGCCGACATGGTCGGGGAGGCCGGCGCCCGTGCCTATCGCTCGCTTCTTGACTGAGGCGTCGCGGGCGACCCGCGACGTCGGACACCTGCTCTGGTTCCGGTCCGCCGCGACCCGACGCCGTCGTACGTCGCGCTGGGGCCTGCTCATCGTGGCCGTCATCACCGCGGGTGCCGCGATCGGCCCGGCCTTCCTGGGGGACTACCGCACCAGCCAGCGGGTCACCGACGTGAGCGTCGTGATCCCCAGCGCCCTGGCGGCGTTCCTGCTGCTGAGCCTGGTGTCGGGCATCGCGTCCGGGGGTGGCCGCGAGCTCATCTCCCACGACCAGGCCGTGGCCTTCCCGGTGAGCCCGACGACCGACCACCTCGGCGCGCTGCTGCTCTCCCCGCTGAACGTGGCGTGGATGGTGCAGGTCTGGTTCCTGCTCGGCGCAACTGCGTTCGCGATCGGCCCCACGGGCGCGCTGGTCCCGGCCCAGCTGGTCATCATGCTCTGGGTGCTCGCGGCCACTGCCGCCGCGCAGATCGTCGCCTGGTCGGCGGAGGCCGTCCGTCGCGGCCCCGCCGGGCTCGCGATCGTCCGCACCGTCGGTGCCCTGGGGATGGCGGTCGCGGGCTGGCTGTTCTTCACCGGCCAGTTCGGGGACTTCCTCGACGCGTTGCCCACCGTTCGCATCGTCAAGGCCATGATGGCGCCCGCCGACGGCAACTGGCCCTTGTGGGTCGGGACCGTGGCGGTCCTGCTCGTCATGATCCCGGTGCTCGTCGCGCTCGGAGGTGTGTCCGCACACCTGGCCGCGCGCCGGCACCCCCGGGACGAGCTGCGCATCGAGAGCGAGACCCGGACGCCGCGGCCGGTGTCCCGGTCCGACTTCTTCGCCCTGCTGCGGGTGGACCGCGCCTCGGTCTGGCGGGTCGTCCCGATGCGCCGCGGCATCATGGTGCTGGCCATCGGCCCGGGCCTGGTCGGCGTCGCCGGCGGTCTCGACTGGCCGCAGCTCACCATCCTCCCCGGCCTGGTCGCATCCGGTGGCGCGCTGCTCTTCGGGGTCAACGCCTGGTGCCTGGAGGCCCGCGGCGTGCTGTGGCGCGAGAGCCTGCCGGTCAACCCGGCCACCGTGTTCGACGCACGCGTCGTCGTGCTGATGGAGTTCCTGCTGCTCTCGTCGGGCCTCACCATCCTGCTGGCCTCGCTGCGGGCGGGCGTCCCGTCGGCGCAGGAGCTCGCCGCGATCCTGTCCACCTGGCTCGTGGTGACCATGCAGGTCGTCTCGGCCTCGATGCGCTGGTCGGCCAAGCGGCCGTTCGCCGTCGACCTGCGCTCGGCCCGGGCGACCCCCGCGCCGCCGGCGGTGATGGTGGGCTACTCGTCCCGGCTCGCGGTGAGCACCACGCTGACCAGCCTGATCTTCTCCGGGCTGGCCCGGCTCCCCGTGTGGCAGCTTGCCGTCCTCATCGCCATCCCGTTCCTCGCCGTGTCCACCGGCCGGGTGCTGATGTCGCGCGCGGTCTGGCTGGACCCCGCCGAGCGGGTGCGGATCGTCTCGACCGTCGCCGGCTGACGCGCAGCCAGCCGCCTCACCCGCGCCGGACGCCGCCCGCGGCGACCGCCGCCGCGCCGAGCAGGGTGAGGCCGGCCGCGACGAGGACCGCGGTGTTCCAGCCGTCGACGAGCGCGGCCACCCCGGGGCCGGCGCCGGCATGCGTGGCCACGGTGACGAAGAGGGTGATCCCGCAGGCCGCGCCCAGGTAGCGGGCGGTGTTGTTGGCGCCGCTGCCCATCGCCGCCCGGTCCGGCGGCACGCTGGCCACCGACTCCCGGCCCAGCAGCGCGTTGAGGAACCCGGTCGCCAGGCCGCTGACGACCATCGGCACCACGAGCCGGTAGGGGCTCGAGGTGACGGACATCCCGGTGGCCAGCAGGAGCCCGGCCGCCACCACGACCAGGAGCACCGCGATCGGTCGCGCGCCCTCGAGCGGACGGGGCAGGTGCCGGATCAGCAGCGAGGTGACGACGCTGGTGCCCGCCCACGCGACCACGAGGAGGGCGCACGTCCAGAGCCCGGCGCCGTAGGCGACCTGGGCCAGCGTGGGGACGAACGACGCCATCCCGATCATCCCGGCGCCGAGCACCAGCGACCCGGTGGTGGCCGACCGGAACCGGGTGTTGCGCAGCAGTCCCGGGTCCAGCAGCGGCTCGGCGACGCGGGCCTCGACGACCACGAAGCCGACCAGCGCCAGGAGCGCGAGCACCGCGAGGGTCGCGGTCGCGGCGTCCACGCCGTTGCGGCCCTGGGTCAGCGCGGACACCAGCAGGGTGAGCCCCGCGACGAGCAGCACGAGCCCGGGGACGTCGACCCGGCGCGGAGGTTGCGGCCCTCGACTCGGGCAGCACCCGGACGCCCGAGGCGAGCAGCCCGACCGCGGCGACCGCGGTCACGACGTACGTCTCGCGCCAGCCGGTCCCCACGTCGAGCAGGGCCGTCAGCACCGCGCCGGCGGCGATCCCGAGCCCGACGCTGGCGCCCCACACCGAGGTGGCGTGCACGCGGGCGGGGCCGGGCGGGAACTGGTGCGCGAGCAGGGCGAGTCCGCAGGCGAGGACGGCGGCCCCGCCGATGCCCTCGACCACACGCGCGCCGACGAACAGCCAGGGCTCCTGTGCGGTCGCGCAGACAGCGGCGCCGGCGGCCAGGGCGGCGAGGCCGGCGAGGTAGACGCGTCGTCGGCCCAGGGCGTCGCCGAGCACGCCGGCCGCGAGCAGCGTGCTCGCGAGGCCGAGGCTCATCGAGCTGAGGATCCAGGCCCGGGCGACCGGGTCGGCCCCGAGCGCCGCCGCCGTGGTCGGGATGGTGGCGATCGGGGAGACGTAGGTGACCAGCACCAGCGCCGTCCCGAGGGCGACCGCGGCGAGCGTGCGGGTGTCGGTGACGGGCCGGCCAGTTGGTTTGACATTCAAACTCACTCGCGGCACGCTAGCACCCGTGACGCCGCAGAGGAACCGCTCGTGACCACCGCCACGACCAGCGCCACCGTGCCGCTCGCCGACCTGCCGGGTCGGCCCTGCCCGATCGCCGCGTCGCTGGAGCTGGTGGGCGAGCGCTGGGCGCTGCTCGTGGTCCGCGAGCTGTGGATGGGCAGCAGCCGGTTCACCGACATCGTGCGCGGCACCGGCGCCCCGCGCGACCGGGTCGCGGCCCGGCTGCGCACCCTGGAGTCGGTCGGCGTGATCGAGCGCCGGGAGTACCAGACGTCCCCGCCCCGCTCGGAGTACGTCCTCACGAGCGCGGGGCGGGCGCTGGTGCCGGTGCTGAAGGCCCTGCTGGCCTGGGGGAACGAGTACGCCGTCGCCCCCGACGACCCCGATCGCGACCGGCACCGTCGCGTCCCCGAGAAGGAGCATCAACGATGACGACCCTGACCGCGCCCGACACCTGGGGCGAGCCGCGCTCCCGCACGGTCACCTGGCACGACCCGGCCCCCGCGGCCGCGCAGGGGCTCGCCCTCCCCGGCCTGGACTACCTGCGCGCGATGGTGGACGGCGTGCTGCCGCCGCCCCCGATCGCCGGCCTGATGCAGATGGCGCTGGTCGAGGCCGAGCCCGGCCGCGTGGTCTTCACCTGCGTGCCGGACGAGTCGGCGTACAACCCGATCGGGGCCGTGCACGGCGGCCTGGTCTGCACGCTGCTCGACTCGGTGGCCGGGTGCGCGCTGCACAGCACGCTGCCGCAGGGGCGCGGCTACACCTCGATCGAGATCAAGGTGAGCTACCTCAAGCCGGTGCGCGCCTCCAGCGGCACGCTCACCGCGGTCGGGACCGTGGTGAAGGCCGGCTCGCGGGTCGCGTTCACCGAGGGGGTCGTCACCGACTCCTCCGGCGCCGTCGTGGCGACCGCCACCAGCACCCTGCTGGTCTTCGACCTGCCGGGCTGAGCCGCCCGGCTAGGGTCGGCGCCATGCGCAGAGTCCTGGTCACCGGCGCCGCGCGCGGACTCGGGGCGGCCCTGGTCACCGGGTTCCGCGAGCGTGGCGACGAGGTGCTGGCCACCGACCGGGTCGCCGGTGACGTCGACCTGGTGCTCGACATCACCGCGCCCGCGGACTGGGTCGCCGCGCGGGCCGTTGTCGAGGAGCGCTGGGGCGGACTCGACGTGCTGGTCAACAACGCCGGCGTCGCGGGCGGGGGCCGGCTCGACGTCGCGACCCTCGACGAGTGGCGGTGGATCACCGAGATCAACCTGTTCGGGGTCGTGCAGGGCACCGCGACGTTCGTGCCGGTCTTCAAGCGACAGGGGTCCGGGCACGTGGTCAACGTCGCCTCCCTGGCCGGGCTCGTGCACCCGGCGGGGATGGCGTCCTACAACGCCGTCAAGGCCGCCGTGGTCGCGCTCACCGAGACGACCGGCCACGAGCTCGCGCCCTGGGGGGTGCGGGCCAGCGTCGTGTGCCCGTCGTACTTCCGCACCGACCTGGTCTCCTCGATGCAGGGCCGCGACGCGGCGCTCGGCGGGGTGATCGCCCAGCTGGTGGCCGGGGCGCCGCTCGGCCCCGAGGAGATCGCGACGGCCGTGCTCGCCGGCATCGACGCCGGTGACGCGCTGATCCTGCCCGACGAGGCCGCGCGGGCGGCGTACGCCCTGAAGGTCGACGACCGGCCGGCGTACGACGCGCAGCTGCGCAAGCAGGCCGCGCGGCTCCGGGCGATGCCGTGACCGACGAGAGCGTCGCGGTCCGCGAGGAGGACGCCTTCGACGTCGGGGCCGTCGCCGCCTGGCTCCGCGAGAACGCCGCACCGGAGTTCGCCGACGTGGTCGCCGGCGCGCCGGAGGTCCGGCAGTTCCCCGGCGGCGCCTCCAACCTGACCTACCTGCTGCGCTACCCGGCCGGCGAGCTGATCCTGCGCCGACCCCCGGTCGGCGCGAAGGCGCGCGGAGCCCACGACATGGGGCGCGAGCACCGCATCCAGTCCGCGCTGCGCCCGGCCTTCCCGCTGGTGCCGGCGATGGTCGCGTTCTGCGACGACGACGCGGTGCTCGGCTCGGACTTCTACGTGATGGAGCGGGTCGACGGCACCATCGTGCGGCGGGAGCTGCCCTGGCCGCTGCCGCCCGAGCAGGTCTCCGCGCTCTGCGGCCGGGCCTGGGACGTGCTGCGCCAGCTGCACGCGGTGGACGTCGCCGCGCTGCCGGACCTGGCCGCGCTCGGTCGCGGGGACGGCTACGTCGCCCGGCAGGTCGCCGGCTGGACGGACCGCCTGTCGCGGGCCGCCACCGACGACCTCGGGGACTGGGCGCCGGTCACCGACTGGCTGCACGAGCGGCAGCCACCCGACGTCGGGCAGTGCCTGATCCACAACGACTTCCGCCTCGACAACGTGGTGCTCGCGCCGGACGCGACCTCGGGGGAGCAGGGCGTCGTGGCGGTGCTCGACTGGGAGATGGCCACCGTCGGCGACCCGCTGATGGACCTGGGCGGCTCGATGGCGTACTGGATCCAGGACGACGACGACGACTTCATGCGGCGCTTCCGCCGCCAGCCGTCGCACGCGCCGGGCATGTGGACCCGGGCGGAGATCGTCGAGCGCTACTGCGCCGGCATGGGCATCGACCTGACGCCCGAGCAGTGGCGGTTCTACGAGGTGTTCGGGCTGTTCCGGCTCGCCGTCATCGCCCAGCAGATCTGGTACCGCTACTACCACCGCCAGACCACCAACGAGGCGTACGCCGTGTTCGGGCCGGCCGTCGGTGCGCTCGAGCGGCGCTGCCGGGCGCTGGTCGGGGGCTGACGTGGGGATCATCCACCTGGTCCGGCACGGCCAGGCGTCGTTCGGGGCCGTGGACTACGACGTGCTGTCGCCCGAGGGCGAGGAGCAGGCCCGGCTGCTCGGCCTGGCCCTCGCCGGTCTGCGCCCGGACCGGGTGGTGCACGGGTCGCTGGTGCGGCAGCGGCGCACCGCGTCGATCGCTGCCGCCGCGGCCGGCTGGCGGGCGGTCCCGACCGTCGACCACCGCTGGGACGAGCTCGCGTCGGTGCCGCTCCCGGTGGGGTCCGGCTCGCTGGAGGACGCCCAGCGCGCCTACGAGGCCGGCCTGGAGCGGTGGATCGGCGGCGAGACCGGCGACGAGGAGTCGTTCGTCGACTTCGTGGCCCGCGCGGAGGCGGCCCTGGCGGACCTGGGCGACGGCACCTGCGTCGTCGTCACCTCGGGCGGCCCGATCGCGGCGGTCGCCGCCGGCCTCCTCGGCGGTGCCCCCGGCGTCTTCCCCCGGCTGATGCGGGTCCTGGCCAACGCCTCGGTCACCAAGGTCGTCTCCGGCCGCCGCGGCCTGTCCCTCCTGACCTTCAACGAGCACACCCACCTCCTCCCCGACCGGGTCACCTACCGCTGAGTTGAGTTCCGGGAGATGGCCGGACGAGACCCGGCAGATGGTCGCCGCTGGCGACCATCTGCCGGGTCTCGCCGAGCCATTCGCCCGAACTCAACGGGTCAGAGCAGCCGCCGGAAGAGGGGGAGGGGGGCGTGCCGCATCACCACGGAGAGGGGAGCCCAGGGCAGGGGCGGGACGTGGGCCGAGGGCTTCTCCTTCTCGATGGCGTGCACGATGGAGGCGACGCCCTTCTCGGTGGAGACCATCATCGGGGCCCGGGAGCCGGCGTTCATCTCCGACTCGATCCACCCGGGGTAGATCACCGACACCTTGATCGGGGTGCCGTGCAGCTCGTTCCGCAGGCCCTCGGCGAGGTGGGCGACGCCGGCCTTGGTCGCGGCGTAGGTCGTCATCGACCGGGGGAGCCCGCGCATCGCGGACATCGAGGAGATCATCACCAGGTGCCCCGCACCCTGCGCGCGGAAGACGGCCATCGCCGCCTCCGCCTGGGTCAGGGCGCCGACGAAGTTGGTCATCGCGGTCTCGCGGTTCGCCTGCTGACGGCCGGTGCCGAGGGGCGCGCCCTTGCCGATGCCGGCGTTGATCACCACCCGGTCGAGGGTGCCGAAGTCGGCCCGGAAGCCGTCGACCGCGGCGAAGACCGAGTCCTCGTCGGTCACGTCCATCGCCCGCGTCTCCACCCGGCGGTCCGGGTGCGCGGTGACGATCTCGTCGCGGAGCGCGTCGAGGCGGTCGGTACGCCGGGCGGCGAGCGCGAGGTCGTGGCCGCGGGCGGCGAACTGGCGGGCCATCTCGGCGCCGAGGCCGCTGCTCGCGCCGGTGATCAGGATCGTCGTCATGGGCAGGAGTCTGCACGACGGCACGGGTGGACCGAGCGGGACACAAAAAGGCAGGCTTGACTGTTTGTTTGGTGGCCGTCAGGATGACCGCGTGACCACCGCCGCCGTCCGCGTGCCGCAGGAGGAGCGCACCCGCGCCATGCGCGCCCGGCTGCTCGAGGCCACCGTCGACTGCCTCGTCGAGCGCGGCTTCGCGGGGACGTCGACCACCGCCGTGTCCGAGCGGGCGGGGGTCAGCCGGGGTGCGATGCTGCACCACTTCCCGGCCAAGAACGACCTGGTGGTCGCGGCGGTCCGGCACCTCACCGAGCTGCGGGGCCGGGACCTGGCGGCCGCCGTACGACGCCTGCCCACCGGGCCGCGTCGCACCCGCGCCGTGCTCAGGGTGCTCGCCGACCACTTCACCTCGCCGGTGTTCACCGCGGCCCTGGAGCTGTGGGTCGCCGCGCGGACCGACCCCGACCTGCTGGCGGCGGTGGCGCCGCTCGAGCAGGAGGTCGGCCGCGAGACGCACCGGCTGACCGTCGCCGCCCTCGGCGCCGACGAGTCCCGACCGGGGACCCGAGAGCTCGTGCAGGCCACCTTGGACCTGGTCCGCGGCCTCGGCCTCGCGGCGACCATCTCCGACGACGCGCGCCGCCGCGGCCGGATCCTCGACCAGTGGGCGCACACCCTGGACGACGCCCTCGAAGGAGCAGCGCGATGACGACCACCCTGCTCGACGGCCTGCTGGCCGATCTCAAGGCCGAGGGCGACCGGCTCTGGGCCGTGGTCTCCGGTCTCGACGAGGACGGGTGGCGGACCCCGACGGCCGCCGCGGGCTGGGACGTCGCGACCCAGGTCGCGCACCTGTCGTGGACCGACGAGGTGGCGGTGCTCGCCGCGACCGACAAGGAGGCCTGGGACGACGTCGTCCTGCAGGCGATCGACGACCCCGACGGCTACGTCGACGCCGCGGCGGTCGAGATCGCGCGGCTCACGCCGACGGCCCTCCTCGCTCGCTGGGGCGCGGCCCGGGAAGCGCTGGTCCTGACCCTGCGCGCCCTGCCCGACGGGCAGAAGATGCCGTGGTTCGGACCACCGATGTCGGCGGCGTCGATGGCGACCGCGCGGTTCATGGAGACCTGGGCGCACGCCCTCGACGTGTACGCCGGTCTCGGCGTCGACCCCGAGGTCAGCGACCGGATCCGGCACGTCGCCCACCTCGGTGTGCGGACCCGGGACTTCGCGTTCGCCACGAACGGCCTGGCCGCCCCGGCCGAGGAGTTCCGGGTGGTGCTCACCGCGCCGTCGGGCGCGACGTGGTCCTGGGGGCCGGAGGACGCCGCGCAGACCGTCGTCGGCCCGGGCTACGACTTCTGCCTGCTGGTCACCCGACGCGTCCACCGGGACGACACCTCACCTCACCGCCGTCGGTGCCGACGCGGACCGCTGGCTCGACATCGCGCAGTGCTTCGCCGGCCCGCCCGGCGAGGGGAGGTCGCCGTCGTGACCCTGCGCATCGGCAACTGCTCGGGCTTCTACGGCGACCGGCTCTCGGCGATGCGCGAGATGCTCGAAGGCGGTCCGCTCGACGTGCTCACCGGTGACTACCTCGCCGAGCTCACCATGCTCATCCTCGGCCGGGACCAGCTGAAGGACCCGGCCCTCGGCTACGCCCGGACCTTCGTCCGCCAGGCCGAGGACTGCCTCGGTCTCGCGCTGGAGCGGGGGGTGCGGATCGTCAGCAACGCGGGCGGGTTGCACCCGGCCGGGCTCGCGGAGCGGCTGCGCGAGATCGCCCGCGGGCTGGGGCTCGACCCGGCGATCGCGCACGTCGAGGGCGACGACCTGCGACCGCTGGGCCGCTGGGAGGGCGCGCTCACCGCGAACGCCTACCTCGGTGGCTTCGGCATCGCCGCCGCGCTCACCGCCGGCGCCGACGTGGTGGTCACGGGCCGCGTCACCGACGCCTCCCTGGTCGTCGGACCGGCGGTGGCCCACTTCGGCTGGTCCGCGACGGCGTACGACGAGCTCGCCGGCGCCGTGGTGGTCGGCCACGTCCTCGAGTGCGGCACCCAGGCGACCGGCGGGAACTTCTCCGGCTTCCGCACCGTGGACCGCGACCGACCGCTCGGCTTCCCGGTCGCGGAGATCGCCGCCGACGGCTCGAGCGTGATCACGAAGCAGGACGGCACCGGCGGCGCGGTGACCGTCGACACCGTCACCGCCCAGCTGGTCTACGAGATCCAGTCGACGCGCTACCTCGGTCCGGACGTCACCACCCTGCTCGACACCGTCCGGCTCACCCAGGCGGGCCCGGACCGGGTCGCCGTCACGGGCGTGCGCGGCGAGGCGCCGCCGGCCCGGCTCAAGGTCTGCGTCAACGAGCTCGGCGGCTTCCGGAACTCCGTCGAGCTGGTGCTCACCGGCCTGGACGTCGAGGAGAAGGCGGACTGGGCCCGCACGCAGCTCACCCGGGCGCTGGCCGCCCGCCCGCCGGCCGAGACGACCTGGACGCTCACCGCCCGGCCCGTCCCCGACGCCGACTCCGAGGAGGAGGCGTCCTGCCTGCTGCGGTGCACGGTCACCGACCCGTCGCCGGACCCGGTCGGCAAGGCGTTCACGGCCGCGACCGTCGAGCTCGCGCTCGGGTCGTACCCGGGCTTCACGATGACCCGGCCGCCCGCGCCGCCCACGCCGTTCGGCGTCTACCGGCCGGAGTACGTCGACCGCGCCGACGTCGCCCACACCGTCGTGCACGCGGACGGGCGTCGCGAGACGGTGCCCGACCCCGGGACCTACACCGACGACGCGCCGCCGGCCGACCTCGGCCAGCGCCCCTCGCCGTACCCCGCCCCGCACGACGTCCGCACCCGCCGGCTGCCGCTCGGCACCTTCGTGCACGCCCGCTCCGGCGACAAGGGCGGCGACGCCAACCTCGGGCTGTGGGTCTCCCACGACGACGAGGCGCTCTACGACGCCCGCTGCACCTGGCTGGCCAAGCTGGCCAGCCCGAGCCGGATCCGCACCCTGCTGCCCGAGACCGCCGACCTCGACATCGACGTCTACCTGCTGCCCAACCTCGGCGCGGTGAACGTGGTGATCCACGGACTGCTGGGCCGGGGAGTCGCCGCGTCGACGCGCTTCGACCCGCAGGCCAAGGGGCTCGGGGAGTGGGCGCGCTCGCGGATGGTCGCGATCGAGGAGTCGCTCCTGTGACCGAGCAGGAGCGCGCGAGGAACGAGCGAGCTGCGTCGCGAGGGCAGATCGAGCAAGGCCCGCGGCCGAGGGACGAGGGCGCGGACGGCGCGTCGAGATCTAGGGAGAGGGCCGCGCTCCGCGAGATGGCCGCCGAGTTCGTGCGCCGCGAGGTGGCGCCGCACCTGCAGGAGTGGGAGGACGGCGGCGAGGTGCCGCGCGCCCTGCACGCCGCGGCGGCGAGGCAGGGGCTGCTCGGCGTCTCGTTCCCCGCGGCCGTCGGCGGCCAGGGCGGCGACCTGCTGGACTCGATCGCGCTGCAGGAGGGCTGCTTCGACGCGGGTGCGTCGAGCGGGCTGATGGCGGCGCTGTTCACCGGCGGCATCGCACTGCCGCACCTCGCCGCCCGCGGCACCCCGCAGCAGGTGGACCGCTGGGTGCGACCGACGCTGGCCGGCGAGCTCATCGGCGCGCTGGCGATCACCGAGCCCGGTGGCGGGTCGGACGTCGCGGCGATCCGGACCACCGCGCGCCGGGACCCCGACGCGGACGGCTACGTCGTCAACGGGACCAAGACCTTCGTCACCAGCGGCGTGCGGGCCGACTTCGTCACCACCGCCGTGCGGACCGGAGGCCCCGGGCCACGCGGGGATCAGCCTGCTCGTCGTCGAGAAGGGCACGCCCGGCGTCACCGTCGACCGCACCCTCACCAAGATGGGGTGGCACTGCTCGGACACCGCCGAGCTCGCCTTCGTCGACGCGCGGGTGCCGGCGGCGAACCTGGTCGGGGAGGAGGGCTCCGGCTTCGCCCAGATCGCCGAGCAGTTCGTGGTCGAGCGGATCGGCCTGGCGGTGCACGCCTACGGCATCGCAGCCCGCTCGCTGGACCTGACCGCGGCGTACTGCCGCACCCGCGAGACCTTCGGCCGGCCGCTCGTCGCCAACCAGGTGGTCCGGCACCGGCTCGTCGAGATGCGCAGGCAGGTCGAGGTGGCCCGGGCCTACACGCACGCGGTGGCCGCGCGGCACGTCGCCGGCGAGGCCGTCGTCGCCGAGGCCTGCCTCGCGAAGCAGACCGCCGTCGACTGCGCGACGTACGTCTGCGACCAGGCCGTCCAGCTGCACGGGGGGACCGGCTACCTGCACGGGACCGAGGTCGAGCGGCACTACCGCGACGCCCGGATCCTGCCGATCGGAGGAGGGGCGACCGAGGTGCTCACGGATCTCGCCGCGCGACTGTTGGGGTACGCGTCATGAGCGAGCGGTCGCCGAACGCCACGGCGATGCTCGAGAAGCTCGCCGACCTCGACGCCGAGCACGCCAAGGCGGTCGCCGGGGGCGGGCCGAAGTACGCCGACCGGCACCACGCGCGCGGCAAGCTGCTGCCCCGGGAGCGGATCGAGCTGCTGGTCGACGAGGGCTCGGCCTTCCTCGAGCTCTCGCCCCTGGCCGGGTGGGGCTCCGACTTCACCGTCGGCGCCAGCGTCGTCACCGGGATCGGCGTGGTCGAGGGCGTGGAGTGCATGATCACCGCCAACGACCCGACGGTGAAGGGCGGCGCGTCGAACCCCTGGACGGTGCGCAAGATCTTCCGGGCGTCGCAGATCGCCGAGGAGAACGGCCTGCCGACCGTCGCCCTGGTCGAGTCCGGCGGCGCGGACCTGCCCACCCAGAAGGAGATCTTCATCCCGGGAGGCCGGCTCTTCCGCGACATCACCCGCAGCTCGGCTGCGAAGCAGCCGACCATCGCCCTGGTCTTCGGCAACTCGACCGCCGGCGGTGCGTACGTGCCCGGGATGAGCGACTACACCGTGATGGTGCGCGGCCAGGCCAAGGTGTTCCTCGGGGGTCCGCCGCTGGTGAAGATGGCCACCGGTGAGGAGTCCGACGACGAGTCCTTGGGCGGGGCGCAGATGCACGCCACGGTCTCGGGGCTCGCGGACTACCTGGCCGAGGACGAGCGGGACGCGATCCGGATCGGCCGCCGGATCGTGGCGCGGCTGAACTGGCGCAAGGCGCGTCCGAGCCCCGACGCCGGCGTACGCCGAGCCGGACGCCGACCCCGACGGGCTCCTCGACCTGATCCCCACCGACCTGAGGGAGCCGTTCGACCCGCGCGCGGTGGTCGCCCGGATCTGCGACGGTGTCTCGGCGGGGAACGGCCAGGCCTTCGACGAGTTCAAGCCGCTCTACGGGCCCTCCCTGGTGACCGGCTGGGCGCGGCTGCACGGCCACCCGATCGGGATCCTCGCCAACGCCCAGGGCGTGCTGTTCAGCGAGGAGGCGCAGAAGGCGACGCAGTTCATCCAGCTCGCCAACCAGGTGGACGTGCCGCTGCTGTTCCTGCACAACACGACCGGCTACATGGTCGGCAAGGAGTACGAGCAGGGCGGCATCATCAAGCACGGCGCGCAGATGCTCAACGCGGTCAGCAACTCCACGGTCCCGCACCTCAGCGTGATCATGGGCGCGTCCTACGGTGCCGGCAACTACGGCATGAACGGCCGCGCCTTCGACCCGCGCTTCCTCTTCACGTGGCCGTCCGCGAAGTCCGCGGTGATGGGACCGGCCCAGCTCGCCGGCGTGCTCTCGATCGTGTCGCGGGCCGCGGCCGAGGCCAAGGGCGCGGCGTACGACGAGGAGGCCGACGCCGGCATGCGCGCCTTCGTGGAGCAGTCCGTCGAGGAGCAGTCGTTGCCCTACGTGCTGTCCGGGATGCTCTACGACGACGGCGTCATCGACCCGCGGGACACCCGCACCGTCCTGGGCATCTGCCTGTCCGTGATCGACAACGTGGCGTACCGCGGCTCCGACCGCTTCGGCGTCTTCCGCATGTGAGGCGAGCAGTGACGGGCGAGGAACGAGCACGGGCGCGTCGAGACCAGGTGAGGGACCGATGACCACCATCTCGCGACTCCTGGTCGCCAACCGCGGGGAGATCGCGCGCCGGGTCTTCGCGACCTGCCGTCGCCTGGGCATCGAGACCGTGGCCGTGCACTCCGACGCCGACGCCGGGTCGCCGTACGTGCGCGAGGCCGACCGGGCCGTGCGGCTGCCCGGCACCGCGCCGGCCGACACCTACCTGCGGGCCGACCTGCTGATCGAGGCCGCGACCCGGACCGGGGCCGATGCGATCCACCCCGGCTACGGCTTCCTGTCCGAGAGCGCCGACTTCGCGCGCGCCGTCGAGGCCGCCGGGCTGGTCTGGGTGGGACCCACGCCCGAGTCGATCGAGCAGATGGGCTCCAAGATCGAGGCGAAGCGGATCATGGCCGCCGCCGGAGTGCCGGTCCTCGAGGCGCCGGCCGCGCCCACCGAGGCCGACCTCCCGCTGCTGGTCAAGGCCTCCGCCGGGGGCGGCGGCCGCGGCATGCGGATCGTGCGCACCCTCGCCGACCTGCCCGGCGAGCTCGAGGCGGCCACGGCGGAGGCGGCGTCCGCGTTCGGCGACGGCACCGTCTTCGTCGAGCCGTACGTCGAGGCGGGCCGGCACGTCGAGGTCCAGGTGCTCGGTCACCGCGACGGCGTCCTGGTGCTCGGCGAGCGCGACTGCTCGATCCAGCGCCGGCACCAGAAGGTGGTCGAGGAGGCGCCGGCGCCCCGGCTGCCCGAGGCCACCCGGGCCGCGCTCCACGCGGCGGCGGCGGCCGCGGCCGCGGCGATCGGCTACCGGGGCGCCGGCACCGTGGAGTTCCTCTACGACCCCGACCAGGACTCCTTCTACTTCCTGGAGATGAACACCCGCCTCCAGGTCGAGCACCCGGTCACCGAGCTGGTCTTCGGCGCCGACCTCGTCGACCTCCAGCTCGCCGTGGCCGAGGACCGGCCCCTCGACGCGCACGCCGTGGGCGAGGTGTTCGGGCACGCCATCGAGGTGCGGCTGTACGCCGAGGACCCCGCTGCCGACTGGCAGCCGCAGAGCGGGCTGCTCACCGCGTTCGAGGTCCCGGGCGTGACGGCGGAGTTCGACCTCCTCAACCGGCCCGGCCTGCGCCTCGACGCGGGCTTCGAGTCGGGCGACGTGGTCTCGACGCACTACGACGCGATGCTCGCCAAGGTGATCGCCTGGGCGCCCACCCGTGCGCAAGCGGCGCGGCGGCTGGCCGACGCGCTGGCCAAGGCGCGGATCCACGGGGTGGTGACGAACCGGGACCTGCTGGTCCGCATCCTGCGGTCGCCGGCGTTCCTCGCCGGTGACGTCAGCACCGCCTTCCTCGCCACCGTCCTCGAGGCTCCGGCGCCGGAGCCGCCACCCGGCGCGGCCGTCGACGGCGCCGCGGTCGCGGCTGCCGTCGCCCTGGCCGAGCGGACCCGGCTGGCCCGGACGGTGCAGCAGGGCATCCCGCTCGGGTGGCGCAACGTCGCCAGCCAGCCGCAGCGCACGGAGTTCGAGGGCGACCGGGTCGTCGAGTGGTGGGGGACCCGCGACGGCGTCGTCGTCGACGGGACCGTCGTGGTCGACGCCGGCCCGGACCGGGTGACCCTGGAGACCGACGGCGTGCGGACGACGTACGACGTGGCCGTGACCGGCGACGACGTCGACGTGGACTCGCCGCACGGGCACGTCCGGCTCACCCGGGTGCCGCGGTTCACCGACCCGGCCGACGTGGTGGCGAGCGGCAGCCTGCTGGCGCCGATGCCCGGCACCGTGGTCCGGGTCGACGTGGAGGCCGGTGACCGGGTCGCGGCCGGGCAGACCGTGCTCGTCCTCGAGGCGATGAAGATGCAGCACACCGTGAGCGCGCCGGCCGCCGGCACGGTCACCGAGATCGACGTGAAGGCCGGTGCGCAGGTCGCCGCCGGCGAGGTCCTGGCAGTGGTGGAGGAAGCATGAACGCGTTTCAGGAGTCCGAGGAGCGTCAGGAGCTGCGCCGCCAGGTGGCGAAGCTGGCGGGCCGCTACGGCCGCGCCTGGTTCACCGACAAGGCCCGGTCCGGGGGCAAGACGACCGACCTCTGGATGGAGATCGCGAAGAACGGCTACCTCGGGATCAACATCCCCGAGGAGTACGGCGGCGGGGGTGGCGGCATCGGCGACATCGCGGCCGTCTGCGAGGAGCTCGCCGCCCAGGGCTGCCCGCTGCTGCTGATGGTCGTCAGCCCGGCGATCTGCGGCACCATCATCAACCGCTACGGGACCGAGGAGCAGAAGCGCCGCTGGCTGCCCGGCATCTGCGACGGCACCGGCACGATGGCCTTCGCGATCACCGAGCCCGACGCCGGCACCAACTCCCACAACATCTCCACCACGGCCCGCCACGACGGCGACGAGTGGGTGCTCACGGGCCGCAAGATCTGGATCTCCGGCATCGACGAGGCCGACCACGTGCTCGTCGTGGCCCGCACCGAGGACGCCAGGACCGGCAAGCTCAAGCCCTGCCTGTTCGTGGTGCCGACGGACGCCGACGGCTTCGAGGCCAGGCCGATCGCGATGGAGATCGTCTCGCCGGAGAAGCAGTTCCAGGTGTTCCTCGACGACGTCCGGCTGCCCGCGGACGCCTTGGTCGGCGACGAGGACGGCGGCCTGGTGCAGCTCTTCGCGGGGCTGAACCCGGAGCGGATCATGGCCGCGGCGTTCTCGACCGGCCTGGCCAGGTTCGCCCTCGGCAGGGCCGCGGCGTACGCGAAGGAGCGCACGGTGTTCCAGGTCCCGATCGGCGGGCACCAGGCGATCGCGCACCCCTTGGCCCAGTCCCACATCGAGATCGAGCTCGCCCGGCTGATGAACCAGAAGGCCGCGGCGCTGTACGACGCCGGGGACGACCTGGCCGCGGGCGAGGCGGCCAACATGGCGAAGTACGCCGCCGCCGAGGCCGCCTGCGACGCCGCCGACCGGGCGGTGCAGACCCACGGGGGCAACGGGATCAGCCAGGAGTACGGCATGGCCGGGCTCCTGGTCGCCACCCGGGCCGGCCGGATCGCGCCGGTGAGCCGGGAGATGATCCTGAACTTCGTGGCCATGCACTCCCTCGGCCTGCCCAAGTCCTACTGACCCCCGCGGGCCGTCGGTCGGGAGTGGCAGGCTGGCGACATGGCGGACCGCCCGGACGTGCCGGAGGCGATGGTGCGACGGATCGGAGCGGTCCTGACCCGCTTCCCCGAGTGCCGCGAGGAGCCGGCCTGGGTGGGCACCTGGTGGCGGGTCGGCAGCGCCACGGTCGCGCACGTGTTCGGCGGCGAGGACCAGCTCTTCCGGATCACCTTCCGCGCCGAGCCCGACGAGGTGATGGCCCTGGAGCATCTCGGTCCGCCGTACTTCCGCAGCAGCTGGGGCCGCAACGTGGTGGGGATGCTGCTCGACGAGGACACCGACTGGGACGAGCTCGACGAGCTGCTGACCGACTCCTACTGCCTGCAGGCGCCGGCGTCGCTGGCGGCCCGGGTGGAGCGCCCGGGCTGGCCCGTCAGCGCAGCGGCACGAACCGGTAGTGGCCGTGCTCGGTCACCGACACCTCGTCGCCGCTCCTGATCACGAGCAGCATCGTCCCCGCGACCGGGATCACCAGCCGGCCGCCGTCCCTCAGCTGCTCCACCAGCGTGCTGGGCAGCTCGGCGGGTTCGGCCGACACCAGGATCCGGTCGAACGGCGCCCGCTCGGGTGCCCCGAGGACGTCCGGCGTCGCCTGGAGGATCGAGGCCCACGGCTGCTCCGTCTTCGCGAGGTTGGCCGCACCCCACTTCACCAGGTCGGGCTCCAGCTCGACGCCGGTGACGGATCCGGTGGGGCCCACCAGGTGGGCGAGCAGCGCCGTGGTCCACGCGGAGCCCGAGCCCACGTCGAGGACCCGGTGTCCGGGGCCGGCGTCCAGCAGCCGCAGCATCGCCGCGACCGTGCGGGGCTGGGAGTTGGTCTGGCCGTTGCCGATCGCCAAGGGACCGTCGTACCGGGCCTGGTGACGGTGGTGCCGCCGCAGGAAGTGCTCGCGGGGCAGAGCGGAGAATGCGGCGGACACGGGGTCCATCCGCGCAGTCTGTCACGAGGCTCGCGTCCAACTTGTGAGTGAGTGCTCACTCAGTTACTCTTCCCGGGTGCCCCCTCGCGCCACCCCGCTGCCGCCCACCGAGCGGCGCGACGCCCTCGTCCGGGCCACCCTGCCGCTGCTGCGTCAGCACGGCCGGGCGGTGACCACCCGGCAGATCGCCGCGGCCGCCGGCGTCGCGGAGGGCACCATCTTCCGGGTCTTCGAGTCCAAGGAGCAGCTGGTCGACGAGGCGATCGCCAAGGCCTTCGAGCCGGGCAGCTTCCTCCCCCAGCTCGACGACCTCGACGCACACGCTGCCCTTCCGGGACCGGATGGTCGCGCTGGTGGCCCTGCTGCAGCGGCGGTTCCTCGACACCTTCGACCTGATGCGGGCCGTGGGCATGGTGGCCCCGCCGCACCGCGACAAGCGCAGCGCGGAGCTCGAGAGGTTCCGGCGCGAGATCGCCGAGCGGATGGTGGTCCTCGTCGGGACGGACGCCAGCGCGGCTGCGCGTGCCACCGGAGGAGTTCGTCCACGTCCTGAGGCTGCTGACCTTCTCGGCGAGCCATCGCGAGATCGCGGACGGGCGACTGCTCACGCCGGACGAGATCGTCGGCATCGTGCTCGACGGCGTCCTCATCGAGAGAGGTGACTGACCCATGCTGGTGACGCTCCTGCGTGAGCGGCTCGCGCCGTACCGGAACTGGCTGGCCGCGGTCGTCGGCCTGCAGTTCGTCTCGGTCGTCGCGATGCTGTACCTGCCGAGCCTCAACGCCGACATCATCGACAACGGCATCGTCCGGGGCGACACGGCCTACATCCTCCGCATCGGTGGCCTGATGCTGGCGATCTCCCTGGTGCAGGTCGCGTGCTCGGTCGGCGCCGTCTGGTTCGGCGCCCGCACGGCCATGGGCCTCGGGCGGGACCTGCGCGGGGCGCTCTTCCACCGGGTCGGCACGTTCTCCACCCGGGAGGTGCAGCACTTCGGCGCGCCCTCGCTGATCACCCGCACCACCAACGACGTCCAGCAGGTGCAGATGCTGGTGCTGATGGGCTGCACGATCGCGGTGTCGGCGCCGATCATGATGATCGGCGGCCTGTTCATGGCGCTGCGCGAGGACCGCGGTCTCGGCTGGATCCTGTTCGTCGTCGTGCCGACCCTGTTCCTCTGCGTCGGGCTGGTGGTCAGCCGGATGGTCCCCAACTTCCGCAAGATGCAGGCCCGCATCGACGAGGTCAACCGGGTGCTCCGTGAGCAGATCACGGGGATCCGGGTGGTGCGCGCGTTCGTCCGCGAACCTTACGAGGCCGAGCGGTTCGGCACCGCGAACGCCGACCTGACCGAGGTCGCCGTCCGGGCCGGGCGCTGGATGGCCACCCTGTTCCCGCTGGTGATGCTCGTCGTGAACGTCTCCAGCGTCGCCGTCATCTGGTTCGGCGGTCACCGGGTCGACAGCGGCCAGATGGAGATCGGGGCGCTGACCGCGTTCCTCTCCTACCTGATGCAGATCCTGATGTCGGTGATGATGGCGACGTTCATGCTGATGATGGTGCCCCGCGCGTCCGTCTGCGGCGACCGGATCTCCGAGGTCCTCGACACGACCACGTCGGTGGCGCCCTCGACCGACGCGGTCGCTCCGGACGCCGACAAGCGAGGCTGGCTCGACCTCGAGGACGTCGGCTTCTCCTACCCGGGCGCCGAGCAGCCCGTCCTCTGCGACGTCTCGCTGGCGGCGCGTCCGGGCCAGACCATCGCCGTCATCGGCTCCACGGGCGCCGGCAAGTCGACGCTGGTGAACCTGGTGCCCCGGCTGTTCGACGCCAGCGACGGCACCGTCCGGGTGGCCGGCGTCGACGTCCGGGACCTCGACCCGGACCTGCTCTGGGACCAGATCGGCCTGGTGCCGCAGAAGGCGTACCTCTTCTCCGGCACCGTGCGCAGCAACATGGAGCACGGCAAGGGCGACGCCACGGACGACGAGATCTGGGCGGCCCTCGAGGTGGCGCAGGCGCGCGACTTCGTGGCGGAGCTGCCGGAGGGGCTCGACAGCGTCGTCGCCCAGGGCGGCACCAACTTCTCCGGCGGCCAGCGGCAGCGGCTCGCCATCGCCCGGGCGCTGGTCCGCAGACCCGGCATCTATCTCTTCGACGACTCGTTCTCGGCGCTCGACCTGGCGACCGACGCCCGGTTGCGTGCGGCGCTGCGGCCGACCACCCGGGACGCCACGGTGCTGATCGTCGCGCAACGCGTCACGACCATCATCGACGCCGACGTGATCCTGGTGCTCGAGGACGGCCGGGTCGTCGGCCGGGGCACGCACCACGAGCTGCTCGAGACCTGCGCGACGTACCAGGAGATCGTCAGCTCCCAGCTCAGCGCCGAGGAGGCGGCATGAACACCCCACGAAAGGTCTCGCTGCGCTCGCCTTCCGAGGGGACCCCGGCATGAGCGAGGCGACCGACACCAAGCCGGCCGCGAAGCCGGGCGGCTTCGCCGCCACCGAGCGGATCGAGGCGCCCGTCGGCGGGCCCGGCCGCGGCCCGATGGGCGGCGGCATGGTCGGCCAGAAGGCGATGACCTTCGGGCCCTCCGCCAAGCGGCTCGCGGCGCGGCTCCGTCCCGAGCGGATGGCGATCGGCGCGGTGGTCACGCTGGGCGTGGTCAGCGTGGTGCTGATGTCCTTCGGCCCCCGGATCCTCGGCTGGGCCACCGACCTGGTGTTCTCCGGGGTGATGGGCCGCAGCCTGCCCAGCGGGGTCACCCAGGAGCAGGCGGTCCAGGGCCTGCGCGACCGGGGCGACACCCGGCTCGCCGACATGCTGGCCGCGATGGACCACGTCGTCCCGGGCCAGGGCGTCGACTTCGAGGCGGTCGGCCAGGTGCTGCTGCTGGCGCTGGGGGTGTACGTCGCCGCCTCGCTGCTGGCCTGGCTCCAGGGCTGGATCCTCAACGGCGCGGTGCAGAACACCGTCTTCCGGATGCGCGAGGACGTCGAGGCGAAGATCAACCGGCTGCCGCTGGGCTACTTCGACCGGTCCCCGCGCGGCGAGCTGCTGAGCCGGGTCACCAACGACATCGACAACATCAGCACCACGCTCCAGCAGACGATGAGCCAGCTGCTCACCTCGCTGCTCACCGTCTTCGCGGTGCTCGGGATGATGCTCTGGATCTCGCCGCTGCTCGCCATGGTGGCGCTGGTCACCGTGCCGCTGGCGCTGCTGCTGACCCGGGCGATCATGAAGCGCTCGCAGGGGCAGTTCGTCTCGCAGTGGCGTCGTACCGGCGCCCTCAACGGGCAGATCGAGGAGGCCTACTCCGGTCACGCGCTGGTCAAGGTCTTCGGCCGCCAGGGCGAGGTGGAGGAGCGCTTCGCGGAGGAGAACGAGGAGCTCTACCGGGTCAGCTTCGGCGCCCAGTTCGTGAGCGGGCTGATCATGCCGGCGATGATGTTCATCGGGAACATCAACTTCGTGCTGATCGCGGTGATCGGCGCGCTGCGGGTGTCCAGCGGTGCGCTGTCGCTCGGGGACGTGCAGGCGTTCATCCAGTACTCCCGCCAGTTCACCCAGCCGCTGACCACGGTGGCGTCGATGGCCAACCTGCTGCAGTCCGGCGTCGCCTCCGCGGAGCGGGTCTTCGAGCTGCTCGACGCCGACGAGGAGCCCGTCGACGCCGCCGATCTCGAGACCCCCGCCGTGCGACGTGGCGAGGTGGCCTTCGAGCACGTCGCGTTCAGCTACGACCACGACCGGCCGCTGATCACCGACCTCTCGCTGGTGGCCCGGCCGGGCCAGACGGTCGCGATCGTCGGGCCCACCGGCGCCGGCAAGACCACGCTGGTCAACCTGGTGATGCGCTTCTACGACATCGACGCCGGCCGGATCACCATCGACGGCATCGACATCACCGCGATGCCGCGGGCGGCGCTGCGCGGCCAGATCGGGATGGTCCTCCAGGACACCTGGCTCTTCGAGGGCACGATCCGCGACAACATCGCCTACGGGCGGCCGGGGGCCAGCGAGGAGGAGGTGCTCGAGGCCGCGAGGGCGACCTTCGTGGACCGGTTCGTGCACTCGCTGCCCGACGGCTACGACACCGTCATCGACGAGGAGGGCTCCAACCTCTCCGCGGGCGAGCGGCAGCTGGTGACGATCGCGCGCGCGTTCCTCACCCAGCCGGCGCTGCTGATCCTCGACGAGGCCACCAGCTCGGTCGACACCCGCACCGAGCTGCTGGTCCAGAAGGCGATGGCCGCCCTGCGCAGCGACCGCACGTCGTTCGTCATCGCGCACCGGCTCAGCACCATCCGGGACGCCGACCTGATCCTGGTGATGGAGGACGGCGCGATCGTCGAGCAGGGCAGCCACGACGAGCTCCTCGCCGCCGACGGTGCCTACGCCCGCCTGTACAACGCCCAGTTCGCCGCCGCCGCCGTCTGACGTCGAGTTCGGGGAAATGGCCCCGTGAGTCGGGGCAAAGGGTCGCTTCGCGCGACCATGAGCACCCCACTCAACGACGCATTTCCCCCAACTCAACGGGCTGGGGCCGGCGGAGGACGATCTGGTTGACGTCGATGTAGCCGGAGGCGAAGCCCGCGAGGGAGTACTCCAGGTAGAAGTGCCACATCCGGACGAAGGTGTCGTCGAAGCCGAGGTCGTGGACCCGGTCGCGGGCGGACATGAAGGCGGCGTCCCAGGCGCGCAGGGTCTCGGCGTAGTGGCTGCCGAAGGAGAGCCGGTCGGTCATCCGGAGCGTGGTGTCGGCCCGGGTGATCTGGTCGATGACCTCCACCGACGGGAGGAAGCCGCCGGGGAAGATGTACTTGTTGATCCAGGTGTAGGTACGACGGGTCGCGAGCATCCGGTCGTGCGGCATGGTGATCGCCTGGATCCCCACCCGTCCGCCGGGGGCCAGCAGCCGGTCCAGGGTGGTGAAGTACTCCGACCAGTAGTCGTAGCCGACGGCCTCGATCATCTCGATCGAGCAGATGGCGTCGAACCCGTCCGGCGAGGCGACCTGCCGGTAGTCGCACAGCTCGATCGAGACCCGGTCGGCGGGGAACTCCCCGGCCGCCGCGGCCGCCGCGACGCGCGCGCGGGCCAGCGACTGCTGCTCCACCGAGAGGGTGACGCTGCGGACGGTGGCGCCCCGACGCGCCGCCCGGATGGCCAGCTCGCCCCACCCGGTGCCGATCTCGAGCAGCCGGGTGCCGGCGCCGACGCCGGTGTCGTCGAGCAGCCGCTCGATCTTGCGTCCCTGGGCCTCCCGGAGCAGGCCCGGCGCCGCCACGCCGTCGAGCGCCGGCGGCAGGGCCGCGAGGTGGTCGCCGCGGCGGACCTCGGGCGTGTCGAACAGCGCCGAGGAGTAGGTCAACGTCTCGTCGAGGAAGGTCTCGAACAGCTCGTTGGACAGGTCGTAGTGGTGGCCGATGTTGGCGCGTGAGTTGGCGACCGAGCTCTGCTGGTGCCGCGGCGGGCGGGCGACGTACGCCGCGCGCAGCCGCTGCAGCGGGGCCGGGACCAGGGTCGGCAGCTCCGCGGCGAGCACCGTCAGGAAGGCGCCGAGGTCCTCGGCGTCCCAGGCCCGGGTCAGGTAGGCCTCGCCGAAGCCGATCAGCCCGTTGGTGCCGATCCGGGCGAAGAACTCCTCCGGCCGGTGGATGGTCATCCCGGGACCGCCGAGCCCCAGGCGGACCGGGCGGGCGTCGGCGCCGTTCGCGACGTGCACGGTGACGTGCAACCGGTTGATCGCGGCGGCGAACAGCCGGCGCGCGACCGACGAGGCGATCAGGGTGCGGGGTCCGGACGGCGCGACCTCGAGGCCGGGCCAGTCGAGGGCGGGGCGGGACGGGGCGAGCGTCACTGGACTCTCTCCTGACGGGCGTGCGTGGGGCGGGGGCGGACGGGCAGGCGACGGGCCCACAGCCAGATGCCGTGGGCGCGGATGAGCAGGGCGCCGCGCAGGGCGGCGGGGGCGGCGCGCAGCGGGCCGCTCGTCGAGCGGGTCCCCGCCACCGCGGCACTGAACACGGCGCCGTCGTCGGTGTGCAGGGTCACCGCGACCTGCAACCGGTCGGTGGGCTCGGGCACGGCCAGCTCGTAGGTCCCGTCGGTGCCGTGGAACGGCGAGACGTACATCGCCTTCGCGGTGCGCGCCCGGCCCTGGGCGTCGGGGTGCACGAGGTAGGCGTGCCGGTCGCCGTAGGTGTTGTGGACCTCGACGACGGTCGCGGTCGGGGCGCCGTCGCGGTCGTGGCACCAGAAGACGGAGATCGGGTTGAAGCAGTAGCCGAAGGCGCGCGCGTGGGCGGCCATCCGGATCCGGTGCGGCGCCGCGACGCCGTGGTGCGCCAGGAACGCGTCGAGGTTGGCGCGCAGGCTCTGCCGCGGGTCGCCGAGGTGGTCGCGGGCCTCGAAGGTGCCGAGCACCCCGTGGTCGGGGAGGTGGTCGAGGTCCACCAGCCACATCGGCGAGCGGTGCGTGAAGGTGCGCCTGAACGGCGCGCGGCGGGTGTGGGTGATCACCGTGTCGAAGAGGACCCCGCCGGACCCAGCCACGGCGCGGCGGTCGTCACCGTTCTCCGCGTCCGACCCCGACCCCGACACCGCGTCCGACTCCGGCCACGACGCACCCAGGCGCTCGGCGGCCCGGAGGCCGGAGCGGGCACCGTCCTCGTGGAAGCCCCAGCCGTGGTAGGCGCCCGCGAAGGCGATCCGGTCGGTGGCGATCTCGGGCAGGCGGGCCTGCGCGGCGACCGAGGCGGGGTTGTAGAGCGGGTGCTCGTACTCCATCCGGTCGATCACCGCGGCCGGGTCGACGAGGTGCTCGCCGCCCAGCGTGACCAGGTAGTGGGTGTCGGTGTCGAGGCGTTGGAGCCGGGTGAGGTCGTAGGTGACCGTGACCTGCCCGGGCGTGGCCGTCGCGGGGCGTCGGAAGTTCCACGACGCCCACGTGTTGCGGGTCCGCGGCAGCAGCGAGGTGTCGGTGTGGAGCAGCGCGGTGTTGGGGGAGTACGGCATCGCGCCGAGGACCTCGCGCTGCGTCGGCGTGGGCTCGGCGAGCAGGGCCAGGGTCTGGCCGGGGTGGGTGGCGACGACGACGGCGTCGTACGTCGTGACCTCGCCGTTCCCGTCGGTCACCTCGACGCCGTGGGCAGTCTCGAGGACGGAGGTGACCTTGGTGCCGGTGCGGACGTCGTCGAGGTGCGCGGCCAGGCGGCGCACGTACTCGTGGGAGCCGCCGGTGACCGTGCGCCAGGCAGGGGAGCCGAAGACGCCGAGCATGCCGTGGTGCTCGAGGAAGGTGAACAGGTAGCGCGCGGGGTAGTCGAGCGCGACGTCCGGGTCGCACGACCACACGGCCGCGACCACGGGCTCCATGAAGTGGCGGGTGAAGTACGCCGTGAAGCGGCCGTCGCGCAGGAACTCGCGCAGCGTGATCTCGACCGGCCCGGTCGACGAGGAGGCACCGGCGGCGAGCAGGGCCCTGGCCCTGCGGTGGAAGCGGGGGATCTCCGCGAGCATCCGCAGGTAGCGCGGGTCGGTGAGGTGGCCCCGCGTCGGGAAGACCCCGCGGCGGCCCAGCGCGCCCGCCCACTCCAGCCCGGTGCCGTCGTCGGAGATGGACATCGACATCTCCGACTCCTGCGTGTCGACGCCCAGCTCGGCGAAGAGGCGCAGCAGCACCGGGTAGGTGCGCTCGTTGTGGACGATGAAGCCGGTGTCGATGGCGAGACCGTCGACCTCGTGCGTGTCGGCGTGCCCGCCGAGGCGGTCGTCGGCCTCGAACAGGGTGACGTGGGCCCCGTCGGCACCGTCGTCGCCGCGGCCGAGGACGTAGGCCGCGGTCAGCCCCGCGACGCCGGAGCCGACCACTGCCACCCGGCGCCGGGGGTCCCGGGCCGGTGTCTCCGGAGTGCTCACGTGGTGGCCTCGGAGAAGTCGAACACCGCGATCGGCGAGTCGGTCGGGACGTCAGAGCCGCCCGCGGGCTCGATGGTGATGCCGACGCCCGTGGCATCGGTGGCATCACCCTCGAGGACCAGGGTGTGGTCGGAGCCCTCCGGCATCAGGCCGGCGGGCGCGAGGTGTCCCGTGGCGTCCTGGAGCCAGAGCTCGTAGACCTTGCCGGACGGGGCGGGCGGCATGCCGGTGGCGACCAGCACCGCGCGGCCCTCGGACTTGGACCGGACCACCTTGGTCTCGGCACCGGCGACCTCGAGGGAGACGGTCTCGGCGTCGTCGGCCCCGAGCACCCGGTCGGCAGCGGTCGGCTGCTGCTGCGAGGTGCCGTCGCCGTCGTCCCAGGGCTGCCAGACGGCGCCCACTCCCAGGATCAGGAGCACCGCGGCCGCGACGGCCGTGAGGGGAAGCCAGCGCCGACGGGACGCCCTCCGGGACGCCCCCGGAGCCGTGGCCCCCGGGGACGCCTCGTGGTCGGGGACGATCGGGGGCAGCGGGCGGACGGTCTCGATGCCGGCCAGGACCCGGTCGCGCAGCTCCGGAGGCGGGGCGACGGCGGTGGTGTCGGCGAGCATCGCCGCGGCCTCGCGCAGGCCGGCGACCTCCACGCGGCAGTCCGCGCAGGTCCGCAGGTGCGCCTCGAAACGCGCGCGCTCCAGGTCGTCCAGGGCATCGACGGCGTAGGCGCCGGAGAGCAGGTGGAGGTCGTTGGCGTCGTCGGGGACGTGGTCGTTCATTGCGCGACTCCCAGCGTGTCCCGCATCCGGATCAGTCCGTCGCGGATACGGGTCTTGGCCGTGCCGATCGGCAGATCGAGCATCGTCGCCACCTCCGTGTGTGTGTAGCCGCCGAAGTACGCCAAGCCGATGGCCTCCCGTTGGACCTGGGTCAGGGTCTGCATCGCGTGTCGGACTCGTTGCGCTTCGAATGTCGCGGTCGCCGCCTCGGCGGTCTCGTCGTGGGCGACCGGTTGGTTGGTGTCGTGGTACCTGGTGTCCCGCCGGCTGCTGGCCTCCGCGGCCCGGACCCGGTCGACCGCCTTGCGGTGGCCGATCGTGAGGAGCCAGCTGAGGGCGCTTCCTCGTTGGTCGTCGAACCGGGACGCCGTCCGCCAGATCTCCAGGAAGGCCTCCTGGGTGACCTCCTCGGCCTGGGCCGGGTCCCGCACCACCCGGAGCACGAGTCCGTGGACCCGGGCGGCGGTGGCGTCGTACAGCCGGGCGAACGCGGCCTGGTCGCCCCTCGACGAGCTGCGCAGCAGCTCGGCGAGAAGCGCGGCGTCCGCGGGACCGGGCGCGCCCGCCCCTCCCGGTGACTCACCGGAGGGGACGGGCGTCAGACCTGGCACGTTCACATCCTTGCGGATCGACCTAGCAGCAACTCGGGCAGACGATCAGGACGGCATCAGGACGGCGTCGATGATGTAGACCGTCGCGTTCGCCGTCGGCACGTTGCCGCAGATCACTGCTGCGTCGCCGTCGACGGTGAAGTCCTCGCCCGAGCCCTCGACCGTCACCATGTCGCCGTTGAGGGTCTCGTGCTCGCCCGCGAGGTCCTCGGGGGTGAGCTGACCGGCCACGACGTGGTGGGTCAGCACCGCGGTGAGGGTCTCCTTGTCCTTGAGCAGCGCGTTGAGGTCCTTCTTGGGGAAGGCCGCGAACGCGTCGTTCACGGGGGCGAACACGGTGATGCCGTCCGCCGAGTTGAGCGTGTCGCCCAGGTCGGCGGCGGTCACGGCGGCGACCAGCGTGGACAGCAGCGGGTTGGCGCTGGCGGCGGTGGCGACCGGCTCGGTGGCCATGCCGACGAACGAGCCGTCGCCCTCGGCCGGCACCGCGTCGCAGGCCGCGCCGAAGGTCTGGGCGGCCGGGTCGTCCTCGGACATCGACTCGTCGTCCATCGGCGACTCCTCCATGGGAGTCTCCTCGGCGGTCTCGGACTGGGTCGTGGTCGTCGCGTCCGCCGCGGTGTCGCCGTCGTCCGAGCCGCAGGCGGTCAGACCCAGCGACATCGTCAGAGCCAGCGCGGCAAGTCCGGCCGAGCGGTTCAAGGTGGTGCGCTTCATGGTCGTGCCTTTCGTCGGGTGCCCCACCGTTCGGTGGGCTGTCTTACGGGAGTGGTTCGGTGCCGCGGGTGGATCGGATGGGGGTTTCGGGGAAATTCGTCGAAGGTTTGTTCAAGACACGAGGACGGCGACCTGCTGGATGCCGCTGGAGCCGTCCGGGAACGGGGTCGCGCGGTCGTCGACCTGCACCTCGCCGTCCTCGCTGGTGGCCCGGACCGCGATGTCGTGGCGGCCGGACGGCGCGTCCCAGGGCAGGTACCACTGGCGCCAGTAGTCGACGGTGACCGCGGGGCCGAGCTCGGCCTGCTGCCACTCGCCGTCGTCGATGCGGACCTCGACCTTGCCGATGCCACGGTGCTGGGCCCAGGCGATGCCCCCGATGACGGTCCTGCCGGCGTCGATGGTGGACAGCGGCTTGGGGGTGTCGACGCGGCTGGAGATCTTGATCGGGGCGTCGGTGGCCCAGTCGCGGTCGGTCCAGTACGCGCTCTCCTCGGCGTACGTCGTGAGCGTGAGCCGGGTGAGCCACTTGGTCGCCCCGACGAACCCGTAGATCCCGGGCGTCACCAGGCGGGCCGGGAAGCCGTGCTCGCGCGGCAGCGGCCGGCCGTTCATGCCGATGGCGACCATCGTGTCGCGGCCGTCGGTGGCGACCGCCAACGGCGTGCTGATCCTCATGCCGTCCACGTCGGTGGACAGGATCTGGTCGGCCCGGTCGCCGACGCCGGCCATCTCGAGGAGGTCGGTGAGCCGCACGCCGAGCCACCGGGCGCCGCCGACGTACGTGCCGCCGACCTCGTTGCTGACGCAGGTGAGGGTGATGTCGCGCTCGATCAGCGGCATCGCGGCGATCTCGTCGAAGGTGAAGGTGAGCTCCTGCTCGACGTCGCCGTCGATGGTCAGCGTCCAGTCGTCCACGCCCACCGTCGGCACGGTCAGGCGGGTGTCGACGCGGTAGAACTCGTCGTTGGGCGTGCGCAGCGCGGTGATGCCGGGGTACCGCGCCTCCAGGCCCTCGGGCAGCGCGTCCGCGGCCTGGCTCGGCCTGGGCAGCACCACGTCGCTGATCCGGGTGCGGACGGTGGTGACCCACTGTCCGGCGACGCCCATCGCGACGGCGGCGGCACCGAGGACCAGCACCGTGCGCCGCTGCGGGCCCGCGCTCGCGTCCCTCGCGCTCCCGGCCGGTGCCGTGGGACCCGACGCCGCCGGTGAGCCAGGCGAGCGCCCCGAGCCCGGCGGCCGCGGTCGCCAGCGCGGGCAGCGCGTCGACCGGGGTGGCGGTCGGCCGGGACAGCGCCGCGACGGCGGACACGGCGACCAGCAGCACGAGCAGTCCCGCGCCGAGGACGAAGGAGCGCTGCGCGAGGATGCCGGCCAGGGCGGCCAGCACCAGCGTCCCGGCCAGCACGCTGCCCACGAGGATCGGCTTGTCGGCCGTCCCGAAGCTGGCCACCGCCCACTCCTTCACCGGGGTGGGCGTGAGGTCGATGACCGTCGAGCCGACCGCGAGCACGGGCGAGGCCGCCGGGTTGAGCAGCGACGCGACCAGGTGACCGGCCGCCATCCCGACGAGGGTCGCGAGGATCCCGTACGCCGCGGGCAGGAGCTTCTTCATACGAGTGGTTCGGAGCGGCTCGGTGCCCGGATGTCCAACCCGTCGTGGCGGCACCGTCGTCCGCCGACCGCGGAGTGCTCGTTCGGTCGAGCAGGTTGCGCAGCAACCGTGTCGAGACCCTCGCCCGCCGACCGTGGCGGTCTCGACACGCTCGCTCCGCTCGCTGCTCGACCAACGAGAGGGACCTCACCCGCAGCGGTACGGCAGGATGACGCGCATGAGCGCGCTCGTGCACCTGACGACCGAGGGACCGGTCGCGTCGATCACCCTGGACTCGCCGCACAACCGCAACGCGCTCAGCCGTCAGCTGGTCGCCGAGCTGTTCGAGCACCTGCGCGCCGCGGAGGCGGATGCCGACGTCCGGGTGGTGCTGGTGCGGGCCACCGGCACGGTGTTCTGCTCGGGCGCCGACCTCTCCGAGGCGACCGCGGACGGGATGGAGGAGGGCGCGCGGCGGATCGTCGAGCTCCAGCGGCTGATCGTCACCATGACCAAGCCGGTGGTGGTCCGGGTGCAGGGCGCGGTCCGCGCCGGTGGCATCGGCATCGTGGCGGCCAGCGACATCGCCGTCTCGACCGAGGAGGCGACCTTCGCGCTGACCGAGGTCAAGCTCGGGCTCGCCGCGGCGATCATCTCCTTGACCGTGCACCACCGGATGACGCCGCGGGCGGCCGCGCTGACGACCCTCGGCGGTGAGGTGTTCAGCGGCGCCGAGGCCGCGGCGTACGGCCTGGTGACGCGCGCGGTCCCCGCCGACGACCTCGACGCCGAGGTGGAGCGCGTGTGCGCGTCCCTGGCGACCGGCGCCGCCCAGGGTCTACGCGAGTCCAAGCGGATCCTCAACCGCGACCTGGTGGCCCGGATCGACGCCGGCGGGGAGGAGATGGCGGCGCTCAGCGCCCGGCTCTTCGCCTCCGACGAGGCACGCGAGGCGATGACCGCGTTCCTCTCCCGCAAGCGCTGAGGGCCTTCCTCGGAGGTTCCGTCCGGGGCCCGCGGAGCACGAGGTAGGCTAGAGAACTTGTCAGAACCCCGGCGCAGGGGAGCTTTTCGGGGGAAGTTCGGGGGAGAAGGAATCATCGTTTGACCGACAACATCGCGCAGCGCGAAGTCGAAGCGGAACAGCACTTCGTCGACCGCGTCTACGTCCAGCTGGAGAAGTCCGCCGCCGCCGCTCAGCAGTTCGCCCGGGAGGGCCACGAGCGCGGCAAGCTCGGCCACGAGGGTGGCCTCGTCGAGCGCGACGCCATGGTCTTCCAGGCCGCCCGGCGGATCGCGCAGCTCGACGCCGCCCACGAGGGCCTGGTCTTCGGGCGCCTCGACCTCGACGCCGGCCTCGATCCCGAGCCGCGCTACATCGGCCGCATCGGGCTGCGCGACGACAGCCGCGACTCGATGCTCATCGACTGGCGGGCCCCGGCCGCGGCCGTGTTCTACCAGGCCACCGCCGCCGAACCCCAGAACGTCGTACGACGCCGCGTGCTGCGCTGCACCGGCGCGCGCGTCGTGGGGGTCGAGGACGAGCTGCTGGACGCCGACAACCCGTCGGCCGCCCGGCTGCCGGTGGTCGGCGAGGGTGCCCTGATGGCCCAGCTGTCCCGCGCCCGGGACCGCTCCATGCACTCGATCGTCGCCACCATCCAGGCCGAGCAGGACAAGGCGATCCGGGCGCCCGGCAAGGGCGTGGTCTCCATCTCCGGCGGCCCCGGGACCGGCAAGACCGTGGTCGCGCTGCACCGCGCGGCGTACCTGCTCTACACCGAGCGACGTCGCTACGAGAGCGGCGGCGTGCTCGTCGTCGGCCCGTCCGGGGTCTTCATGCGCTACATCGAACGCGTGCTCCCCAGCCTCGGTGAGACGGCGGTCGCGCTGCGCTCGCTCGGCGAGGTCGTCGACGGGGTCAAGGCCGGGCGCCACGACGAGCCGGCGGTCGCCGACGTCAAGGGCTCCGAGCGGATGGCCGAGCTGATGCGCCGGGCCGCGCGGCAGGCCGTCCCCGGTGGGGTCGAGGAGTTCCGGGTCTTCTACCGCGACGACGTCGCGGTGCTGGACCGTCGGGCGCTGGCCACGATCCGCCGCGGGCTCATGAACCACGGCCCGCGCAACCGCCAGCTGCCGCGGGTCGCGACGGCCCTGCTCGACGCGCTCTGGCGCCAGGTGCGCGGCGAGCGCGGCCGCGAGCGGGGTCGCGAGGCCTTCGACGACGAGCTGCTGTCCCAGCGGTCCTTCGTCGACTTCGCCGCCTCGTGGTGGCCGCCGCTGACGGCGACCGACGTGCTCGGCTGGCTGCGCGACCCGGAGTTCTTGTCGCGGGTCGCCGAGGGCGTGCTGTCGACCGAGGACCAGGTCCTGCTGAGCAAGTCCTGGTCCGGTGGCGACGTGCTCTCGGTCGAGGACGTGCCGCTGATCGACGAGCTGCGCTACATCCTCGGCGACGTCCCGCAGCGCACCGACGACGACCACCCGCTCGACGACCCGTCGCAGAGCGTCGACCTGCAGGAGCTGACGACGGCGGCGGACCGCGAGTACGCCCCCACCGGCCGCGCCTGGGCACCGCCCACGCACCGGATCGAGGACGACGGCTTCGCCCACGTGCTGATCGACGAGGCGCAGGACCTCACCCCGATGCAGTGGCGGATGGTCGGTCGCCGCGGGCGCACCGCGTCGTGGACCATCGTCGGCGACCCGGCCCAGTCGTCGTGGCCGGTGCCCGAGGAGTCGGCCGCCGCCCGGGCCCGGGCCCTGGAGGGCAAGGAGCAGCACGCCTTCCACCTGTCGACCAACTACCGGAACTCCGCGGAGATCTACGAGTACGCCGCGGCGTACGCCCGGCGGGTCGGGCTCGACGCCGACCTGCCGACGGCGATCCGCTCCACCGACGTCCCGCCGGTCGAGGTGGACGCGGCCGGCGACCTCGAGGGGGCCGCGCGGGCCGCGGTGGCCGACATCGCGGGCCGGGTGTCGGGGACCATCGGCATCGTCGTGCCGGGCGCGCGGCGCTCGGAGGTCAACGGCTGGCTGTCCTCGTGGCCGGAGTTCGCCGACGACGCCCGCGGCGCCCGCGCGGCCGTGGACTCGTCGGTGGCGCCCTCGGGCGAGGACCGGATCGTGGTGCTGACCGGCGTCGACACCAAGGGCCTGGAGTTCGACGGCATCGTGGTGGTCCGACCCGACGAGATCGAGGCGGAGTCGGCCACCGGCCGGGCGACGCTCTACGTCGTGCTGACCCGCGCCACCCAGCTGCTCACGATCCTGCGCTGACCGGGCAGTTCTGCGCGCCCGATCGTGGGTGAGCGGGCAGTCGTGCCGACACCGGTTCGGGCCGGGAGGCCCGGTCGGTGGCGAATCTGCCGGCAGAAGTGCCCGGTCGGCGTGGACGCGTGACCCGAGCGTGTCCTGGCCGATCTAGAGTGCCCCGCATGTCCGATCCCGCCGAGGTCCGCGCCGCCCTGGAGCAGGCCCAGGAGCACGAGGCGTGGGCGATCATCCGGCGGTCCACCCGGGCCGGGGACCGCGACACCGTCGGCGTCCTCGGCGGTCGGCGCTGGGTGGCGGAGTCGCTCCTCGACATCCCGCTCGAGCAGGGGCCGCCGCCACCGGGCCGGCAGTGCGACCGGCTGGTCGCGGTGCCGTTCCGCCAGGTGACCGAGCGCGGCTTCGCGGCCCACGACGACGGCACGCCCCTGGTCGTGGTCGACGTGGAGACCGAGCACGAGTTCTCCGTCGCCGACGTCCTCGACGCGATCGAGGACGTCGACATCGCCTTCACCGACCGGGGCGGCTTCGAGTCCGACGACGACGACTACGCCAAGGTCGTCGAGGCGATCATCCGGGACGAGATCGGGCAGGGCGAGGGCGCCAACCTCGTCATCGGCCGGCACTTCCGCGCCGTCCTCGCCGACTGGGGAGCCGCGCAGGCGCTCACCGTGTTCCGACGGCTGCTGGCCCGCGAGCGGGGCGCGTACTGGACCTTCCTGTTCTTCACCGGCGACCGCTACCTGGTCGGGGCCAGCCCCGAGCGACACGTCAGCGTGCACGGCGGCGACGTGCGGATGAACCCGATCAGCGGCACCTTCCGGGTCCGCGGCGACGCCGGCGACGAGCAGAGCCTGAAGCCGCGGCTCCTGGAGTTCCTCGCCGACGAGAAGGAGATCTACGAGCTCTTCATGGTGGTCGACGAGGAGCTCAAGATGATGTGCGACATCTGCCACGAGGGCGGGCAGGTGCTCGGGCCGTTCCTCAAGCCGATGACGCACCTGATCCACACGGAGTACCTCCTCGCCGGCCGCACCGCCCGTGACGTCCGCGAGGTGCTGCGCGACACGATGTACGCCGCGACCGTGACCGGCAGCCCGGTCGAGAACGCCTGCCGCCTGATCAAGCAGTACGAGAGCGAGGGCCGTGGCTACTACGGCGCCGCGCTGGCGATGTTCGGCCGGGACCCCGACGGCGAGCCGGTCGTCGACAGCCCGATCGTCATCCGCACCGCCGACGTCGACCTCCAGGGTCGGCTCAAGGTCACCGCGGGAGCGACCCTGGTGCGCGACTCGGACGCCGCCCACGAGGTCGCCGAGACGCACGCCAAGGCCGGCGGCATCCTGAGCGCCTTCGGCCTGGTGGACCAGGCGCCCGTGCCCGAGGTCGACCTCGTCGAGCTCACCGCCGACGAGGACGTGCTCATCGCCCTGGGTCGGCGCAACGCCCGGCTCAGCCGCTTCTGGCTGACCGACCAGGCCGGTGCCGCCACCGGACCCGCGCCTGGCCGGCAAGCGGGTGGTGGTCCTCGACGGCGAGGACGACTTCGTCAACATGCTGCGGCACGTGCTCGGTGTCCTGGGCCTGACCAGCGAGGTGGTCCGGCACGAGGACTACGTCGACGGGGCGCTGGACGGGTTCGACCTGGTGATCGTGGGGCCCGGCCCGGGCGACCCGCGCGACGACGACGACCCCAAGATGGTGCGGATCCGCGCCGCCGTCGACCGCCTGCTGGCCCAGGGGCAGCCCTTCCTCGCGGTCTGCCTCGGCCACCAGGCGCTCTGCCACCGGCTCGGCATCCCCCTGGACTTCAAGGACATCGTGTTCCAGGGCACCCAGTCGCCGGTCACCATCGACGGCCGCACCGAGCGGGTCGGCTTCTACAACACCTTCGTCGGGCGGACGTCCGACGACGCCGCGCTGCCGGCCGGGGTCACCGTCGAGGCGGACGAGGTCACCGGGGACATCCACGTGCTCACGGGTCCGCACTACCGCGGCATCCAGTTCCACGCCGAGTCGATCCTCACCGAGCACGGCTACGACCTGATCCACGACCTCGTGCGCGAGCTCGTGACCGCGCGTCCGTAGCCGGTTGGACGGTCGGCCGGATCCGTAGGTTCGCGGCCCGCGCGCGTGGTCTAGCGCGCCGTTCGGCCCGGGCAACTACCCGCGCCCCGATGGCGTCTGACGGTCAACCACGCACGACGGGAGACCCACCATGACCACCAGGCCACGCGCCCTCCTCGCGCTCACCGCCGTGCTGCTCGCGACGCTCCCGCTCGCCCGGGCGACCGCCCCCGCGTCGGTGGCCGCGGCGGCCGTCGACGATCGGCCCAACGTCGTCCTCGTGCTGCTGGACGACATGTCGATGGAGCTGCTCCGCACCATGCGGAGCGCCCGGACGATGCGCGACACCGGCGCGTGGTACCCGCACTCCTACGTCGTCGACTCGCTGTGCTGCGTCTCCAGGGCGAGCACCTTCACCGGGCAGTACCCGCACCAGACGGGCGTGCTGCTCAACGTCTCGGTCCGCGACGACTCGGGCGACCCGCGCGGCGGCTGGCCGGCGTTCGTCCAGCACGGCAACCAGGAGCGGACGGTGGCCGTGCGCCTGCGTCAGTCCGGCTACACCACCGGCTACGTCGGCAAGTACCTCAACGAGTACGACTACCGCCCGGGCCGGAAGGTGCCGCCGCCCATCCCGGGCTGGGACATGCTCGACGTCGTGTTCTTCTCGGCCTACGACGGCTGGGACTTCTGGAGCAGCGAGCTGGTCGACGGCCGGACCGAGGTCCGCCACCACCCCGCGCCGCCGAGCTCGGCGTCGCGGCGCGAGAAGGACCGCGCGTACGCGGGTCGGTTCATCGAGCGCACCGCGCTCGACTTCGTCCGGGAGGCGGAGCAGGGCGACGCGCCGTACTTCCTGCAGGTGGCGCCCTACGCGCCGCACGGCCGGGTCCACGCGTCGGGGCACTACCCCCACGACCCGTTCTTCCCCCCGGCCTTCCGCGACCGCCCGCACCCGGGGCGGCCGGACGGCAACTGCGGCCGGGTCGCCTGCCGGTCCCTCTCGTTGCGCGACCTGCGGGGGTACGGCGACCAGCAGGGCGACAACCGGCCCCGGCGTGCGGACGGTCGACCGGGCGCGTTGTGGAACCGGCACCCGCACATCCATGGCGCCGCGCCGACCCTGCGGATGCTGCGCAGCCGGGTGCAGATGCTGCAGTCGGCCGACCGGATGGTCCGGCGCCTCCTGCGCCAGGTCGGGCCGGACACCTACGTCATCCTCACCTCGGACAACGGCTTCCACCTCGGCCAGCACGGGCTGCGGGCCGGCAAGGGCACGCCCTACACCAGCGACATCCGGGTGCCCTTGCTGGTCGTCGGCCCCGGCGTGCGCCCCGGGAGGCGCCGCGAGCTGGTCAGCAACCTCGACCTGGCGCCGACGCTCGAGCGGTTGGCCGGGCTCGAGCCCGCGCCCTACCGCTCCGGGCGGTCGCTGCTGCCGAGCCTGGCCCGGCCGTGGCTCCACGAGCAGGACTACGTGTTCGTCGAGCACACCTGGGGCCGCAAGCGCCCCGACGACCCGGACGCCAAGGGTGGATCCGCCCTCGGCGTGATCCCGTCGTACGTCGCGGTCCGGAGCCGCACCCAGCTGCTGGTCCGCTTCGACCTGGACCGGAGCGCCGCGCAGCGGTTCGTGTGGGAGTTCTACGACCTCTCCGAGCAGGGCTTCGAGAAGCGCAACGACTACGGGGCACCGCGGCACCGTCGCGCCGTGCGCGTCCTGACCCGCAAGATCGAGCAGCTGGACGCCTGCTCCACGGTCGTCCGGGGTGACGCCGTTCCCGACGGCTGTCGCTCGCTGACGCGCCACACCCGCGCGGTGACGCCTTGATAGTCGACCGGAACCGTAGAGTTCGGCTCCGAGGTCCGGGGCGAACGGGGGAGCGGATGCGGGCGCAGGGTCGGCGACTGGCGGCGGCGGCGGTCGCCGTGGCCGTCGCGGTGCTGCTCCCGGTGCTGCCCCAGACCCGCGCCGCGGACCCCGGGCTCCGCACCGTCGCGGCGCCGAAGCGGCCCAACGTCGTGCTGGTCGTCCTCGACGACTTCTCGATGGACCTGCTGCAGACGCTGCGCAGCGCCCGGACGATGCGCGCGCGGGGCGCGTCGTACCCGCACGCGTTCGTCGTCGACTCCTTGTGCTGCGTCTCGCGGGCGAGCACCTTCACCGGGCAGTACCCCCACCAGACCGGGGTGCGCACCAACGTCGCCGACCCGACCGACCCGACGGACCCGCGCGGCGGCTACACCGCCTTCGCCAGGTTCGGCAACCGCGAGCGCTCGGTGGCGGTGCGACTCCAGGCGGCGGGCTACACGACGGGGTACGTCGGCAAGTACCTCAACCAGTACGAGTACTCCCCGGGGAGCGGACTGCCACCCACGCCGCCGGGGTGGTCCGACTGGCGGGTGGTGTTCGGCTCCGCCTACGACGGCTGGGAGTTCTACAGCACCCGGACCATCGACGGGAAGCCGGTGCTGCGCTACCACCCGGCACCGCCGGCGAGCGCCCCGCCGGCCACCAAGGACGCGGCGTACGCCGGCACCGTCATCGGCGCCGACGCCCTGGAGTTCATCGCTGCGCACGAGGGCGAGGCGGCGCCGTACTTCCTCCAGGTCGCGCCCTATGCGCCCCACGGGCGGGTCCACGCCGCCCCGCACTACGCCGGCGACCCGGTCTTCCCGCCGGCCTTCCGTGACCGTCCGGGCCCCGGGCAGCCGGGGGGGAACTGTGGCGCCGTCCGGTGCGCATCGCTGACGGTCAGGGACCTGCCCGGCTTCTCGGACCCGCAGGGGAACAACCGACCCCGCCGTCTCGACGGCAGCCCGGCGCCCCGGTGGAACGGTCGAGCGGGCGGACTCACGGCCCCGACCGCCGTGCACCTCCTGCGCACCCGGGCCCAGATGGCCCAGTCCGCCGACCGGATGCTCACCCGGATCCTCGAGGCGGTCGGGCCGGACACCTACGTCATCCTCACCTCGGACAACGGCTTCCACCTCGGGCAGCAGGGGCTCGCCGCAGGCAAGGGCACGCCGTACACGACCGACGTGCGGGTGCCGCTGCTCGTCGTCGGCCCCGGCGTCACGCCCGGACCGCGGCGGGAGATGGTCAGCAACCTCGATCTGGCGCCGACGCTCGAGCGCCTCGCCGGCCTGCAGCCCGCGGCGTACCGCTCCGGTGCCTCGCTCGTCGAGAGCCTCACCGACCGGAGCGCCAGCGGCCGTGACTACGTGTTCTTCGAGCACTCGTGGAGCCGGGTCCGGTCGGGCGACCCGGACCGGGTGGACGAGCTCCGCACCATCCCGTCGTACGTCGCCGTCCGCAGCCGCACGCGGATGCTGGTCCGGTTCGACCTCGACCCGAGCGCGCGCACCAGCTACGCCTGGGAGCTCTACGACCTGACCCGCGACCGGTTCGAGAGGACCAACGTCTTCGCTCGGAGGAAGTACGCCAGGGACGTGCGGGAGCTGCGGCACAAGCTGGGCGTGCTCGACGCCTGCTCGGGCATCGTCGGCAACCAACCGGTCCGTGGCGGGTGCCGGACGATCGCGGCGGCCGCGCGGCCCTAGGCGGGCAGTAGGTTGACCCGGTGCCCGTGCCGGACGTGATCGTGGTCGACCACCACGACTCGTACACCTGGAACCTCGTGCACCTGGTCGCCGCGGTCACCGGCGTCCTGCCGGTCGTCGTCCAGCACGACGAGGTCGACGCCGCGACGGTGCTGGCGCACTCGCACGTGGTGCTGTCGCCCGGGCCGGGGCACCCGGACGACCCCGCCGACTTCTCCGTGGGCCGCGCGGTGCTGCGCGCCGGCTCGCGACCGGTGCTCGGCGTCTGCCTCGGCATGCAGGGTCTGGTGGCGACGTACGGCGGGACGGTCGAGCGCGCCGAACCGGCGCACGGTGAGGTGGCCCGGATCCGGCACGACGGCATCGGCGTCTTCGCCGGCCTGCCCCAGGAGTTCGACGCGGTGCGCTACCACTCGCTCGTCGCGACCGCGCTGCCGGCGGAGGTCGTCGCCACGGCGTGGACCGACGACGTGGTCATGGGCGTGCGGCACGTGGCGCTGCCGCTGCACGGCGTGCAGTTCCACCCCGAGTCGATCCTGTCGGCGCACGGGGAGCGGCTGATGGCGAACTTCCTGGAGCCGACGTGACCGACGACCCGATCGCGCACTTCCTCGAGGTCGCCGCGGCGCACCCGCGCTGCTTCTGGCTCGACGGCGGGGGCGCCCGCGAGTGGTCGGGCGCGCGCTCGATGATCGGCTGGCTCGACGACGACGCCCTCTCGCTGACGTACGACGCGGCGCGCGGCGTGGTCACCCGGCACGCGGGCGGCGCGGCCGAGGTCGTCGGCGACGACCCCTTCGTGGTGCTCGAGTCGGAGCTCGCCGCGGGATCGCCGGACGACCAGTGGTTCGGCTACTTCGGCTACGCCGCCCGCCCGGACCTCCCGGCGGCGGTCGGGGGCCGGCTGCCCGACGCGGTGTGGATGCGGGCGAGCGAGCTCCGCTTCTTCACCCACCCGGACGCCGCCGGCTCGGCCGTTGCGTCATCACGATCCGCACCCATGGCCTCGGGTCCTGATGACGCACCGCCGGTGGGGTACGCCGACGCGTTCGCCCGCGTCCAGGAGCAGCTGCGGGCCGGCAACTCCTACGAGGTCAACCTGACCTACCGGCTCGACGTCGGGTCGGCGCTCGCCCCGGCGGCGGCGTACCTCCGGCTGCGCGAGCTCAACCCCGCGCCGTACGCCGGCTTCCTGCAGCACGACGTCCCGGGCGCGCGGGCCTGGCTGCTCAGCTCGTCACCGGAGCGCTACGCCCTGGTCGCGGCGGACCGGACGATCGAGACCAAGCCGATCAAGGGCACCACGCCGCGCGGCGCGACGGCGGCCGAGGACGACCGGCTGCGGCACCTGCTGGCCACCGACTCGAAGTTCCGCGCCGAGAACCTGATGATCGTCGACCTGCTGCGCAACGACCTGTCGATGGTCTGCGACCCGGGCACGGTGGAGGTGCCCGTGCTGATGGAGGTCGAGTCCTACGAGGCGGTGCACCAGCTGGTCTCGACGGTCCGCGGCCGGCTGAGCGACGGGGTGACGACCGTCGGCGCGCTGCGGGCGCTCTTCCCGGCGGGCTCGATGACCGGCGCGCCCAAGCTGCGCACGATGCAGGTCATCGAGGCGGTCGAGTCCGGGCCGCGGGGGGTGTACTCCGGCGCGTTCGGCTGGATCGCCGCCGACGGCCGCGCGGACCTCGGCGTGGTGATCCGCTCGCTGATGACCGCCGGCGACGGGCGCTACGTCCTCGGCACCGGCGGCGGCATCACGGTGCGCTCCGACCTCGCCGAGGAGTACGCCGAGTCGCGCTGGAAGGCGGACCGGCTGCAGGCGGCCCTGGGGTCCGGGTAACGGGCGGGCCGCCTCAGAACGCGCGCGGGACGAACGTCTGCTCGTGCATCGGCGGGCGGACGTAGGGCACCTCGGTCATCCGCGGCAGCTCGACGACGTCGGGGGCGACGTCGACGTAGTCGAACTGGCCGAGCAGGTGCCGCACGCAGTTGAGCCGGGCCGCGAGCTTGTCGTCGGACGGCACGACGTACCACGGGGCCTGCTTGATGTCGGTGTGCTGGAAGGTGGTGTCCTTCGCCATCGAGTAGCGCACGTAGAGCTCGTGCTCGGCGAGGTCCATGTCGGAGAGCTTCCAGCGCTTCAGCGGCTCGGCGTTGCGGGCCTCGAAGCGTTTGCGCTGCTCGTCGAACGACACCGAGAACCAGTACTTCAGCAGCACGATCCCCGACCGGACCAGCATCCGCTCGAACTCCGGGCACGAGCGCAGGAACTCCGCGTGCTCGTCCTCGGTGCAGTAGTCCATGACCCACTCGACGTTCGAGCGGTTGTACCAGGACCGGTCGAACAGCACCATCTCGCCGGCGGCGGGCAGGTGCTCGACGTACCGCTGGAAGTACCACTGCGTCCGCTCGCGCTCGGTCGGCCGCGGCAGCGCGACGACCCGGACGGTGCGCGGCGAGGTGCGCTCGGTGATGCGCTTGATGACGCCGCCCTTGCCGGCGGAGCCACGACCCTCGAAGATCACCAGCACCTTCAGGCCCTGCGACTGGATCCAGTACTGCAGGAGCACGAGCTGCTCCTGGAGGCGCTTCATCTCGGCCTCGTAGACCGCCGTCCTGAGCCGGCCGGACCGCTTGTAGTCGTCGGGGTTGCCGGTGGGGGCGTCGAAGCCGGCGTGCCGGGCCTCGGTGGCGTCATCGGCCCCGGGCGGGATGGCGTCGCTCACCCTCCGAGGCTAGCGCCGGGAGGGCCGCTACCGCGCGGGGGTGCTGGCGTCCTCGGACTCCTGGGACGGGGCGGGGTCGTGGTGGCCGGGCAGGGTCAGCGAGAGCCGGGCGCCGCCGCCGGGGGCGCTGCCGGCGTGCACCGTGCCGGAGTGCCGCTCGGCCACCTGCCGGACGATCGAGAGACCGAGCCCGGAGCCGGGCATCGAGCGGGCGTCGGCCGAGCGGTAGAAGCGGTCGAACACGTGCGGCAGGTCCACGGGCGCGATCCCGGGGCCGCTGTCGTCGACGACGAGCGTGCCGTCGGCCAGGGACACGCGGACGACGCCGCCCGGCGGGCTCCACTTGGCGGCGTTGTCGAGCAGGTTGGTCACCGCCCGCTCCAGCGACGGGGACTCGCCGGTGACCCACCAGGACTCCGAGGTGACCTCGAGCTGGACGCCGGGCGCGCGGCGGCGGACCCGGGTGACGGCGCGGTCGAGGACGTCCGCGAGGTCGACGGACTCGACCACGTGGGTCAGCGGCTCGTCGCGGGCCAGCTCGACGAGGTCCCCGATCAGGGTGGTGAGCTCCTCGATCTGGGCGCGGACGTCGTCCAGCAGCTCCTCGCGGGCGCCGGGCGGCAGCCCGCCGGCGGTCGCGTCGGCCTGGTCGAGGAGGTCGAGGTTCGTGCGCAGCGAGGTGAGCGGGGTCCGCAGCTCGTGCCCCGCGTCGGCGACCAGCCGGCGCTGTCGGTCCCGCGACGCCGCCAGGGCGGTCAGCATCGAGTTGAACGCCGTGGCCAGCCGGGCGACCTCGTCGTCGCCCTCGACGACCAGCGGCGTCAGGTCCTCGGTCCGGGCGATCTCCTCCACGTCGGCGGTGAGCCGGCGGACCGGCCGGAGGCCGTTGCGGGCCACCGCCCACCCGGCCAGCGCGGCCGCGACGACGCCCAGGCCGCCCGCGACCAGCATCGCGATCCCGAGCTGGCGCAGCACCCGGGTCTGGGGCTCCAGCGACTGGGCGAGCACGAGGGCCTGGTCCTCACCGGCGGGGACGGTGACGACGCGGTAGGGGACGCCGCGGTTGTAGACGGTGCGCACCGAGTCCTCGGCGGTGCCCTGGGCGACGGCGAGCTCGGGCCCGCCGAGCTCGAAGTCCGGACCGACCCGGTCCAGGCTGCGGCCGCGCCCGTCGGCGGTGATGAACGCGATGCGGACGTCCGCCGCCCCGACCATCCACGAGGGGATGGACAGGCTGATCTCGGCGAGCGCCCCGCCCTCGGCGGCCTTGTGGGCGCGGTTGAGCATCGACTCGTCGAGGGTGGACTGCATCTGCATGCGCACGGTGAGGAAGGCCGCGACCGCCATGAAGGCGACCGACAGCCCGACCACGATGGTGGTCAGCAACGACACCCGGCTGGCCAGCGACCGCCGGTAGTGCCACCCGCGCGCCTCGAACGGTCCGCGCAGGCCGGCCGGCGCGGTCACGACTCCTTGAGCACGTAGCCGACGCCCCGCACCGTGTGCAGCAGCCGCGGCTCGTCCTCGGCCTCGGTCTTGCGGCGCAGGTAGCCGACGTAGACCTCCAACGAGTTGGCGGTCGTGGGGAAGTCGTAGCCCCAGACCTCCTCGAGGATGAAGGACCGCTCCAGCACCCGCCGCGGCCGGCGCAGGAACATCTCCAGCAGGGTGAACTCGGTGCGGGTCAGCTCCATCACCCGCGGCCCCCGCCGGACCTCGCGGGACGCGAGGTCCATGCTCAGGTCGGAGAAGCTCAGCACCTCGTCGTCGCCGTCGGACTGCGACACCACCCGACGCTGCAGCGCGCGCAGCCGGGCCAGCAGCTCCTGGAGCGCGAACGGCTTCGTGAGGTAGTCGTCGGCTCCGGCGTCGAGTCCCTCGACCCGGTCGCCGACGGCGTCCCGCGCGGTCAGCACGAGGATGGGGACGTCGTTGCCGGCGGCGCGGAGCGCCCGGGTCGCCTCGACCCCGTCGAGGCGCGGCATCATCACGTCCATGATCACCACGTCGGGGGACAGCTGACCGATCCCGGCCAGCGCCTCGGCGCCGTCGGCGGCCAGGGACACGACGTACCCGTTGAACTCGAGGGAGCGGCGCAGGGACTCACGCACGGCCCGGTCGTCGTCGACGACGAGGACGCGGGGCTTGGCGGAGGCTGTCGCTCCGCCGCCAGGGGCGACCTGGGGACCGTTGGACGTCACCTGCGACACTCTGCCAGGACACCCTGAGTCGTGCCTGAGAGGAACTCGCGACTTTTGGGGTTATGCTTCCGTCGCGTGGAGGTCTGGGACCTCCACGGCAACGCACGAATGCACGGACACACCACACCATCCGGGGGGATTGGTGTCGGTGGCCGCCTCTCGAGGCGGCGGGGCCCCGGGGGGAACAGTCGGCGACGGCTGCGGTCCCTCGGGGTCCCACTACCCCCCGTGCCCGGCACGCTCGGCGGCCCGTCTCAGACGTAGCGCGACGCCGTCTCGGCCGCCCGCGCGGCGTAGCCCCCGCCGAAGTGACAGGCGTGCACGAGCAGGGGGAACAGCTGGTGGAGTCCCTGCCGGGACTCCCAGTCCGCCGCCAACGGCGCGGCGGCGTCGTAGGCCTCGAGGACCCGCGCGAGGTGGGGCAGCCCGAACAGCGACAGCATCGCCAGGTCCGTCTCGCGGTGCCCGCCGTGCGCGGCCGGGTCGATCAGCCAGGCCCGGCCCTCGGCGCCCCACAGCACGTTGCCGTTCCAGAGGTCGCCGTGCAGGCGCGCGGGCGGTTCCGTGGGCACCAGGTCGGCGAGCCGGCCGAGCACCGACTCGATGGCGGTGGCGTCCTCGGCGGTCGCGGCGTTCCGGTCCCGGCCAGCTTGAGGTACGGCAGCACCCGCCGGGTGGCGTAGAACTCCGGCCACGTCTCGGCGGGCTTGCCGGGCAGCGGCAGCCGGCCGATGTAGCCGTCCTTCCCGTCCGGGTTGCCGTACGTCGGCGCACCGGCCGCGTGCGTGGCAGCCAGCGCGGTGCCGAAGGCGGCGGCCGCGTCGACGCTGATCCGGACCGGCTCCACCCAGCGCAGGACGAGGCACTCGGGGTCGACGCCCAGCACCTCGGGCACCGCCACGCCACCCTCGGCGTCGGCCAGCCAGCGCAGCCCGGCGGCCTCGGACTCGAAGAAGCCCGGCGGTGCGTGGGGGTGGGTCTTCATCACGGCGGTGCTGCCGTCGGAGAGCCGGAGCTTGGTGGCCGTGGCGATGTCGCCGCCCGCGATCGGCGCCGTGGCGACCACCGAGACGCCGAGCAGCTCCTCGGCGCGTTTGGCGACCAGTGGCTGCCGGGTCATCGGCGGCCCGGCTCCGGGTCCCCGTCGAGCGCCGCGACCAGGGACGCGGCGAGCACCACGCTGCTGCGTTCGGTCATCGCCAACACCTCCTCGAAGCCGTCCGGTCCACCGTAGTACGGGTCCGGCACGTCCGCTCCCGTGTCGACCGGGTCGAAGTCCCGCAGCAGCCGGACCCGTGCGGGCTCGGCCCCGCCGGCGAGCAGGTCGCGCCGGTGGCCTCCGTCCATCGCCAGCAGGAGGTCGAGCCCGTCGTCGGCGGCCGACCAGTGCGCCGGCAGCTGCTGGGCGCGGTGCCGGCTCGGGTCGTACCCCGCCCCGGCGAGCGCGGCCGCCGAGCGCGGGTCCATCGGGTCGCCGACGTGCCAGTCGCCCAGCCCGCAGCTCGCGACCTCGACCCGGTCGCCCAGCCCGGCCTCCGCCAGGCGGGCGGTCAGCACGACCTCCGCGGTGGGGGAGCGGCAGATGTTCCCCGAGCACACCATGCCGACGCGGTAGCGCCCGGGCGTCCGCGGTGCGGGGAGCGGCGCCGGCTCAGTCATCGAGGACGGTGACGTCGATGAAGCCGGTGACCAGCGTGATGATGATCGAGCCGAGCAGCGCTGCCCAGAAGCCGTCGACGTGGAAGCCGATGCCGAGCAGGCCGGCGATCCAGGCGGTCAGCATCAGCATCAGCGCGTTGATCACCAGGAGGAACAGGCCGATCGTGAGCACGATGAACGGCAGCGAGAGCAGCTTGACGACCGGCTCGACGAACACCGAGACCAGGCCCATGATCGCCGCGGCCAGGAGCAGCGGCACGATCTTCTCCTGCACCTCCTCGCCGAGCGGCGAGGACGGGCCGTCGAAGCTGATGCCGTCGAGGAGCCACGCCGCGACCGCGAGGGCGACCGCGTTGGAGAGCAGCCAGGCGAGGATCCGGGTCACGTCGGCAGTCTAGGAGGGCGGTGCGCCGAGGGCTTCGCGGATGTCCGCCTCCGCCCCGGCGAGGTGCTCCTCGAGGTCGGCGACCGCGGCGTCGATCCGGCCGCCGTCGAGGAGGTCGAGCAGCCGGGTGTGCGAGCCGGCCTGCACGTGCGCGTTGCGCCGGATCCGGTCGATCTGGGCGAGCGCCACCTTGAGCTCGGAGACCAGCGTCTCCGCCATCGAGACCAGCCGGGGGGACTCGGTGAGGCCGACCAGGGAGAGGTGCAGGGCGAGGTGCCGCTCGTTGAGGCGTTGGTACGACGCGCCCGCCTCGACGGCGGCGGCGTACTCCGCCAACGCGTCGCGCACCCGCTGGCGGGACTCCTCCGAGGCGCTGGGCCAGTGCCGGACCCCGGCGACCTCGAGCACCGTGCGGGCCCGGCAGACGTCGGTGATCGCGTCGGGGTCGGGCGAGGCGACCGCGACGCCGCGGTGGGGCTGACGGACGGCCACGCCCTCGGCGACCAGGACCCCGAGGGCCTCGCGCAGGGTGGACCGGGAGACGCCGAGCGAGTCGGCCAGGGCAACCTCGCGCAGCGGGGTCCCGGACTCCAGCTCGCCGTCGAAGACCGCGCGGCGCAGCTCGTCCGCGACCCGGTCCACGGTGGAGGGGTGGGCCAGGTGGAGGGAGTCGAACGGCTCCTCGTCACCCTGCACGTCGGCCATGGCGGCATTCTCCCGCACGCGGCGTGGCTGCCCGCCGGGGATAGCCTGCGGCTCATGAGCAGCCCGCAGCCCCGCCCGAACGTGCTGGCCATTCCCGCCTACGTCCCGGGGAAGCCGCCCACGCCGCGGGAGGGACTGACGACCTACAAGCTCTCGTCGAACGAGAACCCCTACCCGCCGCTGCCGGGCGTCCTCGACGCCGCGGTCGCCGCGGCGGGCCAGATGAACCGCTACCCGGACATGGGCAGCACCGGCCTGTACGCCGCGCTGTCGGCCCGCTTCGGGGTGCCCGTCGACCACCTGGCGCTGGCCACCGGGAGCGTGGCGCTGATCTACCAGCTGGTCCAGGCGTTCTGCGAGCCGGGCGACGAGGTCGTCTACGCCTGGCGGTCCTTCGAGGCCTACCCGATCGCGGCCACCGCCGCGGCGGCCACGTCGGTGCGGGTGCCGGTCACCGCCGACGGGCGCCACGACCTGGCCGCGATGCTGGCCGCGATCACCGAGCGCACCCGGCTGGTGCTCGTCTGCACGCCCAACAACCCGACCGGGCCCGCCGTCACGCAGACGGAGCTCGACGCGTTCCTCGCCGCGGTCCCGCCGCACGTGCTGGTGGTGGTCGACGAGGCCTACGTCGAGTTCGTGCGGATGGCCGACCCCGTCGACGGCGTCGCGACGTACGCCCGCCACGAGAACGTGGTGCTCACCCGCACCTTCTCCAAGGCCTACGGCCTCGCGGGCTTCCGGGTCGGGTACGCCGTGGCGCCCGCGCCGATCGCGGGCGCGCTGCGGGCGGTCTCGCTGCCGTTCGGGGTCAGCCACGTCGCGCAGGCCGCGGCGGTGGCCTCGCTGGCCGCCGAGGACGCGCTGCTCGAGCGGGTCGAGGCGCTGGTCGGCGAGCGCGACCGGGTGCTCGCCGGTCTGCGCGAGGCCGGGTGGGACGTCCCGGACGCCCAGGGCAACTTCGTCTGGTTCGGCCTCGGGGACCGGGCCGCGGACTTCGCCGCCGCGGCCGACGCGGCCGGCATCGTGGTCCGTCCCTTCGCGGGCGACGGCGTCCGGGCCAGCATCGGTGAGCCGGAGGGGAACGACCGGTTGCTCGCGGTGGCCCGGGCCTTCCGGGTCAGCTGACGGCCGCGGGCTCCGACCGCGGAGTCCGGCTCGGGGGCCGGAGCGGGGCGGCGGTCCATCTCGCGGAACGACGGCAGCACGGCGGGGGCCATGGTCGCGGCGAAGTACGCCACGCCGAGGACGAGCAGCGCCGGGGACAGGCCGAGGCTGGTGATGAGCACCCCGCCGAGCAGCCCGCCCAGGGGCATCAGCGCGAAGCACACGGAGGTGGACAGCGAGCTGACCCGCCCGACCAGGTGCGGCGGGATGCGCTCGAAGAACACCGCACCCAGGATCGGGTTGAGGAAGCCCGAGGCGAAGCCGCCGACCACGAAGACCGTGAAGATCACCGGCATCGGTGCGTCGACCGCCATCACCACGAAGCGGGGCAGCCCGGTCACCAGGAAGGCGATCAGGTAGGTGCGGAAGCGGGGGATGCGCTCGCCCCAGGCGGCCGCCATCAGCGAGCCCACGACGGAGCCCGCGGCGAAGACGGCGAAGGTCGCGCCGACCAACCCCGCCCCGAAGCCGCTGTCCAACGCCCACACGGGCACGATCACGCCGGCCCAGGCCAGGTCGAGCAGGTTGGTGATCGCGATCATCGACGGTCAGGCCGACGAGCACCGGGTCGCGGCGCAGGAAGTCCCAGCCCTCGCGCAGCTGGGTGAGGTAGCCGGGCTCGACGTCGCCCGACGACGGCTCCGGTACCGCCACGGGGGTGGCCGGCCCGGCGAGCGAGCGCGTGGTCAGGCCCAGGACCACGGCCGACACGAGGAAGCTGAGCGCGTCGACGACGAGCGCCTGCGTCGGCCCGACCAGCGCGACCAGCCCGCCGGCGAAGGCGTACCCCAGCAGGGAGGCGCTCCGCTCGACGGCGGAGTAGAGCCCGGTGGCCCGCTCCATCGGCACCTCGGCCCGCTCGACCAGGCGCGGGATCAAGCGCCGACTTCGCGGCGTCGCCAGGGCCGCGCAGGCCGCCGGCGACCGCCACCATGAGCAGGAACACGGGCAGCGACAACCAGCCGGCGGCGTACAGCACCGGGATGGCGCCCACGGCCACGACGCTGCCGAGGTCGCAGACGATGCTGACCCGGCGGGCGCCGACCCGGTCGATGACGGGGCCGCTGAGCACCTTGAGCACGACCATCGGCAGCATCTCGGCGAGCGCGACCAGCCCGGTCTGCGTGGCGCTGCCGGTCGTGGTCAGCACGAACCAGGGGAGCGCGACCATGGACACCCGGGTGCCGGTGAGCGAGAAGGCCTCGGCGGTCAGCAGGCCGTAGAGCGGGACCCGGCGCGGGTCCATCCGCGGCCTCACGAGACCGCACCCGGCTGCGGGAAGGCCTGGACCTGGATCACGAACGGCACCTCCGCGTCGTCGTCCTCGGGCATGTCCTCGATCACGGCCTCGACCGCCTCCAGGAGGGCCCGGGCCCGCGCGGGCGTGAGCCGGATCGCCCAGTCGCTGAAGGTGGTGGCCGACCGCCACGCATCCGGCAGGAACGCCCGCTCGGCGACGGCGTCCTGGAGCTGCTCGGTGTAGAAGGTGGCGACGGCGCGCAGGTAGCCCTCCTGGGCCTCGTGGTCCTCGTCCGCCGGGACCACCAGCGAGTCGCTGCTCGTGCGGGTGGACGCGTGGGCGGCCTTCCACCAGCGCTCGCGGCCGTTGCCCCGCTCCTGGTCGTCCACGATGAAGCCGTGGTCGGCGAGCTGGCGCAGGTGGTAGGACGTGGCCCCGCTGTTGAGGCCCAGCCGCGCCGCCAGCGAGGTGGCGGTGGCCGGGCCGTCGATGCGCAGCATGCCGAGCATCTTCAGCCGCACGGGGTGGGCGAGGGCCTTGAGGCCGGCGGCGTCCGGGGTGACGGACGGGGTGAGCTCCATGGATCAGCAGCCTAGAACCACAAACAATCATTTGCAAACATCTCTTTGTGGTTCTGCGGTCGAGGTCGCCTAGGGTCGGGAGGATGAACGACTCTCGGGACGACGATGGGGAGCAGGGCGCCTTCGAACGGGACATGGACTACCTCCCGGACCGGATCACGCGCGGCGAACGCCGCCCGGAGCACGGCCCGGTCGAGGGGAAGCTGTGGCCGGTGGAGCCGGGCCGGTACCGGCTCGTGGCCGCACCGGCCTGCCCGTGGGCGAGCCGCAGCCTGGTGGTGCGCAAGCTGCTCGGGCTGGAGGAGGTGCTGTCGGTGGGTCTGCCCGGCCCGGTCCACGACAGCCGCAGCTGGAGCTTCGACCGCGACCCCGGCGGGCGCGACCCGGTGCTGGGCATCGAGCGGCTCCAGGAGGCCTACCTGGCGCGGTACGCCGACTACGACAAGGGCATCACGGTGCCGGCGATCGTCGACGTGCCGTCGGGCGAGGTGGTGACCAACGACTTCCCGTGGATCACCCACGACCTCTTCTTCGAGTGGACCGAGCACCACCGCCCCGACGCCCCGGACCTGTGGCCGGCCGACCTCCGCGACGAGATGGAGGAGGTGATGGAGCGGGTCTTCACCGACGTCAACAACGGGGTCTACCGGTGCGGGTTCGCGGGCTCGCAGCGTGCGTACGACGCGGCGTACGAGCGGCTGTGGACCGCCCTGGACTGGCTGGAGGAGCGGCTGACCACCCGGCGCTACCTGATGGGCTCGCGCCTCACCGAGGCGGACGTGCGGCTGTTCACGACGCTGGTCCGCTTCGACGCCGTCTACCACGGGCACTTCAAGTGCAACCGGCACAAGCTCAGCGAGATGCCCGCGCTGGCGGGCTACGCGCGGGACCTGTTCCAGACGCCCGGCTTCGGCGAGACCGTCGACTTCGACCAGATCCAGCAGCACTACTACGTCGTCCATCGCGACATCAACCCGACCGGGATCGTCCCGCGGGGCCCCGACCCGGCCTGGTGGCTGACCGACGCACGGTCGGGAGTCCCTCGCCGGGGGTTAAATGTTTCCCGACGCCTTGGCGGCGCCGTCGGGCGTCCGCCACGATGGGCACAAGGCCCGGGGGGGCACACGCGGTGGGGATCAAGGCCGCGGTCAGAGATTGGGGAATCTCGCCATGTGGCTCGTGCAACTCTGCGTGATCGGCTGCGGCTGCGCCTTCGCGGGCATGATGCTCGTCGCGCACCGCCGCCAGCAGTAGGCCGCTCGTCCGCTAGCGCGGCGCGAGGTACGACGCGATCTCCGGCGCGTCCGAGCGACCCCAGTCCAGCAGCACGCCGTACATGCCCCGGACGGGGAGCAGCGCGCCGTCCCGGGGCCGGCGGAAGCCGCGCGGGCACGGCTCCGGCGTGGCCGAGCAGAGCCAGCCGTGGAAGAACATCCGGATCCGGCCGGGGCGCCGCGGCACCACCACGTCCGCCCCACCCGGCCCGCAGAGGCCGGTGATCTCCGGACCGAGGAAGTTCGTCGACGAGGTGTGCCACCGCCACTTCCTCGGGGACTTGCGCCACGTGGTGCGGTAGTCGCAGTCGCCGTAGTAGCCCTCGGAGGTGAAGAGCACGTAGTGGGAGCCCTGGTGCACCAGGGCGGGGTTCTCCACGGTGTCGTTGCTGCGCAGCAGCATCTTGCTGCGCTTGCCGGGCGCCACCGCGAGGCCGTCGGGCGTCAGCAGCACCATCCGGATCGACGACGGCAGGCCCTGGGTCTTGTAGAGCAGGTAGAGCCGGCCGTCGCGCTCGGTGAAGACCGACGCGTCGATGACCCCGGACGCGGGCAGGTCGGCGGGCCGGTCGAGGAGCTGGTCCGACGCCGGCAGGGCGCCGATGGTGGGCGGGCAGACCAGCGGGGCGTCGCCCACGGGCGTGAACGGGCCGGTCGCGGTCGGCGCGGTGGCCGCGCCGATGCACCGGGCGCCCGGCGTGAGACCGGCGACCAGCGCGGAGTAGTAGAGCACCCAGCTGCCGTCGCCGACGCGCTGGAGGTGCGGCGCCCACAGGTCACCGGGGATCGCCCAGGCGGGCAGCGCGGTGAGCGGGCTGGGCAGCTCGCGCCACGGCCCGCGGGAGCCGCCCGAGCGCACCCGCGGCATGACCGGCCCGGTGCCGACCGCGAGGTAGCCGTCGTAGTACTCGACCACGCTCGGGTCGGCGAAGTCCCGCTGCCAGATCATGCGGGGCGGGCGTGTCCGTGTCCGGCGGCGTCGAGGCCGACGACGGCGCCACCAGGGCGGCGCCGAGCAGCGCGAGCACCAGGCTCGCGACGAGTCCCGATCGACGCAGCACGCGGGAAGGCTAACCCGATCGCGGCCTAGGCTCGGGCACATGGGCGCGGGACACGAGCACGGTCACGCGGCGGGCCGCGCCACCGACCGGGCCCGGCTGCGGCTGGTGCTGACCCTCACCGGCGTGGTGCTCGCCGTCGAGCTCGTCGGGGCCTGGCTGACGGGCTCCCTGGCGCTGCTGGCCGACGCGGGCCACATGGCGACCGACGCGGCGGCCGTCATCCTGGCGCTGGGCGCGTCGTACGTCGCCGCGATCCCGGCGGGCCGGCGATCGACGTTCGGCTACCACCGGGCCGAGATCCTCGCGGCCCTCGTCAACGCGGTGGTGCTGCTCGGGGTCTGCGCCTACCTGGCGTACGCCGGCCTCCGCCGGCTGGCGGACCCCGTCGACGTGGACGCGGGCCCGATGGTGGCCTTCGCGTTGGTCGGGCTCGCCGCCAACGCGGTCTCGCTGACGATCCTGCGCCGCTCGGAGACCGGCTCGCTCAACCTGCGGGCCGCCGCGACCGAGGTGTTCGCCGACCTCCTCGGCTCCGTGCTCGCCGTCGTGGCCGGCCTGGTCATCCTGGCCACCGGATGGGTCCGCGCCGACTCGCTCGTCTCCCTGGTGATCGCCGCGATGATCCTGCCGCGGGCGCTGCTGCTGCTGCGCGACGCCACCGTCATCCTGCTGGAGCTCGCCCCACCCGGGCTGGACCTCACCGACGTCCGCGAGCACCTGCTGGGCACGGAGGGTGTCGTCGACGTGCACGACCTGCACGCGTGGACGATCACCAGCGGGATGCCCAGCCTCTCCGCGCACGTCACCGTGACCGGGGAGGCGCTGGCGGCCCGCGGGGTCGGCGGCATCCTCGACGAGCTCTCCGACTGCGTGGCCGAGCACTTCGGGGTCCAGCACGCGACCTTCCAGGTGGAGCCCGAGACGCACCGCGCCCACGAGGACCTCGGTGAGCCGCACTGACGGCGGGGTCGCCCGCCGGTCTCCGGATTGGCGACGGTGCCTCCGGGACCGGTAACTTGGGGTGACCACGATGTGGTGCCGATCACACCTGCATCGGCAGTACATGGGCGCCACGGAGACCCCGCGGCACCGGTGAGCGATGAGGAGTACACGTGTCCCACCACAGCGGTTTCGGGCCCGACCTCGCGGAGGTCTTCGGACCCGCGCAGCAAGACGGCGGCCCCGAGCTGATCCAGCTGCTCACGCCGGAGGGCGAACGGGTCGAGCACCCCGACTTCGCCTTCGACGGCACCGACGAGGACGTGCGTGGTCTCTACCGCGACATGGTGCTCACCCGGCGCATCGACACCGAGGCGACCGCGCTCCAGCGGCACGGCGAGCTCGGCATCTGGGCCCAGCTCCTCGGCCAGGAGGCCGCGCAGATCGGCGCCGGCCGCGCCCTGCGGCCCCAGGACTTCGTCTTCCCGACCTACCGCGAGCACGGCGTCGCCTGGTGCCGCGGCGTCGACCCGCTCAACCTGCTCGGCCTGTTCCGCGGCGTCGACCAGGGCGGCTGGGACCCCAACGCCAACAACTTCGGTCTCTACACGATCGTGATCGGCGCCCAGACCCTGCACGCCACCGGCTACGCCATGGGCATGCAGCGCGACGGCGTCGTCGGCACCGGCGACCCCGAGCGCGACGCGGCCGTGATCGCGCACTTCGGTGACGGGGCGTCGTCGCAGGGCGACGTCAACGAGTCCTTCATCTTCGCCGCGTCCTACAACGCCCCGGTGGTGTTCTTCTGCCAGAACAACCAGTGGGCGATCTCGGAGCCGATCGAGCGGCAGAGCCGGATCCCGCTCTACCAGCGGGCGCTCGGCTTCGGCTTCCCCGGTCTCCGGGTCGACGGCAACGACGTGCTCGCGACGTACGCCGTCACCAAGGCCGCCCTGCAGCGGGCCCGCGACGGCCAGGGCCCGACCTTCGTGGAGGCCTACACCTACCGGATGGGCGCCCACACGACGACCGACGACCCGACCCGCTACCGGCTCTCCGACGACGTGGAGAAGTGGAAGCTGCGCGACCCGATCGCCCGGGTCGAGGTGTACCTCAAGCGCAACGGTCTCGCCGACGACGCGTTCTTCGCCGACATCAAGGACGAGGCCGACGCCCTCGGGGCGCACCTGCGCGACGGGGTCAAGCTGCTGGCCGACCCGGAGCCGCTGTCGATCTTCGACCACGTCTACGCCGAGATGACCGACGAGCTCGTCGCCCAGCGCGACGGCTTCGCGGCCTACCTCGACTCCTTCGAAGGGGCGTCCCACTGATGGCCAAGATCACGCTCGCCAAGGGCCTCAACATGGGGCTGCGCAAGGCGATGGAGGACGACCCCAAGGTCCTGCTCATGGGTGAGGACGTCGGCAAGCTCGGCGGCGTCTTCCGGATCACCGACGGCCTGCAGAAGGACTTCGGCGAGGACCGGGTCATCGACAGCCCGCTCGCCGAGTCCGGCATCGTCGGCACCGCCGTGGGCATGGCGATGCGGGGCTACCGCCCGGTCGTCGAGATCCAGTTCGACGGGTTCGTCTACCCGGCCTACGACCAGATCGTCTGCCAGGTCGCCAAGATCCACTTCCGCAGCCAGGGCAAGATCCCGATGCCGATCGTGATCCGGATCCCCTTCGGCGGTGGCATCGGGGCGGTCGAGCACCACTCGGAGTCCCCGGAGGCGCAGTTCGCGCACACCCCCGGCCTCAAGGTCGTCGCGTGCTCCAACCCCGTCGACGGCTACTGGATGATCCAGCAGGCCATCGCCTGCGACGACCCGGTGATCTTCCTGGAGCCCAAGCGCCAGTACCACGCCGACAAGGCCGAGCTCGACGAGTCGGCCACGCCCGACCCGCTGTTCGCCTCGCGCGTGGTCAGGGCCGGCACCGACGCGACGCTGCTCGCCTACGGCCCGACGGTGAAGACCTGCCTCAAGGCCGCGGAGGCGGCGGCCGGCGAGGGTCGCTCGCTGGAGGTCATCGACCTGCGCACCCTGTCGCCGCTGGACCTGGCCCCGGTCTTCGAGTCCGTGCGGCGCACCGGCCACGCCGTGGTCGCCCACGAGGCGCACGTCAACCTCGGCATGGGTGCCGAGGTCGCGGCCCGGATCACCGAGGAGTGCTTCTACTCGCTCGAGGCGCCGGTGCTCCGCGTCGGCGCGTTCGACACGCCGTACCCGCCGTCGCGGATCGAGGAGGACTACCTTCCTGACCTCGACCGCGTGCTCGACGCGGTCGACCGCTCCCTGGACTTCTGAGAGGCATCCCATGGCTGAGTACCTCCTCCCCGACGTCGGCGAGGGCCTGACCGAGGCCGAGATCGTCGCCTGGAAGGTCAAGGTCGGCGACGTCATCGCGATCAACGACATCGTCGTGGAGATCGAGACCGCCAAGTCGCTCGTGGAGCTGCCGTCGCCGTACGCCGGCACCGTCCTCGCGCTGCTGGTCGAGGAGGGCGAGACCATCCCGGTCGGCACCCCGATCATCTCGGTCGGCGACCCCTCCGCGCTGGTCGAGCCGGTCGAGACCGCCACCGCGCCGGCCGACACGCCGGCGCCGGCGGAGTCCGCGATGGAGATCGACCTGTCCAACCCGCGCGCGAGCGGCGGCGGGGAGGGCGAGAGCCTGGTCGGCCGCAACAAGGCCGAGCGCGGCGCGGTCCGTCGCGCCCGCCGCGGCTCGGCGGGCACCCACGAGCAGGTGCAGAGCGCCTTCGAGCCCGGCCCGTCGCCGGAGGTCGAGGGCGTCGACGAGCCCGCGGTGCCGGCCACGTCGGCGCGGACCGACGGCGTCGGTGCCGTCGCGCTGGCCAAGCCGCCGGTGCGCAAGCTCGCCAAGGACCTCGGCGTCGACCTGACCGCCGTCGCCGCCACCGGCCCGGGCGGCACCGTGACCCGCGCCGACGTCGAGTCCGCCGCCAGCCTGGCGCCGTCCGGTGGGAGCGCCGCGGCGCCCGCTCCGGCCGCCGTCGCGCGGGCCGACCGCGAGTGGCGCGAGCCGGTCAAGGGCGTGCGCAAGATGATGGCGGGCGCGATGGTGCAGTCCGCGTTCAGCGCCCCGCACGTGACCGAGTGGGTGACCATCGACGCGACCCGCACGATGGAGTTCGTCGACCGGCTCAAGAAGCGCCGCGAGTTCCGCGACGTCAAGGTCTCCCCGCTGCTCGTCCTGGCGCGCGCGGTGATGCTGGCGATCCGCCGGACCCCCGAGATCAACTCCTGGTGGGACGAGGCCTCCCAGGAGGTCGTCTACAAGTCCTACGTCAACCTGGGCATCGCGGCGGCCACGCCCCGCGGCCTGGTGGTCCCCAACGTCAAGGACGCCGAGTCGATGTCGCTGCTCGAGCTCGCGGGCGCCCTCAACGCGCTCACCGCGACCGCCCGCGACGGCAGGACCCAGCCGGCCGAGATGAGCGGCGGGACCTTCACGATCACCAACGTCGGCGTCTTCGGCGTCGACGCGGGCACCCCGATCATCAACCCGGGCGAGTCGGCGATCCTCTGCTTCGGCGCGATCAAGAAGCAGCCCTGGGTGGTCGCGGACGAGATCGTGGTGCGCCAGGTGACGACGCTCGCCCTGAGCTTCGACCACCGGCACATCGACGGCGAGAAGGGCTCGCGCTTCCTCGCCGACGTCGCCGGCATCCTCGAGGACCCGGCGTCCGCACTGCTGTTCTGACCCGGCCGGCCGCCATCTGGTCGACAATCATGCGGTAACGATCAGATGAGGTGACCAGACACGGCTGTTCATGGTTGACCTGACCCGGTTCCGTGCGGAGGATGCGGACGTGGGTGGGGATCCAACGCTGCGGGGTGCCCTCGGCGACCCCGCAGTCGAGCCGACCCCTGCCGAGCCGGCCGCCCCCGAGCACGGCGCGGCCGCCGTCCTGCAACGGGCCCAGGAGATCGCCGACGAGCTCCAGCGCGAGAGCGCCGAGGAGGCCCGGCGGGCCGTCGAGGCCGCCCGGGAGCAGGAGGCCGAAGCCGTCCGACTGCACGAGGAGGCCGCCGCCGCGCACGCCGAGGCGAGCCGGCTCAACGAGCAGGCCCGGCAGGCCTTCGACCTGGCCGCCGGGGAGGCCCGCGACGTGATCGCGGACGCCGGCGAGCAGGCCACGCTGCTGCTGCGGTCGGTGGAGATCCAACGCGAGAAGGTCATCGAGGAGGCGCGCGCCGACGCCGCGGCGCTCCGCGCGGCGGCCACCCGGGAGCGGCAGGAAGCCGAGGACGAGGCGGACGACGTCCGGGTCGGCGCCGCCCGCGACGCGACCCGGCTGCTCGCCCAGGCGCGCAAGCAGGCGGAGGAGGGCATCGAGCAGGCGAAGGCGGAGGCCGACGCGATGCGCGCCCAGGCCGTCGACACCGCCGGGGTGCGGCTCTCCGCGGCCACCGCGGAGGCGACCGCCCTGCGAGAGTCCACCGAGCAGGACCTGGCCAAGCGCCGGGCCACCGCCGCGCAGGAGCTCGAGGGCGCCCGGCACGAGGCCGAGCAGCTCCTCCAGCAGGCCCGCCGGCAGGCGCTCGACCTGGTGACCCGGGCCCGCGCCGAGAGCGAGGTCGAGCTGTCCCGCGCCGCGGAGCAGACCGCGTGGACCAAGTCCACGGTCGAGTCGGTGCTCGCCGCCGCCGCGCAGGAGGCCCGGATGATCCGGCTCGCCGGCCACGCCGACGTGGCGGCGCGGCTGCGGGAGCGGCGCCAGCGGCTGCAGGAGATCTTCCGGGACGCCGCCGCCCGTCTCCGTGAGCGCAGCGAGGCGCTCGACCTGAGGGTCGCCGAGCAGACCCGGTCCGCCGAGACGGCCATGGAGTCGGCGATCGCGATGGCCCGCCAGCACCTCGCCGAGGCGGAGCGGCAGGCGGCCCTCACCATGGCGGACGCCGAGCACCAGGCGGCGGCCGCCCTGGAGCGGGCCGAGCGCCGCCGGGCCGAGGCCGAGGAGGGGGCCCGCAGCCTGCGCTCCCTGGTGGCCGAGGAGGTGGTCACCCTGCGCGCCGAGGCGGGCGACGAGCTGCGCCGCTCCCGCGAGGAGGCCACCCGGGTGCTGGCCCAGGCCCAGACCGAGTCGGACCGGATGCGGGCGGATGCCGCGGCGGTCCTCGACCAGGCCCGGACGGAGGCGACGGCCCTCCGGTCCCAGCGTGACGAAATAGCCACAGAACTGACACATCTGTCCGGAGTCATCGAGGCTCTGGCAGTCTCGGACACGCAGGCATCCGCCGGCGGCCGAGAGGAGCACCCGTGAGCGAGCCCGATCCCCCGTTCACCCTCGCCTGGCGCGGCTACGAGCCGAGCGAGGTCGACAGCACGCTGAGCGGGTTGCTGGACCAGCTCGGGCAGGCCCGCGACCGGAGCCGGCAGCTCGAGGAGGAGCTCGAGGCCGCCCGGACCGCCGCGGAGCTGGCCGCGCAGGAGGCGCCGGCCGAGTCGGCCGTCGCCGTCGAGCCCGCGTCGTACGCCCACCTCGGCGAGCGGGTCGGCCAGATCCTCGCGCTGGCCGAGGCCGAGGCGGCGCACCTGCGGGACGACGCGCGTGAGCACGCCGAGGGCGCCCACAAGCAGGCCGAGCAGGCGGCCGTCGACGTGCGCGCCTCCGCGGAGGAGTACGCCGAGAAGCGCCGCCACGACGTCGAGGCCGAGGCGGCGCGGATCGTGGCGGACGCCCATCGGGTGGCCGCGGAGGAGCGGGACGCCGCCGAACGGGACGCCGCCGCCCGTCGGCAGGAGGCGGAGGCGCTCTACGAGCAGCAGCGGGCCAAGGCGGCCGCGGCGGCCGCCGACTTCGAGGCCACCCTCGCCGAGCGACGGCAGCGCACCACCGTGGAGTTCCAGGAGCAGCAGGCCGCGACCCACGCGCAGCTCGAGACCGTGCGTGCCCAGCTGAGCCAGCAGCGCGCGCAGGGCGCCCGCGAGCTCGAGCAGGCCAAGACCGAGGCGACCCGGATCCTGGAGGACGCCGCGGCGCGGGCCGACGCGCTCGTGGGCGAGGCGCGGGCCACCGCCGAGCGGATCCGCGCCGACACCGACCGGGAGCTGGCGGCGGCGACCCAGCGCCGCGACAGCATCAACCAGCAGCTGGTCAACGTCCGGCAGATGCTGTCCACCCTGTCCGGCGCCTCCGGCTTCGCGGAGCCGCAGACCGAGCCGCCGGCACCCGCACCGCAGGCGGCCGCCGACGACGAGGCACCGGCCGAGGAGCCCGAGACCAGCCAGGCCTGAGCGGGATCAGGACCGCTCGGGCGTGGTCGTCCCGTTGATCCACTCGTCGAAGAACGCCGTGAGCTCCTCGCCGGTGGTCTCCTCGACCCAGTCGAAGTAGTCCTCGCGGGTGGCCCCGCTGTTGTCGTGCACGCTCGGCCAGGCCCGCACCATCGACCAGAACGCGTCGTCGCCGATCCTCGTGCGCAGCTCGTGCCACATCACGGCGGGGATGTAGTAGATGTTCCCCGCCCCGAAGGTGCCCGGGTCGTAGTGGCCCGGTGGTCCCGACTGCTGCCGGAGCGTGCTGTCGGCCGCGGCGTACTCGTCCATCCGCGCGTCGAGCGGGGTGCCCCCGTGCTCGGCCTCCCAGACGGCCTGGAGGTACATCGTCATGCCCTCGTTCATCCAGACGTCGCGCCAGTCGGTCGGGCCGGTCTGGTCGCCGTACCACTGGTGCACGAACTCGTGGACCAGCACCGGCTTGGAGAGGACGTAGTCGTTGTCCCCGAGCGTGATCAGCGTCTGGGTCTCCATGCCGCTCTGGGAGTCGGTGACCAGGACCCCCGCGGTGCTGAACGGGTAGGGGCCGAGCTTGCCCTCGACCCACTCGAGGGCCTCGCGCGCGAAGCGCACCTTCTCCCTCGCGGCCGGCTTGTCCTTCGGGACCCACAGCGAGATCGGCGTGCCGCTCGCGGTCTGCTGCTCCTCGAGCGCGTAGTCACCGATCGCGATCGTCGTGAGGTACGACGACATCGGCTCGTCGGTGTGCCAGGTGGTGACCGTCCGGCCGTCCTGCTCGGTGCGGTCGGTCAGCGCGCCGTTGGCGATGCCGACCCACGGTGCCGGCGCGCTGATGGTGAAGTCGTAGAGCGCCTTGTCGGCCGGCTGGTCGTTGACGGGGTACCACGTGTAGGCGCCGTACGGCTCCTGCATGGTCCACACCTCGCCGGTGTCGGTGACCGTCCAGCCGGTGGTGCTGAAGTCCTGCCGGGTGGTCGGGGCCGGGGCCGGGACCGGCGTGCCGGAGTAGGGGATGTCGACGACGTACTGCCGGTCCTCCTCGACGGGCGCGTGCACGACGAGGTCCTTGCCTTCGTGGGTGGTCTCGACGGGGGCGCCGTCGAGCGTCACGTCGCCGACGTCCAGCCCCTCGCCCAGGTCGAGCTGGAACTGGTCGGCGTCCGCGGTCGCCCGGAACGTGAGGACGTCGCGACCGGTCAGCGTGCTCGTGTCGGGGTCCCAGCTCAGGTCCAGGTCGTGGTGCAGGGAGTCCACGCCGGGGTCCCCGACGTCGGGGTAGTAGCTGTCCTCGCGGGTGACGCTCTCCGCGACCTCGAACTTCCCCTTGACCCGCGGCTCCTCCTCCTCGCCCGGGAAGGCCCCGTCACTCCGCGCGGCCGCGGGCGTCGGTGTCGGGGTGGTCGTCGCGGTGCTCCCGGCGCCGGGCAGGGGGGTGCCGGCGCTGGGCTCGGCGTCGTCGCGGACCAGGAACACGCCCACGAGCACCAGCGCCAGCACCACGACGCCGGCGAGCAGCCAGCGCGTCGTCCGCGCGGTCATCGGTCGTCCTCCTGGGCGGGCCGCAGCTGCGTCGAGCGGCCGGTGAACGTGGCGACGACGGTGTCGCCCGCGCGCACCTCCACGTCGTACACCCCCCGCCGGCCGTCGCGGCTCCGCTCGGCGGCCAGGGCGACCAGCTCGTCGCCCTGGCGCACCGGCGCGAGGAACCGGATCTCGGCGCTGTGGGCCACGGTGACCGGGCCGTGGGAGTTGCAGGCGAAGGCGAAGGCCGAGTCCGCGAGGGCGAAGGTGAGCCCGCCGTGGCCGATGGCGTGGCCGTTGACCATGTCGCCGGTCACCGGCATCGAGAGCGTCGCGCGGCCGGGCCCGACATCGACGAGGCGCATGCCGAGGGCCTGGCTCGCGCGGTCCTCGTCCCACATGCGGGTGATGTGGTCGGGCCACTCCTCGGACGTCACGCCGGCCAGCGTAGACGGGCGGTCCCGATGAATCCGGTGGTCCGCACCTGTCGTATCTCCATGGTCACGTTCGTAGCCCTGGTGAGACCCCACCGACGAGGAGACACACCATGAACGACAAGCGGGCCCGCTGGCTGGCGCTGTACGTGCTCTGCCTGGGCGACCTGATGATCGTGCTCGACACCAACATCGTGAACGTGGCGCTGCCGTCGATCCAGGCCGATCTCGGCTTCAGCCAGGCGGCACTGGCCTGGGTGGTGAACGCCTACATGCTCACCTTCGGCGGCTTCCTGCTGCTGTCGGGCCGGCTGGGCGACCTGTACGGCAACAAGCGGGTGTTCCTCGGCGGCGTGGTCGCCTTCACCCTCAGCTCCGTGGCCTGCGGCCTGGCGCCCAGCGCGGGCCTGCTGGTCGTCGGCCGCGCGGTCCAGGGCCTCGGCGGGGCCGCGGTGTCGGCCGTGGCCCTGGCGCTGATCATGGGCCTGTTCACCGAGCCCGGCGAGCGGGCGAAGGCGATGGGCTTCTTCGGTTTCGTCATGTCCGGCGGCGGCGCGGTCGGCGTGCTCCTGGGCGGGGTGCTGACCGGGTTGTTCAGCTGGCACTGGATCTTCCTGGTGAACGTGCCGATCGGCGTCGCGGTGCTGCTGATCGCCCGTCGGGCGCTGCCCGCGGACGTGGTCGCGGTCGAGCGTGGCCGCCTCGACGTGCTCGGCGCCGGGCTGGTGACGCTGGCGCTGATGATCGCGGTGTACGCCGTGGTCGGCGGCAACGAGGCCGGCTGGACCACCCCCCGGACGCTGGGCCTGCTCGCGGTCGCGACGACGCTCATGGTCGCGTTCGTGGTGCGCGAGGCGACCGTCGAGCACCCGCTGGTGCCGCTGCGGCTGTTCACGCTGCGCAACGTGGTCGTCAGCCAGGTCGTCGGGGTGCTCTGGGCCGGTGCGATGTTCGCCTGCTTCTTCCTCTCCGCGCTCTACCTCCAGCAGGTGCTGGGGTACGACGCCCTCGAGGTGGGCCTGGCGTACCTGCCGTCCTGCGTGGTCATGGCCGCCTGCTCGCTCGGCCTGAGCGACCGGATCGTGATGCGCTTCGGCATCCGGGTGCCGCTGGTGGTCGGGCTGGGGCTGGCCGGGGTCAGCCTGGCGCTGTTCGCCCAGGCCCCCGTCGAGGGCGGCTACCTGGTCGACGTGTTCCCCGCGATGGTGCTGCTCGGCATCGGCGCCGGCATCGCCTTCAACCCGGTGCTGCTCGCGGCCATGGGTGACGTCGAGCCGCAGGAGGCCGGCCTGGCCTCCGGCGTGGTCAACACCAGCTTCATGATGGGCGGCGCCCTCGGGCTGGCGGTCCTGGTGGCGGTCTCGAGCGCCCGCACCTCGGCCCTCACCGCTGCGGGCGCGGACCCGCTGGAGGCGCTGAACGGCGGCCTGCAGCTGGCCTTCGCGGTCGGCGCCGGGTTCGCCGTGGCGGCCGCGGTGATCGGCGGCGTCTTCCTGCGGCCCCGCCCGATGGCGGTGCCCGAGGCGGAGACGGACGCGGGGGCCGAGCTCGAGGAGGGCTGCCCCGCCGCCGCCTGAGCCGAGCCGCGCAGACCGACGCCCCCGGGACGTGAGACCCGGGGGCGTCGGTGGCGTGCGTGGACTCAGAGGTCCAGCGGGCGCAGCACCTTGTTGATGCCGTGGGCGATCTGCTTGTTGCCCTTGTTGATGTCGGGCACGGTCACCTTCGCGTTGCCGGCGTCCGGGTCGAGGTCGACCAGCTTGACGTTGCCGTTCGCCACCTGCACGGTGAGCGAGGCGCCCGTCAGGGCCGTCGGGAGGCTGGCGCCGTCGGCGTCGACGGCCTGGGCCGCGGTGATCGTCTTGCCCGGTACCACGTGGTACAGCAGCACGGTCTCGACCGTGTCCAGACCCAGGCCGGCCACCGCCTTGAAGACCTTCTTCTCGGTCCCGAGCTTCTTGCCGGTGAGGTCCTTGACCAGGGCGCGGAAGGCCTTGTCGGTCGGGATGAAAGCGGTGAGCCGGGTCTTGCCGTCGGCCAGCAGGGCCACCGGGCTCTGCGGGTCGGCGTCGATGACGGCGTAGGCGGCGGCCTCGGTGATGTCGAAGTCGCCCCACTTCTGGTCGAACTTCACGCCGTCGGCCCCGAGCACCTCCGCGAGGCTGGTGTTGCCCTGACGCGCTGCGGGCGCGGCCGCCGCCGTGGCGGGTGTGGGGACGAGCGCGGTGGCTCCGACGGCCGCCGAGAGTGCTGCGGTGGCGAGGATCTTCTTCATCGTGGGTGTTCCTTTCAGGTGGTGGGGCGATCTGCCCCGGTGGGTCGGTCTGTGAATCGGTCTGCGGGTCGGTCAGGCGTAGCGGGCTCGGAGGACCGAGGTGGGGGAGTGCTGCGGATCGCCGTCGTCGTCCTCGAGGCTGACGTCGACGGCGGAGTACGCGTCGAGCAGGCCGGCGGCCACGTCGAAGGACGCGGGGGAGGTGGTCCCGACCTGCCCGAGCGGCAGCATCTTGTTCGTGGCGGGGTCGAGCAGCCACGCGTAGTAGAACTGGCCGTCCTCGAGCGCCGGCAGGTCGTGGGTCTCGATGACCATCCGGGTCTCGGCGCCTCCGTCGGTCATCGAGACCAGGCCGCCGCCGCCCCCCGCGAGCGGCTCGAGGGTCGCCGAGCGGTCCGCCGCCACGGGGTCGGGCCGCTCGTCGGCCTGCCAGGGGCGCACCGCTGCCACGCAGCGCCACGACCACGACCGCCGCCGCGGCGAGGGCGAGCAGGACGACCCGGCCGCCGCGGCGCGGGAGCGGCGCGAGCGGCGGCAGCGGGCCGTCCTGCGGCTGGGGCCGGGCGGCCGGCTCGGCCAGCGCCTCGGCGGTGCGGGTGAGCACGGCGTGCCCCACCACGGCCTCGACGAGCGCGGTCCCGCACTCCGCGCACCGGGCGAGGTGGTCGCCCGCGGCGCGCGCCGCGGCGTTGTCGAGGTGACCGCGCAGCAGGGCCACCAGGTCCGGGTGCTCCTCAGCCATGCCGCACCTCCGCCTCGGAGGCCGGGACGCATCAGGGCGGCCAGGTGCCGGAGCCCGCGGGACGACCTCGCCTTGACCGTGCCCAGGGGGACGTCGGTGCGGGCCGCGATCTCCGCCTGGGTGAGGTCCTCGAAGTAGGCCAGTCGCAGGGTCTCCCGCTCGTGCTCGGGGAGCCGCGACAGTGCCTCGCGCACGTCGGCCGCGTCGGCGTACCGGTCGACGGTGTCGCGCCCGTCCTCCCCCACCAGCCCGCGCAGCGCGTCGACGTCGACGACGGCGTGCCGCTGGGTGCGCAGCGTGTCGATCGCGCGGCGGTGCGCGATCGTGAACAGCCACCCGGTGAACCGCTGGGCGGGGTCGTACCTGCCGGCGTTCCGCCAGACGTCGAGGAAGGTGCGCTGCAGCACGTCCTCGGCCTCGTCCGCGCCGACGTAGCGGCGCAGGTAGGTCAGCACGCTGGGTGCGTACGCCGCGTAGGCGTCCTCGAGCGCCGACTCGTCCCGGCGGGCGAGCCGGACGCCGATGCTCTGACCGCTGTCCACATCTCTTCCTTCGTTGCAACCTTGGACAAAGGTTGCACAGAATGCAGAATTTCTGCACCCTCGGTCGACCCGGTCTCACGGCGGCCGGAAATGCCGGTGCTCGTCGCCGCGTGGCGGGGCCACACTGGCGGGGTGGGAGGCGAGCTCCTGGTCGGCCGAAACCTGACCGACGTGCCGCACCGGATGCCGTACCTGTTCCGGGTGGGACCGGAGTACCTGCCCTGAGGTCGGCACGGCCGCGACCCCGGCCCTCGGGCCGGGGTCGTCGCGTCCTCAGGTGCGGCTGCCCAGGGCCAGCGTCAGCGCCAGCACCGTGTCGGGGTCCTCGAGCCGGTCGCCGTACAGCTCGCGGAGCTGGCCGAGGCGGTAGCGGACCGTCTGCGGGTGGACGAACAGGGCCTCGGCGACGTCCTCGCGCCGGCCCTGGTGCAGGAGCCAGGCGCGCAGCGTGGTCGCCAGCTTCTCGGCGGCGGCCGGCCGGAGGTCGGCGAGCGGGGCCAGGACCTGCCGGCGCAGGTCCTCGAGCGCGGCCGGGTCGGCTTCCAGCACCAGCGCCGGCAGGTGCTGCTCGGTGTCCACCGACGCGTTGCCGGACCGCAGCGGGAGGGCCCGCAGCGCCCGCGTGAACGACGCCCGCACCTCCAGCCACGGCCGCGACGGCCCGGCCACCGCCAGCCGGCCGGCCAGGCTGCGCAGCAGCGGCCCTCGGGACCGCCCGCCCAGGTCCGGCACCAGCAGCACGGCGAGGCCGTCGCCGAGCTCGTCGAGCTCCTCGCCCACCTGCAGGGTCCGAGGGTCGACCAGCCCCAGGACCGGACGCACCTGCGACTCCGGCAGCACCACGGCGGTCAGCGTCGACGGCGGCTTCCAGTCCGCGCGCTCGGCGGCGGCGACCAGGGCGTCGGCCGGGTCGCCACGCAGCAGCCCCAGGGCGAGCCGGTCGAGGTAGCGCTGCCGGACCCGGCCCGAGGTCTCCAGCTCGTCGGCGTGCCCGGCGACCGACGCGGCCGAGAGCTCGTCGATGAAGGCGAAGACCAGCTCGGCGAACGCCGCCACCGTGTCGGCCGGCACCCGGTCGGCGACGGCGGTGGCGGCCAGCTCCCGCCAGGCCACCCGGGCCCCGACCCGGTAGGCGGAGAGCAGCGCGTCGGCGGACCGGCCGCTGCGGGCCTCGCCGCGGCCCAGCGCATAGGCGCCCTCGAGGGCCGGCGAGAGGGGGGTGCCGGGGTCGGCCGTCCGGCCCCGGGAGGCCAGCCGGAGGAACCCGGCCAGCGCCATCTGCACGGCCTGCTCGATGGTGTCGCCCATCGGGCCGCCGAACGCCCCGGCGTACGACGGCACCTCGTCCATCACGGCCGCGATGGTGTGCTCGGCGACCTCCGGGAGCTTGGCCCGCAGCAGGTCGACCAGACCCTGGTCGAGGGCGAACGCCTCTCCAGGCGTGGTGACCATCACGTCTGCCATCGAATTTGTCCTTTCCGAACAAAACAACCCGCTGGATTCACGCTAGCAGGTCAGGCATTAACCGTCACCGACGGACAAGATGGACACCATGAGCATCACTCTCGAGCCCACCCAGGCGCCGTCGCTGCGCCAGCGGGCCCGCCGACTGGCGGAGGCGGCCACCACGCCGCTCGTGCCGGCCGACTTCCTCGACCTCTTCCACCCGCTGCGCGCGGGCGCCGACCTGCGCGGCCGGATCGTCGAGGTCCGACCCGAGACCGCCGACGCCGCCACGCTGGTCATCAAGCCCGGCGCCGACTGGGCCGGCCACGTGCCGGGTCAGTACGTCCGGATCGGCGTCGACGTGGACGGCGTCCGCCAGTGGCGCGCCTACTCCCTGACCCACGGACCGCGCCAGGACCGGCTGATCTCGATCACCGTCAAGGCGGTGCCCGACGGCCTCGTCAGCACCCACCTGGTCCGCGAGGCGCGGGCGGGCACGCTGGTGCACCTCGAGCAGCCCGCCGGTGAGTTCGTGCTCCCGGTCGGCGGCGGCAAGCTGCTCTTCGTCACCGCCGGCTCCGGCATCACGCCGGTGATCGGGATGCTCCGCAACCTGTTCCCCGCCACCGACAGCGGCGTCCTGCGGCTGGCCCGCAGCCAGGGCTACGACATCGTCGTCGTGCACGTCGCCCCCACCGAGCCCGACTCGATCTTCGCCTCGGACCTCAAGGCGCTCGACGCGGCCGGTGCGATCCGGCTGGTGGCGCGGTACGACGACCAGCACGGCGTCCTCGACGTCGCGGACCTGGTGGACCTGGTGCCCGACCTCGACGAGCGCACCTCGCTCGCCTGCGGCCCGGGCGGCCTGCTCGACGCCCTCGAGGCGCACCACACCGCCCGCGGGCTGACCCTGGCCACCGAGCAGTTCCGGGCGACCCGCATCGTCGCCGGCGAGGGCGGCACCGTCACCTTCGACCGGCTCGGCACCGACGTCGAGGGCGACGGCACGCCGGCCGATCCTCGACATCGCCGAGGACGCCGGCGTGCTGATGCCGAGCGGCTGCCGGATGGGCATCTGCTACGGCTGCGTGCTGCCGCTGAAGGAAGGCGCCGTCCGCGACCTGCGCAACGGCGAGATCACGATGGCCGTCCCCGGTGAGACCAACACCGGCGGCACCCTCGTCCAGACCTGCATCAACGCGCCCGCCGGCGCGTGCCACTTCGACCACTGACCGGTCTCGACACGCTCGACCACCGAGAGGACATCATGACTGTCATCCAGAAGAAGCAGACCAACCCGATCGCCCACCTCACCCCCGAGGCCATCGAGGAGCTCGGGCGCGAGCTCGACGCGATCCGGCAGAGCATCCTCGACTCGCGCGGCGCCGACGACGCGGCGTACATCCGCAAGGTCATCAAGACCCAGCGCTCGCTCGAGCTGGCCAGCCGCGCCGTGCTCCTCTTCAGCATCTTCCCGCCGGCGTGGTTCGTCGGCACCGCGGGCCTGTCGGTCTCCAAGATCCTGGAGAACATGGAGATCGGCCACAACATCCTGCACGGCCAGTGGGACTGGATGCGCGACCCCAAGATCCACTCGACCACCTGGGAGTGGGACTCCGCGACGCCGGCCGAGCAGTGGAAGCACAGCCACAACGAGCTCCACCACACGTACACGAACGTGGTCGGCAAGGACAACGACCTCGGCTACGGCATCATGCGCGTCGACGAGGACCAGCCCTGGCACCCGTTCCACCTCGGCCAGCCGTTCTGGAACTTCGTGAACATGGTGTTCTTCGAGTACGGCATCGCGGCGTACGACCTCGAGCTCGGCGCCACCATCAAGAAGAAGCAGACCAAGGACCCCGAGTTCCAGCGCCGCCTCAAGCAGGTGCTCGGCAAGATCAAGAAGCAGGCCGCGAAGGACTACCTCGTCCACCCCGCGCTGTCGATCCCGACCGGGTCCTTCCTCAGCACCCTGGCCGCCAACTTCACCGCCAACGTGGTCCGCAACGTGTGGAGCCACTCGGTGATCATCTGCGGGCACTTCCCCGAGGGCGTCGAGACCTTCGAGCGGCGCTCGATCGAGGGCGAGACCCGCGGCGAGTGGTACGTCCGGCAGATGCTCGGCTCGGCCAACATCTCCGGCTCCCAGGCCCTGCACGTGATGACGGGCAACCTGAGCCACCAGATCGAGCACCACATCTTCCCGGACCTGCCGTCGAACCGGTACGCCGAGATCGCGCCGCAGGTGCGGGCGCTGTTCGAGAAGTACGGCCTGAACTACCACACCGCGCCGATGGCCAAGCAGGTCTACTCGGCCTGGCACAAGGTCGTCCGCCTCTCGCTGCCCAACGGCTGGCTGGCCACCACCAAGCCCGCCAACGCCCCGCAGCAGCTGGCCATGCTCTACAAGATGTCGACCAAGGGCCCCAAGGTCCGCCGCGCCGCCCAGGCCCGGCTCACCCAGCAGGCCCGCAAGGCCGCCTGACTCGTCGAGTCGGGGGAAATGGCCCTGCGAGATCGGGCATATGTCCCGACTCGCAGGGCCATTTCCCCGATTTCAACGGGGCTGGGAGGATCGGCCGCATGCAGTCGCCGGACCTCCCCGAGGGGCACACCGCCCGGCCCGCGGGTCCGGACGACCTCGACGCGCTGGTGCGCCTCGTCGACGCGCGCCGGGCCCTGACGCCGGGTCGCGGGCGCGTCGACCCGGACCTGGTCACGGCCGAGGTGGTCGGGCTGGGCTCGTGGACCCGCCGCCAGCTCGTCGTCGAGACCGCGGACGGCGAGGTCGTCGCGTGGGCGAGCGTCCACGACCGGGCCGCCGGACGCAGCGACCTGCGGGTCGTGGTCGACCCGGCCTGTGCCCACTGCGACGCGCTCGCCGAGAGCCTCTTCGCGTGGACCGAGGCCGTCGCGGTGGCGATCGCCGCCGAGCGGGACGTCGCCGCGACCCGGCTGGAGCTGCTGCTGGACTCCGGCGACCGGCCGCTCAGGGACTGGGCGGCGGCCGCCGGGCACCGGCTCACCCGGCGCTGGCTGAACATGAGCCGACCCGTGGGACCCGACGACGTCGCGCCGACGCTGCGGCCCGGCGTGGTCGTCCGCCGCGTGCGCGTGCACGACCTCGGGGACGGCACCACGATGCCGGTGGCCGAGGACCTGCAGACGGTGCACCGGATGCTGGAGCAGTCGTTCGAGGACCACTTCAACTCCTACCGCGAGAGCTTCCCGGAGTTCACCCAGCGGCTGCGCGAGGACCCCGGTCACCGCTGGGACCACTGGTGGCTGGCGTTCGTCGAGGTCGACGGCAAGCAGGTGCCCGGGGGTGCGCTGGTCAGCACGTCGACGCCGGCCGACGAGGACGGCGGCGGAGCGGGGAGCTACGTCGACTACATCGGCGTCCACAGCCGGGCTCGCGGCCGCGGCGTCGCCAAGGCCCTGCTGCTCACCGTGATCGCCGACGCCGCCGACCGCGGTCGCGACCACGTCGGGCTCGAGGTCGATGCCGACTCCCCGACCGGCGCCGACGGGCTCTACACCTCGATGGGCTGGACCACGTCGTACGTCACCGAGTCCTGGCACAAGGACCTGACCCTGCGTTGAGCGGGACCACCGCGATCAGGCGTAGCGGAAGGCGCGCGCCTCGGCCTTGGTGAAGCGGGGGCGGAAGACGCGCAGGACCAGGGCGTACGCCGCGCCGGCGTCGTGCAGGATCCGCGCGGTGACGTCGTCGGGCAGGCCGGCGGCGACCCAGGGCACCAGGAACGGGACCATCCGCATCGGGTAGCCGGCCTGGGCGGCCCGCTCCGTCCCGGCGAACTCGTCGGCGGTCATCACCCGCTGGAGGAACGGCAGCGCCTCGGTCTCCTCGTGCGCCAGGTGCTCGCCCAGGGCGACGCGGGTCGTGGTGACGTGCACGTCGAGCGCGTTGCGGTGGTCGGCGCAGGGGTGCTCGACCATCGCCGCGAAGCCGGCGGTGCAGGCCGCCAGCGCCGGGTCGATCTCGGCGTGCTCGGCCTCCATGGCGGTCAGGGTGCGCGCGGCGGCCTCGTCGCCGAGCACGTCGGCGTGCCGGAGCAGCACCGGCCAGATCGACACGTCCTCGATCTCGTGGTGGTGGTGCAGCACGTCGCCGAAGCGCGCCCAGCGGGCCTGGAGCGCGCGCCACGTCGCGGCGTCACCGACCGGGGTGTTGCGGACCGCGGCCTCGAAGGCGGTCAGGTCCCGGCGGAAGGCGTGGTGCATGACGTACATGCCGGTCTGGTCGTGGGGTCCCGCGGCGACGTGCGCCTGGCCGGGCAGGGAGATCTGGGTCGGGTGGTCGGTGGTGCTCATCGGTCCTCCGGTCGGTGGGGGTGCTTCGAGACCACGGTCGCGCGTCGCGCTTGTGCCCCACTTGGACGCGGCTTCGGCACTACATTGGCGGCCGTGCGGGTGAACGTGCTGGGGGGCGTGCGGGTGGCGCGGGCGGAGGACGCCGGCGAGCCCGCATGGCTGGACCTCGGCGCCCGCAAACCCCGCTCGATCGTCGCGGCCCTGGCGCTGCATGCCGGCCGGCCGGTCACCGCCGACGCGCTGGCCGACCTGGTCTGGGCGGGTGAGCCGCCGCGGGCCGCCCACGGCGCCCTGCACGCCTACATCTCCGGGCTGCGCAAGGTCCTGGAGCCCGAGCGCGCCTCGCGGGCCGCGGCCTCGGTGCTCGAGACGACCGACCACGGCTACGTGCTCCGGGTCGCCGCGGATGACGTGGACGCCCACCGCTTCGTCACCGACGTACGCCGGCTCGAGCGCACCCTGGCGCCGCTGGCCACCCAGCTCACGGCCGGCGACCCCGCCGGGTGGCCCGACCGGGCCGCCGTGACGGCCGCGCTCGAGGACCTCGACACGGCACTCGCCTCGTGGGGTGGCCAGCCGTACGCCGATCTCGAGGACCACCCGGACGTGGTGGCCGAGCGCGCCGCGCTGGAGCAGGCGCGGGTGGTCGGCGAGCAGTCCCGGCTGCTGGGGCTGCTGGCGCTCGGTGAGCACGCCAGCGCGCTGTCGACCACGGAGTCGCGGATCGCCGCCAACCCGCTGCAGGAACGGTGGTGGGCGTTGCACGCCCTGGCCCTGACCCGCTCCGGTCGCCAGGCCGAGGCGCTGGACAGCCTGCGCGCCGTCCGCGAGCTGCTGGCCGACGAGCTGGGGCTCGACCCCGGCGCGGAGCTGCGCGAGCTCGAACGGGCGATCCTCCAGCAGGACGCCGGGCTCGACCGCACCCTCGATCCCGCCGTCGCGACTCCCGGACCGACCACGGCGGTGGCCCGGCCCGCGAGCGGACCGGCGTCGACGTCCGCCGTCGGACGCGAGACGGAGCGGGCCGCGCTGCACGCCCTCCTGGCGTCCGCCGCGGCAGGCACGCCCACCTGCGCGCGTGCTGGTCGGGGAGCCGGGGATCGGCAAGACCTGGCTGCTGGCCGACCTCGAGCACGCGGCGGCCGGCCAGGGCTTCCAGGTGGCCCGCGGCACCTGCTCGCAGGACGAGGGTGCGCCCCCGCTGTGGCCGTGGCTCGGGGTGCTCCGCTCCCTCGGGCTGCCGCCGCCGGAGGCGGCACCGACCGACGAGAGCCCGGCCCGGGCCGCGTTCGAGACCGCGGACCGGATCGCCACCGCACTCCTCGACCTGGCCGCCGACCAGCCGCTGCTGGTCGTGCTGGACGACCTGCACTGGGCCGACGACGCGACCCTGCGCACCTTGCGCCACCTGGTGTCGGTGCTGCCCGCGCACGCCCGCCTCTGCCTGGTCGGCAGCCGCCGCTCCCACCCCGAGCCCACCGGTGCGCTGGCCGAGGTGGGCGAGGCCCTGGCCCGGCGGCGCGCGCTTCGCATCGACCTCGGCGGCCTCGACCTCGCGGAGTCCCGGGCCCTGGTGGTCGGCGTGACCGGTGCGGAGGTGGCCGCCGCGACCGCGGCGGACTGGCACCGACGCGCGGCGGGCAACCCGTTCTTCCTCGCCGAGCTGGCCCGGCTGTCGACGTCCTCGGGGGGCGACGAGGTGCCGGGCGGTGTCCGCGACGTCGTGGCGCGACGGCTGGCGGACCTGCCGCCGCGGGCCCTCGACACGCTCCGACTGGCCGCGGTCGTCGGGAGTGGCTTCCGCGCCGAGACGATCGCGGCGGCCGGCGGCCTGGACCTCGACGACGTGCTCGACGACCTCGAGGCAGCCCGGGCCTCGGGTCTGGTGGACGACGCCGAGGTCGGTGACTTCACCTTCGTCCACGCGCTCACCCGCGACGCGGTCCGGCTCTCCCTGTCCCCCACGCGGCGGGCCCGCCTGCACGCGCAGGTGGCGCGCGCGCTCGACTCCGACCCCGCGGCGCGGCGGTGGTACTCCGACGCCGAGCTCACCGCCGAGCGCGCCTGGCACTGGCTCCGGGGCGGTCCGAGCCACCTGGACACGGCCTGGCGGGCGGCCCGCGGGGCGGCGGACCAGGCGCGCGACCTGGGTGGCTACCAGGACGCGATGCGCCTCCGCGTCGCCGCTGTGGAGGCGCACCGCCGGACGGCCTCGGAGGACGAGTCCGAGCGCTACGACCTGCTGCTGGAGCTGGCGGCGGACGCGTCGTACGCCGGGCACTGGCCGGAGGTCGAGGCGGCGGCGTTCGAGGCGGTGGCGCTGGCCCGACGGCTCGGCTCCCCGGAGCGGGTCGGGCGGGCGGCCGCGGCCCTCTCGCTCTACTGCGTGTGGCTGCCGCACGAGCTCGACGCGGTGTTCGAGGACACCGTCGAGGACCTGCGCTGGGCGCTCGCGCACGCCGCTCCCGACGATGCGGCCACCCGCTGCCGGCTGCAGCTGGCGCTGGCCGTCGAGCTGTACTACGCCCCCGCCACGAGCGCGGAGCGGCGGGCGCTGGTCGAGACCGGCCTGGCCCTGGCCCGCAGGTCGGGGGAGCCGGCGGTGCTCTGGTGGGCGGCGCGGGCGGCCTGGATGGCCTCGTGGACCCCGGGTCAGGCGGCGGACCGGGCGGCGTGGGCGGCCGAGGGGCTGGCCGCGGCACGGGAGGCCGGGGACCCCGCCGCGGCGGCCGTGCTCCTGGTCACGCTGGCCGTGACCGAGCTCGAGCTCGGTCACCACGACGACTTCACGGCGCACCTCGCGGAGGGGCAGCGCGTCGCCGAGGAGGAACGGCTGCCGTACGTGCTGCTGACCGTCTACTGGCTGCGGATGAGCCTGGCGACCATCCGGGGCGACGACGCCGGCGCCGAGCGGGGGTACCAGGGCATCGCGGACACCGCGCCCGACGTCGCGGTTCCGATGCAGGAGCTCCAGGCCGCGGCCGCCGCCACCATGATGGGCCTCTGGGACCCGCCCCGGCTGCGCGAGATCGTCGACCTGATGGTCGAGGCCCACGAGGAGTTCCAGGACGCGGCGACGACCGTGCACCAGATGCTCGCCCGCTGCGGTCGGGCCGACGATCTGCGGGTGTCGCTGGCGCGCTTCCCGATCCCGCACGAGGACGACGAGTACTGGTCGACGGTGACGGACTGGTGCTCCGAGGCCGAGGCCGCGAGCCTGGTGGGGGACCGCGGCATCGCCGCGCACGCGGTCGAGGTGCTGGCGCCGTACTCCGGACGGATGGGGGTCTCGGGCGCGGTCATCACGCTGGGCCCGGTCGACGGCTACCTCGCGCTGGCGCTGGTCACGCTCGGCGAGGGCGAGCGGGCGGGTCCGCTGGCGGACGCGGCGCTGACGATGGCGGCGGAGTGGGGCTTCACGGCGTACGACGCGTGGCTGCGCGAGTGCCGGGAGCGCCTGGGCTTCTGACGAAATGACAATCGCCCGGTTCCCTCTCGATCAAGGGAACCGGGCGATCGGCGTCCGGCGGTGCTGTGGCCCGCTCACGCGATGGGCCTCCAGCCCGCCGCGAGCGCTACCTGGTAGCGACCGCGGCTCGGGATCTCGCGGGGGGACTCGAGGACCCCGTCGCGACGGAGGACGTGGGGGCGGATGCGGCCGGTGCGGCCGGCGGGGCGGGTGGTTCTGCGGTTCGTCATCGCGGTGCTCCTGTTCGTTTCCATCTGGACCGCCCCGGTTGGGGCATGACCACAGTCGACACCCACCCACTTGCGGGAGACTTGCGATCCGCTGACCGTCGAGGCTCAAGCCGGGCCCAAGCGGGGTGAAAGAGCGGTCCGGTGTCGTGTCGTCATGACTCGCACCGCACTGCCCGTAGCCGTCGCCGTCCTCGTGGTCACCGACCTCGTGGGCGGCCTGATCGCCGTCGCCACCGAGGTCAACAGCTGGCCCGACGCCTGGGGCGGGCACGCGCTGCTCGCGGCGCCGCTGCCGATGGTCGCGGCACAGGTGCTGCTCACCTGGCTGGCGCTGCGGATCCCGGGCCGTGGGGCCGCGCTGCCGGCCGGCCTGCTCGCCGCGGCCTGCCTGGTGAGCGTGGTGTCCGGCTTCTTCGACGGCGGCCTCGGCCACGACAGCCTGTCGCCGGCCCTCGTCGCCTACCAGGTGCTGCTGCTGACGGTGACCGGCGTCGTCGGCGTGCTCGCCGCCGCGCGCGCCAGGGACGTCATCCGGACGGTGCGCCCGAGCGCCCTGTCCGTCTGACGTCCCGCCGGGCTCAGCGGCCCAGCACCGGCTTGTTGCTGCGGATCACGCCCTCGGGGTCGCGCTGCCGCTTGATCTCCTGCAGCCGGGCCAGCCGCGCGTCGTCGTAGCCCGACGCGTCGTCCTGCCCGAGGCCCACGAAGTTGGGCATCCGGTGGCCGCTGGCCAGCCTGCCGAGCGCGCCGTCGATCGGCGGCGAACCCGAAGGGGATCGCCTCGGCCAGCGCCGGCACCGCGGGCACCCCCATCGCGAACAGCTGGAACGGCTCGGGGACCGGCCGCACCGCGCCGCCCGCGGGGTTCTCGTCGGCGAAGGCGCCGCCCAGGCCGCGGAGCTGGACGATCATCAGGGGGCAGGTCCGCGGGTCGACGACCGCCGCGCACAGGGCGTCGATCGCCTCGTCGTCCAGCCCGTCGAGCAGCATCGAGTGCTCCATCCCGGGCATCGGGTCGGTCGGCTCGGCCGCCACCGCGCCGAGACCGCTCGGGGTGAAGGGAGCCATCAGGTCCATCTCCACGGGCGCTGCGTCGCGCAGCGACCAGAGCAGGATCTCGGCCATCTGCGCCGAGCCCAGGTAGGTCGCCGCCACGTTGACGAACGACCGGCCGCGCAGCGGCTCGGGGACGTCCGGGATCGGCGGGAAGTGCAGGACGTGCGCCCACAGCGTCAGCTCCCGCGGCGCCACCAGGGCGAGGTCGCGGAAGGCGCGGAGCACGGCGGGCGCGTGCTCGACCGGCCAGAGCAGCTGGCCGCCGTACATCTCCGGGGCCTCGAAGAGCGCGAGCTCGACCCGGACGACGATGCCGAAGTCGCCCCCACCGCCCCGGATCGCCCAGAACAGGTCCGGGTCGGAGGCGCGGGTGACGTGCACCAGCTCGCCGCAGGGGTCGACGAGGTCGACCGAGACCACGCTGTTGGCGGTGAAGCCGTGTGCTCGGGTGAACCAGCTGACGCCGCCGCCGAGGAGCAGCCCGACGACGCTCGGGTCCGGGTTGCTCCCGGCCAGGGCCATCAGGCCGGTGCCGTCGAGCGCGTCGCAGAGCTCGCCCCACTTGACGCCGGCGCCGACGGTGGCGGTCCGCCGGACCGGGTCGACCTCGATGCCCTGGAGGGCGCGGGTGCGCAGCATCAGGGTGCCGTCGAGCGTGGTGCGGGGCGCGTGCCCGGTGGGCTGGGCGCTCACCGAGCGGCCGTGCGCGGCGGCCCAGCGGACCGCCTCGACGACGTCGCCGACGTGCGCGACCTCGAGCACGGCGGCGGGCTGCTGGTCGACGTTGACGACCCAGGGCGTGCGGACGGCCTGGAAGTCGTCGTCGGCGGGGGTGACCAGCCGGCCCGCGACGACGGCGCGGAGCGCCTCGAGGTCGTCGGTGCCGGTGGGTGCGGGAGCGGTGGCGGTGGTGGTCATGGGTTCCTCCGTGGTGACGACCGGTCCTCGTGACCGGCTGAGTCCCTACCGTCGCGGCGGCCGCTTACCCGATGCTTGCGATCGGCTTGCACCCGCGCGGCCGGCGGGCTCAAGTGGTCCGCAAGCGGACCGCAAGCGGGCAGCGGGACGGTCTCCTGGCAACCACTCGACCCAGGAGAACCCCATGAACCGCATCCTCGACCGGCTCGGCCGGTCCGCCGCCACCCGTCCGTGGCGCACGCTGGCCCTCTGGGCCGTCGTCGCCACGGCGATGTTCGCCCTGGCCGGCGCCTTCGGCGGCCAGACCCAGGAGGACTGGGACGTCCCGAGCGCCCAGGCCCAGCGCGGCCTCGACCTGCTGCGCGAGCACCTGCCGTCGTCGGGCAACACGTCGGCGCAGGTCGTCGTGCACGACCCCGACGGCGAGGCCGTGCCCGCCGCCGAGCTGGACGCCCTCGCCGGGCGCCTGGCCACCCTCGACCACGTGCTCACCGTGCTGCCGCCCCGGGTCTCGGAGGACGGCGCCACCGCGCTCGTCACCGTGCAGTACGACGTGCCGGTCACCCACCGCGACCTCTACGGCGTCATCACGCCGGTCGAGGACGCGGTCGCCGCGACCGAGGCCACCGGCCTGCAGGTCGAGCTCGGCGGCGAGCTGCCGGGCACCGCGGTCGGCGAGATGAAGGGCACCGGCGAGCTGATCGGCGTGGTGTCCGCGCTGCTCATCCTGCTGCTCATGTTCCGCTCGGTCGTCGCGGCCGGCCTCCCGGTGCTCGTCGCCGTCGGCGGCCTGGCCGTCGGCAGCGGCGGGATCGCCCTGCTCAGCGCCGCGATGTCGGTCAGCCCGTCGGCCCCGATGGTCGCGACCATGGTCGGCCTCGGCGTGGGCATCGACTACGCCCTGTTGCTCCTGACCCGGATCCTGGAGTACCGGCGCGCCGGCCACGACGTGGTCGAGTCCGCGGCCCGGGCCAGCGTCACGGCAGGCCGGGCGGTCGTGCTCGCCGGCACCACCGTGCTGGTCTCGCTGCTCGGGCTCCGGCTCTCCGGCCTGAAGACCTTCTCGGCCTTCGGCTTCGCCACCGCGATCACCGTGCTCGCCGTGATGCTGACGGCGCTGGTGCTCGTGCCCGCCCTCAGCGCGTTGACCGGCCGCTGGCTGGAGCCGCGTGCCGTCCGGCGCGCCCGCAAGGGCAAGACCGTGCGTCGGGCCCGTCGTACCCCGGTCGCGGGGGCGCGGGCGGAGCGATGGGCCCGTCTCGTCGCGGGTCGCCCGGTGCCGTGGCTGATCGGTGCGGCCACCGTCATGGTGCTGCTGGCGGCCCCGGTGGTCGACATGCGCACCTGGCCGCAGAGCGGCGGGGACGAGGTGTCGAGCAGCCAGCTCCGCCGGGCGTTCGACCTCACCACCGACGCCTTCGGTCCCGGTGCCAACTCGCCGCTGCTCGTGGTGGCGGACCGCGCCGTCGTCGGCGACGCCGGGGTGGCGGAGGTGGTCGCCGAGCTGCAGCAGCGGCCGGACATCGCGACGGTCGCCGAGCCGGTCATCTCCCCCGACGGCGCCATCGCGCTCGTCACCGCGGAGTCGACCCTGGTCGACAGCGACGAGCGGGTGCCGGCCATGGTCGCGGACCTGCGCGCCGACCTGCCCGAGGGCGTGGAGCTCACCGGCACGCTGCCGTTGTTCTCCGACATCGCCGACGTCCTGGCCACCAGGATCTGGCTGGTCATCGGCTTCGTGGTGCTGATCTCGGTGCTGCTGCTGATGGTGATGTTCCGGTCCGTGGTGATCCCCGTGAAGGCGGCGGTGATGAACCTGCTCAGCGTCGCCGCGGCGTACGGCGTCCTCACCGCGGTCTTCCAGTGGGGCTGGGGCGTCGAGCTGCTCGGCCTCGACCACGCGATGCCGGTGTCGAGCTGGGTGCCGATCTTGATGTTCGCCATCCTGTTCGGGCTGTCCATGGACTACGAGGTGTTCCTGCTGTCCCGGGTGCGGGAGGACTACGAGCGCACCGGGGACGCGCACGGCAGCGTCGCCCGCGGACTGGCCGCCTCGAGCCGGGTGATCACCTCGGCCGCGGCGATCATGGTGCTGGTCTTCCTCGGCTTCGCGACCGAGGACGGCGTCGTCGTCAAGATGATCGGCTTCGGGATGGCGGTGGCGATCTTCCTGGACGCCACGGTCGTCCGGATGATCCTGGTGCCGGCGACGATGAGCCTGCTCGGCGAGCGCAACTGGTGGCTGCCGGCGTGGCTCGACCGGATCCTGCCGCAGGTGCAGATCGAGGGGGTCGTCGACGACGCCCCGGTCGCCGCTCCGGACCGTCCGGCGGAGCTCGTCGGCTGAGCCGACACGTCGCGCAGGTCCCCCGCTCGGGCGGGGGACCTGCAGCCGCGTCCCGCCCTATCCTCTGAGCGTGCGAGTCAACGTGCTGGGGGCCACGGAGGTCTGGCTCGACGGGCACCTGCTCGACCTGGGGGCGCACAAGCCCCGCGCGGTGCTGGCCGCCCTGGCGTTGTCCGGCGGCCGCGCCGTCTCACCCGACTCGCTCGCCGACCTGGTGTGGGGCGAGCACCCGCCGGACGGGATGGCCGGCACCCTCCAGGCCTACGTCTCCGGGCTGCGCCGGGTCATCGAGCCGGACCGGGCGCCGCGGGCCGCTCCGACCCGGCTGGTGACCGTGCCGCCCGGCTACGCGCTGCGGGTCGACGAGGACGCCCTGGACGCGATGCGCTTCGGGGCCCTCGTCAACGACGTACGACGTGGGCTCGGCCGTCGCGCGCACGTGTGGGACGCGCCCGCCCTCCCGCCCGCGGGCCTCGCGGCGGCGCTCGACCGGCTCGAGGAGGCACTGGGGCTGTGGCGCGGGACGCCCTACCTGGAGCTGGGGGAGGCGCCGTCCGCCGTCGCCGAGCGGGGCCGCCTGGAGGAGCTGCGGCTGGTGGCCCTCGAGGACCGGGCCACCCTCGCCCTGGCGCTCGGCGACGACGCGACCGCCGCCGCCGAGCTCGAGGCACTGACCGCGGCGTACCCCCTGCGCGAGCAGCTGTGGGCGCTGCGCGCCGTGGCCCTGGCCCGGGGCGGGCGCCAGGCCGACGCGCTCGACGTGCTCGCGCGGCTGCGGTCCGTCCTCGACGAGGAGCTGGGGCTCGAGCCGAGCGCGCCGCTGCAGCACCTGCAGACGGCGCTGCTGCGCCAGGACCCCGAGCTGGTCCGGTCGCCCGAGCCCGCGCCGCCCCGGGCCGCGGCACCGGTCGCGCCGCCGCCGACCGCGCGGGCCGCGCCGTCGTCGACCCCCGCCTGGCCGCTGGTCGGCCGGGACGCCCAGCTCGGCACGCTGGTCGGCCGCCTGGACGAGGCGATCGCCGGCACTCCTGCCTTCGTCGCGCTGACCGGCGACCCCGGCATCGGCAAGACCCGCCTCTGCGCGGAGCTGGTCGCCGTGGCCCGCGAGCGGGGCGTCCGGGTCGTCGTCGGCCGGTGCTCGCAGGACGACGGCGCGCCACCCCTGTGGCCGTGGCAGCAGGTGCTGAGCACCCTCGGGGCCGACCTCGACGTCGGCGGTGGGGACGACGAGGGCGCGGAGTTCCGGTCGTGGGACGGCCTGGTCCGCCGGGTCCTGGAGGCCGCGGCCGCCGAGCCGCTGGTCGTGGTGCTCGACGACCTGCACTGGGCCGACGTGTCCAGCCTGCGGGTGCTCCGGCTGCTGCTCGACACGGTCGAGGACGGGCACCTGCTGCTGCTGGCCACCTGGCGCGCGCACCCGGAGCCGAGCGGGGCGCTGGCCGACGTCGCCGAGTCGCTCGCCCGGCGGCACGCCGCCCGTCTCGAGCTCGCCGGGCTCGGCGTGCCCGACGTGGTCCGGATCCTGCACGGCGTCGCCCAGCTCGACCTCACCGGCGCGCAGGCGGACGCGCTGGCCAGCCGCACCGACGGCAACCCGTTCTTCCTGGTGGAGTACGCCCGGCTGGCCCGCGACCGTGGCGGCCTCGGCACCCTGGTCGACGAGGCGGACCCGCCGACGGCCGTGGGCGACGTGCTCACCCGGCGGCTGGACCGGCTGCCCGAGGAGTCGCGTCGGCTGGTCGAGCGGGCCGCCGTGATCGGCCGCGACTTCGAGCTGGAGGTGCTGGCCGAGGTGGCGGGCGTGTCCGAGGACGGGGTGCTCGACCTGCTCGACCCGGTGGTCGCCGCCGGGCTGGTGCGGGAACGTCGGGCCGGCGACTTCGTCTTCGCGCACGCCCTGGTCCGGGACACGGCGTACGCCGCGACCGGTCCGACCCGGCGGGCCCGGGTGCATGCGGCCGTGGCCGCGGCCCTCGACCGCCGCGTGGGGCGCGAGACCGAGTCGGCCCGGCACTGGCTCGGCGCCGGCCCGGCGCACGCGGCGCGCGCCTGGCGGGCGGCGGCGAGCGCGGCCGCGTCGGCGCGGGCCGTGCACGCCTACGAGCAGGCCGCCGAGCTCCTCGAGGCCGCCCTGGACCGGATGGACGAGGACCCCGAGGCCTCGGACGCCGACCGGTACCGGTTGCTGATGTCCCTCGCCGACGCCCACCGGTGGCGGGGCGCCTGGCTCTCGTTGGTGCCCACGGTGCACCGCTCCCTCGAGGTCGCCGGCCGGATCGGGGACGTGCGGCTGCTGGCCGAGGCGGCCTCGAGCCTGGCCATCGGCGCGCTGTGGCAGACCGCGGCGTACCCGGAGACGAACCCGCAGGTGGTCGCCGCCCTGGAGGACTCGCTGCGCCGGCTGCCCGACGAGGACGACGCGCTGCGCTGCCGGGTGATGATGGCGCTGGCGACCGAGCTCTACTACGCAGCGCCGTTGGCGGTCCGGGCCGCGCTGGCCGAGGACGCGGTGGCGATGGCGCGGCGGATCGGCGACGAGCAGCTGCTCGTCGACGCGTGCGAGGTCGGGTTCGCCGCGATCTGGGTCCCCGGCAACGGCGCCCGCCGGCTCGCGCTCGCGACGGAGGCGATGGAGCGGGCCGAGCGGCTCGGGGCCGACCGCAGCTTCGTCACGGCGGCCACGATGCGCGCGATCGCCGAGGGCGAGCTCGGCCTGGTCGCGGAGATGGAGGCCTCGGGCGCGATCGTGCTGCACCACGCGGCCCGCCTGCACCTCGACTTCCCGCTCCAGGTCGTCGAGTCCCTGCTGCTGTCGTGGCACGCGATGCGGGGTCGGTTCGAGGAGGCGGAGAGCGCCCTGGCCCGGATGGAGGTGCTCGCCGAGCGGGTCTCGATCCACAACGCGGACTACGGGATGGCCGGTGCCCTGATCGCGATCCGGCTGTGGCAGGACCGGCTCGAGGAGGTGATCCCGCTCTTCGACGTGCTGGGGCCGGGCCCGCTGCCGATCGTGTCCCTCCACCTGGTCTTCCTGCTGCGCAACGGCGACCTCGACGCCGCCCGCGCCGCCCACGACACCTACGTCGTCGACCTCACCCGGGTCGACTGGTACGCCCCGATCAACCAGGCCTGCGCCGCCGAGGCGGCCCTGGGGCTGGGCGACCGCGCTCTGGCGGCCGCGGCGTACGACCTGATGCGCGACCGCACCGGCGAGACCGTGAACGCCGGGTCCGGCCTCACCCTCGGCCCGGTCGACGCCTTCCTCGCCCTCGCCGCCGCCGCCCTCGGGGACCACGAGACCGCCGCCGCCCACGCCGACGAGGCCCTCCGCCTGATCGACCTCTGGGACCTCCCCCTCTGCCGCACCTGGTTCGAGCACCAGCGCGCGACGTACGCCTTCTGACGCGTTGAGTTGGGGGAAATGGTCCGTTGAGTCGGGTCAGATGGCGGCGCGACGGCACCATTTGCCCCGACTCACAGGGCCATCACCCCCAACTCAACGGAGGGCGGCGGACACCACGTCCCGGGCCTCGGACTGCACCTGGGCGAGGTGGTCGGCGCCGCGGAAGGACTCGGCGTAGATCTTGTAGACGTCCTCGGTGCCGGAGGGGCGGGCGGCGAACCAGGCGCTGGCGGTCGTCACCTTGAGGCCGCCGATGTTCGCGCCGTTGCCGGGGGCGGCGGTGAGCCGGGCGGTGATCTCCTCACCGGCGAGGCTGGTGGCCGTGACGTCGTCGGGGGAGAGGGCGGCGAGCTTCGCCTTCTGGGCGCGGTCGGCCGGCGCGTCGACGCGGGCGTACGCCGGGTCGCCGTGCTCGGCGACCAGGTCGGCGTAGTGCTGGGACGGCGTCTTCCCGGTCGTGGCCAGGATCTCGGAGGCCAGCAGGGCCAGGATCAGGCCGTCCTTGTCGGTGGTCCAGGCGGAGCCGTCGCGGCGCAGGAACGACGCGCCCGCCGACTCCTCCCCGCCGAAGCCGAACGACCCGTCGATGAGGCCGGGCACGAACCACTTGAAGCCGACCGGCACCTCCACCATCGGGCGACCGAGCGACGCGGCCACCCGGTCGATCATCGAGGACGACACGAGGGTCTTGCCGATCCGGGCGGCGTCCGGCCAGTCCGGCCGCGCGCCACCGAACAGGTAGCCGATCGCGACGGCGAGGTAGTGGTTCGGGTTCATCAGCCCGGCGTCCGGCGTGACGATGCCGTGCCGGTCGGCGTCCGCGTCGTTGCCGGTCGCGATGTCGTACTCATCCCTTCGCGGCCGATGAGCGAGGCCATCGCATACGGCGACGAGCAGTCCATCCGGATCTTCTCGTCCCAGTCCAGGGTCATGAACCTCCACGTGGCATCCACCAGGGGGTTCACGACGGTCAGGTCGAGGCCGTGCCGCTCCCCGATCTCCCCCCAGTACGCCACCGCGGCTCCACCGAGCGGGTCGGCGCCGATCCGCACCCCCGCCTGCCGGATCGCGTCGAGGTCGAGCACGGCGGGCAGGTCGTCGACGTAGGTCCCGAGGAAGTCGTACGCCGCGCAGGCGGCGCGGGCGCGGGTGAACGGCACCCGCTTCACCTCGCCGAGGCCGGCCTTGATCAGGGCGTTGGCCCGGGCCGCGATCACCGACGTGGCGTCGGTGTCGGCCGGGCCGCCGTGCGGCGGGTTGTACTTGAAGCCGCCGTCGCTGGGCGGGTTGTGCGACGGGGTGACCACGATGCCGTCGGCCAGCCCGGACCCGGAGGTGCGGCCCGCGTTGGCGCGCAGGATCGCGTGCGAGACGCCCGGGGTCGGCGTGTAGCCGTCGCGCGAGTCGACCAGGACGGTCACGTCGTTGGCGACCAGCACCTCGATCGCCGACGCCCAGGCCGGCTCGGACAGGCCGTGGGTGTCCCGGCCGAGGAACAGCGGGCCGTCGTACCCCTGGTCCTTGCGGTAGTCGCAGATCGCCTGGGTGGTCGCCACGATGTGCGTCTCGTTGAACGACGTCTTGAGGCTGGTCCCGCGGTGCCCGCTGGTCCCGAACGCGACCTGCTGGTCGACGTCCTCCGGATCCGGGACGCCGGTGTAGTAGGCGGTGACGAGGTGGGCGACGTCGACGAGGTCGGACGGCAGGGCCGGCGTTCCGGCGCGAGGGTTGGTCACCCGTCGAAACTAGCGAGACCGCAGGCGTGGCCGCCACCCACGTCGGCCCGTCGAGACCCTCGCCGGAGCCTCTCGCCGGAGTGAGAGACTGCGGGGCGTGACCTCCCCGGACCCGGCGCTGCTGGACCTCGCCGCGAAGCACAGCATCGCCACCGACTACTGGGACTGGCAGGGGCAGCAGGTGCCGGTCACGGCCGAGACGCTGGTCGCGGTGCTCGCCGGCCTCGGGGTCGATGCGGGCACGCCGGAGCAGGTGGCCGCGGCGCACGAGGACGCCGAGCTGCGGGAGTGGCGCCGGGTGCTGCCGCCGACCGTCGTCGCCCGCGTGGGGTGGACGCCGTGGGTGCCCGTGCACGTCACCGACGGCGCGTCCGTGGACGTGCTGATCGAGCTCGAGGACGGCAGCACCCGCGAGGTGCGGCACGTCGACCACTGGGTGCCGCCGCGCGAGGTCGACGGGCGCCTGGTCGGCCGGGCCACCGTCGAGCTGCCGGGGGACCTGCCGCCGGGCTGGCACCTGCTGCACGCCGACCCGGAGGAGGGCCCGCGGGCCACCGCCACCCTGCTGGTCTCTCCGGCCTCGCTGCCGCTCCCGGCGGCGCTCGAGCGGGACCGGGTCTGGGGCGTGATGACCCAGCTGTACCAGGTGCGCTCGGCGGGTTCGTGGGGCCTCGGCGACCTCGCCGACCTGGCCACGCTGGCGCGCTGGTCCGCCGGCGAGGGCGCCGGCTTCGTGCTGGTCAACCCGCTGCACGCGGCCGAGCCGGTCGCGCCGATCGAGGCGTCGCCGTACCTCCCGACGACGCGGCGCTTCGCCAACCCGTCGTACCTCCGGATCGAGGACACCGACGAGTACGCCGCGCTCGCGGAGCCCGCCCGCGCCCAGATCGACCGGATCGGCGTCGCCGCCCGGCTCCTCAATGCCGAGGACGGCCTCGACCGTGACACCGTCTGGGAGTCCAAGCGCGCGGCGCTGGCGTTGCTCTTCGAGGCGACCGTCCCCGGCCCGGCGTTCACCACCTGGCGGGTCGCGGAGGGACCGGGTCTCGAGCGGTTCGCGACCTGGTGCGCGCTCGCCGAGGTGCACGGCCTGCCCGGCGAGGACTGGCCGGCGCCGCTGGAGGCCGCCGAGCCCGCCGCGGTGGCGGAGTTCGCCGCCGAGCACGAGGCGCGGGTGACCTTCCACTGCTGGCTGCAGTGGTTGCTGGCCAGGCAGCTCGCCCACGTCCAGCGGGTGGCCACCGACGCGGGCATGTCGGTGGGCGTCGTCCACGACCTCGCGGTCGGGGTGCACCCCGAGGGCGCCGACTCGTGGGGGCTGCGCGACGCGCTCGCGCGCGGGGTCTCCGTCGGCGCACCGCCCGACCAGTTCAACCAGCTCGGCCAGGACTGGTCGCAGCCGCCCTGGCACCCGGAACGGCTCGCCGAGCTCGGCTACGCGCCGTTCCGCGACATGGTCCGGGCCCTGCTCGCCGACTCCGGCGGGCTGCGCATCGACCACGTGATCGGGCTGTTCCGGCTCTGGTGGATCCCCGACGGGATGGGCGCGGTCGAGGGCGCGTACGTGCGCTACGACCACGAGGCGATGATCGGCATCCTGGTGCTCGAGGCCGCCCGCGCCGGTGCGGTGGTGATCGGCGAGGACCTCGGCGTCGTCGAGCCGGCGGCCCGCGACTACCTGCGCGAGCGCGGCCTGCTCGGGACGTCCATCCTGTGGTTCGAGTGGGGGCACGACGGCCGGCTGCTGGCGCCGGAGTCCTACCGCGAGCTGTGCCTGGCCACCGTCACCACCCACGACCTGCCGCCCACCGCGGGCTACCTCGACCTCGCCCACGTCGAGCTCCGGGAGCGACTGGGCCTGCTCACGCTCTCGGTGGAGGAGGAGCGGGCCACCGAGCGCGCCGCCCTCGACAAGGTGCGTGGGGCCCTGGTCGAGCGGGGGCTGCTGGCTCCCGACGCCGACGTCGAGGAGCAGGTGCTGGCCCTGCACCGCTACCTCGGCCAGACCCCCTCGAAGATGCTCGGGGTCGCGCTCGCGGACCTGGTCGGTGACCGGCGGATCATCAACCAACCGGGCACCAACGACGAGTACCCCAACTGGCGGATCCCGCTCGCCGGCCCCGACGACCGGCCGGTGGCCCTCGAGGCCGTGGTCCGCAGCGAGCGGGCGCGCCGGCTCACCGCGGTGATGCGCGGCGACTGAGCCGAGCGGGCGTTCCCGTCCGACCCGGGACTGCAGACCCTGGCCCTCGGGAACCCAGGTGCGACAACCTGTGGTGACCAGGTCACCGCCGACCGGGGCGGCCGGCCGTACACGTACGGGGTCGACTCATGGTCCATCTGCACGGTCGCACACGCGCCGTCCTGGCGCTCCTCCTCACCACAGTCCTCACGGTCGCCATGCTCGGGTCGGCGCCGAGTGCCACCGCCGCTGACACGGCCAGCATCAGCGGACGGGTGACCGTGTCGGGCCTCGGCATCTCCGACGTGTCGGTGACGGCCTACCGGGACGGCGGGGGCGGCATCTTCACCTGGTACAACTCGGCGTCCACCGACACAGCCGGCAACTACTCGGTGGCGACGCTGCCGGCCGGGACCTACCGCCTGCACTTCGATGCCGGCACGCCTTCGCTGGCCCCGGAGTACTTCGACAACGCCATCACGCTGGCCACCGCGACCAACATCACCGTCGCCGAGGGGGCGGCGGTCGTGGGCAGGAACGCCACGCTGGAGCAGGCCGCCCACATCACCGGGAAGATCACCGGAGGCGGCACCAACCTCAGGTCCATCGAGGTGGTGGCCTACACGGACTCGGACGCCGACGGCGAGTGGGAGTCCGTCGCTTACACACAGACCGAGTTCGACGGCACCTACGACCTCGGCGGCCTGTCCGGAGGCGTGTACCGGCTGCGCTTCGTCGACTACTCCGATGACTTCGTCGACGAGTGGTACGACGATGCCGTCGACCTCGCGTCGGCCGATGGGGTGACCGTGGCGAAGAGTGCGACCGTCGCCGGCATCAACGCCGTCCTCACCCCGACGAGCCACATCACCGGTGTTGTCACCGGTCCCGCGGGGGCGCCACTCGCCGACATCGCGGTGAACGCCTATGCGCTGGTCGACGGTTCCTGGCAGCACGTCCAGTCGGACTACACCGACGCGCTCGGCAGCTACGACGTGGGCGGGCTGACGGAAGGAAGTCACCGGGTGGAGTTCCACGACTGGGGCGGTCAGCACACGGGCGAGTTCTACAACGACAAGCCGGACCTGGCGTCCTCCGATCCGGTGGCCGTCGGTGTCTCGGCGACCACGTCGGGGATCAACGCGACCCTGACTCCCGCGGCGCACATCACCGGACGGGTGACGAACCCTTCCGGCGGAGGCTTGGAGTACGCGGACGTGTACGTCTACCGACTGCAGGGTGGCACCTTCGAAGACTACGAGTATGCCGAGGCCGACGGCGCCGGCTTCTACGACGTGAACGGACTGACCGCCGGCACCTACCGCCTGGAGTTCTACGACTGGCGCACGAATGTCAGTGAGTTCTGGAACGACAAGCCCAATCTGCAGATGGCGGACAGCATCGTGCTGAGCACCAGCCAGACCGTGGGCAACATCAACGCGGTGGTCGGTCCGAGCGTCAGGAACTCCACGTTGCCGACCATCACGGGTATCGCCCAGGTGGGGCAGACGCTGACGTCGTCTCCAGGCACGTGGAACCGTGCCGGCGTCTCCGTGGCGTACCAGTGGTTGTCAGGCGGGACCGTGATCCCGGGGGCGGTCGCTGCCACCTATGTTCCGACCACCCTCGACTACGCGAAGAACCTGCAGGTCCGGGTCACGGCGTCGTACCCAGGTTGGTTCCCGGGCTCGGCCACCTCCCCGTCGACCGCGAAGGTCGCCGCCGCCGACGGGACGCTCCCGCTCAAGCAGATCGAGATGCAGGGCCGGCCGGTCATCAAGGGCACGCTCGAGGTGGGCGAAAAGGTCCGCGTCGCGCGCGGCAACTGGCGGCCCGACAAGGTCTCGCTGGCCTACCAGTGGTACGCCGGCTCGAAGAAGATCAAGAAGGCGACCAAGCGGACCCTGGTCCTCACCACCAAGCAGGTCGGCAAGAAGCTCACCGTCAAGGTCACCGCGTCGAGAGCCGGCTACGCTCCCGCTGACCGTCAGGACCAAGCCGAGCGCGAAGGTGAAGCCCTAGCCACCTCGACCGCACGCGCCGGCCGGATCAGCTGGTCCAGGCGCGCCAGAGCGCGGCGTACTCGCCGTCGTGCTCGACGAGCTCGTCGTGCGAGCCGAGCTCGGCGACCACGCCGTCGATGACGACCGCGATCCGGTCGGCGTCGTGCGCCGTGTGGAGCCGGTGCGCGATGGCCACGACGGTGCGGCCGGAGAGCAGCGCGTTCATCGAGCCCTCGAGGGTGCGCGCGGTGCGCGGGTCGATCAGCGAGGTCGCCTCGTCCAGCACCAGCGTGTGCGGGTCGGCGATGATCAACCGGGCCAGCGCGATCTGCTGGGCCTGGGCGGGCGTCAGCGCCTGCTGTCCCGAGCCGATCATCGTGTCCAGCCCGCCGGGAAGCCGCTCCACCCAGTCGGCAGAGCCGACGGCGGCCAGTGCGGACCAGACCGCGTCGTCGCTGGAGTCCTCGCGGGCGAGCAGGATGTTGTCGCGCACGGAGCCCACGAACACGTGGTGCTCCTGGGTGACCAGGGCGACCTCGGTGCGCAGCGACTCGAGCGGCAGCTCGGTGAGCTCGACGCCGCCCACCCGCACCGAGCCGGTGCGCGGCCCGTTGATGCCGGACAGCAGCCGGCCCAGCGTCGACTTGCCCGAGCCCGACGGGCCGACGATCGCCAGCCGCTCGCCGGTGCGCAGCGAGAGGTCGATGCCGTGCAGCACGTCGTGGCCCTCCCGGTAGGCGAAGCGCAGGTCCTCGCCGACCAGGTCGGGGCCGGCGGGGAGGTCGTTCCCCGCCACCCGGTCCTGCGGCACCTGGGCGATGCCGAGCAGCCGGCTGGTCGAGGCGGCGCCGACCTGGAGCCGGTCCACCTCGCCGACCAGCCGGTCGAGCGGGCCGCTGAGCGCCTCGACGTACAGCACCGCGGCGGTGATCTGCCCCAGCGACGTCCAGCCCTGGCTGTAGCCGTAGGCGCCGACGACGAGGGTCAGCACGCGGGGGGCGTTGAAGGCGATGTCGATGACCGAGAACAGCAGGTTGCGCAGCGTCATGCCGTAGCGCTCGGCCTGGGCCGACAGCGCGATGTCGTCGTCGCCCGCCTGCACCCGGCGCGCGGACAGGCCGAGCGCCTCGACGGTGCGGGAGCCCTCGACGGTCTCGGTGAGGGTGGTGTTGATCCGGGAGTACGTCGCGCCCTCGGCGATGTAGCACTTCTGGGCGCGCTGGAGGTAGCGGCGGACCTGGAACATCGACGACCCGATGAGCAGCAGGGCCGGGATCGCGAGGAGCACCGAGTTGAGCAGCATCGCCACCACCGACAACCCCACGGTGAGCACGGAGATGATGGCCATCGGGATGCCGAACTGCACCGAGCGGCTCATCGTGCCGACGTCGCGGGTCACCCGGGTGACCAGGTCGCCGGTGCTCGCGCCCTCGACCCGGCCCAGCGGCAGCCGCAGGATCACGTCGATGATGTACTCCCGCGCCGACGACAGCAGGTCCTGCCCGAAGATCGTCGAGGTGCGCTGGCCGAGGAACGTGAACAGCGACTGGGCGAGCACGACCAGCAGGATCAGCAACGCGAGCGAGGTGACGCCGCTGCGGGTGATGTCGTCGTCGACGGTCCCGTTGATCAGGTCGCCCAGCAGGCTGGGGATGACCAACGCGCTGGCCGCGGCCAACCCGTTGAGCAGCACCATCGCGGCGAACGCGCCGCGCCGCATGCGCACCAGGCGCCGGAAGAACGCGAACACCACGTCGTTGTCGGCGATCGGCCAGCCCCGATCCGGGCTGCGCGACTCGGCGTAGACGCGCTTGGCGCGCTCCTCGCGGATCAGGTGCCGGCGGTGCAGCGCCCGCAGCCGCTCCGGGACCGGCGCGTCCTGGTCCGGCACGAGCTCCGGGGGGAGGATCGGCGGGTCCAGGGCGCGGTCGCGCCAGGTGTCGGGGGAGGTGGCGAGGAGGTCAGGCATTGCTCGGCTCCCACTCGCGTCTCGTCCAGCGCGCGCGCGACCACGCGGCGGTAGTCGTCGTTGTCCTCGAGCAGGCCCTCGTGGGTGCCGGCCGCGACGATGCGCCCGTCGTGCAGCAGCACCACCTCGTCGGCGTGGTGCAGCCAGAGCGGCGACACGGTGGCCACCACGGTGGTCCGGCCGCGCCGGTGCTCGGCGACCCGCTCGGCGATCCGCGCCTCCGTGTGCGCGTCGACGGCCGAGGTGGGCTCGACCAGCACCAGGATCGGCGCGTCCACGCCCAGGGCCCGCGCCAGCACGACCCGCTGCCGCTGGCCGCCGGAGAGGCCCCGGCCCCGCTCGTCGAGGATGCCCTGCCAGCCGCCGGGGAGCGCGTCGTACACGTCCTCGGCGTTGGCGATCCGGACGACCTCCTCGGCGCGCTCGCGGCTCAGGACGCCGTGCGGGTCGATGGCGTCCTGGAGGGTGCCGGCGAAGAGCTGGCTGCCGGTGTCGCTGACCAGGATCCGGGAGCGGACGTCGTCCAGCGCGGCCGCGCCGAGGTCGACGCCGCCCAGGCGGACCCCCCAGGGACGCCGGGCGCGCTCCTCGTCGAGGGCGGCGATCCGCTCCCGCTCGGCCTGCCGCTGCGCCCGGGAGAGCCGCGCGGCGCGGCCCTTGAGCTGGGCATCGGTGTCGAGGGCGACGGGCTCCGCGTCGGCGTGCAGGTAGCGCCCGAGCCGGTCGGCCAGGGCCGCCGACGACTCGGGGACCGCGCTGACCACGATCGTCAGCCGGCCGGGCGTGGCCACGAAGCCGGTCTCCTCGTCGACGAGGTCGCCCGCGTGCGGCAGCGGCACCGGGTCGGCGTTCACCCGCCAGGGCGGCTCCTGCTCGAAGATCGCGATCGCCTTGCGGGCGGAGACCAGGGCGCGGGTGAGCTTCTGGACGAACTCGAAGAAGGTCCGGATCGGGCCGACCATGAAGAGGCCGTAGCCGAGGAAGCTGATCAGCTGGCCCACCGAGAGGTCGCCGCCGAGCACCTCGAGCGTCCCGGCCCACACCAGCACGACCAGGAAGACCCCGGAGAACAGCACCCCGATGGCTTCGATCGCGGCCTGCCAGATGCCCGCGGACACCCCGGCCCGGCGGGTGAGCTGCGACTGCGAGGCGTAGTTGCGGCCGAAGGTGCGCTCGCCCCCGATGCCGCGCAGGATCCGCAGGCCGGCGACGATGTCGGTCGCCATCGAGGTCAGGTCGGAGCTGCGCACCCGCTCCACGGCCTGGCGGCGGTGCAGCGGGCGCAGCAGCGGCAGCGCCACCCCGACCAGGACCGGGGCGGCGAGCAGCACCAGCAGGCCCAGGGTGACCGAGGTCTTGAGCACGATCGCGGCGACGATGAGGAAGGCGACGAGCTGCGCGGTCGCCCGCGCGGTGATCTCGGTCAGGGCGCCGAACTCGTCGGAGTCGCTGGACGCGACGCTGAGCACCTCACCGGTGGGTGCCCGGCGGGGCAGCACGTGGCCGAGCTGGACCGCCTTGCGGGCGACCATCTGGGTGGTGCCGTAGAGCGCGATCAGCCACGACCGGACGATCAGGGTGTGCATCGCGATGCCGAACACGGCGCCGATCAGGGTCACGAGGAGCAGCAGCCCCGACCAGGCGAGCGTCGCGTCCCAGTTCTCGGGCACGATGCCGTTGTCGACGGCCTTCCCGACCAGCCACGGGCCGACGGTCAGCGGCAGCTGCCAGAGGATGCCGAAGATCGTCGAGGCGACGATCACCGACCGCTGCGAGCGCAGGTGCCAACGCAGAAATGCACCCGGGCTCCGGGTGTCGGGGACCTCCGCGTCCGGCACGGGCAGGAACGCGGTGGTGACGGGTGGGAAGTCGCGCATGGCTCGACAGAGCCTAGGTGTCGTGGTCGCCTTCGGGCGAACGAGATTCGGGCACTACGGTGGTCCGATGCCCGGGCCTCTCGTCACGACCCTCGGTGAGGCCGCGATCGCCTTCCGACTGCCCGACGCGGACGGCGCAGCCACGTCGGTCCGGCTCTGGTGCGACCTCGATCTCGGGGACACCGCGTTCGCCCCGGTGGCCGGCGGCTGGGCCCTGGACCTCCCGGTGGGCGGGGCGGACGACGTCGCGATCGACCGGATCGAGTACCTCTTCGACGTCGACGGCACGCTCGGCCTGGACCCCGGCAACCCGCTGTGGGTGCCGGGCGCGTTCGGCGACCACTCGTGGCTGCCGCTCGCGGGGTACGCCGCCCCGGTGTGGCTGGACGTCGAACCGGCCGCCGGCGAGCGCGTGACCGCCACCGTGACGGACACCCCGGTCGGCACCGTCGACCTCGAGGTCTGGGCGCCCGCCGACGCCGATGACCGACGAGGTCCTGCCGCTGCTCATCTCCCACGACGGCCCGGAGATGGACGCCTACGGGGCCCTCACCCGCTACGTCGGCGCGGCCGTCGCCGCCGGGCGCCTCCCGCGGATGCGGGTCGCCCTGCTCGCGCCGGGGGCCCGCAACGAGCGGTACGCCGCCAACCCGGCGTACGCCGCGGCCCTGGTCGACCACGTGGTGCCGTTCCTGGCGAAGACCTGTCCGAGCCCGGTCGCGCCGGTGCTGATGGGCCAGAGCCTGGGCGCGCTGGCCGCGCTGCACGCGGCCTGGACCTCGCCGGGGGTGTTCTCGGGACTGTTCCTCCAGAGCGGGTCCTTCTTCACGCCCGACCTCGACCCGCAGGAGTCGGGCTTCGAGTACTGGGCCGAGGTGACGGGGTTCGTGGCGACGGTGCTCGCGGCCGAGGTCGCGGCGCCCGGCGTACCGGCGATCGCGATCGGCTGCGGCACCGCCGAGGAGAACTGCGCCAACAACAGGTTGCTGGCCGACCACCTCCGTCGGACCGGCGCCGACGTGACCTGGTCCGAGGTCCGGGACGGACACACGTGGACGTGCTGGCGCGACCTGCTGGATCCTGCCTTGACCGACCTGATCCGGAAGGTGTGTGACCTCTGACGTGGAACGCCGACAGATCGAGCTCGACGCCCCCGGCCTGGACCGCCCGGGGACGGTGATCCGCTACGGCCACTGGGGCCGCCCGGTGGTGGTGTTCCCCAGCGAGCAGGGCCGGGCCTGGGACTACGAGAGCAACGGGATGATCGGCGCGATCGCCGACCTGATCGACGCGGGCCGGGTCAAGGTCTACTGCGTGGACTCCTACGACCACGTCACCTGGTCGGACCGGTCGGTGCCGCTGGAGGAACGGGCCCGCCGGCACGGCCTCTACACCGCCTGGGTGACCGAGCGGGTGATGGACTTCGTCGAGCACGACACCGGAGGCACCCGCGAGGCCGTCGCCACCGGCTGCTCGATGGGGGCCTTCCACGCGCTGTCCCTCGGGCTGACCCGGGCCGACCTGTTCCCCCTGGCGATCTGCCAGTCCGGCTCCTACGATCCCTCGCGCTGGCACGCGTGGGGAGACCGCGGGGACGCGTCGTACTTCGCCAACCCCACGGACTTCGTCCCGCACCTGCACGGCGATCACCTGGACTGGCTGCGCGCGCACGCCCGGATCCTGCTGATCGCGGGGGAGGGGCCCTGGGAGACCCACCCGACGGAGTCCCTGCCGCAGGCCCGGCAGATGGCCGGCCTGCTGGCCGAGCGGGGCATCCCGCACGAGCTGGACATCTGGGGCCACGACAGCGCCCACGACTGGCCCTGGTGGCAGAAGCAGATCGCCCACCACCTGCCCCGGTTCTGCTGACGTCCCAGGCGCCACTGTCTGCTCGTACCGCGACTTTCGGTCACCCAGCGGCTGGAAGTCGCGGTACTCCTCGACCCCGGGCGTCGCCTAGGGTCGCGCCATGGGAGTCCCCGGCAACGCGCAGGACAGGGCGCCCGCCGAGCTGGCCGCGACGGAGCTCTTCGCCGTCGACGCCTACCGGCGGGACTTCGAGGCAACGGTGGCGGAGGTGGACCGCGACGGCGGTCGGGTCCGGCTCACCAGGACCGCGTTCTACCCCGGCGGGGGTGGCCAGCCGTGCGACCTCGGCACGCTGCAGACCGGCGCGGGTGCGCTGGCGGTCACCGCGGTACGCCGCGAGCGCGGGCCGATCTGGCACACCGTGGACACCGCCGGCGGTGACCTCCCCGACGTCGGCGAGGAGGTGCAGGGCGTCGTCGACTGGACCCGCCGGCACCAGCTGATGCGGACCCACACCGCCCTGCACGTGCTGTGCGGGGTGATCTGGGCCGACTACGGCATCCCCGTCACCGGCGGCAACATGGAGCCGCTCAAGGGCCGGCTCGACTTCCCGTTCCCGCACATGTCCGCGGACCTCGGGACCGCCGTCGAGAAGCGGATCAACGACGAGATCGCCCGCGCGCACGAGATCGTCGTCGACTTCGTGCCCCGCTCGCTGGCCGACGCCGACCCGGCGCTGATCCGCACCGCCGCCAACCTGATCCCCGCCGAGATCGACCCGCTGCGGGTCATCGACATCGTCGGGCTGGACCGGCAGGCGGACGGCGGCACGCACGTCCTGTCCACCGCGGAGGTGGGCGCCGTGCGGGTGGCGGGGACCGAGTCCAAGGGCAAGGACAACAAGCGCATCCGCCTCGAGGTACTCGACGGGGTGGTCGCATGAGCGCCGAGCGCAACCACCTGGTCGGGCTGCTGCTCGGCGCGGAGCAGGACTGGCCCCAGGCCTTCGAGGCGATCCTGCGGATGGTCGGCCCGCTGTCGGTCGACGGGACCACGCACACGCTCTCGTCGGAGCGGCTGACCATCGAGCCCTTCGAGCTCACCGACCCCGCGCGCCCCGACCTGGTCATCGACCGGCTGGCGTACTGGTACTACCACCCGCGCGAGTGGCTGAAGAAGGCCGCGCTGGTCAACGGGACCTACCTGCTCAACAGCCCGTTCACCTTCCAGTCGATGGAGAAGCACAGCGCCTACTGCGCCATGCTCCGCCTCGGGCTCAAGGTGCCCAAGACCATCCTGGTGCCGTACAAGAACCCGGTCGACAACGTCCGCTGGGCCTACACCTCGGAGACCTACAACCAGCCCTTCGACCTCGACGCGCTCGCGGACCAGCTGGGCTACCCGCTCTACATGAAGCCGTTCGACGGCGGCGGCTGGCGCGGGGTCTCGCGCATCAACGACCGCGCCGACCTGCACCGGGCCTACGACGAGTCCGGCGAGATGCTGATGCACCTCCAGGCCACCGTGGACTACGAGCACTTCGCCCGGGCGCTGTCCATCGGCCCGGAGACGATGGTGATGGACTTCCGGCCCGACCAGCCGATGCACAACCGGTACGCCGTCTCGCACGACTTCCTGTCGGAGTCGGCCGGCCACCAGGCGCGGGCGATCTCCCGGATCGTCAACGCGTTCTTCCGGTGGGAGTTCAACTCCGCGGAGATGCTGGTCGCGGGCGACGAGGTCTACCCGATCGACTACGCCAACGCCTGCCCGGACGTCGCGGTCACGTCGCTGCACTACTACTTCCCGTGGGCGATCTCGGCGCTGGTGCGCTGGTCGGCGTACTGCGTCGTCACCGGCCGCACCTCGGCCGTCGACCTCGGCACCTCCCGCTACTTCGCGATCGCCGACGATCCCGACCTCGACTACGACGCGAAGATCGACGCCTACCTGGCGCTGGCCGACGAGCACTTCGACACCGAGCGCTACCACGCGTGGTGCGAGAAGCACCTCGCCCACCTCGACGAGGCGGTCGCCGAGTGGGTCGCCTCGGACGCCTTCGACCGGCTGCTCCGCGAGACGGTGCAGGCGACCTACCCGGCGCACGAGCAGGACGAGTTCCTCGCGCACTTCCGGGGGCTGCTCGGCCTGTGGGTCGCCGACCGGGGCTCGGCCCCGGCTCAGGGGTAGGACAAGCCGACCGCGCGCTCGGACAGCTCCCACAGCGCGCGCTGCGCCTCGGGGTCGCGCGCCCGGGCGCTCGACCCGACGACCTGGGGAAGACCCCGCCACTCGAACGGCCCGGACGGCCCGCAGTACGTCGCGCCCGGCAGGTCCGCGGTCGCCGCCATCAGCAGGGGGAGGGCGCCGTCGGCCGCGCTCTGGGAGACCGCCTTGGTCGCGGCGTCGACGATGCTGGCGATCCCACCGGACGAGCGGCCGAGCTGGCCGTTCACGACGAGGTGCGTCCCGGCGAAGCCCGGGTGCGCGGCCAGGGCGGTGACCGGGAGACCGGCCGTGCGCAGCCGGCGGTCGAGCTCGTACATGAAGAGCAGGTTGGCGAGCTTGGTCGCGCCGTACTGGGCCCAGCGCTGGTAGTGCTTCGGCGTCGTCGCGGGGTCACCGAGCGGCGCGCGGCGGGCCATCCTGTGCACGTTGGAGGACACCACCACCACCCGCCCGTCGCCGCTCGCGACGAGCTGGGGGAGCAGCAGCCCGGTGAGCAGGAACGGCCCGAAGTGGTTGGTCGCCATCTGGGACTCGAAGCCGTCGACGGTCCGCGACAGCGGGGGCGCCATCACCCCGGCGTTGTTGACCAGCACGTCGATGGCGCCGATCCCGGCGGCGTCGGCCGCCGCGGCGCGCACCGATCCGAGGTCGGCGAGGTCCACGTGGAGCCGCTCGACCCGCGCTCCCGGCACCGCGGCGGTGATCGCCGCGGTGGTGGCGTCGAGCTTCGCCGGGCTCCGGCCGGCCAGCACCACCCGGGCGCCGCGCCGGGCCAGCTCGAGCGCCGTGTGGTGGCCCAGCCCGCCGACGGACGGCCCGGTCACGACGACGGTGCGGCCGCTCTGGTCGGGCAGGTCGGCGAGGGTCCACGGCGTCGCTCACGGGGTCACGGCGAGCAGGTCCAGGACCCGGGTCGCGAGGGCGCGGTCGCCGGTCACGGTCACGGCACCGGGGTCCGGGGCCCGGCGCCCTCCGGCGAGGAGGACGAAGGTCTCGCGGTCCATGGCCAGCGCCACGGTCGGCTCCGGCGGTGGGGCGGGGAGGGGCGCGCCCCGGCCGTCCTCGCCGACGGCGAAGGCGCTGACCGGCTGGCCCGCCACGTCGACCAGGAGAGTCGTCCCGGGCGCCGCCCCCACCCGCTTCGCCAGGACGTAGCCCATGCTCTCCACGAGGTACGCCGCGGTGTGGGCGGCGGCCGGGCTGTCCATCCCGCCCGGCCGGCCGAGGGCGCGGCGCACGTCCTGCTCGTGCATCCACACGTCGAGCGGACGGTTGCGCAGCAGGGTGTTCCAGTCCCAGCCGATGCCGCCGAAGATCCGGTCCGGCTTGGCGGAGCCGTCGGTGGGCGGGTCGGCCAGCAGGGCGGTCCGCCGGCTGGTGGCCGCCACCCGGATCTCGTTGATCAGCTCGTCGGGGGTCCGGTCGCGGCGCGCGACCACGCCCTGCTCGGTGTAGAGGCTCATCAGGCTGCGCGCATGGTCGGGCCGGCCGACCTCGACGGTCTCCTCAGGGTTGCCGGCGAGCACGCCCTCGAGGTGGGCGGTGTGTGCGGCCACCGCGTGCACGTCCCAGCCGGGCAGGTCGGTGGGCTCCGACCACAGCTCCGGCGGCGTCGCCTCGAGGAGCGCGGTGAAGTCGTCGATCGCCCGCCACCACACGTCGACGTACCCGGCCAGCCGCTCGCGATCGCTCATGCCCGCAGCCTAGGAGCCCGCCCGAGGCGCTTGACGCCTGCGCGATCGCGATGTGCAATATATTGCATGCCGATTCCCGCGGGAGCGACCCCTGTCAACCGGGCGCTGCTCCGCGACGAGGTGTTCGCCCGGCTCCGCGACGCCATCGTGGACGGCACCTTCACGCCGGGCGAGCAGCTGCGGGACCTCGAGCTGGCCGACTGGCTCGGCGTGAGCCGGACCCCGGTGCGCGAGGCGCTGCTGCGCCTGGCGGACGCCGGGCTGGTCACCGCGACGCCCGGCCGGTCGACCTCGGTCGCCACCTTGGACCTGCGGGCCGCGCGGGACGCCCGCGACGTGGTGGCGGCCATGCACGAGGTGGCGGTCCGCGAGGCGGCCGGCAGCCTCACCCGTCAGGACCTGGCAGCGATGCGCGCGGCCAACCGGCGGTTCCGGGCCGCCCTCCGCGCCGGCGACGTCGACGCGGCGCTGGCGGCCGACGACGACCTGCACGCGATCCCCGTGCGGGTCGCGGCGAACCGTGCGGTCGAGGCGGTGCTCGACCAGTTCGTGCCCGTGGTCCGGCGGGCCGAACGTCTGCGCTTCTCGACCCTCGCCGGCCGCGGCTCGGTGACCCGGCACGAGGACCTGGTCCGCCTGCTCGAGGTCGGCGACGCGGAGGCCGCCGCCGCGCTCGCCTTCGACACCTTCCACTCGCTCGACCCGTCCCCCGAGGAGCCCTGACATGGCGATCGCCGACTTCCCCCGCTACCCGCTGACCTTCGGGCCCAGCCCGGTGCACCGCCTCGACCGCCTCACCGCCCACCTCGGCGGCGCACAGGTGTGGGCCAAGCGCGAGGACGTCAGCTCCGGGCTGGCCTACGGCGGCAACAAGACCCGCAAGCTGGAGTACCTCGTGCCCGACGCGATCGCGTCGGGCGCCGACACGCTGGTGAGCATCGGCGGCTACCAGTCCAACCACACCCGCCAGGTGGCCGCCGTCGCCGCGAAGCTCGGGATGGCCTGCGTCCTGGTCCAGGAGAAGTGGGTCGACTGGCCCGACGCCGTGAACGACCGGGTCGGCAACATCCTCCTGAGCCGGATCATGGGCGCCGAGGTGCGCCTGGACCCGGCCGGGTTCGACATCGGCTTCCGGGACTCGTGGCGGCAGGCGATCGAGGACGTCGAGGCCCGCGGCGGGACGCCGTACCCGATCCCGGCCGGCGCGTCGGACCACCGGCTCGGCGGCCTCGGGTTCGCGAACTGGGCCGACGAGGTCGCCGCGCAGGAGGCGGCGCTCGGGGTCTTCTTCGACACCGTCGTGGTCTGCACCGTCACCGGCTCGACGCACGCCGGCATGATCGCCGGCTTCGCCGGCCAGGAGCGGCCGCGCCGGGTGATCGGCATCGACGCCTCCGCGACGCTGGAGAAGACGCGCTCGCAGGTCGAGCGGATCGCCCGGCACACCGCGGAGCTGATCGGCCTCGGCCGCGACCTGCGCGACGACGAGATCACGGTGCTCGAGGGCTGGGCCGGCGACCTCTACGGCATTCCCGTCGAGTCGACCCTCGACGCGATCCGGCTCACCGGCCAGCTGGAGGGGATGATCATCGACCCCGTCTACGAGGGGAAGTCCATGGCCGGGCTGATCGACCTGGTGCGGTCGGGCGACATCCCGCGGGACTCGCACGTGCTCTACGCCCACCTCGGCGGCCAGCCCGCGCTCAACGCCTACTCGGCGCTCTTCACGACCACGCAGCGGGTCGCCAGACCGACTAGCCTCCGACCATGGGCGCGGATGGCAAGGGCCGGGACGAGACGGACGCCGAGCGGCTCGACCGCAACTGGAACGACATCCTCCAGGAGCTGCGGGTCATGCAGACCGGGACCCAGCTCATCGCGGGCTTCCTGCTGACGCTCCCGTTCACGATGCGCGGTTCGCCGAGCTCGACACCTTCGAGGAGGACCTCTACCTCGGGCTGGTGCTGCTGGCCGGGCCTGACCCTGGCCCTGCTGCTGACGCCGGTCGCCATCCACCGGCGGCTCTTCGGCGAGCACGTCAAGGGCCGGCTGGTCACGGCCGCGCACCGCCTGATGGTGGTCGCCCTCGCGAGCGGTGGGACTGCTGATCACCGGCAACATCACGCTGATCTTCCACGTGGTCGTCGGGGCGACGGCGGCGTACGTCGTCGGCGGGCTGGTGCTGCTCGTGGTGACCGGCCTGCTGCTGGTCGTGCCGATGCTGATCCACCCGCGCCGCGAGACCTAGCAGCGCAAGCGGCGCAGCACCTCGGTCAGGTCGTGGAGGTCGCGGGCCTCCTCGGGCGAGAGCGCGCCGAGCGGACCGCGGGACAGGCGGTCGTAGACCGCCGCCATGCCCTCGAACAGCTCGGCACCGGCACCGGCGGCTCCCTGGGTCGCCGCGATCTGCTCCATCTCACCGACGAACCGGCCGCTCTTGCTGGCCGCCACCGCGATCCGCCGGGCCGCACCGGCCACCTCGGCGGGGTACTCCTCCGCCAGGTCGGCCAGCACCACGTCGAGGACACCGAGGGCCTCGGCGCTCTGCAGGGCCTGGACCCACACCGCGGTGGTGCCCTTGTAGACCGAGGCCGTGCACATCTTCACGGCGGAGGCGGTGCCGGGGCGCTCCCCGAGCACGCGCCGCCGCAGCCCGACGGCCTCGAGCGCGCCGACCTCCGTGGCGCGCGGCCCCGAGAGGTAGAGCATCGTGTCACCGCCCGCGACGGGTGGCCCGCCGCTGATCGAGCCGTCGACGAAGCCGAGCCCGGCGTCGGCCGCGCGGGCCGCCAGGTGCTCGACCACCGACGGGGAGACGGCGTTGAGGTCGGCGAGGACCGGCGTCGCGCCCGTGGCGGCGGCCGCGTCGATGATCGCGTCGGCGCAGGGCACGGCCTCGGCCGGCGGGCAGATGCTCACCACCAGGTCGGCGACGCCCACCACCTCGGCCAGCGAGGGCAGCAGCTCGAGGCCCTCGGCCAGCGACCGGGTGCGGGCCGATCGTCCCGCCACCGTCGCGACGACCCGGGCACCCCCCGCCGCCCACGCCCGGCCGAGCGCCGACCCCATCGCCCCCGGCGAGACGATCCCGATCACGTCCATCCCGGCATTCAAGCAGCGTCGCCTCAGCCGAGCGCGAGGGAGAGGGCGATGAGGAGCATGGTCACGCCGATGAGCACCTCGAGGACCTGCCAGGCGCGCGGGGACGAGAGCAGGCGATGGGCGCGCCGGGCGCCGTACCCCAGCCCGGCGAACCACACGATGCTGCCCAGCGCGGCTCCCGCCCCGAACCACCAGCGGCCCGGGTCCCCGTGCGTGGCGGCGATGCTGCCGAGCAGCAGCACCGTGTCGAGGTAGACGTGCGGGTTGAGCCAGGTGAGGGCGACGGCGCGCCCCACCACGCTGCGCAGCGAAGCCTGTCCGGCCGTGGCGGCGTGAAGGGCGTCGGGCCGACGCGCCCGCCACAGGGACATCAGGCCGTACGTCGTCAGGAAGGCCACCCCGAGCCAGGTGACGACGTCGATCGCCGCGGGTGCGCGCTCGACGAGCGACCCGATGCCGGCGACACCGGCCACGATCAGCACCACGTCGGACACCGCACAGACGGCGACCACCGCGCCGACGTGCTCCCGCCGCAGCCCCTGGCGCAGCACGTAGGCGTTCTGCGCGCCGATCGCGACGATGAGCGACAGCCCGGTGAGCAGGCCGGCGACGGCGGCAGCGAGGTCCACGCCGCTGACGGTAGGCGCCCGACCGAGTGAAGGCCAACGAAACTTTCTGCATCAGCATTAGCCTCTCTTCATGGACCTGACGACGGCACAGCTCGCCGCCCTGGTGGCCATCGCCGACCGAGGCACCTTCGAGAGCGCGGCCCGGCACCTGCACGTGACGCCCAGCGCGATCAGCCAACGCATCCGGGCCCTGGAGTCGGCCGCGGGGCAGGTGCTCGTCCGCCGGTCGACCCCGTGCGTGCCGACCGAGGCAGGTCAGGCCCTCCTGCGCGTGGCCCGCCAGACGCAGCTGCTGCTCGCCGAGGTGGGCACGGTGCTGGCCCACGGGGCGGACAGCCCGGTCGAGCTGCCCGTCGCCGTCAACGCCGACTCGCTGGCGACCTGGCTGCGTCCGGTGCTGGGTGAGGTCGGGTCCTGGGACGCGGTGGCCCTGCGGCTCCAGGTCGAGGACCAGGCGTACTCCGCCGACCTGCTCCGTCGCGGCGCGGTGCTCGCCGCGGTCACCAGCGAACCCGTGGCCGTGCAGGGCTGTGCCGCGGAACGGCTCGGGGCGATGCGCTACGTCCCGGCCGCGGCTCCGGACTTCGCCGCCCGCTGGCGGCACGGGCGCGGCGTGGACTGGGCCCGGATGCCCGTGGTGGTCTTCAACGAGAAGGACGACCTCCAGGACCAGGTGCTGCGGGACCGGGGGGTGACGGGCGCGGCGGTCGTGCACCGGGTGCCGACCTCGGCGGACTTCCACGAAGCCGTGCGTCGCGGGCTCGGCTGGGCGGTCATCCCGGAGCCCCAGCTCCTGCCGGACCTCGCGGACGGTCGCCTCGTGGTGCTGAGCCCGCGGCTGCACGTCGACGTCGACCTGTGGTGGCACCGCTGGCGCCTCGACTCGCCACTGCTCACCCGGCTCACCGAGGCGGTGCGCACGGCGGCCCGGGCGGGCCTGCGGCGCTGACGTTGACGGCGGAGGAGCCACACCCCCGTGGCGGCCCCTCCGCCGAACGGTCCGAGGTCAGTCAAGAGGAGGAACGCCCGGCTGTATTCACCCGAACGGGCATTTCTGTGGACGGGTGTCGAGCGGGTTGCGCAGCGCCTCGGTGGTCGAGCAGGTTGCGCAGCACTTCGTTGGTCGAGCAGGTTGCGCGGCACCTTCGGTGGTCGAGCAGGTTGCGCAGCAACCGTGTCGAGACCCCCACCCACGACCCGCACGCTGCGGTGCGTCGTGGTCAGGTCTTGATTTCGAGTGACGTGGTGACGCGCCGCTTCGGTCGAGCTGGCACTCGTCGCGGTCGCACGGCGCACGGTGCTTGCGGTCGACCGCCGTGGTTACGGTACGCCGAAAATTGTCCCGATCCCCTTGTGGACAAGGGGTTCTGAGCCTCTCCGAGTGTCGGTGGTCGGCTGCTTGGCTAGACCCATGAGCACAGCAGCCACCAGCCGGTCCGGGGTCGACGACCTCGGCCCCGACGCGCTGCTCGCCGCCCTCCGCGACGACGAACGTACCCGCCGCGAGGCCGACCTCGACCAGCTCCAGCTGGCCTACCAGTGGTGTCTCCTGCACCCCGCCACCACCGACACCGGCACCGCGGTCTGGGGCGGCGACCCGCACCTGGACGCCGACGAGTCCCTCGGCGGCGACGGCACACCCGCGGTGGCCGCGTTCGCACCCGAACCCCTCGGCCTCGCCCTCGGCGTCCCCACGAGCACGGCGATGACGTTGATCGCCGACGCCCTCGACCTGGTCCACCGGCTCCCGCACACCTGGCGCCGCGCCCAGACGTTGGACATCCCGCTCTGGCGGGCCCGCCGGGTCGCCCAGAAGACCCACACCCTGACCGTGAAGGCCGCCGCCCACGTCGACCGGGTGCTCGCCCCGCGGCTGCACACCGTCGGGGTCACCCTCATCGACCGCACCGTCGCCCAGGCCATCGCCAAGCACATGCCCGAGGAGCACGCCACCCGCGAGGAACGCGCCCAGGCGACCTGGGACGTGACCCTGCACCACCCCAACCCCACCGAGTACGCCGGCACCAGCGAGCTGCACGTCGCCGGCGACACGATGACCCTCACCCACCTCTACGACCGGATCTGCGCCACCGCCGCCGACCTCAAGACCGCCGGCGACCAAGACCCGCTCGGCGTCCGCAAGATCACCGCGCTCCGGAACCTGGCCGGCACCCCGAGGACCAAGCTCTACCTGCACCTCGACCGACCGACGCACCACGAGAACAGGGTCGGCCGGGCCGAGAAGCTCGGACCCGCCACCGCCGCCAAGATCCGCGACTGGGTCGGCCACTCCCGGGTCACCATCCAACCCGTCCTCCGCATCGACCGCGACCGACGCCGGTCGACGCCCACGACCCACCCGCCTGGATGCGCGACCTGGTCATCCTCCGCGACCCCCGCTGCGTGTTCCCGCACTGCCAACGCGACGCCCGGGGCTGCGACCTCGACCACACCATCCCCTACGACGACACCGGCCCACCCGGCCAAACCCGCCCAGCCAACCTCGCCCCGCTGTGCCGAAGACACCACCGCGCCAAGACCACCGGCCGCTGGCAATACCGCCGACTACCCGACGGCACCTACCAATGGACCGGCCCGGGCGCGCGCTGGCGCGCCCTGACCAGTCACCCCATCAGAAGGCGGCCTCGTCGAGGTCCATCAGGCCGAGGTCGATGTGCTCGGCGATGGCCCGCTCGGCGGTCAGCTTCGGCAGGAAGTGCAGCGCGAAGAACTGCGCGGCCATCACCTTGCCCTCGTAGAACGCCTTGTCCTTGGCCGACACCTCGCCGGCCAGGCGACCGAGCGCGACCTCGGCCTGACGCAGCAGCAGCCAGCCGCAGACGACATCGCCGAGCACCATCAGCAGGCGGCTGGTGTTGAGGCCGACCTTGTAGATGTTGCGGACGTCGCCGTGCTCCGTGGACGCGTCGGCCGACATGAGGTCGTTGATCATGTGCCCGACGATCGCGTTGGCGTCCTCGAGCGCGGTCGCGAGCAGGGCTCGCTCCTGCTTGAGGCGACCGTTGCCGGCCTCGGACGCGATGAAGGCCTCGATCTCCTTCGCCAGGTGACCCAGGGCGCGGCCCTGGTCCTTGACGATCTTGCGGAAGAAGAAGTCCTGGCCCTGGATGGCCGTCGTGCCCTCGTAGAGGGTGTCGATCTTGGCGTCGCGGACGTACTGCTCGAGGGGGTAGTCCTGCAGGAAGCCGGAGCCGCCGAAGGTCTGCAGCGACTCGGTGCCGAGCAGCACCCACGACCGCTCCGAGCCGTAGCCCTTCACGATCGGCAGCAGGAGGTCGTTGATCGCGCTCGCCAGCTCGTCGCGCTCGCCGTTGTGCTCGGCGATCTGGACCCGGTCCTGCCAGGTGGCGGTGTAGAGCACCAGCGCCCGCATCGCCTCGGCGAAGGACTTCTGCGTCATCAGGGAGCGGCGGACGTCGGGGTGGTGGGTGATGGTGACCCGCGGCGCGGTCTTGTCGGCGGCCTGGGTCAGGTCGGCGCCCTGCACGCGCTCCTTGGCGAAGGCGAGGGCGTTGAGGTAGCCGGTCGAGAGGGTGGCGATGGCCTTGGTGCCCACCATCATCCGGGCGTTCTCGATGACCTGGAACATCTGCGCGATGCCGTCGTGCACCTCGCCGAGCAGCCAGCCGCGGGCCGGTTCGCCACCCTCGATGGACGGGTCGCCGAAGGTGAGCTCGCAGGTGTTGGACACCTTGATGCCCATCTTGTGCTCGACGTTGGTGACGTAGACGCCGTTGCGCTCGCCGGTCAGCTCGCCGGTCTCGGGGTCGAAGTGGTGCTTGGGCACGATGAAGAGGCTCAAGCCCTTGGTGCCCGGGCCGCCCAGGCCCTCGACGCCGGCCGGGCGGGCCAGCACCAGGTGCACGATGTTGTCGCTGAGGTCGTGCTCCGCGGAGGTGATGAAGCGCTTGACGCCCTCGATGTTCCAGGTGCCGTCGTCGTTCCGGGTCGCCTTCGCGCGTCCGGCGCCCACGTCGGAGCCGGCGTCCGGCTCGGTCAGCACCATGGAGGCGCCCCAGGCGCGCTCCACCATGATCTGGGCGATGCGCTGGTCGCGCTCGTTGCCCACCCGGTTGACGACCGCGGCGAAGCTCGGACCGCAGCCGTACATCCAGATCGGGGCGTTGGCGCCGAGCACCAGCTCGGCCATCGCCCAGTTGAGGGTCGAGGGCGCGAGGGTGCCGCCGAGCGACTCGGGGATCTGCAGCCGCCAGTACTCCGCCGACATCCAGGCGTCGTAGCTCTTCTTGAACGACGCGGGCATCGGCGCCGTGTGGGTCTCGGGGTCGAAGACCGGCGGGTTGCGGTCGCTGTCCTCGTACGACGCGGCGAGGTCCTCGCGGGCGAGCCGGTCGACCTCGGCGAGGATCGAGCGTGCGGTCTCGCCGTCGACGTCGGCGAACGGGCCCTGGCCCAGGATCTCGTCCCGGCCGAGCACCTCGAAGAGGTTGAACTCGATGTCGCGAAGGTTGCTCTTGTAGTGGGTCACGCCTGCCGCCTCGGGATCTCGTCGCCGGTCGTTGTCTACTGATGAGTATCAATACTCATCAGTAACATAAGTCTGCCTCGCCGATCCGGGTCACGCAAGCCGAACGACCCAACTGTGATGAACCTCAGGTCTGCGGGCTCGCGCCGGGCAGGTCGATCTGGGCGACCACGGTGGCGTCCTTGTTCTCCATCGACGCCGTGCGCCACCCGTCACGCCCTCCGGCGCGCGCAGAGCCGGTCCGCCACCGGCAGGTCGGGGCAGACGAGGTTGCGGACCCTGGACCCCGGAGATCTCGATCACGGCCGTGGCCGTCTCCATCGTCGAGGAGGTCAGGGGGCGCAGCTGCACCAGCGCCCGGCCCTCGGCGGGCATCGGGATCGCGCGAGATCACACCGGACAAGCGGTAGTGGAGGACGATGCTGGTCGCCGGGACGGGCAGCAGCACCAGGTAGTCGCGGCTCGTGGTCGCGGGGACGTCGACCTGCTTTCCGTCGGCGTACAGGGTGAGCGCCAGCACCTGGGGTGGGTCGTCGTTCGGTGACGGCGCGGGTGGTGGCTCCAGCGTGAGCTGCCGGATCGGGTTCGCCGGCCGCACCCGCTCGATCACGTCGACGAACCCCTCGGAGTCCGGCGTCGCGGTCACCAGGACCGCCGCCTCGACGCCCTGGGCGGCGTCGGGCTCGGGCGTCGCGGCGTCCGAGGGTCGGGACCCGGTGGTCGGCAGAGGAGGCCGTGTCCGTCGGCGACGACGGGATCACGGTCGTGGTTCCGGCCGGCTCGCTCGACAGGGCGCCGTGCACGGCGAACCAGACCACGACGAGGTTCACCGCCACCGCGGCGGCGATCGCGAACCCGCGCCAACGGATCGGCTTCTCGTCAGTCCGCGAACTGTCCACCCGGTCCCCCCGAAGGTCCGTCGCACGTCGGGTGGCGGCGGACGGATGCCTCACGCTAACCCGGGGCGCTGCCCCCGCCCGTCCGGCCACGGTCGACGAATGCCCCAAGTTGGGTAAACGCGGGCTGCCGACCGGGTGACCTACGACCGGTCGCTTACACCTGTCCACAGGTCATCGCTCCGCACAGACGGGGTGGGCCGGACATCTCAGGGGGTCTCGATGAGGGTGCGCAGCGTGCTCGTGGCAGGGGTCGTGGTCGTGGCGGCGGCGTCAGGAGGTTCCACGGCCGCGGTGGCCGCGAAGCCGGCCTCGGTCTACGTCATCCAGGGCGTCCAGGGCGCGACCTGGACGCTCACGGTCGACGACGAGGAGGTCGCGACCGACGCCCCGGACAAGGAGATCGTCGGGCCCCTCGCGCTGATGCCCGGCTCCCACACCGTCACGGCCACGGGTCCCGGGGGAGCCGAGGTCAGCGCCGACCTGACGGTCGAGGCCGGCGCCAGCGTGGACGTGGTGCTCCACCGCCCCGTCGACCCGACGGCCGACCCGCTGTTCACCAGCTTCGTCAACGACCTCTCGCCGGTGAAGGCCGGGAGCGGCCGGGTCACGGTGGCGCACACCGCCGTCGCCCCGCCGGCCGACATCCGGGTGAACGGCGAGGTGCTGCTGGCGGACGTCGCCAGCGCGGAGGAGATCACCGCGGTCGTCCCGGCCGGCGTCTACCCGATCGAGGTCGTGCCCGCCGCCACGGACGGTCCCGCCGTCCTCGGTCCCGTCGACCTCCCCATCGACGGCGGCAACCTGACCAGGGTCTTCGCCATCGGCGTCGCCTCGGAGCGCACCATGGACGCGGTGGTGCAGGTGCTCCCCGTGCCGGTCGCGGACGCGACGGCGCCCAGCGACGTCCCCGCCGGTGACGGCGGGCAGGGGGCGGGCCTCTTCGAGGGACGCGGGGCACCCGGTGTCCCGGTCGGCCTGGTGCTGCTGGTGACCGGAGTGGGACTCGCGGTCCTCGGGCTACGGACGCCCCGCTCCCGCGGCTGAGCCGTGCGGCGGCGCGGCGGGACGCTCGCGCTCGGTCTGGTGCTCGTCGCGGGTGGGGTCCTGGTCCAGACCCTCGACCTCCTGGATCGGCAAGCCGGCCCGGAGACCATGGAACGGGTGCCGACCGTGTCGGCCACGCCGGCACCCTCGGTGCGCCCCTCGGCAGTCACTCCGGCGGACCGGCTCACCGTCTCGCGCCCGCGCCGGGTGGGCGGTGTGTTCGCGCCGAAGCCCCCGGTGGGTGAGGGCCCGGTGGTCAACCGCGGCCGCGTCGCGCACCCGCGCCGGGCGCCCTTCGTGCCGACCGGGCTCAGCCTGGCGGCGGGTCCGTCGGGGCCGTCGGGCGGTCGCGCTCCGGTCGACCCGGTCGCGACCCTGCCGGACGGCAGCCTCGCGCTGCCCGAGGACCCGCGGCGCCTGGGGTGGTGGACCGGCGGCTCGGCGATCGGCGCGCCGTACGGCAGCGTGGTCCTGGCCGGGCACCTCGACTCCCGCGAGCACGGGCTGGGCTTCGCCGCGCGGCTGACCGGGCTGCGGGTGGGCGACGCGGTGGTGGTGTCGGACCCGGACCAGGCGCTTGCGCTACCGCGTCCACGCCCGCTACCTGCTGCCGCGCACCCGGCTGTCGGCCCTCACCGCGCTGTTCTCGGACCGTGGGCCCGCCCGGCTGGTGATGATCACCTGCGGCGGGGCCTACGACCACGAGCGCGGGGCGTACGCCGACAACCTCGTGGTCGAGGCCACGCCGGTGCGCCGCGTCGCAGTCCGATAAATCTCATCGACTTATCTGCGAGACTGGCCGCATGCGCGTCTCCGCCAAGTCCGACTACGCCCTCCGTGCGTTGATCGAGATGGCCGGACGCAACGACGGCGCCCCGGTCAGCGCCGAGGAGCTCGGCCGCCTCCAGGGCATCCCGCACGGCTTCCTGCAGGCGATCCTGGCCGACCTGCGCCGGGCCGGGGTCGTGGTCTCCCAGCGCGGCCAGTCCGGCGGGTGGCGGCTCGGCCGCCCGGCCGGCGAGGTCTCGGTGGCCGACGTGATCCGGGCCGTCGACGGTCCGCTGGTGTCGGTCTACGGGCTGCGCCCCGAGTCGGTGACCTACAACGAGTCCGCCGAGGTGCTCCAGCACGTCTGGATCGCGGCCCGGCACTCGCTGCGCGACGTCTTCGAGACGGTGACCATCCAGAGCCTGGCCGACCGGGACCTGCCCGCGTCGGTCACCTCGCGCACCTCCGACGACGAGGCCTGGAAGCCGCACTGAGCGCCGTCGCTCACGGCTCCTCGCGGAGCCAGGGGCAGACCAGGTCGCGGGTGTAGAGGTTCCGTCGCCACTCGGCGTACCGCGCGGCCGGCAGCGGCGTGGGGTCGGCGTCGGGCACCAGCGCGACCTCCACCTCGGTGGCGTCCAGGGAGTCCGACGTGGCGTGCACGTCGCCCACGCGTCGCAGCATGGCCAGCGAGGCGGGGTTGCCGGGGGCGACCTCCGTCACGATCCGGGTGACGCCGGGGGGCCGTTGCGCGACCAGGAGCGGCATCAGCGCCGTGGCCACGCCGCGGCCCTGCCAGGCGTCCTTGACGGTGATCGCGAGGTCGGCGGCGTCGGGCTGGTCGGGGTAGCGCACGATCCGGCCGATCGCGACGGGGAGGACGTCGTCGCCGACCTCGGCCAGCAGCACCAGCGCCACGTGGTCGACGCCGTCGACGTCGTCGACGAGCGTCTGGAGCATGGCCTCGGTCAGGTGGACGACGGGTCCGAGGAAGCGGCTGCGGACCGACTCCGGCGACAGCTGCTCGAACTCGGCGACGAGCGCGCGCCGGTCCGTCGGGAGCAGCGGCCACACCCAGGCGGCGGTGCCGTCGGGCAGCACCACCTGATCGGCCATCAGTCGGGCCCGTGGGTGGCGACCCACTCCACCAGGGGGCGCAGCGCTCGCCAGTCGCCGCGGACCCGGTCGGCCAGGGCCGCCGTGTGGATGACCTCGTCGAAGCCGTACGACTTGCCCAGCACCAGCGCCTTGTGCCGCAGCAGGTCGATCCGCGGGTGGTCGGCGGGGTAGCCGCGCGGCGCCGTCTTGAGGGTGTCGCCCCCCACCGTGAAGCCCGCCCGGGTCCCGGCGTTGACGATCCGGCGCAGCCGGGGACCCGCCTTGTCGTCGACGATCCCGTCCCGGATCGCGGCCAGCCGGGCGCCGCCGGCCTCGTAGAAGCCGCCGCCGACCCGGACGCCGCGGGCGGAGATCTCGACGTAGTAGCCCGTCGACGGTGCGACGCCGACGTACGCACCCTGGCCGGTCTTGTACGGCGTCTTGTCCTTGGCGAACCGCACGTCGCGGTAGGGCCGGAAGATCTTCGCCTCGCCGAACTCCGGGCTCAGCTCGGCGCACAACGCGGCCATCGGCGCCTTGACGGCCTCGTCGTAGACGGCCTTGTGCTTGTCCCAGAAGGACTTGGTGTTGTCCATCTCGAGGTCGTCGTAGAAGTCCAGCGCCGCGACGGGGAAGCCGGAGAAGGTCACCTCGCGAAGACTAGGCGCTCAGCCCAGCGGTGCCGAGACCTGCTCGTCACCGCTCTCGGCGAACGCCGAGAGCGTGATCCGGTCGCCGCCGCAGCGGGGTGCCGAGAGGAACGCCTGGCCGCCCTTGCTCTCGTAGACCACCTCGAGGGCGCCCGCGTCGGTCCAGCGCAGCAGCCGGGCGGGTTCGCCGGCGGCTTGCGGGTCGCGCACGAAGTACGTCGCGCCGGCGCACCACGTGAGGGTGTCCGAGGTGGCCGGACCCAGGTCGAGGTCGGTGTCGCCGGAGCGCACGTGGACCTCGGCCTCGTCGAGGGCGTGCTCGCGGGGGACCTCCGACCACACGAGCCCGCCGGCGATCGGGACCAGCTCCCAGCCCTTGCAGTCGGTGGGTCCGGGCCACCCGGTGAACATGCCGTCGGTGACGGTGCCGAGGGTGCGGCACGACGGTCGCTGGTCGTCGAAGGTCATCAGGCCGAGGCCGTCCGGGGTGACCCTGGCGTGCGTGAAGCCGTGCCGTGGTGCCGCGCACCACGGTGTCTCCGCACTGCCGGCGGCCAGGTCCCGGCGGGCGAGGCAGTAGGCCCGATCGGGGCCGACGGTGGCGTGCACGAGCACTCCACCCTGGAGCGCCCAGGTGCCGCCGGTGGTGGTCGGGACCTGCGAGCGACCGGTCAGGTCGCTGCGGTTGCCGGTCGTCAGGTCGACGACGGTGGCGACGTCCGGCCGCTCCTCCAGCGAGTCGCTGCGCACCACGGCCAGCCAGCCGGTGTCGAGCAGCACCTCGGAGATCCGGAAGCGCTTGTCGCCGGCGATGACGAACGACCGGGGTCCGTCGACGGTGGCCAGGCTGCGCTCCTGGTCGACCACCACCGTCCAGCCGCCGCCGGTGGTCACCGTCTCCTCGACCGGGCGCCCGGTGGGCTCCCAGGCCAGCAGGGACGTCGTCGGGGCGGAGGGATCGGTCGCCGACGTGCTCGCCGACGCGGACGGTGTCGTCTCGGTGGGGGTGGTCCCCGACCGCGGAGCTCGGGCTGGGGGTGGCGTCGTCGGCCCCGGCGGACCGGCCTCCGGATCGTCCGCCGCGCAGCCCGCGGCGGCGAGGAGCCCGACACAGGAGGGTCGCGGCCGCCGTGGTCCGCACGCGCTCAGACCCCCATGTTCTGCATCGGGTGCGCCAGGTTGGCGCGGTAGCTGCGGTAGGCGCTGCGCCACTGGACCCGGTCGATGAACGGCTCGGACGGGTCGAACGCCTGCTGGTTCCAGGGCTCGAAGAAGCCGATCTTCTCGATGCCGTTGCGCTTGTCCTTGTAGCCGCGGCCGACCTGGAAGTGCCCGGACGCGTCGTCGTCGAGGTAGGGGTAGAAGCGGGACAGCAGCGCGGGGTGCAGCACCAGCGGGGCGCGGTAGTCGGCGATGTGCTTCTTGGTCAGCCGGAACCACCGGCGGTAGCCGAGGTCGGAGATGTCGAGCACGACGTACGGCCCGGCGCGGCGCCGGCTGTCGTAGCCGGTCTTGCGGTTGACCAGCCGCACGATGGAGGTGACCGCGCTGCCGTCCGTGGTGGTGCCGAGCTTGTCCGCCCAGTAGCGCTGGGGCTCCCGGTCGTGCCGCCAGCCCCAGGCGATCATCTGCATCGTGGCGGGTCCGCACCACCAGCTGTGGCTCTGCGCGTTGGTCCGGTCCGCGCGCATCACCTTGGCCTTGCGCGGGTAGCGCCGCTTCTCCCGGCCGAGCGCGGGCGCGGCCGCGGTGGCCCGCGCCTCGGGGTGGTCGTCGAGGAAGCCGGCCGGCAACGGGACGCCCTGGAGCTCGTGACGCAACAGCCAGACCTTCGCGACCGAGGCCGCGGCGTCGGTGAGCTCGGCGCGCTCGGCCGCGACCCGGGCGGGCTCGGGACGGGCGGCCGCGCGGCGCAGCGTCGCGAGCACGTCGAGGTCGCCGGTCGTCTCCAGGGGCGTGGTCCGGAGCGCGCCGGTGGCCACGGCCGCGGCCACCCGCTCGCGGACCTCGGCCTCGGTGCGCTGGGTCCAGCCCACGCCGAGGCAGTACCGCTGTCCGGAGAACGTCGCGCACCGGACCTGGGTGGTCACCAGCGAGGCGACGGACGCGCGCCCGGCATCCGGGCCCAGGGAGGCTCCCGCGTCGACCACCCGGGCGATCTCGCGGCGCATGGCCGGGGTCACCTCGCCGCGGCCGGCGACCGCCGCCGGGACGGCCGGCTCCTGCGCGGAGGGCAGGATCGCCGAGGGCGCGTCGGCGTCGGGCACCAGCGGCGCCAACCCGACGGCCAGCGCGAGCAGGCCGACGGCGAGCAGCGTCCATTCCGTGCGCGTGGGACGGCGGGGCATGGGGAAGACCTCGTCCTGGTGGCGAGCAGATCAGCTCCCACTGTCCCCAATATTCACATCAGACGCAACCGTCACAAGGGTTGCTTCGGCCTCGCGAGAGGAACCGTGGAGCGGATGACGAGACTCGAACTCGCGACATCGACCTTGGGAAGGTCGCGCTCTACCAACTGAGCTACATCCGCCGGTCCGCGCCGGAGCGCGGCGCAGCGATGGTAGCAATCCCCGGCCGGCGAGCGGCCGGTAGGTTGTCGCCGTGCTGCTCTCCGACCGCGACATCCTCGCCGAGATCGACGCCGGCCGGGTGGCCATGGAGCCGTGGGACCCGGCGATGGTGCAGCCGTCGTCGATCGATGTGCGCCTGGACCGCTACTTCCGGGTCTTCGAGAACCACCGCTACCCGCACATCGACCCGGCCGTCGACCAGTCCGAGCTGACCCGCGAGGTGGAGCCGGAGGGCGACGAGCCGTTCATCCTGCACCCGGGCGAGTTCGTGCTCGGCTCGACGTACGAGGTCGTCACGCTGCCCGACGACATCGCCGCCCGGGTCGAGGGCAAGTCGTCGCTGGGGCGGCTGGGACTGCTCACGCACGCCACCGCGGGGTTCGTGGACCCCGGCTTCTCCGGCCACGTGACCCTCGAGCTGGCCAACGTGGCGACGCTGCCGATCAAGCTCTACCCCGGCATGAAGATCGGCCAGTTCTGCTTCTTCCGGCTGTCGTCGCCCTCCCAGCACCCCTACGGATCGGCGAAGTACGGCTCGCGCTACCAGGGCCAGCGCGGGCCGACCCCGTCCCGGTCGTTCCAGAGCTTCCATCGGACCGAGATCGCAGCCGCCCGAGAAGTTAGGGTAGCCTTACCTGGGTGACCGTGACTGCGCAGCCGCTCCCGATGATCCTCGACGAGGTCGAGGTGGTCGCCGTCGAGCGGCTCTCGCCGTCCTTCGTCCGCGTCGTGCTGGGGGGTCCGGCGCTCGCCGGCTTCGGGGTGGACGGGCCGCTCTACGACCAGCGGATCAAGCTGGTGTTCCCGGGTGCCGATGGCCGGGTCCCGTCCTTCGCGGGCGCGGACGACTCGTGGTTCGACACGTGGCTGGCCCGGCCCGAGGAGGAGCGGGGCCACATGCGGACCTACACGGTCCGCGAGGTCCGCGGGAGCGGTGCGGACACCCGCCTCGTGGTGGACCTCGTGCTGCACCTGGCCGACGGGGCGACCGGTCCCGGGTCGCGGTGGGCCGCGGCGGCCGTCGTCGGCGACCGGGTGGTCCTGATGGCGCCGCTGCGCGGGGAGCCCTTCGGCGGCATCGAGTTCGCGCCCGGGGACGCCCGCCGGGTGCTGCTGGCCGGGGACGAGACGGCCGTCCCGGCGATCTGCGCCATCTTGCGCGACCTCCCCTCGGACGCGCAGGGCGCGGCGTTCCTGGAGGTCCCGGAGACCGGCGACGTGCTGGAGGTGCCCGCACCGACCGCCGTCGCCGTCACCTGGCTGCCCCGCGACGGCGCGCCGCTGGGCGAGCGGCTCGCGAAGGCGGTCGCCGAGCACCTCGGCGCACCCGCGCCGATCGAGGTGCCCCAGGACGACGTCGACCCGGACCTCTGGGAGACGCCGACGTACTCGTCCTCGGGCGAGGTCGTCTCCGACGACCCCGAGACGGCCAGGCTCGGTGACCTCTACGCGTGGATCGCGGGGGAGTCCGCCGTGGTCACCGGCCTGCGCCGTCATCTGGTGCGCGACCTCGGGATGCACCGACGCCGCGTCGCCTTCATGGGGTACTGGCGACGCGGCGTGGCGATGCGGTCCTAGGGCGGTCCTAGGGCGGTCCTAGTCCTGCGGGCGGGTGCCCTTCTCGAGCGCCACGGCGAAGACGGTGAAGCACACGGTGGTGATCGCGCACCCCCACCACAGGACGCCGGAGAGCATGAACGCGGCGTACCCGCCGAGCACCGCCACGAACGCCCACCAGCGGACCAGGCCCGCCCGCCACAGCGCGATGGTGATCAGCGGCAGGCCCAGGAACAGCCCGAGCATGCCCGGCAGGATGAACGGCCCGAGGCCCCACATGGTCTCGCTCATGTGGTCCTGGACGGCGATCGCGGCGTCCACGCCGTGGAGCTGGCCGATGGCCGAGTCGTACCAGTCGGTGAGCAGCAGCCCCGGCATGGTCGCCAGGCCGCCGAAGCCGATCAGGCCGGCGAGGGTGGCCAGCCACGCCCCGCGCCCGCGGACGTAGGGGACCGCCAGGAGGGCGGGCGCGATCCAGAACGCGTAGGCCCAGTGGAAGCCGAGCGACTTGAACTGCAGCGGCTCCGGGTGGGCGGCGTAGATCTCGAGCATCCGCGGTCCGCTGATGCCGGCGCCGGGGTCGGCGTACGCGCCGATCACGGCGAACACGCCGGCGAGGACGGGCGAGGCGACGAGGAAGGCCCGGCGGGCCGCGAGGGCGCGGCTCCGGCGGGTCGTGGTGTGGTCGGTGGACGGTCCGGGGAGGGCCGCCGTGTCGGTGGTGGTGTGCGTCGAAGTGGTCATGGGTCAAGCCAACGCGAGACCGGTCTCAACCGGATCTGCCCGACGACGGAGATCCGGATCGGTCGGGCGACGGATCTTCAGCCCGGGTCGCCGGGCACCACGACGCCGTTCTCGTAGGCGAAGACGACGGCCTGGACCCGGTCGCGCAGCCCCAGCTTGGCGAGCACGTTGCTCACGTGGGTCTTGGTCGTGCCCTCGGAGACGTAGAGGGTGGTGGCGATGTCGAGGTTGGACAGGCCCCGCGCCAGCAGCCCGAGGACCTCGAGCTCGCGCGGCGTCAGCAGCTCGAGGGACGGGTCGCGGGTGGGCAGGACCGCGCCGCCGCGGTGCACGAACGCGTCGATGACGCCACGGGTGACGGCCGGCGCCAGCAGCGCGTCGCCGGCGGCGACGACCCGGATGGCGGCGACCAGCTCCTCGGCCGGGGCGTCCTTGAGGAGGAAGCCGGAGGCGCCGGCGCGCAGGGCCTCGAAGACGTACTCGTCGAGCGCGAACGTCGTCAGCACCAGCACCCGGGTCGCGACGCCGGCCTCGACCAGACGCCGGGTGGCGGCGATGCCGTCGAGGACCGGCATCCGGATGTCCATCAGGGTGACGTCGGGCGCCAGCGCGCCGGCCAGCGCCACCGCCTCCTCGCCGTTGGCGGCCTCGCCGACCACCTCGATGTCGGGCTCGTCGCCGAGCAGCGAGCGGAAGCCGGCCCGGACCATGCCCTGGTCGTCGACGATCAGCACCCGGACCGGCGCGGTCATCGGCCCACCACCGCCGGGTCGCCGAGCGGCAGGCTGGCGGCCAGGCGGACCCCGCCGGCCGCCGACGGCTCGAGGGTCACGGTGCCGCCGTACAGCGCCACCCGCTCGCGGATGCCGACCAGTCCGTGCCCGCCGTGCGGCTCGGCCACCAGGCCGCGCCCGTTGTCGGCGACCTCGACGTCGAGCTGGTGCGGTGAGTACCGCACCAGCACCCGCGCCTCGGTGGCCGCTGGCGTGGCGGACCGCGTTGGTCAGGCCCTCCTGCGCGATGCGGTACGCCGCGAGGTCGAGCCCGGGACTCAGCGGCACCGGGTCGCCCTCGACCTCGAGCCGGACCGTCATCTCACCCGCTCCGACCTGGCGCACCAGGCGGTCGAGCTCGGCCAGCCCCGGCTGCGGGGCGAGCCCGGGCGACTCCCCGTCGGCCCGGAGCACGCCGAAGAGCCTGCGCATCTCGGCCAGGGCCTCCCGGGCGGTGGCCTCGACGGCCGCGAGGTCGGCCGCCTCGCGGGCGTGGTCGGGACCCAGGCGCCGGCGCACCGCCTGGGTCTGGATCGTGACGACGCTGATCGAGTGGGACACGATGTCGTGGAGCTCCCGGGCGATCCGGGTGCGCTCCTCCGCGCGGGCGCTGGCGGCCTCGAGCTCGGCCTGGCGCTCGAGCTGCGCGGCGCGCGCGACCGCCGCCTGGGCGCTGGCCGTCCGGTTGCTCACGAGGATGCCGACGGCCCAGGGCCCGACGAAGAACACCAGGGCGGCCGCGAGGTCGCTGGGCTCGAACTGCTCGACGACCGCGACGACCAGGAACGGCACCAGGACGATGCCCAGGCCGAGGTACGTGCGGGGCGGCTTGGTCTCGCTGCCGACGGTGAAGCAGACCAGCACCAGCGACAGCAGCGTGGAGAACTCTCCCTGCGGGTTGATCAGCAGGTTGGCCGCCACCACGATGCCGGCGACCACCAGCGGTGCCCGACGGCGCCAGGCCAGGGACGCCATGGCGACCCCGGCGATGCCGAGGTGCCGGGCGAAGGACTCCACGTGCGGGTTGAGGAGGCCCTCGGCCACCGTCATCGCCACGAACACCGCCGCGATGGCGATGTCGAGCGGGGGCGGCCTGAACGTCTCCGGCTTCACGGGCACGACCGTAGGTGACGTGCCCCGGGGTGCGCATCGGTCTCAGGACAGAGAAGAGGGAGGCACACCGGGTGGTGTGCCTCCCTCGGGCGGGGCCGGGCGTGGGCTTCAGGAGTCGAGCCGGTCGGCGACCCGGCGCAGGGTGCCCGCGACCCGGTGGCGGCGGCTGCGCTGCGGGATCCGCGGGTGGTGCGTGGCCCGCTCGGCCAGGTGCTGGCGGGCGATGAGCTCGACGTCGGTCATGGCGTTCATGGCGGTTCTCCTTGCTGTGGATGGCGGTGGCTGTCAGATCTGGGTGAGGACGACGTCCCCGGAGACGGTCTTGGCGCGGACCTCGATGTGGTCGGCTCCCGCGGTGGGCTCACCGGCGCCTTCGAGGTCGGAGCGGATCCGGCCGCTCACCGTGTTGATGTCGGTCCACACCGGGACGCCGGCGGGGATGCCGATCTGCACGTCGCCCGAGGCGCCCTTCACGGTGAACCGGCCGCGGCGGGCCGACTCGACGAGCAGGTCGCCCGAGCCGGTCGAGAGCGAGACGTCGTCGGAGGCGTCGACGACCCGCAGGTCGCCGGAGCCGGTCTTGACCACGGCGGGCCCCTGGCTGGTCCCGAGCCGCACGTCTCCGGAGCCGGTGGACACGGCGACGGCGGACTCGGTCCGGGTGACCTGCACGTCGCCGGAGCCGCTCTTGACCCGGAGCTCGGCGTGCGCGACCTCGACCGTGACGTCGCCCGAGCCGGTCTCGACCTGGGCCGGCCCGCCGAGCTCCTCGAGCGTCACCTCCCCGGAGCCGGACTTGACCTGGCTGGCGCCGACGGTGCCCTCGACGGTGACGTCGGCGCTCCCGGTCTTGACCATCATCTCGCTCGCGGTCGGCACCGAGATCGTCATGTGCAGGGCGGAGTCGCCCTGGAAGAAGCCGGCCCGGCGGTTCGGAGCCACCACGCTGAGGCGGCCGTTGTCCTCGGTCACGGTCACGTCGTCCGCGTTGCGGCCGGTGATCTCGACGGTGGCCTCGGTGGTGTCGTGGGCGATGACCCGGACGGTGCCGCTGCCGTTCTCGACGTAGAGGCTGATCGGTCCGGTGGTGGTGAAGCGGTGGTCGCTCATGTGCGTCTCCAGGGTGTGTTCGTCCGTGGGACCAGCCTGCTGCTGGTCCCTCGCGGGTGCTTGAGTGGAATTGCTGGGTGTCAGAGCCAGCCGGTCATGCGCCGGCTGCCGGGCTTGCCCTTGCCTCCGAACGGGTCGAAGTTGTCGAGGAACGCCAGGCTCGACAGGTCGATGTCGACGTTGATGGCGTGGTCGCTGGTGGCCGCGCGGACGACGTTGACCAGCCAGGTGTTGAGGCTCTGGCCGGCCTTGGCGGCCTTCTCCTCCGCGCGGGCCTTCACCGACTCCGGGATCCGCAGCGTGATCCGGGCCAGGCTGCCCTCCTCGGTGTCCTCGCCCTCGGCCGAGGGAGGCGCCGGGGGAGCGGGCGGCGCGGGAGGGGCCGCGACGGACGGCGCGTGCACGACGAAGTCGAGCTCGCGGCCGTTGAGCCGGACGTCGACCCCGCCGGCGGGGAGCTCGGCGGTGATCTCGGCGGCCGCCTGCGAGACGACCTCCATGAAGGCGAGGCGGGCGGCGGCGTCGAGGGCGAACGAGAGCCGCTCGGCGGCCCGCCGCACGTCGTCGTCGCCGGTCTCGGCCGCGGCGACCAGGTCGCGTCGCAGGCTGTCGACGTACGGGGTGATGTCCATGTGCAGAACTATGACATCACAGTGATGTCATGTCAAGCACTTGTTGGCGTCATGTGCTGTCACGTGACGTCAGAGGTCGAACAGCGACTTCGGACGCGTTGAGGTCGACGTCGGTCTTCGGCTGCGGCCCCGGAGTCTTGTCGGGCGCCGCGTCGGGCTCCTCCTCGGCCGGCGCGTCCTGCTCGTCGGTCTCCGCTTCCGCGTCGTCGGCGTCGAGGATGGTGTCGGGGGTCGGCTCGTCGGCCGGCGTCTCGGGGGCCGCGATGTCGAAGAGCGACCCTGCCTCGGGGATCGGGGCCGACTCGGCGGCCGGTGGCGCCTTCGGTGCCTCGACCGGCTCGGGCGTCGGAGACTCCGGGGCCGCGATGTCGAAGAGCGACCCCGCCTGAGGGGTCGCGGCGGCCGGCTGGGGCTGGGGCTCCGGTCCGGCTCGGGCTCCGCGGGCGCGAGGTCGAAGAGCGAACCCGCTGGGGAGTCGCGGCGGGTGCGGCCTCGGGCTCAGGCTCGGCGGCGCGGTGCGACGTCGAACAGCGACGCCGCGGCGGCGGGCGCGGGCTTCTCGGTCGCGGGCTCCTCGGCCGCCGGCTCCTCCGCGACGTCGAAGAGCGACGCGCCGCCGGAGGCCTTCGCCGCCGGTCCGACGTCCGCCGTGGCCGTCACGGTGTCCTCGGTCTGCGTCTCGTCGCCGGGCTCGGGCTCCGCCTTCGTCGCGACGTCGACGGCCGCGGCCGCCGCCGCGGGAGCCGCGGCCGGCTTCGCGGCCCGGGTGGCCGACTCGCCCTTCACCGACGCGAGCAGCATCTGCGCGACGTCGAGCACCTCGACCTCGTCGCGGGCCTCGCCCTTGGCCTGCAGGGCCGTCAGCCCGTCGGACAGCATCACGCGGCAGAAGGGGCAGCCGACGGCGATCTGGTCGGCGTCGGTGCCCACCGCCTCGGCGGTGCGGTTGACGTTGATCCGCTCGCCGATGTTCTCCTCCATCCACATCCGCGCGCCGCCGGCGCCGCAGCAGAACGACCGCTCGGAGTTCCGCGGCATCTCGACGAACGACGCGCCGGGCAGCACCTCGAGAAGGTCGCGCGGCGGCGAGTAGACCTGGTTGTGCCGGCCGAGGTAGCACGGGTCGTGGTAGGTGATCGAGCGCTTGGCCGCGCCGGCACCCTCGGGGACGGGGGTGAGCCGGCCCTCGCGGACCAGCCGGTTGAGCAGCTGGGTGTGGTGGACCACCTCGAGCTCGATGCCGAAGTCCTTGTACTCGTTCTTGAGCGTGTTGAAGCAGTGGGCGCAGGTCGAGACGACCTTCTTGACGTCGTACTGCCGGAAGGTCTCGACGTTCTGCTGGGCCAGGCCCTGGAAGACGAACTCGTTGCCGGCCCGGCGCGCGGAGTCGCCCGTGCAGGTCTCACCGTTGCCGAGCACGCCGAAGGAGACACCGGCGATGTTCAGGAGCTCCGCGACCGCGCGGGTGGTCTTCTTGGCGCGGTCCTCGTAGGCGCCCGCGCACCCGACCCAGAACAGCCAGTCCACGGACTGGAGCGACTCGAGGTCCTCGCCGACCACGGGGACGTCGAAGTCGAGCCCCTTGGCCCAGTCCATCCGGGCCGTGGACGACATGTTCCACGGGTTGCCCTTGTTCTCCATGCCCCTGAACAGCTGGTTGAGCTCGGGAGGGAAGTTGGACTCGACCAGCACCTGGTAGCGGCGCATGTCGACGATGTGGTCGACGTGCTCGATGTCCACCGGGCACTGCTGGACGCAGGCGCCGCAGGTCACGCACGACCAGAGCACGTCGGGGTCGATGACGGCGCCGCCGGTGGGGTGCCACGCCTCGCCCTCGGTGGTGCCGACCAGGCGCGCTCCGCCTCGGCGAGCACGGCGGCGTCGAGGCCGGCCCGGTCATCCTCGTCGGCCAGGATGTACGGCGCCTTCGCGAACGCGTGGTCGCGCAGCCCCATGATCAGCAGCTTCGGGGAGAGCGGCTTCTCGGTGTTCCAGGCCGGGCACTGGTCCTGGCAACGACCGCACTCCGTGCAGGTCGAGAAGTCGAGCATCCCCTTCCAGCTGAAGTCCTCGATCCGGCCGATCCCGAGCCGGGCGTCCTCGTCCAGGTCGTCGATGTCGTCCAAGGTCACCGGCTTGCCGTCGGAGGTGAGCGGCTTGGCCGCACCGAGGGCGACCGGCTGGCGCTTGAAGAGCACGTTGAGGGGCGCGAGGAAGATGTGCAGGTGCTTGGAGTTGAGCACGATGATCAAGAAGACCAGCATGACGCCGATGTGCAGCAGCAGCCCGACGCCCTCGAGCACCTCGAGGGTGGACTCGCTCAGGCCGTCCAGGAGGTTGCCGATCCCGATCGAGACGAAGGCGCCGCTGTCATAGGGCAGGTTGCCGGCCGCCGCGGCGGCCCCGCGGAACAGGAACATCGTCCACAAGACGTTGAAGATCATGAAGAGCACCAGCCAGGCGCCCCCGAGGTGGGAGCCCTTGAACCGGGACCGCCGGCCGAGCCGCTCGGGTGAGTTCTTGATCCGGATCCACGCGAAGGTGAGCAGGCCGAAGAAGGCCATCACCGCGATGAAGTCCTGGAGGAAGCCCAGGACCGCCCAGTGCCCGACGACCGGGATGGCGAAGTCGGGGTTGAACAGCGCGCCGTACGCCTCGAGGTAGACGGTGGCGAGGATCAGGAAGGCCCAGAACACGAAGAAGTGCGCCGCGCCCGGCACCGACCAGGTGAGGAGCTTGCGCTGGCCGAAGACCTCGACCAGCTGTCCCTTGACGGCGGCTCCGAGGCGCTTCGTCACGCCCTCGACCCGCCCGGGTGCCGGCTGGCCGCTGGTGATCAGCCGGTAGAGCCACCACACGCGCCGGCCGGCGATCGTCAGCGCGATCGCGGTCAGCAGCAGGCCGACAATCAGGGTCCAGGTCACAGGCTCTCCTCGGGGCACGGTGGGTGCGCCTGTCGATCGAGCACGCGAACGTACGCGTCGGTCCGCGGCGACACCACGATCGAAGCCTAGATGCGATGCTCCCGAGCCGGGACCCACCCGTTGCGTGACATGAATCCTACCGACAGGTAACCACGGCGGTCCCGGGGTCGGGACCCTGCGCCGGAACCTCCCGGTCGGACCGGGATCGCAGCCTCATGCCCCGGGACACCCCTTCGGCGAATCGTCGTCCCCGAGGGGCCGGACGCTCCGGCTCCTCGGAGGGGGTAGGCGCGATGAGGACCGCGATGAGGACAGGACGGAGGAAGGCAACGATCGGGGCGCTGCTCCTGTGCCTGACGGCCGTCGGCTGCGGCGTCGTCACGTCCGCCCCGCGGGGGTCGGGAACTGCTGGGTTGTCGCACCCCTCGCCGAGCGCCTCGACCCCGGTCGCGGGGGAACCGGCGACGGGGCGCTCGGTCCCACCCGCACCCGCCCCCCGGGCGAAGGCCCGCGGCTCGGAGGGCTGGCGGATCAGCCGGCCCGCGGTGGACCACCAGATCGAGGCCTTCACCACCGCCACGAGCGGGCTCCCGGGCACCAGCGTGGGCCTCAAGGTCTCGACGACGGAGGGCGGCTACGAGGTCTCGGCGTACCGGATCGGGGCGTACGAGGGCGGCACGGGCGCCTTCGTCTGGGAGTCCGGCTTCCGGCGCGGACGCCTCCAGCGCTCACCGGTGCTCGACCCGGTCGCGACCCGGACCGTGGTCGCGCCGTGGCGCCGCAGCCTCACCGTGGACACCGAGGGCTGGCGCCCCGGGTTCTACGTCTTCCGGCTGCGCACGAACACCGGGTGGGAGACCCAGGTCCCCTACGTCGTCAGGTCGGAGACGGCCGCCGGCACGGTGGCCCTCGTCGCGCCCGTCACGACCTGGCAGGCCTACAACAGCTGGGGTGGCTACAGCCTCTACCAGGGTCCGGACGGCGATCGGCGCAGCTACGCCGTGAGCTTCGACCGGCCGTACAACGGGGCGACCGGGGCCAACGACTACCGGACCGCGGCCATCCCGATCATCGTCCGCGCGGAGGAGACCGGCGCGCCGCTGTCGTACTTCACCAACGTCGACCTGGAGACGGCGGGCGTGCTGCGCGGAGCGCTCGGCTACGTGTCCATGGGACACGACGAGTACTGGACCCCCGCGATGCGGGCCGAGGTCACCCGGGCCCGGGACCGCGGCACCAACCTCGCCTTCCTCAGCGCCAACACGATGTACTGGCGGATCCGGCTCGAGGCCCGGAGCACCGGCCCGGCGCGGCTCCAGGTCGGCTACCGCGACAGCGCGGTCTACGACCCGATGCAGGACCTCGAGCCGGCCCGGGCCACGGCGCGCTTCCGCGACGCTCCGGCCGCGCGGCCCGAGCAGGACGTGATCGGAATGATGTACGAGTGCTACCCGGTCGACGAGGACTACGTGATGGTCTCCCCGGGGTGGTGGGGCTTCCACGGCACCGGGTTCGGCCGGGGCGAGCGGGTGCCCGGGCTGGTGGGCCCGGAGGCGGACCGGGTCTACCCCGACCGCACGCTGCCGCGGCCGCTCCAGATCCTCGCGCACACGCCGTACTCCTGTCGCGGGACGATGACGTCGGCCCAGTCGGTCTACTACAGCACGCCGTCCGGTGCGGGCGTGTTCTCGGCCGGCACCCTGCGGTGGGGCTGCGCCCTGGTCGACCGGTGCGACCGACCCCTCGGCCCGGTCACCCAGCGGTTCGTCCGCATCGTCACCGGCAACCTGGTGACCGGCTTCGCCACGGGTCCCATGGGTGCCGCCGAGCCGGCCCACGACAACGTCACGGACTTCGACCTGCCGGTGGTCAACTCCGTGTCTGCGAGTTGAGGCACGTGCTTCCGCCATCGGCCATCATGGGTCCCATGGTGGTGGACCTGGCACGCGTGCGCGTCGTGCTGGTCGCGCTGGTGGTCGCGTTCGCCCCCGCACTGGCGGCGTGCTCGGATCCGGAACCGGACCAGCCACCGCCTGCCGAGGAGTCGGTGGCCCTGCGCGTCGAGACCGTGCGCGGCGCCGGGAAGCTCCCGGAGCAGGACCGCACCGAGATCGAGACCGCGGTGGGCGACGTGCTGTCGCAGTACGTGGTCGGGGCCTTCCTCGGGGACTTCCCGCGCGAGGAGTTCGTCGCGTCCTTCGAGTCCTTCACCAGCGGCGTGGCAGGGAGCGCGGCCGAGGACATCGACCTGCTGACCGCTGCGACGGTCAAGGACGCCGAGTCCGTGCGCGCGACCAAGCTCGACGCGCGCCTGTCGTTCCTGGTGTCCGACGGCGACGTCGTCGGGGCGACGGCGGCGGTCGACTTCGGCTTCGAGGCGACGATGAGCGAGGAGGAGACCCGGAACCTCTCCCTGGTCGGCCGGTTCATGCTCCAGGAGAAGGACGGCACCTGGTCGATCTTCGGGTACGACGTGGCGCACGACGACGGCGCGCCCGTCGGCTCGGAGGAGGCGTCGTGACCGCGGCCCGCGCCCTGCGCCGCCTGGCCCGGTGGGCGGTCCTCGCCGCGCTGGTCGCCCTCGTCGTCCCGGCCGCGTCGGTCCGGCCGGCCACGATCACCCTGACCACGGTCGAGCGGGCCTCCGCCGTCGACTTCGGCGAGGAGGACGTGGTCTGGGTCCTCGTGCTCGGCTCGGACGCGAAGGGGTCGACGCCGGTCGACAAGGGCAACACCGACGCCATCCAGCTGCTCGGGTTCGACATGGACACGGGGTCGGCGGCCGGCATCGGCATCCCGCGCGACTCGTGGGTGGAGCTCCCCGACGGGTTCGCGCGGATCAACGAGGCGCTGGCCCAAGGCGGCCCCGAGCTGGCCGCCGAGGCGGTGGCGGACCTGGTCGGCATCACCCCCCAGCTCGTCCTGGTGACGGCGATGGACGGGTTCATCGACATCACCGACGCGGTCGGCGGCGTGGACGTCGAGTCGGACAAGGCCTTCGTGACCGACAGCGGCGACCTCCGGGTCACCCGCGGGACCAACCACTTCGACGGGGCGGAGGCCCTCGACTACGCCCGCACCCGCCGGAACCTGGACGGCGGTGACTTCGAGCGGGCGGCCCACCACCAGGCCCTGCTCCTCGGCTACCTGCGCGGGCTGCGGGACCGGGCGGACGAGGAGGGGTTCATGGAGCGCACCGCCCTCGCTGCCCTGGGCGGCCTCGAGAGCGACCTGGCACCGACCGACCTCTACCGCCTGGCCCAGGCCGTCACCCAGGTCGATCCCGAGCGGGTGACCGGCTGCATCATCGGCGGCACGGACGGGACGACCGAAGGCGGGAGCCCAGATCATCTACCCCGACACCGCACAGGCCCGCGCGCTGGGGAAGGACGCCGAGGGCGACGCCCGGCTGCAGCGCGGCTGCCAGGAAGGGTCCTAGGTCAGCCCGGCCTCGCGGGCCAGCACGATCGCCTGGGCCCGGTGCGCCACCTGGAGCTTGGCGAAGATGTTGCTCGCGTGGTTGCGCACGGTCTTGACCGACAGCCCGAGCTCGCGGGCGATCTCGGCGTTCTCCAGGCCCTCGGCGATCTTCCCGAGGATCTCCCGCTCCCGCTCGGTGAGCTCGGGGAAGGCCTCCGCGGTCGGACGGGTCCGCGCCGCGCGGAAGTAGGTCATCACCCGCTCCGCGATCCCGGGACCGAAGATCACCTCGCCGGCGCCGACCGCCTCGATCGAGCGGACGATCTCGGTGCGGCGGGCGCCCTTGAGGAGGTACCCGCGGGCGCCGGCGCGCACCGCGGCGAACACGGAGTCCTCGTCCTCCATCATCGTGAGCACCAGGACGCTGATGTGCGGGGACGACTGCACGATCCGAGCCGTGGCCTCCACCCCGTTGAGCTGCGGCATCTGCAGGTCCATCAAGATCACGTCGGGCTGGAGGTCGAGGGCGAGCGCCACCGCGGTCCGCCCGTCGGAGGCCCGCCCGACCACCTCCACCGTCGGGGTCGCGGCCAGCAACGCCTCGAGTCCCTGCCGGAACTCGTCGTGGTCGTCCACGAGCACCACCCGCAGCGGCTCCATGTCACCCCTCGCTTCCCGGCTCGCCCAACGGCAGCACCACGTCGACGACGGTGCCGGAGCCCGCGGTGGACCGCACCGTGCAGGTGCCGCCCAGCTCCTCGGCACGCTCCGTCATCGAGGACAGGCCTACACCCGGGGTGCGGCTCGCGGCCAGCCCCCGGCCCGTGTCGCTGATCCGGATGCACAGCGCGTCCCGGTCCCGGCGCAGCCGGACGTCGCAGGTCTCCGCCCCGCTGTGCCGGTGCGCGTTGGTGACCGCCTCGACGACGATGAGGTACGCCGCCACCTCGACCGCGGCCGACAGCGGCTCGACGTCGTCGTCGGCGTCGACCGACCAGCTCATCCGCTCCGAGCCGGGGTGCCGGGCGATGACGCTGTCCTCGTCGGCGCGGTGGCGCAAGGCGGCCACGAGGCCGAACTGGTCCAGCGCCGGCGGTCGCAGCCCGTCGACGAGGCGGCGCACCTCGGCGATCTCGTCGCGCGCCTGCTCCGAGAGCCGGGCCACCAGCGCCGCCGCCTCGTCGGGGTCGTCGGCGATCAGGTCGTGCGCGGTCTCCAGCCGCATCGCCAGGGTCGCGAGGGAGGGTCCCAGGCCGTCGTGGAGATCGCGGCGGATCCGGCGCCGCTCCTCCTCGCGGGCGGTGATCAGGTGCTGGCGGGAGCGCTGGAGCTCGCGGTTGATCGACACCGCCTGGACGAGGGCGCCGACCTGGCTGCCGACGTCCTCGAGGAGCCGCCGGTCGCCCGGCCCGAACGGATCGCGGCCGGGATCGACCTCGAGCAGCAGCCGCCCGAGGGTGTTCCCCCCGACCACCAGGTCGATGGTGACCGGGCTGCCGCGGCGCACGCCGGTCGACGTCGCGATCGCGTCCGACGACGGGGTGGGGAAGACGTCGATCGCGGCGTAGGAGAGCCGGAGCCGTCGGGCCAGCAGCCCCAGCGTCTCCTGGAGCGCCTCCTCGGGGGCGGTCATCGGGTCCAGGCGCCGGAGGTCCGACACGACCCGGTGCGGGAAGTCCCGGTCGCCGTACACCGCCCGGCGCAGGGTCCGCTGCAGGGCGACGGCGAGCGGCAGGAGGAGCAGCGCGACGAGGCCACCGGCCAGCATCGACCCGAAGGAGATGTCGGAGGCGAGGTCCACGGCCACGACCAGACCGATGAAGGCGGCGCCGACCAGGGCCAGGACGAGGGCCTGGACCAGGGCGCGCCGGACGGTCGGCTCGATCTCGCCGAGCCGGTAGCGCTGGATCGCCACGGTCACGCAGCCGAGCACCGCCACCGCGATCAGGAGGGTGAGGAGCGGCCAGGGCAGCAGCGGCTCCCCGGTGATGCGCTGCGGGACGTCACCCAGGAGCAGCCGCGCGACGACCCCGCCGCCGACGCCGAGGAGCACCAGGCGGGTGGCCAGGCGGTCCTCACGGTCGATGGCGTGGACGTAGAGGACGCCGGTCACCGCCAGCACCGCCGGGGTGGTGGCCAGGAGGGCGGGTCCCGCGACGGTCAGGAGCACCTGCAGCCGGGCGGCGTCCGGCTGGTCGCTGCCGGCCATCGCGGCCACCCAGATGCCGTAGCCGGCCAGGGGGACGAGGTAGGCGACAGCCGAGCAGCCACGGACGCCGGCGCACCCGGTCGGGGACCCCGGTCAGGGTCACCGCGGTGACCAGCGCGGTGCCCATGCCCAGCGCGCACCAGAGCTCACCCCCGGCGTGCGGCCAGATGCCCCGCCCGCCGGCCAGGTCGATCGCGCCGAGGCCGCACGGGGCCGCCGTGATCGCCATCGGGACCAGCGCCGTGGTGGCGAGGAAGGCGCGGGCCGACGGCGACTCCGGACGGCGCCAGAAGGTCAGGGCGCCCGCGGCCAGCAGGAGCACGGTGAACGCGACGGTGGGCAGGTTGTCGGACAGCGCCGCGGCGAGCGGGTAGCGGGTGAGCCGCACGTCGAGCTGCAGGACGAGGGGCAGCTCGGCGGCGGAGCGGCGTACCTCGTAGCGGACGACCTCCCCGACGCTGCGGGTCGTCCCGCCGTCGTCGGCGAGCCACTCGGAGATGGTGCGACCGTCCACGGCCTGCACGACGTCGCCGGCGCGCAACGGGGTCGCGCCGTAGGCCCGGGCGACGGTCACCCGCTCGCCCCACCGCTCGACTCCGGTGGTGGCCGTCGAGGACGAGAGCGACGTGCCGTCGGACGGCCCGGACAGCAGCGCCGCCGCGATCCAGGCGAACGGCAGCGCCCACGCGACGGCGATCACCAGCAGCCTCCGGGCGCGCGACATCGTGTGCTCATGGTGCCCCGCCACCGGGGTGCGCGGAAGTGCCGCTCCCGGCGGGTCAGCGGCGCCCTGCACGGCCACCGATCCGGCGGGACAGCCCGGTCGCGGTCTCGCGGACGGCCCGCGACGCCAACCCCTCGTCGGCCTCGCCGCTGGAGAAGGTGCACGCGACCCCCGCGACCGGGTGGCCGTTGTGGTCGAGCACCGGGGCGGCGACGCTGGCGAAGCCCGGCGTGACGTCGCCCTCCTCCACGGCGTGGCCGCGCTGCCGGGTCTCGGTCAGCAGGACCCGCAGCGCCGACAAGGTGGTGGGCCCGCGGCCGTGACGCTCCACGAACGCGTTCCGGTCCGGGAACAGCGCCCGGACCTGGGCGGCGGGCAGCGCGGCGAGGATCGCCCGGCCGCTCGCGGTGAGCTGGGCCGGGAGCCGGACCCCCACGCCGGTGACCAGCGGCGGCCGACCGGGAGCCCGCTCCTCCAGGACGTAGAGCACGTCGCGGCCGTGCAGCACCGCGAGGTGGGCGCTCTGGCCGGTGCGGTCGACGAGCGCCGCCAGCGGCCGGCGCGCCACCCGCTGCAGCGGCTCCTGGCGGGCGTAGCCGCTGCCGACCTCGAACGCCGCGATGCCCAGGCCGTAGCGGTGGTCGTCGGCGAGGTGGGTGACGAAACCCTCGTCGATCATGGTGTTGACGAGGTGGTACGCCGTGGACCGGGGCAGGTCGCAGGCCCGGGCGATCCGGTCCAGCGGGACCGGGTCGGTCTGGCTGGCCAGGTAGCGCAGCACCCGCAGCGCGCGGGTCGCCGCCGGCACCTGGCTGGGTCCGGTGGCGACCATGCGGTCACTGTAGGGGGCGGGCGTCAGGGCGTGGTGTCGCTCCGACGCGGGGTGGCGGGGTCGGCGTCGGCCGTGGTCTCGGTGGCCGGGCCGGGCTCCGGCGTGGTCCGGCTCTCCGGGACGCCGTTCGGGTGGGCCAGCGACGGGTCGTAGTCGTCGGCGCGGGTGTCCACGTCGGGGTCGATCCGGTCGGCCTCGCGCAGCCGGTCCTCCTGGCGCGCCTCCTCGACCTGGACGCCCTGCTGGGCCTCCGCGGCCCGGGCCTGGGCCTTCTCGGCCTCGAGCCGCGCACGGTCGGCCTCCAGCGCGGCCTCGCGCGCCTCCAGGTCGGAGTCGTGCACGGCGGCGGCCTGCGCGGTGGCGTCGCTGCGCAGGTCCTGCGCGCGGGCCCGGTCCGCCTCGAGGCGCTGCTCGTTCTTGCGACGGTTGGCGTTCATGGTGACGAACGCGATGACCGCGATGACGATGATGACCGCCACGATCAGCAGGATCACGACTGAGGTGCTCATGTTTCTGTTCCCTCCTGGTGTGGGCGCGAGGGCACCCGACGGGGGTTGTCCCCTGGCCCCGACCCTAGGAAGCCGCCGGGAGGCCGGGCACACCCCGACGGGTGGCCGCCCCGCGTCCGCCGACGGCGAACAGCGGAACGCGGGTGAGGACGGGAGCGTTGTCGACCACATGGAGGACGACCGCGCCCTGGACGCCTACTCGGCGATCGTCGTCGGCGTCGCCGAGACGCTGACCCCGCGGGTGGCCGCGCTCCGGATCCGCGGGCAGCGCGGCGAGTCGGCCGGCTCCGCCGTCGTCCTCAGCGACGAGGGCCATCTCCTCACCAACGCCCACGTCGTCGGGGACGGCAACGCCGGGGAGGCCGCCTTCGCCGACGGGACCACGGCCCGCTTCGAGGTCGTGGGACGCGACCCCCTGTCCGACCTCGCGGTCATCCGGGCCGACCGACCGGTGCCGAGCCCGCCGGAGTACGGCGACGCCGACCGGCTCGTGGTCGGCTCGCTGGTGGTGGCCGTGGGGAACCCGCTCGGCCTGGCCGGCAGCGTCACGGCGGGGGTCGTCAGCGGCCTGGGTCGCAGCCTGCCCGCACGGGGCCGCCGGTCGGCCCGGATCATCGAGGACGTCATCCAGACCGACGCGGCCCTCAACCCCGGTAGCTCCGGGGGTGCGCTGGCCGACTCGCGCGGCCGGGTGGTCGGCATCAACACCGCGGTGGCGGGGATGGGTCTGGGGCTGGCGGTGCCGGTCAACCCGACCACCCACCGGATCATCGCCGCGCTGCTGCACGACGGGCGGGTCCGCCGGGCCTACCTCGGTCTGGTGAGCAGTCCGGCGCCGCTGCCGGCCGCCTGGGCCGAGCGCACCGGCCAGCGCACCGCCCTGCGGGTGGTGGAGGTCGTCGAGGGCAGCCCCGCCGCGCTGAGCGGGCTGCGGCGCGGCGACATGGTGCTGGCGCTGGACACCGTGCCGCTCGGCGACGCCCAGTCCCTCCAGCGCCGCCTGTTCGCCGAGGCGATCGGGACCCGCGTCGAGATCACGGTGCTCCGCAACGGCGCGCTGGTCGACGTCGTCGCGGAGCCCGCGGAGCTCAGCGACTAGAGCAGCCCCGCGCTCAGCCGTACTGGGCGAGCCGCTCCCGGCGGTCGTCCCGGACGGGACGTCCCTCGAGCGCGACGACCGCCGCGAGCCGGTTGGTGACCCCGAGCTTGCGGAAGGCGTGCTCGAGGTGCTTGCGGACCGTGCTCGGCGCGATGAAGAGCGCCTGGGCGATCTCGGCGTTGGAGAGCCCGGCGGCGACCTCGAGGAGCACGCGGCGCTCCTGCACCGTGAGGCAGTCGGGCAACGGGTTCGTGGCGCGCTGGCGCAGGTGCCGCTGGAGGACGGGCATCAAGAGGTCCAGCATCGCGAGGTCGCGGTCGGAGAAGGGGTGCTTGCGACGGTCGAGGAAGACCTGCGCCACCGCCTCGGGCCCGCTGCGGAACCCGATGGCGACCCCGTCGACGAGACCCGACAGCGCCCCGCAGGCCTCGGCCTGGAGCGGTGAGCGCGACCAGTGCATCACGCCGACGTAGAGCGGCCCGGCGCCCTCGTGCTGCTCCGTCGTACTCGTCCGAGTAGCCGTCCGGGAGGTCCAGGCATCTCGATGACCGGTCCCTCGTTGAGGGCCAGGCAGGCGCCCACGGCGTCGCACGGAACGAGGACCGCGAGGTTCTCCAGGAACTGCCGGGACGGCACCGGACGGCCGCTGACGGGCTCCTCGGCCAGGAGCGCGCGCAGGGACCGCTGCTTCCGCTCGTCCAGCACCAGGTCGGGCATGAGCACCCTCCGCTCCCGGTCCACAGGGTAGGGCCGGGAGCGGCTGGTGCGCATACCTCAATCGGCGTAGCGGTCAGTGGATCGCGCCCATCACCCGCTCGGCCGTGGTGTGACCCAGGAGGTAGCCGTCGTCCATGGCGTCCCGGAAGTGCAGGCCGCCCCAGATGCGGGCGTGGAGGGCGTCGTACTCGAGGGCGGAGAGCGTGCTGTAGGGGCGCTCGACGCCACCGGACTTCAGGAGCAGCGGCGTGTCGTTGCCCAGGGTCTGGCGCACGACCTCGGCGAACGGTGAGGTCGCCGCGGCGTGCCCGCTGGTGTAGTCGGAGTAGGCGGGGTTCGGCACGAGCGGGGTCCACCCGGCCTGGGGGCTGGTCGCCGCGTTGCCGTCGGTGTCCGCCCCCGCGATCGCCTGGAACGGTCGCCAGTAGCCGATGTCGTACTTGAGTCGCCAGGTCTGGATGAACGAGTTGGCGACGGCGGCGTCGATCCGGGCGAACATCCGGGTGGTCGGCAGCAGCCCCAGCGGCTCACCGTCCAGCAGGTCGCAGAGGGCCACCCGGTAGGTCAGGACCGGGTTGCCCGCGAAGAACTGGGCGGTCGCGGTCTGCGCGGCCGTGCGCTCGGTCAGCGGCGACGCCGATCGCTCCTCCGACCTTGCGCACCTCGTTGTAGTCCGTGGCGTACGCCGCGCTGGTCAGCGGGTCGGGGCCGTCGAGGGCCACGGGTGCCACGTCCACGACCGGCTTGACGAAGCCGAGCCAGGCCAGCGCCATGCCGCTGGCCGGCGGCTGCCAGATCCCCGGAGCGGCCGGCTTGCTGTAGACGATGGACGTGTTGTTGCGGCCGTCGCCCACCCGGGAGGCGATCATCCGGTCGGCAGCGGCCGCGCCGATGCTCACCCCGGCGTCCTGCTTCTTCCCGTCCGGGACCATCGCCAGGCTGGCGGCCAGGTCGGCGTCGAGCTTGGCCTTGGATGCCGGGAAGTACTCCGCGAGCACGTCGTGGGCAGCGGTCGCGACGGCGGCGGCGGCCGCGTGGGTCCCGTTCTTCTGCCCTTCGCCGGCCGCGTCGTGGACCGCGAGCGAGGTGAAGGCCAGGTACAGGCCGCCGAGCGGCGGGGCGCTGCCCGCCTCGGTGTAGATGGTGCGGGCCGCGGTCCGCTGCCAGGCCACCGCGATCGAGGAGGCGAGCGGGGCAGCGCCCGGCGCCGCCCCGGCCGAGGCGACCGGCCCGGTGAGGGGCGCGACGAGAAGAGGCGTGAGCAGGACCGCGGCGGTGGCCGCGACCGCTCTGCGAGGTGATGGCATGGGTGGCACCTTTCGGTCGGGAACTTCCCTGTTGGCAGTGTCGGGAGGGTGGGCCGGGCCCGGCTATTCGCGTTCCGGCGAATCTTTCGCCGGGATCGCGGGTCCGTCGATGGTCTGGGATCCGAGACAGCGACGTGTCCGGGGGCGCTGGTCGCTGCGTCCCGAGGGGAGTTCGATGGAGCCATGACCACGACCGCCCCGACCTCCGCTCCCGGCACGACCGTCGCCATCGGCGTCGCGCCCGTCACGCCCTCCGACGTCGTGGCGGTGGCGCGCGGCGGGGCGGCGGTGTCCCTGACCGACGAGGCGCTCGAGGCGATGGCGAGGGGCCGGACGGTGGTCGAGGACCTGGCCGCGGCGCCGACCCCGGCGTACGGCATCTCCACGGGGTTCGGGGCGCTGGCCACCCGGCACATCCCGACCGAGATGCGCGCCCGGCTCCAGAAGTCGCTGGTCCGCTCGCACGCGGCCGGCTCCGGCCCGGAGGTCGAGCGCGAGGTGGTCCGGGCGCTGATGCTGCTGCGGCTCTCGACGCTGGCGACGGGACACACCGGCATCCGCCCCGAGACCGCCGCGCTGCTCGCCGGGCTGCTGAGCCATGGCATCACGCCGGTGGTGCGGGAGTACGGGTCGCTCGGCTGCTCCGGTGACCTGGCGCCGCTGTCCCACTGCGCGCTCGCACTGATGGGCGAGGGCGAGGTCCGCGACGCCGCCGGGACCCTGATGCCCGCCGCTGACGCGTTGGCCGCCGCCGGCCTCGAGCCCGTCGAGCTCGCCGCCAAGGAGGGGCTCGCGCTCATCAACGGCACCGACGGGATGCTCGGCATGCTGCTGCTCGCGATCGCCGACCTGCGGATGCTGCTGCGCACCGCCGACGTCTCCGCCGCGATGTCGGTCGAGGGGCAGCTCGGCACCGACCGGGTGTTCGCCGCCGAGCTCCAGGCGCTCCGACCCCAGCTGGGCCAGGGGATGTCGGCCGCCAACCTGACGGCGCTGCTGGCCGACTCGGGGATCGTCGCGTCCCACCGGGGCCCCGACTGCAACCGGGTCCAGGACGCCTACTCGCTGCGCTGCTCGCCGCAGGTCCACGGCGCTGCCCGCGACACCGTCGAGCACGCCGCGACGATCGCCGACCGGGAGCTCGCCTCGGCCGTCGACAACCCCGTGGTGATCGGGGACCGGGTCGAGTCCAACGGCAACTTCCACGGGGCGCCCGTCGCCTACGTGCTCGACTTCCTCGCGATCGTGGCCGCCGACGTCGCCTCGATCTCCGAGCGACGCACAGACCGGTTCCTCGACAAGGCCCGCTCGCACGGGCTGCCGCCGTTCCTGGCCGCCGACCCCGGGGTGGACAGCGGCCACATGATCGCGCAGTACACCCAGGCCGCCATCGTCTCGGAGCTGAAGCGGCTCGCGGTGCCGGCCTCGGTCGACTCGATCCCGTCGTCGGCGATGCAGGAGGACCACGTGTCGATGGGCTGGTCGGCCGCCCGCAAGCTGCGCCGGTCGGTCGACGGCCTGTCCCGGGTGGTCGCCATCGAGGTCCTCACCGCGGCCCGGGCGCTCGACTTCCGGGCCCCGCTCGAGCCGTCCCCGGCGACCGGCGCCGTCGTACGCCTGCTCCGCGACGCCGGCATCGAGGGCCCCGGCCCCGACCGCCACCTGTCACCCGAGATCGAGACCGCCGTCTCGCTCGTCCAGTCCGGCGCCGTCCTGGCCGCCGCCGAAGCAGTGATCGGAGACCTCCAGTGACCACCGAGACCAACCCGCGGTTGCCCATCCACGCCGCCCACGGCACCGACCTGACGGCGCTCTCGTGGCAGACCGAGGCGCCGCTGCGGATGCTGATGAACAACCTCGACCCGGAGAACGCCGAGCGTCCCGAGGACCTCGTCGTCTACGGCGGCACCGGCAAGGCGGCCCGCAGCTGGGAGGCGTACGACGCGCTGGTGCGCACGCTGCGCACCCTGAAGGACGACGAGACGATGCTGGTGCAGTCCGGCAAGCCGGTCGGCGTGATGCGCACCCACCCGTGGGCGCCGCGGGTGCTGATCGCCAACTCCAACCTCGTCGGCGACTGGGCCAACTGGGAGGAGTTCCGCCGGCTGGAGGACCTCGGGCTGACGATGTACGGCCAGATGACCGCCGGCTCGTGGATCTACATCGGCACCCAGGGGATCCTGCAGGGGACCTTCGAGACCTTCGCCGCCGTGGCCGACAAGAGGTTCGGCGGCACCCTCGCCGGGACGATCACCCTGACCGCCGGGCTCGGCGGCATGGGGGGCGCGCAGCCGCTCGCGGTGACGATGAACGACGGGGTCGTGATCTGCATCGAGTGCGACCAGTCCCGGATCTCCCGGCGCATCGAGCACCGCTACCTCGACGTCCAGGCGCCCTCGCTGGAGGCCGCCGTCGAGATGGCGGTCGCGGCCCGCGACGAGCGGCGGCCACTGTCGATCGGGGTGCTCGGCAACGCCGCCGAGATGCTGCCCGCGCTGCTGGAGAGCGGGGCGCCGATCGACGTCGTCACCGACCAGACGTCCGCGCACGACCCGCTCTTCTACCTGCCGGCGGGCACGTCGTACGACGACTGGGAGCGCGAGCGCACCGAGGACCCGGTGGGGTTCACCAAGCGCGCCCAGGAGTCGATGGCGACGCACGTGCGGGCGATGGTGGAGTTCCAGGACGCCGGCGCCGAGGTCTTCGACTACGGCAACTCGATCCGCGACGAGGCCCGCAAGGGTGGCTACGACCGCGCCTTCGAGTTCCCCGGGTTCGTGCCGGCGTACATCCGACCGCTCTTCTGCGAGGGCAAGGGCCCGTTCCGGTGGGCCGCGCTCTCGGGAGACCCCGCCGACATCGCGGCCACGGACCGGGCGATCCTCGAGCTGTTCCCCGAGAACGAGCGGCTCCGGAAGTGGATCACCATGGCCGGCGAGCGGGTCGCCTTCCAGGGCCTGCCGGCCCGGATCTGCTGGCTGGGCTACGGCGAGCGGCACCTCGCCGGGCTCAAGTTCAACGAGATGGTCGCCTCGGGGGAGCTCTCGGCGCCGATCGTGATCGGTCGCGACCACCTCGACTGCGGCTCGGTGGCCTCGCCGTACCGCGAGACCGAGGCGATGCTCGACGGCTCCGACGCGATCGCCGACTGGGCCCTGCTCAACGCGCTGGTCAACACCGCCTCCGGCGCCACCTGGGTGTCGATCCACCACGGCGGCGGCGTCGGCATGGGCCGCTCGATCCACGCCGGCCAGGTCTGCGTCGCCGACGGCACCGCCCTGGCCGCCGAGAAGCTCGAGCGGGTCCTCACCAACGACCCCGGCATGGGCATCATCCGCCACGTCGACGCCGGCTACGACCGCGCCGCCGAGGTCGCCTCCGAGCGTGGTGTCCGCATCCCGATGACCGAGGGCTGATCGCACCTGGACTCGTCGCACCGGCAGTCGGCCGGTGCGCTCCCGGACGACCTGGTGTCGCCGACGCTCGGGCGGCCCTCGGTGCCACCACGCACCCGAGCGGGTCATTGCGCCGGGCCCGCCGCGGCTGGGAGCCTGCGGGGATGGCCGACCTTCGCTTCCAGCGCGCGCTCGACACCGACGTGCCGGCACCCCGGTGGTCCGGGCGCCCGCGGCATCCCGGTGAAGTGAATCCGCCGTGACGATGACGACGGTGGAACGCGTCGTGGCCCTGCAGCGGGTGCCGCTCTTCGCGGAGGTGCCCGGCCGCACCCTCGCCGCCGTCGCCCAGCGCGCGACCGAGGTCGAGGTCGAAGCGGGCGGACTCGTCATCGAGCAGGGTGCCGTCGAGGACCACCTGTTCGCGGTGGTGACGGGCCGCCTCGTCGCCCGCGACGGCGAGCGGGTGCTGCGCGAGCTCGCCGCGGGATCGACGGTGGGTGAGCTCGCGGCGCTCGCCCCCGAGCCCCGGTCGGCCGGGGTCACCGCCCTGGTGCCGACGTTGCTGCTGCGGATCGACAAGCGCGTGCTCGACGAGCTGCTGGCCGACCACCCCGAGCTCGCACGCGGCGTCATCACCTCGCTCGTGCGGATGATCCGGAGCAGCGGGCCCTCGTGAGCGGTGAGCCGCTGCCGTCGGGCCACGGGGCCGTGCGCTGGCTGGTCGCGCAGGCGGTGGCCTTCGGCATCGTCGCCGCGCTGCTCGGGGTCGTGGCGAACACGATGTTCCTCGAGGCCTACGGCGCGCAGTGGCTGCCGCTGACGTACGTCGTGATCGGGGCCGCCGGCGCAGCGGTGTCCGCCGCCGTCGCCCGCAGCGCCCGCCGCTTCGACCTCGTGCGCATCGCGGTCGTCGTCCTGGGCGCGACCGCCGTCCTCCTCCTCGGGGCGTGGGTCGCGACCCTCGGCGGCGGTGGCGCGTGGGTGTCCGGCCCCCTCCTCGTGCTGTTCCCCGTGCTCATCCAGCTCGGCTTCGTGTTCGTCGGGGCGCAGGCGGGGCGGATCCTCGACATCGCCGGCATCAAGGCGCGGTTCCCCCGCATCATCGCCGGCTTCCCCGTGGGGGCGGTGGTGGGTGGCCTGCTCGCGGCCCCGCTCGTCGACCTGCTCGGGAGCACCGAGGGTCTGCTGCTCGCGACGGCCCTCGCGCAGGCGGTCTTCACGGCCCTCGTCGTCGTGACGGGGATCCGATATGCCGCGTTCCTCGCCATCGACCCCGGGCCGCCACCGGCGGCGACGGCCGGGAGCGCTCCGGACGAGTCGGCCGCCGCCCTCGGGCTCCGCCGCCTGCTGGCGACCCGGTTCGTGGCGCTCATCCTCGGGTACCAGGTGCTCTCGGCGCTGGCCTCGCAGCTCTCCGACTACCTCGTGTTCGACCGCGCGGCGGCGCAGTTCCCGGACGCCGACGACCTCGCGCGGTTCCTCGGGGGCTACACCGCCGTGATGAACGTGGTCAGCATCGCGTTCCTCGTCCTCGTGGCGGGACCGCTGATGCGCCGGTACGGCCTGCGCCTCGGGATCTCGGCCAACCCGGTCGTCCTGCTCGCGGTGAGCGTCGTCATGCTCGTCGTGCTCGGCGTCTCCGGGGGTGCGTCGGTGGCCCTGCTGGTGGCGGTCTCGACCGCCCGCATCCTCGACATCGCGCTCACCGACGGGACGACCCGGACGTCGATCAACGCGATGTACCAGGTGCTGCCCGAGCGCCTGCGGCTCCCGGCGCAGGCCACGATCGAGGGAACCGGCGTGCCCGTGGCGATCAGCGCCTCCGGCCTGCTCGTGCTCGCCCTCAACGCGCTGCCGTCGCCCCTCACCGCCATCATCGTGACGACCGTCCTCGTCTGTGCGGCGTGGGTGTGGACCGGAGTGCTGCTCCACCGTGCGTACGGACCCGCTCTCGTCGACGTCTTGCGTGAGCGCCGACTCCTCGACGGGCCGGTCGCACTCGGCGGGACGACCGCGGACCTGCACACCGCCGAACGGCTCCTCGAGAGCCCTGACCCGCGGTCTGCGCGACTGGGGCTCGAGCTGGTCAGCGCTCTGGCCGCGCCGGAGCACCAGCCCGAGCTGGCGTTCCTCGCCGACGACCCCCGCGCGTGGGTGCGGCTCTCCGCGTTGCACGCCCTGGCCGCGTCGGGGGATGCCGGCGCCCGCGCTGCCCTCGCCGACGAGGTGCGCGCGGCCGAGGGGTCGGACGACCCGGACCTGAGGGCGCGGGCGGCCCTCGCCCTGACCTCGCTCGACGACCTCGACCGGCTCCCCACGCTCGGGCGGTTGCTCGACGACCCCTCTGCGGCCGTGCGGACCGCCGCGCTCGATGCCGTGCACCCCGGTGACGAGGCCTTCGTCCCGGCTGTGGTGGCGGCGCTCGACGACCCGGGCACCACGGTGGCGGCGTGCGACGCCGTCGGTCGGCTCGGGGACGCGGTGCTCCGGGCGGCCGAGCAGGTGCTGCTGCGGGCCTCGGCGGCCGACCCCGACTCGCTGCAGACGCTTCGAGCCGTCCGTCTCGCGCGCGCCCTGACGACCGTGACCGAGGCGCGTGACGCGCTGCTGACTCGCTGGGCGGGACATCCCGACCGCGAGGTCGGACGCGTCGTGCTCGAGCGGCTCGCCGCGGCCGGACCCGCGCCCGCCGCCCTGGCGACGGTGGTCGACGAGGTCGTGGTGGCAGACGTCGCCCACGCGGTGCACGTGCTCGGGGCCGTCGTCGCGCTCCGGAGCGAGCCGGGGACGGTGCCTCCACCGCCGGCGGGCGAACCCCCGTCGGCGGACGGGGACGGACCCCTGCACGGGGCGCTCGCCGACGAGCTGACGCTGGTCAGGGGTCGCGTGCTCGCCGCGCTCCTCGCGCGGTACGGCACGGAGCGGCTCGGGCCGGTGACCGCGGTGCTGATGGACGGCAGTCGTCCGGCTCCGCTGGCGATCGAGGCCCTCGAGGTCGTGCTGGGTGCAACCGCGGCGGCGCGGCTCACGCCGGTGCTGGACTCCAGGGACCCGCCGGAGGACCGGCTGCACCGCCTGCTCGTCCGGACCGGTGCGGCCGCCCCGGCTGGCGGTGCACACGCGGTGCTCGCGGACCTCGTCGAGGACCGCCGGGACGTGTGGCGCTCCACGTGGGTGCGCGCCTGCGCGGTGCGCGCGGCGTGCGACCGCGGGATCGCCGACGAGCTGGACCTCGTGCCGGCGGGCGCCCTGGGCGACCCGACGGTCGACGAGGAGCTCGACCGGGTTCTCTAGCGCGGTTGCCCGAGGCGCCAGCCCGCCCCAGACACCCGGGCACGGACGCCTTCGCCCACCCTCAGGTGATGTCTTCTCCCCGAGCTCCGGACGTCACGGCTCTACCCGAGCAGGCGGAGGAGGGCCGTGACGAGGGCCGCGACCAGCACCGCGGTGAGCACGCCGGCCCGGGTGAGGACGAGGACCGCGGCGCCGACGAGCACGCCGACGGTGTCCGCGCCGACGTGCCAGTGGCTCCCGTCGGCGAGGGCGGCGGTGACCACCAGGGCCGCGAGCAGGGCCGGGGCGAGCAGCACGATGACGCCCTGGAGCCGGGCCGGCAGCTCGCGACCGCCCATCACGACGGGGCCGAAGGCCTTGATGGCGGCGGTGACCACGGTGCAGCCGGCGATGGTCCACCAGATCGTGCTCGTCATGCCGGCTCCTGCCGGCGCCGCAGGCCCCACAGCGCCACGACCCCGGCCGCCAGGACCGGCACGCCGGGCGGCGCGACCGGCACCAGGAGGAACGCCACGGCGCCACCGGCGAGCGCGACCGCGGCGGTACGCCGGTCCTTGATCTCCGCGATGAGCAGGCCGAGGAAGAACATCGGGTAGATCGCGTCCAGCCCGAAGCGGCTGGTGTCCCCGAGCAGGTCGCCCCCGACGGCGCCCAGGATCGTGCCGCCCAGCCAGGTGACGTACTGCGGGGCCGTGGACCCGAACAGGAACCACCGGTCGAAGGTCCCGTCCCCACGGTTGGCCATCGCCCACGACGCGTCGACGATCGTCTGCCCCTGGGCCGCGCGCAGCGGTGCCCGCCCGGGCAGGGACGGCCCCAGCGCGACCCCCATCGGCAGGAACCGCGAGTTCATCAGCGCCGCGGCGGCGACGGCCGCACCCGCGGTCCCGCCGCCCACCAGGATCGCCACGGCCGCGAACTGCGCCGACCCGGCGAACACCACCGCCGACATCACGATCGCGGCCTCCACGGGGAAGCCGGCGTGGCGGGCCAGCACCCCGAACGACATCGACAGCAGGCCACCGACCGCGGCGTACGGCAGCCCGGCGCGCACGCCGGCGCGGAACGACCGCCGGTGCTCGTGGACGTCCTCGGCGGTGGTCGGCTGCACGCGACAAGCCTGTCAGCCCGGCCCCGCCGGGGGTGCAGCGGGCCGCGGGTGCGGGAGGATGCCGGGGACATGTCGGGGATGGGCAGGGGAGCGACGCGCGCCGCGGTGCTGGCGGAGGTCGGTGACCTCGTCGCGCTCCGCCGCGCCGCCCTCGCCCGGCCGGTCCTGGTGTGCGTCGACGGCGTGGACGGCGCCGGCAAGACGACCTTCGCCGACGAGCTCGCCGCGGTGCTGGAGGAGCGCGGCGAGCGGGTCGTCCGGGCGAGCATCGACGGCTTCCACCACCCCCGGGCCCACCGGCACGCGGCCGGCCGCACCGCCGAGGCGGTCTGGACCCGGCACTTCGACCACCCGGCCCTGCGCCGCGAGCTGCTCGACCCGTGGCGCTCCGGCCCGGGCTCGGCGTACCGCACGGTCGTCCACGACGTGCGCACCGACGCGTACGTCGACACGGCTCCGCGGCTCGTTCCCGAGGACGGTGTGCTGATCGTCGACGGCGTCTTCGCCCAGCGCCCCGAGCTCGCCGACGCGTGGGACCTGGCGATCTTCCTGGAGGTGCCCTTCGAGGTCAGCGTGCCGCGGATGGCCGCCCGGGACGGGACGGTCGACGACGTCGACCACCCCGACCAACGCAGGTACGCCGACGCCCAGCGCCACTACCGGACCGCGTGCCGGCCGCAGGCCCGGGCGGACGTCGTGGTCGACAACGCGGACCTGGACCGGCCGAGGATCGTCGCGGTCAGGCCACCCGGACCGCGCCCCGCGGGATGAGCAGGAACGCGACCAGGTAGAGCAGGCCGGTGACGATCAGCAGGTTGTTGTAGCCGCTGACGAGGGCGGCGTACTCCAGGCAGCCGCCGACGATCGCGCCGAGCAGGTTGATCGCGAACGCCGACTGCGAGTCCGCGGAGTCGGCGAACCGCTTCGCGAAGGCCACGTTGGCGAGGTAGATCGGCAGGAACGCGATCAGGGTCGCGGCCACCAGCCGGGACGAGAACGGCAGCCCGAGCAGCCACTCGGGCCGGACCACCCAGGCCAGCGCGAGGGAGGCGGCGATGCCGGCGAAGACCACCGGTAGTGGCGGAGTGCGGAACCGGCGCGTGGTCTCGACCGCCGCGAGCACGACGAGCAGCACGCCGGCGAAGACCAGCGCGTTCACGAACCAGGTGGTGCCGAACAGCAGCGCGAACGTCGCGACGTTCTTGGTCTCCAGCAACAGGAAGGCGGCGCCCATGAAGAACAGGTCGGCGTAGGGCCGCATCTCGCGCAGCGGGCCGCCGAGGACGCGCACCACGATCAGCGACATCAGCAGGATGCCGATCAGCGTGATCGTGTAGAGCGGCGGGAACGAGTCGCCCTTGAAGTAGAGGAACGGCGCGTCGTCGGTCGCCGGGGCGACGACCGGCTCGGTGCCCGAGGGAGCCCAGGTCGTGTCGCACTGCTGGTCCGCCTCGGTCATCCCGATCGAGATCACCGCCTGCGCCCCGCCGAACGTGTCGACGCACGGCGCGTGGCCGAAGACCCCGGCGGCGGTGCCCGCGAGCCGGTCCACCAGCCAGTTCTCGCGGTAGTAGTTGTACATCGCGAACGCGCCGTCCGGCTTGAGGTGGTCGCGCACCGACGTCATGGCCTCCTCGGTGAACAGGAACGACTCCAGACGGATCTGCGAGGCGCCGCTCACCAGGGTCAGGGAGTCGGGCAGCGCGAACAGGATGAGGTCGTAGTACGTCCGGTCCGCGCCCTCCAGGAAGGCCCGGCCGTCGTTGGTGTGCACGTCGACCCCGTCGTTGGCGTAGGGCCGGTCGATGTTGGACTCGGCCCCGATCTCGAGGATCCGCGGGTCGATGTCGACCGCGTCGACGTGCCGGGCGCCCTCGCGCAGCGCGATCGCCACGTCGGAGCCCGAGCCGGCGCCGACGACGAGCACGTCGCCGAGCGCGTTGTCGGGAAGCCGGAGGTACGGCGTCGCGTAGATCCGCTCGCCCTGCTCGAGCTTCCACTGCGCGGGCGCCATCAGCTGGTGCGGGACGCCGTTGGCCTTGATCAGCAGGAACCCGTCGTCCGCGGTCCCGACCTCCTCGGTGGTCACCTTGTAGTACGGCGACCAGCTGACCCCGGTCGCCATCGTCTCCATCAGCAGCATCCCGACCACCACGACGGAGAACGCGACCCCGACCAGCCGCCAGACCTTCCCGCGGGCCAGCACGACGTAGAGCAGGCACGCGATCGCGCCCCAGGCCACCGACGGCGTACGCAGGAAGCTCAGCGCCGTGAAGGCCGCGATGCCGAGGAGCGAGCCGATCAGGTCGTAGCGGTACGCCGAGAGGGGTGGCAGCCGGCCGAAGCAGCGGCCCACGAGCTCGGCCGGACCCGCCAGGATCACCGCGACGAGCACGAACACGATCGGCAGGGCCACCCAGGCGGGCGGCCCGTCGACCTCGAGCGAGGTGAAGTAGATGACGTCGGAGCCGCTGCGCTGGATGGTGACCGGGAAGGTCAGCACCGCGACGACGAGCGCGGTCAGCAACGGCAGCGAGGCGGGCCAGATCGACCAGCTCTTCCGGCTGATCAGGAAGCCCGCGCCGATGCCGAGGAAGGAGCCCAGCAGCACGAAGTTGGAGAAGTAGGAGAGGTGCACGACGTTCGCACCCAGCCAGCGGATCAGGGCCAGCTCGAGGAACAGCATCAGCGAGCTGGAGAGCAGCAGCCGGACGACCGCGCGGCGGTCCTCACGGGGCTGGGGTCGAGTCGGAGGAGTGCTCGTCTCGGCCGTCACGCGAGCGATGGTGCCACAGTCCGCGCACCGGCAGACGCACTCCCCGCGTGCCGTCGCCGGGTCGGTCAGTCCGTGGCCCGGGCCGCGATCGCCTCGTGCAGGGCGAGGGTGCGTTCGGCGATGTCGACGTGCAGCCGCTCGATCATCCGGCCCTGGTAGGTGACGACCCCGCGGTCCTTGCCCTCCTCCCACGCCTCCAGCACGCCACGGGCGTCCCGGACCGCGTCCTCGTCGGGCGCGAAGGTCGCGTTGGCGCCCTCGACCTGGCCGGGATGGATCAGCGTCTTGCCGTCGAAGCCCATCTCCCGGCCCTGGCGGCACTCGGCCAGGAAGCCGTCGAGGTCCCGCACGTCGTTGTAGACGCCGTCGAGGATCGCCGTGCCCGTGGCCCGCGCGGCGAGCAGGGCCAGCGAGAGCCCGGTCAGCAGGGGGTGCCGTCCGGGGACGTGCGCCGCGAACAGCTCCTTGGCGAGGTCGTTGGTGCCCATCACCAGCACGGTCAGCCGCTCGGAGGCGGACGCGATCTCCTCCGCGTGCAGCATCGCGCGGGGCGTCTCGACCATCGCCCAGAGGCGGGTGCGGTCGGGAGCGCCGTGCCGCTCCATCGTGTCGACGAGGGTGCGCACCGCCGCGGCCGAGTCGACCTTGGGCACCACGATCGCGTCCGGCCCGGCGGCGCAGGCCGCGGCCAGGTCGTCGTCGTGCCATGCGGTGCCCGCGCCGTTGACCCGGATCGTCAGCTCGCGGCTGCCGAAGCCGCCGGACCCGGCGGCCGCGCAGGCCGACTCGCGGGCGCCGACCTTCGCGTCCGGGGCCACGGCGTCCTCGAGGTCGAGGATCAGGCCGTCGCAGGGCAGCGTCGCCGCCTTGGCGAGCGCCCGCTCGTTGGACGCGGGCAGGTAGAGCACCGACCGGCGCGGCCGCAGGTCGCTCACGCGGGGTCCTCGATCGCGTCGTACGCCGCCCGGAGGTCCGGGTCGATCGTCGCGAGCTCCTCGGCCAGCGCGACCATCACCAGGCACTGCTTGAGCGAGGCGTCGTCCTCCATCTTCCCGTCGAGCATCACCGCGCCGGTCCCGTCCCCCATCGCGGCGACCACGCGGCGGGCGTGCGCGACGTCCTCGACCGACGGCGAGAACACCCGGCGGGCGATGTCGATCTGGGTGGGGTGCAGGCTCCAGGCACCGACGCAGCCGAGCAGGAAGGCGTTGCGGAACTGGTCCTCGCAGGCCACCGTGTCGGCGATGTCGCCGAACGGCCCGTAGTAGGGGTAGATGCCGTGCATCGCGCACGCGTCGACCATCCGGGCGATCGTGTAGTGCCAGAGGTCCTGCTGGTACGTCGCCCGACTGCCGGACTCGACGCCGTCGGCGTTCTTCACCGCGTCCGCCCGCACCAGGTAGCCCGGGTGGCCGCCCCCGACGCGGGTGGTCTTCATCCGGCGGTCCGCAGCCAGGTCGGCCGGGCCGAGCGAGAGGCCCTGCATCCGTGGGCTGGCGCCGCAGATCTCCTCGACGTTGGCCACGCCGCGCGCGGTCTCGAGGATCGCGTGCACGAGCAGCGGCCGGTCCAGGCCGGCCTTCGCCTCGAGCTGGGCCAGCAGCCGGTCGACGTAGTGGATGTCGTCGGCGCCCTCGACCTTGGGGACCATGATCACGTCGAGCTTGTCGCCGATCTCGGCGACCAGGGTGGTCAGGTCGTCGAGGACCCAGGGACTGTCGAGCGCGTTGATCCGGGTCCACAGCTGGGTGGGCCCGAAGTCGGTGTCCCGCGCGATCCGCACCAGCCCGGCCCGGGCGGCCTCCTTGCGGTCGGCCTTGACGGCGTCCTCGAGGTTGCCCAGCAGGACGTCCACGGTCCCCGCCATCGCGGGCACCTTGGCCGCCATCTTCTCGTTGCTCGGGTCGAAGAAGTGGATCGCCCGGCTCGGCCGGGCGGGGATCTCGGTCAGCGGGGCGGGCGCGCCGACCGCGAGCGGCCGGAAGAAGTCCTTGGCGGATCGCATGCGCCGGAACGTACCGCGGTGCGGCGGCCCGCCGGTATGACCAACCGCACTCGGGGCGCGCACTCGGGCTGCCCTCACGCCCGGGCCACGAAGTAGGCGTTGAACGGGTCGGCCTCGAGCTCGTGCCGCACCACCGACGCGAAGCCGGCCTCCCGGACCATCCGCTCCGCGGTCTGCACGCCCCACACGGTGCCGAGCCCGGCCCCGCCCTGGCCGAGCGAGACCGAGAGGCAGTGCACGACCGAGATCGCGTAGAGGAAGCTCGCCCACGGGAGCCCGAGGTTCTCCTCCAGGTTGCTGGACGCGTTGATGTCGACCATGAGGAACGTCCCGTCGGGCCGCAGCGCCCGGTGGATGTTGGCCAGCACGGTCGCCGGGTGGGCCTGGTCGTGGATCGCGTCGAAGACGGTGACCAGGTCGAACTCCTCGACGCTGTCGAGGGTCGCGGCGTCCGTCGTCTCGAACGTCGCGTTGGTCAGGCCCCACGCCGCGGCCTCGGCGCGACCGACGGCGACCGCCTCCTCGGAGAAGTCCACGCCGGTGAACCGGCTGGCCGGGAAGGCGCGGGCCAGCAGGTTGACGGCGTGGCCCTCGCCGCAGCCGACGTCGGCGACGTCGATGCCGGCGTGCAGCCGGTCCACGAGACCCGTCAGGGGCACGATGGTGTCGAGCAGGGAGGCGTCGTTCACCGCGCCGCTCTCCTCGGCCTGCACGTCGTGGAAGCCGGGGTAGTCGTCGTAGGACAGTCCGCCCCCGGTGCGGAACTTCTCGACGACCAGTGGGGTGACCTGGCCCATCAGGGTCACGTAGCGCATCGCGCGGGCCAGGTTGTCCGCGCTGGGTCCGGTGAGGAACGGCGCGTGCTCGGGGCACAGCGAGTAGGTGCGGGCGGTGGGCTCGTAGTCCACGAAGCCCGCGGTGACGACGCCGCCGAGCCACTCCCGCACGTAGCGCTCGTCGAGACCCGCCGCGTCCGCGACCTGCTCGCTCGTGGCCGGCGGCAGCGAGGCCAGGGTCTCGAAGAGGCCGGTCTGGTAGCCGATGCTGGTCAGGACGGCGATGCCGCCGTCGTTGAAGATGCCGATCAGCCGCTCGACGACGGCGCTCGGGTCGGCGCTCTCGGGGGTCTCGGTGGGCTGGTCGAGGGTGCTGGTCATGGTGCTCTCCTGTGGTCACGTGCCGGGCGGGGTGCCCGGTCGTCGCGACGCTAGGGAGACGACGACGTCCGCCGCGTCGGGCGGATCATGCATCTTCGGCGTGGGTCGTGGGGCGGACGATGCAGGTCAGAGGCCGTGCTCGCGGGCCCAGGCCGCGGCGGCGGTGCGGGAGGAGACGCCGGCCTTCACGTAGATGTTCGCGAGGTGCCGGCCGACGGTCTTGTCGCTGATGGTCAGGGCGGCCGCGACCTCCCGGTTGCTCGCGCCGCCGGCGACGCACGCGAGCACCTCGGCCTCCCGTGCGGTCAGCCCGGCCGGCAGCGAACGCGGGGCGAGCCGGTCGAGGTCGGCGGCGGCTCCGAGCCGCTGGTAGACCGCGAGCGCGGTGGCCTCCTCGGCGTCCGCGCGGTCGTGCTCGCCCAGCGCGCGCAGAGCGGCCGCCAGTCGTTCGTGCACGACGGCACCGGCGTGCCGGTAGCGCTGGTCGCGATAGATCCGCCCCGCCTGCTCCAGCCAGGGCAACGCCGCGGCGGGGTCACCGGCGGCGAGGAGACCAGCGGCCCGGGCCTGGGCGGCGCGCGCCACCAGACCGGGGGTGCCGTAGAAGTCGGCGGTGGCGGCCAGCTCGGCGGTCAGGCCGGCGGCGTACGCCGGGTCACCGGTCTCCAGCGCCAGGTCGACGGCCGGCAGGAGCAGCGCCGCCCGGCCGAGCCGGCTCTCGTCGGCGAGCGAGACGCGCAGCTCGGCCAGGGCGCCCTCGGCGTCGCCCGCCGCCCGCCGCAGCAGCGCCGCGCCGGGCTGGGGATCGAGCCCGAAGCTCCGGGCCCGGTCGTACGCGGCCAGGGCGCCGTCGCGGTCGCCCCGGAGCCGGCGTACCTCCCCGAGCTCGTAGTAGCCGGTCCCGGACAGCCAGCCGTGCGCCCCGACCAGGCTGTCGCTCTGGCGGCCGAGCTCCTCCTCCACGACGTCCCAGCCGCCCTCGGCGCTGATGATCTGCAGCTCGTGGACGCGGGTGACACCGGCGTACATGAACGTGTGGGAGAGCGGGTTGGCCCAGCGGGCCAGCGCCTCGGTCCAGTCCCGCATCCGGGCCAGGTCGGCGAGGCCGTCGCACAGGTGGATGACGGTGCAGTAGATGTCGCCCGCCCACATGGCGTCGACGCGGCCGGCGAGGACGGGCAGCATCGCCTCGTCGAGGAGCGCGAAGCCGTCGGTCGTCGCGCCCCGGCGCACCGCGGCCAGACCCTGGAGGGTCAGCGCGAAGCACCCGAGCGTGGGGTCGCCGAGCTCCTCGGCCAGGGCAGCCACCTCGACCGCCGCCGCCTCCGCGGGTGCCGGGTCGGCGGCCAGGTCGAGGTCGATGGCGGCCCTGAGGTAGCTCCGGACGCCGTGGCCGGAGCAGGGCGGCAGGTCGCGGAGCAGCCGGTCGGCCCGGGTGAGCCAGGCGGTGGCGACCCGCAGGTCGCCGCGGGTCCCCCAGGCGAGGGCCAGCCGCAGGGCCCGGTCGGCCGCCTCGGCGAGCGCGCCCTCCGCCACGAGCCGCTGGAAGACGTCCTCGGCGACCGCCATGGCCTCGGGGCTCTCGCCGAGCCACCACGCGGCGTCGCCGAGGAGGGCGAGGTCGTCGGTGCCGAGCCGGTCGCGCGCGGTGCTCAACCCGTCGTACGCCGCCCGCCAGTCACGGCGTGCGAACGCGTCCCGGGACGAGGCGACCGACGCCGTCATGTGCCGACAGTAGGACTAGGACCGGCGGTCGCGGAACCGCCACCGGCGCCGCGCCTTCCCGTGCGACTCGCGCCGGGCGAGCTGGGCCCGCTGCTCCTCGAGCCGCGCGGCGCGCCGGCCCTGCCAGGCCGCGACCTCGGCCTCCACGTCGCGCTGCCGGGTGATCATCGGAGGGCCGCCGAGCGGCTGGATCATGGCCTTGCGGACCCGGTCGTTGAAGTCCTCGACCTCGCGCCGGACCTCGCGCTCGGTGCCGATCCGGTCGAGCCGGCCGTCGAGCTCGGCGTCGTCCTTGCGGATCTGGAGGGCCGGCGGCAGGACCCCGGTGATCTGCTCGCGCTCGACGAGCTTCTTGAGCCACCAGTCGGGGTCGTGGTCGCTGCCGATGCCCTCGATCGGCTTGCCGTAGCCGGGCAGGTCGTCGAAGTCACCGCGCTCCATCGCCTGCTGGATCTGCAGGTCCACCCAGCGCGTCTGGTTCTGCATCCGGGCGGCCGCCGCCGACTTCCCGGTGCGCTCGTCGCGCTCCGGGTCACGGTCCGGTGGGCGGTGCTTCATCCCCCTCAGGATACGTGCCCGGGCCGATCCGAGAAGGCGTCCCGGGGGGCGGCCAGCAGGGCGACGGCCGCGAGGAACGCCGCACCGGCGCACACGGCCCACACCGTGAGGTAGCCGCTCAGCGGGGCCTGCGCCTCCTCCACGCCCTCGATCGAGCCGGTCGAGGCCAGCGCGATGGCGAAGATCGCGGACGCGATCGCGCCGCCCACCGTCTTGGCGGCGTTCGTCATGCCGGTCGCGATGCTGGTCCGGTCGTCGGGCGCCGCGGCCGCCGCGGCCGCGGGCAGGGCCGCGACCAGCGCACCGGAGCCGAGGCCGGCGATGCCCATGTTGACCAGCGCCTGCCAGGTCTCGTCGTGGAAGGGCAGCCACAGCAGGTAGCCGACGCCGACGAGCACGCACGCGACGACCAGCGCCCGGCGGACGCCGAGCAGCCGCGACGTCAGCGGGAGGGTGAACGCGCCGATCGCCAGGGTGACGACGTACAGACCGATCAGCGTCGAGATGAACGCCGAGTCGGCGCCGAGGCCGTAGCCGCGCTCGACGGGGTCCGCCTGGGCGAACGTGGAGAGCGGGATCTGGCCCCCGAGGATCGGGATGCCGAACAGGAACGCGGTCAGCTGCACCGGCCACTGCGTGGAGCGCGAGAACAGCCGGACGTCGATGATCGGCTCGTCGTGCGCGGCTTCGTACCTGACGAACGGCACGAACATCGCCAGCCCGACCAGCACCACCCCCCACGCCAGGGCGCTGCCGGCGCCGTTCAGCCGGATCAGGACCAGGCCGCCCATCACCAGGCCGAGCGCCACGGTGACCAGGCCGAGGCCGACCCAGTCGATGCCGCCCGAGGACTCGCCGGGGGCGTCCTCGATGCCGGCCAGGATCACGAAGAAGACGGCCGTCACCACGACGGCGGGCAGCGCGAGGAGCAGGTTCATGTCCAACGTGTCGACGAGCAGCCCGCTGGTCACCGCGCCGATGATCACCGCGAGCTCGAGCGCGCCGACCAGGACGCCGGCCCCGCGCCGGGTGAGCAGCTCCTGGCGACCGGAGTCGCGGGTGCGCCGGTGGATGATCGCGATCTCCAGGGGCAGCCACACGACGTACGCACCCTGGAGCGCCCAGCCGATCAGGAAGGTCCAGAACGACGGGGCGAAGGCCAGCATCCACGAGCCCAGCGCGGTGACCGCGGTCGAGAGCAGCAGCACCTTCTTGTGGCCGATCAGGTCCCCGAGCCGGGCCAGGAACGGCACGCACAGCGCGGACACGATCAGCTGGGCCGCCTCGAACCAGTTGACGTCGCCCTCGGGGATCGAGAGGTGCTCGGCGATCTGCGGGTAGATCGGCGTGTAGTAGCCCTGGAGCACGCCGCTCGCGACCTCGACGGCGACCAGGAAGCCGACGACCGCGGCCAGGCCGTGCACCGGCCGGATCTGCGGCCGCTCGCCGACCGGGTCGAGCCGGACGGGGTCAGTCATCGGGGAGCCTCTCGATCAGGTGGCGGTACCAGTCGACACCGTCGAGGAAGTCGGCCACCCCGATGCGCTCGTCGTAGGAGTGGATGGCCTCCCGCTGCTCCTTGCTCATCCGGAACGGCGCGAACCGGTAGACCCGCTCGGAGATGGTGGTGAAGAAGCGCGCGTCGGTCGCCGCCATCATCACGTAGGGCGACACGACCGCGTCCGGGAAGTCGGCGGTGATCGTGCTCGACAGCAGGTCGAACGCCTCGTCGTCCTCGTACGGCGAGAGCGGGCTCGGCTCGTTGGCCTCCACGACGGTGATCTGCACCTGGTCGTCGCGGACCGCCTTGCGCACGTGCTCGACGACGCCGGCCACCGTGTCGCCGACCATGATCCGGATGTTCAGGCCCGCGGTGGCCCGCGACGCGATCACGTTCAGCGCCGGCGACCCGGAGAGCGTCGTGGCCGCGAGCGTGGTGCGCGTCATCGCCGCCGACTCCGGGCCGGCCAGGATCAGCGCGCGGGCGAGCGCGGGGGCCAGCCGGGACGCGTTGCCCATCAGCGGCCGCAGCGGTGCCGGGGCGTGCGGGGCCAGCCGGTGCAGGAGCGTCTGGGTGGGCGGGGGCAGGCTCGGGTGGAACGGGGCGCGCTCGAGGCGGGTGATCGCCCGGGCGATCCGGGCCGTCGGGCCCAGCTTCTGCGGGGTCGAGGCGTGGCCGCCGCGGCCCTCCACGGAGAGCTCGAGCGACGTCACCCCCTTCTCGGTGACACCGATGACCGCCACCGGCACCCCGATGCCGGGGAACGCGCCCGACGCCACGGCGCCGCCCTCGTCGAGGACGAACCAGGGCCGGACGCCGCGCCGGGTCAGCTCCGCGACCGCGAGCCCCGCGGCCGCGCCGGAGACCTCCTCGTCGCAGCCGAACGAGAGCCAGACGTCCTGGGCCGGCTCGAAGCCGTCGGCGAGCAGCCGCTCCACGGCCTCGCAGATGCCGACCAGGCAGCCCTTGTCGTCGAGGGTGCCGCGACCCCAGATCTCGCCGTCGACGATCTCGGCGCCGAAGGCGGGGCGCTGCCACGGCGCGGTCTCGTCGACCGGGACCACGTCGAGGTGCGCCATCAGCACCACCGGCCTGGTGGCGGCGCGGCCGCGCCAGTGGAAGAGCAGGGCGTGGGTGTGGATCCGGGTGAGCTCGAGACGCTCGTGCACCAGCGGGAACTGGCGGGCCAGCTCCTCGAGGAAGGTGTCGAAGACGGCGGTGTCGGTGCGCGCGGGGTCGCGGTGCGAGACCGTCGGGATCCGGACCAACGCCTGGAGCTTGGCGACAGCGGCATCCGGCATGGGGCGACGCTAGTGCGTCCACCGCCCGCGGTGCACCACCTCGGCAGGGTCCTTGCGGGGCCGGGTCGCCGCCGAGCCGGGGGTGCCCGGGTCCGGCACCCGGTGGCCGAGGGTGATCGCCCCGATGGGGTCGAAGGTCGCGGGGATGTCGAACGCGTGCTTCACCGCGGCGACCCGCTCCGGCGGGATGCCGAAGAAGCAGCCACCGAGCCCCTCGTCGACGGCGGTGAGCAGGATCAGCAGCGCCGCCATCGCCGTGTCGAGGTGCCAGAACGGCACCGGCCAGCGGGCCTCGTCGCGGTCGGTCCAGCCCTTGTCCTGCTCGGCGTAGCGGGCGAGGTACGCCGCCTTGCTCGAGCACGGCACGATCAGCACCGGCGCGGTCCGCATGCCCCGCAGCCACGCGTCCGGCTCCTCGCCCGGGTCGACGGTGGCGGCCCAGAAGCGGTCCAGGTCGGCGGGCTCGTCGAGCACGAGGAAGCCCCAGCCCTGGCTGAAGCCCGCGCTCGGGGCATGGGTGGCGTGCGCCAGCGCCCGGTCCACCACCGCGCGGTCCACCGGCCGGTCGTCGTAGGTGCGGATCATCCGGCGCCGCCGGACCACGTCACGGAACTCCATGGGGCCGAGCATGTCGCCACCCGCCCCGGCCGCGATAGTCCGTCACGGCCTGGTCGCTCTCGACCTCGGATCCGGACCGTTGCGTGACGGACTATCGCGGGCGGGGAGGGATGCAGTCTGAGATCCAAGACCCGCCCGCTGCGTGGCCGGTTGCCCCGGAGGCGCCGTACCGCTGGACTGAGGCGATGAGCTTCGAACGCATGTGGGCCGAGCTGGCGCCGGTCGGCCGGTCGGTCCGGACCGGCGGCTACTTCCGGCAGCCCTACGAGGCGGCCGACGTCGAGCTGCGGCACTGGTTCGTCGGCGAGGCCGAGGCGCGGGGGCTGCGGGTGGAGCGCGACGGGGTCGGCAACGTGATCGCCTGGTGGGACGCCGGCACCCCCGGACCGGGCGTCGTCACCGGGTCGCACCTGGACTCGGTGCGCGACGGCGGGGCGTACGACGGGCCGCTCGGCGTCGTGTCCGGGCTGGCGGCGGTCGACCTGCTGCGCGAGCGCGGCGTGGCGCCGTCGCGTCCCGTCGGGGTCTCGGTGTTCGCCGAGGAGGAGGGGTCGCGCTTCGGGCGGGCCTGTCTCGGCTCGCGGCTGGCCGTCGGAGCCGTGACCTGGGCGACGGCCCGCGAGCTGCGCGACCGCGACGGCGTCGCCCTCCCGGACGCCCTCGAGCGCGCGGGCCTGGACCCCGGCCCGGACGGGCCCGCCACCGACCTCGCGGACCGGGTGGCGTGCTTCGTCGAGCTGCACGTGGAGCAGGGCCGCGACCTCGTGGACCGCGGCGCCGCGATGGGCGTGGCCAGCGAGATCTGGCCGCACGGGCGCTACCGGTTCGAGTTCACCGGCGAGGCGAACCACGCCGGCACCACCCGGATGGAGGACCGGCACGACCCGATGCTGTCCTACGCGATGACCGCGTTGGCCGCGAACAAGCAGGCCCGTCTCACCGGGCAGCGGGCCACCTTCGGGCGCGTCGACATCGACCCCAACGGCACCAACGCCGTGCCCTCGCGGGTGACGGCCTGGCTGGACGCCCGCTGCGAGTCCGATGCGGCGCTCGAGGACCTGGTGGCGACCGTCACCCGGCAGGCGACCGAGCGCGCCGAGCGCGACGGCACCGCGCTGACGGTGACGGCCGAGTCCGTCACCGGGGCGCTGTCCTTCGACGGGGACCTCGCCCGCCGGATCGCCGCGGACCACGAGGGCGGCGACTGGCCCGTGATCCCGACCCAGGCGGGCCACGACGCGGGCATCCTGGCCGCCGCCGGCATCCCCACCGCGATGCTCTTCGTCCGCAACCCGACCGGGGTCTCGCACGCACCCGCCGAGCACGCCGAGACCGCCGACTGCCTCATCGGGGTCTCCGCCCTGGCCGACACGCTCGAGCGGCTGGTGGGGTGACCACGTCGTCGTACCTCCTCGAGCGCGCGTGGGTCGACGGCGCCGTCCGCGACGACGTCCTGGTGACGATCGAGGACGGGCGTTTCACGTCCGTGACGCCGGGGTCCGCTGCCGGCGACGCGACCCGGGTCGCCGGCCTGACGCTGCCCGGGCTCGCGAACTGCCACAGCCACGCCTTCCACCGGGCGCTGCGCGGACGGACCCAGCGGGGGCAGGGCACCTTCTGGACCTGGCGCGAGCAGATGTACGCCGTCGCCGGCCGGCTCGACCCCGACTCCTACTACGCGCTGGCGTCGGCCACCTATCGCGAGATGGCGGCGGCCGGCATCACGGCCGTGGGCGAGTTCCACTACCTGCACCACCAGCCCGACGGGACGCCGTACGACGACGCCAACGCGATGGGGCACGCCGTGGTGAGCGCGGCCCTCGACGCCGGGATCCGGATCGCGCTGCTCGACACCTGCTACCTCTCCAGCGGTTTCGGCGCCGCCGTCGAGGGTGTCCAGGTGCGCTACTCCGACGGCAGCGCGGACGCCTGGGCCGACCGGGTGCGCGGGCTCGAGGACCTCGGACGCGGTGACGGCGTCGTCGTCGGTGCCGCGATCCACTCGGTGCGCGCCGTCCCCGACGACGCCCTGGCGCGGGTGGTCGCGGCCGCCGAGGGGCGTCCGCTGCACGTCCACCTCTCCGAGCAGCGCGCCGAGAACGACGCCTGTGTCGCGGCGTACGGCGCCACCCCCACGCAGCTGCTGGCCGACCACGGCGCCCTGGGCCCGCGGACCAGCGCGGTGCACGCCACCCACCTCACCGAGCACGACATCGGGCACCTGGGCGGCAGCGGCACCCGGGCCTGCTTCTGCCCCACGACGGAGCGCGACCTCGGCGACGGCGTCGGGCCGAGCCGGGCGCTGCACGACGCCGGCAGCCCGCTCACCCTGGGCTCGGACAGCCACGCGGTGATCGACCTCTTCGAGGAGATGCGCGCCGTCGAGCTCGACGAGCGGCTGTCCTCCGAGCGGCGCGGCCACTGGACCGCGGCCGAGCTGGTCGCGGCCGCCACGACGACCGGCCACGCCAGCCTCGGCTTCGACGACGCCGGCGCGATCGCGGCCGGGCACCGCGCCGACCTGGTCACCCTCGACACCGCGACGCCGCGGACCGCCGGCACCGGCCGCGACGAGCACACCGCGGTGTTCGCGGCCACCGCGGCCGACGTCACGCAGGTGGTGGTCGACGGCCGGGTGGTCGTCCGCCCGGGAGACGCCGACCAGGTCGGCCGGGACCTGGCCACCACGATCGAGAGGCTGTGGCGATGACGAGCACGGTGATCACCCACATCGGCGAGCTGACCACCAACGACCCCGCCCGCGGGGGGCCGCTCGGGATCCTCGAGGACGCCGCGCTGGTGATCGAGGGCGACACCGTGGCCTGGGTCGGGTCCGCGGTCGACGCCCCGGCCGCCGACACGTACGTCGACGCCGGCGGCCGGGCCGTGCTCCCGGGGTTCGTCGACAGCCACTCCCACCTGGTGTTCGCCGGCGACCGGGCGCCCGAGTTCGCGGCCCGGATGACCGGCGAGCCCTACGCCGCCGGCGGCATCCGCACCACGGTCGCGGCGACCCGGGCCGCGTCGGACGAGCAGCTCGTCTCCCACGTCGCCCGCCTGGTGCAGGAGATGCTGCGCCAGGGCACCACGACCGTCGAGATCAAGAGCGGCTACGGACTGACGGTCCACGACGAGACCCGCTCGCTGGCGGTCGCCCGGCAGTTCACCGACGAGACCACGTTCCTCGGCGCGCACGTGGTGCCCACCGGCACGGACCCGGCGGCGTACGTCGACCTGGTCACCGGCCCGATGCTCGACGCGGCCGCGCCGTACGCGAAGTGGATCGACGTGTTCTGCGAGACCGGGGCCTTCGACGTCGACCAGGCCCGCACGATCCTCGCCGCCGGGCACGCGGTCGGGCTGCGGGGACGGCTGCACGCCAACCAGCTCGGTCCGGGCCCGGGCGTCCGGCTCGCCGCCGAGCTCGGCCTGACCGCGGTCGACCACTGCACCTACCTGTCCGACGAGGACGTCGCCGCCCTGCGCGACGCCGGGACCATCGCGACCCTGCTGCCCGGCGTCGAGTTCTCCACCCGGCAGCCCTACCCCGACGCCCGGCGTCTGCTGGACAGCGGGGTGCGGGTCGCCATCGCCAGCGACTGCAACCCGGGCTCCTGCTTCACCTCCTCCATGGCGCTGTGCATCGCCCTCGCCGTCCGCGAGATGCGGATGTCCCCGGCGGAGGCGGTCCGCGCGGCCACCCTCGGGGGCGCCGAGGCGCTGGACCGGGACGACGTGGGCGCCCTGGTCCCGGGGCGGCGGGCCGACCTGGTGCTGCTCGAGGCGCCCAGCCACGTGCACCTGGCCTACCGTCCGGGGGTCCCCCTCGTGGCGGGGGTCTGGCAGCGCGGCCGACCCGTCTGAGGTAGCTGGAACGGGGCCCCGTCTGAGGTAGCCACGGCCCCCGATCTGAGGTAGCCGGCCGAGGGGGGATAAGGCACCAGTCCGATGTGACGTCCTACCTCAGGGAGCGAGTCTCTTCTCATCGCCAAGAGAAGGGACGAGGGACATGTTCACCAACAGCACCCTGAACGCAGAGATCGAGTACCGCGCCAACCGCGTGCGGCAGGACTGGACCCCGCGTCGTCGGCGCATCACGCTCCCCAAGCAGGGCCGTCGGCTGCACGCCGGCCGCCCGGGCGCCGTCGTCGCGGCTCGATGAGCACGGCCGTCGCGCCGCCCCGGGAATTCGGGGCGACGGTGTCGGTGGCAGGCGACATGATGTCGTCCGTGCCCGCTCTGAGAAGTGCCGACCTGGTCGGCCGTGATGCCGAGCTGGATGCCTTGCGCACCCAGCTCGGCATCGGTGCGTCCGAGGGCACCGCGCGCGCCGTCCTGCTCGGCGGCGACGCGGGCGTCGGCAAGACCCGGCTGCTGACCGAGCTGCGTGACCTCGCCGTCGACGACGGCTGGCAGGTCGCCGCCGGTCACTGTCTCGACCTGGCCGACAACGGCCTCCCCTACCTGCCCTTCACCGAGATCCTCGGCCGCCTCGCGCTCTCCCACCCCGACCTCGTCGAGCAGGTGCTCGACACCCACCCCGCCCTGGGCCGGCTGCAGCCCGGCCGGCGGATCCGGCACGCCGAGGGCGGTGCCGACGACCAGTCCCTGGAGCGCGGCGACCTCTTCGACGCCGTGCACGCCCTCCTCGAGCGGGCCGCCGACGCGGGCCCGCTGCTCGTGGTGGTCGAGGACGCCCACTGGGCCGACCAGTCCACCCGCGACATGCTCGGCTTCCTCTTCGGCCGCCCCTTCGCCACCCGGGTCGCCCTCGTCGTGTCCTACCGCTCCGACGACCTGCACCGCCGCCACCCGCTGCGCCGCCAGGTCGGCGAGTGGGCCCGGCTGCCCGGCGTCGAGCGGATGCAGCTCGAGCCGCTGCTGGCCGGGGACGTGCGCAGCCTGGTCCACCGGCTGCACCCCGACCCGATGCGCGAGCCCGAGATCGCCGACATCGTGACCCGCGCCGAGGGCAACGCGTTCTTCGTCGAGGAGCTCGTCGGGGCCATGTCGGCGAGCGGCGGAAGCGTGCCCGGGGACCTCGCCGACGTGCTGCTGAACCGGCTCGACCGGCTCGACGACGAGGCCCGGCAGGTGGTGCGGATCGCCTCCGTGGCCGGTCGCCACGTCTCCCACCACCTGCTCGCCGAGGTCTGCGACCTCACCCCGGCGGCCCTCGAGACGGCGCTGCGCACCGCCGTCGAGGCCAACGTGCTGGTGCCCTCGGGCCCCGACTCCTACGCCTTCCGGCACGCCCTGCTCGGCGAGGCGGTCTACGACGACCTGCTGCCCGGCGAGCGGGTCCGCCTGCACGCGACGTACGCCGAGGTGCTGCGCACCGGCCGCGCCCCCGGCGCCGCCGCCGAGCTGGCCCGGCACGCGCGGCTCGGCCAGGACCACCGGACCGCCCTGCTGGCGGCGATCGAGGCCGGCAACGACGCCATGCGGGTCGGCGGCCCCGAGGAGGCGGCCCAGCAGTTCCGGCAGGCGCTGACCCTGACCACCGACCCCGCGGTCGGCTCGCTCGACGACATCGACGTGGCGCTGCTGGTCACCCGCACCTCCGACGCGCTCATCGCCGCTGGTCACCTCGCCAAGGCCGCGGCCGTCGTCCGCGAGCAGCTCGACCTGCTGCCTCCCGACGCTCCCGACGCCGACCGCGGCCAGCTGCTCGCGGCCTTGGCGAGCTCCCTGATCCACCTCGACACCCAGGAGGACCCGCGCACCTACGTCGCCGAGGCGGTGGCCCTGCTCCCCGAGGAGATGACCACCCAGCGCGCCAAGGTCCTCGCCCTCCAGGCGCGCGTGCTCTCCGCCTTCGGCGACGTCGAGGAGGCGCGGCAGGCCGGGCTGGAGGCGCTCGGCCTGGCCGAGCGCGACGACATGCCCCGGCTGGTGACCGACATCCTCACCACGCTGGTCGGGCTCGACAAGGAGCAGCGCTCCGACGAGATCCGGCACGCCCTGCTCGACGTGATCGCCAAGGCCCGGGCCGCGGGCGCGGCCAACGCCGAGATCCGTGGTCTCTACCTGCTCGGCCGGCTCCACCAGGACCGCGCCGACCACCAGGAGTCCATGGACGCCTTCGCCGAGGCGGTCCAGCGCGGTGCCGCCGCCGGCACGCCGTGGGCCCCGTTCGCCGGCATGTCCCGCTTCATGGGCGCCTCGGTCGCCTACGCCTGCGGCCGGTGGGACGAGGCGGCGCGGCTGGCCCGGGTGGTCGGCCAGTCGCCGCCCGACGACTACGAGGCGATGTTCCGCTCCCTGGAGGCCAACATCCGCGCGGCCCGTGGCGACCGCACGGTCACGGAGCTGTTCGGCGTGCTCCGGCCGCAGTGGGGCCGGGAGGGACTGATCGGCATCTGGGGGAGCTCGGCCGAGCTCGAGCTCCACGAGCAGGACGGCGACGCGACCGCCGCCCTCGACTCCTACGACACCGTCGTCTCCACCCTCACCGTGACCTGGCGCGAGCTCTTCCAGGCCCGGCTCCGGCTGGCGGCCCTCACTCTCGGGGTCCTCGGCACCGCTGCCGCCGACCGGAGCGCCGAGGAGCGGGCGGACCTGCACCCCGACGCGGTGAGGCTGCACACCGACGGTCGACGGGTCTACCACTTCCATCGCGAGGCCGGCTTCCGCTTCGGCCCGGAGGCGGTGGCGTGGTCCCAGCGCCTGGAGGCCGAGTGGCTGCGCTGGCGCTGGCTGGCCCAGGTGGACCCGCCGGGCGAGGACGAGCTGGTCGAGGCCTGGCGCGAGGCCGAGCGCCTCTTCGAGGCCTACGGCGCGGTGTTCGAGCTGGCCCGGACCCGGGCCCGGCTCGCCGCGGTGCTCCGCGCGACGGGGGACAACGCCGGCGCCCGGCGGACCGCCGACCTGGCGCGGGACGCCGCCCGCGGGCTCGGTGCGGCGCCGCTGCTCGACGAGCTGACCGCGCAGGGCAGCACCGCGCTGCGCGCCGCTCCTGCGGCCGACGTGCTCACCCCGCGCGAGCGGGAGATCATCGCCCACGTGGCCGAGGGCCGCTCCAACGGCGAGATCGGCAAGCTGCTCTTCATCAGCACCAAGACGGTGTCGGTGCACGTCTCCAACATCCTCGGCAAGCTGGGCGCCGCGTCCCGCACCGAGGCCGCCGCGGTGGCCCGCCGGCGCCACCTGCTGCCCTGAGTCGTCTGCGTCGTCCCGCTGCCCGGCAAACCCGTAGGGTGAGGGCCCATGGAGGCCGAACGCGCATCGGCCCGTGAGCGTCTCGTCGCCTCGGCCGTGCACGCCTACACCGCGACGGGCTCCGTCCTCGCCCTGCTGATGGTGCACTACTCCTACCAGGGCGACGTCGAGACCGTGCTCTGGCTGTTCCTCGCCGCGATGGTGGTCGACGGGACCGACGGGATGCTGGCGCGGCGCTTCCACGTCAAGCGGGTGCTGCCCGGCTTCGACGGCGCCCTGCTCGACAACATCGTCGACTACATGACCTACACGCTGGCGCCGATGGTGCTGCTGTGGAGCAACGGCTACCTCCCCGACGGCGTCGCCGGCGGGGTGCTGGCCTGCATCCCGCTGCTGGCGTCGTGCTACCAGTTCTGCCGCAGCGACGCGAAGACCGACGACCACTTCTTCCTGGGGTTCCCGAGCTACTGGAACATCCTGGCGTTCTACGTCATCGCCACCGGGCTCGGCACCACCACCACGGCGATCATCATCCTGGTCTGCGTGGTGCTCGTGTTCGTGCCGATCAAGTACGTCTACCCCTCGCGCACCGAGCCGATGTGGCAGATCACCTTCGTGCTCACCGGACTCTGGTTCGTGGCGTACGCCGCCATCGTCGCCGGGCTCCCGGACCCCAACGAGCTGGTCGTGACCGCCTCGGTCCTCTACCTCGTCTACTACACGGCGCTGAGCCTCTGGCTGACCTGGCAGTTCCCGCGCCGGGCCGCGCGCGCCGAGGCCGCGGCGCACGTCTGAGCCCCGCACCCCTGCGGGTGTGCAGGGGGCTTGACCCCGGGGAACAGACTGCTGGGTAATGGGCGGACCCGCCGTCCGGGCACTCGAGGAGGACACCGCATGACCACCACACCTGACGAGCCGTTGAAGGACGACGACATGACCACCGGTCTCGGCGACGCGACGGGCTCGGTTCCCTCCCCCGAGGACGCGGACGGCACCGATGGCGGCGACGCGGACGGCACCGATGGCGGCGACGCGGACGGCACCGACGGGGACGGTAGCGACGCGGACGGCACCGACGGCGGCGACGCCGACGGCACCGACGCCTGAGAGCAGACCGTCCTGAGTGCTCTCGACCTGCTCAGTGGCGACGCCCAGACCTTCCTCGCGAAGATCTGGGCGTCGCGGGTGCACCTGCACCGCACCGACCCGGAGGACCTGGTCGGGCTGCTCTCCCTCGACGACGTCGACCGCCTGCTGACCGAGAGCGCGATCCGGGCGCCCGCGGTGCGCGTCGCCCAGGACGGGCAGGTGCTCGCGTCGTCCCGCTTCACCCGGGCCGCGACCCTGGCCGGTGAGCCCCTCACCGGCCTCGTGGACGCGCGCAAGGTGCTCGCCCTGTTCGACGGCGGCGCCACGGTCGTGCTGCAGGGCCTGCACCGCTACTGGCCCCCGCTGACCGCGCTGGTGGCCGACCTCGAGGTCGAGCTCGGACACCCCTGCCAGGCGAACGCCTACCTCACGCCACCCGGTGCCCAGGGCTTCGCCGTGCACAGCGACAGCCATGACGTCTTCGTCTTCCAGACCCACGGCACCAAGCTGTGGGAGGTCCACGGCGCCGACGGGCCCGAGGAGGTCCTGCTCGAGCCGGGCCTCTCGCTGTACCTCCCCACCGGGACCCCGCACGCCGCCCGCGCCCAGGACGGCCCGTCCCTCCACGTCACGCTCGGCATCAACCAGCTCACCTGGCGCGGCCTGGTGCGGCGCACCGTCGCCCGGCTCGTCGACGAGGTGCCCGACGAGCACCTGCCGGCGGGGTACGTCGAGGACCCGGGCGTCCTGGTCGACGACCTGGCGGGCCGGCTCGCCGCGCTGGCCGACGCCGTGCGCGACCTGGACCCGCGGCGCGCCGTCGACGCCGAGCGCGAGCGGTTCCTCACGACGCGTCCCACCCGCCAGCGCGGTGGCCTCGCCGACGTGCTCGCGGTGCACGATCTCGACGACGGGACGCTGCTGCGCCGTCGCGCCGGCCGGCCGTGCGTCCTCGTGGACGCCGGGGACCGGCTGCGGGTGCTGCTCGGGGACCGGGTCCTCGACGTCCCGGCCCGCCTGCGACCGGCGCTGGAGGAGGTCCGGGCCCGCACCGAGCTGCGTCCCGTGGACCTCGACGGGGTCCTCGACGCGAGCAGCCGGCTCGTCCTCTGCCGACGGCTGGTCCGCGAGGGCCTGCTCGAGGTCGGTTCTTGAGCCCTGCCGCGGACTTCCGCTGCTCCGTGGCCGCGGCGGCTCGCGGTGACGACCTCGCCGGCACCGCGTCCACCGTCCGCTCCTACCTGCTGATGGAGCACGCCGGGCCCTGGGGCTCCGAGGCGCTCCGGGACAGCCGGCTCCCCGCCGCCCTCGGCCCGGCACTCCAGCGGCACGCCGCCGCGCACCGGGTCCGCCCGCTGCTCGTGCGGCGGCCCGGCCGGTCGAGCCCGACCGCGGGCGCGCGGGTCTTCGCCGTGCGGGCCGGCGCCTGGGCCGAGACCGCGGTCGTGCCCGACCTCGAGGCCGTCCTCGACTGGGACCTGGCTGCTCTGGCGGCCGGCCGGAGCCTCGGCCTGGCCCGGCACGACGAGCCACTCTTCGCCGTGTGCACCCACGGGCGGCACGACGCCTGCTGCGCCGAGCGCGGTCGTCCGGTCGCCCTCGCGCTCGCCGAGGCGGCGCCGGAGCAGACCTGGGAGGTCTCGCACATCGGTGGCGACCGGTTCGCGGGCAACCTGCTGGTCCTCCCCGACGGGCTCTACTACGGCCGGCTCACCCCGGACCAGGCGGTCCGGCTCGCCGCCGAGCACGCGGCCGGCCGCCTCGACCTCGGTCACCTGCGCGGCCGGTCCTCGCTGCCGATGCCGGTGCAGGCCGCGGAGATCGCGCTGCGGCGGGCGCTCGAGGAGCCGGGCACCGCGGCCGTGACCTTCGAGGGCCGGGCGGTCGACGGTCCGCTGACGGTCGCGCGCTTCGCCGTCGGCGGCACGTCGTACGCCGTGACCGTGCGGTCCTCGCTCTCGGCCGAGACGCACCCGCTGACCTGCTCGGCCGTCGGGGACAGTCCGCTGCCGCGGCACGAGATCCTCGCCATCGACCCCGTCGACGGCTGAGCCCGGCCGACGGCGTACTCCTACGATGGGCGGGTGACCACGACGGACGCCGCCGGCCGCCTGACCGAGCGGCGGCTGGCCCGGATGCGGCCGTTCCGGGGAGGGCGTCCGGCCCGCATCGCCAACGCGGCGCTCCCGCCGGGGCCGCGCTGGCCGGTGCTGGTCCAGAGCGTGGCGCTGATGCGCTTCCGCCACCAGTTCGTGCCCTACCTCCACCGCAGGTACGGCGACGTGTTCACCGTGCGCACCATCCCGGGGGACCGTCCGCTCGTGCTGTTCACCCGGCCGGAGCACGCCCGCGAGATCTTCGCCGCCGACCCGGCGGTGTTCCAGGCGGGCCGGGGCAACGCCATCCTGGGCCCGATCATGGGTGAGCACTCCCTGCTCCTGCAGGACGGCGCCGCGCACAAGCGCGCCCGGTCGCTGCTGATGCCGGCGTTCAACGGGCACGCGCTGCGCGGCTACGAGGGGCTGGTCACGGAGGTGGCGCGCGCGGAGGTGGCCCGGTGGCGCGACGGCGAGGAGTTCCGCTCCCTCGACCGGATGAACGCGCTCACCCTCGAGGTGATCCTGCGGGTCGTCTTCGGCGTCACCGACGAGGCGCGGCTGTCGGCGCTGCGACCCCGCGTCAACGCGACCGTCGACGTGTCGCCGGCCGTGCTGCTCGGCTGGGGCTACCCCTGGCTCCAGCGGTTCGGGCCCTGGCGGGCGACCGTCGAGAACTCCTACGCCCTCGACCGGCTCATCTACGCCGAGATCGCCGAGCGACGCCGCGCCCCCGACCTCGCCGACCGCACCGACGTCCTGTCCCGGCTGATCCTGGTGGAGGACGCCGGCGACCGGCTCACCGACGAGGAGCTGCGCGACCAGCTCGTCACCCTGCTGCTCGCGGGCCACGAGACCACCGCGTCGGCGCTCTCGTGGGCGCTCTACGAGATCGGCCGGGACCCGGCGCAGCACGCGCGGGCGCACGCCGCCGCCCGGGACGGCGACGCCGACGGCTGGCTCGAGGCGGCGCTCAAGGAGTCGATGCGCCTGCACCCGATCATCCCGATGGTGGTCCGGACCCTGACGGAGCCCGCGACCATCGGCGGCCGGCTGCTCCCCGCCGGGGCCACCATCGGCCCCTCGATCCTGCTCGCCCATGCCCGCGCGGAGAACCACCCGGACCCCGAGGTCTTCCGGCCCGAGCGGTTCCTCGGCCAGAACCCGCCCACCAACACCTGGATCCCGTTCGGCGGCGGGGTCCGGCGCTGCATCGGTGCGGGCTTCTCCCTGATGGAGGGGGTCGCGGTGCTGCGCGAGGTCTTCGCCGCCGTCGACGTCCGCACCCTGGGTCCGGACGCCCCGAAGGTCCGCAACATCACCAGCGTGCCGCGCGGGGGAGCCCGGGTGCGCGTGACCCGCTGACCGACACGCGGCGCCAACTCGGGTGCGGCGGGACCGTCCGAGTGCCACCATCGACCCCCGTGACGTGGAGTGACCGGTTCCGTGCCCTGCGCATGGACGTGACCCCCCTGCGTGAGTCGCGCGACTTCCGCCTGCTGTTCGTCGCCGGGACCGTCTTCTACCTCGGCGGGATGGTGTCCTACGTCGCCATCCCGTTCCAGATCTACACGCTCACCGGGTCGAACTTCGCCGTGGGCGCGGTGGGCCTGGTCGAGCTGGTGCCGCTCATCGTCTTCGGCCTGTACGGCGGCGCGCTGGCCGACCACGTGGACCGGCGACGGCTGCTGATCTGGACGGGGGTGGCCCAGGCGGTCTTCACCGCCGTGCTGGCCGTCAACGCCTTCCGCGACCGGCCGAGCCTCTGGGTGATCTTCCTGGTGGCCGGGCCTGCTCACGTCGTCCTCGGCGCTGCAGCGGCCCTCCCGCGAGGCGCTGATGCCGCGCACCGTCCGCCACGACCAGATCATCGCCGGGAACGCCCTCACCAGCTTCGGCATGCAGATCGGCGTGCTCGTCGGTCCCGCGATCGGCGGCCTGTTGGTGGCCTACGTGGGCATCGGCTGGTGCTTCGTGGTCGACATCGTCGGGCTGGCCGTCGCGACCCTGATGTACGTCGCGATGCGGCCCTACCCGCACGTCGCCGAGACCACCCCGCCGTCCCTGGCGGCCATCGGCGAGGGCATGCGCTACGCGCTCGGCCGCCGCGACCTGCTCGGGACCTACGTGGTCGACCTCATCGCGATGTTCTTCGCGATGCCGGTGGTGCTGTTCCCGGCGCTGGCGGACGAGGTGTTCGGACGACCCGAGATCCTCGGCCTCCTCTACAGCGCCGAGACGGTCGGCGCCGTGCTCGCCACCGCGTTCAGCGGCTGGACGGCGCGGGTCTTCCACCACGGGCGGGCGATCGTGGTGGCCGCTGCGGTGTACGGCCTGATGATCGCGCTGGCCGGGCTGATGCCGAGCGTCTGGCTGGTGCTGCTGTTCCTGATGCTCTCCGGCGCCGCGGACATGATCTCGGCGGTGTTCCGCGGCACCGTGTGGAACCAGACCATCCCCGAGCAGATGCGGGGACGGCTGGCCGGCATCGAGATGCTGTCCTACTCCCTCGGCCCGCTCGGCGGCCAGATCCGGGCCGGGGTCGTCGCCGACCTCTGGACGGTGCGCGGCGCGATCGTCAGCGGCGGCCTGGCGTGCGCGGGTGGCGTGACGCTGACCGCGCTGTGGCTGCGGGACTTCTGGGCCTACGACGCGCGCACCGACGTCCACGCGGTGGCCGAGCGCGAGCTGCGCGCCGCGCGCGGCGAGACGGGCGACTGAGGGTCGAAGGTCGCGGCCACGGCCTCGAACACGTCGCAGTAGTCGAGGTAGTCGGCGCGCCCGACCGAGCAGGTCAGCGTGTAGCCGCGGCCGTCCACGAGCCAGGCCCACTGCTCGCAGAGCAGGTCGTCGGCGCCGCGCCGGTAGCCGAAGCGCCGGTAGGACACCTCGCGGCCGTCGAGGTCGTAGTCGTCCTCGTCGTCCAGCTCGAAGTCGGTACGCCGGGCGGCCGTGGCCCGCAGGTCCTCCTCCCGCCAGCGGGGGAGCGAGCCGGTGACCGGCTGCACCTCGAGCCGGATCAGCGCGACCACGCCCGAGCGCCCGGCGACCGGGCAGCGGGCGGACACCAGCACGCCGCTGCCCGGATCGGCCGACCGACGCCAGTGCGCCGGCACGGCGATGACCTCAGCGCTCGGCACGGCGTGCTCCCTCGAGCCGGCCGGCGGCGAGCGGCCCGTCCGGCGTGGCGCAGAAGCCGTCCGGGTCCCGCGGCGTCAGGCCGCACACGACCGGCACCAGGTCGGGGACCGGACGGTCCTCGGGAGGCCCGGCGCGAGGTTCCGGGGCCGGGCACGGGGTGCCGGGCGGCAGCAGCGGGGGCCCGGGTGGCATGGGCGCGTCCGGCCCGGCCGGCACCGGGTGGTCCACCGGGTCCTCGAGTGCGCGCTGCCAGGCGTGCCGGGCGTCCCGCTCGATGCGCCGGGCCAGCCGGACCAGCACCCGGGCGTCCCGCCAGGCCACCCAGGCGCTCGCCTCGCGATCACCCGTGGCGGGGGAGACCAGGCGGCGGTCCACGACCAGGCCGTGCGGCGCGGCCATCACCTCGACGTCGTGCAGCACGCCCCCGGCCCGCTCCAGCGCCTCCGCGAGCAGGGCGAGCGCCGCGGCGAGGGTGTCCGTGCGGGCGCGGAGGGCGGTCGCCTCGGCGGCCAGGCGTCGGCAGCGGGCCCGGTAGGCCGCCACCCAGACGCTTCCGGGTCCGGCGGCGTCCGCGGCGTCGGCACCGTCGGCACCGTCGGCCTGGCGGCTCAGGAAGTCGGCCGTCTCGGCGAGCGTCCCGGTGAGGGCGGCGAGGCCCCGCGCCACCAGCCGGCACGACGCCGGGTCACCGTCGACGACCAGCGAGACGTCGTCGGTGCCGCGCACCGCGCTCACGGGAGGTCCCCGAGGGCGGCCCACCGGGCGGCGTACCGCTCGTCGACCTCGCGGGTCGAGCGCTCGACCCGCCCCAGCGCCCACGCCACCCGACCGAGCCGCAGCGCCACACCGAGCGCGGCCCGCTCCACGGCCGCGAGAGCAGCGTCGGCCGGCGGCCCGCCGGTGTCGGGGACGCCCGGGGCGGCGCGGGTCGCGACCTCGGCCTGGAGGTCCGTGAGCCGGTGCGCGGCCCGGGCGGTCTCGGCGTAGTCCACCTGCATCGAAGGGTTCATGCCCGGAGGTTCGGCCTCGCGTCGCCGGCCCAAACCGGCCGCACCCGCGGCTGTGGACGACCGCGCGGATCCCCGCGTGGTTTGGTCCGCTCAGGCACCTCCGGCGACAATGGCGGCGTGACCGACCGCGAGCACCCCATCCTGCACGGCCTGGCCGCGCTGGTCGCGGTGACCGTCGCGATCGGGCTGCTGTTCGGGGCGGCGGCCCTGGTGGCCAGCAAGGGTCTCGGTCTCGGCGAGACGGACACCACCGCCGAGGACACCGGCGGCGGCGCCCAGTCCATGTACCTCCCCAAGCCCTCGGAGACCAACCTGAGCACCGGGCCGCTGGTCACCCTCGCGCCCGGCGAGGAGGAGACCCCCGGGTCCACCGGCTCGGCGGCGCCCGCGACGGCGATCGTGCTGACGGCCGGCCAGACCGCGGTGGCGCCGATGCAGCAGATCGACCTGACCGGGACCTACACCGGCGGGGAGGGCGCGGTCCTGCAGGTGCAGCGCTTCGAGGCGGGCAGCTGGCAGGACTTCCCGGTCACCGCGCGGGTCAACGGCGGCAGCTTCACGACCTACATCCAGACCGGCCAGGGCGGCGAGACCCGGTTCCGGATGGCCGACACGGACACCGGCGCCACCTCCAACGAGGTCGTCATCACGATCGGCTGAGGGTCCGGTCCAGCCGCCGGGTCCAGTAGCCCACCCACGCGGCCCCGACCAGCCCGAGCGTCCCGACCACCAGACAGGCGGTCGCCAGCGGCGCCACCCAGCTCACCAGGCCGACCAGCAGCGGGCCACCGGTGTTGCCGATGTCGCCGCACAGCCGCCAGCCACCGAGGTACTGCGCGCGCCCGATCAGTGGTGCGGTGTCCGCACCGAGCGTCATCACGATCCCGGACCCGAGCCCGTTGGCGAACGAGATCAGCACCAGGATCGCGGCCAGCCCGGCGGCGCTGGTCACGAGCGGCAGGAGCAGGCAGGCGACCGCCACGCCGAGCACGATCGGGACCGCGACGACGCTGCGACCGCGGCGGTCCATCAGCCAGCCGCCCGGGTAGAACATCGCGATGTCGATGAGGGCGGAGCCGGCGAAGATCAGCGACGTGGTGCTCGCGGAGATGCCGAGGTGGTCGGCCCACAACGGCAGCAGCCCCGCGCGCACCGACCGCGAGGCGCTGATCACGACCACCGCCACGCCCAGGGTCAGGAGGGTGTGCCGGTGCGCCCGCAACACCGAGCGCACCGAGGCGAACCCGTCGTCGCGCTGCTGCTCACGTCCCTCGAGGCCCAGGTCCGGCATCAGCTGGGCGAGCAGCCCGGCGGCCACCGAGAGGGCGCCGGAGAGCAGGAACACCGAGCCGATGCCGTAGCCGTGGATCAGCGCGGCCCCGACCAGGGGCCCGATGAAGATGCCGATCCGGAAGGTGCCGCCGAGCGTGGACATCGCCCGCGCGCGGTGGCTGACCGGGACCGCCTCGATCATGAAGCCCTGCCGGGCGATCAGGAAGGCCGTCCACGCCATCCCGCTGACCACGACCGCGATGCCGAGGGCGAGCACCGTCGAGGCGCGGGCCGCGGCGACCATCGCGACGGCGTCCACGAACCCGCCGTACAGCAGGGTGCGGCGCTCGCCGAGCCGGGCCACGATCGCCCCGGACGGCAGCGAGGCGAGCAGCATGCCGAGGCCGAAGAGCGACACGATGAGCGCGGCGGTGCCGACGTCCGCGCCCAGGTCCCGGGCGCGGAGGGCGAGCATCGGGGTGACGGCGCCGTACCCGATCGAGCTGACCAGCGTCGGACCGTAGACCGCGACGGCGAGGTCGCGCAGGCGGAACTCCGCCCCGGTCGCGAGGTCGACGTCCCGAGGCATGCGGGCATTCTCCCAGCCACGGCCGGGAATGCCCCGGGCCCGCGGCGGGGTTGTGCTGGGGTGAGGACCCCGCCGTGCTGACCCGCGTCACCCAGCTGGTGGGGTCGTGCGTGGTGCTCGGCGTCGGCGTCGCGCTCCTCCTCGACGCCCGGCTCGGCTCGGACGGCTACTCGATGTTCATCAACGGCATCTCGCTGACGACCGGCGTCGCCTTCTGGATCGTCAACACCGTGGTCGGCGTCGTCCTCGTGCTGCTCGCCTGGTTGCGCGGGCGCCGCCCCGGGCTCGGCACCGTGACCCAGCCCGTCGTCGTGGGGCTCGTCGTGAGCGTGCTGCTGCCGATCCTTCCGCAACCGTCCTCGCTCCCGTTGCGCTGGGCCGAGATGGTGGTGGGCTTCGTGGTGCTCTGCATCGGGGTCGCGGGCTACCTGGCGGTCGACCTCGGGGCCGGGCCCGTGGAGGCGGCCGGGCAGGCCTGGGACCCGCCGGTCCCGTTCCGGTGGAGCTACTCGCTCGTGCAGATCCTCGGGGCCATCGCGGGGTGGCTGCTGGGGGCGTCGCTCGGCCCCGGCACCATCGTGGTGGTGCTGCTGATCGGGCCGGTGGTCGACCGGCTGATGCCGCTGCTCGCCCGCCGGGGCGTGGCGCTGCCCGCCTAGGGCCCGCCGAGGCCGCCCGCCTAGCCGCCGGTCGCGTTCGGGTCGCGCCAGACCCGCTCGAACGGGAGCCGCCAACCCCACGGCGCGACCAGCTGATGGATCTGGTTGGGGCCCCACGAGCCCTGGCCGTAGGGCCGGACGATGGGCGGGTTCTCCAGCAACGGCTCGGAGATCTCCCACAGCCGCTCGATGCCCCGCGCCGAGGTGAACAGCGTGCGGTCACCGCGCGCGGCGTCGTAGATGAGCCGCTCGTACGCCTCGAGCACCGACCCGGCCCAGCCGGTGTCCTGCATGGCGAACTGCATCGACAGCTTGTCGAGCTTCATGCCCGGGCCCGGCCGCTTGCCGTAGAACGACAGCGACATCTTGGCCCGGTCGGCGAGGTCGAAGGTCAGGTGGTCGGGGCCGTGGTCGCCGACGCCGGAGCCCGGCGGGAACATCGAGCGCGGCGGCTCCTTGAACGCGATCGAGATGATCCGGGCGCCCTCGGCCAGCCGCTTGCCGGTGCGGAGGAAGAACGGCACCCCGGCCCAGCGCCAGTTGTCCACGTAGCACTTGAGCGCGATGAAGGTCTCGGTCTCGGACCCCGGTGCCACGCCCTCGATGTCCTGGTAGCCGACGTACTGACCCCGGACGACGTCGCTGGGCAGGATCGGCAGCATCGAGCGGAAGACCTTGTTCTTCTCCTCGCTGATCGCCTCCGGCTCCAGGGCCGTCGGGGGCTCCATGGCGGTGAACGCGAGCACCTGGAACAGGTGGGTGACCACCATGTCCCGGTAGGCGCCGGTGGCTTCGTAGAAGCTCGCGCGCTGCTCGAGGCCCAGCGCCTCCGGGACGTCGATCTGCACGTGGTCGATGTGGTGCCGGTGCCAGATCGGCTCGAAGAGCCCGTTGGCGAAGCGGAAGGCGAGGATGTTCTGCGCCGCCTCCTTGCCGAGGAAGTGGTCGATGCGGAAGATCTGCTCCTCGTCGAAGACCTCGTGGAGCTGGGCGTTGAGCTTGCGTGCGGAGGCGAGGTCGGTGCCGAAGGGCTTCTCCATGATGATCCGGCTGCGCTCCACCAGGCCGGCGTCGCGGAGCTCGTGGACGACCGACAGCGCGGCCTTCGGCGGGACGCTCAGGTAGTGCAGCCGGCTGGCGGGGGCCTCGCAGTCCGCCTCGACCTCGTCGACCACGCGCCGCAGCCCGGCGGGTCCCTCGCTGCCCGGGGCCCAGTGCAGCACCTTCGCGAACTCCGGCCAGGCCTCGGTGTCGCCGTCGCCGCCGAACTCGTAGACGGCATCGCGGGCGAAGTCCACGAACGAGTCGCGGGTGTGCTCGTCCAGCGAGGTGCCGACCACGCGGACGTCGCGCAGCAGCCCGGTCTGGTACAGGTGCAGCAGCCCGGGCAGCAGCTTGCGGCGGCTCAGGTCACCCGTGGCCCCGAAGAGGACGACGGTCGTCGGGGGCATCGGGGTGGTGGCCATGCGACCAGCCTGACGCGCCGCGCCCGTCGCGTCGAGGGGCGACCACCAGGGCTGGACGGTGGTCAGCCCGGGATCCAGTCCATCCGGTCGGGGTGCGGGCCGGTGCGTCCCGGCTCGCCCCGGTCGAGGGCCGAGATCGCCGCCAGGTCGGCGTCGGTCAGCTCGAAGTCGAGGATCGCGAAGTTCTCGCGCATCCGCTCGGGCCGGGTCGTCTTGGGGAAGACGATGTCGCCGCGCTGGAGGTGCCAGCGCAGGGTGACCTGCGACGCCGTGCGCCCGAGGCGCTCGGCGATCTCCACGATGACCGGGTCGCCGAGGACCTGGCCCTGGGCGATCGGCGACCAGGACTCGGTGGCGATGCCGTGCCGGGCGTTCGCGGCGCGGACCGTCTCGTTGGTGAAGTAGGGGTGGATCTCGACCTGGTTGACCGCGGGCACCACGCCGGTCTCCTCGATGATCCGGTCGAGGTGGTCGGGCTGGAAGTTGGAGACGCCGATGGACGTGACCCGACCGGAGTCCCGCAGCTCGACCAGCGTCCGCCAGGTCGACACGAAGTCGCCGTCGTACCTCGTCGGCAGCGGCCAGTGGATGAGGAACAGGTCGACCCGGTCCAGGCGCAACCGGTCGAGGGACTCCTCGAAGCTGCGTCGGGCGTCGTCGGGCCGGTGGAAGCCGTTGTTGAGCTTGGTGGTCACGTAGAGGTCGTCGCGGTCCAGCCCGGACTTCGCGACGGCGTCGCCGACGCCCGACTCGTTGCGGTACATCTGCGCGGTGTCGAGGTGCCGGTAGCCGACCTCCAGCGCGGCGGTCACGACCTCGGCGGTCTCGTCGGGCTTCACCTGGAACACCCCGAAGCCGAGCTGGGGGATGGTGGTGCCGTCGTTCAGGGCGATGTCGGGAACGGTCATACAGGTGCCTACAAGGCCCGGCGCCCAGGTATTCCTAGATCGCGCAACCGTCCGGCCCGCAGGCCTCCGCGTCCTCGCCGCCCACGTGGACGAGCGGCCGGGCGTCGGCGTCCGCGCGGGCCAGCACCTGCTGGAACACCTCGACGGGCTGGGCGCCCGAGATGCCGTAGCGGTCGTCGACGACGAAGAACGGCACCCCGGTCGCGCCGTACGCCACGGCCTGCCGGATGTCGGCCTCGACCGCGTCGGCGAACTCGTCGCCGGCCAGCACCGACCGGGTCCGTTCGGGGTCGAGGCCGGTCTCGTCGGCGATCCGGGCGAGCACGGCGTGGTCGGCGGGGTTCTCCGCGCGCAGGAAGTACGCCGCCAGCAGGGCCTCGGACAGCCGCCCCTGGAGCTCGGGGCCGCCCTCCGCGAGCGCGAGGTGCAGCAGTCGGTGCGCGTCCACGGTGTTGCCGCGCATCGCCTCACCGAGCCGGAACAGCAGTCCCTCCTCAGCGGCGACCGCCTCGACCCGCTCGATCATCGACCGACCGCCCGCGGCGCCACCGCCGTACTTCTGCCCGAGGTGCTCGGCCACCGTCTGGGTCGCCACCCGCGGTGACGACGGGTCGAGCTCGAAGGAGTGGAAGACCACCTCGACGTCGTCGCGCCCCTCGATCGCCTTCTCCAACCGGCGCTTGCCGATGTAGCACCACGGACAGACCACGTCGGACCAGATGTCGATTCGCATGATGGTTGAACCATCAACCGCCGCACCGTGTTCCCGGCACCGGTGGTTGAGGTGCGAGCGGAGCGAGCCTCGAAACCCCGGGGACCGGCGGCTAGGTTGAGACGCGTGCGCCTGCCCTCGGTCCCCGGCCCTCGCGACCTCATGGCCGTCGTCGAGCGCGCCGGTGAGGGGGTGGAGCAGCTCTTCGCCATCCTCCCTCGCGTGACCGCGCTGCTGACGCGGGCCGAGCAGGTGGTCGACGAGGTGGCCGCGCTCGTCGCCCGGATCGAGGAGACCCGCCTCGAGGCCGCGGCGGTCGTCAGCCGCACCGACGAGACCCGGGCCCGGGCGGACGCCCTGATCGGGGCGCTGGAACCCTCGCTCACCCAGCTCCAGCCGACGCTCGAGCGGCTCGCCGAGACGACGCACCCCGACGAGGTCGACGCGCTCGTCCAGCTGATCGACCACCTGCCCCAGCTCGTCGAGCAGGTGGAGCGCGACCTGCTGCCCGTGATGCGCACCCTCGGCACGGTGGCCCCCGACGTGCACGACCTCCTCGACGTGTCGCGGGAGCTCAACGGCATGCTCGGCAAGCTGCCCGGGATGGGCCGGATCAAGCGGCGGGTCGACGAGCAGCAGGGCCTCGACGTCGAGACGGGCCCGTGAGCGGCAGTCCGGCCGGCTTCGCCCACGACGTACGCCGCGACGGCACCGTGGTGATCACCCACCACGGCGCGCACGCGACGACGTTGCGCGGCGGCCGGGCCGCGGAGTTCCTCGCCGAGGTCGACGGCGCCGGTGACGCGGAGGCCCAGGAGGCGATGGCCCGCTGGACGGGCAACTACAAGCGCGGCAACGAGCGGCAGGCCCGCCAGCACCCCCGCAACCGCGGTCGCTGACGCGTCAGGCCACCTCCCGGTCGGCCATGGTCTCGAGCAGCTCGGGAAGCAGGACGGGGGCCGGCAGCATGGTGCCGATCTCGCGGGCGACCCGGTCCGCAGCCGCGGCGTACGACGACCGGGCCAGCACCCGCTCGACCGCCGCCCGGACGGCCTCGCCGGAGAAGGCGTCCGGCGGGACCACGAGCCCCGCCCCGGCGCGCTCGACCGCGGCCGCGTTCCACGGCTGGTCCGCACCGCGCGGCAGGCACACCTGGGGGATGCCGTGGACGAGCGCCCCGAGCATGGTTCCCGCACCGGCCTGCGACACGAGCAGGTCCGCGCGCTCGAGGATCAGCGACTGGGGGACGAAGCCGGTGACCGCCACGTTCGGCGGTTGGCCGCCGAGGGTCTGGGGGTCGACCCCCGGCCCGGTGGTCACGACGAGGCGGACCGGTAGGTCGCGGACCGCCTCGACGGCGGTGCGCAGGTCGCCGACGCTGTTGGAGACGGTGCCGAGCGTCAGGTAGACGACCGGGTCCAGCGAGGCCGCGAGCAGCCGGGCCACGGGTTCGGGCAGGCCGTGCCGGCCCGGCTCACCGGAGCTCGGACGCAGGTCGAAGGCGTCGGGCCACAGCGCGGGGCCCGGGGGCCGCAGGGCCGGCGGACAGATGTCGAGGCACTCCTGGCCGCGGATGTGCTCCCACAGGTCGGGCTCGCCCGCGGCGCCGACGGCGGCGCCGGCGAACGCGTCGTACTCGTGGAACATCGGACCGTAGCCGTGGAGGACGCTGGGCAGCCCGAGCGCGCGGGCGACCATCGGCCCGGCGAGCTCCAGCGGGTCGTGCACCACCACGTCGGGACGCCAGCGGCCGAGCATCTCCCGCAGGTCGTCCCGCCGCTCGCGTGCGGGGAGTCCGAACAGCCCGGCCGCCGACGCCGCGATCTGCTCCTCCGGCGGCATCCGGTCGATGTCCGGCGCCAGGTCCTGCCGCGTCTGCTGCATGCCGGCGAAGCGTCGGACCGGCCGCGTAGGCCGGGATCCCGCGGCTCCGCAGCGGACCCACCAGGTCCGGGCCGGTCGCGAACCGGACGTCGTGCCCGGCCCGGATCGCGGCCCGGACCAGCGGCAGCATCGGCAGCGCGTGGCCGTAGGCGGGCACCGAGGTGAAGAGGATCCGGTGCCGGGTGGCCGGCCGGTACGGCGTCATGACGCCCCGCCGGCGACCGGCCGCATCGCGGTCGGCCTGGGCGCAGGGGCCAGGCTCGACCTGAGGACCCGGAGCGCCAGCCGCGGCGCGAGCAGCGAGCTCGGCTCCGCCTCGAGGTTGGACACCCGGAGGAAGGCGTGCGCCAGGTGCGCGTCGGTGCGGGCGGCGACCAGCAGGGCGTGGACGTAGCCGCCGATCAGGCTCCCGGCCCTCGTCCGACGGCCCTCGGTCGCGGGCAGGGCCAGGTCGTTGCCGGTGCTCAGCTGCCACGCCGTGGCGATCGCCGACCGCGACCCCCGGTGGAACCTCCGACCGAGGTCCGACCGACCGACGGCGAGGCTGTCGCGCAGGACGAGCGCCTCGCTCACCGCGACGCTGATGCCCTGGCCGTAGATCGGGTTGAAGCTGCACACCGCGTCACCGATCACGAGGAAGTTGCCGGGGAGCCGGCGGGCCCGGTCGTAGCGGTTCCAGACGGCGGCCTTGAGGCCGAACCGGGCACCGTCGTCGAGCGGGGTCGCCCCGCTCACGAGCTCACCGATGAGCGGGTCGGTGCGGCGGGCCCGGGCACGGAAGTCCTCCAGGTCCACCGGCGGGCGCCGGCCGTGGTAGCCGTTGAGCCCGACCACCCAGCGGTCGCCCTCCTGGGCGAGCGCGACGGCGCCGAAGGGGGTGTCGGGGGTGGCGCCGTGGGCCGCCGCGACCAGGCCCCCCAGGTCTCCGGGGCGGCGCTCGAACCACCGGGTGGCGTAGTGGATGTCGACGCCGACCCGGTCCTGGGGCGGGGCCGGGTAGCCGTGGCGCCGCAGCCAGGCGGCGTGCCTGCGAGCGCCGCCCGGACGCATCGACCACCACGTCGGCGGCGATCCTGGTGATGGGCCCGGGCGGCCCGTCGGTGGCGAACACCTCGACGCCGTCGACGTCCCCGGAGGGGGACAGGGTGATGCCGGCGGCCGCCCGGTGCTCGTGCAGGGAGACCTGGGGGAGCTCCAGCACGCGCCGCCGGACGGCCGACTCCAGGGCCACCCGGCTCACCAGGAGGCCGACCAGGTCGCTGGGTGCGGCCGCGAGCCGGCCGCCCGCGAGGGTCCAGGCCACGCCGTCCGAGATGTCGCCGATGACCCCCCCGGCCCGCACCAGCTCTGCGGTGAGGCCGGGGAGGAGCTCCTCGAGGCCGGCGAGGCCACGCGACAGGAGCCCGTGGGCGTGCCCGCCGTGCGGGACCCCCTGGCGGGGCCGGGTGTGGTCGGTCCACAGGTCCCGGTCGAGCACCGTGACGCGCTCGCAGGTCTCGCTCAGCACCCGGGCCGCGAGCATCCCGGCCAGGCTGGCGCCCACGACGAGGGCGTGGGGACGGTCGTGCTGCATGGCGATCTCCTCCTCAGGCGATCAGGTCGGTACGACGCTCCGCGAGCGCGTCCTGGGGGCGGCCCGGGCAGAGCCGCTGGTGCCGGCGAGCCGCCTGCTCGGCCTGCACCAGGGCGGTCGTGACGGCGAAGGGCAGCCCGGCGGGCGGCTCGACGGCGAGGGCGAGGGGTTGTGCGCAGTCGGCGCAGCGGTAGGTCCTCATGACGCGCCTCACGAACCCTGGGTGATCACCCGGAGGGCGCCCCGGAAGCTGGTCACCGGGACGTCGACGAACGTGGGCTGCGCGTCGGTCAGGTCGGCGACCTGGGCGTGACCCTGGATCGGGCTCGGGCAGACGACCTGCTCGACGTCCTTGTGCCGCACGGTCACGACCGGGTTGTTGTTGACGTTGAAGCGCACCAGGAACTGGGCGCCGAGGTTCTCCGAAGCGGGGACCTCGACGATCGTGCACGAGAACGCGGCGTTCCCGCCGGTGTCCACGGCCGGGACGGTGGCGTTCCAGTAGCGCCGCAGCGTGAGCGAGCCGTCGGTCTGGAGCACGAACGGCGCGAACACCGAGGTGTCGTAGCCCTTGTCCCCGGCGAAGGCGTCGCTGCCGTCGCCGGGCGCCCAGATGTTGATGTCGTCGCCCTGCTCACCGAGCAGCACGTCGCTGTTGGTGTTGGGGGCCGTCCCGGCCTCGGGCCCGCCGACGAGGACGTCGTCGCCCTTGCCGGCGACGAGGACGTCGTCGCCGAGCTGCCCGACGAGCAGGTCGGCGTTGCCGCGGCCGAAGAGCACGTCGGTGTTGTCCATGTGCTGCTTGGCGGTGACGCCGGGCGGCTGGATGAAGGTGTTGGTCGCGTTGTCGTTGTCGGCGCCGAACGTCACGTCCGGCTGCGGGGTCCCGGGCGCCATCACGGCGCTGGCGGTCATGGTGCCGGCGAGGAGGGCGCCGCCGGTGAGGGCGAGCACGGTCGTCGTACGGCGGGAGAGCGGGGTGCGGGTCATCGTCTGGTCCTTCGGGTCGTGGAACGGAATGTCGTGACCCCGACGCTAGGAAGGGCGCGGGGGTGCCCACATCGGGAAGGGGCCTCAGATCCGGGCACCGGGGGCCTTAGCCCGGGAACCCCCGAAATCGGGGGTCGGCGAAATCGGATGGCCGCACCCGGCCGGGAGCGGGGATACTCGGAGGAGAACCCCCCTGGGCCACGCGGTGTGGCCCGACGGAACCCCATGCCCCAGCTCACCGAAGTGCCAGCCCTCGTCGACCGGGAGACCGAGCAGGAGACTCTCGGCGATCTGTTGGCGCGCGCCTCCGACGGCACGCCCGGGCTGGCCCTGGTGTCCGGCGAGGTCGGCATCGGCAAGTCGAGGCTGGTGTCGTCCTTCGCCGCCGCGTCCGGGGCGCGGGTGCTGCGCGGGTCCAGCTTCCCGGTGGCCGGCGAGTCGACGCCGTACGCGCCGGTGATCCAGGCGTTCCGGGACCTCGGCCGGGCGCTCGGACCCGACGAGCGGGCCCGGCTGACGTGGTGCTGGCCGCACGAGCTCGCCCCGCTCGAACGGCGAGCACCGGCCCCCGGCCGACCGGCGGAGGGTGAGGTCCCCGCCAGCCTGTCCAGCCAGGGTCGGCTCCTGGAGAACGTGCTGAGCACGCTCACCGAGCTGGCGTCGAGCGGCCCGGGCTCGCCGCCGGTGCTCGTGGTGCTCGAGGACCTGCACTGGGCGGACCGGTCCACGCTCGACCTGGTGAGCTTCCTCGTGCGCAACCTGCGCGACGAGCGGGTGCTGCTGGTCCTGACCCTGCGCACCGACGAGCCGCCGCGCGACGCGCACCTGCGCGACTGGTACGCCGAGCTGGTCCGGCTCGACGAGGTGACCGTCGTGGCGCTGTCCCGCCTCGACCCCGAGCAGACGCGGGAGCACCTCAGCCACCTGCTCCACCGACCGGTGTCGTCCGAGGAGGTCGCCCGGGTGCACCACCGGACGGACGGCAACCCGCTGTTCACCGAGCAGGCGCTGCCGTGGGTGCTGGCCCAGCAGGACGAGATCCCGGAGTCGCTGCGGGGCCTGGTGGCCGCGCGGCTGGCCGCGCTGCCCGCGGACACCCGGCTGGTCCTCGACGTGGCCGCGGTGCTCGGTCGGGCGACCACGCTCGCCACGCTGAGCGCGGTGGCCGAGCAGCCGTCGGACCAGATCGAAGCGGCGCTGCGCCCGGCCTTGGAGCGGCTGGTGGTCCGGGTGGAGCAGGACGCCTACGTGTTCGCGCACCCGCTCCTGCGGGAGGTCATCGACGTCGCCCTGCAGCCGGATCGGCGGCGCGCGCTGCACCGGGCCGCGGCCCGGGAGCTGTCCTCGAGGTCGCCGGACCCCGACGACCACGACCTCGCCGGACAGGTCGCCTTCCACTGGCAGGCCGCCGGCGTGCCCCGGCTGGCGTTCGAGGCGTCCGTCAGCGCCGGTCTCGCGGCCGAGGGGCTGCACGCGTTCATCGAGGCCGACGAGCACTACGCCCGCGCGCTCGACGTCCTGGCCGACCTCGAGACGGCCCCCGTGGTCCCGCACCGCGTCCAGGCGGCGGGCCTGGACCTGGTGGACCTGCTGGTGCACGCGGCGCAGGCGGCCCACCTGGTCGGTGACGGCGGGCGCGCCGCCGACCTCGCGGACCGGGCGGCCACGGAGTGCCGCGACCCCGCCGCGCGGGCCGAGATCTGGGTCCGCAAGGGCTCGATCTGCATCAACGCCGGGATGCCGGTGGAGGCGGAGGCGGCGTACGACGCGGCGCTGGACCTCCTGCCCGAGGACCCGCGCAACGAGACCCGGGTCCGGGCCCTCACCGGGCGCGCCATCCTGCTGGTCTCCTGGAGCCGGTTCGACGAGGCCGAGCCGGCCTGCCGCGCAGGCGCGGGTCGCGGCGGCCGCCGGGGACTTCCCCCGGGAGACCGGGCGGGCGCTGATGGCGCAGGGCCTGCTGCTGGCCTACCGCGGCCGGCCGGACGAGGGCGCCGACCTCCTGCTCGAGTCGCTCGACCTCGCCTACGAGGTCGCCGACCCCGACGACCTCGGCACCACGCTCATCAACGCCGGGCACGTGCTCGGGCTGGCCGGGCGCTACGACGAGGCGGTGGCGGTCTGCGCCGCGGGCTACGACGCGCTCCGCACGGTGGGCCTGGCCCGCCAGGACGGCGCCTTCCTCCGGGCCAACGCCGTCGACTGCCTGCTCAGGGCGGGCCGGTGGGAGGAGGCCGAGACCCTCATCGAGCAGGCGCTCGCCGACCGGCCACGCGGGCTGCGCGGCTTCCCGGTGCTGCTGCTGGGGACCCGGCTGCACGTGGTCCGGGGCCGCCTGGACCAGGCGCGGCGGCTGGCCACGGAGATGGAGGCCCTCTCCGACGAGCACGGGTGCCCGGACGCCTGGTTGCGCGAGCAGCGGGAGGCCACGGCCGCCCTGGCCTGGTGGGACGGGCGTCCCGAGGAGGCGTGGGAGATCGCGAGCGGCGGGCTCGACGCGGTCGCCGACAGCGGGGAGCAGGTCTTCGCCGCCCGGCTGGGCGCGATCGCGGCCCGGGCCCTCGGCGACCTCGCGGAGCGCGACGGCCGGGTCCCCGGCCAGCTCGGCGAGCTCCTCGCCCGGCTGGGCACGCTGCGACCCGACCCGCTCGACCCGGAGGCGGGACTGCTGCCGGACTCGCGAGCCTGGTCGTGCACGCTCGCCGCCGAGCTCGGCCGCGCCCGTCGGTCCTCCGACCCCCGCGAGTGGTCCCGGGCCGTGGACGCGTGGGCCGCGGCCGACGACGCGTTCTTCCTCCTCTACGCCCGCTGGCGGCACGCCGAGGCGCTGGTGATGCGCAAGACCGCCGGGGAGGCGTCGGTGCGCGCGGTGCGCGAGGCGCACGCGGCCGCCGAGCGGCTCGGTGCGGCGCTGGTGCTGGCCGAGGTCGAGAAGCTCGCGCGCTGGGGCCGCGTCGACCTGGTCGCCGGGGAGGAGGACGCGCACGCACCGCTCCCGGCGGACGAGTACGGCCTGACCGAGCGCGAGCGGGAGGTGCTCGCCAGCCTGGTGGACGGCCGGACCAACCGGGAGATCGCCGAGGCGATGTTCATCAGCGTGAAGACCGCGAGCGTCCACGTCTCCAACATCCTGCGCAAGCTCGGCGTCGCCAACCGCGAGGAGGCTGCCCGCCTGGGGTCGCGGCTGCGTGGTCCGGAAACGACTCCCGGAGCCGGGAACAACGGCGCCCCCACCCTGCGTTGAGCCTGCTGAACGAACTTGAGTTGATTCGACTCAAGGTCTTTGCCAGACTCGCCGCCAGCGGCCGAGGACGGCCCACCCACAGTCTCACGCGGAGGTAACACACCATGGCACGTGCCGTCGGAATCGACCTGGGCACGACGAACAGCGTCGTCGCCGTTCTCGAGGGCGGCGAGCCCACCGTCATCGCCAACGCGGAGGGCGCCCGCACGACGCCGTCCGTCGTGGCGTTCGCCAAGTCCGGCGAGGTCCTGGTCGGGGAGGTCGCCAAGCGCCAGGCCGTCACCAACGTCGACCGCACCATCCGCTCCGTCAAGCGCCACATGGGCAGCGACTGGAACGTCAAGATCGACGACAAGACGTTCACGGCCCAGCAGATCAGCGCGTTCGTGCTGCAGAAGCTCAAGCGGGACGCCGAGGCCTACCTCGGCGAGACCGTCACCGACGCGGTGATCACCGTGCCGGCGTACTTCTCCGACGCGCAGCGCCAGGCGACCAAGGAGGCCGGCGAGATCGCGGGCCTGACCGTGAGCCGGATCGTCAACGAGCCGACCGCGGCCGCGCTGGCCTACGGGCTCGACAAGGGCGACGACCAGACCATCCTCGTCTTCGACCTCGGTGGCGGCACGTTCGACGTGTCCCTGCTCGAGATCGGTGAGGGCGTCGTGGAGGTCAAGGCGACCTCCGGCGACAACCACCTCGGTGGCGACGACTGGGACAACCGGGTCGTCGAGTGGATGGTCAAGAAGTTCAAGGACAACAACGGCGTCGACCTGGCGTCGGACAAGATCGCCAAGCAGCGCCTCCAGGAGGCCGCGGAGAAGGCGAAGATCGAGCTGTCGTCCTCGAGCGAGACCACGATCCACCTGCCCTACATCACCCACGGTGAGTCCGGCCCGCTGCACTTCGAGGAGAAGCTCACCCGCGCCGAGTTCCAGAAGCTCACCTCCGACCTGCTCGACCGCACCCGCGAGCCCTTCAAGTCGGTGCTCCGCGACGGCGGCGTCCAGATCAGCAACATCGACCACGTGGTCCTCGTCGGTGGCTCCACCCGGATGCCCGCCGTCACCGACCTGGTCAAGGAGCTGCTCGGCGGCAAGGAGCCCAACAAGGGCGTCAACCCCGACGAGGTCGTCGCCGTCGGCGCCGCGCTCCAGGCCGGCGTGCTCAAGGGCGAGGTCAAGGACGTGCTGCTGCTCGACGTCACCCCGCTGTCCCTCGGCATCGAGACCAAGGGCGGCGTGATGACCAACCTCATCGAGCGGAACACCACCATCCCGACCAAGCGCTCGGAGATCTTCACCACGGCCGACGACAACCAGCCGTCGGTGGAGATCAAGGTCGCCCAGGGCGAGCGCCAGATGTGGGCGCAGAACCAGCCGCTCGGCAACTTCGAGCTGACCGGCCTGCCCCCGGCGCCCCGCGGCATCCCCAAGATCGAGGTCACCTTCGACATCGACGCCAACGGCATCGTGCACGTCTCCGCCAAGGACCACGCGTCCGGCCGCGAGCAGTCGATGACGATCTCCGGCGGCTCGGCGCTGTCCAAGGACGAGGTCGCCCGGATGGTCAAGGAGGCCGAGCAGTACGCCGAGGAGGACGCCAAGCGTCGCGAGTCGGTGGAGGCCCGCAACCAGGCCGACGGTCTCGTCTACTCGACCGAGAAGTTCCTGTCCGAGAACGGCGACAAGATCCCCGACGAGGTCAAGACCGAGGTCCAGGCCGACGTCGACGCCCTCAAGGCGACCCTGGAGAACCCCGAGGCCCCGGCCTCGGAGATCCAGGCCGGCGTCACCAAGCTCGGCGAGTCCAGCCAGAAGATGGGCGCCGCGATGTACGCCGCCGCCGAGGCCGACCAGGCCGCGGCCGGTGGCACCACCGGCGCGACCGGCGAGGCCGACGACGACGTCGTCGACGCCGAGATCGTCGACGAGGACGTGGCCGACGGTGGCTCCGAGGGTGCGACCGACGAGAAGCCCGAGGACGAGGCCAAGTGACCGACGCCCAGCGTCCCCCGGAGGAGACCCCGCAGCACCGGGGCTCCTTCGGGGACGCGGCTGCCGAGATGGCGAACGAGACCGAGGTCGAGAGCGACATCAGCGGTGTCGACAACTGGCTCGAGGAGGGCGGTCCGGTCGAGCCCCAGGACCTCGAGGACGACATCACCCCCGAGCGCGACGAGCTCGCCGTCACCCAGATGGCGCTCGCCGAGCGGACCGCCGACCTGCAGCGCCTGCAGGCCGAGTTCCTCAACTACAAGCGCCGGGTCGACCGGGACCGCGACCTGATCCGGGAGAACGCGACGTTCGTCGTGCTGACGCCGATCATCGACGTCCTCGACAACATCGACCGGGCCCGCGAGCACGGTCCCCTCGAGGGCGGCTTCAACGCCGTCGCCGAGCAGCTCGAGCGGATCGTCAGCGCACTGGGACTCACCAAGTTCGGCGAGCCCGGCGACGCGTTCGACCCCACGGTCCACGAGGCGCTCTCCCACATCGGCGAGGACCCCGAGGTGGCGGTGCCCACCGCCAAGGTCGTCGCCAAGGCCGGCTACAAGATCGGGGACCGCGTCGTGCGCGCGGCCCAGGTCCTCGTGGTCGACCCCGCATCCAGCTGACCGACCGCCCGAGGGGAGGTGCACGCGCGTGGCTGACGAGACCGGCTTCCGCAACGACTGGCTGACCAAGGACTTCTACCAGGTCCTCGGCGTCGGCAAGGACGCCACGGCCGACGAGATCAAGAAGGCCTACCGCAAGCTCGCGCGGGCCAACCACCCCGACTCCAACCCCGGCGACACCGCCAAGCACGACACGTTCAAGTCGGTCGCCGAGGCCTACGACGTCGTCGGGGACCCCGACAAGCGCAAGAAGTACGACGAGATGCGCGCCGTCGGGCCGATGGGCGGCTTCGGGCGCGGTGGGGCCGGCGGGTTCGACATCAACGACCTGCTGCGCGAGCGCGGCGGACAGGCCGGCGGCGGCTTCGGCGACATGTTCGGCGACCTCTTCGGCGGCGGCTTCTCCGGTCGCACCCGCACCCAGGCCAACCGCCCCACCAAGGGGGCCGACGTCGAGACCAGCGCCACCATCTCGTTCACCGACGCGATGGACGGCGTCACGATCAGCCTGCGCCTCACCTCGGACTCCGCCTGCCCGACCTGCTCGGGCACGGGCGGCAAGCCGGGCACCAAGCCGCACATCTGCCCGCAGTGCGAGGGCGCCGGCTTCGTCGTGTCGTCGGTCGGCGGCGCGTTCTCCCTCAACGAGACCTGTCCCGCCTGCGGTGGCCGCCAGCTCGTGTACGACGAGGCGTGCCCCACCTGCCACGGCTCCGGCCGCGGCCTGTCCGCGCGGACGATCCAGGCGCGGATCCCGATGGGGGTCAAGGACGGCCAGCGGATCCGGCTGCGCGGCAAGGGCGCGGCGGGCGAGCACGGCGGTCCGGCCGGCGACCTCTACGTCACCGTCAAGGTGAGCCCGCACCGGCTGTTCACCCGCAAGGCCGACAACCTCCTGCTCGACGTCCCCGTCTCGTTCGACGAGGCGGCGCTGGGGGCGGACATCAAGATCCCCACGCTCAACGGGGCGACGGTCACCCTCAAGATCCCGTCGGGCACGCCCAACGGCCGCACCTTCCGGGTCCGCGGCAAGGGCGCCCGCAAGACCGACGGCACCTTCGGCGACCTGCTGGCGACCGTCGAGGTGCAGGTGCCCGCTCACCTGGACGCGACCGCCCGGGAGGCCGTCGAGGCCTACCGGGCCGCCACCTCCGGCAAGCCGTTGCGCGCGAACCTGTTCGAGGCGTCGTGAGCGTGTTCGCGAGCTCGCCCCTGGGCGGGCTCGACCCCGACTCGGCCGTCTACGTCATCAGCGTGGCGGCCGAGCTGACCGGCCTGCACCCGCAGACCCTGCGGGCCTACGAACGGATGGGCCTGATCACGCCCGGCCGCACCGGGGGCGGGGGGCGTCGGTACTCCCATCGCGACCTGGAGCTGCTCCGGGTGATCGCCGACCTGACGTCGTCCGGCATCGGCATCGAGGGAGTGCGCCGGATCCTCGACCTCGAGCACCAGGTCACCGCCCTCCAGCACCGCAACGCCGAGCTGGCCGCCGAGCTCGAGGCCACCCGCGACGCGCTGCGCCAGGCGCACGCCGGCCGGCCCGCCGCCGTCCCGACCAACAAGCTGCCCGTGCTGCGGGAGTCCCTGGCCGGTCAGTCCCTGGTCGTCTGGCGCCGCTCGCGCTGAGCGACCGCCGTCTCGACCCGCGCCTCGAGCGCGTCCAGGTCGAGCGTGAGCAGGCTCTCCGGCCCGCCCTCGCGCGCCGCGACGATCTCGGCGTACGCCGGGTCCGCGGGGTCGAGCCGCAGCAGCATCTGGTGCAGCGCCCGCACCACCGTGAGCACGGCGCCCATCTCCGCGCGGACGTGCGGCTCGTCGCGGTCGCGCCAGGAGACGCCGCCGTAGGTCACCTGCGCCACGTGCTGCCCGGCCCCGAGGCAGTCGAAGGCGACGCAGCCCGGCCACCCGGACTCGGTCAGCCGCGCGTGGATCCCGCACCGGTCACCGGCGTCGAGGTTCGCGCACGGCTCGCCGCCGGCCTTGTCGGTCCCGAACCCGTCGGCCGCGCGGAACGGCAGCAGCACGCAGCACAGCCCGAAGCAGCGGTCGCAGTCGGCGACCAGGTCGAGCCCGGTCACGAGGCTGCGGTGAGGACGACGGCGTCGCGGATCGCGGCCACCTCCTCGTCGGTGGGCACGTGGCCGCCCTCGAGGGAGATGCCGAGCATCCGGGCCGAGGTGCCGGCGGCCATCGTCGCGCGCAGCGCCGGACCGACGTACGCCGGGTCCGTGACCAGCCGTCCGTGCGCCGCCGTGGCCCGGCCGCGCCGCACCACCTCGACCGGCAGGCCGTCGCGGAAGTTGGCCCGCCACCCGGAGTCGGTGAAGACCACCAGGTCGCTCCCGTGGTCGTAGACGCCGACCGGGACCGCGAACGCCCGGCCGCTGCGCCGGCCCGTGAACCGGAGCACGCCCCAGTTCGGGAACAGCCGTCCGGCCGGTGTCGGCAGCAGTCGGCGCATCGTCGGGTTCAGCACCCGCAACAGCGCAGCAGGCGGCGGCTGGTTCCGAACCCCGCTCATGGAGCAAGTGTCACAGACCGCAAGCGCGATAGTCCGTCACGCATCGGCTCCTGCGACCGGAGTTTCCGAACCATTCCGTGCCGGACTATCGCGGCCAGAGTTGAGGGGAATCGACTCAACTTCTGGCGCGTTGGAACCGGTGGGACCACAGTGGTCCCGACACCAGACGTCCACGGAGGGACCCCGTTGAGCCAGTTCGGAGCCGAGAAGTTCACCACGCGCAGCCGTGACGTGATCGAGGCCGCCCAGCTGTCCGCCACCACCGGCGGCCACACCACGACCGAGCCGATCCACCTGCTCGTCGCGCTGCTGAAGCAGGCCGACGGCACCGCCCGCACGCTGGTCACCAAGGCCGGCGTGGACGCCGACGCCCTGACCGCGCGGGCCGAGTCGGTGCTCCAGGCGCTGCCCAGCGCCAGCGGCTCGACCGTGCAGCAGCCGGCGGCGTCCGGCTCGCTCACCCGGGTGCTGGCGAGCGCCCTCGACCTGGCGTCCGGGATGAAGGACGACTACGTCGCGACCGAGCACCTGCTCGTCGCCGTGGCCACCGTCGAGTCCTCCGCGCGGACGGTGCTCACCGACGCCGGCCTGACCGCCGACGGGCTGCGCGAGGGCCTCGCCTCCCTGCGGGGCAACCGACGGGTCACCAGCCCGGAGGCGGAGTCGACGTACGAAGCGCTGGAGAAGTACTCCGTCGACCTCACCCAGTCCGCGGAGGACGGTCGCCTCGACCCCGTCATCGGCCGCGACGCCGAGATCCGCCGGGTCATCCAGGTGCTGAGCCGGCGCACCAAGAACAACCCGGTCCTCATCGGCGAGCCCGGCGTCGGCAAGACCGCCGTCGTCGAGGGTCTCGCCCAGCGCGTGGTCGCCGGCGACGTCCCCGACTCCCTCAAGGGTCGTCGGGTGGTCAGCCTCGACCTGGCCGCGATGGTGGCCGGCGCGAAGTTCCGCGGCGAGTTCGAGGAGCGGCTCAAGGCGGTCCTGGAGGAGATCAAGGACGCCGGCGGCCAGATCATCACCTTCATCGACGAGCTGCACACCGTCGTCGGCGCGGGCGCCGGGGGCGACTCGGCGATGGACGCCGGCAACATGCTCAAGCCGATGCTGGCCCGCGGCGAGCTGCACATGATCGGCGCGACCACCCTCGACGAGTACCGCGAGCGGATCGAGAAGGACCCCGCCCTCGAGCGGCGCTTCCAGCAGATCTTCGTCGGCGAGCCGAGCGTCGAGGACACCATCCAGATCCTGCGCGGCATCCAGGAGAAGTACGAAGCCCACCACGGCGTCCGGATCACCGACGCCGCCCTGGTCGCGGCCGCGACCCTCAGCGACCGCTACATCACCGGCCGCCAGCTGCCCGACAAGGCGATCGACCTCATCGACGAGGCCGCGTCGCGGCTGCGCATGGAGATCGAGTCCTCCCCCGAGGAGATCGACCAGCTCCGCCGCCAGGTGGACCGGCTGAAGATGGAGGAGTTCGCGCTCGCCAAGGAGACCGACGACGCCTCGGTCGAGCGGCTCGCCAAGCTGCGCTCCGACCTGGCCGACGCCGAGGAGGAGCTGCGCGGGCTCGAGGGCCGCTGGGAGCGCGAGAAGACCTCCCTCGAGGGCGAGGGCGAGCTGCGCCGGGCCCTGGACCAGCTGCGCGGGGAGGAGGAGCGGCTCCTGCGCGAGGGCAACCTCGAGGCGGCCTCCAAGATCCGCTACGAGTCGATCCCCAACCTGGAGAAGCAGATCGTCGAGCTCGAGAAGGCCGAGAAGGTCGACCTCGAGCCCCTGGTCGGCGAGGAGGTCGGGTCCGAGCAGATCGCCGACGTCGTCGAGGCCTGGACCGGGATCCCCACCGGCAAGATGCTGCAGGGCGAGACCGCCAAGCTGCTGGAGATGGAGGCGGTCATCGGCGAGCGGCTGATCGGCCAGCGACCGGCCGTCAACGCCGTGAGCGACGCCGTACGGCGCTCCCGCGCCGGCATCTCCGACCCCAACCGGCCGACCGGGTCGTTCCTCTTCCTGGGGCCCACGGGCACCGGCAAGACCGAGCTGGCCAAGGCGCTCGCCGACTTCCTCTTCGACGACGAGCGCGCGATCGTGCGCATCGACATGAGCGAGTACTCCGAGAAGCACTCGGTGTCGCGGCTGGTGGGGGCGCCTCCGGGCTACGTGGGGTACGACGAGGGCGGGCAGCTCACCGAGGCGGTCCGCCGCCGGCCCTACTCGGTCGTGCTGCTCGACGAGGTCGAGAAGGCGCACCCGGAGGTCTTCGACATCCTGCTGCAGGTGCTCGACGACGGCCGGCTGACCGACGGCCAGGGCCGCACGGTCGACTTCCGCAACACGCTGCTGATCCTGACCAGCAACCTGGGTTCGACCTACCTCGTCGACCCGACGCTGGACCCGGAGAAGAAGAAGGAGTCGGTGCTCGCGGTGGTCCGGGCGAGCTTCAAGCCGGAGTTCTTGAACCGGCTCGACGAGATCGTGCTGTTCGACGCGCTCACGCGGGACGACCTCGCCCGCATCGTCGACCTGCAGCTCGCGCTGCTGGAGAAGCGGCTCGCCGTCCGGCGGATCGCGATCCAGGTCACCGAGGCCGCCCGCGACTGGCTCGCCGACACCGGCTACGACCCGGCGTACGGCGCCCGGCCGCTGCGCCGGCTCATCCAGACCGCGATCGGCGACCCGCTGGCGCGCCTGCTGATCAGCGGCGAGGTGGTCGACGGCGGCACCGTCACCGTGGACACGGGCGACGACGGTCTCACCCTGGTCGTGCCGGCCCCGTAGCCCCGTGTTCTCGGTGGTCGAGCAGCACGCGAGGAACGAGCGGGCGTGTCGAGACCAGTTGGACCAGCGTGATGCAATGAGGGCGTGACCGAGACCCTGCCCCGTCCCCGCCAGGTCACCATGGCGGCGTACACGATCATGGCCGGGTCCGCGTTCGTGGTGCTGCTCGTCTTCGAGACGATCACCAACCTGCACAGCCTGCAGACCCGTGAGGCGGTCGAGAAGTTCCTGTCCGAGCCACCCGGCGACGGCCTGGGGCTGTCCGTCGAGGGCGCCCTGACGGCCATGCGGGTGCTGGGCATGATCGCCGCGGGGTGCGCGACCGCGGCGGTGATCCTGGGCTACCAGGTGCTGCGCCGCAGCAGGACGGCGCGCATCGGGCTGACCGTCCTCGCCCTGCCCCTGCTGTTCAGCGGCATGGTGACCGGCGGCTTCCTCTCCTCGATCGTGGTGGCCTGCGCGCTGCTGTTGTGGCTGCCGCCGGCGCGGGACTGGTTCGCCGGCCGCGCCGCGCCGCGCCCGCCGGAGCCCCGGGCCTTCGCGTCCACCACCCCGACGACGCCCGCGGCGCCGCCGGCGCCGCCGGCCCCTCCGACCGGCCCGCAGCCGATGACCGGCTTCGGCACCCCGCCCGCGGCCTACCCCGGCCGTCCCGCTCCGCACGCCCAGCCGCTGAGCGGGCGCCCGCCGCCGGTGCTCTGGGCCTGCGCGTTGACCTGGTGCTTCGCCGGCCTCGGCGCGGTGGCGATGGCGGCCGGTCTCGCCTACCTCGCCCTGGCGCCCGACACCCTGCTCGCCGACCTGCGGGACGCAGAACCCGGACATCGCCGACAGCGGGATCTCCGACCGGATGATCATCATCGCCACCTTCGTCATGGGCGGCGCGGTGATCGTCTGGGCCATCGCCGCGATGGTGCTGGCCGCCCTGCTGTTCCGCGGCGTCTCCTGGTCGCGGGTGCTGCTGATGATCTCGAACGTCGGGGCGCTGGGCCTGCTCGGCCTCGGCACCCTGGGCCAGCTCGTGCTGATGGTGCCGTTCCTCGCGGCCGCGCTGACGATGACGCTGCTGCTCCGTCCCGAGACGGCGGCCTGGGTCAGGCGCTGACCCGCGTCAGGACCGCCTCCAGCACCGCATCCGGCGCCGGCATCCCGGCGATCTCGGCCTGCAGCCGGCGCGCCGCGGCGGCGTACGACGGGTCGTCGCGGACCCGCTCGGCCGCGGCCCGGATCGTGTCGACGGCGAAGTCGTCGGCGTCCACCACGACGCCCGCGCCCGCGGCGGCGACGCAGGCGGCGTTCTGCGGCTGGTCGGTCCCGCGGGGCAGGCACACCTGCGGGATGCCGTGGCAGAGCGCCCCGAGCAGCGTGCCCGCGCCGCAGTGCGAGACCAGCAGGTCCGCGCGGGCCAGGAGCACCGCCTGGGGCACGAACTCGGCGACCGCCACGTGGGGCGGCAGGTCGCCGAGGTCCGCGGGGTCCGCGCCGGGTCCGGTCGTCACGACGAGGTTCATGTCGAGGTCGCGCAGCGCCGCGATGCCCGTCGCGAGCTCGCCCTGCGGCCGCGTTGGTCACCGTGCCCAGGGTGAAGTAGGCCAGCGGTCGGGACGACGCGAGGAGCGCCGCCACGGCCTGCGGAACCGGACCGGCGGAGGCCTCGCCGGCACTGGGCCGCAGCGGCAGGGCCGCGGGGTACGGCGGTGGGCCGTCCGGTTGGAGCGACGGCGGGCAGATGTCGAGGCACAGGGTCGTGCTGAGGTGGGCCCACAGGTCCGGTTGGCCCGCCGCGGGTCCGATCTGCGCGCCCAGGAAGGCGTACATGGGGAACATCGGTCCGAAGCCGTGCACCACGGACGGCACCCCGAGCCGCCGGGCCAGCACCGGGCCGGCGAGCTCGAGGGTCTCGTGCACGACGAGGTCCGGGCGCCAGTCGCGACACCGGTCCTCGAGGTCCCGGAGCCGGGCCGGGACGGTGGCGCCGAACAGCCCGGTCCCGCCGGCGACCGCCTGCTCCATCGGGGGCGCGTCCTCGAGCCCCACCAGGGCGGCGTCGTGGGAGGCCCACATCTGCGGGAAGCTCGGCCCGGCGGCCATCACCCGGAGCCCGCGGCGCTCCATCGCCGCCACCATGTCGGGTCCGGTGGCGAGGCGGACCTCGTGCCCGGCGCGCTCGGCCGCGCGCACCAGAGGCAGCATCGGCAGCAGGTGCCCGTACGCCGGGCACCCGGTCACCAGCAGCCGCCGGGGCTCCACCCCGTCAGCGTGTCAGATCCGATTCCGCGAGTCGACGGACGCCGTCCTCGATGACCGACGCGTCCTTGCAGAACGCCCAGCGCACCAGGTGCCGACCCGCGTCGGCGTCGTCGTAGAAGACCTGCGCCGGGATCGCCACCACGCCCGCGCGCTCGGGGAGGGCCAGGCAGAACGTCAGCGCGTCCTCCCAGCCCAGGTGCGCGACGTCGGTGGTCGCGAAGTAGGTGCCCTCGGGCACCCGCGGCGTGAGGCCGGCCTTGGTGAGGCCGGCGCACAGGAGGTCGCGGCGCTGCTGCAGGTCGGCGGCGAGCGTGCGCGGGAAGTCCGGCTCGTCGTCCAGGGCCCGGGCCACTGCGGGCTGGAGCGGGGACCCGGAGGTGAAGGTCAGCCACTGCTTCGCGGCCAGCACCGCCGACACCAGCGCCGGCGGGCCGGTCGCCCAGCCGACCTTCCAGCCGGTGAACGAGTAGGACTTGCCCGCGCTGGACAGGGTGAGGGTGCGCTCGGCCATGCCCGGCAGCGTCGCCAGCGGGACGTGCGCGTGCCCGTCGAAGGTGAGGTGCTCGTAGACCTCGTCGGTGATGACCACCAGGTCGTGCTCGAGCGCGACGTCCGCGACCGCGGACAGCTCCGCCGCGGTCAGCACCGTGCCGGTGGGGTTGTGCGGGCTGTTCAGCAGCACGAACCGGGTCCGGTCGGTCACCGCGGCCCGGAGCTCCGCCGGGTCGAGCCGGAAGTCCGGCGCGCGCAGGGTGACCGGGCGGCGGACCGCCCCGACCATCTGCAGCATCGCGACGTAGGAGTCGTAGTAGGGCTCCAGCACGACCACCTCGTCGCCCGGGTCGACCAGCCCGAGCAGCGCCGCGGCGACCGCCTCGGTGCAGCCGGTCGTGACGACGACCTGGCTGTCCGGGTCGAGGTCGAGGCCGTAGTGGCGGTGCTGGTGCCGGGCGACCGCCTGCCGGAGCGCGGGGACGCCGGGACCGGGGGCGTACTGGTTGCGTCCCCCGCGCAGCGCCTCGACGGCGGCGGCGATCACGCTCGGCGGGCCGTCGGCGTCGGGGAAGCCCTGACCGAGGTTGACCGACCCGGTCGCGACGGCCAGGGCCGACATCTGCGAGAAGATCGTCGGCGCGATGCCGTGGAGTCGTGACGCCAGCACGCCTGCGACACTAGCCGCCATGGGTTCCGCCGTGCCTGCTGCCGACTCCGACCTGGCCCGCGACATCGACGCGTGCTGCCGGCTGACGGGCGAGTTCACGCTCCGCTCCGGGCAGGTCTCGACGGAGTACTTCGACAAGTACCTCTTCGAGTCCGACCCCGCCCTCCTCGCGCGGGTCGTCGCGCGGATGGCGCCCCTGCTGCCGGAGGACACCGAGCTGCTCGGCGGCCTCGAGCTCGGCGGCATCCCGCTCGTGACGGTCCTCAGCGCGCGGAGCGGGCTGCCCGCGCTCTTCGTGCGGAAGGAGGCGAAGACCTACGGCACCTGCAAGCTGGCCGAGGGTCCCGACGTCGCCGGTCGCCGGGTGACGCTGGTCGAGGACGTCATCACCACCGGGGGGGCCGTGCGCGACGCCACCCGGGCGCTGCGGGAGCGCGGTGCCGTCGTCGAGACGGTGCTGTGTGCGATCGACCGCAGTCCCGGTGAGGACAACCCGCTGGCCGACGTGGGCCTCGAGATCCGGTCCGTCCTCACCAAGGCGGACCTCGACGGCGCCCGCTCCGGCGGTTAGTCAGTCGGCCTCGGCGCCGAGCACGTCGCGGTCGGGACGCCCGTCGCGGTCGTTGTCCTTCGCCGCGTGACCATGCGTACGACGGTGCCGCCACCACTCGTAGGCGATCGGGATGATCGAGAACGACAAGATCACGAGGATGGCCTTGTCGATGTTCTCGCCCAGGGACGGGAACGCCGAGCCCAGGAAGAACCCGAGGGCCAGGATGCTGCCCACCCAGAGCACGGCCCCGATGAAGCTCCAGAGGAAGAACCGCCGCCGGGGCATCCGGGTGACGCCGGCCACCACGGTGATGAAGGTCCGCACGAACGGGACGAAGCGGCCGATCACCAGCGCCTTGTTGCCGTGCTTGTCGAAGAACACCCGGGTCTGGTCGAAGTACTTCTGCTTGAGCACGCGGCCGTCGCGCTCGTAGAGCGGTGGCCCGATCGCGCGGCCGATCTCGTAGCCGACGACGTTGCCGAGGAAGGCCGCGCCGGTCAGCAGCACGAAGGCCAGCACCAGCTCGAGGCCCTCGCCGCCGGGGAAGAGGTCGACCTGCCCGGTGGCGATGAACAGCCCCAGCGCGAAGAGCAGGGTGTCGCCCGGGCAGGAACGGGAAGAACAGCCCGCACTCGATGAAGATGATGACCATGCTGATCCAGAAGAACTGGGTGCCGAAGCGGTCGAGCAGCCAGTTGGGGTCCATCCAGTCCATGCCGAGCAGGTGCGGCACGACCACCGCGGACCAGGTCACTGCGCCACCCTAACTGGCGATGGTTAACGTGACCGGCGTGGACGACGAACGGGCGCCGTACGACCCGATGCCGCACGGGCCCGTCGAGGTCGGGGTCGGGCCGTGGGAGGGCCCCTGGCCGACGGGCGCGGAGTACGACGCGGACCTGCTCGCGCACGGCGACCGCCGCAACGTCGTGGACCGCTACCGCTACTGGACGATGGCCGCGATCGTCGCCGACCTCGACCTGCGCCGGCACGACTTCCATGTCGCGATCGAGAACTGGCAGCACGACTTCAACATCGGCACCATCGTCCGGACCGCCAACGCGTTCCTGGCGGCCGAGGTGCACATCGTGGGCAACCGCCGGTGGAACCGGCGGGGCGCGATGGTGACCGACCGCTACCAGCACGTCCGGCACCACGAGACCGCCGACGACCTGGCCACCTACCTGCACACGCATCCCGGCGGACAGGTGCGGCTGCTCGGCATCGACAACCTGCCGGGCTCGGAGCACCTCGAGACGATGACGCTGCCGCGCCGCGTCTGCCTGCTGTTCGGCCAGGAGGGTCCCGGTCTGTCGGACGCCGCGCGAGCGGTGTGCGACGGGACCTTCTCGATCGCGCAGTTCGGCTCCACCCGCTCCATCAACGCCTCGGCCGCCGCCGCGATCGCGATGCACGCCTGGGTGCGGCAGTACGCCGACCTCTCGGGCGACCGGGCGTGGCGGGGCTGACCCTCGGTCGTCCGTCCGCGAGCGAGATAGTCCGGCACGTTCTGGTCGTCCGCGACCGCTGATCCCGACCGTTGCGTGACGGACTATCGCGCGGTGGGCCGGTCACGAGGCGGGGACGGACGGGCCGACAGCGGTTGTCACGTCCGCGCCGTGGGACGACCCCCGGCGAGCCACTAGGGTCGACGGTGACGTCAGCCTGTCTTCCCGAGGAGCCACCAGTCATGCCGATCGCCACCCCCGAGGTCTACGCCCAGATGCTCGACACGGCCAAGGAGAAGGGCTTCGCCTTCCCCGCCATCAACGTGTCGTCCTCGCAGACCCTCAACGCGGCCCTCCAGGGCTTCTCCGACGCTGGTTCGGACGGCATCATCCAGGTCTCGACCGGGGGCGCGGAGTACCTCTCCGGGCCGTCGGTCAAGAACATGGTCAGCGGCTCGGTCGCCTTCGCGGCCTACGCCGCCGAGGTCGCCAAGAACTACCCGGTCAACATCGCGCTGCACACCGACCACTGCCCCAAGGACAAGCTCGACGGCTTCGTCCGGCCGCTGCTGGAGATCTCGGCGGAGCGGGTCGCCCGCGGCGAGGCGCCGTTGTTCCAGTCGCACATGTGGGACGGCTCCGCCGTACCTCTCGACGAGAACCTCGAGATCGCCCAGGAGCTGCTGGCCAGGTGCGCGGCCGCGCACATCATCCTGGAGGTCGAGATCGGGGTCGTCGGCGGCGAGGAGGACGGGGTCGCCAACGAGATCAACGACCAGCTCTACACGACCCCCGAGGACGCGCTCGCGACGATCGAGGCGCTGGGGACCGGCGAGAACGGCCGCTACATGGCCGCGCTGACCTTCGGCAACGTGCACGGGGTCTACAAGCCGGGCAACGTCAAGCTCCGCCCGGAGATCCTCAAGACCGCCCAGGAGGCGGTCGTCGCCAAGCTCGGCCTGGCCGCCGGTGCCAAGCCCTTCGACCTGGTCTTCCACGGCGGCTCCGGCTCGACGGCCGAGGAGATCGGGGCGGCGGTGGACTACGGCGTGGTGAAGATGAACGTCGACACCGACACCCAGTACGCCTTCACCCGCCCGGTCGCCGCGCACATGTTCGGCAACTACGACGGGGTGCTGAAGGTCGACGGCGAGGTCGGCAACAAGAAGGCCTACGACCCGCGCGCCTGGGGCAAGGCGGGCGAGGCCGGCATGGCCGCCCGCGTCGTCGAGGCCTGCGAGAACCTCCGCTCGACCGGGCACTCGCTCGGCTCCTGAGGCCGGTCTGGTTCTCCGCGTCACCGAGCAGGCTCCGCGGCCACCGCGGCGGGGGCGCGGCGGGCGGTGCGGTCAGGCGAGCAGGGCGTCGTACGCCGTCGGGCTGGAGTCGCGCAGGAACTCCGAGCAGCGCTCCCACTCGTCGGTCTCGCCGATCGCGCGCGCGGAGAGCGCGAGCAGGGCCAGGCAGCGCAGGAAGCCGCGGTTCGGCTCGTGCTCCCACGGGACCGGGCCGTGGCCCTTCCAGCCGTTGCGCCGCAGCATGTCCAGGGACCGGTGGTAGCCCACGCGCGCGTAGGCGTAGACGGTGACGTCGTCGGCGCCCAGCCCGCGGGCGGCCTCGGCCAGCGCCGCCCACGCGACGGGGGAGGCCGGGTGGTGGCGGACCACGGTGGCGGGCGGGTCGGTCTCGAGGTCCGCGGCCGCGGGGTCCACCGGCAGGTGGGTGGGCGGGGGGCCGGCCATCAGGTCGTGGTGGGTCATGGGTCCACCCTGTCAGAGCGCGGGTCCGGGTCAGCCGCCGAGGAGCGCCCGGACCCGGTCCGTGCCCAGCGCCATGATCAGGGTGGGCAGCCGCGGGCCGCGCTCGGCGCCGACCAGCAGGTGGTAGAGCAGGCCGAAGAAGTCCTTCTGGTCCGCCTTGACCTCGTCGGTGGGCGGCTCGTCGAGCGACTGGCCGAGCGCCAGCTTGGGGACGCCGTAGACCAGCGAGGTCACCGCGTCGAGGTCGTCCGCCTCGCCCAGGTGGTCCAGCAGCAGCGTCAGCCAGGTCGACTCGCGCTCGGACAGCGCGGCCAGCCGGGCGGCGTCGGGCTCGGTGCGGACCAGGGTCCGGTCCTCGACCGGCACGAACTCCTCGGTCCAGTGCATGGCCTTGGACAGCCGCGGCTCCAGGTCGGCGACCGAGTCGTGCGCGTGCCCGAGGTCGCCCACGATCCGGCTGATCTGCTCGGCCGAGCCCGCGGTCACGTCGGCGACGGAGGCGAGCACGCGGAAGGGCACGACGACCGGCGAGGTCGGCAGCGTGCCGGCGGTCGTGGTGGCGGAGGCGCGCTCGTAGGCCAGCACCGCGGCGTCGCGCTTGTCGGGATCACCGGCCTTGCGGGTCAGGGCGTCCCACTCGTCGTACAGCCGGACCACCTGCGGCCCGAAGTCGATGTCGAAGGCCTGCTTGGGCGCCCGCCGGACGTAGAGCCAGCGCAGGATCGGCGCCTCCAGGATGCGCAGCGCGTCGGCGCCGGTGGGGACGCCCCCGGAGGACGACGACATCTTCTGCACGCCCGCGAACCCCACGAACGCGTAGGTCACCCGCGCCGGCGGGCGCCAGTCGAAGATCGAGGAGACCAGCTCCCGGCCGACGGTGTACGACGACCCGGGGGTCATGTGGTCGAGCCCGGCCGGCTCGAAGTCGACCCGCTCGTAGGCCCACCGCATCGGCCAGTCGACCTTCCACACCAGCTTGCCACCGTCCTCGTCCGCGAGGTCGGTGGAGCCGGTGTAGCCGCACACGCTGCAGGTGTAGGCCAGCCGGTGCGCGTCGTCGTCGTAGGACGTGGCGGTCGTGGTGTCGCGTCCGCAGCTGCCGCACCACGCCTTGAACGGGAAGCGGGCCAGGTCGCCGGAGCCGGGCTCCTCGTCGAGCGCCACCGAGTCGGCCAGCGCGGCCGCCTCCTGGTCGGTCTCGGCCACCGGGGCCTTGGTGCGGTGCTGGGCGAGCACCTTCTCGATGTCGTCGCGGCGCTCGACCGCGCGCAGGATCTGCGCGCGGTAGGCACCGGAGCGGTACATCTGCGTCTGGTCGATCTCCTCCATCTGCACGCCCATCTCGGCGAGCGCCGCGCGCAGCGGGGCCTTGAAGTGCTCGGCCCAGGAGGAGTGACAGTCCCAGGGGTCGGGCACCGCGGAGAGGGGGCGGCCGATGTGCTCGGCCCACTCCGGAGGCACCCCGACCGGCACCTTGCGGAACCGGTCGTAGTCGTCCCACGAGTGCAGGTGCCGCACCGCGAGCCCACGCCCGCGCAGCTCCTCGGCCACGAAATGCGGCGTGAGGAACTCGCGCAGGTTGCCCAGGTGGATCGGCCCCGAGGGGCTGGCGCCGGAGGCCACGGTGAGGAGGTCGGTCGCGCCGGCGTGCCGCACCACGTCGTCGGCCGCGCGGGTCACCCAGTCCGTGGGCGCGCTCTCGTTGCCTCGTGCCATTGGGGGTCGCTCCTGGAGGTCTGCGGTGGGAGTGGCCCAGATTATCGGCGGCGGGTCCGGGAACGGGACGAGGACCCCGGAATCGTCCCCTGTGGCGATTCCGAGGCCCTCGATGGCCGGTGCACCGGACCCTCCCCCCGCTGATGGCCCGGTACTGGCGGGTTGATTCTCACATGTCCCTTCTCTGCCACCTGGCTCTCGGATGCCGCTGACACTAAGATGTCACGATGGCGCGTCGCCCCTCGCAGAGCCCGCTGGCGACGCTCGGCCTGAGCGGCCCCGAGGAGCGTCTCTACGCCCGGGTGCTGCCGCTGTCCGGGTCCGAGGTGCGCACCGTCGCGGCCGCGCTCGCGATCGAGGAGCGCGACGTCGAGTCGGTGCTCCGCACGCTGATGCGGCTCGGCCTGACCCGGATCGAGGACGGCCGGCTGCAGGTGCTGTCGCTCACCGATGCGGTGGGGATGCTGATCCGGCGCGAGTCCGAGTCCGCCGCCCGCGCCCAGCAGCGCCTGGCCCGCCTGTCGGTGGCGGTGCCGCTGATGGTGTCGGCGGCGACCCGGCCGAGCAGCGGGGACGTGGACGACGTCCGGCCGATCGACGGCGAGGTGAGCTCGGGCGGCAACCCGCTGTCCCTGCTCACCAACCTCATCAACGAGAGCCGCGGCGACCTGCTCTGGCTGCGTCCCGACGCCTGGCGGATGCCCCGCGAGTCCGCGATGGTGCAGGTGATCTCCCAGGCGGTCGCCTCCGGGCGCCGGTCCCGGGCGATCTACCCGGTGGTGGCGATGCGGGAGGCCCCCGACGTCCTCACGGCCCGCGCCCAGGCGGGGGAGCAGATCCGGCTGCTCTCCGACCTGCCCACCCGGCTGATCGTCATCGGCACCACGCACGCCGTCGTGCCGGAGCCGCTGGGCTTCGCCGACGAGCCACGGCTGCTGGTCCGCCAGCACGCCCTCGTGGAGGCACTCATCCTGCTCTTCGAGCAGCTCTGGGAGCGGGCCGCGCCGGTCCCGTCGCTGGACCGCGGCGAGGCCCGGCCCGAGCTGCGCCGGCACCTGCTCCAGCTGCTCGCGGCCGGCCAGAAGGACGAGCAGATCGCCCGCGCCCTCGGCATGAGCCTGCGCACGGTCCGCCGCCGCGTCGCCGACCTGATGACCGAGCTGGGCAGCGACTCCCGCTTCGCCGCCGGGGTCGAGGCCTCCCGGCGCGGCTGGATCTGAGCGACGGGCCGGAGCGTCGCCGCTAGGGCAGCACCATCGAGTACGCCGAGGGCTCGAGGCGCCAGGTCCGCTGCCGCTCGGGTCCGCTGATCTCGCCGTCCGCGGCGCAGTAGAACTCCTCGCCGGAGATGGACACCGTGGTGCCGCGCACCGCGAGCACGTCGTCGCGGTCGGTGTGGCTGGACCGGGCCACCTGGACGGCGTACGCGATCTTGGCCATGGGTCGGATCGCGCGGGAGACCATCACGTCGATGCGGCCGTCCTCGGGGTCGGCGTCCGGGGTGAGCTCGGCCCCGCCGCCGACGCTGGTGCCGTTGCCGACCGCGACCATCAGCACCGGCTGGTCGAGGTCGTTGACGACCTCGCCGTCGACCTCGACGCGCAGGTGCAGCGACGGCGGCATGAAGGCGGACTGGAGCGCGCCGATGGGGTAGCCGATCTTGCCGAGGTTCAGCGTTGCCGACCCCGATGGAGCCGAGCCGGGTCTTCCAGCGGGCCCCGCGGCGGCTGGCCTGCGCGCCGGCACCGACGTGCACGTTGTTGACCACGACGTGCCCGGTCTCGTCGACGATCAGGTCGACCGGCCGCACCTCGCCCTCGAGCACGACCCGGGCGGCCTCCTCGATGTCGAGCGGGATGTCCATCGCGCGGGCGAAGTCGTTGCCGGTGCCCATCGGCAGCAGCGCCGAGCACCGCGCTCTTGAGGTCGTTGCGGCGGTGCAGCGCCGCCACCACCGCGTGCAGGCTGCCGTCGCCCCCGGCCACGACGATGCGGCGCGAGCCGGCCCGGTGCAGCACGCCGTCGAGCTCGCCGGGGTTCGACGTCGCGGCCACCTCGACCGAGGTCCTGGCCCGCAGCACCTCCAGGCCCTGCTCGAGCGTCGCCTCGGCCGCGGTGCCGGCGTCGCTGTTCATGATGACGAGCAAGGGGTCCACACGGCGGAGCGTAGACCAACCTCCAGGCCCCGACGGGGCGCGGTGCCGGGGGCCGCGGTGCGGTAGCCTCGGACGTCAAGAGCCCCGCCGCCCCGGCGTCGGGGTTGCTGTCTGTCTGGAGGAGGCTGAGATGCCCGCCATCGTGATCCTCGGTGCCCAGTGGGGCGACGAGGGCAAGGGCAAGGCGACCGACCTGCTCGCCACGACCGAGACGATCGACTACGTCGTGCGCACGTCCGGCGGCCACAACGCCGGCCACACGATCGTCATCGACGGCGAGAAGTTCGCGACCCACCTGCTGCCGAGCGGCATCCTCACCAAGGGGTGCACGAGCGTCATCGGCAACGGCGTGGTCGTCTCGCCGGAGGCGCTGTTCCGCGAGGTGGACGCGCTCACGGCCCGGGGCGTCGAGGTCGAGGAGCGCCTGGTCGTGTCGGCCAACGCGCACGTGATCGCGTCGTACCACTCCACCATCGACAAGGTCACCGAGCGCTTCCTCGGCAACAACAAGATCGGCACCACCGGGCGCGGCATCGGCCCGGCGTACGCCGACAAGGTCAACCGGCTCGGCATCCGGGTCGCCGACCTCTTCGACGAGAAGATCCTGCAGCAGAAGGTCGAGGGTGCGCTCGAGCTGCGCAACCAGCTGCTCGCGAAGGTCTACAACCGGCGCGCGGTCGCGGTCGAGGCCGTCGTCGAGGACCTGCTGTCGTACGCCGAGCGGCTGCGGCCGATGGTCGTGGACACGTCCCTGCTGCTCAACCACGCGCTCGACGAGGGCCAGACGGTGCTCTTCGAGGGCGCCCAGGCGACCATGCTGGACGTCGACCACGGCACCTACCCCTTCGTCACGAGCAGCAACGCGGTCGCCGGCGGCGTGTGCACCGGCGCCGGCGTGGGCCCGACCCGCATCGACCGGGTGATCGGCGTGATCAAGGCCTACACGACCCGCGTGGGCTCCGGACCGTTCCCGACCGAGCTCTTCGACGCCGACGGCGAGAAGCTCTGGAAGGTCGGCGGCGAGGTCGGCGTCTCGACCGGCCGGGACCGCCGGTGCGGCTGGTACGACGCGGTCGTGGCGCGCTACGCCAGCCGCGTCAACGGGCTCACCGACCTCTTCCTCACCAAGCTCGACGTGTTGTCGAGCTGGGAGCGGGTGCCCGTGTGCGTGGCCTACGACGTCGACGGGGTCCGGCACGACGAGATGCCGATGACCCAGACCGAGTTCCACCACGCCAAGCCGATCTACGAGTACCTCGACGGCTGGTGGGAGGACCTGTCGAAGTGCCGCTCCTTCGCCGACCTGCCGGCCAACGCGCAGGCCTACGTGAAGGCGCTCGAGGACATGTCCGGCACCCGCATCTGGGGCGTCGGCGTCGGTCCGGGTCGCGAGGAGACCTTGGTCGTCCACGACGACTGAGGCCGGTGAGTAGGCTCCGGCCATGCTGGAGCCGCGCGAGGCCATCGACCGCATCAGCGCCGTCTACCGGGGACCGCACCCGGGGTCGCGGGCCCTGCACGCCAAGGGGTCCTTCCACACCGGCACCTTCACCGCCACCGACGAGGCGGCCGCGCTGTGCCGGGCGGCGCCCTTCCGGGGCGACCCGGTGCCCGTCCTGGTGCGGTGGTCCAACGCCTCGGGGCACCCCCGGAGCCGGGACACCAGCCAGGACGTGCGCGGGATGGCGGTGTCGTTCCGGCCGGACCTGGCCACCGCCGCCGGCGCCATCGACCTGCTCGGCCAGACCGCGCCGCGGTTCCCGGTGCGCACCCCCGAGGCGTTCGTCGCCTTCACCGAGGCGGCGGCCAAGCCGGCGACGCTGCCGCTGTTCCTGGCCCGCAACCCCGCGGCCGGCGTGGCGCTGCTCGCCAACGCGCGGGCCCGGTCCACCGCGCCGCCGAGGTCCTTCGCGGAGGCGACGTACTTCCCCATCCATGCCTACGGCTGGACGTCGCCGGACGGCGACCGGTCGTGGGTGCGCTACACGCTGGCCCCGCTGGGCGGCGCCGCGGACCGGCCGGAGGGCACCTACGAGGGACGGGACCGGCTGCACGAGGAGATCCGGGCCCGGCTGGCCGAGGGTCCGGTGCGCTTCGACCTCCGGGTCACCGTGGCCGCGCCCGGCGACGACCCCGACGACCCGATGTCGGTGTGGAAGGGCGCCCGGGAGCTCAGCGCCGGCGTCGTCGAGGTGACGGCCGAGGACCCTGCCCGCGAGACCGAGGGCGACATCGTCGTCTTCGACCCGACCCGCGTGGTCGACGGGATCACGCTGTCCGACGACCCGATCCTGCGCTACCGCGCGGCGGCCTACTCCGAGTCGGCCGCCCGAGAGCGGCGGGCCCGACCTAGCCGCAGCAGCACGCGGACGGCGGAGTCGAGTTCCGGGAGATGGCCCACCGAGTCGGGGCTTGTGGTCAGGAGGCTCGACCATTTGCCCGATCTCACGGGCGCATTTCCCCCCACTCAACGGTGGAGCGACGGTCAGTAGGATGAGCGCCTGTGAAGGCACTCGTGATCGGCACCGGTGGCCGCGAGCACGCGCTCGTGTGGGCGCTGTCGCGTGACCCCTCCGTCAGCGAGGTGCACGCCGCGCCGGGCAACCCGGGCATCGCCGCCCTCGCCACCCTCCACGACGTCGACCCGATGTCGGGACCGGCCGTGGCCGACCTGGCGGAGACGTTGGGTGTCGACCTGGTCGTCATCGGCCCCGAGGCGCCGCTGGTCGCCGGGGTGGCGGACGCCGTGCGCGGGCGCGGCATCGCGGTCTTCGGACCCACCGGCGCGGCCGCGCGGCTGGAGGGGTCGAAGGCGTTCGCCAAGGACGTGATGGCCGCCGCGGGCGTGCCGACGGCCCGGGCGTTCGTCTGCACGACCCCCGAGGAGGCCGAGGCCGCGCTCGACGCGCTCGGCGCGCCGTACGTCGTGAAGGACGACGGCCTCGCGGCCGGCAAGGGCGTGGTGGTCACCACCGACCACGCCGAGGCGCTGGCCCACGCGAAGGGCTGCGAAGCCGTGGTGATCGAGGAGTACCTCGACGGCCCCGAGGTCTCGCTGTTCGCGATCACCGACGGCACCACGGTCCTGCCGCTCCAGCCCGCGCAGGACTTCAAGCGGATCCGGGACGGCGACCTCGGTCCCAACACCGGAGGCATGGGCGCCTACACCCCGCTGCCCTGGGCGCCGCCCGACCTGGTGGCGAACGTCCTGCGCGACGTGCTCCAGCCGACCGTCGACGAGATGGCCCGGCGCGGCACGCCCTTCGCCGGCCTGCTGTACGCCGGGCTGGCGCTGACGTCGTCGGGCGTGCGGGTGGTCGAGTTCAACGCCCGCTTCGGCGACCCGGAGACCCAGGCGCTGATGGCGCTGCTCGACTCGCCGCTGGCGACGCTGCTGCACGCCGCCGCCACCGGCACCCTGGCCGAGGTGCCCCCGCTCCGCTGGAAGCCCGGCGCCGCCGTCGCCGTGGTGATGGCCAGCCGCGGCTACCCGGAGTCCTCGTCGTCCGGCGACGTGATCGTCGGCACCGAGACCCTGGACGAGGAGACCGACGTGCACGCGCTGCACGCCGGCACGGCCCGCGACGGCGACGGCCGCCTGGTCACCTCCGGGGGCCGGGTGCTGGCGGTGACCGCGGTCGGCGCCGACGTCGCCGACGCGCGCGCCAAGGCCTACGAGGGCGTCGCCAGCATCAGCTTCCCCGGGGCGCAGTGGCGCCGCGACATCGCCGATCTCGACCGGGGGATGTCATGACCGTGCCCAACGTCCTCGCCACCCGGTACGCCGGCGCCGACCTCGCCGCGATCTGGTCGCCCGAGCACAAGATCGTGCTGGAGCGGCACCTGTGGATCGCGGTGCTCAAGGCCCAGCGGGACCTCGGCGTGGACGTGCCCGACGGCGTCGTCGAGGCCTACGAGAACGTCGTCGACAAGGTCGACCTCGACTCCATCGCGGCCCGGGAGCGGGTGACCCGCCACGACGTGAAGGCGCGGATCGAGGAGTTCTCCGCGCTCGCCGGCCACGAGCACATCCACAAGGGCATGACCTCGCGCGACCTGACGGAGAACGTCGAGCAGCTCCAGGTCCGCGCCTCCCTGGCGCTGGTCCGCGACCGCGCGGTCGCCACCCTGGCCCGCCTCGGCCGGCTGGCCGCGGAGCACGAGACCACCGTGATGGCCGGCCGCTCCCACAACGTGGCCGCGCAGGCCACCACCCTCGGCAAGCGCTTCGCCACGGTCGCCGAGGAGCTGTTGCTGGCGCTCGAGCGGGTCGAGGACCTGCTCGCCCGCTACCCGCTGCGCGGCATCAAGGGGCCGATGGGCACCGCCCAGGACATGCTCGACCTGCTGGACGGCGACGCCGACCGGCTGGCCGACCTCGAGGCGCGGGTCGCCGCCCACCTCGGCTTCGACCGGGTGCTCACCAGCGTCGGCCAGGTCTACCCGCGCTCGCTCGACTTCGACGTGCTCTCCGCGCTCGTGCAGCTCGCCGCGGCGCCGTCCAACCTGGCCACCACGATCCGGCTGATGGCCGGCATCGAGCTGGTCACCGAGGGGTTCGCCGAGGGCCAGGTCGGCTCGTCGGCGATGCCGCACAAGATGAACACCCGCTCCTGCGAGCGGGTCAACGGCCTCGCCGTCGTGCTGCGCGGCTACCTGTCCATGGTCGGCGAGCTCGCCGGCGACCAGTGGAACGAGGGCGACGTCTCCTGCTCGGTGGTCCGCCGGGTCGCGCTGCCCGACGCGTTCTTCGCCGCCGACGGCCTGTTCCGGACGATGCTCACCGTGCTGGACGAGTTCGGCGCCTTCCCGGCCGTCATCCAGCGCGAGCTCGACCGGTACCTGCCGTTCCTGGCCACCACCAAGGTGCTGATGGCCGCGGTCCGGGCCGGCGTCGGCCGCGAGGTCGCCCACGACGCGATCAAGGAGGCGGCCGTCGGGGTGGCGCTCGACATGCGCGCCGGCCAGGTGGAGAACGACGTCTTCGACCGGCTCGCCGCCGACCCGCGCCTCTCGCTGGACCGCGACGCCATCGACGCCCTGGTCAGCGCCCCGATCGCCTTCACCGGGGCCGCCGTCGCGCAGACCCAGGAGGTGTGTCGACGGGTGGCCGACGTCGTGGCGCGGCACCCGGAGGCGGCGGCGTACTCGCCGGGCGGCATCTTGTGACGGCCGTGGACGTGGTCGTGCGGGGCCGGGTCCAGGGGGTGGGCTTCCGCTTCCAGCTGGTCGAGGAGGCCGAGGAGCTCGGCGTCACCGGCTGGGTGCGCAACGAGCCCGACGGCTCCGTGGGCGGCCACTTCGAGGGAGCGGCCGACGCGGTCGACCGGCTCGTCGAGTGGTGCCGCCAGGGCCCGCGGTACGCGAAGGTCGAGGCCGTCGACGTGACCGAGGTCGAGGAGACCGGGGCCGCATCGTTCGCCGTGCGGTGGTGAGGCGTCCCCCGAGCGGGCCGCACGTTTGGCCTGGGCGGGTCCGGAGAGGATGAGGGCATGACTGCTCGGACCGGCGCCGCCCTGCTCGTGACCGCCGCGCTGCTGCTGACCGGCTGCAGCGGGGGCGACGACGAGCCCTCGAGCCGCCCGAGCGACACCGCGTCCTCGACGGCGACGGACCAGGACGCGGAGGGGCTTCCGGCGGGCTTCCCCAGCGACGAGGTCCCGCTGGTCGACGGCGAGGTCGGGGAGGTGCTCGAGAACGCCGCGCGGGGCTCCTACCTGGTCAAGATCTATCCCGACACCGACTTCGCCGCGGCGTTCGCCGACGCCTCGGCGCAGCTGGTCGGTGCGGGGTTCGAGCAGGGGCCGGACGTCATCAGTGCCGGACCGACCAGCTCGACGGCCGACTTCACCTCGCCCGACTGGTTCGTGGTCATCACCGGTGGGATGCCGGACCGGACGATGGTGCAGTACACGATCTACCCGAACGAGTAGGTCACACGAGCGCCCGCCCGTCGTGGGTGGCCAGCCGACGGGCCACCGCGCGGTAGTCGGCGCGCCAGACCTCCTCGGGCACCGGCGGCAGCATCTCCTCCCACTCGACGGTCATGGAGCCGATGATCTGGGGCAGTCGGGCGGTGCGGGTGATGAACCACCAGTGCAGGTGGGCGCTGCCGTCGCCCCACCGGCAGACGTGCACGCGGGCGACGTTCGGCAGGTGCGACATGATCCGCGCCAGCCAGGTGGAGATCCGCCCCTGCTCGGCGGCCATCTCGTCGGACAGGTCGGTCAGGTCGAGGTGCTCGACGGGGTGCAGCCAGAGCATCAGCGGCAGCCCGCCGGGCTGCTCGCCGCGGGTGACGTACCACCGCTCGTTGGCCCAGATCTTCAGGTCCTCGCGCGGGGACGTGCAGCGCACGGCAGTCGCGCCTCCTCCTCGCCGTGCCGGGCGGGGTCGTCGCCGGGAGGCTGCAGCACCCGCGGCTGCAGGACCCCGTCGACGACCTCCCACGGGAAGTTGTCCCACTCGCCGACCGGCGGCATCGGCAGCCTCCCGTGCCGGACCCACCGCGGCGACGACCCTGGCGTAGACCTCTTCGGCAGACTCAGGCATGCACGCCACTTTCGCACGACGAGGATCGGCACCGACGCGAGACCTGCCGAGCAGGGCCGCCCGGGCGGATAGGGTTCCGGCCATGGCGGACCTCTCCTCCTCGGGCCTCCCGGCCGCCCCGGCGGTCGACGGAGCGACGCACCTGCACTCCGGCAAGGTGCGCGACCTCTACCGGATCGATGCGGGGGAGCACGCGGGCCGGCTGCTGATGGTCGCCAGCGACCGGATCTCGGCCTTCGACTTCATCCTCGACACGCCCGTGCCCGACAAGGGCGAGATCCTCACCGCGATGTCGCTGTGGTGGTTCGAGCGGCTCACCGACCTGGTGCCCAACCACCTGGTGTCGCTGGACGTGCCGGCATCCGTCGCCGGTCGGGCCGTGGTGTGCGAGAGCCTGTCGATGTACCCCGTCGAGTGCGTGGCCCGCGGCTACCTCGCCGGCTCGGGCCTCGTCGACTACCACCGCTCGGGCGAGGTCTGCGGGATCGCGCTGCCGGCGGGACTGCAGGACGGCTCGCGGTTGCCCGAGCCGATCTTCACCCCGGCCAGCAAGGCCGCCTTCGGCGACCACGACGAGAACGTCGACTACGCCGCCGTGGTGGCGACCGTGGGGGACGACGTCGCCGCCGTGCTGCGCCGGCTGACGCTCCAGGTGTACGCCCGGGCCGAGGAGACCGCCCGGGCCCGCGGCATCGTGCTCGCCGACACGAAGGTCGAGTTCGGCCACCGCGCGGACGGCACGATCGTGCTGGCCGACGAGGTGCTCACCCCCGACTCGTCCCGCTTCTGGCCGGCCGCGGAGTGGGAGCCCGGTCGCGCGCAGGCGTCGTACGACAAGCAGATCGTCCGGGACTGGCTGCTGTCGCCGGCCTCCGGCTGGGACCGGGCGTCGGGGGAGCCCCCGCCGCCGCTGCCCGACGAGGTCGTGGCGCGCACCCGGGCCCGCTACGTCGAGGCCTACGAGCTGCTCACCGGGGCGACCTTCCGACCCCAGGGACCGGCCCGGTGACCCGCGAGGAGTTCTCGGCGACCGTCGACATGCCGCACGCCCCCAAGGTGGCGTTCACCTACCTCGTCGACCCGCGCAACCGACCGGAGTGGCAGGCCTCGCTGCTGTCGGTGCGGCTCGACGAGCGCGACGCCGAGCCGGCCGTGGGCCTCACCTGGCGCGACACGCTGGTCGTCGGGGTCAAGCCGCGGATGGAGATCACCGAGCTGGTGCCGTACCGCGTCTTCACCGAGGCCGGCCACTGGGGCGGCATCGCGATGCAGCTGACCCTGCGGTTCGTGGCGACCGGCAAGGGCTGCCGGATCCACGCCGAGGGCCGCCTCGACGGGTCGGGAGCCTGGTCGGCGGCCGTGCGCGCCGGCGGCTTCGTCGCGTCCCGCTCGATCAGGAGCGACCTGGAGCGGGCCTCGCGGGTGCTGTCCGACCGCGGACCGCGCTGAACGTCCGTCGACTGTTCCGCTCGTGACCGCGGTCACCCTAGGTTGGACGCATGCTGAACCTGTCGATCCTCCTCGAGGACAGTGCCCGCCGCTACCCGAACCGCGACGCCGTGGTGCTGGGCGAGACCCGGCTCACCTACGCGCAGGTCGACGCCGCCGCCAACCAGGTGGCCAACCTGCTGGTGTCGAAGGGCATCGAGCCCGGCGACCGGGTCGCGCTGACGTGCCCGAACCTGCCGTACTTCCCGGTCATCTACTACGGCATCCTCAAGGCCGGCGGGGTCGTGGTGCCGCTCAACGTGCTCAACAAGGCCCGCGAGAACACCTACTTCCTCGACGACTCCGGCGCCAAGGCCTACTTCTGCTTCCAGGGCACGCCCGAGCTCACGATGGGCGACGAGGGGTACGCCGGCTTCGGCGCCGCCGAGGGCTGCGACGACTTCTTCCTCGTGATGGCCGACCCGGCCGCGCCCGCGTCGGTGGAGGGCACCACGACCTTCGCCTCGGCGGTCATGGACCAGCCGACGACCTTCTCGTCGGTGGTCACCCAGGAGACCGACACCGCGGTGATCCTCTACACCAGCGGCACCACCGGTCAGTCCAAGGGCGCCGAGCTCTCGCACAGCAACCTGGTGCTCAACGCCGAGACCTGCAACCGGCTGTTCGACGCCCAGCCCGCGACCGACACGCACCTGCTGACGCTGCCGCTCTTCCACTCGTTCGGCTCGACGGTGCAGATGAACGCGGGCTTCTCGCTGGCCTCGACGCTGGTGCTGCTGCCGCGCTTCGACGCGAAGCAGGCCGTGGCGCTGATGCAGAAGGAGGACATCACCTTCTTCGCCGGCGTGCCGACGATGTGGTGGGGCCTGCTGCACGCGCTCGACGACAGCGTCGACGTGAAGCGGATCGCCGCCAACCTGCGGGTCGCGGTGTCCGGCGGGTCGAGCCTGCCGGTCGAGATCATCAAGGACGTGCAGGAGAAGCTCGGCGTCCAGATCCTCGAGGGCTACGGGCTCTCCGAGACCTCGCCGGTCGCCACCTTCTCCGACCCGGACAAGGACCCGGTGCCCGGCTCGATCGGCATCCCGATCTGGGGTGTCGAGTGCAAGCTGATCGACGACGACTGGAAGACGATCGAGGGCGCCGACGAGATCGGCGAGATCGCGATCAAGGGCCACAACATCATGAAGGGCTACCTCAACCGGGCCGAGGCGACCGCCGAGGTGATGCGCGACGGGTGGTTCCGGTCCGGCGACCTGGGGCGCCGTGACGCCGACGGGAACTACTACATCGTCGACCGGTCCAAGGACATGATCATCCGCGGCGGCTTCAACGTGTACCCGCGCGAGGTCGAGGAGGTGCTGATGACCCACGAGGCGGTCTCGCTGGCCGCCGTGATCGGCGTTCCGCACGACAGCCACGGCGAGGAGATCAAGGCGGTGGTGATCCGCAACGAGGGCGCGGAGATCACCGAGGGCGAGCTGGTGGCCTGGAGCAAGGAGCAGATGGCCGGCTTCAAGTACCCCCGCATCATCGAGTTCGTCGACGCGCTGCCGATGACCGCGACCGGCAAGATCCTCAAGCGCGAGCTGTCCTGATGCGCACGCTCGCGGTCATCGCCGGCCTGGTGCTGGCCCTGGCCGGGGGGCTCTTCACCCTGCAGGGGCTCGGCTACGTGGGCGGCTCGGCGATGACCGACGAGAGGTTCTGGGCGATCACCGGGCCGATCATCGCCGGCTTCGGCGTCGCCCTCGTCTTCGTGGGGCTCCGCGGCGGCCAGCGCCCCTGACGGTGGTCGAGCCTGTCGAGCCTCAGGCGAACGGGTCGGGCAGCGCGCCCGGCAGCTTCGCGAGGAGCTCGCGCGCCTGCGCGGCCACCTTGTGCTCCACGAGCACCTCGTAGCGGGTCGCGACCACCTGGGTGACCGAGGAGAAGTCGCGCTGACCGCGGGTGGCGGCGTACCCCACCAGGGCCGCGACGACCCCGAAGGCGATGCCGACGAGCAGGGTGGTGGCCAGGACCGCGAGCAGGCTGCTGTCGGTGAAGAGCGCGAAGATCAGCCCGATGAAGAGGCCGAACCACGCCCCGCTCGCGGCGCCGCCCAGGGCGACCCGCCCGGTGGTCAGCCGGCCGGTGATCCGCTCGATCCGCTTGAGGTCGGTGCCGACGATCATGCAGTGCTGCACGGGGAACTTCGCGTCGGCGAGGAAGTCGACCGCCTTCTGGGCGGCGGCGTAGTCGTCGTACACCGCCAGCGACTGCGGGAACTCCAGCCCGAGCGGCGTGGTGGGCGGCTGCGGTCTCGAAGCGCTCATCCGGGGTCCCCGACGCGGCGCGAGCGGAGCGAGTGGCGTGGCGGGGTGTTCATGTCGTCCAGTGTGCCGCAGGGGCCACGCCCTAGACTGCGGCCGTGCCCCGCTTCGTCGTCGACGTGATGCCCAAGCCCGAGATCCTCGACCCCCAGGGCAAGGCCGTCCTCGGCGCGCTGCCCCGCCTGGGGTTCGAGGGCGTGACCGAGGTCCGACAGGGCAAGAGGTTCGAGCTCGAGATCGAGGGCGAGAACGGCGACGAGCTGCTCGCCCGGGTGCACGCGATGGCCGAGACCCTGCTGTCCAACCCGGTGATCGAGGACTTCGAGGTGCACGTCGAGGGGACCGACGCGTGAGGGTCGGGGTCGTCACCTTCCCGGGCTCGCTGGACGACGTGGACGCGGCGCGCGCCGCCCGGATCGCCGGGCACGAGGCGGTCGCGCTCTGGCACGGTGACCACGACCTCCGCGGCGTGGACGCGGTGGTGCTGCCCGGCGGCTTCTCGTACGGCGACTACCTGCGCTGCGGCGCGATCTCGCGCTTCGCTCCCGTGATGACCGAGGTCGTGTCCGCCGCCCGCGGGGGGCTGCCCGTGCTCGGGATCTGCAACGGCTTCCAGATCCTGTGCGAGTCGCACCTGCTCCCGGGCGCGCTGATCCGCAACGACCACCGGAAGTTCGTCTGCCGCGACCAGCGGCTGCGCGTCGAGAACCCCCGCACGGCCTGGACCTCGGCGTACGACGAGGGTGCCGAGATCACCGTGGTGCTCAAGAACGGCGAGGGCGCCTACGTCGCCGACGAGGACACCCTCGACCGGCTGGAGGGGGAGGGCCGCGTCGTGGTCCGCTACCTCGACGGCAACCCCAACGGCTCGCAGCGCGACATCGCCGGCATCACCAACGAGGCGGGCAACGTGGTGGGGCTGATGCCGCACCCGGAGCACGCCGTCGAGGACCTCTGCGGACCCGGCACCGACGGCCTCGGCTTCTTCACCTCGCTGCTGGCAGGCCGAGTCGGCGCGAGCTGAGATTCGTGCCCGGGGGTTGGCCGAAAGCTCGCGCCGACTCGTGGGGGGAGGGGGGTCCTGGATTCTTGGTTACCGCTCCCCGCGGCCCAGCCGTTTCCAGCTGTTGGCGGCGATCACTCCGGTGACAGGCAGTCCGACCTGCTGCTGCCAGGCTCGCACAGCGGCGTCCGTCGTCGCGTCGAACACGCCGGTGATCGGGAGACGAGCCGTGCTCGCCGCGTTCAGCGCCCGCTGCACGCGGAACACGCCGGCGCCCGCTGACCCGATCTTCTGCACCGGCCGGTCACCCGCGGCCAGCAGCGCCACCCAGTGCTTGCGCTGCCACGACGAGGTCACCGCGAAGCCGTGGGCCTGCTGCCACGACTGCATGGCGGGGGGCAGGCTGCCCCGAGCGCCCATCGCCCGGCGCCCGACCGGGTAGCCCTGCTCGCCGAGCAGGCAGCGCAGCGCCCGCGCGCGGCGGCTGGTCGACGTGCCGGACACCTTCGGGTACTTCGCGAAGTCCACGCGGACCCCGCCGCAGTGGCTCTCCGGTGCTGCGACCGAACCCGCCCCGAGATCCAGGTAGTTCCGGTCGATGTTGATGGTCACCCCGCCCCATGTCTCGTTATGACCACCGACGTACTGCTTCATCCGTCCACCCGGCCGCCAGCCGTCCTCGCGGAGGTACGACGTGGACGTGTCGGCCCTGCCGTCCCACCGCGCGATCCAGATCCGGTCCGGGAGCACGATCAGGCCGGGCCGCTCGACCCGGGCGTCGTCGAGCGCCTTCAGGCCGGACCCGGCCGAGGAGTAGACGCCGGAGACGTAGCCGAGCTCGTGCAGCCGGGTCGTCCAGCCGCTGAGGAACCGCAGCGCCGACTCGCGGCAGGCGGTGTTGGTGACGTCGAACCCCTCGAGGTCGTACCACAGCGTGCTCCCGGCGGGGATGCCGAGCGCCTGGGCGTCGACCACCGTCGTCGAGGCCTCGGCGAGCCCTTGGGCGAGCGCCGCGGCGTACGACTTGTCGGCGCCGGGCGTCGGGTCGATCCGCACGTCGTCGGAGTAGCGCGGGAACCGGGGCTGGCACGAGGCCTGCGGGCCCAGCGTGATCGGCAGCAGCCGCCAGCCGTTCGCGAGCTGGGTGCTGATCCAGGTCGGGGTCAGGTTCGGCTGCTCCCGGCAGGCCCGGGACTTGCCGGAGATGTAGATGCCCGCGGCCAGGAACGGCGAGGACCGCAGCCACTTGTTCATGGCCTTCTGGGTCGGCGCGAGGCACTGGTCGAAGCCGTAGCCGGTGAAGTCGCCGGGGGTGACGACCACCCCGGCCGCGGCGTCGTCGCCCGTGGCGGGACCGGCCAGGGGGGTGGCGGCGAGCGTGCCGACCACGGCGAGCGCGACCGTCGCGGCGAGGCGACGGACGGATCGTCGGGCGGGGGTCATGGCGCTCGGCTCCAAACCGGGGGAAGGCGGTCCTGCGGGGTCGGGGTGGGCACACCCTAATCCCACCAACAACACCAGTAACAGGAGTTTCGTCGAACTACAGCCGCGTAATTCCGCGGGGCGACGCGACGACGAGCGGAGGGCCCGCCGCCGCTAGATTGCTTCCGTGCCAGCCCTCGACACCGTCGCCGTCGCCACCGAGGACCCCGCCCGCGCGCAACCGTTCGCGGACCTGGGCCTCAAGGCTGACGAGTACGCCCGGATCCGCGAGATCCTCGGGCGCCGTCCGACCAGCAGCGAGCTGGCGATGTACAGCGTGATGTGGAGCGAGCACTGCTCCTACAAGTCGTCCAAGGTGCACCTGCGGCAGTTCGGGGAGCTCGCCCAGGAGACCCCGCTCGGTCCGATGCTGGCCGGCATCGGCGAGAACGCCGGCGTCCTCGACATCGGCCAGGGCTACGCGGTCACCTTCAAGATCGAGAGCCACAACCACCCGTCGTACGTCGAGCCGTACCAGGGCGCCGCCACCGGCGTCGGCGGCATCGTCCGCGACATCCTCGCGATGGGGGCCCGGCCGGTCGCCGTCATGGACCCGTTGCGGTTCGGCCCGCTCCACGCCGACGACACCCACCGGGTGCTGCCCGGGATCGTGGCCGGCGTCGGGGGCTACGGCAACTGCCTCGGCCTGCCCAACATCGGCGGTGAGGCGGTGTTCGACGAGAGCTACCTCGGCAACCCGCTGGTCAACGCCCTGTGCGTCGGCGTGCTGCGGCACGAGGACCTGCACCTCGCGAAGGCGGTCGGGCAGGGCAACCTGGTCATCATGTACGGCGCCCGCACCGGCGGCGACGGCATCGGGGGCGCCTCGATCCTGGCGTCGGTCACCTTCGAGGAGGACGGCCCGGCCAAGCGGCCCAGCGTCCAGGTCGGCGACCCGTTCATGGAGAAGCTCCTCATCGAGTGCACCCTCGAGCTGTTCGCGGCGGGCGTGGTCGCGGGCATCCAGGACTTCGGGGCGGCCGGCATCTCGTGCGCCACCTCCGAGCTGGCCGCCGCGGGCGACGGCGGCATGCACGTCGAGCTCGACAAGGTGCTGCTGCGCGACTCCTCGCTGAGCCCGGAGGAGATCTTGATGAGCGAGAGCCAGGAACGCATGATGGCGGTCGTCGACCCCGCCGACGAGGCGCAGTTCCTGGCCATCTGTGCGAAGTGGGACGTCGAGGCCACCACCATCGGGGAGGTGACCGGCGACGGGAGGCTGGTCATCGACTGGCACGGCGAGACCATCGTCGACGTCGACCCGCGCACCGTCGCCCACGAGGGCCCGGTCTACGAGCGGCCCTTCGCCCGGCCCTCCTGGCAGGACGCGCTGCAGGCCGACCGCGCGGAGGCACTGCCGCGCCCCTCCGGGGGCGACGAGCTGCGGGCCACCGTGCTGCGGCTGGCCGCCTCGCCCAACCTCTGCGACAAGTCCTGGATCACCGACCAGTACGACCGCTACGTGCGGGGCGACACCGTGCTGGCGCAGCCCAGCGACGGCGGGATGATCCGCGTCGACGAGGAGACCGGGCTCGGCGTCGCCCTGGCCACCGACGGCAACGGCCGCTTCGCCAAGCTCGACCCCTACGCCGGCGCCCAGCTCGCGCTGGTCGAGGCCTACCGCAACGTCGCCACCGTGGGAGCCACCCCGGTCGCGGTCTCGGACTGCCTCAACTTCGGCTCGCCCGAGGACCCCGACGTGATGTGGCAGTTCGCCGAGGCCTGCCGCGGGCTCAAGGACGCCTGCGCGACCCTCGGCGTCCCGGTGACCGGCGGCAACGTCAGCCTCTACAACCAGACCGGCGACGTCCCGATCCTGCCCACCCCGGTGGTCGCGGTGCTCGGCGTCATCGACGACGTCACCAAGCGCACGCCCACGGGCTTCACCGGGGCCGGCGAGCTGGTGCTGCACCTCGGCCAGACCCGCGAGGAGCTCTCCGGATCGGAGTGGGCCCACGTCGTCCACGGCCACCTCGGTGGTCGCCCGCCGCAGGTCGACCTCGCGGACGAGCGCAACCTGGCCCGGCTGCTGGTCGACGCCGGCCGCGCCGGACTGCTGACGAGCGCCCACGACCTGTCCGACGGCGGGCTGTCCCAGGCTCTGGTGGAGTCCTGCCTGCGCCACGACATCGGGGTCCGGATCTCGCTCGAGGGCGACGCGTTCGTCGGGCTGTTCGCCGAGTCCACCCCTCGCGCCCTCGTCACCGTGCCGGACGACCGGGCCGACGCCTTCCTGACCATGGCCGCGAGCCTGGGCGTCCCGACCGGCGAGCTCGGCCGCACGGGGGGCGACCAGCTGGTCGTCGAGGGCCAGTTCGGGATCCCGCTCACCGAGCTCCGCGCGGCCTGGTCCTCGACGCTGCCGGACGCGCTCGGCTGACGTCCGGGGTCAGCTCGACCGGTTCATGCTGCGCAGCCCGATCGCCAGCCCGCCGGCGGCGACCGCGGCGGCGGCGACCGCACCGGCCAGCACCGTGCCCGCCGGCCAGGTGCCGGCGAAGAGGGCGCGCTCGGCGTCGATGATGTAGGTCAGCGGGTTGAGGGTCGAGAGGAACCGCAGCCAGCCCGGGCCCTCCTCGATCGGCAGCAGCATCCCGGCCAGCAGCAGCATCGGGAAGATCACCGTCTGCTGCACGGTCCAGAACATCCACTCCTGGTCCTTGGACGCCAGCGCGAGCGCGAACGACAGCGCGCCCACGCCGATGCAGAACATCCCCAGGATGGCGATGCCGACCAGCACCCCGGCCGGGTGCAGGTCGAACGAGAACGGCGTGACGATGGCCAGGATCAGCGTCGTCTGGGCGAGCACCGGCACGATCTCGCGCAGCGCCCGGCCGACCAGCAGCGAGGTGCGCGACAAGGGCGACACCAGCAGCCGCTCGTGGGAGCCGGTGAACATCTCCTGCATCAGCGAGGAGCCGACCATCGACGAGCCCATCAGGCACGACATCGCCACGATGCCGGGCACGAACCACTGCAGGGCCGAGGTGGTCGGGCCCATGTCGGGGAGCAGCGGCGCGAACAGCGCGAGGAACACCAGGGGCTGCATCAGCGAGATCAGCATCCCGAACGGCTCGCGCAGCAGCGGCCTGAGCTCGCGGGTCAGGACGTTGCCGGTGTCGTATGAGGGTGTCGGTGAAGGTGCTCATGCTGCGACTCCTTCCAGAGTGGCTGTCGTCGGTCGGACGTGTCGGCGGAGGCCGACTCGCGCAGGCTGCGGCCGGTCAGGTCGAGGAAGACGTCGTCGAGCGTCGGGCCGACGACCTCGAGCCGCTGGACCGGGGCGCCGACCTCGGCGAGGTCGGTGACGATCCAGGCCGCCTGCTCGGAGCCGTGCGGCATCCGCAGCCGGACCACCGACCCGTCCCGGGACACGGTCGCGTCCCGGCGCCGGCCGGTCCGCTCGGCGGCGAGCCGTGCCTGGCCGGGGTCGCCGAAGGTCATCGTGATCCGGTCGCCGAGCGACGACTTCAGCCGAGCCGCGGTGTCGTCGGCGATCACCAGGCCGTGGTCGATGACGATCACCCGCTCGGCCAGCGCGTCGGCCTCCTCGAGGTAGTGCGTGGTGAGCACGATCGTGGTGCCGCGCTCGGCGTGCAGGCGACGGATCTGCTCCTGGAGGTTCACCCGGTTCTGCGGGTCCAGCCCCGTCGACGGCTCGTCGAGGAACAGCAGGCCCGGGTCGTGGACCAGGCCGAGGGCCACGTCGAGCCGGCGTCGCTGGCCTCCGGACAGGGTCGAGACGACCCGGTCGGCGACCTCGGTCAGGTCGAGCTCCGCGACCAGCCGATCGGCCCGGCTGCGGGCCTCGGAGCGGCTCAGCCCGTAGGCCCTGCCCTGGCTGACCAGCTCGTCACGACCGCGCTGCTGCTGGCCGGCGCCGTTGCCCTGGCCGACGTAGCCGATGTGCCGGCGGACGTCGCGCTGGTCGCGCACCACGTCGTACCCCTCCACCTCGGCGCTGCCCGCCGTCGGAGGGATGAGGGTGGTCAGCATCCGCAGGGTCGTCGACTTGCCGGCGCCGTTGGGGCCGAGGAAGGCGACGAGCTCGCCGCGGCCGATCTCGAGGTCGAGGCCGCGGACCGCCTCGACGGTCGCCTTCTTGCGCGTGAAGTGGCGGGTGAGCCCGCGGGTGACGATGGCCGGTCCTGGTCGGGTCTGGTGTGAAGAGGTCATGGACCCAGGATCTCGGCCATTGCGGCCACTTCCTGACCGCTATCGGATCTAGTCTCGGGACATGGCGAACACGTCCTCGCGGATGCTCCGGCTCCTCTCCCTGCTCCAGACCCATCGGTACTGGCCGGGGACCGAGCTCGCCGACCGCCTCGAGGTGAGCGGCCGGACGCTGCGCCGCGACATCGACCGGCTGCGCGACCTGGGGTACGACGTCGACGCGGTCCGCGGCGTGGCCGGCGGCTACCAGCTGCGCGCCGGGGCCTCGCTGCCGCCGCTGCTGCTCGAGGACGAGGAGGCGGTCGCGATCGCGGTGGGACTGCGCACCGCCGCGGCCAGCGCCGTCGAGGGCGCCGAGTCCTCGCTGCAGGCGCTCACCAAGGTGGTCGGGCTGATGCCGCCCCGGCTGCGCCGACGGATGGACGCGCTCCAGTCCGCGACCGTCAGCGCTCCCTCGAACGGCCCGACCGTCGACGCGATGACGCTGACCACGCTCGCCCAGGGCTGCCGCGACGACGAGACCGTGCGCTTCGGCTACACGACCCGCGGCGCCGAGCAGAGCGACCGGCACGTCGAGCCGCACCGCCTCGTCTCGCTCGGCCGGCGGTGGTACCTCGTCTGCTACGACCGCGACCGGCAGGACTGGCGGTCGTTCCGGGTGGACCGGATCGCCGACCCCCAGCTGACCGGCACCCGCTACCGCGCCCGCGAGCTGCCGGCCGACGACGCCCTGGCGTTCGTGCGCGCCGGGATCGCGTCCATGCCGATGGCGTACGACGTCCGGGTGCGGTTCGCGTGCGCCCCCGAGGTGGTCGAGCGCCAGTTCGGTCGGTGGGCCACCGTCGAGCCCGACGGCGACGGCTGCGTCCTGCAGATGAGCACCGACTGGCTCGAGTGGCCGCTGATGACGATCACCGCGATCGACGCCGACTTCCAGGTGCTGTCCCCGCCCGAGCTCGTCGACCGGGTCCGCGCCGCCGCCGTACGCCTGGCGTCGGCGGGCTAGTCACTCCGGCAGCAGCGAGATCTTCTGCCAGATCTTGCGGGACATGCCGGTGGTCAGCGTCTCGATGGTGCTGACCGTCTCGAGCACGACCGAGTCCTGGGACTCCTCGGCGCAGAGGGCGGCGACCTTGCCGACCAGGCTGAGCAGCTCCGAGCAGTAGTCGAGGTAGCGCTCGAGGTCGTCGCGGCTCAGCCCCGGGTCGACGGACTCGGTGGTCGGCCGGAAGCCGGGCCGCAGCCGCTCGGGGTCCTTGGTCAGCTGGTGCATGTCGATGATGTGGGACAGCGAGCGGAGCCGGTGCAGCTGGGTGAGGAGTCGCTCGCGGGCCAACCGGCCCGGCAGCGCGTAGAGGAAGAACACCGCGATCGCGGCGAACACCAGGTCGTTGATGATGCTCTCGATCAGCGGCACCCACTCGAAGGAGCTGAGGCCGCCGGCGCGGACGGCGTCGCGCAGGGCGACCGCCAGCACCGCCACGGTCGCCACCACCACGACCAGGATCAGCCCCCGGGCCACGAGCCGCACCGCCCGCAGGCGGCGCTGGGTCTCCAGCGCGTTGGAGGCGACCTCGTCGGCCATCTGCGTCAGGTCCCGCGCGACGCCGGCCAGCCCGCGCCGCGGGAACCGCTCGGTGATCCGGTGCTCGAGCTGGACGACCATCTCCTGGACCGGAGCGGCGTCGAGCCGTTCCAGCCCGACCGGTCCGCCCATGGCGAGCAGCGTAGTGGCGAGCGGCGATGATGGGGCGGTGCTGACGCGTCGCATCCTGCTCACCGCCGGACTGGTGGGCACGGCCGCGATCGCCGTCGGCTGCGGCAGCGACGAGGAGGAACCGGTGGCCGACGACCGCTACACCTACGGCGACGACCCGTCGCAGTACGCCGAGCTGACCCGCCCCGAGGGCAGCTCCCGGGGCGTCGTGGTGGTCATCCACGGCGGGTTCTGGAAGTCGGCGTACGACGCCTCGCTGGGCCGGCCGCTGGCGGCCGACCTGGCCGCGCGGGGCTGGACGGCCTGGAACATCGAGTACCGACGCGTCGGTCCGGACCCCGGCGGCGGCGGGGGCGTGCCGGCCACCCTCGACGACGTCGCGGCGGCCATCGACCTGCTCGCCGAGGTGCCGGACCTCGACCTGACGACGGTCGTCACCCTCGGCCACTCGGCCGGCGGGCACCTCGCGACCTGGGCCGCCGCGCGGGACCGCTACGACTGGCCGGCGACGGTGCCGGTGACCGCGGTGATCTCGCAGGCGGGGGTGCTCGACCTCGCGGGCGCGGTCGCGGCGGGGCTCGGCACCGGGGCGGTGGAGGCGTTCGTCGGCGCGGCCCCGGGTCCGGCGTACGACCGGGTGGACCCGACCCGCCAGCTGCCGCTCGACGTGCCGGTCTGGTGCGTGCACCCCGACGGCGACGCGGTGGTGCCGCTCTCGCAGTCGGCCGACTACGTCGACCGCGCGGTGGCCGCGGGTGCGGCGGCGGAGCTGGTCGTCGTGGAGGGTGACCACTTCGTGGTGATCGACCCGCAGTCCGCCGCGTGGACGCGCACCCTCGCGATCCTGGACGGGCTGGGCTGATGCCGGTCCGGCTGCGTCCGGCCGACCCGGCGGCGGTGGCCGCGGCGCTGGCCGGCGACCGGGGTCCCGCGGACCTCCGGCTGCTCACCAAGCACTTCCTCGCGCTGCTCGCCGAGCGGGCGCCCGGCCGCTCGGTCGAGGTCCGGGTCCCGCCCTACGCGGCCGCGCAGGTCGTCGAGGGGGTCCGGCACACCCGCGGCACCCCGCCCGCCGTCGTCGAGCTCGACGCGGACACCTGGGTCGCCCTCGCCACCGGCGCCCTCACCTGGACCGACGCCGAGTCCGCCGGCCTGCTCCGCGCCAGCGGGGAGCGCGCCGACCTCTCGCCGTACCTCCCCCTCGGTTGAAGGTTGAGTTGGGCCTCGCTCGGGGTTGAGTTGGGCCTGCCTCGACGATGCGCTCCGAGTCGAGGCCCAACTCAACCCCGAGGCGGGCCCAACTCAACCCGGCTCAACCGCGCGTGCAGATGACCCGGAAGGCCTCGATGAGCAGGTCGATGTCGTCCTCGGAGGCGACGAGGGGCGGGGCGAGGCGGACGGTCTGGCCGTGGGCCTCCTTGGCGAGGATGCCGTGGTCGAGGAGCTGCTCGCAGACGTGCCGGCCGGTGGTCAGCGAGGGGCTGACGTCCACGCCGGCCCAGAGGCCGCGGGTGCGGACCTCGTCGAGCCCCTGGCCGATCAGCGCGGACAGGCCCGCGTCGAGCCGGGCGCCGAGGTCCTGGGCGCGCTGCTGGAACTCGCCGGTCTGCAGCATCGCGACCACCTCGCGGCCGATCGCCGCCGCGAGCGGGTTGCCGCCGAAGGTCGAGCCGTGGGTGCCGGGCGTGATGACCTCGAGCACGTCGCCGTCGGCCGCGATCGCGGAGACCGGGTAGAGCCCGCCGCCGAGCGCCTTCCCGAGGACGTAGACGTCGGGGACGACGTCCTCGTGGTCGCACGCGAAGGTGCGGCCGGTGCGCGCCAGTCCGGACTGGATCTCGTCGGCCATCATCAGCGTCCGGGTGGAGTTGCACAGCGCGCGGACCTGCTGGAGGTAGCCCTCCGGCGGGATGATCACGCCGCCCTCGCCCTGGATCGGCTCGAGCAGCACCGCGACGGTGCTGTCGTCGATGGCCGCCTCGAGCGCGGCGAAGTCGCCGTACGGCACCAGCCGGAAGCCCGGGGTGTACGGCGCGTAGCCGGCCGTGGCCACGGCGTCGGTCGAGAACGACACGATCGTGGTGGTGCGGCCGTGGAAGTTGCCCTCCATCGCGACGATGGTGGCCTGGTTCTCCGGCACGCCCTTGACCAGGTAGCCCCACTTCCGGGCGACCTTGATCGCCGTCTCCACCGCCTCGGCGCCGGAGTTCATCGGCAGGATCATCTCCTTGCCGGTGAGCTCGGCCAGGTCCCGCGCGAAGAGCCCGAGCTGGTCGTTGTAGAACGCCCGGGAGGTCAGCGTCAGCGTGCCGATCTGCTCGCGGGCCCGCTCGACCAGCCGCGGGTGCGAGTGCCCGAAGTTGAGGGCCGAGTAGCCGGCCAGGCAGTCGAGGTAACGACGGCCCTCGACGTCGGTGACCCAGGCGCCCTCGCCGGACGCCAGCACCACGCGCAGCGGGTGGTAGTTGTGCGCGGCGTACGCCTCGGTGAGCTCGATGTGGGCCTGGGTGTCGCTCGTGCGCGACGGCCTCGGGAGTGGCGGTGCTGGTCATGGCCGCATCGTCTCACCAGCACCCGCCAGACTCCAATTTTGTCCGACAATCTGCGCCGGCGCGTCGGAGGCTAGCGTGCGGGCCATGAACGACGACCTCCGCGCCCGTGTCACCGACGTCCTCCCCGGGCTGCGCCGCGACCTCGAGGACCTGGTCCGGATCGAGTCGGTGAGCGCCGACCCGGCGCGCGCGGGCGAGGTACGCCGCAGCGCCGAGGCGGTCCGCGACCTCTTCGCCGCCGAGGGCTTCGACGCCGAGATCGTGTCCGAGGCCGGGGGCGCGCCCGCCGTCGTCGCGCACAAGCGCAGCAACGACCCCGACGCCCGCACGGTGCTCCTCTACGCCCACCACGACGTCCAGCCCGAGAACGACCACGCCGACTGGGACTCGGCGCCGTTCGAGCCCACCGAGCGCGACGGCCGCCTCTACGGCCGCGGCGCGGCCGACGACAAGGCCGGCATCGTCGCGCACCTCGGCGCCGCGCGGATCTTCGGCGACGACCTCCCGGTGCACCTCACCGTCTTCGTCGAGGGCGAGGAGGAGGTCGGCTCCGAGTCGCTCGTGCCCTTCCTGGCCGCCCACCGCGACCGGCTCACCGCCGACGTCATCGTGATCGCGGACTCCATGAACTGGGACGTCGGCGTCCCCGCCCTCACCACCTCGTTGCGCGGCCTGGTCCGGGCCACCGTCGAGGTCCGCACGCTCACGCACGCGGTGCACTCGGGCATGTGGGGCGGCCTGGTGCCCGACTCCCTCATCGCCCTGTCGCGGCTGATCGCCAGCCTCCACGACGACCGCGGCGACGTCGCGGTCGCCGGCCTGCACAGCGGGCCGGCCGCCGACGTCGACTACCCCGAGGACCGGCTCCGCGCCGAGTCCGGGGCCGTTCCCGGCGTCGACTGGATCGGCAGCGGCTCCTCCGTCGAGCGGCTCTGGACCAGGCCCGCGCTGTCGATCATCGGGCTCGACGCGCCCAAGGTCGACGGCTCCTCCAACACCCTGGTCCCGGCCGCCCGCGCCCGGATCTCGCTGCGGCTCGCGCCCGGCGACACCACGGCCAACGCCGCCGAGCGGCTCCGCGAGCACTGCGAGCGGCACACCCCGTGGGGCGCCGAGCTGACCTTCAGCATCCTGGACACCGGCGAGGCGACCCAGATCGACGCCACCGGCCCGGCGTACGACGCCGCCCGCGCCGCGTTCGCGGAGGCCTGGGACGGCACCGAGCCGATCGACATGGGGGTGGGCGGCTCGATCCCGTTCATCGCGGAGTTCCTGCGGACCTTCCCCGAGGCCAGCGTGCTGGTCACCGGCGTGGAGGACCCGGACACCCGCGCCCACGGCGCCAACGAGGGCCTGCACCTGCGCGGAGTTCGAACGCGTCGTGCTCGCGGAGGCGCTGCTCCTGCGGAACCTCGGCTCCTGATCCGAGCGTCGAATCGGACCTCGACCGCGCGGGCCCGTAGACTCACTCGCGTGTGCGGCGTCTTCGGCGTGTGGGCCCCTGGTGAGGACGTCGCCAAGCTCACCTACTTCGGCCTCTATGCCCTGCAGCACCGCGGCCAGGAGTCGGCGGGGATCGCGGTCAGCAACGGCCGCCAGATCCTGGTCTACAAGGACATGGGCCTGGTCTCGCAGGCCTTCGACGAGTCCACCCTCGACGCCCTGAAGGGCCACCTGGCCGTCGGCCACTGCCGCTACTCCACGACCGGCGCGTCGACCTGGCACAACGCCCAGCCGACCTTCCGCCCGACCGCCGACGGGTCCATCGCCCTGGGCCACAACGGCAACCTCATCAACACCCACGACCTGTCGACCCTGGTCGCCGCGCTGCCCAGCGACTCCGGCGAGCTGGACCTGCACGCCCGGGAGCTCGAGGTCTCGTCCACCAACGACACGGGGCTGGTGACCGCGCTGCTGGCGCACCACCCCGACACGTCGCTGGAGCAGCGGGCCCTCGACGTGCTGCCCGAGCTGCGCGGCGCCTTCTCGATGGTCTGGATGAACGAGGACACCCTGTACGCCGCCCGCGACCCGCAGGGCAACCGGCCGCTGGTGCTCGGCCGGCTCGACCGCGGCTGGGTGGTCGCCAGCGAGGACGCCGCCCTGGCCACCATCGGTGCCAGCGTGGTCCGCGAGGTCGAGCCCGGCGAGCTGCTCGTCATCGACGAGAACGGCCTCCGCTCCCACCGGTTCGCGCCGCCGGCCGCGAAGGGCTGCGTGTTCGAGTACGTCTACCTCGCCCGCCCCGACGCCCGGATCAGCGGCCGCAGCGTGCACGAGTCCCGGGTCGAGATGGGCCGCCGCCTGGCGCGGGAGTACCCCGTCGAGGCGGACCTGGTGATGCCCGTCCCCGAGTCCGGCACCCCGGCCGCGGCCGGCTACGCCGAGGAGAGCGGCATCCCGTTCGGCCAGGGCTTCGTCAAGAACGCGTACGTCGGCCGCACCTTCATCCAGCCGAGCCAGACCCTGCGCCAGCTCGGCATCCGGCTCAAGCTCAACGCGCTCGAGCACATGATCCGCGGCAAGCGGATCGTGGTCGTCGACGACTCGATCGTCCGCGGCAACACCCAGCGGGCCCAGGTGCGGATGCTGCGCGAGGCGGGCGCCCTCGAGGTGCACGTGCGGATCTCCAGCCCCCCGGTCCGGTGGCCGTGCTTCTACGGCATCGACTTCGCGACCCGGGCCGAGCTGATCGCCAACGGGCTCGACGTCGAGGAGATCGCGGCCAGCGTGGGGGCCGACAGCCTGGGCTACATCTCCCTCGACGGGATGATCGAGGCCACCGGCCAGCAGGCCGACGCGCTGTGCGCCGCCTGCTTCACCGGTGACTACCCCATGGCGCTGCCCGACGAGAGCATGCTCGGCAAGCACCTGCTCGAGGTGTCGCTGCAGTCGCCCTCGCTGGGCTCCACGAACTCCGGGGCGCTCCCCGTCCTCAACAACCCCTGACTCCGAGGAGCCCCGTGTCCGACTCCACTGCCTACGAAGCCGCCGGCGTCTCGATCGAGGCGGGCGAGCGCGCGGTCCAGCTGATGGGGGGCTGGGTGGAGAAGGCGCGACGCCCCGAGATGATCGGCGGCATCGGCGGGTTCGCCGGGCTCTTCGACGCCAGCGCCCTCAAGGCCATGGCGCACCCGCTCCTGGCCACGTCCGCGGACGGGGTCGGCACCAAGGTGGCGATCGCCCAGGCGCTCGACAAGCACGACACGATCGGCTTCGACCTGGTCGGCATGCTCGTCGACGACCTGGTCGTCTGCGGCGCCGAGCCGCTGTTCCTCACCGACTACATCGCGACCGGGCGGGTCATCCCCGAGCGGATCGCCGCGATCGTCAAGGGCATCGCCGAGGCGTGCGTCGAGGCGGGCTGCGCCCTGATCGGCGGCGAGACGGCCGAGCACCCGGGACTGCTCGGGCCCGACGAGTACGACGTGGCCGGCTCGACCACCGGGGTGGTCGAGGCCGCCGACCTGCTCGGCCCGGGTCGGGTCCGGCCCGGCGACGCGGTGGTGGCGATGGGGGCCTCGGGGCTGCACTCCAACGGCTACTCCCTGGTCCGCCAGGTGCTGCTCGGCTCGGCCGACTCCGGCGGCGCCGGCTGGTCGCTGGACCGGCACGTCGACGAGCTCGGCCGGACCCTGGGCGAGGAGCTCCTCGAGCCGACCCGGATCTACGCCAAGGCCTGCCTCGCGCTGGCCGACGCCACGGCGACGCACGCCATGGCGCACGTGACCGGAGGAGGGCTGGCCGCCAACCTCGAACGCGTGCTGCCGGTCGAGCTCGCGGCCACCCTGGACCGCTCGACGTGGACCCCGAACCCGGTCTTCGACCTGGTCCGGCGGGTGGGCGAGATCCCCCAGCCGGACCTCGAGCAGACCCTCAACTGCGGGGTCGGCATGGTGGCGCTGGTCGCCCCCGACGACGCGGACCGCGCCCTCGCCGTGCTCGCCGGGCACGGCGTCCAGGCGTGGATCGCCGGGGAGGTCACCGCGGCCGGGGACGACGACCGCGGGCGGGTCTCGCTGGTGGGACAGCACACCGGTTGGTGAGTTTGGTCCCGAAATGGGTGGCGGTGTGCGGGAACAGCCACCCAGCAGGTAGCGTTGTCCTCACGAAAGAGACCAACAGATCCGGGCTCGCGCGGCGCTGACCGTGCCCCGGCCGAGCGTGCGAGGGGGTCGGACCCTATGGGGCGCGGCCGAGCAAAGGCGAAGCAGACCAAGGTTGCCCGTGACCTGAAGTACCGGACGCATGAGACGGACTTCGGCGCGTTGGCCCAAGAGCTGCATGGCGGCAAGAACGACGGGATCCCGGCCGCGGCGCCGGACGACGACGAGGACGACGACGAGTGGTCGGCGCACGCCGACCCGAGTCTGCGCGACTGAGCCTCATCGCTGACGGTCTCCCCGGCTGACCGGGGAGACCGACGCGCGCGCGGGCGTTCAGTCGTTCGGGAGCCAGACGCCGCGCAGGCGACCCACGTCGCGCATCCGGCGCTCGGCGAGCCGGTCCGCGGCGATCGCGGGCGGCACCCCGTCGGAGGCCGCGAGCGCGAACACCTCGCGGGTGGTGTCGAAGATCCCGCCCGCGCGCGCCTTGGCGCGCTCGAAGCTGAAGCCCTCGAGCTCGTCGGCCACCTGGATCAGGCCGCCGGAGTTCACGCAGTAGTCGGGTGCGTAGAGGATGCCGCGCTCCTCGAGCGCCTTCTCGACCCCCGGGTGCGCGAGCTGGTTGTTGGCGGCGCCGCAGACGATCCTGGCCGACAGCACCTCGACCACGTCGTCGGTGAGGGCGCCGCCCAGGGCGCAGGGCGCGTAGACGTCGAGCGCCGACGCGACGAGCTGGTCGGTCGACCCGGCCACCCGGACGTCGGGGTGCTCGCCGACCACCCGGGCGACCGCCGAGGGGGACACGTCGTTGATGACGATCGCGGCGCCGTCCTCGACCAGCAGCCGGACCAGGTGGTGACCGACCTTCCCGACGCCGGAGACGCCGACGGTGCGGCCGGCGAGCGAGGGAGAGCCCCAGACGACCTCGGCCGCGGCGCGCATCCCCTGGAACACGCCGTACGCCGTCAGCACCGACGAGTCGCCGGCGCCGCCGTGCGCGGTGGTGCGGCCGGTGACGAAGCCGCACTCGCGGGCCACCACGTCCATGTCGGCGGAGTACGTGCCCACGTCGCAGGCGGTGTAGTAGCGGCCGCCCAGCGACTGGACGAAGCGACCGTAGGCGCGCAGCAGCGGCTCGGTCTTCGCGGTCGTCGGGTCCCCGATGATGACCGCCTTGCCGCCCCCGAGGTCGAGCCCGGCGAGCGCGGCCTTGTAGCTCATCCCGCGGGAGAGGTTGAGGACGTCGCTGAGGGCGGCCGCGGTGGAGGCGTAGGGGTAGAAGCGGGTGCCGCCGAGGGCCGGGCCGAGGGCGGTGGAGTGGATCGCGACGATCGCCTTGAGGCCGGTGCCGGGGTCGTTGCAGTAGACGACCTGCTCGTGGTCGAGCTCGAAGACGTCCGGGGCGGCGGGGGACTGACGAGTGCTCATGGTTCTTCTCTCGGTTCGGTCCGTCACGCGGGTGGGTGACGAGGGTCGTGACGCCCGCCGAGGGTGGGGCGGGCGTCGCCTCCACGGTAACGCGCCGCCGGCCCGGTCACAGCAACCAGCGCACCACGGCGTACGACGCCGCGAACGACGCCGCCAGCACCACGACGAACAGCACGGCCAGGGCGAGCCGCGAGGACCGCTCCGGAGCGGCGGCGGGCGCGGGCGGGCCGGCGGCCGTGGCCGGGAACGACCCCGGGGCGGGCGCGTCCACGGGCAGCGCGTGGCGCAGCGCGGAGGCGAACTCCGCGACCTCCGAGTAGCGGTCCCCGGGGTCGGGCTCGAGGGCCCGCAGGATCACGTCGTCGAGCGCCGGAGGGACGTCGGCGCGCGTGGACGGCGGCGGCGGCAGGCTCGGGTCGGCGAACGCGGCGAAGCCACCCTCGCGCACCGGCACCCCGGTGAGCAGCTGGTAGGCGACGGCGGCCAGGGCGTGGATGTCGGCCCGCGAGTCGACCCCCAGGCCGTTGGCCTGCTCGGGTGCCATGTAGGCGGGCGTGCCCACCACCTGGGTGAGGCCGCTCGCGTGCAGCATCGCCTTGGCCACCCCCAGGTCGGCCACCAGCAGCCGGTTGTCGTCGTCGCCGTGGCTGCGCAGCAGCAGGTTGGGTGGCTTGATGTCCCGGTGCACGACGCCCTGCCCGTGCAGCACCCCGATGCCCTCGGCGGCCTGGCAGACGAGGTCGACCACGCGGGCCGGATCCACGGGCCGGCCGGTGTCGACGACCTGGGCCAGGGAGCCCTGGTCGGCGTAGGTCATCACGAAGTACGGCGTGCCGTCCTCCTCGCCGATGTCGTAGACCCGCACGACGTGGTCGCTGTCCGCGCGGCGCAGGATCCGGGCCTCCTCGAGGAAGCGCTCGCGGATGTCGATGCGCTGGGCCCAGTTCTCGGCGAGCGCCTTGACGGCGACGTCGGAGCGGAGCTCTTCGTCGCGGTACAGCCACACCGTCGCGAAGCCGCCCACCCCGAGACGGTCCACGCGACGGAGGCGACCGAGGCGCTCCGGGAGGGACACGCTCGGTATTGTGCCGCACGGACGATCTGGCGAACGGACGGGAGCGACGTGGCTGACGAGACGGGGGAGGCACCGGATCTCGAGGCGCTCGCAAATCGAGCGGCGGCCGGTGACCGCGAGGCGCTCGACGCGCTGCTGGTGGCGATCCAGCCACGGGTGCAGCGCATCTGCGGTCGGATGCTGCTCTACCCCGAGGACGCCGAGGAGGCCGCGCAGGACGCGATGCTGCTGGTGGCCACCAAGATCGGCGGCTTCGCGGGCCGGTCGAAGTTCACCACCTGGCTGCACGCGGTCACCTCCAACAGCGCGCGGTCGACGTACCGCTCCCTCAAGCGGCGCTCCGCCGAGCGCACCACCGAGGAGATGCCGACCCACGCCGACCCGCGCACCACGAGCGTGATCGCGGGGTCGCGGCTCGACCTGCTCGACGCCCTCGACGTGATCGGCGTGACGCACCCGGGGCTGGTGGAGGCGCTCGTCCTGCGCGACATCCAGGAGCTGGAGTACGCCGACATCGCCGCGCTGCTCGACGTCCCGCTGGGCACCGTGAAGTCCCGGATCCACCAGGCCCGGCAGGTGATCCGGCCCCTGCTCCAGGTCACCGACTGACCAGCGCCAGCAGGGCGCCCGACGCGACGCCCAGCACGAACGCGAGGGCGAGCCAGTGACGCCATCGGTGCCTCACACGGAGTGGGACGCCGACCGGCCGACGGTTGTTCGGAGCACCACCACGTCCCCGTGGGTGCCGTAGCCCAGCAGCGTGCCGCCGGCGGGCGCACCGTCGAACGTGACGAGCAGCCAGCCCCGGTCGTCGCGGGCGAGGTTGGGCCACGGCAGGTTCGAGGGGTACGGCGCGTCCAGCGCGCCGACCTGCCGCAGCCGCAGGTCGAACACGGGGTAGCCCCGGCGCTCCCCGCGCCGCCCGTCCCGCCCGTCGCTGGCCACCACCCACCAGCGGTCGTCCACGCGGACCAGCGTGGTGCCCTCGGTGGCCCGCCGGTCGCCGGCCTCGGCGAGCAGCGTGAGCGCGTCCAGGCTGGGGCCGGTGGCCAGCACCGGGTGGAACCGGAAGAACCGGCGCGCGCTCACGTAGCCGACCAGCCACCGGTCCCCGTCGTGCACCAGGTGCGGGTCCCAGACGGCGACCGAGGCCAGCCCGTCGGTCGGCAGCGCCAGCGGCCGGGTGTCGAGCACGTGCCGCCCCGCGAGCAGGTCCGCGTCGGTCTCGGCCAGGTTGACCCGCACCCGGGCGCGTCGTCGCGCCTCGGCGGTGGACAGGTCGATGTCGTCCCAGGTGGAGGTCGCCACCAGCCACCGGTCGCCGTCGCGGACCAGGTGCGTCGAGTGGTCGCCGAACACGCCCGGCCGGTCGGGTCGGCGGAAGAAGAGGTCCGAGCGGTGCCTCAGGGCGTGGGTCCGCGGGTCCAGGGACCACACGCCGGTGTGCGCGGTGTCGAAGAAGCCCGGCCCGGCGTGGGTGGCGGTCAGCACCAGGTCGTCGCCGTCCCGGACCGGGTCGCCGCCCGGGTGGTGACGAAGCGCAGGTCGCGCAGGCCCAGCTCGCCGAAGCCGCCGCAGTGCGCGGCCCCGATCCCCGATCCGGCCCGGCCCGCGCGCAGGGCCGCGCAGAAGCCCTCGTCCCGGGTGTCGACCCGCTCCTCGAGGTCCACCCGGCCGCGCGCCCGCCAGCCGTCCGCGTCGTGGGTGAGCACGGTCAGGTGCGCGCCGGTGAGGGTCAGCGCCAGCCGGTCCGGCCGGGTGGTGAGCCGGCCCCAGCGCCGGCTGCGGTGGGTGGTGGTGTCCGCGCCGTCGTCCACCTCGAGGCCGGTGCGGCCGGACGACGCGTCGTACCACCCGGTGAGCCGCACCCCGCCGGACCCGAGGGACAGGGCGACCCGGCCGACCACGTCCGTCAGCCCGGCGACGACGCTGACGTACGGCGCCGGCTGCGGCGCCGGGGCACCCTCGACCGGCAGCTCCACGACGGGGGAGGTCGGCGCCAGCAGCGCGAACGGCCGGTGCCGGGCGACCACCTCGAACGACGGCAGCGCGGGTCCGGGCACCGGGCCACCCTAGGGCTCAGTCGGACCCGAGGTACGCGACCAGCTCGGCGAGCTCCTCGCCCCAGCCCTCGTGGTTGCCGGAGCGGTGCTTCTCGGCCAGGAAGCCGGACTCGCGCACGAGCAGGGTGGTGCCGCCGTCCGCGCCCGCCGAGAGCTCGAACTCGACCGTGGTGACGGGCTCGTCGGTGTTGGACGACTCGTGACCCCAGCTCCACACGAAGCGACGGGGCTCGTCGACCTCGTGCACGTGGATCTCCGTGCGGATCTCCTTGTCCTCGATGATCCACACGAACTCGCCCGTCCCGCCGACCCGGACGTCGAGGGTCGCGGACTCGTTGGGGAACCACCGCCCGATCTCCGCCGGGTCGCTGATCGCCCGCCAGACCCGCTCGACCGGGTGGGGCAGCTCGATGGTCCGCTCGATCGCGTCGAGCGTCGTGGGCGTGGTGGTGTCGTTCACGGGTTCTCCTCCAGGTGTCGGGTCAGGCGGCCGAGACGGTCGTCCCACGCGGCGGCGTACGGCGCCAGGAAGTCGGCCAGCTGCCGCAGCGGCTCCGGGTCGACCTCGTGGATCCGCTCGCGGCCGCGCCGGGTGACCGTGATCAGGCCCGCGTCGGCCAGGACGTCGAGGTGCTTGGTGACGCCTTGACGGGTGATGGGCCGGCCGTCCGCGAGGGCGCCGAGGGACGCCGGTCCGCTGGTGCGCAGCTGCTCGAGCAGCGCGCGCCGCACCGGGTCCGCGAGCGCGTCGAAGACGGTGGCCGTCACACTCGCGACGTTAGGCAACTGTTTGGTTGCATGTCAAGGCTCAGAGGCCCTGCCACCCGGGCTTCGCGGCGTAGACCTCGCGGTAGTGGTCGCGCCGGGCCAGCCCCGAGGCGGCGCCCTCGTCGAGGAGCACGCTGACGTGCGGGTGCAGCTGGAGCACCGACGCGGGGCAGGACGCCGCGACCGGACCCTCGACCGCGGCGGCGACCGCGGCCGCCTTGGCGGCGCCCTCGGCCACCAGCAGCAGGTGCCCGGCCCGCAGGATGGTGCCGAGCCCCTGGGTGAGCACGTGCCGCGGCACCTCGTCGGGGGACCCGAAGTAGCGCGCGTTGTCGCGGCGGGTCTGCGCGGTCAGGGTCTTGATCCGGGTCAGGGACGCCAGCGACGAGCCGGGCTCGTTGAAGGCGAGGTGCCCGTCGCCGCCGATCCCGAGCACCTGCAGGTCGATGCCGCCGGCGGCCCTGATCGCCGCCTCGTAGCGCGGCCCGGCCTCCGGCAGACCGGCCGGGTCGGGGTCCGGCCCGTGCACGCGTTCGTCGTCGATGCCGAGGTCGTCGAGGAGCTCGCGGGCGATGGTGGCGCGGTAGGTCTGGGGGTGCCCGGCGGGCAGGCCGACGTACTCGTCGAGCAGGAAGACCCGCACCCGCTCGTACGACGGCGCGGTGCCGGCGCGGTGCCGCCGGACGAGCTCGGCGTAGGTCGGCAGGGGACTGGCGCCGGTGGCCAGCCCGAGCACCGCCTCGGGTCGCCCGCGCACGAGGGCCTCGATCGTGTCGGCGGCCAGGACGGCCACCTCGCGCGACCCGCCGAGGGGCACGACCTCCACGTCAGCCCTCCCGGTGCACGATCCGGCCGCCGACCACGGTGGCGACGACGTCGAGGCGGCCCGCCGAGCGGTCGACGAGGGTGAGGTCGCCGCGACCGCCGGGGCGGAGGTGGCCGCGGGTCGGGTCCCCGACCAGGCGCGCGGCGGTCGAGGTAGCGGTGGCGACGGCGTCGGCGAGCGAGCAGCCCGTGGTCGCGACGAGCACGTCGAGGCAGCGGACCAGGGAGGCGGCCGAGCCCGCGAGCGTGCCGTCGGCGAGCCGGACCGTCCCGTCGGAGACGACGACCTCCTGGTCGCCGAGGCGGGTGGTCCCGTCGGGCAGGCCGAGGGCCGCGGTGGTGTCGGAGACGGACGAGGAACCGGTCGGGCCCCAGCGCGCGCCAGAGCGCGACCAGCGTCGCCGGGTGCAGGTGGTGCCCGTCGGCGATGACCCCGGCCACCAGGTCGCCGGCGAGCGCCGCCCCGAGCGGGCCGGGCTCGCGGGCGGTCAGGGGAGGCATGGCGTTGCCGACGTGCGTGAGGCAGGTGGCGCCGGCCGCCACCGCCGCCTCGACCTGGGCGAGCGTGGCGGCGGTGTGCCCGACCGACACGACGACGCCGCGGCCGACCAGGCCGGCGACGACGTCGAGCGCGCCGGGGAGCTCCGGGGCGAGGGTGGCCATCAGCACCCCGGAGTCCCGCGACCACGACGGCGACCAGGGCCTCCGACGGCGCGGCGAGCCAGCGCTGCGGGTGGGCGCCGCGCCGCGACGGGGCGATCAGCGGACCCTCGAAGTGCAGGCCGAGCGGCCACGCCCCGGCCCAGCCTGCGGGGGGGCCGGACCGGAGGACCGCCAGCGCGCGGTCGCGCGCGGAGGGGTCGGAGGTGATGACGGTCGGCGCGAACGCCGTGACGCCGTACCGCGCGAGCGTTGCGGCGACCTCCCACAGGCCGTCGGGCTCGGCGGTGAGGTCGACGCCGGCGGCGCCGTTGACCTGGAGGTCGAGCAGGCCGGGCAGGACGGTCAGCCCGCCGGCGTCGAGCACCGGCGCGTCCGTCGGGGCGGAGGCCACGAGGCCGTCGACGATCACGACGTCCCGCGGGGTCCCGGTGGGCGTCGGTGCCGCCGCGGACGTGCAGGTCGCTCATCGGACCACGGCCCCCGGGCCCCCGAGGAGCGCAGCGCCGACGGCCGCGACCGGGTAGTCGACCGGCACCACGCGCAACCGACCGGCCAGGTCGAGGGAGGCCAGGAACGGCGACGCCGCGGCCTGGTCGCGCAGCGCCGCGGCGACCGCGACGCGCAACGGCTCCCCGAGCTGCGCCACGCCGCCGCCGAGCACGATCGTGCGCGGGTCCGTGGCCAGGCTGAGCACCCGCACCGCGTCCGCGACCCCGGCGGCGAAGCGGTCGCGCACGCGGATCGCCTGCGCGTCCCCCGCGGCCGCGGCGGCGAAGAGTCCCTGGGCCGGGGGCAGGTCGCCGCCCGGCCAGGCCGCGGCCAGGGCCGACCCGGACGCGATGGTCTCCAGGCAGCCGCGCTGCCCGCAGCCGCAGACCTCGCCGTGCGGGTCCACCGGCACGTGGCCGATCTCGCCGGCGGCGCCGTGCTCGCCGCGACGCAGGCGCCCCTCGAGGACCAGCCCGGCGGCCAGCCCGGTGCCGATGCTGAGGTAGACGAGGTCGTCGGCGCCGCTGAGCGCGACGGCGCCCAGGGTGGCGGCGTTGACGTCGTTCTCCACCAGGACGGGCACCCCGATCCGGGCTCCGAGCAGGGTCGCGAGCGGCAGCCAGTCGCCGTCGACACCGAGGTTGACGGCGTGCTTGACCGCGCCGGCCCCGACGTCCACCAGGCCCGGGATGCCGACGCCCGACCGGTCCGGGCAGGTCCTCTCCGGTGGCCTTCCGCAGCTGGTCGACGACCCGCGCGGCCGTGGCCACGACGCCCTCGGCGCCCGGGGCGGTGGCCTCCCGGACCTGGGCCAGGATCGCGCCGGTCTCGTCGACGACCAGGCCGAGCGTCTTGGTCGCGCCGATGTCGAGCCCGACGCCGTGCGTCATCGGTCCCACCCCGCGGCGCGCAGCAGTGCGCGGACGGCATCGGCGCCGGGTGCGGAGCAGCCGTGCGTGCAGATCCGCGGCAGGCCGCCGACGCGGGGCCCGGGCCAGCCCCACTCGACGACGACGACGCTCCGGTCGGACTCCTCGAGCGCGGCGAGCAGGGCCCGGACCTCGGGCCGCCGGTGGGCGTCCCTGACCTGGACGACGAGCGGCGGCCCGGTCGCCCCCGAGGTCGTCGGCGCGCGGTGCGCAGGGGTCGAGGGTCACGTCGGCGGTGAGGCCCCACGGCACGTCACCCACGGCGATGGTGCCGGGGGTGTCCACGGCGACCAGCACGGCGCCGGCGAGGTGCGGGAGCGAGCCCTCGACCGTCAGCGACGCACGGGCGCCGGCGGCCTGGGCGGAGCGGTCGGGCGCGGACGTCCGCGGCGCGTCGCGGCCTGCGGAGCCGGTGACCCGGTCGGCGGCGTCGGCCAGCCGTTCCTCCGTCAGCCGACCGCCGACCACGGCGGCGACCACGGCCTCCTGGACCGCGCGCACCAGCGCCGGGTCCTTGTCCGCGCCGAGGCAGAGCAGGTCCGCACCGGCGAGCAAGGAGAGCACGGCGGCCTCGGGGATGCCGCGGCCGGCGGAGGCGCCCGCCATGTCGAGCGCGTCGGTCACGATCGCGCCGGTGAAGCCGAGCCGGTCGCGGAGCAGGTCCAGCACGGGTCGGCTCAGGGTGGCGGGCAGCGCCGGGTCGAGGGCCCGGACCACGAGGTGGGAGGTCATCACGGCGGCCACCCCGGCCTCGACCGCCGCGGCGAACGGGACCAGCTCGCGGCGGTGCAGGGTGTCGAGGTCGGCCGTCACGACGGGCAGCGCCAGGTGGCTGTCCTGCGCGGTGTCGCCGTGCCCCGGGAAGTGCTTGGCGCAGCCCGCGACGCCCTGTCCCTGCAGCCCGGCGACCCAGGCGGCGACGTGCGCGGCGACCCGGTCCGGGTCGGTGCCGAAGCTGCGGGTGCCGATCACCGGGTTGTCGGGGTTGCTGTTCACGTCGGCCACCGGGCCGAGGTCCAGGTCGATGCCCGCCGCCGCCAGGTCGGCACCCACCAGCGTGCCGGCGTCGCGGGTGAGGGCCAGGTCGTCGACCGCCCCGAGGGCCGCCGCCCCGAGCACCGGGCTCCCGGTGCGGGCGTGCAGGCGGGTGACGTCCCCGCCCTCCTCGTCGACGGCGACGAGCGCGACCGGCGACGCGGTGTGCACGGCCGCGGTGAGGCGCGGCGACGGCGTCGGGACCGTCGGCGGTGTTGGAGCCGAAGAGGCAGACGCCGCCGAGGCCGGCGGCCAGCAGGTCGGCGACCTCCGGCGCGAGGGTGGTGCCCGGGAAGGCCGGCAGCAGCACCCGCAGCGCCAGCGCTTCCAGGTCCGCGGTGCTCATCCCTTCACCGCCCCGGCCGTGAGCCCGGAGACCATCCGTCCCTGGACGAGCAGGAAGAAGATCACCACCGGGATCGCGATCAGGGTCGAGCCGGCCATCACCGCGCCCCAGTCGGTGCCGCGGTTGACGTCGGTGAAGGTGGTCAGCCAGACCGGCAGCGTCATCTTCTCGTCGCGGGTCATCACGACGACGGCGAGGGTGAACTCGTTCCAGGCCTGGATGAAGCCGAACACGCCGGTCGCGACCAGGCCCGGTGCCAGCAGCGGGAAGGTCACCTTGAAGAACGCCTGCACCCGCGAGCAGCCGTCCATCATGGCGGCCTCCTCGAGCTCGTAGGGCACCCCGGCGACGAAGCCGCGCAGCGTCCAGATGGTGAAGGGCAGCACCGTCGCGACGTACACCAGGGTGAGCCCGGCGACGGTGTTGAGCAGGTGCATCCCCTCCAGCATCTTGTACTGGGAGATGAACAACCCCTCGACCGGGATCATCTGGATCAGCAGCAGGGTGACCACGAACCCCTGCCGACCCCGGAACCGGAACCGGGAGACCGCGACCGCGGCGAGGAACGCGAAGGAGAGCGCCACGACGACGGTGGCCACCGTGACGGACAGGCTGGTGGTCAGCGCGTCCAGGAAGCGGTCGCCCTCGAAGACCCGGCGGTAGTTGTCGAGGCCGCCGCCCAGCGGCAGCCAGGTCGGGTCGGGGGAGCGGATCTCGCGGCGCGGCAGCAGCGAGGTGTTGACCATCCAGTAGACCGGGAAGACGCAGACCAGGAAGACCAGGACGCCGGTCACGTCGGCCAGCACCCGGGCCGGGCGGGACGCCCGTCGGCTCATCGGTCCTCCTCCGGACGCAGCATCAGGCGGACGTACGGCGCGGTCAGCACCACGGTCAGGCCGAGCATCAAGATGGCCACGGCGGCGGCCGCGCCGAAGTCGCCGACGCCGATGCCGAGGCGGTAGATGTAGGTGCCGAGCAGGTTGGTGTCGCGGGTGGTCCCGCCGGCCTTCTGGAGCACGTAGATCTGGGTGAAGACGCGCAGGTCCCAGATGACCTGCAGCAGGCCGACGACCAGGAGCACCGGCCGCACCGTCGGCACGATCACGTACCGGAGGCGGCTGGTCGGGCCGGCGCCGTCGATCTCGGCGGCCTCGAGCAGCTCACCGGGGACCTGGGTCAGCGCGGCATAGAGGGTGAACGCGACGAACGGCACGCTCATCCACACCACGACCACGGTGGCGACGAAGAAGAAGGACAGCGGCTCGAGCAGCCAGGAGTGCCCGGCGTAGTCGGCCCCCAGCCGGGTGAGCACCCAGTTGACGACGCCGTACTGCGTGTCGAAGAGCCACTGCCAGACCGTCAGCGCGGCCACGACCGGCATCGCCCACGCGAGCAGCAGCCCGCTCTGGACGAGCAGCCGGACCGGCCGGGACATCTGCCGCATCAGCAGCGCGACCAGCATCCCGATGCCCAGGGTGAGGCTGGCGTTGACGAGGCAGAAGGCCAGCGACCGCGCGGTGACGGTCCACAGGTAGGGGTCGGTGAGGAGGGTGCGGAAGTTCTCCAGCCCCACCCACTCGGGCGGGCGGCCGAACTGCTGGGCCAGCCCGAACTCCTGCAGGGACAGCACCACCTGGCGCACCAGGGGGTAGCCGAGGGCCACCGCGAGCGCCACGAGCGTCGGGATCATCAGCCCGTAGGGCAGCACGCCGCCGGCGCGCCGGCGCGGACGTGCGTCCCGCCCGCGTCGAGGGGGCCGGGGTGGGGCCATGGTCGGTGCGGAGGTGGCCATCCGGTTCTCCTTCCTCGAGGTGTGGGCGGGCATGCGAAGCGCGGCCGGGCGGCGACGGAGGCCGTCCCGGCCGCGCTTTGCGGGGGGTGGCTAGCCGAGCTGCTCGTTCATCTTCTCGTCCGCGGCCGCCGCGAGCTCCGCGACGTCACCGCCCTTGGCGATGTCGACGAAGAGATCCTCCAGCACCCGGGAGCCCTCGACCGAGGCCCAGCCCGGCGCGGCCGGGGTGAGCTTGGCGTTGGACGCGGCGGCGATCGTCGCGGCGGCGAACTCGTCGTCACCGAGCAGCGGGGCGAGCGAGGTCTTGGCCGGCGTGAGGCCGGCCTCGGCCAGGATCGTCTGGTACTCGTCGCTGAGCATCAGGGCGATCGCCTCGCGGGCCAGGTCCTGGTTCTCGGACTTGGCGGAGACGGCGATGTCGGACCCGCCGAGCAGCACCGGTGCCGGGGCGCCGTCGTTGCCGGGCAGCGCGAAGACGCCGACGTTCTTCATCATGTCCGGGCAGCCCGCCTCGGGGTCCTCGATCAGGCCGCGCACCCAGCCCGGGGTCGACATCATGCCGATCTCCCCGGCGCAGAAGGGCGTCCACGGGTCGGCCTCGTTGCCGTCCTTGGGCGCGCCGGAGGCCTCCTCGAACAGCCTCTGCACGGTCTCGAGGCCCGCGACGGACTCGGGCGAGGAGAGGCTGCCCTCCCAGGCGTCGCCGTCGCCGGTGGCCAGGTCGCCGCCGTCGTTCCAGACGAACGCGGCGCCGTTGCGCCAGTCCTGGCCGGGGAACCAGAAGCCGGAGAAGTTCTCCGGGTCGGGGTTGGCCTTCTTCAACGCGATGGCCGCGTCGACGAACTCGTCGGTCGTGGTGGGTACCTCGATGCCGGCCTCCTCGAAGAGGTCGGTGCGGTAGAAGATGTACTTCGACCCGGCGTAGTAGGGCACGGCGTACGTCGTGCCGTCGACCGTGGCGCCGTCCACGAAGCCGGGGAGCAGGTCGTCACCGCCCCAGTCGGCGAGGTCGCCGGTCACGTCCGAGAAGGCGCCGGCCGCCGTGAAGGTCGGGGCCTGCGTGTTGCCGATCTCGACCACGTCGGGGGTCTCGGACTCGCTGGACAGCGAGGTGGTGAGCTTCTCCACCAGGCCGTCCCACTGCTGCTCCTCGATGGTGAGCGTGGAGCCGGGGTTCTGGTCCTCGAAGGTGGTCTTCAGCCAGTCTCGCGCCTCCTGCGGGGTGTCGGTCCCGTTGAGCCAGACCCGGAGGTCGGCCGTCTCGGGACCGCCGTCGGCGGCATCCTGGTCGTCTGAATCGCTGCCGCAGGCGCTGAGGGCCAGCAGGGCCGTCAGGGTGACTGCGAGTGTCTTCTTGATGGGCACCGCAGGGTTCCTCTCTTTCGTGGCTGAGGTGGAGCTGCCCCACCGCCGAGGCGACGGGGTTCTGCTGGGTCGGGCCGACAGGGCGGTCCGAGCAGTCGGGGGGTGGCGGCGGGTGCTCACGAGACACCCAGCTCGCCGGCGAGCACGAGCACCGCGGCGCCGACCAGCACGACGTCCTCGCCGAGCGTGGACGTGCGGACCGTCAGGCCGTCGCCGCTGACCGGCATGGTGCGCGCGCGGATGGTGCGGTCGGCGGCCTCGAGCAGGGCGCCGCCGAGCAGCTCGGGCGGCCCGCTGAGGACCACCTCGTGCAGGTTCAGGGTGCCGACGACGGGCGCCAGGGCGATGCCCAGCTGCTCGCCGACCTGGGTCAGCAGCTCCGTGGGGTCGCCCTCGGCGAGCCGGCGACGCAGCCGGGGCACGGCGAGCAACGTCTCGAGGCAGCCGCGTCGCGAGCAGGCGCACTCCTCGCCGTCGGGGTCGACCACGACGTGCCCGATCTCGCCCGCCGCCGAGCGGTGGCCGTGGAGGAGCGACCCCTCGAGCACCAGCCCGGCGCCGACACCGGTGCCCACCCGGATCACCATCAGCCCGCCGTCACCGGTGTCGCCGAAGGTGTGCTCGCCGAGGACCGCGGTGTTCGCGTCGTTGGCCACGAAGACCGGCACGCCGAGCGCCGCCCGCAGGCCCGAGGCGAGGGGCACGTCCACCCAGGCGAGGTTCGGGGCGTCGAGCACGGTGCCGTGGGCGTCCACGACGCCGGGGCTGCCGACGCCCACGCCGAGCACCGGACGGTCGGTCATCGCGACCAGCTCGGCGGCGAGGCGGTGCAGCAGCGTGACGGCGTCGTCGCCCCGGCGGCCGTCGACGGCCAGCTCGTGCCGGGCCTTCACCTCGCCCGCGAGGTTGATCACCGCGCCGGTCATGGAGACGTCGCCCGAGAGGTCGATGGCCACGATGTGCGCGGAGTCCGCGGCCAGCCCGACCAGGGTCGGCGGCTTCCCGACCCGGCTCTCGACCGGGACGCCGAGCTCCTCGAGACGGCCCTCGCCGACGAGCTCACCGACCAGGTCGGACACCGTGACCCGGGTCAGCCCGGTGGTGCGGGCCAGGTCGGCGCGGCTCGCGGGGCCCCCGCGGAAGAGCTGCTGGAGGAGCAGGGACCGGTGGTGCCGACGCGCGTCCTCCTGGAGCAGCTTGCCCGCGGGCGGAGCGGTCGGCCCACGGGGGAGATCGTCGTCACATTTGTTAGTTCACCGTACTTACATATTCGACGTCAAGAGGTCGCCCGGAACTTTTCCGATCGCTCTGACCTAGGCTGGCGGGGTGTTCAGGCGTCGTTCCCGTCCGGCCCCGGAGGTCGTCCGCTCGGACGCCGAGTGGCGGGCGACGCTCGGCCCGGAGGCCTACCGCGTGCTGCGCCGCGCGGGCACCGAGGCGCCGGGGACCAGCGCCTACGAGCACCCGCCGTCGGACCGGTCGGGCGTCTACCGGTGTTCCGGCTGCCGCGCCGAGCTCTTCCGGGCCGCCGACCAGTACGACTCGGGCTCTGGCTGGCCCAGCTTCACGGCGCCGGCGGCCGGCGGAGCCGTCGACCTGCACACGGACTTCGCGCTCCTCGTGCCGCGGCGGGAGGCCAGGTGCACGCGCTGCGGCGGCCACCTGGGCCACGTGTTCCGCGACGGCCCGGCCCCCACCGGCGAGCGGTGGTGCATCAACGGCGCCGCGCTCGACCTGGACGGCTCCGACGACTCCGGGGGTTGAGGCTCAGCGCAGCCGGGCCAGGTAGTCCGCACCGCCGCGCAGGTCGCGCAGGCGCGCCTCCCAGGTGACCCCCACGACCAGCAGGGCGGCGCCGGCGACGGCGATCAGCATCCAGGGCGGAACCGCCGCGGCGTACGGCGCGGCCAGCCGGAGCACGAGCACCGCCCCGACCGACGCACCCACGACCAGGGGCGCCTGCCAGCGCTGCTGGGCGCCGCCGAGCACGAGCACCAGGCACCCGAGGCCGAGCAGGGCGGCACGCAGCGAGACCGGGTCCTCGCGCAGCACGACCAGCAGGGAGGGCACCGTCGCGAGCAGCAGCCCGGGGGTCAGGGCGGTGCCGGTGCCGGCGTCCTCGTGCCGGGCGAGGTGGCGCAGCCCGACCAGCAGGAGCGCCACCGCGGAGGGCAGCGTGTACGCCTCGGGGACGTCGATCCCGAGGTCCCACAGCCGGACCCAGGTGGCGGCGGCGAGGAGCGCGCCGCCCAACCAGCCGAGGTAGCGCCGGTGGTCGTTCGCCAGCGCCAGGCCGACGACGAGGGCGCCGGCCAGGGTGAGGTACGCCGCCAGCGCGACCGACCGGTCGTCGGCGCCGACCACCGAGGCGGCGGCGACGGCGGCGCCCGACAGGCCCGCCGCGACCTCGAAGGCCGGGCGCGGCCGGGCCAGGGCCACCCCGGCCAGGACCAGGAGCGTCGGCGCCGCCCGCCACGCCTCCGCCACCCCGGCGAGCTCACCCAGGGTCCAGCCCAGGCCGGCCAGGGTCGCCGCGAGGACGACGCCGCAGGTGGCCCGCACCGCGGCGTCGTGCCCGGTGGGCCGAGCGCCTTCGAGAACCCAGGCGCTGGTGGCCGACCAGGAGGGCCAGCGTGACGGCGGTCAGGCCGACGCTGGGCAGCGCGACCAGGAGCGCGACCGCCCCCAGTCCGGCCGCGCCGACGAGCCCGGCGACGCCGGCCCGGTCGGTGCGCGGTGCCGCCCACCAGCCGAGGAGACGCGGCGGAGACCACGACCAGGGCGAGCGTCGCGACCAGCGGCCGGCCGGTGTCGGTCAGCACGACCGCGCCGGCCAGCGAGCAGGCCCGCGACCATCGGCCGCGCCAGGTCGCGGGCGGCGGCCGGCACCCGCTGCGGAGGGCGCCGCCAGGTCAGGGCCGCGAGCATCAGGGCCGCGGTGAGCGGCACCAGGACGAGGACCTGCAGGTGGCGCTCGTCGAGGTAGCCCGGGGTCGCCGGCCGTCCCGTCCACGGTGTGGTCCACGCCTGACCGGCCGACGTGACGACCACGTCCACGGCGGCAGCGACCGGGAGCGAGGCGAGCCCCGACGCGACCAGCACCAGCAGCGCCACCGGCAGCTCGACGGCGTGGCGCCACGGCCGGGCGACGAACGAGGCCGCCGCGGCGGCGGCCAGCAGGAGCCCGGAGACCACGAGGCCCAGCTGGGCGCCCCCGTTGTCGCTGGCCGGGACCAGCAGGAGCAGGACCGTCAGGACACCGGCCGCGCCCAGCGCGAGAGCGGCCAGCGGGGCGCGGTGCCGCTCGAGGAGGGCCGCGCCGACGAGCAGCCCGATGGCGACCACCAGCGGCCAGGCGTCGGCGCGACCCACGAGCTCGGACACCGTGCGGTGGTCCAGCGCCCGCTCGGCGCCGAGGAGGACCAGCAGCAGCCACCACGAGGCCCCGGCGAAGGCCAGCAGCGCGGCGAGCAGCGGGATCCCGAGCGCGCGCGCAGCGACGGCCAGGCCCAGGAGCGCGACCGCGGCGATCGCGGCGAGCGCCTCGGGGTGGTCGGTCCGGAAGGCGAAGCCGGCCGCCGCGGCCCACAGCCCCAGCGCGGCGGCGACCTGAGGGGTCACCATCGGCTCGCGGGCCGAGCGCTGCAGCACCGCGACCCCCGCGCCCACGACACCGGCCACGATCCCGGCCAGCGACACGAGCCCGCCGGTCGTCAGGGAGCCGAACCAGCCGGCGTTGTCGGCGCCGACCACGTCGAGCACGAGGAGCCCGAAGCCGATGACGGCCAGGGACTCCCCGGCGAGCCGCAGGTCGCGCCGGCTCAGCCAGACGCTGAGCCCGCCGCTGGTGGCCGTGAGGAGCAGCAGCACCACGGTCCGGCCGCCCACCCCGAGCCAGGACCAGGCGACCGCGAGGAAGGTCACCGCGGCGACCAGCAGGCAGAGCACGCCGAGACCGAGCAGGATGCGGGGCACCGACGGGGCGCCGAGGCGGGCCCGAGGAGGAGCGGCGACCGCGGCGGCGTCGTACGGCGGGACCATGCTCGGCACCGCGGTCGCCCGCAGCCGGGCCATCAACGCGTCCGCGGCCTGCAGGGTCGCGAACAGCTCGTGGACCACGGCTCCGGTGAGCGGCAGCCCGCACGTGGGGCAGGCGGTCGGGTGCGGCGGGAGGGTCGTCGAGCAGTCGGGGCAGCGGGACGGATCGGCATAGCGGACCATGCCGCCCAGCCTCGCCTGGATCCGTGCTCGACATGAGCGGTTCGGTGCTCAACCGGGGCATGAGTACCCGCACCCGGTCGGCTGCGCGAAGATGCACCTTGTGTCCGACTACCCCTACGCCGACCGCTTCCCCGTGAACCGCACCCTGCCCGAGCACGGCCGGCCCCGTGCCGAGGTGCTCGCCGAGCTCGCCCAGGTGGCCTCCGAGGAGGATGCCGCCTGGGAGACGGGCAAGGTCTCCGGGACGATGTACTGCGGCGACCACGAGCACTACGCCTACCTCGCGGAGGCGTTCACCCGGTTCGCCCACGTCAACGCCCTGCAACGCGACCTCTGCCCGTCCGCCACCCGGTTCGAGGGCGAGATCATCGCGATGACCCTGGACCTGATGCACGGCGAGGCGGTGACCGACACCGAGCCCGCGGGCCTGGTCACCACGGGTGGGTCCGGCAGCATCCTGCACGCGGTGCTGGCCTATCGCGAGCAGGCGGCCGCGGCCGGCAACAGCCCGGCCCAACTTCGTGAAGCCCGAGACCGCGCACCCGGCCTTCGACAAGGCGTGCCACCTGCTCGGTGTCGAGTGCCGCACCGTCCCGGTCGACCCCGACACCACGCTGGTCACCGTCGACGCGATGGCCGCGGCGATCGACGAGCACACGATGGCGATGGTCGGCTCTGCAGGGCAACTACCCCTACGGCACCATCGACCCGATCGCCGACCTGGCGGCCCTGGCGCTCGAGCGCGGCATCGGCCTGCACGTCGACGGCTGCCTGGGCGGGTTCATCCTGCCCTTCGGCGAGGAGCTGGGCTACGACGTCCCCGTCTTCGACTTCAGGCTCCCCGGCGTCACCAGCATCTCGGCGGACACGCACAAGTACGGCTACGCCTTCAAGGGCTCCTCGGTGCTGCTGTTCCGCGACAAGGCGCTGCGCAACGGGCAGTACTTCCACTCGGTCGGCTGGACCGGCGGGAAGTACATGTCGCCGAGCATCGAGGGCTCCCGCTCGGTCGGGCTGCTCGCCGCCACCTGGGCGTCGATGGTGCACCTCGGCCGGGCCGGCTACCGCGGCTACGCCGAGCAGATCTTCGCGACCGCGGCGGCGATGCAGGACGTCGTCCGGAAGCAGGAGGGGCTGCGGATCATGGGCAGCCCGACGTTCTGCTTCTCCTTCACCTCCGACGACTTCGACATCTACCACGTGGCCGACCACATGCGCCCCCACGGCTGGCGCTTCAACGGCCAGCAGTACCCCGACGCCATCCACATGGCCGTCACCCGCCCGCAGACCCAGCCCGGCGTGGTCGAGGCGTTCGAGGCCGACCTGGTCGCGGCCGTCGAGTACGCGCGAACCGAGAGCGCGGCGGGCCGGACCGCCGAGAGCGGGGCGTTGTACGGCGGCCATCTGGGGAGCCGGCGGCCTGACCGACGAGGTGAGCGACTTCATCGTGACCTTCATGGACGCGATGCTGGACGCCCAGCAGGGCCTGCCCGCGCGATGACGCGGCTGGTGCTGGCGGTCGACCTCGGCAGCGGCGGACCGAAGGTCGGCTACGTCACCACCACCGGCGAACCGGTCTGGTGGTGGCACGAGCGGACCGACGCGGTGACCGGGGCCGAGGAGCAGGACGCCGAGGAGTGGTGGACCACGATCGTCGCGGCCGCCCGGCGCGGGATCGTCGAGGGCGGCGTCGACGGCGCTGCCGTCGTGGGGGTCGCGGTGACCGGCCAGTGGGCGAGCACGGTGCCCGTCGACGCGTCCGGCCGCCCGGTGGCGGAGTGCCTGATGTGGAGCGACACCCGTGGCGCCGAGCACTCCGGCGCGGCGTTCGGCGGTCCCGTCGCGGGCTACTCCCCGCGCGCGCTGGCCACCTGGCTGCGGCGCAGCGGCGGCATCCCGAGCCCCACCGGGGCCGACCCGGTCGCCCACATGCTGCACCTCGACCGCGACCGTCCGGAGGTCGCGGCCGCGGCGCGGTGGTACCTCGAGCCGGTCGACTACCTGACGATGCGCTTCACCGGCGTCGCCGCCGCGACGTCGATGTCGATGACCGCCGCCTGGCTGACCGACAACCGCGACCTCGACGTGCTGGCCTACGACCCCACCCTGGTCCGGCTGGCCGGGGTGAACCCCGACCGGCTGCCGCCGCTGGTCGCCAGCGGGTCGGTCGTCGGCACCGTCCTGCCCGAGGTCGCGGCCGCCATCGGCATCCCGGCCGACGCCCGGGTGGTGACCGGCACGCCGGACCTGCACAACGCGACGGTGGCCTCGGGCTGCGTCACGTCGCTGCGACCGCACCTGTCGCTGGGCACGTCGGCGTGGATCAGCTGCCCGGTGCCGGCGAAGAAGTCCGACGTGATCCGGCAGATGGCGTCGATCCCCGGTCTCGGCGACGGCCAGTACCTGCTGGCCAACAACCAGGACAGCGCCGGCCGCGCTCTCGAGTGGTTCCGGGCGGCCGTCGCACCCGAGTCGTCGTACGCCGAGATCGAGGCGCTGGCGGCGACGTCGCCGCCGGGCGCGAACCGGGTGCTCTTCACGCCGTGGCTGACCGGGGAGCGCAGCCCGATCGACGACCGCCGCGCGCGCGGCGGCTTCCACAACGTCTCGCTCGACAGCACCCGCGCCGACCTCGCCCGGGCGGTGCTGGAGGGAGTGGCGCTCAACCTGCGCTGGCTGCTCGGCGGCGCGGAGAAGTTCGCGGGCACCCGCTTCGACCCGATCCGGGTGCTCGGCGGCGGCGCCCGGATGGACCTGTGGTGCCAGGTGCTCGCCGATGTCTGCGACCGGACGCTGGAGCGGGTGGCCGACCCCCTGGTGGGGGGCCTGCGCGGCTGCGGGCTGTACGTCGGGCTGGCGCTCGGGGACGTGACGGCCGACCGGCTCGCCGACCTGGTCCCGGTCGACCGGGTCTTCACGCCGGACCCGGCCACCCGGGCGACCTACGACGCGCTGTTCCGGGAGTTCCCCGGCCTGCACGGGCACAACAAGCGGATGTTCGCCCGCCTCAACGGCTGAGGAGCCCGTCCAGCCAGGCGGCCACCTGGGTCGTCACCGCCGGCAGCGAGCCGCGCAGGCTGTGGTCGCCCGGCAGCACGACGACATCGCGACCGGCCGCGTCGGGTGGACGTCCGTAGGGATCGCGGTCGCCCTGGACGACCAGCGTGGGCACCGACACCGCGTCGAGCTCGGGCAGCCGGCTGGGCGGGTTGGTGCCGTAGGGCGGGACCAGCGGGAAGGCCAGGCAGACCACGCCGACGCTGCCGCCCGCGGCCGCGGTGCGGCAGGCGACCCGCCCGCCGTACGACCGGCCACCCGTCACGAGCGGCAGCCCGGACCCGAGGTGGGCGAGGACCGCCAGCCAGGCCTCGTCCGCCTGGGCGGGCGGCGACGGGCGCTTGCTGCCGGCCACCCGGTAGGGCAGCTCGACGAGCACCGTCGAGACGTCGATCTCGAGGGCGCCGCGGGTCGCGGCGAGCAGCGCAGGGTCGTTCACCCCGCCACCCGCACTGTGCCCCAGCACCAGGAGGCCGCGGGCATCCGCGACCGACGCCCGATGGATCCGGGCCGGTCCGTGCGGCGTCGCGACGTCCTCCACGCGCCCCAGTATCGGCGCGGAGCGGCCACACTGACGCCATGGAGACCGAGATCGTCCTCGACGCGGTGGAGCAACGCGTCCTCGGCAGCCTGCTGGAGAAGCAGCGGACCGTCCCCGCGTCGTACCCGCTCACCCTCAACGCGCTGCGCGGCGCCTGCAACCAGACGAGCAGTCGGGACCCGGTCTCCGACTACGACGACCAGGTCCTCCAGGACACGCTGCGCGGGCTGAAGGAGCGGGGGCTGGTCCGGATCGTCTGGGCCGACCGGGGGCCGCGCACCCTGAAGTACCACCAGACCCTCGACGAGGCGCTGTCGCTGCAGCCGGACGAGCGCGCCCTGATGACCGTGCTGCTCCTGCGCGGAGCGCAGGCGCCCGGCGAGCTGCGCACCCGGACCGAGCGGCTGCACCCGTTCGCCGACCGCGAGCAGGTCGAGGCGGCGCTGCGCCGGATGGCCTCGCTCCCGACGCCGCTGGTCCGCGAGCTCGAGCGGCGACCCGGGCAGCAGGACCGCCGCTGGGTGCACCTCCTCGGCGCGGAGCCCGTCGAGGACGTGGCTCCCGCGGCGCCGGCCGCCGACCTCGAGTCCGTGCTGGCGCAGGGTCGGGAGGCCCGCGACGCCCGGGTGGTCGCGGCGTACGACGCCCTCGCGACGACGTACGCCGATCACCTGATCGACGAGCTCGACCACAAGCCCTTCGACCGCTGGCTCCTCGACCGGGTGGCCGCTCTCGCCGGCGGGCCGGTCGCCGACGTCGGCACCGGACCCGGCCACGTGGCCGCGCACCTCGCCGCGGCGGGCGCGTCCGTCACCGGCGTCGACCTGTCGCCGGCGATGGTCGCCGAGGCCCGACGCCGGTTCCCCGACCTCGCCTTCGAGGTCGGCGACCTGACCGCCCTCCTGCGGCCGCCCACCGCTGCGGGCTGGGGCGCGATCACCGCGTGGTACGCGCTCGTGCACGTCGCGCCCTCGGAGCTCGGCCCGGCAGTCGGCTCGCTGGCGCGGGTGCTCGCGCCCGGGGGCTGGCTGGCGCTGGCCCTGCACACCGGCACCGAGGTCCGGCACGCCGACGTGCTGTGGGACCAGCCCGTCGACGTCGACTTCGTCCTGCACGACACCGCGACGGTGCTGGCCGCGGTGCGCGGCGCCGGGCTCACGGACCTGGAGTGGTACCTGCGCAGCCCGCTGCCAGACGTGGAGGTCGAGACCGAGCGGCTCTACGTGCTGGCGCGCCGGCCGGAGAGCAGGTAGCCGGCCGCGGCGTACGCCGCCACCGCGCAGGTCAGGTCGAGCCACAGCTCCTGCAGGGCGAGGACCGCGACGACCACGGCGGCGACCGCGAGCAGCGTGCGGTCCCAGGAGAGCATGCCTAATGCTACTAGGTCACGCGACTTTGTGGGGGAATGGTGGCCAGGGGCGGGGTCGAACCGCCGACCTTCCGATTTTCAGTCGGACGCTCGTACCAACTGAGCTACCTGGCCGTGCCTGCGGCGACCGGGGTCCCGCGGGCGGAGCACACCATACCGGAGCGATCTGCCGGCGGCGGAATCGGTGCCGGGGCCGCGCGCGAAGGGTTTTGGAGGCCCGTCGGCGCGGGTCCTATGCTGATCCCGCCCGCGCGCGAGCCCGGGCGGGCCCCCATCGTCTAGCGGCCTAGGACGTCGCCCTTTCACGGCGGTAGCACGGGTTCGAATCCCGTTGGGGGTGCAACCTAAATATGGCCTCTGACCTGCGGCGGAAACTCTGGTCAATCAAATCAGGCAAGGACTCGTGTCAACACCGTGTCAACATGCGGGTCGTGGTCTTGGCCCGTGGCGAAACGGGCAGGTGACGCATGTTGCGGATCGAAGGGCCAGGGCGATCGACGGCGCAGTGGTGTATTTCCTGCCACTTGGACTCAACCGCCCTCAGCTGGCTCATGCGCCGCCGGCTGCCGGTCGTGTTCGTCGACCAGGCTGCGGCACCGGGTGTGCCCGGTGTCAACCTGGACGACCGGACCGGCGCGCGCGCCGCGGCGCAGCACTTGGTCGACCTGGGGCACCGTCGGGTCGGCATAGTCACCACCGGTTTTGGAGGTGACTACGGCATCCTGACCGACCCGTTAACGACCACGATGGCGAACACCGAGCGGCAGCGGTTGCTGGGGTGGACGGACGCACTGTCCGGGGCGGCCATCACCCCCACGGTGGTGAGGCTGCCGCATACCGAAGCGCGGGACATCGGCCATGACGGGGGCCGATGCTGCTCGAGCACGACGACCAGCCGACCGCCGTCCTGTGCTTCTCAGACGCGATCGCCGTCGGCGTCATCGAGGCGATGCAGGACGGTGGTCGCACAGTGCCCGACGACATCTCGGTGACGCACGCCGTGGAGGCCCCGCGGCTTGCTTCACCCGTTGAGTTCAAAGAGCCAAGTGAACCCGGCGACGTCCTTGGCGTTGTGGGTGCGCTCGATGTCTGCCATCCGCGTGACCAAGGCCGCACTCGTTTCCGGTGCTGGTTTGGCCATCGTCGCCTACTCGGATCGCAGCGAGCGTGGCAGCCCAAAGTGCGGGAGCACGCTGGTCTCGAAGCGGGTCATGGCGCAGATCTTGGTGCCCCTCAGAGTCAGCACGATGAGGCCGTTGCCGTGGCTCACCCCGTCCGGTCCGCGCAAGTAGGCGCCGAACGCCGGTTGGCCGTTGGCGCTGGTCGGAACAAGGTCGAGAGCCCGGCCGCTGCGGAAGACGGCGGCAAGGAAGCCCGCGACGGCATCGAGGCCCTCATATTCGAACGGCAGCGGCGGCATCGAGATGAAGATGTCGTTGGTGAGCAGTGCGACGAGCCCGTCGACATCCGCCGAGGCATAGGCCTGCACGAATCGCTCGATGAGGTCCTGCTCCGCTCGCGTCGGCACGGGGGCAGGCTCGTCCCGCCGCTCCGCCAAGGTCGCTCGCGCCCGCTTGAGGGCACTGTTGACCGCACTGACGGTCGTCTCCAACATCTCGGCCACATCCTGGGCCGGGAAGCCGAGTACATCACGCAGGATCAGCACCGCCACCTGCCGCGGCGGCAGAGCCTGCAGTGCGGTGACGAACGCCAGCGACATCGACTCGGACTGCTCGTAGCGGGCCTCCGGGCCGAGCGGGATCGTCAGCCCCTGGAGGGCGACGTCCGGGTACGGCTCCAGCCAAGGCACCTCGCCGAGCCGCGTGGGCTCGGGCGGTTGAACGTTTGGCACGTCCCACTCCTTCGCTGGCCGCCGACTCTCGGCCCGCCGCGCGTTGAGGCACGAGTTGGTGGCGATCCGGTAGAGCCAGGTCCGCAGCGACGAGCGCCCCTCGTATCCGGCCAGCCCCGTCCATGCCGCAAGTAGCGTTTCCTGCAGCACGTCCTCGGCGTCTTGGTAGGACCCAAGCATCCGGTAGCAGTGCACGTGCAACTCGCGGCGGAACGGGTCGATCAGTTCCCGGAAGGCCGCGCCGTCGCCGGCCCTCGCTCTCTCCAGCAGTGCAGTGGTCATGGGCGCCTCTTCGTCGGGCTCATCTTCTCCCGGTACTGACACCGCCGCAGCCGAAAACTGGGCGTTCGATCGCCGCCCGTTTTCCCGACGGTCCGGTGTCTACCCCGATGTCAGTCAAAGAGGGAAGGCGATAGCCATGGGAAAGATCGTGGTCAGCGAACAGATTTCGCTCGACGGGGTCGTCGACGACCCATCCGGAGTGGAGGGAACCAGCCGCGGTGGTTGGGTCAACGAGATGTCGCAGGCCGACCGCGAGAGATGGACCGAGCATGAGTTCGCCGAGTCGGTCGCAGCCGAGGCGCTGCTGCTCGGCCGCCGCAGCGACGCTTGGTTCGCAGCACGTTGGCGCGAGCGCACCGGCCAGTGGGCCGACCGGCTGAACACGATGCCGAAGTACGTCATCTCCTCGACGATCGACGAACCGCAGTGGGGGAATGCGACGGTTCTCAGCGGGGACGTCGTGGAGCAGGTCGCCAAGCTGCGCGCCGAGGTGCAGGGCGAGATCGTCGTTTACGCCAGCGCCCTGCTGGTGCGGGCGCTCATCGATCATGACCTGGTCGACGAGCTCCGGCTGACCATCCACCCGTTTGTTGTCGGCGTGGGCCCACGGCTGTGGGGCGAGACGGCGGACCGCAAGGTCTTCCGCCTCACCGAAAGCCGGCTGCTGGGGAGCCTTCCCCACCTGGTCTTTGAAGCGGTGGCCGCGTGAGAACCGTGACCGCCGCGCCCCCGAAGACGGGGTTGATCCTGCTACTGCTGTGCGCGGCGCAGTTCATGGTCGTCCTGGACATCGCGATCGTGAACGTCGCACTGCCCTCGATCCAGGCCGACCTCGCCATGAGCCAGGACTCGCTGCAGTGGGTGGTGATTGCCTACGGGCTGATGCTCGGCGGGTTCCTGATGCTCGGCGGCCGGCTGGCCGACGTGGTCGGGCGCAAGCGCGTGCTGATCTCCGGCCTGGCGATCTTCACGGCGGCGTCGATGCTCGCCGGACTGGCCGAGAGCGCCGACCTGCTGATCGCTTCTCGGGCGCTCCAGGGATTCGGTGCGGCGATGATCCCCCCTGCCGCGCTGTCGATCCTCGCAGTCACGTTCGAGGAGGGCGCCGCGCGCAATCGCGCCCTCGGTCTCTACGGCGCCGTTGCGGGAATCTCGGCGACGGTCGGCGTGATCGCCAGCGGGCTACTGACTGACGGGCCGGGGTGGCGGGCGATCTTCCTCCTGAACGTACCAATCGGCATCGCCCTGATCGTGATGGCGGCGCGCTTCCTCAGGGGTGAGGCGCGCGAGGTTACCGGCGAACCGTTCGACGTCGCTGGCGCGGTGACGCTCACCGGGAGCCTGTTGCTCGTCGTCTATGCACTGAGCCAGGGACCGGAGGACGGCTGGGCGGTGGTCGACGCTTGGCCTGTTCGCCGGCGCGGCCGCGCTGATGGTCGCGTTCCTCGCCATCGAGACGACCTCGCGGGAGCCGCTCGTCCCGGGCATCGCTGTGCGCAACCGCACGCTGGTGGCCGCCAACCTGAGCGCCCTGTTCACCTTCAGCACGTTCTTCGGGCTGATCTTCTGCGGCACCCTGCTGATGCAGCAGGTGCTGGGCTACTCGGCAACCAAGACCGGCGTCGCATGGGTGGCCACGTCGGGCGTCTCCTTCTTCGCCGCCGGCCTCACCGGCAGCAAGCTCGCCACCGTGCTCGGCCCCAGGAAGCTGTTGATCGGCGGCCAGGCACTGCTCGCCGTCGCCATGCTGCTGCTGGCCCGCGTTCCGGCCGACGCCGACTACTGGACCGACCTGCTACCGGCATTCCTGCTTGCCGGGATCGCGGTAGGGGCAGCGGCGCCGGCAGTCCAGATCGCCGCACTCGCCGGCGTCGAAGAACGGCTGACCGGCGTCGCCTCCGGGCTGGTCGAGACATCGCGCGAGATCGGTGGCGCGATCGGCGTGGCCGTGGTGGCGACGGTACTCGCATCGCAGGCCGGTCTCGACGGATTCCACGCCGCGTTCCTCGCCCTAGCTGTCATCGCCGCGCTGGGCGCAGTCAATTCATCGGTGAGATTTCCTCGCCACCATCTCGAAAGGATCGATGCATGAAGGACCTGACCCACACCATCACCGTGAACGCAACGCCGCAGGAGGCCTACGAGGCGATCATCGACGTCCGCTCCTGGTGGGGCGCGACCAACATCGTCGGCCCGACCGACCAACCGGGCGCCGACTGGTTCTACCTGGTGCCAGACATCCACTACTCCAAGCAGCACACCGCCGAGCTCGTCCCCGGCGAGCGGGTGGTGTGGGAGTTCACCGACGGCTACCTCGACTTCATCGCCGAGAAGGGCGAGTGGATCGGGACGACGGGCCGCTTCGACATCGCCTCAAAAGGCGGCCAGACGCAGGTGACCTTCACGCACGAGGGTCTCGCGTCAGCCGACGAGTGCTTCGACGTCTGCTATGACGCCTGGCGGCACTACATCACCGAGAGCCTGCGGCACCGGATCGAGACCGGCCACGGCACCATGCGGACCCGCGAGGAGGACCAGGCCGCCGTCAGGCAACACGCCGGGTCTCAGCAACGTGGGTAAGCGTCGCAAGACACCGAGACGCCTGCCCGTGGTCTAAGCGTTGCCAAGATCGTCACCATTGGCTTGACGCTGCAGTCTGATGAGTCATCTTCCACGTGCCAGCGACCTAGCAGGCCGCGCGAGAGATGTCGCAGCATGTGGCGCATGCCGAAGATTTGCAGCTGCTGCAGGTGCGGCGGGCAGGCTGTCAGACAGGCTTCCGTCCGTGCAGCTTCACGGCTCAGTTGGCAGCAGGCATGCGAGCAGCCATCGACGACTTGTCGTCGCCAAGGTCCGGACGCCGACGCGTCATTGTGGGCGGTATGATCCGCGGCCTGGCCAGCGGGCAGGTGGCGTGAGGTCTACTTCGCTTTCAGGGCGAAATCGCGGGCTCGATGACGTGATCCACGCCGCAGGCGCCACGGCGATCCTCGACGAGTGCCGTCATCCGGGGATCCGGCCGAGCTCTTGGCCGGCAACATGGACGCTCAATGCATCGTGTTGCTCAACCCCTACGCCGAGTACGACCGACGGACCGGGAGAAAGCGGCCACCAGCTGTGCGCGAGCCGCGTCCGGGAGCTGCTGCTCGGTCTCCAGGCTTCGCAGCTCCTCGATCGTCCGCTGGACCTGCTCGAGGTAGCGCGCGCAGCCAAGGCAGCCCCGTATGTGGTTGACGAACTTCAGCTCCGCGTGCGGGCTGAGGGAGTCGTCGAGGAAATCGGTGACGAGCTCGATGGTCTCGTTGCAGTCCAGCGGCTCGATGTCCTGGCGGCGTTCCATCAGGCATCGGCGGACGTCCCGGAGCAACCGGTTGGTCAGATCCTCGGCGATGGGGATCCCTGGCGGCTGGGCCCGGCTGACGATCGCCAGCGCAACGGTTGCCGCCACGGTGACTCCGACAATCATCCACGCCGCGACGTGGACGCCTTGCTCCCGGCTCACCAGGCCGAGCACGAAGGCGAACGGCACGAACATCATCCAGCCGAGCGCGCCCACACCGGAGGCGACACCCGTGCGTATGGACGAGGGCACGGAGTCGTGCAGCAGCTGGGTGGCGCGGATGCTGGCGATCAGGAAGAGCAGGGCCAGCGTGATCTGGGCCGCGATCGCGACGCCAAGGTTGTCGACGGTGAGGGCGATGCCGGCCGCGACCGCGACCACCGTCACGACGGCGAGCGGGCCGACGCGGTCCAGCGCGATCCGCCCGGCCAGCAGACCGCCGACGCCGAGCGTCGCCATCAAGGCGGCCCAGTAGGGCCCGTAGAGACCCGGTGCGGCATCGGCGGCCACCAGCCACAGCGGCCCGAACTCGAAGATCGAGGAGAGCAGCACAGCGGCGAGCACGGCCAGGAGGATGATCGGCACCAACCGCTTGGTCCGGATCGTGGCGCGGTACGTCATGGCGATGTGCGTCCGAAGTGTCAGGGTCTCCTCTTCTTTATGCAGCTGGGGCTCGCGGAAGCGCAGCAGCGCGAACACACCGAGGGCCGCGAACGGGACCGTGAGGAAGTAGGTGAGCCTTGTCGACGTGAGCTCGGCCAGCACGCCTCCGGCCAGGGCGCCGGCGACCAGCGAGGCGCTCTCCACCGCCCGCACCCGACCGATGCGCTGCTCGAACTGCTCGCTCGCACCGATCTCTTCCAGCACGGTGTCGTAGACGATGGCGTCGATCGTGCCGGAGTACATCGCGAAGTAGACCGCGAGCACGAGTGCGCACCCGATGTAGGTGGGGACGTTGAAGCTGAGGCCGCCGATCAAGGAGGTGAGCGCCAACGCGACAGCGGCGATCACGAGCACCCCGCGTCGGCTCCACCGATCGGCGAGGACACCCGAAGGGATCTCGATGATGGGAACGAGCGCGGCGTAGGCGGCGGCCATGACTCCGATGGACGCCGCGTCGAAGCCGATATCGGTCATGAACAGCTTCTCCACCGGGACCCAGAGCATGAATCCCATCAGGGCGACGGCCACCGTCAGCGGGACGAGCCGTCGAGCCAACCTCTTGTGGGCGTCGACTGCGCTGTCCTGGTCATCGGGGAGGGCGGTGGTCATGTATGTCCAGAGTCATGGGGACGCTCATCCGTTACAACGGTGGCGAGATACTCCGCGATCGCGGCCCGAACGGCGGCCCTTCCCCGGTGCAGGAGGACCCGCTGGTTCGCGGGCGAGACACCCATCAGCTCCGCCGCCTCCTCGGCCGCGTAGCCCTCGATGTCTCGCAGGGTCACCGCCGCAGCCTGGCGTGGCGGCAGCCGCCGTACGGCTTCGGCGACGACTCGTCTCATCTCGGCCGCATCCGCCGATTCCTCCGGCGTGGGCCACCGAGCAGGGAATGTCCGCCAGTGCCCAGGGAACCACTCCGTCGTCTGCTGGAACTGGGTGGGGTCGACGGTCGCCGCGTCCTCGCTCGTCGGGTCGCCAAGCGGGACCACCCGGCTCTCGCGGATGGCTCGCCGCTTGGCAGTGTTGGCCACGATCCGGTAGACCCAGTGCTTCAACGACGACCTGCCCTCGAACCCGGCGAGGTTCTCGATCACGGCCAGCCATGCATCCTGCACGACTTCGTCGGCTGACGCCGTCGTCCCGACGTACGACATCGCGAGCCGCCGC
>CAVQLC010000006.1:0-10671 GCA_963713255.1 uncultured Actinomycetota bacterium
GTCCTCGGCCGGCTCCGACGTGCAGATGCTCGCCCTGACGTACTCGGCGCTCACCTTCATCGACAACCAGGGCAACGCGCAGCCGAACCTGGTCGAGTCGTGGGAGTACGCCAAGGACGGCAAGTCCGTCGCGTTCACGCTCAAGGAGGGGCTGGTCTTCAGCGACGGCAGCCCGATCGACGCGGAGGCCGTCAAGAAGAGCCTCGAGCGTGGCCGCGACGCCGACAACTCGCTGATCGCCGCGCAGCTGGCGGACCTGACCGACGTGACGGCCGACGACGACCTCACCTTCACCCTCGAGCTCGCCGGGCCCAACTACCAGTACCCGAACCTGCTCGCCGGCAAGACGGGCATGGTCGTGAACCCGGCGGTCTTCGAGTCCGACCCGGACTCGCTGGCCACCCAGCCCGCCGGCTCGGGCCCGTTCGTCCTCGACTCCTACGTGCAGAACTCCAAGGCGGTGCTGCACAAGAACGACAAGTACTTCGAGGCCGACGGCATCACGATCACGAACTTCGAGCTCTACCCGGCGGCGGACGCGGCCACCGTGGTCGCGTCGCTGCAGTCGGGCCAGTACAACGTCGGCCTGCTGCCCGGCAGCCAGCTCGAGGCGGCCAAGGCCGCCGGCCTCGAGGTGCAGGTGATGCCCTCGCTCTACGTCTCGACGCTCGACGTGAACAAGACGATGAAGCCGTTCGACGACCCGAAGGTCGTGGAGGCCCTGCACTTCGCCGTCGACCGCCAGGCCCTCGTCGACACCGGCGAGTTCGGGCTCGGCGAGGTCGCCTACCAGCCGTTCCCCGACGGGTACGTCGGCTACAACCCCGAGCTCGACGGCATCTACGCCTACGACCCGGACAAGGCCGCCAGCATCCTCAAGGAGGCGGGCTACACCAAGCCGATCCCGTTGACGATCTCGACGAGCAACCCCGAGGGCGTCCCCGAGCTGCTCCAGGCCCAGCTGGCCGAGGTCGGCTTCGAGCCCACCATCGAGACCATCCCGCAGGCCCAGTTCACCCAGCAGGTCTACATCAACCACGAGAAGGCGCTGGCCGTCGACTTCTTCGCCGGCCGCGAGTCGCCCGCGCAGGCCTTCCAGGTGCTCTTCAGCGACACCGGCCTGATGAACCCGGGCCGCGAGTACGACCCGGCCGTCAAGGAGGCGATCGAGAAGGTCATCGCCACGCCGCTGGACGACCCGGCGTACGCCGAGCGGTTGCAGGAGGCGACCAAGGTCGCGGTCACCTCGATGCCCAACACGTTCCTCTACAGCCGGCCGCGCGTGGTGGCCCGGGCCAAGGCCGTCTCCGAGCTGCCCGAGCACCTCGCGCTGGTGACCTGGGAAGGCGTCACGGTCTCGTGAGTGCGGCCATCTCGGTCACGGCCGCCCCAGCACCGCCCCATCGGGTCGTCGCGCGGAGGCCGGCTGGTGCAGTCCGTCCGGCCGTTCGGCCGGCTGCTGGTCATCACGGCGACGGTGTTCGTGCTGTCGACGATCCTCACGTTCGCGCTGGGAGCTCTCTCGGGTGCGAACCCGGCGGCCGCCGTGCTCGGCGAGACGGCGACGCCCGCGGACATCGCGCGGATGAAGCACGAGTTCGGTCTCGACGTACCTCTCTGGCAGCAGTACCTCACCTGGCTCGGGAACGCTCTGCACGGCGACCTCGGCCGCTCGTGGTTCACCACGGTGCCGGTGTCCGACAGCATCCGCACGGCCCTGCCGGTGGACCTGTCGATCGCCGGGCTGGCCCTGGTGATGGCCGTCCTGATGGGCGGCGCGGCCGGCATCGCGGCGGCGCTGAGCAACGGGGGCGTCGTCGACCGCACGGTGACCCTCGTCTGCTCGGCCGTCGCGACCGTGCCGCCGTTCGTGATCGGGATGATGCTGATCGTCGTCTTCTCGGTGAAGCTCGGGGCGCTGCCCTCGGGCGGCTACGTGCCGCTCGAGCAGGACCCGGTCGAGTGGCTGCGGTTCGCGATCCTGCCGGCGGCGGCGCTCAGCATCGACGCCGCCGGCTCCCTGGCCCGCCAGCTCCGGACCTCGTTGGTCGGGGCGATGCGCGAGAACTACGTCACCGGCGCCGAGATGCGGGGGTTCTCGCGCCGCCGGGTGCTGTTCGGTCACGTGCTGCGCAACGCCTCGGGGCCGGCGCTGGCGGTCCTCGGGATGGCCGTGCCGACGATCATCGGCGGCGCGGTCATCACCGAGAAGCTCTTCAACCTGCCGGGCATCGCCCAGCTCGCCCTGGTCGGCGCGGAGCAGGGCGACGTCCCCGTCATCCTCGGCACCCTGCTGGTCACCGTCGTGGTCGTGCTGATCGCGAGCATGGTCGTCAACGCCGTGCAGACCGCCCTCAACCCGGTCGCCCGTCGCGCCGGACAGCCCGGAGGTGCGCGATGAGCACCCTGCGCCGGATCTGGACCGTGCCGTCGGCCCGCATCTCGATCATCATCCTGCTCGGCGTGGCCGTCCTCGTGGTCGCCGGCAGCGCGCTCGCGCCGCACGACCCCCTGGAGCAGGACCCGACGCGGATGCTCCAAGGGCCCGGGCAGCGCGCACTGGCTCGGCACCGACTACCTCGGCCGCGACGTGCTCAGCCGGCTTGATGGCCGGCACCCGGGTCTCGGTGGCCGGCGCCCTCGAGGCGGTCGTCGTCGCCGCCGCGCTGGGCATCCTGCCCGGGCTCGCGTCGGCCTGGTCGGGCCGGACGTTCGAGTGGGCCTCGCTGCGCGTCACCGACACCCTGATGGTGCTGCCGTTCACGGTGTTCGCCATCGCGGTCGTCGGCACCCTCGGCAACGGCCTGCACCAGTCGATGGTCGCCGTCGGCATCCTGATGTCGCCGCTGTTCTTCCGGGTCACCCGCGCGGTGACCCTCGGCCTGCGCCAGACGCAGTACGTCGAGGCGGCGGAGCTGATGGGCGCCAGCCAGTGGTGGGTGCTGCGCAAGCACATCTGGGCGAAGGTGCTGCCCACCATCGCGGTCACCACGGCCCAGGCCATCGGCTCGGCCCTGCTGCTGATGGCGTCGCTGACGTTCCTCGGCCTCGGCGTCACGCCGCCCGCGCCGACGTGGGGCGGCATGCTCGCCAGCGACCTCGGCTACCTCACCCAGCAGCCCTGGGCGCCGCTGTTCCCGGGCCTGCTGATCATGCTCACCGTCGGCTCGCTCAACCTGATCGCCGACGCGATCCGCGACCAGACGCCCGACGGCGTACGCCGCGGCTGGCTGGGCCGTCAGGGCACCCTCGCCGTCGCCGCCTCCTCCGGTCTCACCGGTGGTGGCGCGGCGCTCGCCGCCGCTCCCGCCCCGCAGGACGACGTCGAGCCGGAGCTCACCGAGGAGGAGGACGCCCGTGTCCCCGCAGCCTGAGCAGACCCTCCGGGTGGAAGGGCTCGGCGTCACCGTCGGCGCCCACCGCCGGGCCGCCGTGCGCGACGTCTCGTTCACCGTCGGCCGCGGCGAGGCCGTGGGCCTGGTGGGGGAGTCCGGCAGCGGCAAGACGCTCACCTGCCGCTCGGTCCTGGGGCTGCTGCCCCCGGGTGTCGAGATCGCCGGCGGCCGGGTCCGGCTCGGCTCCGGCGCGGACGAGGTCGACCTGACCACCGCCCGGCGCCGTACCTGGGACAAGGTCCGCGGCGTCCGGCTGGGCGCGGTCTTCCAGGACCCGGCGTCCTACCTCAACCCGTCGCTGACGGTGGGCCACCAGCTCGCCGAGGTGCTGCGCACCCAACGCGGGCTGGGCCGCGGCCCGGCCCACGCGCGCAGCGTCGAGCTGTTCACCGAGGTGGGGCTGCGCGACCCGGACCGGGTCTTCCACCAGTACCCCCACGAGCTCTCGGGCGGCATGCTCCAACGCGTCCTGATCGCCATCGCGGTGTCGCTGGAGCCCGAGCTCCTCATCGCCGACGAGGCGACGACCGCCCTCGACGTGGTGGTGCAGGCCGAGATCCTGCAGCTGCTGTCGCGGCTCCGGCGCACCCACGAGCTGTCGCTGCTGCTGGTCACCCACGACCTGGCCGTCGTCGCCGACACGTGCGACCGGGTGCTGGTGATGTACGGCGGGGAGATCGTCGAGAGCGGCCCGACCGAGCAGGTGCTGCGCGACCCGCGGCACCCGTACACCCGGGCGCTGCTGGCCGTGGCGTCCATCGGCGACTGGAGCCGCCGGACGCTCGAGGTGATCCCCGGCAGCCCGCCGGAGGCCGGCGAGGAGCTGCCCGGCTGCCGGTTCGCGCCGCGCTGCCGCGACGCGGTGGCCGACTGCACCGCCGAGCCGGTCTGGCTGACCACCTGGCCGGACGAGAACCGGTCGGCACGCTGCATCCGCGCCGAGGACCTCGAGAGCGTCGGAGGCCACTCATGACCACCGCACCTCTCCTGTCGGTGACCGACCTGACGGTCACGTACGCGCCACCTCGCCGCTCCGGCTCCCTGGGCACCGGGGCCGCCCTGGCCCACGTCGACCTCGACGTCCTGCCGGGGGAGATCCTCGGGGTCGTCGGCGAGACCGGGTCGGGCAAGACCACGCTGGCCCGCGCCACCGTGGGACTGGTCCGCCCGGCCGGCGGCCGCATCGACTTCGAGGGCGCCGACCTCGGTGCGCTGAAGGGCCGCGAGCTGCGAACCTTCCTCCGCTCCGGACAGGTGCAGCTCGCCTTCCAGGACCCGCTGCGCGCTCTGGACCCCGACCTCACCGTCGGCGAGCTGGTCGGTGAGCCGCTCGCGGTGGCCGGCGTCCCTCGCGCCGAGCGCATCCAGCGGGTCGTCGGAGTCCCTCGGCCTCGTCGGCCTGGACGCCGACTCGTTCCGCGACCGCTACCCCCGCCAGCTCTCGGGCGGCCAGCGGCAGCGCGTGTCGCTCGCCCGCGCGATCGTGACCCGGCCGCGGCTGCTGTTCTGCGACGAGCCCGTCAGCGCGCTGGACGTGTCCAACCGCAACCTCGTGCTCCGGCTGCTCGACCGGCTCCGCCACGACCTGGGTCTCGCGGTGGTGATCATCGCCCACGACCTCAGCTCGCTCGCCGGCGTCGCCGACCGCGTGGCGGTGTTCTACCGCGGCCGGCTGGTCGAGCAGGGACCCATCGGCGAGGTGCTCCAGCGGCCGTCGCACCCCTACACCGCCCTGCTCACCGCGTCGGCCCCGAGCGTGCAGCCCAGGACGGTACAGCCGCCTGCGGCCCGAGCAGGTCAGGGCCCCGCAGGCCGACGCCTCGTGGGACGCCACGGCCTGCGTCTTCGCCTCGCTGTGCCGCTTCGCCCACGAGGCCTGCACCCAGCAACCCGCGTTGCGGCCGGTCCCCGGCCAGCCCCACCGCACCGCCGCCTGCCACGTCGCCGACGAGTGGCGTCGCGACCTCAACCCCACCCATCAGGAAGGACGTCACGCATGACCAGCACCCTCGAGTTCATCGGGATCACCGCCACCCAGGAGGTCAGCGAGACCACGCCGAGACCCAACCAGGCATCGACGGCATCCGCGGCGCAGACCGAGAGCGGGCTCGCCCGTCGGGCCCGGTCGTCAACCCGGCACTACGTCGAGGCGCTCGCCCGCGCCCACGAGGGCTCCGGCTTCGACCGGGTGCTGATCGCGCACACCTCGGCCATGCCCGACGGGTTCGTGGTGGCCGACCAGATGCCTGCAACACGGACCGAGCGGCTCGGCGTGCTGCTGGCGCACCGCCCCGGCTTCCTCGCGCCGACGCTGGCCGCGCGCTCGTACGCCACCCTCGACGCCTTCCACCCGGGCCGGGTGGCGATGCACGTGATCACCGGCGGCGACGACGTCGACCAGCAGCGCGACGGCGACTTCGCCGACAAGGCCGACCCGCTACGCGCGCACCGACGACTTCCTGACCGTGGTGCGCCAGGAGTGGGAGTCGGACGACCCCGTTCGACCACGAGGGCGACTTCTACCGCGTGAAGGGCGCGCTGGTCGTCGGTCCGCCCGGCGACCGCCGATCCCCGTGTACTTCGGCGGCGCGTCCGAGGACGCCATCCGGGTCGGCGGCAAGCACGCCGACGTCTACGCGTTCTGGGGCGAGCCGCTCGACGGGCATCCGCGAGCGGATCGCGCCAGGTCCGGGCGGCCGCGGCGCCGTACGACCGCGACACCACGGTTCAGCGTCAGCCTCCGGCCGATCGTGGCCGACACCGAGGAGGAGGCCTGGGCCCGCGCCGAGGCGATCCTCGACCGAGACCAGGAGCAGCGCTGGGACAGCCGACCCGACAGGACGCTTCGGGCTCGACAGCAAGAACGCAGTCGGCTCGCAGCGGCTGCTCGAGTACGCCGCCGCAGGGCGACGTCCACGACAAGCGCCTGTGGACCGCGATCGCCAAGGTGACCGGCGCGACCGGCAACTCCACGGCGCTGGTCGGCAGCTACGAGCAGGTCGCCGACGTCGCTGCTCGACTACGTGGACCTCGGCGTCAGCACGCTGCTGATCCGCGGGTTCGAGCCGCTGGCCGACGCCTACCGCTACGGCCGCCTCATCCCCTCGTCCGCGCCGGCGCGCCGGCGCCGGCACCGTCTCCGTGCCCGCCTGAGACGGCCGACCCACGAAAGGCACCCGATGACCAGCACCCTCACCCAGCAGGACACCACCGCCCAGCAGGACCGCCGCCAGGTCGAGATCCTCGGCATGATCGGCACCCGCGACGCCTCCGAGAGCCGGCCGGGCTCCGGCCCGGCCATCGACCCGGTCTACACCGCGCCGCTTCGCCCGCGCCCACGAGGAGGCCGGCTTCGACCGGATCCTCATCGGGTACGGGTCGAGCTGGCCCGAGGGCACCCAGGTCGCCGCCCACGTGGCCGCGCACACCGAGCGCCTCGGCCTGCTCGTGGCCCACCGACCCGGCTTCGTCGCGCCGACCCTGGCCTCCCGCGTCTTCGCCACCCTCGACCAGTTCTCCGGCGGCCGGGTGGCCGTGCACACCATCACCGGCGGCCACGACGCCGAGCAGCGGCGCGACGGCGACTACCTCGACCACGACGAGCGCTACGACCGCACCGACGAGTACCTGACCATCCTCCGCCGCGCGTGGACGTCGTCCGAGCCCTTCGACTTCGAGGGCCGGCACTACCGCTTCGAGGGCTACGCGCCCGGCGTGCTGCCGTACGGCGACCGGCACCTGCCGCTGTTCTTCGGCGGCTCGTCGGAGGCGGCGTACCGGGTCGGCGGCAAGCACGCGGACACGTTCATGCTGTGGGGCGAGCCGCTCGCCGAGACCGCCGAGCAGATCGCGTCGGTGCAGGCCGCCGCCGAGGCCGCCGGCCGGCCGGCGCCGCGGATCAGCGTGTCGTTCCGCCCGATCATCGCGCCGACCGAGGAGCTCGCGTGGGAGCGGGCTCACGGGATCCTCGACCGGATCAAGAACGGGCCGGGGCTGTCGTTCCTCCAGGAGCGCAAGCCGGGCGCCCCGCAGAACGAGGGCTCGCGGCGGCTGCTCCGCGCCGCCGAGAAGGGCGACCTGCACGACCGCGCGCTGTGGACCCCGACCGCGACGGCCGCCGGCGCCGGCGGCAACACGACCGCGCTCGTCGGCAGCCCCGAGACGGTGGCCGCCGCGATCCTCGACTACGTCGAGATCGGCGTCGACACCGTGCTGATCCGCGGCTACGACCCGCTGGACGACGCCGTCGACTACGGGCGCTACGTCATCCCGCTCGTGCGTCAGGAGCTGGCCGGTCGTGGCCGCTGACTGGCCCCTGTCGGGACACCCGCTGAGAGGGGTCCGGGTCGTCGAGCTCACCCACGTCGCGGCCGGGCCTTTCGCGGGCATGCTGCTCGCCGACCTGGGCGCCGACGTGGTCAAGCTGGAGCCGCCGACGGGCGACCAGATGCGGTCGTGGCCGCCGATCGCCGAGGACGCGGAGACCGGCGAGCAGTTCAGCCACAACTTCGCCTCGGTCAACCGCAACAAGCGCAGCGTGGTGGTCGACCTCAAGGACACTGGGGACACTGGGGGTCTCGCCCGCGCGAGGGCGCTCGTGGCCGAGGCCGACGTGGTGGTGGAGAACTACCGGCCGGGCGTGCTCGACCGGCTCGGGCTGGGTTACGACGAGGTCGTCCGGGACCGTGACCGCGGGCTCGTCTACTGCTCGGTGTCCGGCTACGGCCTGACCAGCCCGTACGTCAACGACGGCGCGTACGACGTGGTGATCCAGGGCATGAGCGGCGTGATGTCCGTGACCGGCGAGCGCCTGGGCGGCCCGGTCAAGGCGGGCGTGCCGTTCGGTGACTTCACGGCCGGCCTGTACGCCGCGCTGACCATCGCCTCGCTGCTGCCGTCGGTCCGCGAGGGTCGGCAGGTACGCATCGACTGCCCGATGCTCGACTGCCTGATCGCCACCTCTGCCCTGCAGACCAGCGAGTACTGGGGGACCGGCGAGGAGCCCGGCCGGCTCGGCACCGCCCACCCGCGCAACGCGCCGTACCAGGCCTTCCGGGCGAAGAACGGCGACTTCACGGTCGCCGCCGGCAACGACCGGCTGTGGGCGGCCGTGGCCGAGGTGGCCGGTCTGCCGGAGCTCGTCGACGACCCCCGGTTCCGCACCCAGCGCGACCGGGTGGCGAACCAGACCGTGCTGGCCGGCATCCTGCAGGCGAAGTTCGGCGGCCGACGGACGTCGTACTGGCTCCGCGAGCTGCGCGCCCGCGGGGTCCCGTGCGGCCCGGTCAACACCTACGGACAGATGCTGGCCGACGACCACGTCACCGCGACCGGGCTGGTGCAGGAGCAGAAGGTGCCGGTCGCCGGGCTGACCCCGACCGTCGTCTACCCGGCCCGCATCGGCGGGGTCCCCAGCCGGCTCGACCGAGCCGCTCCCGCGCTGGGCGCGGACACCGACGAGGTGCTCGCCGACTGGGGCGCCGCGTGACCACCTTCGTCCTCGAGCTCGACCGGCCCGACCGCGCCAACGCGCTGTCGGCAGACCTGGTCGAGCGCCTGCACGTCGGGCTCGACCGTGCCGTCGCGGAGCGGGCCGGGGTGCTCGTCCTCCGTGGGCGGGGCCGGCACTTCTGTGGCGGGTTCGACCTCGACGGCCTCGACGACGAGGACGACGCGGGGCTGGCGCACCGCTTCCTGCGGATCGGGCTGCTGCTGGAGCGGCTGCTCGAGGCACCGTTCACCACGGTGGCGGTCGTCCAGGGCTCGGCCGTCGGCGCCGGTGCCGACCTGGTGGCCGCCTGCGACCACCGGATCGGGACCCCCGACGCGCGGCTGCGCTTCCCCGGGGCGGCGTTCGGGGTCGTCCTCGGGACGCGCCGCCTGGCCGGCCTCGTGGGCGGCGAGCGGGCGCTCGCGCTGGCCGCGGGGGAGTCCCTCACCGGGACCGAGGCCCACTGGGCAGGCCTGCTGACCGCGTCCGTCCCCGCCGCTCGTCTCGAGGACGAGCTCGAGCGGACCCTGGCCAGGTCGGTGCACCCCGCCGCCGCACACGGGGTGCTGCGCGCGACCCGGGCTGTGTCAGGGGGGTACGACGCCGACGCCGCGCTCGCCGACCTCGCACGGTCGCTCGCCGTGCCGGGTCTCCACTCTCGGATCGTCCGCTACGCCCACCCCACTCGCATCAGGAGCACCGCATGAACACCTCGCTGCTCGCCCGGCTCTGGGAGCCGTCCGGCCGGCTGCAGATGGCCGAGGGCCGGCTGTCCGCGCACTCGCCCGACGGCACGCCGGTCGACGACCTGTTCGTCGTGCACCACTACCCGCAGCCCGACCCGGGTGGGCTCGGCAAGGTGCGGTTCCTCGGGCCGGACGGTGCCGCGTCCGTGCTGGGCGAGTCCGAGCTGCGCGAGCTGCCCACCCGGGACGTGGTCGCGGTGCTCGAGTGCGCCGGCAACGGCCGCGGGCTGCGCCGCACCCGGGCCCCGGGCAACCAGTTCGGGCTCGGCATGTTCGGGCAGTCGCGTTGGACGGGCCCGAGTCTCGCCGACGTCCTGACGGCCGCCGGCCTCGGCGACGCGACGTACGAGAGCGTCGTGGTGACCGGGGCCGACGAGGGCACCACGATGCCCGAGGACAGCCACGACCGGTTCGCCAAGGCCCTGCCGCGCGACAAGGCGCTGGACCCCGACACGATCGTGGCCTGGCAGCTGGACGGGAAGGACGTGCCGGCCGAGCACGGCGGTCCGCTGCGGCTGGTCGTCCCCGGGTGGTACGGCATCTGGTGGGTCAAGTGGCCCGTCGAGGTCCGGCTGTCGGCAGAGCCCGCCCGAGGCGTTCGACGGGTTCTGGCAGAACCAGCGCTACACCTACCAGGACGACGAGGGCCGGGTGCTGTCCGCGGTGCGCGACCAGCTGCCGCGGGCCGTGCTCACCTGGCCGTACGACGGCGCCGTGGTCAGCGGAGACGCCTCCGTCGAGATCCTGGCGTGGGCGGGCGAGCACGCGGTGACCACGGTCGAGCTCAGCGCCGACGACGGCGCCACCTGGGTGCCGGCGCACCACGTCGGCACCGGGGCCGGGCCATGGCGCTGGACCCGATGGAACGGCCGCCTGCCCTCGGGTCTGCCCCGCGGCCTGCGCCGGATCGCGGTCCGGGCCGCCGACGCCGCCGGCCGCACGCAGGAGTGGGAGCCGGAGCCGAACCGGCTCGGGTACGGCAACAACCAGATCCACGTCGTCCAGCTGGACCTGGTCGCGGCGGCCCCCTGACTCCGCG
>CAVQLC010000007.1:0-493606 GCA_963713255.1 uncultured Actinomycetota bacterium
CGTCCACGTGGATGTCGTGGCCGCTGATGGTCGTGGTGGGCATGTCAGTCCTCCTGTTGGTGGTGCTTCGGTACGGACTTGCCGCGCATGGACATGTGCGCCGGGAGCGGTACGGGGCGTCCGGGGAGCAGGACGTTCCAGTAGATCCACCGGAAGGCGAGCTTCCCGAGGTGGTTCGCCCGGGTCTCCTTGAGCAGGTCCAGCGGGCCGATCACCGGGACGGGGTACTTGCCCGGCAGCGGCTCGGTGGCGTAGTTGAAGTCGATCAGCAGGGCCTTGTCGTCCCCGGACTCCACGAAGCAGTTGGCGTGCCCGTCGAACGAGCCGGTCATCGGCGCACCCGCGATGTGCTCGAGGAAGTTGTCCACGAAGATCTCGACGGCGAAGTGAGCCACCGATCCGGCCTTCGAGGCGGGGATGTCGCTCGCGTCGCCGACCGCGAAGATGTTGTCGTGGCCCTTGGCCACTGCATGGTGTGCTTGTCGACCCGGACGTAGTTCAGCTCGTCCCCGAGGCCTGAGCGTCCCACGAAGTCCGCGCCCATGTTCAGCGGCACGGTCACCAGCAGGTCGAAGGCGATCTCGCGGTCGTCGTAGGACACCAGCGACCTTTCGCTCGGGATCGATCCGCTCCACCATGAAGTCGGTCTCGACGTGCACCTTGCGCTCCTCGAGCATGCCGCCGAGGTGCTGCGGAGGCCACCGGCTTGGTGAAGGCACCGTCGAGGGGGGTGACGTAGACGAGCTCGACCCGGTCACGTAGCCCCCTCTGGCGCAGCCATGCGTCGGCCAGGAACGTGAACTCCAACGGCGCCACCGGGCACTTGATCGGGGTCTCGGTGACGTGGACGACGAGTCGCCCGTGGTCGAAGTCGACCAAGGCGTCAGCGAGCGCCTGAGCGCCCGTCGAGGGTGTAGAAGTCGAAGACGCTGCGGCGCCACTCGAGATCGAGCATCCCGGGTGTCTGCTCCGGCCGCGGGGTGGTTCCCGTGGCGATGACCAGGTAGTCGTAGCCGAGCCATCGTCCGTCGCCCAGCAGCACCCTGTTGGTGTCGGCGTCCACCCGGTCGACCTCGCCGAGAATCAGGGTGATGCCGTCGCGAAGCGTGTGCGTGCCGGCTGCGGACGATCTGGTCACGGGTGTAGTCACCGAACGGGAGGAACAGATATCCCGGCTGGTAGTGGTGTTCGTCGTCGCGGTCGACGACGGTGATCTCCCAGTCCTCGGCGAGCCGCCGCACGAGCCTGTTCGCGATCATGGTCCCGGCGGTGCCGGCTCCGAGCACGAGCAACTTCCTCATCGGCGATCCCTTCGTCATAGCCATTGCACTCTCGTGCGCGGTCACACGGAACGGGCCTCGGACCCGCGCCGTCGGGCCCTTGGTCCTCTCCCCGACATGCCCGCGATTGGTCCCCACAGGGTGGTTTCGCGCGGTCACCCGACAGCCGCATTTGGTGACGTTCCTGGGTGCGGCGGGAACCGTCACCGAGGACGAGCTCAACGTGTGCGCCCTGGTCCCGGGCCGGCAGGGGCGCGGGCGGCTGGACTGAGGGCGCGCGAGGACGAGGTCCAGCGACCCGCCTTCCCGGGTCCTTGGTCCCTGCTGCTGCGTCGGCACCTTCTCTAGCGTCGGAAGTGGAGGTGCGGTGATGTTCGCAGTGCGGATCCACGGCCGCGGGGGCCAGGGCGCAGTGACTGCCGCGGAGATGCTCTCGGTCGCGGCGTTCCGCGAGGGCCGGCACGCGCAGGCGTTCCCCACCTTCGGGTCCGAACGCACCGGTGCCCCCGTCGTCTCCTTCTGCCGGGTTGACGACAAGCCGATCCGGCTCCGCGAACCGATCACCGAGCCCGACGCCGTGATCGTGCAGGACCCCACCCTCCTGCACCAGGTGGATGTGTTCGGGCGGCCTGGGACCCCGACCGGCTACCTCCTGCTGAACACCAGCAGGACCGTCACCGAGCTCGGGCTCGACAACCTGGCGGCGATGCTCCGGTCCGGACCGGATGGTGAGCACCAACCGGCCACCGACTTCGCTCGCGAGCACCTGGGCCGACCACTTCCCAACGCGGCACTCCTCGGCGGGTTCGCCGCTCTGACCGGCCAGGTGTCCCTAGGCGTCGGTCGTGGCAGCGATCCGGGCCAGGTTCCACGGTCCGTCCGGCGAGGGAAATGCCGCGGCGGCAACCGGGCGACGTACGAACACGTTCTCGAGCAGCTGAGGAGCCGTAGCCATGCTTGACCAGATCGAAGGCTCCCAGGCGGTGGCCCGCGGCGATAGCCAAGTGTCGACCGGAGGTCATCGCGGCCTACCCGATCTCCCCGCAGACCCACATCGTCGAGGGTCTCTCGGACCTGGTGCGGATGGGCGAGCTCAACGGACTGCGAGTACATGATGGTGGAGTCGGAGTTCGGCGCCCTGTCCGCATGCATCGGCGCCTCAGCTGCGGGGGCCCGCACCTATACCGCGACCTCCAGCCAGGGGTTGTTGTTTATGGCGGAGGCGCTCTTCAACGCCTCGGGCCTCGGGCTGCCGATCGTGATGACGGTGGCCAACCGGGCGATCGGCGCGCCGATCAACATCTGGAACGACCACTCGGACTCGATGGCGATGCGCGACTCCGGGATGGATCCAGCTCTACGCCGAGTCCAACCAGGAGGCGGTCGACCTCCACCTGCAGGCCTTCCGGCTGGCCGAGCGGCTGTCGGTGCCGGTGATGGTCTGCATGGACGGGTTCATCCTCACCCACGCCTTTCGAGCAGGTGGATCTGCCCGATCAGGACGACGTCGACCGGTTCGTGCCACCCTTCGGCCCCGGCAGCTGCTTGACCCCGAAGAGCCCGTGACGATCGGCGCCATGGTCGGCCCCGAGGCCTTCACCGAGGTGAAGTACCTCATGCACGCCAAGCAGATGCAGGCGCTGGACGAGATCCCCCGGCTGGCCGCCGAATTCTCGGAGCAGTTCGGGCGCACCTCTGGCGGGCTGGTGCGCGGCTATCGGCTGGACGGAGCCGAGACCGTCGTCGTCGGGCTCGGGTCGATGCTCGGGACGCTCGAGGAGGCGGTCGACGCCCTGCGGGACGAGGGAGAACAGGTGGGCGTGCTCGGCATCAAGTGCTTCCGGCCCTGGCCCAAGGACGAGGTGCGTGAAGCCCTGCGCAACGCACGCCGGGTCGTCGTGGTGGAGAAGGCGTTCGCGGTCGGGGCCGGTGGCATCGTCGGTCAGAACACCCGGCTGGCGCTGCAAGGCCTGCCGACCGAGGTGTACGACGTGGTGGCCGGCCTGGGCGGGCGACCGGTGACCGTGGCCTCGATCCGCGGTCTGCTCGACGACGTCGCAGCCGACCGGCTCGACCCGCTCGGGCTGCACTTCCTCGGCCTCGACACCGCGCTGGTCGGCCGCGAGCTGACCCGCTCCCGGGGACTCGACCGACCGGGCCCGCACGCCGAGCACATGATCCGCGATCTCGGCACCGTCGCGTCCCGCCCCGTCTGACCCCAAGGAGACCCCGATGACCAAGCAGGACCTGAAGTTCTACCAGACGGGCACCTTCGTCGTGGGCAACCGCCTGCTCGAGCCCGACCAGCGCTCGGTGCAGGCCGAGACGGGACGCTCCAACTCCCTCACCTCGGGCCACCGGGCCTGCCAGGGCTGTGGGGAGGCGCTGGTGCCAGGTACGTCCTCGACGCCGCGATGCGGGCCACCAACGGCAGCATGGTCGCGGTCAACTCCACCGGCTGCCTCGAGGTGTTCTCGACGCCCTACCCGGAGTCGTCCTGGCAACTGCCGTGGCTGCATTCGCTGTTCGGGAACGGGCCGGCGGTCGCGGCCGGAGTGGCCGCCGCTCTCAAGGCCAAGGGCCGTGCAGGACATCCGGGTGGTCGGCCAGGCCGGTGACGGCGGCACCGTCGACATCGGTTTCGGCTGTCTGTCGGGGATGTTCGAGCGCAACGACGACGTGCTCTTCGTCTGCTACGACAACGAGGGCTACATGAACACCGGCGTCCAGCGCTCCGGCGCGACGCCGCCTGCCGCGCGAACGGCGAACACCAAGGCGCTCGGCCCGGAGCCCGGCAACGTGTTCGGGCAGGGCAAGTATGTCCCCGCCATCGCGATGGCCCACGAGATCCCGTACGTCGCCACCGCCACCGTCGCCGACCTGCGGGACCTCGAGGCCAAGGTCGCCCGTGCCATGGAGTTCCGCGGAGCCCGCTACCTGCACGTCTTCGTGCCCTGCCCGCTCGGCTGGGGCTCCGACTCCGCCCTGACCATCCAGCTCGCCCGGCTCGCCCACCAGTCCGGCATGTTCCCCGTCTTCGAGGCCGTCGGCGGCGAAGTCACCGCGGTCTCGAAGATCCGGCGCCAGGTCCCGGTGGAGGACTACCTGCGCCTCCAGCGACGCTACGCCCACCTCTTCGGTGAGCCCGGCCGACCAGACATCGTCGCGCGCCTGCAGGCGCTCGCCGACCGCAACATCGCCCGCTACGGGCTACTCCCCGAGGAGGTGGAGGAATGATGGACAAGCCGTTCGCAATCACCCTCGACGTGGGCTCGAGCCGGGCCAACAAGACCGGCTCGTGGCGCACCGAGCGTCCGGTGTACGTCAACCGGATGCCACCGTGCAACGACGCCTGCCCGGCGGGCGAGAACATCCAGGCCTGGCTGTACGACTCCGAGGGCGGCGGGCCGGCCTACGAACACGCCTGGCGACAGATCATGGTCGACAACCCGTTCCCTGCCGTGATGGGCAGGGTCTGCTACCACCCGTGCGAGACGGCCTGCAACCGCGCCCAGCTCGACGAGTCGGTCGGCATCAACTCGGTGGAACGGTTCCTCGGCGACGAGGCGATCCGGCAGGGCTGGCAGGTCAGCGTCGAGGTGCCGCCGACCGGGAAGTCGGTGCTGGTCGTCGGGGCCGGTCCGTCCGGGCTGTCGGCGGCGTACCACCTGGCCCGGCGGGGCCACACGGTCACCGTAAAGGAGGCGGGTCCGCGCGCGGGCGGGATGATGCGGTACGGGATCCCGAAGTACCGCCTCGACCGCGACGTCCTCGACGCCGAGATCCAGCGGATCCTCGACCTCGGGGTGACCCTCGAGCTGAACGCCGGGGTCACCGACCTCGACGCCGTCCGCGGCGACTACGACGCGGTCTTCTTGGCAGTGGGCGCGCAGATCGGCAAGCGCGCCTACATCCCTGCGGGCTCGGCGGCCAAGGTCATCGACGCTGTCAGCATGCTGCACGACCTCGAGGAGGGCGAGCGGCCGCTTCTCGGCCGGCGGGTCGCGGTCTACGGCGGCGGCAACACCGCGCTCGACGCAGCGAGGACCGCCAAGCGGCTGGGCGCCTCGGAGGCGATCGTCGTCTACCGGCGGACCAAGGACCGGATGCCCGCGCACGAGTCGGAGCTGCAGGAGGCGACAGAGGAGGGGGTCCTGGTGAAGTGGTTGACCACGATCAAGCAGGTCGAGTCCGGCACCCTCGTCGTGGAGCGGATGGAGCTCGACGAGCACGGCTTCCCCCAGCCGACCGGTGAGCTCGAGGAGCTCGCGGCGGACTCGCTCGTGCTCGCGCTCGGTCAGGAGACCGACCTGTCCCTCCTCGATGGCCTGCCGGACCTGGAGATCAAGGACGGCGTCGTCGAGGTTGACGCCCAGATGCGGACCGGGTGCGAGGGAGTCTTCGCCGGAGGGGACATGGTGCCCCTGGAACGTTCGGTGACGGCCGCGATCGGGCACGGCAAGCGTGCTGCGCGCAACATCGACGGCTGGCTGTCCGCTGCGGCGCCCGAGCCCGTCGTCCGACCCGCTCTCGCGACCTTCGACACCCTCAACACGTGGTACTACTCCGAAGCACCGCGAAGCCACCGGCCCAAGCTTGAGCAGGTGCGGCGTGAGTCGACGTTCGACGAGGTGGTTCAGGGGCTGGACGAGGAGACGGCACTCTTCGAGGCCCGCCGATGCCTGTCGTGCGGCAACTGCTTCGGCTGTGACAACTGCTACGGGGTGTGCCCGGACAATGCGGTGCTCAAGATCGGGAAGCCGGGGGAGGACTACTTGATCGACCTCGACTACTGCAAGGGCTGCGGCATCTGCGTGCATGAGTGCCCGTCTGGTGCGATCCAGATGTTCCCCGAGCAGATCTGAGGCGCGCGACCGTGGAGCCGGACTCTCTGGCGACCGCGCGCCGTCCTGCCGGCGCCGCGAAGCACGCGCTGACCGTCGTCGAGGTGGTGCTCGCCGTATCGGCGGTCGCCCTCGACGTGTTCCTGCCCACCCTCGACCTGGTGCTGCTCGTGGTCGTTTCGCTGAGGTTGCGCGGCGAGGGCTGGACGAGTCTCGGCGTGCGACGCCCTGCGCGACCGGGCCGGATGGTCCTGGAGGTTGCTGTTCTGACCGCGGTCTGGCGGTAGCACTGTTCAAGCCCGTGCTGGAGCACCTGATCGGACAGCACCAGGATGTCGGCCAGTTCGAGGACCTGCAGGGCAACCCCGGACAGCTCCTGGTCCTGCTCGCACTGTCATGGACCCTGGCGGCCTGCGGTGAGGAGCTGGCGTACCGCGGCTACCTGCTGACCCGGCTGCGGGCGGTGCTACCTGCCGGCGCCGCGGCGCTGGTCGCGGCCGTGTTGCTCGCAGCCCTTGTGTTCGGTCTCGCGCACCGTGAGCAGGGACCCGTGGGCTTTGCCTTGGTCACCATCGATGCCATCTTCTACAGCGCGCTCCGACTGCGTTACCACTCGATCTGGGCGAGCGTGTGGGCCCATGGCCTCGTCAACACCGTCGGACTCGTCGCGTTCTTCCTCGTCGGTCCGGTGCACGGCCTGTGGTGAGCGTCGACCTCTACTGGCTCCCACTGGGAGCCGGGCCGGGCGGGGCTCTGGTGCGCCTCAGCGGTCGAGCGTACGAGGCGCTAGCAGCCCGGCACGACGTGCGCCCGCGTGCTCGGCTCTACCACTCGGCCCTGGCCGTCACGTTGAACGGCCATCGCTACACGATCGAGATGGCGCCCGTGTGGAGCACCCACGCCGCGGACCGGGGAGTGGTGGTCGAGGGGCCGGTCGGACACCCGTGGCTGGGACGGAGCCGCTGGTTCCGCTATGAGGTGCGGTGCTGGCGGGGCGGGGTGATCCCGGACGTAGCCGCCGCTGTAGGAGGTCCGACCCGGGTAGGCACCGACCCGTTCGCTGCCCGCGCCATCCTGGACGAGGTGCCACGGTTCCCAGCGGTGACCTCGGAGCAGGACGAGCAGGAGCTGGGGGAGATGTGGAACTCCAACTCGTTGACCTCCTGGCTGCTCGCTGCCAGCGGTCACAACCTAGCACACGTCCGGCCGCCCGGCGGCGGTCGTGCCCCCGGGCTGGCAGGCCGGGCTGCGGGCGGCGGCGCGCGAACGCGGTTGACCGAGGGCGGTGGATGCCGCCGCCCACCCTGGCGAGGCACCCCTAGCCGTTCGCGGAGGATGAGCCAGCGATCCGGGAAGCCGCTGGAGGCGCTGGAGGTCCGAGGTCCGCTGATGACGCCGGGCCGCGAGCCGACAGGTAGGGCACGACGGTCAGGACGCTCGTGGCGTCCCGGACGACGAGTGGTGTGACGTTGCCTCACACAGCGAGCTCGAAGGGCAGCCGAAAATCTCCCGGGACCACAACTCGAAGCCCTGGACGCTGCGACCAGGCGTCAGGCGGCGGAACCGAGGGAGAGGACAGACTCGACCTTCACGTCGGATCGCCGGTGCGGCGCCGGTCGTCCCGGAAGCCGCCCGGCGCCTCCTGCCGCGGCGCGCTCCGGGCAAGCGGGCCGGTGGTCAGGTCACTCGAACACCGGGCGGGCCGGTCGTCGCCGGCCAGCGCCTCGTCGAAGCAGGCGTTGACCTCCTCGAGCCTGCGGCCCTCCGCCACCACGCGGGTGCGGCCCTGGGCGTGCAGGGCGAAGCGATCCTGCAGATCGTTGCGGGTGCCGACGAGGGACCCGATCACGCTGATGCCCTCTGAGGACCATCTCGAAGACGGGGATCTCCAGGCGGTCGTCCACCGGCAGCCCGACCCGCACCAGGCGGCCACGGGGATTCAGCACCGCGTGCGCGCCCACATCGCCTCTCGATGAAACGGTCACCAGGGCGATGTCCACACCCCGGTCGCCGCGGGCTGGGCAGCCTGGTCGCCCCGGGCATCAACGACCTGGTCGGCACCGAGGTCCTTGGCCAGCTGAAGCTTGGCGTCGTCGACGTCGACGGCCACGGTGGTCGCGCCGAAGATCTTCGCGTACTGCAGGCCCAGGTGGCCCAGGCCACCGATCCCGACCACCATGGCGGTCTCGCCCGGCTGCGGGTGAGCGACCTTCAAGGCTTTGTAGGTAGTCACGCCGGCGCACGTCAGGGGTGCAGCATCGAAGGCGGTGACCCCTTCAGGCACCCGGACGACGTGGGAGGCGTTTCCGACCGCGTACTCCGCGTAGGAGCCGTCCACGGTGTACCCCGTGTACTGCGGGCTGGTGCAGTAGGTCTCCCAGCCGGCGACACAGTAGCGGCAGTGTCCACATGCGTGACCCAACCAGGGCAGCGCCACCCGGTCTCCGACGGTCAGGTCGTCGACCCCGTGGCCCAGCTCTACGACCGTCCCGACGCCCTCGTGGCCAGGAATCAGCGGGATCTTGGGCTTGACCGGCCAGTCTCCCCGCGCCGCGTGGATGTCGGTGTGGCACAGCCCGCTGGCTTCGATCTTGACAAGTACCTGGCCGGGACCGGGTTGGGGGACGGGCACCTCGCGGATCTCGAGGGGTGCTCCGAGCTGGGGAACGACGGCGGCCTTCATGGGACTCTCCTTGGTAGTGGTGTGGACTCCATTCCAGCGACGTCGATCGCGGCCCGACAGGTGCTCATGTCCCGGGAGTGGGAGGTCGAAGGTCCCGACGTTCTCGGGGGCTCGTGGTCGCGGCAGGGAGCCGTTGGAGGCCGAACCCGACTTCGTGGTGGTCGCCGAGTCCGGTCTGGTCGAGGAGGCGGCCGTCGGATCCCCCGCGCTGCGGCCGCACGTAGCAATCTTGAAGGCGAGGCTCCCTGACGGGCCCGGTACCGACAGGTGTCGGGACCGGTCGCTTGACCCGGGGATCGAGCGCACGGTGCCGGCAGCGCGTTCGAGGACGGCTGCCGCCATCGACGCGTGGAGAAGACGCGCCAACCGCCCTTGCGACGCCGGTCCACGACGAGGGGATCGGTGGCAGGGCGGCGCGGGCGAGCACCGGGTCAGGCCGCGGGACAGCTCAAGCCGAGATCCGACGTCGGGGTCCGCGGCCCGGTGCGCTCACTTGTCGATGCGCCCGGCATGCTCCAGCACAAGCCCCGGGAAGTCACCGACCGGCGTGTCCGGCAGCACCACGCGGACAGGGCATGAGGCGGTGCGCAACACGGTGCGGGCGGTGCTTCCGAGGTGCATGGCGGCCGGGACGCCGTGGGCTCGCCGGATGAGGATCAGCAGGTCGGCGTGCTCAGCGGCACGTTCCAATGCGGTGGCTGCGTCGTCGTGCTTCGCCCGGACCTCGACGTCCACGTCGGGGTAGCTCTCGGTCCAGGTGGCGATGAATGCCCTCAGCCTTTCCGCGCAACGCGCGTTGGAGTCCTGCACGGACACCCGGGAGGCGATGATGTCGTCGTATCCGCTGGGGAGCTTCCAGGCGTGAAGGACGACGAGTCGTGCCCGGCGCGCGGCGGCGGCCGCGAACGCATCGGCTAGCAGCTCGCTGACGTGGGCCTCCGCCTTGACGCCTACGACCACGACGCCCTGTTCGGCATGCGCGTCCTGATCCGGTGGCACCGACAGCACCGGGCATCGGGCGCGACTGGCCGCCCCGGCCGCGGTGTTGCCGAGGAGGAGCCGTTCGAGCGTCGGCCGGCTGTCGCGGCCCACGACCAGCAGCGCGGCATCGGCGGCTGCCTGTGCCAGCTCGACCGAACGGACACCCCGGCGCAGCTCGATGTCCACAGTCAGCTCGGGTTCCTCGGCACCGGCCTGTCGCGCGGCCCGGGACAGGATGGAGCGTCCGACCTCCTCCAACTCACTCGGGGGCAGCACCATCATCGGAGCCGGGGCAAGTGAGCTGAAGATTGGCGTGACATGCACGAGGCGTAGGCGGGCGCCGAGCCGGGCCGCCTCCCGGGCGGCCAGGCTGGTCGCGCTCACGCTCCCGGGCGACCCGTCCACCCCGACGACGACAAGAGGCTGGGATAGCGAGTTCATGAGGGGTCCTTTCGGGTGCTGGCACTGAGACGTCCGTCAGTTCCATGCTGGGCGCGGAACCTGGGGGTCGACAGGGCTCGAGTGCCTTGGAAGGCGGGGTCCTTGGTCCCGGAGGTGATGGGAACCGGGCCGCATGAGGGCCACCGCTTCGTTTACCGACGGCGTCGACCGCGTTCGGGCCGCTCGGTTCGCATCCTTGGCCGGGTCGACGACGGGGACGGGACTCCGCCGGCCGCGGGGTCGTCTCCGCCACCGTGCCGAGGTGCGCACCCAGGTGAATTCTACGAGTCTCAAACGTCCGACGACCGAGCCGGGAACCGATGAGTCGGTTGGGACTGTGGTTCCAGCGGTCCCGGTGACGTGCCGGGCATAGGCAGGAAGTGGGCGGAACGGCGACACCCGGACGCCCACCCGGGCGGATGGCACGTGCGGACTTGGGCCGATGGTCCATCCGCTCGGGGTCCTTGGTCTCTGACTGTGCGAGTGGTTCGAGACGAGCCTGGAGGAATGACAATGCCGCGGCTGGGGCAGTCGCCCTCTCCCAACATCGACGAGAGTCCACCGGGCGCCGTGCCGACGATCGCGGCGAGCGCTCGACACGCCGGCAAGGTCTTTGGCACCGGTGAGACCGCCGTGGCGGCGTTGGTGGACGTCAGCGTCGACCTGCCGACAGGCCAGTTCACCGCAATCATGGGTCCTTCGGGCTCTGGCAAGTCGACGCTCATGCACTGCCTTGCGGGGCTGGACACGCTGACGAGCGGACAGGTGTTCGTCGGCGGGACGGACCTGGCTTCGCTGTCCGACCGGGAGCGGACGATCCTGCGCCGTGACCGGCTCGGCTTCGTCTTCCAAGCCTTCAATCTCCTCCCGACGCTCACGGCCGAAGAGAACATCACACTGCCCGTGGATCTCGCGGGCCGAGCACGGGAGCGGAACTGGTTCGACACCGTGGTGGAGAAGCTGAACCTTCGCGACCGGCTCAGGCACCGACCCTCCGAGCTCTCGGGGGGGCAGCAGCAACGCGTCGCCGTCGCTCGGGCCCTGATCACCCGACCCGACGTGGTCTTCGCCGACGAGCCGACCGGCGCCCTCGACCGCAAGGCGGGTGTGGAGCTTTTGTCCTTCCTGCGGTCTGTGGTCGACGATCTGGGCCAGACCGTCGTCATGGTCACCCATGACCCGGGAGCGGCGGCGTATGCCGATCGGGTGGTCTTCCTGGTGGACGGCCGGATCGTCGAGGAGCTCGTCGGCCCCACCCGGGAGCGGGTCCTCGAGGTCATGGGGCGGCTGGGCGAGTGACCATGCTCAGGCTCTCGATCCGCAACCTGCTGGTCAGCAAGCTGCGCCTGTTCCTCACCGTCGCGGCCGTGATGGTGGGGGTGTCCTTCGTGTCGGGCACGTTCGTGCTCTCGGACACCATGGGCAAGGCCTTCGAGGAGCTGTACGTCGGCCTCACGTCCGGCACCGACGTGGTGGTGAAGGCGGAGGCGGCCTTCGAAGCCGACATCACCACGAACGGGGGACAGGTGCGACCCATCGACGAGTCGATGGTCGATGCGGTGCGCGACGTCCCTGGGGTGGCCTTCGCCCAAGGGTCGGTGACCGGCTTCGCCCTCATCCTGGACAAGAACGGCGAGCCGATCCAGCCCGGCGGCGCCCCCACGTTCGGGGCCAGCATCGGCGACACGCGTCTTGCCGGCGACTTCGCCTACCGGCAGGGGTTCCCGCCGTCCCGTCCGGACCAGGTCGCCATCGACGCGCGCACCGCGAAGCAGGCGGGGTTCCGTCTTGGCGACCGGGTGGACGTGGTCCTCCAGGACGGCCGCCAGAGGTTCACCCTGGTCGGGATCATCGGCTTCGGCGAGACGGACAGCCTCCTCGGTGCGACCATGGCCGGGTTTGATCTCGCGACGGCCCAACGGGTCTTCGACAAGGTGGGCCTGGTCGACGAGGTCGACGTCCAGGCCGAGCCGGGGGTCGGCCCCGCCGAGCTTCGCGACCGGATCGCGGAGGTTCTCCCCGACGACGTCGAGGCGCTGACCGGAGAGCAGGTGGCCGCCGACGGCTCCGCCGCGGTGCGCGACGCCATGGGTGTCTTCACCACCGTGCTGTTGGTCTTTGCTGGCATCTCGCTGCTGGTGGGCTCCTTCGTCATCTGGAACACCTTCAATGTCCTGGTGGCGCAGCGCCGACGCGAGGTGGCGCTGCTGCGTGCGGTCGGCGCGACCCGTCGGCAGGTGCTGGGCGGGGTGATGCTGGAGGCGACGCTCGTCGGGACGGTCTCCGGAGCGCTGGGGTTGCTGCTCGGTGTCGCCCTCGCCGCGGGGATCCGCTTGCTGTTGACGCTGATCGGGGTGGAGATACCGACCACCTCGCCGGCCGTCGAGCCGCGGACGGTCGCGGCGGCGCTGCTCGTGGGGATCCTGGTCACGGTGGTCGCGGCGATCGCACCGGCGTGGGCCGCGACCCGGGTCACCCCGATGGAGGCGCTGCGGGACGCCGTGCCGACCCGCTACGCCGTCGGGCGCACGCGGGCGATCGCCGGCTGGGTGCTGATGGCGGCCGGTGCGACCGCCCTGGCCGCCTGCGCCGCCGCGGGTAACCAGCGGTGGGGGACGGTGCTGGCCACCTTGGTCACGTTCGCGGGCCTGGTCGTCGCCGGGCCCACGCTCGCTCGTGCCACCGCGCACCTCGCCGACCACGGCCGGCCGGGCGGCGGGTGGCGGATGGCGGCCCGCAACATCGCGCGCAACGCTCGCCGCGCGGCCGCGACCGCCTTGGCGCTCACCATCGGTCTCACCGTGGTGGTCGCGGTAGGCGTCACCGCCGCCTCGCTGCGCGCGTCGGTGGCCGACGCGGTGAGCGGCGGCAACCGGTCCGACCTGATCCTGGAGCCCGCTGGCGCCGGCCTCGGCGTCAGCCCCTCCGTCGCGGCGCTGCTGCGCGGCCGTGACGACGTCGCGGACGTCGTCGAGCTGCGCGAGACCGGCGCGCGCGTCAACGGGCACGACAGCCTCGTCTCGGCGATGGACCCCGAGGGGCTCGGGCGCGTCATCGACCTCGGCATCGAGGACGGTGCGCTCGAAGGCTTCGGGCCCGGCGCGGTCCTGGTGAGCACCGAGCAGGCCGAGACCCTCGGGGTCGACGTCGGCGACGCCGTCACCGTGACCTTCGCGGAGACCGGACCGACGAGCCTGCGGGTCGCCGCCACCTTCAGCCGTGGCTCGTTGATCAACGCCACCTACGTGGTGGCCATGTCGGACTTCGCCGCCAACGTCACCTCCCGGCTCGACGCCGCGATCCTGGTCAACCACGCCCCGGGCGTCGAGCAGGCGCAAGGCAAGGCGGACGTCGCCGCGGCTCTGGCCGAGTACCCCAACGTCACCGTCAACAGCCCCGACGACATCACCGCGAAGGCGCAGGACTCGGTCAACCAGCTGCTCGGCATCGTGACCGCGTTGCTGCTCCTGGCGGTCGTCGTCGCCGTGCTCGGGATCGTGAACACGCTGGTGCTCTCCGTCGTCGAGCGAACCCGCGAGCTCGGGCTGCTGCGCGCCGTCGGCGGCACGCGACGGCAGGTCCGCACCGTCGTACGCCGGGAGTCCATGCTGATGTCGCTGCTCGGCGCCGTGACCGGGGTGGCTCTGGGAACGCTGTCCGGGGTGGCCCTGAGTCGGGCACTGGTCGACGAGGGCATCACAACGATCGCGATCCCCACCGGGACCCTCGCCATCTACCTCGTCGTCGCGGCCGCCGTGGGTGTGCTCGCCGCCATCGGTCCTGCACGACGGGCCAGCAGGGTCGACTTCCTGCGTGCCGTGGCGTCGGAATAGGTGCGTATCCGCTCGCCCCGGCCCCCGCGGCCTGGCTGTGGGTGGCTCGAGCGCGGGTCTGAGGCAGGCCCGCTCACGGTGCAGCAGGCCTGGGCGAGGCACGCCACCTGGGCGGTCGTCCTGCGGCGCGCCGCGCGCCAGCCGCCCGAGACTCTGGCGCGTCTTCGGGGCCATACCCCTGCGCGTACCCCTCCAGCGGCTCGCGTACGGCAGCACCGCCCGGTCCAGCGGCTCCGTGCAGACCGGCACCACGACCTCCTCGAGGCCGCATCCGCGCGAAATGACCACGGCGATGCTGCGCCGGAACGCGCTCCCAGTACCAGGTGTTGGCGATGCACGCATCTCTCGTGGCGGTGCGAGGCGTGCCCGCTGGAGGGATCCTCTACCGCGCTTATCACCGTCATACCGCTCACATCGACACACCAGATGGCCCTTCGGGGATCCAGGCGTTACTGCAAGGCCAGCCTGCCCGCCCGCCCGACCCGGACCCCGCGCCCAGCCGGTCGCACTGACCTACGGTGAGACAGGACCGGTCTGCACGACCGGTACATGGCCCATCCGCGAACGGGAGTGCTCGAGTGACCTGGCTGGCCCCAGCGGTCGCGTTGGCCTCGGCGGTGGCCGCGGGCTGGTCCACCGCGCTGATGCACTATGGGGCGTCGGGTGCCGGTCGGGGGGTGAGCGCGGGCGAGCTGGCACGTCATGTCCTGTCCGATTGGCGGTGGCGGCTCGGGGTGGCGGCCTCCTTGGTGGGGCTTGCCCTCCACGCGACCGCACTGCACCTGGGCTCGTTGACCATCGTCCAGCCGTTGGCCGTCACTGCGCTGTTCTTCTCGATGGTGTTCCGTGACCTGCTCGACCACCGGGCGCCACCGCGCCGGACCGTCGTCTGGGGTGCCATCACGGCCATCGGGCTCGGGCTCTTCCTGACCGCGGCCAGGCCGACCGGGGGCGAGGACCTGCCGGACGGGCAGGCGGCCGCGCTGCTGATCGGGCTCGGGGCGGCCGGGGTGGTGCTGGCCGTGCGCGCGTCGCAGCGGATCCTGATGCACACGGGTCTGTTGCTCGGGACAGCCGGAGGCATCGTCTTCGGCCTCATGGCGGGGGCGATCAAGTCCACCACCAGCGCCTGGAGCGCTGGGGAGCTCTTCACGTCGTGGCCGCTCTACGTGATGGTCCCGGTCGGCCTGACTGGTTTCCTGCTGAACCAACACATCTACAACCGGACCAGGCTGCCCGAGACGTTGCCGATGCTGAACCTGGTGAACCCGTTGGTGGCGCTGACCTTCGGCATCGCGGTTTTCGCTGAACACCCGAGCGGTTCGCCGCGGTCACTGGCGCTGGAGTGCATAGGCCTCGGCACTGTGCTCGTGGGCATCTTCATGCTGGGACGCACCCGTGTCGATGAGCCTGACGTCGCTGGGAGCTGATCCTCCTGGCGGCCTTAGCCGCCCGAGAACCCTGTCGCCCGGGGCTGGCCCAGGACCAGGGAGTCTCACGTAGCCAGTGCGCTTCGCCGAGCTGCCCACGGACTTCGTTGGGTTCGTAGCGGCTAGTCGGTGGCGACCTGGACGGCGCTCAGGATGCTCGACAGGCCGGCTGGGTGGGCCATCTTCAAGTCTGCGAGATCGCTCGGTCGGAACCAGCGAAGATCGTCGTGCTCCTCGGGTGCGGCGTTGACAGGTTCCCCTTCCCAGCGCGTGACGAGGAACGCGTGCATGTCGAGGGTGGGGTCACTGACCGTCATCGGGATGGGTAGGGGGTCGTGGACGTGGACACCGAGTTCTTCGAGGCATTCCCGACTGACGGCCTGGTGAGGCAACTCGCCCGACTCGACATGTCCGCCGACGAGATCCCAGCAGTCGGGATACCGCCGACGCGATGGATGGCGATGCACCAGGAGCACGAGACCGTCGCGCACAAGTGCAGCGACGGAGATCGGAATCTGGGCGGCCATGGCGGCACCCTAGGCGCGAACACTCTCATGCCGCGATCCCAGCGCAGCCGGCACGGAACGGTTACTCGGCCTCCACTCGTCCCGGGTCGGAACCCGGCTCTGCCGGAAGTGGGCAGTAGCCCCGTCTCCTCGCATGAAGGATGTTCAGCGCGCCGATGGCGGCTCCGGCAGCAATGACCACGATCGGCGCCAGATCGAGAGCAAAGCCGAGCAGCACCAGCACGACTCCCGCGCCCACGCCCCACAAGACCGGATGAACCACGACCCAGTCACTGAACCGGCTCAGCAGACTGCGCATCTGCTCCCACATCCCTCGCTTGGTCTGCCCACGACCGTAGGGCCAACCTCCTCCCGATGTCGAGCACGCGTGATCAGCTGGAGGGTTTGCGCGCGATGCGGTAGTGCAGGGTCAGGAACGGGAAGCCGAAGACCCAGAAGGCGTGCTCCGCCCGCAGCGCGTTGTCCTCGACGAACACGTCGAGCTGCTCTTCGAAGCCGTGGACCTCAAGGGCCGTCAACTCATCGGCAGCCGTGTCGACGTAGGTGAGGTAGTGCCCGGCCTGGTCGTCGTCGACCCGGCTGGTCAGCGTCAGGCCCCGGTCGGGCCGGGACCTGGGGAGCAACGTGGCCGTGAAGCTGCCTTCGGGGACCGGGAACCCGACGCTGACGTAGCCGCAGCCGTGGTGGGTGTACGTGGTGTAGATGCCGACCATGATCGGCTCGTCGTCGTCGGCGAAGGAGCGGATCCAACCCCGGACGGAGATCGCACCGTCGACGCCGGTGATGGTGTCGATGCGACTGCGGATCCCGCGCTGGGCCTCCCGCTGGTTCATCGGGACGCTGGCTTGCCCGAGGGGACGCGCGACCAGCGTGCGGTACAGCAGGTAGCCGGGCCGGACCCACAGCCGCCACTGCGGAACGATGTCCAGGGTGAACCGCGTCGTGTGCTCGTAGAATTCACGCACCAGCGGATGGACGCCTGCAGGGTCGAGTCCTGGTCCTTCCAGCGTGTCGAGGGAGTCCACGATCCCGGTGTCCACGGCGTCGGCGGTGTAGTGGCCTCCGAGCTCCTCGGCAAGGGTCCGGACGTAGCCGGTGCCGACGTGTCTCGACCGCGCCGGACGAGGGACCACGAACGGCAGGTCGGCGGCGGGGACCCGGTCGGCGAGCAGGCTGAGCTGGGCGTCGCGGAACACCAGTGCGGACAGGCTGCGATAGGCCAGGACGGTGCTGCTGGCCACGACGGCCGCCGGAGCTGGTCCCCGAGTGAGTGCCTGTCCGACCGCGACTCCCACGACCGGGCCCATCGCCACCTTCTGCGGCCGCAGCCCCATGGCGCCGACCGCCGCGCCGGTGGCCGCCCCGACCACCCGTGGACCCGCACCGGTCGTCTTGCCCGCGGCCCATCCGAGCGGCGCCGCCAGCGCCGCGCTCACCGCGATCCGTTGCCACAGCGCGGGAATCTCGCCCTCTTTCTGGCGGGCACGGGCCACCGCCTCCGACGCACCGAGGGCCGCCGCGCCCACGACCGCGGCGCCAACCGCCGCCCTGAGGCCGCGGTGCGCGGTGAGCGACGCTCCGGCGAGACCACCGATGGCGGCGGCGAAACCGACGGACGACGTGGTGGCCACGCGTGCGAGATTAGCCGGTGCGGCCCCCGCAGGTGACGCCGTCCGGAGGCAGCCTCGCGCGCGGCGGCGCGCAGTCCGCGGTCCTCCAGCCACGCCAGCGGCGCGCCATCTTCGTACCAACCGTCCCACCGAGGCAGTGCCCGCTCAGGCACGGTGTGGATCGCTGCCTGCGTGGCCGCGAGCTGGACCAGCCACGACCTCAGGTCCGCCGGGGCCAGGTCCGGCTCCCCCTCGAGTGCCGAGGTGAGCGTGCACCGCGCTCCGGAGTGGGCGCCGTCCTCGTCCGACGCGAGGAGCTCCGGTGCTGGGACCTCGCTTCCGCGCAGGGCCGCGAGCGCGGACGCCTCACGCGCGACCAGCCCGTCTGCCCACTCGTCGCTCGCCCAGCGGCGCAGCACCACGTGCCGAGCCCCGGTCGGGGAGCTCGACGGTGATCCTGTCCATGAAGGCCGTGAGCCCGCCCACCATCGGCTCTACCGCGCTCACCCGGGCGCGCCGGTGCAGCTGGCTGGTCACCCAGCGGAGCATCTGCCCATCCGGTGGCAGGTACTCGTGCGGCACCCGACGAGTCTGGCATTCACCGAGGTGACGAAACAGTTGTCCTGTCGGGACGAGCGGGCCAGAGTGGAGGTGTAGTTCCCACCTCGGGGAGGAGGTGCTCGTGCGCACCGTGATGACACGGACGGACCGGCAGAACCGGCCGGAGCGGCCCGGCCCTCGCGAACGACGAGCCGCGCGGCGGCGACTTCGGCGGGTCGACGCGTTGTCGGCTCAGCTCGCCCAGCTGCACGCCATCCACGCCCTGCTCGAGAAGGCCACTGAGATCGTCGACCACGGCTGGATCCAGGGCGCTTGGTTCGCTGTGGACGTGGGCGGCCGGAGCCGGGCGGTCACCGGGCTGGAGGTACGCCTGGCCGCCGACCATCCCGTGACCGGCGCCTGTCTGGTCGGAGCCGTCGTCCAGGCCGGCGGGGGACCGGCGGCGGTGCGGTCCCAGCCGGTCCAACGGGCTCTGGACCTGGTCTGGCACAGCCTGCGGGAGGACGCCGGGCAGCCGGTCCGGTGGTGTCCCGGGCCACCGGCACGCACGATGCACGTCCTCGACCTGACCCACTGGAACGACGATCCCGGCCGGACGCGTGGGGACGTGGTGGAACTGCTTCGGTCGTCCGTGGCGACGGCCGACGCTCAGCAGGAGCGGTGCCGGTCCGAGCAGGCGTCGCTCGGCGACTCACCAGAGCCCACGGCGTCGACCGTCAACGGTCTGGGCCGTTCGGAAGCAATCGCTGCGCCTGGGTCTTCAGCCCTTCCCTGATGACACTCGGGATAGCCGAAGACCTGCTCGACTCCCCAGTCTCGGAGCCGGGCGAGCAGGTGGTCGGCGACGGTGGCCTTTCATGTGGCGTCGAAGCAGTCTGCGCGCCGAGGACGCGCCTCAAGGTGCGATCCACCGGGCCGGGGCGCTGTGCTCAGCCACCATGGCTGGCCTTGCCACCCTCGCGGCCGGCCTTCTTCTTCTGTGCGGTGGTGCCGCCCTGGGAGCTGTCGCCCCCGGAACCGCTCTTCTTGCCGCCGCGCGACGAGGCGCCCGGCGAGTTCGCGATCTTGGCTGCCCGCTCCTTCGACATGCCCTTGTCCTTGAGGGCCTCGTACTGCTTCTCGTTCTTCACGTTCGCCGAGCGTCCGCCTGGCATGGCACACCTCCTGGTGACTGCGTCACCACCGACGTACCCCCGTCCGTGCGCTGTATGCGAAGGCGTCGTGCCGCCCGAGGTCCGGCCCCTTGGGGTGGAGCATCCCGCCGGGTGCGTGCCTAGCCTGAGGCGATGCGTGCACTCACCAGGCGAACCATCCAGAAGGTCGGCGTGGACGAGACCCGGGATCCGGTGCTCCGCCGGGCGCCGGTCGAGGTCCAGGGCTGATGGCCACGAACACGCGCACGGTCAACGCCCTTCCGGACGAGGTCTGGTCGGTGCTCGCTGACGGGTGGCTCTACCCGCTCTGGGTGGTGGGTGCCTCACGGATGCGGGAGGTCGACGACGCCTGGCCCGCCGCTGGGTCGAGGATCCATCACTCGGTGGGCGTGTGGCCGCTGCTCATCGACGACAACACCGAGGTCACCGAGTCCAACCCGGGGGTGTCGATGTCCCTGCGCGCGCGAGCCTGGCCTGGAGGCGAGGCGTCGGTGACCATCCGGCTGCGCCCGGTCGGGGTGCACACGGAGGTCGTCATCGACGAGGACGCCGTGTCCGGTCCGGGGACCCTTGTCCCGAGACCGCTCCGCGACGTGACCCTGAAGTGGCGCAACATGGAGACCCTCCAGAGACTCGCCTACCTCGCCGAACGGCGCGCGTGACGGGCCCTCGAGTCATCCTGGTCACCGGGGCCTCGAGTGGTATCGGAGAGGCGACGTCCCGCGCGTCGGCGGCCCGCGGGGACCACCTCGTGCTGCTGGCTCGCGGGGTGGAGTCGTTGGCCCGAGTCGCGGATCTCTGTGCGGGCGCGGGTGCCGCGTCGACCCTCGTGCTGCCGACCGACGTCGCGGACGACGACGCCGTGCGCGCGGCCGTGGCCGCAGCGGTGGGCGAACACGGGCGGATCGACGTCGTGGTGTCCGCCGCTGGCGTCGTGGCTTATGGTCGGCTCGACGAGATTCCCACCGATGTGTTCGACGGCGTCCTCCGGACCAACCTGCACGGACCGGTCAACCTCGCCCGGCACGTGCTTCCCGTCCTGCGCGGACAGGAAGCAGGCAGCTTCGTGCTCGTCGGCTCGCTCATCGGGCACCTTGCGGTGCCGGACATGGCGGCGTACGTGCGTGAGCAAGTGGGGTGCCCGCGCGCTGGTCCGCCAGCTGCGGGTCGAGAACCGGGATCGGCCAGGGGTGCGGTTCGGCTACGTCGCCCCGGGCGGGGTGGACACGCCGATCTACGAGCAGGCCGCAACCTACGGCGCGTCCGTCGGCCGGCCGCCGTTCCCCGTGGCGACCCCCGAGGCGGTCGCACGCCGGGTCCTGGCCATCGCCGACGGTGGGTGGCACCGCAGCCAGGTGGGCCTGGCCAACGACGTCATCCGCCTCGGGTTCACCGCGCTCCCACGGGTCTACGACGCGTTGGTCGACCCCCTGTTCCGGGTGGCCGCGCAGGACCTGACCCGGCCCGTGGTGCGTGGCCCCGGCAACGTGCTCGAATCCCGACCGGACGGCAACGCGCTGCGCGGTACGTTCGGCAACGCCCTGGTCGGCGTGGGTCGCAACCTGGTGGCCCTGCGGCCGGAGGCGAGGCGCGAGCACGTGACCTGGGACGCGGTGGTGATCGGCGCCGGTCCCAACGGACTGGTCGCCGCGAACCTGCTCGCCGACGCCGGCTGGTCGGTCCTGGTCCTGGAGGCGCAGCGGGAGGTGGGTGGCGCGGTTCGCAGTGACCGCGAGCTCGACGACGAGTTCGTGCACGACACCTTCAGCGCGTTCTACCCGTTGGCGGCCGTCTCCCCGACGATCCGGTCCTTCGGTCTCGAGGAGCACGGGCTGACCTGGCGGCACGCCCCGTCGGTGCTGGGGCACCCGTTCCCCGACGGGGAGCTGGGCGGTGCTCCACCGCGACCGCCACGACACCGCGGCCGGTCTCGACCGTCTGCACGCCGGGGACGGTGAGGCGTGGCTCCGGTTGTGTGCGGAGTGGGACCTGGTCGGGACTCACCTCGTCGGTGCCCTCCTGTCGCCGTTCCCGCCACTCAAGCACGGCCTCGGCACCCTGGCCTCGCTGCGTCACGTGGGCGGCCTCGGCTTCGTCAAGACCCTGCTGACGCCGGTGACGGAGCTCGGTCGGCAGCGGTTCGGCGGGCCGGCGCCGCGGGTGCTCCTGGGCGGCAACGCGGGGCATGCCGACATCCCGCTCGACGCGCCGGGCTCGGGGCTGATGGGGATCCTGCTGGCCATGATGGGCCAGACGGTCGGCTTCCCCGTGCCCGAAGGTGGCGCCGGGTCGCTGACCCAGGCCCTGGCCGCTCGGCTGCGGGAGAAGGGCGGAGAGATCCGCACGCGAGGCTGAGGTCGTCCGCGTCGAGGTGCAGGCACGGCCGCGCGGTCGCCGTCCGCACCGCCGACGGCGAGCGGTACGCCGCGGGCCGCGCGGTGGTCGCCGATGTGCTGGCCCCTGCCCTCTACGCAACGGCTGCTGGCTCCCGAGGACGTGCCCGACCGCACCCACGCCGCGCTGCGCACCTTCGATCTCGACCCGGGGACGGTCAAGGTCGACTGGGCCCTGGACGCCCCGATCCCGTGGACCGGTGCGCCGGATCGGGCGCCCGGCACCGTGCACATCGCCGACTCGCTCGAGAGAGATGAGCGTCGCGATGAGCCAGGTGCGGGCCGGCGCGATCCGGCGACACCCTTCCTGCTGAGCGGTCAGATGACCACGCTCGGACCCGACCCGCTCGCCGGCCGGGCACCGAGTCCTTCTGGGCCTACACCCACGTGCCGCAGCGGGCGACCTCCGACGCCGGGGACGGCGCTGCGACCGGGGCGGTGAGCGGGTCCTGGGATCGCGACGACTGCGAGCGGTTCGCCGACCGGATGCAGGCACGTGTGGAGCGGCTCGCTCCCGGCTTCGGCTCGCTGGTTCGGGCCCGGCGGGTGCTTGGGCCCGCGCGAGCTGGAGGCGCGGGACGCCAACCTCGTCGGCGGCGCCCTCAACGGCGGGACCGCGCAGCTGCACCAGCAGCTGGTGTTCCGTCCGCTGCCCGGGCTCGGCCGCGCCGAGACACCGATCCGGGGACTGTTCCTCGGCTCCGCCTCCGCGCACCCTGGCGGCGGGGTGCACGGGGCCTGCGGCAGCAACGCCGCCCGCGCCGCGCTCGCGCACGCGCGGATCATGCCCCGGCGCAGCTGAGGTGCCGTGAAGGCATCTCGACGCCCACCCGTAACATGGGACAAAGATTGGACAAGATACGTGTCGCCGCCACGCTGAAGGGTTCTCTCCCGTGCACCATCTCGTCGTCCTGCTCCTGCGTCCCGTCCGCGCGTGGGTCGTGCTCCTGCTCAGCGTCGTCGCCGCAGCGGTCGTCCTGCTCGGACTGGGCGAGGCCACCCTGCGGCCCACGTCGACGGACTCCCTGGCCGAGGGTGCGGACAGCACGAGGGTGGTCGAGCTGCAGGGCCAGCAGTCGCGCGGGGACGACTCCACGGCGGTCGTGCTCTTCACCGACGACGACGGCCTCGACCGGGCGGACCTCGCTGCGCTGCAGACGACCTTCGCCGACGTGGCCGGCTCCGGCGCTCCCGATCTGGTCCCCAGCAAGGACGGCACCGCGGCCCTCGGCGTGGTGAGCATCGACGGAGCCGGCGCCTCCGACGTGACGGAGCTGGTGACCCAGCTGCGAGCAGACCTGCGCACGGACCTGCCCGACGGCGTCACCGCGGAGGTCACCGGACCGGCGGCGATCGAGGCCGACCTGTCCGCGGTCTTCGACGGCGCCGACCTGAGGCTGCTGCTCGCCACCGCTGCCGTGGTGGCGTTCCTGCTGCTGCTCACCTACCGCAGCCCGATCCTGTGGATCGTGCCGCTCGCGGTGGTCGGTGTGGCCGACCGGGTCGCCGCGGTGCTTGCCACCCAGACCCTCGACCTGGTCGGCCTGCCCTGGGACGAGTCGACGGTGGGGATCTTGTCGGTGCTGGTGTTCGGCGCCGGGACGGACTACGCGCTGCTGCTCATCTCGCGCTACCGCGACGAGCTAAGGTGCACCAGGACCGCTTCGACGCGATGCGGCGGGCACTGGCCGCGACCGGCGACGCGGTGCTCACCAGCTCGACGACCGTCGTCCTGGGCCTCCTGACCCTGCTGCTCTCGGTCTTCCCGACCACCCGCGCACTGGGCCTGGCCTGCGCGGTGGGCATCGTGGTCGCGGCCACGGCTGCCTTGGTGGTGCTGCCCTGCGCGCTGGTGCTGGTCGGCCGCTGGGTCTTCTGGCCGCTGGTGCCGCGGCTCGGTCAGCCGACCCTGGTCGACGCCACCTCCCTGTGGCAGCGGGTCGGCACGCCTCGTCGACCGGCGCCCGGGCATCGCCATCGTGGTCTGCTCCGTCGTGCTCGGCGGTCTCGCGCTCGGGCTGACCCAGGTGCAGACCGGACTCAGCGAGGCCGACCAGTTCCTGGACAAGCCCGAGGCGATCAGTGCCGGCGAGCGACTCGCCGAGTCGTTCCCGGCGGGCTTCTCGGACCCCACCGTGGTCCTGACTCGAGACGATCCAGCGGCGGTGCGGACGACGATCGACTCCGTGGACGGGGTGGCCTCCACCAGTCCGGGGCCCGCAGGAGACGGTCTCGCCCAGATCGACGTGGTGCTCTCCGCCGATCCGGGCAGCGTCGAGGCCAAGGCCACCGTCCAGCGGCTCCGCGATGCGCTCGCGGACGTCGACGCGACGTACGTCGGCGGGACCGAAGCCACCGAGATCGACGACGCCGCCGGGTCCACCCGCGACCAATTGCTCATCATCCCGCTCGTGCTCGCGATCGTGATCGTCTCGCTGGTGCTGCTGCTGCGCTCCTTGGTGGCGCCGGTGATCCTGGTCGGGACCGTGGTCGCGACGTACTTCGCCAGCCTCGGCGCGTCCTGGTGGATCTTCACCCACCTGCTGGGCTTCGAGGCGGTCGACGTGGGTGTGCCCTTGCTGGCGTTCCTGTTCCTGGTGGCGCTCGGGGTCGACTACAACATCTTCCTGGTCACCCGGGCCGCCGAGGAAGCCCGCCAACACGGCCCGCGCCGCGGGCATGCTGCGCGCGCTCGCAGCGACCGGGGGAGTGATCACCAGCGCAGGAATTCTGTTGGCTGCGGTGTTCGCGGTGCTCGGTGTGCTGCCGCTCGTGGTTCTCGCCCAGCTCGGCACCGTCATCTGCATCGGCGTGCTGCTCGACACCCTGCTGGTCCGCACCGTCCTGGTCCCCGCGATCGCGGTGCGGATGGGGGATCGCTTCTGGTGGCCGCGCCGCGTCGGTCCCGGCGTCGAGGTCGGCACGCCTGCCCGTCCCCTCGAACCGCTGCGCAGGGTTGGCGCCTGACGAGAACCGCGGCACGAGGTGGCCCGGTCACGCCACTGCCCGTCCCGCTCGTGAGCGGGCGGCGACCGGCATGTGCCGGTCACCGCCCGCGCGGGCGTGGAGCGTCAGCGGAGGATGCCGTACTGGCGCACCAGGTGGGTCTTGGCCCAGGCCTTGCCGAGGCCCCAGGTGTCCCCGGCCAGGGTGAGGCCCAGGACCACCATGCTGATGGCTCCGATGAGGTGGTCGTCGAAGACCGGGTTGTTCTCGGGGACCATCACCGCGGCGTACATGAAGAGGTACATCGCGACCCCGGCGATGGCGCCCAGCCGGATGCCGACACCGAGGGTGAGGGCCAGGCCGATGCCGAGGAGGCCGAGCATGAAGAGCCCAGTCGACGACGGCGTAGCCGGCCAGGTTGTTGAAGAAGCTCGCGAACGGCGAGTCGGGGTTCACGCCGAAGCTCAAGAAGCCCTCGGTGGGGCTGCCGCCGTTGATCCACGCGGCGTCACCGAACCGGTCGAGGTTGCCCTCCTGGTCGTAGCCGGTGTGGTAGCCGAGGGCGAGCAGCTTGTCGAAGAAGGCCCACAGGAAGGTCAGGCCGAACGCGATGCGAAGCGCGGCCAGGGCCATGCGGGCGGGCGAGCTGGTGACGACCTCGTCCTCGACGGTCACGTCAGTGAGGGTGGGGACGGGCTGGCTGTGCATGGTGTTCATGTGAGTTACCTCCCCTTCGAGGACTCCGGTGGGTGTCTGATTCTGTTGCTGACTCCACGGTCCCGCTCAGGGCGTCGACCTCGGCAGGGTCGGAACGACCGAACCGACGGGACCAAGGTCCCCCCGGTCAGGTGCGGGCGGGTACGACGGCCACCGTCGCGTGCGCGCGCTCGAGCACGGCGACTGCGGTCGACCCGTACAGCAGGTGCAGCGTCGTGGTGGCGTCCGGTCGGCCGACCACGATGACCTCCCGCGTGCTGCCCTCGTCGGACAGGGCGACGTCGACCAGCCCCCGCCTCCCCTCGAGGGTGACCGGCACGTCGGGCCACCTCTCCCGCAGCCCCGCCACCGCCTCCGCCACCAGCCTCGCGACGTCCGGGTCGGGGCCGGCTTCCGGCCCGGGACCGCCCACCTCCCAGTAGCAGTGCATGACCGTGAGCGGCTCGCCGCGGAAGGAGGCCAAGGTGAACGCGAACGCGAGCGCGGCCTCGTCGCTGGAGACCCCACCGACACCCACCAGGACCCCGGTGCCCGGCGTGCCGGAGCGCGGACGGCAGACCACGACGGGACAGTCGGCGTGCTTGCTGACGTGGATCGACACCGACCCCAGCAGGCTGCGCAGCGGCCCGCGCCCGCGGGATCCGATGACGACCAGGTGGGCGGCTCGTGAGGCCTGCACGAGCGCGATCCTCGGGTCACCCACATCCAGCACCGCATCCACGTCGACGTCGGGGTGGCGGGTGCGCACCGCTTGGACTGCCTCCTCGAGGAGTTCTCGACCCCCTCGTTCGACGGCCTCCCTGAGCGCTGGGGCGTCGACGACATCCAGGACCACACCGGGGGCCTGATGCCATCTCGCCTCGCCCGTCGCGTGCACGACGACGAGTCGCCGCCCCTCGAGGGCGGCCTCGTCGGCCGCCCAGGCCAGCGCGCGTCGCGCGTCGTCGGAACCGTCCACACCGGCCACGATGCTGCCGTCGGTGATCTGCGTGGTCTCCATGGCCAGATCCTGCAACGCCCGCAGCGCCCGCACCGGGGTCTCCCTGCCCTTCTCCGCGGGTCCTTGGTCCCTGCTTCCGCGGTCGTGGCCTGTCCTCCCTTGGGGTGATGCCCGTCACACGAGGGGTGGCTACGTTGGAAGATCATCGAGGGCTCGGGGCCGATCGATCAGGGCTCACCGGAGGGATCGGTGCCGCCTCGGCATCCCGGCCCGCGAAATCGGGAGGGAACCACATGGCACGGCAGAACGACAGCGATCGAGCGCGCTCGAACGGCTCACGTCCGCAGCTCGCAGGCGCCCTGGCCACCGGGGTCCGTGAGATGCCGCGCAATGCGTCCTGGCTGGTGGCGAAGGCTCTGAAGCCGCTGGCCGCACCGCGCGACAGGGTCAAGGACGCCGGAGAGGACGCCGTGCAGAAGGTCCGCAGCACCGGGGCCGTCGTGAAGGACGCGCTGCCGGGAACCGGCGACTCCGTCGAGCACCGACTCGCGCGAGCCCACGCCGCGGCCGATGAAGCCAAGCAGGCGGAGGAACAGTCCGTGGCCTCGGCGCGCGAGGCGGACCGCCTGGCGAAGGCGGCCGACCGCGCCGAGACCGAGAAGGAGAAGCGGATCGAGGAGGTCCGGTCCCAGCAGCAGGCCGAGGCCGACGCCCAGGTGCACGAGGCCGAGCAGGAGGCGGAGCGCCGGGTGGCGGAGGTGCGCGCCGAGGCCCAGGCCCGCGCCGATCACGCGGTCGCGCGCTTCGCCGAGCAGGCCGAGTCCGAGACCGAGCGGGTCCGCCGGGAGGCGGTCGAGGCCCGCGAGCGTGCCGAGCAGGACTTCGCCCGTGCCACGGAGCAGCTCGCCGAGGCTCGCCGGCGCTCCGACGAGGCGACGCAGGCTGCCCAGGAGGCAGCGTCGGAGGCTGCGCGCGAGGCCGACCGGCTGACCGGCGCCGCGCGGACCCGGAAGAAGGAGGCGGCCTCGTCGGTCGCTGCGGCCCGACGCGTCCAGACCCGCAACTCGACCGCGGCGCGCAAGAAGGTCTCCGCCACGACCAGCAAGAAGGGCAGCGGCTCGGCGTCGGCGAAGCTCGAGGCCCTGCCCAAGAAGGAGCTGCTGGAGCTCGCGACCGCCCAGGGTGTCGAAGGCCGGTCCAGCATGACCAAGGCCCAGCTGGCCCGCGCGCTGCGCTGACCGTCCACCACTTCATCAGAGAAGGAGCACCACATGTTCAGGAAGAAGAGCACCTGGGAACGCCTCACCGACCCCGTCGCGGGCGCCGTCGGGCAACCGCCGGTCAAGTCCGGCTTGGCCGCGGTGGCCACGGCCATCGGGATGACGGTGGCGAGCGCTGCCGTGTCCGCCCTCCGCAGACGCGCGGCCACCCGCTGATGTTGGGTCGGCTTGCGGTCTTCGGTGTCGGCTACGTCATCGGCACCCGCGCCGGTCGCGAGCGCTACGAGACCATCCGGAAGGCAGCCACCGAGCTGACTGCTCGGCTGGAGGAGTACGCGCGAGACGGTGGGTCCGGCGTCGACCGGAGCGACCGTGGGTCTGCGCCGAGCTCGTAGGCCGGGATCCGCCGCCGCCGTGTGGGGGAGCGACGACGGGCGCTCGCTCGCGCACGGCGTCCTGGTCGACACCCGCATCGTCGCCAGGGTGTTGCGGGTTCCCCTCCTGCGGCTGGACGGCGTCGTGGTGCTGTCCCCCATGAGCGCGGCGCGGGAGGAGGACCATCCCGTCGTGGTGGCCACGCCGGCCCCGCTCGTGGTCGGGCGCGCACCGGCCTCCGACGGCCGTGCCATCGGCGAAGGTCTGGCCGACGTGGCCCAGACGCTGGCCAGGCTGCGCGCGGCGGGCCCGAACGGGCGGGTCGATGACCTGGACACGAGGAGATCCGGTGCTGGCACCGAAGCCGCGCGGTGAGCTGAGCACCCGCGTCGTCGACGGGCTGAGGTCGGGGGTGATCGAGGCGTCGCTGGTCGAGGCGGTGCCCGAGGACGACGCCGACGCCCACCTGACGCTGTGGGCCCTCTACGAGCAGCACTACCGCGGGTTCGAGGACGTCGACGTCCTGCTCGAGTGGCACCCGACGCTGCTCGCGGTCCGTCGGACGTTGGAGGAGTGGTTCACCGACCTGCTCGTCGAGCGCTTCGTGCCACCCGGGCGGACGGACCCGTTCGCCGAGAGCTTCTTCACCTACGTCGCGGAGCACGAGGGTCCGTCCCTGGCATCGTTCGTCCAACGAGACGCCGAGCGCTGGCAGGTCCTCGAGCTGCTGCGGGTGCGCTCGCTGTACCAGCTGCACGAGGCCGATCCGACGACCTGGGCGATCCCGCGGCTGCCGGTCCGGCCCCAGGTGGCGCTGACGGCGCTGCAGTACGACGAGTACGGCGGCGGCCGGCCGCATCGACAGCACGCGCACCTGTTCGCGAGCGGCATGGACGCCTGTCACCTCGACCCTGCCTACGGCGCCTACGTCGACGTCGCTCCCGTCGAGGCGTTGGCCCAGAACAACGCGATGTCGATGTTCGGGCTGCACCGCCGATGGCGGGGTGCGGCCGTGGGGCACCTGGCGGCGTTCGAAGCCGTCAGCTCGCTGCCGTCGAGGCAGATGGCCCAGGGCCTGCGTCGCCTCGAGATGCCCGAGGAGATCACGGCGTACTACCTCGAGCACGTCGAGGCGGACGCCGTGCACGAGCAGCTCGCCGTCCGAGAGGTCTGCCAACCGCTGGTCGAGGGGGAGCCCGCCCTCCTCGACGACGTCTTCCTCGGCGCCTTCACCTGCCTCGACCTCGAGGCACGCACGGCTGCCGCCCTGTTGGAGTCCTGGTCGTGATGACCGACGACGAGCTTCCCGACGTCGTGGTGTGCGCGGACGGGCCGTTGCTGCTCCGGGGCGACCACCTCGTCCAGGATGAGTCCGGCGGGGTCCACCGGACCACCCGGCCGGTCAGCGCCGTGTGCCGCTGCGGGAAGTCGGGGATCTCCCCTGGTGCGACGGCACGCACAAGCTCGGTCCGCGCCCGCGCGCCGCGAAGCGCGCGTGACCTGCCGGTCCTGACGACCCGCGAGCGATATCCCACGTCGGGAGCGGGTACGGGCCGGGCATGACCCAGACCTCTGGCGACGCGGGCGACCTGCGTCTCGCCACCGTGGTGGTGAACGTGCAGGACATGGGACGGGCCGTGGACTTCTGGAGCGCCGCGCTGGGGTACCACCCACGCGAGTCGGGCTGGGACCCCGAGTTCATGATGCTCGTCCACCCTCGGCACCGCCGGCCACCGCTCTCGTTGCAGCTCTCCCAGACCGCGTCCACGGTGCCGGCGCGCGTCCACATGGACCTCTACACGTCCGAGCAGGCGCGCCACGTCCAGCGACTGGTCGAGCTGGGCGCCACCAGGGTCGAGGACTGGCCGTACCCACCCGACGCCGACTTCGTCGTGCTCCGCGACCCTGACGGCAACGAGTTCTGCGTCATCGACCACGTCGACCCAGAGGGAGAGCGGGCCGACGACGCGCACCTGGACGGCGCGCGCCAGGTCCGGGCGCTGATCGAGCGCTGGGCCACGGCCGTCCACCAGGGTGACCTGGAGAGCGTGCTCGCCGACCACGCGGACGACCTCGTGATGTTCGACGTGCCGCCACCCGACCAGGGCATCCGGGGGATCGCTGCCTACCGCGAGACCTGGGGACCGTTCTTCGAGTGGCAGCGGCGCGCGAGCTTCGACATCGAGTCCCTCGACGTGACGGCCGGAGCCGATGTCGCGTTCGCCTACGCCCTGCTGCGGTGCGGGACGCCGGAGGAGCTCGCCGAGACACCCGAGCGGCGGCTTCGGCTGACGGTCGGCCTGCGCAAGGTCGCCGACCGCTGGGTCGTGACGCACGAACACCACTCGTTCGTGCACGCGGACTGATCAGCCGGCCGCGTCCCGGCGCCGGTTCTCGCTGTCGACGGCCACGGCGATGTCGTGGACCACCCGTGAGTGCCAACGTTCGTGGGCGGCCAGGTCGTCGGTGAGCGCGTGGCAGTCGGGGCAGGCCGTGGGTGTGGTGGGCTGTTCCATGGTTCTTCTCCTCTCGGCGGGGCCTGATCCCACCGTGGCACGAACCCGATGGGCCGTCCACGGCTCGTGCCGACCGCGCCCGGTGGACCGGTGGGACCGGGTCGAGGGGCGGCGTGGGCTACGGCCAGCCGACGCCCGCCGCGGGTGCCTCGGCGACGAGCACCTGACCGGTCCTGGCCGCGATGACGCCCTCCATGCCCTCGGTGCCCTTCCAGTCGGCCGTCAGCATGAACAGCGTGCGTCGGTCGGGACCGCCCAGCATGGTGGCGAAGCACGGACGGTCCAGCTCGATGGTGTCGAGCACCTCGCCACCCTCGCGGATGCGGGCACAGTCGTTGACCATGACGCCGCTGGAGGCCCAGATGCAGCCGTCGGCGTCCAGGCAGATCCCGTCCGGTCCCACGCCGTCGGCCCAGACCCGTCGGTTCGACAGGGTGCCGTCCTCGGCGATGTCGAACGCGGTGAGCCGGGCGGCGAACGACTCGGCCACGATCAGGGTCTGGTTGTCCTCGGTGACGACCATGCCGTTGGGGAACGCGATCTCGCTCGCGACCTCACGGACATCGCCGGCGGGCGTGACCAGCGCGATCTTGCCCAGCGCCTGCCCACTCGTCAGGACGGCGTCGAAGTCGGCGAAGTCGAAGTTGATCGTGTTGACGTAGGTGTTGCCCGCGTCCGTCGACGGTCATCTCGCTCCAGCCGTGGGGAGAGACGTCGCGCAGGTCCGCGTGGCGTACCCGGCTGCCGTCGGGCTCGACCCGGACCAGCTCGGTGCCCGTGATGAGCATCCGGTTGTCCGGCAGCCAGTTGACCGCCCAGCCGGCACCCTCCGGGCCGGCCCCGACGACCTCGCTGGTGCCGTCGAGGTCGACGGCGACGATCTCGTCGGCACCCCAGTTGGAGAACCAGAGGCGGCCTTCGTGCCAGCGCGGGGACTCGGGCATCGCGAGCCCGCCGAGCAGCACCCGAGGCTCGAGGACGGGGGCGGGGGTACCGGGCATTGTCGACTCCTCTTCATCGGCGCGTGCGTCCGCAGATGTGGACCCGCACGAGCCCGGGAAGTCATCGCCAGGCGCGCCGATCCGTCCACGGGGTCCGGCCGGCCCTGGGGATGCGTCGTTGATCGGCGACCATCCCCAGGGCGTCGGCTCGTGGCCGTCAGGCGCGGTAGACCTGGGCGACCGACGGGCGCGGGCCTCCCCAGGCGCCGTCGGCCTGCGCACCGGGGGTGAGGTAGTCGGGGAAGTACGAGCGCTGGGCGGCCCAGGTGCCGTTCTCGCCGGGGTGCTGGACGCAGACGAAGACCATGTCGTCACGGTCGTGGATGACCGGTCCGCAGGTCTCGGCGTCGCGGGGCACCGCCAGGAACTGCTCCACCTTCCCCCGCTCCGGGCCGGTCAGGGTGACCTTGTGCAGCGCGTCGGCGAGCTGGATGGTCCCCGGTTGCCCGTCCGTCGAGATCCACAGGTTGCCCGCGGAGTCGAAGGCCACGTTGTCGGGGCACGAGATGGGCGAGACCGGGCCCTGGTAGCCGCCGAAGTAGGCACCGGCGGTGTTGGCCGGGCCGCAGACGAGCAGCAGGTTCCAGGAGAACGTCGTCCGGGTCGGGTCGTTGTCCGCCTCGACGAGCTCGAGCACGTAGCCGTCCCGGTTGCCGGTGCGCGGGTTGGCCTCGTCGACGGGCGCCCGGCGACCGCTGCCGGCCACCCCGCGCTGGGTGTTGTTGGTGAGGGCCGTGTAGACGTGACCCGTCGTCGGGTTGACCTCGACGTCCTCGGGACGGTCCATCTTGGTCGCGCCGACGGCGTCGCCGGCGAGCCGGGTGAACACCAGCACCTCCGCCACGCTCATGCCCGGCACCGTGGACTGGCCGTCCTGCACCAGGGGGAGCCAGGTGCCGGACCCGTCGAAGGCCCCGTCGGTCGGCAGTGCGCCCGTCCCGGTGATCTCGCTGGCGGGGGAGTCGCCGGTGAACTGGGCGACGAAGAGGTCGCCGTCGCTGAGCAGCGTCATGTTGCGGCGCCGGGCGGCAGGCGTGCCGGAGTCGTCGTACGTGCGGCGGGAGACGAACTTGTAGATGTAGTCGAAGCGCTCGTCGTCGCCGGAGTAGGCGACCACGTGGCCGCTCGGAGCGATCCGGATGGTGGCGGCCTCGTGCTTGAAGCGACCGAGGGCGGTGTGCTTGACCGGGGTCGAGTCGGGGTCCATGGGGTCGATCTCCACGACCCAGCCGAAGCGGTTCACCTCGTTCTCGTAGCCGGCGGTGCGGGCGTCGAAGCGAGGCTCGACGGTCCACCACTGGCGGTTGTCCGCGGCGACGGTCGAGGGGATGCCGTACCGGGAGTTCTGCGGTGTCGCCGCGGCGACGAAGTACTGGTTGAAGTTCTCCTCGCCCGACAGCACGGTGCCCCACGGCGTCGTCCCGCCGGAGCAGTTGTTGAAGGTGCCCAGCACGACGGTGCCGCTGGGGTCGTCCTTGGTCTTGAGCAGGTCGTGGCCGGCGACCGGACCGTCGACGAGGAACCGGGTCATGCCGGTGATGCGGCGGTTCAGCTTGCGGGACGGGTCCAGCCGCCACGGACGGCCGGGGCGGCTGCGCTTGAGGCTGACCACGGACAGGCCGTGGGCGGCGATCGCGGTGCGCTTGTCGGCGTCCACCTGCGCCGGGTCGGTCGTGGGCGGGAACATGATGCTCTCGTTGGTGTACTCGTGGTTGGCCACCAGCACCGCCCGGGTGCCGCGCTCGCCGTCGAGCGGGATCAGGTCGAGGTAGTCGCAGTTGTAGCCGAACTGGCCCGCCTGCGACGCCTCGGTCTGGGCCAGCACGTCGAAGGCGGGTGCGCCCTTCACGATGGGGTCGCCCCAGCGGACCAGCGCGTCCCAGGCGTACCCAGGAGGCACGGTGAGCGCGTCGACGCTCGCCGGGACCGGGGCGATCGCGTCGAAGGCCAAGGAGCCGGGGCCGGCCTTGCCGGGTGCCGCCGCGGCCGGTGACGCGAGCGTGAGCGCCAGCCCGGCCGCGGCGCCGGCGCCGAGGAGGCTGCGGCGGCTCAGCGCCGTCGCGGCGATGTCGGGGAAGTAGGCGTTGTCCGACTCGTTCGGGACCGGGTGGGTGCAGGCGTTCCCGCACTTGAGGGCACAGGTCACCGGGCTCCGCTTGCCGCGCGCGTGCGCGAGGTCGGCGAGCGGCAGGAGGGAACGACGATCAGGGGCGAGTGTCACCGAAGGGCTCCAAGAGTTGGCGTGGATGGGCGCTTCGGACGCTAGGAGACCCGGGGGGACGGCCGTCGTCGTCTGTGGTGAACTCCCGGTGAAGGTCGTCAGCCCCCTGGCGAGGTGCTCCACGGGGAGTTCGCCGCGGCGCCGTGCCAGTGCTCCTGCAGGCCTCCTGGGCGGCCACCCACAGGAGCTGGCCAGCGAGCAGGCTCGCGTCGCACGGTGACGCGCAGCCGGCGCCATTTCGCTCGGCGGGTGGTTTGAGTCGCTCCCGCGCGGGGAAGGAGTTGTGCTCCGGGCCGCGCACCCTCGAGTCGAAGAAGCCCTCGCTCCGTATCGTGGAGCGAGGGCTTCTCGCGACGTGAGGCCGCATTTCAAGGCACCGGCGCGTCACCCGGGGTCGGGTGTCGGCGCGGTCGGCTGCGCTCCCAGGGTAAAGGCCGCCCTCAGGGGGCTCAATCGCGGTCTAGCCCAGCGGAGGCGGCGCGCGGATCACCGGAGGAAATCGCGTCATCGCCGCGTGGGTCCTGCGTCTCTAGGGTGACGCTCGGCGCAAGCCGTCCCACCCCCCGGGGACGGCCTCGCCGGGTCGAACACCGCGGAGGACCGGAGCGGGCGCCCGGCACCATCGGAGCCCGGCGCTCAGCCGGTCAGGGCGCGCGCCGTCCGTCGGGTTGGAGCGCGTACCAGGTGCCACCGTTGAGGAACACGTCGTGGCACTCCACCTCGTGCTTGCCCTCGTGGGCGTAGAAGTACAAGGGGTGTCCGCCGTAGGTGACCTGGCTGGTGCCGTCGGTGCGCCGGGTGGTGCCGAGCAACTTTGCGTCGACCTGTCGGCCGGCCACGGGGTCGCCGATCGTGAGGACGGGCGGCCAGGCGTCGGCGCACGCGCCGTAGCAACGCGGGCGCGAGGTCGCCTCGACGTCGAACATGTAGACCGCCTGCCCGGTGTCGTCGAACAGGATGGTCCCGAAGTCGCTGGCTGCCGCGACGATCCGGCTCCCTTCGTCGACCGGCGGAGATCTCGGAGCTGACGGCCGTGTCGACGGCTCGGCCGCCGGGCTCTCGGTGTCGGTCGGTGCTGCGTCAGTGGCGGAGGAGCTCGCCTCGGCGCCCGGGACGGCCGGCTGCTCGGCGCACGCCGTCAGGAATCCCCAGCACAGCAGGACCGCGGCCGCTCGGATGCGCACGCGAAGCATCCTTCCCGATCGACCCGCCGGCGAACAGGTGCTGCGATGTCAGGACTTCCCTGACACAATGGGCGCTGCCCCCGTCGACCGATCGGAGGGGAGCGACACGCTCGCTCGTGTCAGGCGCGGGGGACCTGACACGCGCCCGAGATCGCGTCGGCGGGGGCCTCCCGTGCTGTGGGCGCGCTCCGCTCCGATCGCAGGCCGCGGCGGTAGCGTGGGTGACTCGCCCGGCTCCGTGCCCGAGCCTTCGACAGGAACACCACGTGGACTTCAAGGCCAGCAACAAGATCTGTTCGTTCTGCGGTCGCCGCGGCGGCCGCGACACGAAGCTCGCCGGTGGCCTGGGGGCGATGATCTGCCTCGACTGCGTGGACCACTTCCACACCGTCGCGCAGTCCGAGGAGCGCGTGGCGTCCATGTCCCGGCCCCCGTGGGACGAGATGACCGACACCGAGCTCCTGGTCCAGCTGCCGCTCATCCTGCAGTCGGCGGACCAGAACCTGCGGTTCGCGCGGGAGTGGGTCGACCTGATCCGGTCGCGCAAGATCTCCTGGGCCGCGATCGGCAACGCCCTGGGGGTGTCCCGCCAGTCGGCCTGGGAGCGGTTCGGCGGCGGCAAGGACCCCGACCGTGGATGCCGGGGCCGGGGCCAACTGAGCGTGGGCGACCGCGTCACGCGCCCCCGAGCGGGTTGAGGCCCGAGACCTGGTTGTCGAAGGCCGCGAGCAGCAGGTCGGTCATCTCGAAGGTGGCGCCGCGGCCGAGGTCGGGCAGGAAGCCCGGCGTGCGCACGAGGGAGAACCTGCTGCCCTCCATGGCCCGGTGGAAGGTCTCGGCGACGAGGCGGGCGCCCACGCCGCTGAGCCGACCACCGTGGATCTCCGCCTCGCGCAGGACGTAGAACCACAGCGGCGTCTTGTCGACCAGCGCGTCCTTCTGTCCGGCGTCGAGGCCGACCAGGACGGCCCCGCCGTCGCCTTGGAGGATCTGGTTGCGGGTGAGCGCCGCGACAGCCACCCCCTTGGCCGCGAGCTTCTGCACCATCTGGGGCCCGGTGGCGAGCTTGACCATCTTGGCCCTGGTGAGGTTGCGGAAGGCCAGGTTGCGGCGTACGTCGTCGAACGGCATCCCCGCGGGACCGGCGAAGGTGCTGGGCGGCAGGTTCTTCAGCGGGTCGGTCAGCAGGGTGTCGATCCGCTTGGCGAAGTTGACGTTGTTGCCCGGGGGCGCGAGCTCGGGGTGGCCGCCCGCGGTGAAGTCGTACATGCGGCGCCAGTCCGCGAGCCAGTTGCTCAGCAGCTGCTGCTCGCCGCCGAGGCTGCCGCCGAGACCCGAGAAGTCGAACATGTACTCCAGTCCGCCGGCCTGGCCGGGGAAGCGCCGGTTCCAGTTGTAGGCGCTGCGCACCATGCTGTGCCCGAGCCGGAAGGCCGCGATCGAGAACTCGACCGGCATCGTCGGGACATCGGTGGGGCCGGCGTCGGGCTCCACCAGGGCCCGACCGTTCGTGAACACGTCGTCGACGACCGCCGGGTCGACGATGCGCGGCAGGTAGTCGTGCCGCAGCAGCCACTGGTAGTGCAGCGTCACCCGCTTGCGGGCCTCCCGGAACCGCTGGGCATCGGGCACCGAGGCGGGCAGCGCGTCGACGACCGCGTTGTGGAAGCGGATCATCGCCACGTGCGTCTGGGCCACGATCAGGTTCTCGTCGTTGCGAGGGTCGGGGATCAGCGCGGTCCGCGCCCCCTGCACCCGGGGGAGGTCGTGACCGGTCTTCTTGGCGTCGGAGCCGATCCGGATCGTGTTGCCGACCTTGAGGTGCAGGCCGTCGGCCTTGTAGAACTTCGCCGAGCCCGGGTTGGCCGGGCCGGCGCCGTACAGGGAGTCCAGGTCCAGCCGGGGGGAGCGGCCCTGCACGAGCTCGGCGGGGGTGATGTCGTCGCCGAGCCGGACGTCGGTGTCGTCCATGGTCAGGTCGTGGTCCACGAACTGGCCGAGGTAGGTGTAGCCCGCCGGGACGGTCCCGGAGCCGCCGCCACCGCCCACCATGGCCAGCGCCAGCTTCTTGGTCAGGGCCGGCCCGAGCGGCGAGCCCTTCGGCCCCACGCGCGAGAACCGGAAGGGCGGCGCCGCGCGGGCCGCCAGTGGCGTGGGGGCCGGCACACCGGGGTCCGCGGACGCCGTGACGGGATCGGTGTGGCCGCCGTCGCGACCACCGGCCTGCTGACCGACGATCCCCTCACCCTCGATGAAGAACGTCTCGGCACCGTGCTGTCTGGGCATGCCCCCCAACGTAAAACCCGGCGACGGTGGGTCGAGCGGCGGTCTAGTCAGGGCTGGTGCCGGCTCGCGGAGCCTGCTCGGCCCTCGACGGCCGGCCGTGCGGGTGGAACATTGGCGCGTGTGATGCTCCCGCCGCCTCCCGTCCTGGCCCTCGCCGCGACCCTGGCCCAGCGCGCACTGAGCCGGGGCGCGCAGCCGCCGACCGCGGTCCGCGCGCTCGCGGCCACCTCGATCGCGATGGCCTCCGGGGCCCTCGCAGGGGCGGCGGCGCGCGAGTTCGGTCGGGTCGGCACGACCAAGGACCCGATGCACCCCGACCGGGCGTCCACCCTGGTGACCACGGGTGCGAACGCCGTCAGCCGCAACCCCATGTACGTCGGCCTGGTGGGCGTGCTCGTCGCGAACGCGGTGCGACGCGGCTCCTGGAAGGCGCTGCTCCCGGTGGTCGCGTTCACCCTCGTGGTCGACCGACTGCAGGTCGCTGCCGAGGAGTCGGCGATGCTCGCCACCTTCGGAGCCGACTACGAGGCGTATCGCGCCGCGGTTCCGCGGTGGTTGGGCCCGACGTCGATCACCGCCGCGCGCGGCCCGGTGCCGTCGGCGGACCGCTGGCCGAGTCGCGGGTGGGTCAGGACGAGGCGTCCTCGGCCGCCCAGGTCTTCGCGGCCTCGAGGTCGGCGAGGGGGAACGCGCGGGCCTGGCCGGGAATCAGGGCGCTGAACACCTTGAGGGCCGGAGCCATCCAGCGGGCGTCGGACACGACCGCCACCCGTTCGAACGACGTCGGATGACGCACACCGAGCTTGAGGTCCTCCCAGACGGCCTCGCCCTCGTAGTCGTCGAAGTCGTGGCCGAGGAGATAGACGAGGCGGACCTTCCCGTGCTCGGCGATGGCCGCCTCGACGGCAGGCAGGAGCACGTCCTCGTAGTCCTCCTTCTCCACGTCGTCGATCGCCTCGAGTCCGAGGACCCCGGCCGGCATGTCATCAAGGAGTCGGATCATGGCGGTCACTCTCGACGGCGCGACGGGTGCTGTCAACGACGCGGCGCCTCCCGATCCACAGCGCGGTAGCCTGGCTCGACTCGCGGATCACGCAGAGGAGACCGTTGTGAACAAAGCCCTTCTCGGCTCTTTGACCGAGGCGGAGTGGCTCCTGGTCCAGGAGTCCGAGCCCGACGCACTGGCCGAGCTCGACGAGGACGAGCTGCTGGCCCTGCACGGGCGGGTCCAGCGGGCCCGCACGAAGTACGTCAAGGTGTACCGGCGGGGAGCCAGCGCCGCCGTGGCGGAACGAGGCGGCCGAGGCCTCTCCCACGCCAAGAACCAACGCGCCCGCGACAAGGCCGAGATCTTCGAGACGGTGCTGGCCCGGGTGAGCAGGCGCGTGGGCGTCGTGGCGCAGGCAGGCGTCCGCCGAGCTGCGGGCCGAGAGGATCGCGGCTGCCCGCGCGGACAAGAACGCCGGACCGGCGGCCGGCGGTGCCGCAGGTGGCGGGGGCGACCTGCCGGCCAGTGCGCGTCGGTCGGCGGCGAAGACCACCGGGGGGATCAAGCGGGACGCGTCGTCGCGGGCCCAGGGCTCGCGCCGTCAGGCGGCGAAGGACTCCCGCTGAGCGGTGCGTCGCCGCTCCCTGCGCGGCCTCACCCTGTGAGGATGAGGCGTGGCGGGTGCCCCCGCACGTGTACTTGAGCCGAAAGGCAGGTGTGCCATGCGCCGTTGGCTCGCGAGCTCCGGTTCGCCGGCGTCCCCGGACAGTCGTCGCCTTCCGAGGGTTCGGCCCATGAGCACGTTGGGACCGAACCTGCCCATCTCCAAGCGCGAGGCCTGGAGGCTCGGCGGGCTCGTCGCTGCTGCGGGTGCTGGCCTCGATGACGTTGCTGTTCGCGGCGTACTTCCTCATCCCGACCAGGAGCCTGGGCCAAGGGTCCGACGTGCCCTGGCTGGTCCTGGAGCTCCTCGTCTTCGGCGTGATCGTCGGCATCCAGGTGCCCGCCATCGTCAACGCGAAGTACCCCATCCTGCGGGCCGTCGAGACCATGGCCATCCTGCTCACGGTGTACCTGCTGATCTTCGCGCGGATCTATCTCGCGAACTCGCTGCACAACCCGTCGGCCTTCAACACGACCCTGGACACCGTGAGCGCGTTCTACTTCACCGTCACGGTCTTCGCCACCGTCGGCTTCGGCGACATCGTGCCGGCGACCGACAGCATGCGCCTGCTGGTGACCCTCCAGATGGTGCTCAACCTCGTGCTGCTCGGACTGGTCATCCGGTTGGTCGCGCAGGCGGCGCAGCGCGGGGTCGCGCGGCGCGGGGCACAGACCGTCGAGGAGCCGGGGCCCGGGGCCTGATCAGCGTCGGGTGGCCACCCACAGCTCCTCGGCCGGCCACCGGGTCGCCCAGTCGGCCGACACGATCTCGTAGAACGGGTGGTCGCCGACGTCGGGGGGCGCGAACAGCTCGTGCATCGCCTCGACGGTGAAGCCCGAGGTGCGCAGCAGCCGCACCCAGTCGCCGTGCGAGGGGTGGAACTCGATCCCACCGCCGGGCCACTGCACCCGGTAGGCCTCGCCGTAGCCGCGCAGCAGCTGTCGTTCCGCGACGCCCTCGTCGGCGGGGACGCACAGCGCCGACAGGTGGCTGTTGGTGAGGAAGACCAGGCGCCCGCCGGGGCGGAGCACCCGGGCCGCCTCCGGCAGCCAGCGCTCCGGGTCGCACCAGGCCGCCGCCCCGTGCTCGCTCACCACGAGGTCGACGCTGGCGTCGGCGAGCGGCAGGCGCTCGGCATCGCCCTGGACGAGGGGGAAGTCCGGCCCGAGCCGTCGCTGCAGCCGCTGCGCCGTGGCCAGCTGCTCGGCCGAGAGGTCCAGCGCCACCAGCGAGGCGCCGGCCCGCGCGAGCCAGGCCCCGAAGTACGCCGTGCCGCTCGCCAGCTCGAGCACGTCGAGGCCGCGCACGTCGCCCAGCACCCCGAGGACCCGATCGGGGACGGCGAACAGCCCCCACGCGATCTCCGGCCTGGTCCAGAGGTCGTCGGCCGCGGCGTCGGTGAAACGCTCGTTCATGACCGCCCACAGCGACCGGTTGAGCGAGATCTCGGAGGCTCGGTCCGGCGAGGGCGCCATGGCTCTGCCTACTGCCGCGCCATGGCGATGCGGAGGCGCTCCTCGGGGTCGATGAAGTGGTCGTGGTCGTCGTCGCCGAGGTCGATCTGGACCCAGTGGATCTTGCCCGTGAAGTGACTGGTGTGGGTGGTGTAGTCCTGGGACACCGTGGTCCCGGACTCGTAGCCGATGTCCGTGGTCTCGTCGGCGGAGAACACCATGGCCTGGGTCATCGCCACCCGACCGGAGCCGACGTGGTCGCCGTCGTAGTACAAGGTGACGTCACCTCCCTTGGCCAGGCCGCCGCCGTCGTAGGCGAACTCCATCCGCACCTGGTGCTTCCCGGCCGGAACCGGGGTGTCAGCCGTTGTCACGAACTCGTGGATGCCGAGGACGTTGTAGGCGAACGTGGCCTTCCCGTCCTTGACGTACACCGCCCAGCCGCCGAAGCGACCGCCCTGGGCGATGAGCACGCCCTCGGCCCCGCCCTCGGGCACCTCGACCTCGGCCGTCACCGAGAACGACTTGTTCTTGATGCTGACCACGCTGTTCTCCGACAGCCTTCCCATCCCGGCGAAGAACTGCTGCGAGGTCCCGCGGATCAGCGTCGGTCTCCCCGCGAGTCCGGGCTCCAGACGCTCGGCTCCACGGTCGTCGATCGGCAGCACGTTGTACTTGGTGGCCTCGATGATCCAGAGGCGCTGCAGCGTGGCCAGCATGTCCGGACGCTCCGCCGCGAGGTTGCGGGCCTGGGTGGGGTCAGTGCTCCCGTCGTAGAGCTCCCAGACGTCGTCGTCGAGGGCCGGGAGCACGGCGCCCTGCATCTCCCAGGGAGTGCGGTGCTTGGTGACCGCGCTCCAGCCCTTGTGGTAGATGCCCCGGTTGGCGAACATCTCGAAGTACTGGAGGTCGTGGCGCTCCGGGGTCTCCGGCTCGTTGAACGTGTAGAGCATGGAGGTGCCCTCGATGGGCGACTGCATGACGCCGTTGACCATCACGGGCTCGGGCAGCCCGGCGGCCTCGAGGACGGTGGGCGCGAGGTCGATGACATGGGTGAACTGCGAGCGCAGACCGCCGGCCTCGGCGATACCGCTCGGCCAGTGCACGATGGTGCCGTTCCGGGTGCCGCCCCAGTGCGAGGCGACCTGCTTGGTCCACTGGAAGGGCGTGCACATGGCGTGCGCCCAGCCGACCGAGTAGTGGTTGTAGGACGTCGGGGAGCCCAGCTCGGCCATCTTGCTGACCATGAACTCGGGCGTCTCGAGGGCAGCCATGCCGTTGAAGTTGGCCATCTCGTTGAAGGCGCCGTTCATGGTGCCCTCGGCGGAGGCGCCGTTGTCGCCGATGATGTAGTAGACGAGCGTGTTGTCGAGCACCCCGAGGTCCTCGATGGCGTCGATGACCCGGCCCACGTGGAAGTCCGTGTGCTCCAGGAAGCCGGCGTACACCTCCATCTGCCGGGCCAGGACCGGCTTGAGCTCCGCGGGCATGTCCTCCCAGGCGGTGATCTCGTCGTGCCGGGCCGTCAGCTCGGCGTCGGCGCGGGATCACGCCGAGCTCCTTCTGGCGCGCGAAGGTGCGCTCGCGCGCCGCGTCCCACCCGTCGTCGAACTCACCGGCGTAGCGGTCGGCCCACTCCTTCGGCACGTGGTGCGGTGCGTGCGTCGCGCCCGGGCGCGAAGTAGACGAAGAACGGCTTGTCCGGCATCAGCGCCTTCTGCTGGCGCACCCAGCCGCAGGCCCGGTCGGCGAGGTCCTCGGTGAGGTGGTACGTCCCTTCCTCGGAACCCGCCGGCGGCTCCACCGGCGTGGTGCCGTCGTACAGCGCGGGGTCCCACTGGTTGTTCTCGCCGCCGATGAAGCCGTAGAAGGTCTCGAACCCGCCGCCGCCCGAGGGCCAGGCGTCGAAGGGTCCCATCGGGGAGGACTGCCAGACCGGCACCTCGTGGCACTTGCCGAACTGCGCGGTGGAGTAGCCGTTGAGCTTCAACGTCAGCGCCAGCGGCGCCTTGGTGTTCGGCCGCACGGAGCTGTTGCCCGGGGCAGAGGTGGCGGTCTCGGTGATGCTGCCCATGCCGACCGAGTGGTGGTTGCGGCCGGTGAGCAGCGCCTGCCGGGTCGGCGCGCACAACGCCGTGGTGTGGAACCGGTTGTACGTCAGCCCGCCCGCTGCGAGGCGCTCGGCCACGGGAGTGCGGCAGGGTCCGCCGAAGGCGCTCGAGGCTCCGAAGCCCACGTCGTCGAGGAGCACCACGAGCACGTTCGGGGCGCCCGCGGGCGGCAGCAGCGGCTCGATCGGGGGGTAGGCGGTGTCCGGGTCCTTCGCGTCGTACGTCGTCAGGCCCGGAGCCGGCCGGTCCGGGATCGGCAGGATCGAGCGGGCGTGGCGGTCGGGCGAGCTGGGCATGGTGGGTCTCCGTCTGTGGCGGTTCGGGACGCCCCCATCCTCAGGACCCGGCGGGTCGGCCGCCTCCTCTGCCGAGGGTGACCCGCCCGGGTCACCCGCTTCGGAGGAGGTGAGGTGTGGTGGGGCCGGGAAGGCTTCGAGGACGTGCCCGGAGAGGGGGTTGGCATGTCGCAAGGCCCGACCGACCCGGACGAGCGGGCGGCCGCCCGACGGTTGGCCCGCCTCAACGTGGTGGCCTCCGTGGCGTTCTTCCTCGGCGGCTCGCTCTTCGCCCTGGGGGCCTACTTCGCCCAGCTCGACATCGGCAGCCTCACCACGGTCAACGTGACCTACCTGGTGGGCGGCTTCTTCTTCAGCCTCGGGGGCTACACGTCGGTCGTGATCGCGAGCAACCTGACGGTGTCCGCGCGGATGCGGTGGTGGAGCACCCAGCCCGCTCGTCGTGACTGGGCGAGCGCCGTCGTGCTGTTCGCCGGGACGATCTTCTTCGCGGTCAGCCTGGTCTCGGCGTTCGCCGAGGGGCTGACCCCCCGGCAGTCGAACGGCTGGATCTGGCTGCCCGACATCATCGGCTGCGTCTGCTTCCTCGCGTCGGGGCACCTGGCGATGCTCGCCGTCGGCGCACGGGCACGTGGTGGTGCGGGTCCACGAGCTCACCTGGTGGGTCGTCGTGGTCAACCAGGTCGGCTCGGTCCTGTTCTTCCTCGCGGGCGTGGCGGCGTTCACCCGCCCGGCCACGTCCAGCGCGGTCGACATCGGCCTCGTCAACTGGGGCACGTTCGCGGGTGCCGTCTGCTTCGCGATCGGCGGGCTCGTCCAGATCTTCGACAAACCAACTCCGACAAGAACGGTGGTTCGACCAAGCCATGACCAAGCTCACTGACACCGAGGCCGCGGCCCTCTTCGGCAACCGGTTCCTCACCGAACGCGTGCCCTCGACGTCGTTCCCCGAGACCGGGATGCGACCGACGGACGCGATGCGACTCGTGGGGGAGGACCTCAACCTGGAGGGTGACCCGCAGCGCAACCTGGCCACCTTCGTGACGACCTGGATGGAGCCGGAGGCGCAGCGGATCATCGCCGAGAACCTGCACCGGAACTTCATCGACCACGCGGAGTACCCCGTCTCGGCGGAGATCGAGCAGCGCTGCGTGCGGATGCTCGCGGACCTCTTCAACGCGCCCGGCGAGACGACCGGCTGCCGCACCCAGGGCTCGTCCGAGGCGATCATGCTCGGCGCCCTCTCCCTGAAGTGGAAGTGGAAGGAGCGGCGGCAGGCCGAGAACCTCTCGACGGACCGGCCGAACCTCGTGTTCGGCGGGGACGTGCACGTGGTGTGGGAGAAGTTCTGCCGCTACTTCGACGTCGAGCCCCGCATCGTGCCGCTGGCCGAGAACAAGTACACGATCGGGCCCGCCGACGTGGAGCCGCACCTCGACGAGAACACCATCGGGGTCGCCGCGGTCCTGGGCACGACGTTCACCGGGCACATGGACGACATCGTCGGCATCAACGACCTGCTCCTCGACGTCAAGAAGCAGCGCGGCCTGGACATCCCGCTGCACGTCGACGGCGCGAGCGGCGGCTTCGTGTGGCCGTTCCTCTACCCCGACTCGGTGTGGGACTTCAGGCTGGAGCAGGTGCGCTCGATCAACGTGTCCGGCCACAAGTACGGCCTGGTCTACCCCGGTATCGGCTGGCTGGTGTTCCGGGAGAAGTCCGACCTCGCCGAGGACCTGGTCTTCTACGAGAACTACCTCGGCAAGACCGACGCCACCTTCACCCTGAACTTCTCGACCGGCGCGGCGATGGTGCTCGCGCAGTACTACAACTTCGTCCGGCTCGGTCGCGACGGCTACACCTACGTGATGAAGCAGATGCAGCAGAACGCCGGGATCCTGGCGCAGCGGCTGCGCGAGAGCGGCCGCTTCGAGGTGATCGGCGACGACCAGGAGCAGCTGCCGCTGGTGGCCTTCCGGCTGAAGGGCGAGCACCCGTCGTACGACGAGTCCGACATCGCCTGGCAGCTCTCGGCGGAGCGCGGCTGGATGGTGCCGGCGTACACCCTGCCTCCCGACGCGCAGGACGTGAAGATCATGCGGGCGCTGGTCAAGGAGACGATGAGCCGCGAGCAGGTCGAGCGGCTGGCCTCCGACATCGAGGACGCCTGCGTGACCCTCGACCAGAAGGGCGGGGCGCACCAGGTGGAGCGGGCCCAGATCAAGATGGGCACGGGCTACTGACCATGCGTGGTGGAGCACGCCGGTGGGCGTTGGCCCCGGCGCTCGCCCTCACGGTGGCCCTGCTGCTGACGGCGTGCGGCGAGGAGGGCGGCGGCCTGCCGTCGGGCTCGGGCTCGCGGACCGCCAGCCTGCTGCCCTCGCGGACCGCGTCCCTGCCGACGCCGACGGGACTGCCCAGCCGCACCCGGACGGCCTCACCGACGGAGGAGCCGACCCAGGCACCGACCGAGGCGCCGAGCGAGAGCCCCCCGCCCTCGCCCACGCCCACGGCGTCGGAGGCACCGACCAAGACCGCCGCTCCACCCTCCGCGTCGCCCTCGGAGGAGTCGCCCACGCGCGAGCCGACGGCGACCCCCACGCCGTCCGCCACGGAGCCGACGTCCGAGGCCCCGACGGAGTCCGCGACCGCGAGCGAGTCCGCGACGCGTCAGCGCGAGCGCATCGCCCGATGCCGAGGACGCGGCGGAGGACACCGCTTCCGACACGACGGGGGTCGACGCGTGGGTCTGGTGGCTCATCGCGTTCCTCGTGCTGCTCGGCGGTGCCCTGGCGGCGATCCTGGTGCCGCGGGCCCGTCGGCGTCGGGCCTGGGACGAGGGCCTGGCCGAGGCCGAGACGGAGGCGAGATGGCTCGCCGAGGAGCTCCTCCCGCAGCTGCAGCAGGCGGGCTCCCCGGACGAGGTCGCAGGCGGCTGGCAGGTCGCCGCCGGCCGGGTGACGGCCGCGGAGGACCGGTTGACCGGCCTGGAGACCTCGGCACCCGACGAGGCCCGCGGCGCCCGGGCGGTCGCGCTGAGGGACGCCGTGCGGGCCGCGCGTCAGGGCGTCGAGGACCTGCTCGTGACCCGGGACCCGGCCACACTGGGCCGGGGCCTGGCGTTGCTGGCGAGCCGGCTGTCGGCGGCCCTCGTCGGGAGCAGGAGCACCTGACGAGGGCCGCCGACCCTCAGGCCGTTGCCCGCGAGCGACCCCAGGTGCGGCCGCGGACCAGAAGCACGGCGGCGCAGCCGGCGATGGCCGCGAGCGTGACCACGGCGTACGAGGCGGGCCTGATGCAGCGGTGACGGCACCGTCAGCGCAGGCTCACCAGCGCCGTCACGTCGTCGTCCGGGAGGTCACCCTCGACGACCGCCGACACCTCCTGCTCGACGAACGTCAGGTCCCCGCCCTGGTTGGTGAGGAACGCCGTGTCGGCGGCGTCGCGACCGGTGGCGATCCGCACCAGCGACGAGCGCGGGGCGAGCAGGGTCGGGTCGACGACGCGCCAGACGCCGTCGACGAGCGCCTCGGTGACGGCGTGGAAGTCCATGGGTGACAGGCCCGGGGCGTAGACCGCGACCAGCCGGGCCGGGACCCCGCAGGCGCGGAGCAGGGCCACGGTCAGGTGCGCGAAGTCGCGGCAGACGCCCTGGCGCGCCATCAGCGTCTCGACCGCTCCGTCGGTGGGTCCGCTGGACCCGGACACGTAGGCGAGCCGGTCGCCGACCCACGACGAGACCGCGGGCAGCAGGTCGAGCGGGGACGTGAGTCCGCCGAACTCGGCGGTGGCGAAGCCGGCGATCCGGTCGGACTCGGCGAACCGGCTCGGGCGGGTGAACACGATCGGGTCGAGCGGGTCCACGGGCGCCGGGGGAGCGGCGCCGGCCACGGTGGCGTCGTACGTCACCTCGAGGAGGCCGGCGCGGCACCCGGGCGAGGTGGTGCCGGCCGCCGACCGGACCGGCCAGCTCGGTCAGCGCGACGGGCGCCCCGTCCACCGTCGCCGCCAGCCGCTCGCCGTCGGGTGCCGGACCGGCCACGGCGATCTGGAGGTCGAGGGCGGCCGAGGCCTCGACCTGGTAGACCAGCCGGGCACTCACGCGTCGTCGCATGCGCCCATCCTTGCGGGTCCTCGGTCAGGCGACGGCGGCGTGCATCTCCCAGACCAGGATCTCGGCCGCCTCGGTCGCGGTGACCCGCTGGCCGCCGGTGGCGGTGAACCGGACGGCGTCACCGGCGCCGAGCGGGCCCGCCCCCTCCAGCGCCACGGCACCGCGCGGCACGAACAGGTGCAGGAAGGGCGCCTCGGGAAGCTCCACGGACTGGCCGGGCTGGAGCCGGGCCGCGTGGAGGGCGGCGTACTTGTTCTTGATCCGGATCGCCGCGGCACCGTCGTACCGCTCCATGCCGGAGGCGACCGGGACCAGCCCGCCCGACAGCAGGTCGGCGTCGATCTCCAGCTGCTCGTAGCCGGGGGTGATGCCGCCCTCGTCGGGGACGACCCACATCTGCACGAAGTGGACGGGGTCGCGGTGCTGCTCGCCGCCGAGGCGCCACGAGTCGTTCTTCTCCGAGTGCAGGATGCCGCTGCCCGCGCTCATCCGCTGCGCCAGGCCGGGGTAGATGACGCCGTTGTGGCCGGTGGAGTCCTGGTGCACCAGCGAGCCCTGCAGCACCCAGGTGACGATCTCCATGTCGCGGTGCGGGTGGGTCTCGAAGCCGGTGCCGGGGTCGACGATGTCGTCGTTGTTGACCAGCAGCACCCCGTGGTGGGTGTTGGCCGGGTCGTAGTGGTTGCCGAAGGAGAAGGAGTGCTTGGAGTCGAGCCAGCCGAAGTTCGACTTCATCCGGTCCTCCGCGCGGCGGACGTCGATCTGGGGCTCGGGGGCGATGGTGCTCATGGGCAGATCCTCTCCTGCTGGGTAGATGACGATTCAACTACCTGCGAGGTGGGACTATTCCGGTGCCCCGGCTGGGTCGGCGCCGCCCGGGCCCGGGTCAGGCGACGATCATGCCGTCGGCGACGACGGCGAGGAGCGGACGCACGGCGTCCGCGTCCAGGTCGCCCTGGTCGGCCACGGCCGCCACGCCGCCCACCAGGCGGCACATGGTCACGGCGTCCATGCCCGGACGGAGGGCCTGGTCCTCGCTGAGGCGGTCGACGACCCGCTGGGTGGCGCGGGTGAGCACCTGGCACTTGCTGACGATGGGGGAGTCGGGGTCGCCCATCGCCGAGGTGATCTTGGCCGGGCCCCCCTTGTGCAGGCTGATCAGGGCCGCATAGGCCTCGAACCAGCCGAGCAGCAGGTCGCGGGGCGCGCCCTCGAAGGCCAACGACTTCTCGGTGGCCTCGTCGACGCGGTCGACCCAGCTCTGCATGATCGCGTCGAGCAGGTTCTCGCGCTGCGGGAAGTGTCGGTAGAGGGTGCCGGCGCCGACGCCGGCCCGGCGGGCCACCTCGTCGAGCGAGGCGTCGTACCCCTGCTCGCGGAAGACCTCGCGCGCGACCTCCACGATCCGGTCGCGGTTGCGCTGCGCGTCGGCCCGCACGGCGATCCCACCTTTCTGACACGACCCACTTGCTAAACGGAGACTGTCTCCGTATCGTAGCGGACGAACCGGAGAGTTCCTCCATTAAAGCCTACGTCGGCCTTCCAGGCCAGAACAGGACCTCCCTCACCTCATGTCCACCTCCTCCTTGAACCCCGTTCGGACCACCCCGACGGAGCTGCCGCCGAACGCCGGCCGGGCGGCCGCCGGGATCGCGCTGGTCCTCGTCACCCAGCTGATGCTCATCCTCGACGCCACGGTCGTGAACGTGGCGCTCCCGCACATCGACGACGCGCTGCACTTCGGGCCCGCCTCGCTGTCGTGGGTCCTCAACGCCTACACCCTGGCCTTCGGGGGACTGCTGCTGCTCGGCGGTCGGCTCGGTGACGTGTTCGGTCGCCGCCGGCTCCTCGAGATCGGCCTGGCCGTCTTCACCGTCGCCTCCCTGGTCGGCGGTCTCGCCCAGACCCCCGAGATGCTGGTCCTCTCGCGGGCCGCCCAGGGCGTCGGCGCGGCGCTCGCCGCTCCCGGGGTGCTCGCGCTGCTCACCACCAGCGCCCCCGACGAGGCGGCCCGCAACCGGGCGCTGGCGCTGTTCGGCGCGGTCTCCTCCGCAGGGATGTCCCTCGGGCTGCTGCTCGGCGGCGTCGTGACCGACCTCGGCTCCTGGCGCTGGACGCTCTTCATCAACATCCCCATCGGGCTGGCGGTGCTGTCGCTGACGCGCCGCCTCCTCGACGAGACGCCCCGCCGTCCGGGTCGCTTCGACCTCGTCGGCGCCGCGTCCGCCACGCTCGGGGCGGTGGCGATCGTGTGGTCGCTGATCGGCGCGCCCGAGCACGGGTGGCTGTCCGCCCGGACCGTCCTCGGCTTCGTGGCCGGCGCCGCGCTGCTGGCCCTCCTGGCCCGCACCGAGCGCCGGGTCGCGCACCCGATGCTCCCGCCCGTGCTGCTGCGCAGCCGCCGTCGGGTGACGAGCCTGGCGATGATCGGCCTCGTCGTCGGCGGTCAGCTGTCCATGTTCTTCCTCGCGGTGCAGTACATCGAGGGCGTCCTGGGCTTCGGCCCGATGGCCTCCGGCCTGGCCTTCATGCCGCTCACCCTCGGCATCTTCGCGATGTCCCGGGTGACCCCGCGCCTGCTGGCCCTCGTCGGGCCGACGCCGATGCTGCTCGCGGGCAGCGTCGGGCCTGAGCGCGAGCTTCGTGTGGCTGAGCACCCTCAACGCCGGCGACACCTACGCCTCCGGCGTCCTCGGTCCGATGCTCCTCAACGGGCTGTCGGCCGGCCTGGTGTTCATGCCGCTCACGTCGCTGATCCTGACCGGCGTCCCGACGGCGTACGCCGGGTCGGCCTCGGGGCTGCTGCAGACCTTCCAGCAGCTCGGCGGCGCCATCGGCCTGGCGGTGATCGTGTCGGTGTACGCCGCCGGCGCGGTGCCCGGCGAGTTCCTGCCCGGCGCCCAGGCGGCCTTCCTCACCTCCGCGACCTTCGCGGCGCTGGCCTTCGTCGGCGCGGTGACCCTGCACCGGTCCGCCCGGCGTGAGCGTCGCGGCGGCCGCGCCGTCGGCCGAGGAGCCGGTGTCGGAGGCGGTCGCGGCCTGACCCTGTCCGGTCGTGTGCCGAGATGGTTGCTCGGGCAGCCGTCTCGGCACTCGGCGTGGGTCGGGCTGGGGTTCGCCCCGCCGATTGGTCACGAACCGCAGCTCTCGGGGCGGTTTCGTTGCGGTTGGTGACCAATCCGCAGGTGTGGTCGGCAGGGTGGCCAGGTCGAGGCTGGTGGCGCCGATGCCGGCTCGCCGCTTCACCGATTGGTCACGAACCGCAGCTCTCGGGGCGGTTTCGTTGCGGTTGGTGACCAATCCGCAGGTGTGGTCGGCGGGAGTGGCCAGGTCGCAGGCTGGTGGCGTCCGATGCCGGCCCGCCGCATCACCGATTGGTCACGAACCGCAGCTCTCGGGGCCGATTTGTTGCGGTTGGTGACCAAACCGCAACTGCGCCAGGGGACGGAACGGCGTCCAGGACCACTCAGCCCTTGCGGTGCGGCTTCTTCGGGGCGCCGCTGCGCGAGGGCGCGCCGGCGTCCTTGCGCAGGCCGATCAGCTTGCCGGAGATCCGGGTGGCGGCGAGCGCCTCCTCGGTGCCGGGCGGCAGCTCGGCCGGGAGCTCGACGAGGGAGAAGTCCGGGCGGATCGAGATGTGTCCGAAGTCCTTGCGGCTCAGGCCGCCCTCGTTGGCCAGGGCGCCGACGATCTGGCGCGGCTCGACCTTGTGCCGCTTGCCGACCGCGATGCGGTACATCGCCATCGGCGGGCCGTCGGGGTTGCGGGGCGCGCGCTTCTCGCCCGGCCCGCGGGAGGGGCGGTCGGTCCCGCGCTCGGGGCGGTCCTGACGCTCCTGGCGCGCGGGCCGGACCGGCTCGGGGTCGAGGAGCAGCGGGGTGTCGCCCTGGAGTACGACGGCCAGCGCGGCGGCGACGTCGACCTCCGGCACGTCGTGCTCACGGATGTAGTGCGACACGACGTCGCGGAAGAAGGAGACCCGCTCGGTCGAGGAGAGCGCCTCGGTGATGGCGTCGTCGAAGCGCGCCAGCCGGGTGACGTTCACGTCGTCGACCGTGGGCAGCTGCATCGGTGTCAGCGGCTGGCGGGTGGTCTTCTCGATCGACTTGAGCAGGTAGCGCTCGCGGGGCGTGACGAACGAGATCGCGTCGCCCTTGCGGCCGGCCCGGCCGGTGCGTCCGATCCGGTGCACGTAGGACTCCGGGTCGGTGGGGATGTCGTAGTTGACCACGTGGCTGATCCGGTCGACGTCGAGGCCCCGGGCCGCGACGTCGGTGGCCACCAGGATGTCGAGCTTGCCGTCCTTGAGCTGGTCGATGGTCCGCTCGCGCTGCGCCTGGACGATGTCACCGTTGATGGCGACCGCCGAGAACCCCCGCGCCCGCAGCTTCTCGGCCAGCGTCTCGGTCTCGTTCTTGGTCCGGACGAAGACGATCATCCCCTCGAAGTTCTCGACCTCGAGGATGCGCGTGAGGGCGTCGACCTTCTGCGGGTAGGACACCATCAGGTAGCGCTGCGTGGTGTTGGGCGCGGTGGCCGTCTTGTTCTTGACGGTGATCTCGGCCGGGTCGTCGAGGTACTTCTTGGAGATCCGGCGGATCTGCGCCGGCATGGTGGCCGAGAAGAGCGCGACGTTCTTGTCGGCCGGGGTGTCGGCCAGGATCGTCTCGACGTCCTCGGCGAAGCCCATGTTGAGCATCTCGTCGGCCTCGTCGAGCACGAGGAAGCGCAGCTCGGTCAGGTTGAGGGTGCCCTTGTCGAGGTGGTCCATGATCCGGCCCGGGGTCCCGACGACGATGTGCACGCCGCGGCGCAACGCGCTGAGCTGGACGCCGTACCCCTGCCCGCCGTAGACCGGCAGCACGTGCACGCCGGGCAGGTGCGCGGCGTACTTCTCGAACGCCTCGCACACCTGGAGCGCGAGCTCGCGGGTCGGCGCGAGGACCAGCGCCTGCGGGGTCTTCTGCTTCAGGTCGAGCCTGGAGAGGATCGGCAGCGCGAACGCCGCGGTCTTGCCGGTGCCGGTCTGCGCGAGGCCGACGACGTCGCGCCCCTCGAGCAGCGTGGGGATGGTGGCCGCCTGGATGGGCGAGGGGGTCTCGTAGCCAACCGCGTGGACCGCCTTCAGGACGCGAGGGTCGAGGCCCAGGTCGTCGAAGGTGATCCCTGCGTGCTGCTCGGATGACTCGTCGGACATGGGTCCACGGTAGGGGTTCGGGGACCCCATCGGGGATTCGTGGAGCGACGGCCGCGCGGGCGTCAGGGCGCGGGCGACTCGGTGGGGCAGGCCGACCCGCGCGGCAGCTTGTACGGCGCGCCGATCCGGTAGGTCCCGGCCCGGGGCGCGTGCAGCACCGTCCACGCGCTCGCGTCCTCGGTCTCCTCCGCGACGAGCAGCTCACCCAGGCAGCCGTCGGCGGGGATCACCCCGGGCGTGGGCGTCGCCGACGGCAGCGGCTCGAGGGGCTCGCCGTTGGCGTCCACCAGGCTGAGCCAGGGGGACGCCGGGATCCGCACCACGATGGTCGCCGCCCGCGGCACCGTGAGCACCACCCCGGCCGCGTCGAAGCTCGTCACCACCGCCGGCGGGTCCGCCAGCGGGGTCGGCGTGCGCACCTCGTAGAGGCGCCAGCTCTCGTCCGACCAGACCGGCGTGAGGTAGCGCAGCCCGCCCTCGATCAGCGCGGCCTCCTCCTCCGCGGCCACGTCCGGGTCGCCCTCCGGGAGCACCACGAAGCGGACGGCCCAGCGGTCCAGCCACGCGTGGTAGCTGGTGGGCGTGAGCAGCCCGGGGGTGTAGAAGAGCGCGTTGCGCTCCGCGTCGGCCTGCCGGTTCCAGCCCCGGGCCAGGTTGACGTACGGCGCGAGGGCGGCGGCCTCGCGATGGCTGCGGCTCGGGACCACCTCGGTCCGACCGAGGTTGGCGTCGCGCGCCTCGAGCTGCTCGAGCAGCGGCCCGGTGTCGGTCGTCCAGGCCGCGGCGGGCCGGGTGACCACCGCGTCCCGCGCGGCGGTGGAGACCTGCCAGATCGAGGACGCCACGATCGTCAGGGCGAGTGCCAGGGTCACCGGAACCGCCGACAACCACCGCAGCGAGGGCCGACGGACCGGCTCGATCGAGGTCGTCAGCGCCACCAGCAGCACCCCTCCGAACAGCAGCCCCATCCGGGTGATGTTGCTGCCGATGGGTGACGGCACGAGCCAGACCACGACCACGGTGCCGGCGTAGATCGCCGACGTGTACCGCACCGTCCGCCACGACTGCGGCGCGAGCGCGAAGCCGAGGATGCCGGCGCAGAACGGGAGGATCACCGACGCGGCCGGCATCGGCTGCCGGCCGGAGAAGGGGAAGAAGACGGCCGAGAACAGCACGACCGCCACCGGCGCCAGCCCGAGCACGTACGCCGTGCCCCGCCGTCGCTGCAGGAACAAGGCGGCTGCCACCAGGCCCAGGAAGAGCCCGGCCAGGGCGCTGGCCGCGGTCGCCAGCGCGGCGAGCAGCACGCCGAGGACGACCCGCACCCGGCGCCCTTCGACGTGGTGGCGCGGCGTGAGCACGACGACGAGGGCGGCCAGCGCGAACATGGTGCCCAGTCCGAACGTCACCCGGCCGGACACGGCGTTCCCGGTGAGGGCGACCGCGCCGTACAACGCCGGCCACAGCGGCTGCCGCAGCGCGTTGCTCCGGACCAGCAGCAGCGCCAGCAGCGCCGCCGACACGGTGCCCGCGACCATCATGGTGGTGCGGACGCCGGCGACGGCCATGACGTAGGGCGACAGGATGCTGTACGACACCGGGTGCATGCCGCCGTACCACGCCAGGTTGTAGGCGCTCCCCGGGTGCTCCCGCGCGAACTCCGCCCAGGCGTCCTGGGCGGCGATGTCCCCGCCGCTGTTGGCGAGCAGCCACCACCACAGCAGGTGCAGGACCGCGGCGGTGAGGAAGGCCGCCGGGACCGGTCGGAGCGCCAGCCGCAGGAGGCGGCGCAGGTCAGGCATCGGCCGGTGTCGCCCCCTTGCGAGGGAGCACCATGAGCCGGGCGAAGGTCACCGCCAGGACGGCGATGATGACACCGGCGACGTCGTCGACGACGTAGTGCCAGCCGAAGTAGACCGTCGCGACCATCACCGCGAGCAGGTACACCACGCCGAGGATCCGCGCGGCCCACGGCACCCGGTAGTGCCACAGCATCAGCACCACCATGCAGGTGAAGGCGACGTGCAGGCTGGCGAAGGCACCCAGGCTGGCGAAGGAGTCGAACGCGTCCGGCGTGGACAGGAGCTGGTCCCGGGAGGCGATGTACTCCGCCTGGGTGACGGTGATGGGGGTGTGGGGGAGCGCGCTGAAGTCCGCCGGCAGCGGCCGCGAAGGGACCGAGCGTGGGCAGCAGGTAGTAGGAGCCGACGCCGAGGATCCACACCCACATGGCGGCGGTGAGGAAGACGAAGCTGTCGCGGATCTTCGGGACGAAGACGACCGAGGCCACCACCGAGAACGGCACGAGGTAGGTGAAGGAGCGGTAGATGAAGGCGAGCACGAACGCCGCGGTGCCCTGCCCGAAGACGTCGTGGAGGAGCGCCGCGGGGCTGTGTCCGTGGAAGAGCCACAGCTCGAGGTCCACGAGCTCCCGGTCGACCAGGGTGCGGAAGGCGTTCCAGCTCTTGAGGTTGCGGTAGCAGACGTAGACCACGTGGTAGGCCACCAGCCCGGTGACCGCCAGGAAGAGCCGCTCACGGGGCCACCACGCGCGCAGGTGCTCGACCACGGCCCGGGGCGCGAAGCTCTGCCGACGCGACCGGACGACGGCTTGGGCCAGGACGAGCAGAGTGAACGAGATCAGCGAGGTGGTCAGCCGGGCGCGGAACATCTTGCCCTCGGGGTCGCGCAGCGGCACCCCGACGTGCCACGACCAGAACGCGGTCACCGCGGCGAACAGGACGACCATGATCAGCACAGGCGCCAGCCACCCGCGCCCGCGGTCGTCCGCACCCGCAGCCGACGGGGCGGCGCGGGTGTGCTTCTCAGTGCTTGCTGGCACCATCACGGGGCCCTTCTTTCCGGCCTTCGGCGTGGCGGGGCAAGCCTCTCACAGACCCGTCGGGGCCTGGAGAACCGGTGTCTCCCCTCAGTGCAGCCGCAGGGTGGCGACCACCCCGGCGTGGTCGGACGGGTAGAGCGGGATCGACGTGGCACCCGGGGATCCGGTCCGCACCCACGACGTGGGCCGACTGGGCGCGCACCGGGCCGTGGGTGAGCACCAGGTCGATCCGGGTGTTCAGGTCCGGCACCGGGTTCGACAGCGTGCCGTTCTGGCAGCAGGTCAGTCCGGGGTCGCCGGGGTTGACCCACCAGGCGTCCTTGAACCAGCTCGCGGTGAGGTCGGCGTACGTCGTGGTGGTCTCGTCGGTCGGAGCCGGCTCCGCGTCGGAGTTGAAGTCGCCGGTGGCGATCACCGCGCCCGGCGCGCGGGCCGGACCGGCCAGGAACTCCGCGGCCTGCGCCTCCTGGGTCGCGCCGTACGACTCGACCTCGAGGTGGGTGTTGACGAACCGGAACTTCTTGCCCTCGAAGGTGCCGTCCACGTAGGCCCAGCCACGGGAGAAGGACACCGGGGCGCCACCGGGCGGGGTCAGCACCTCCTGCGCGACGTAGTCGCCGGAAGCCGAGCCGGTGATGTCGAGGGCGGCGGTGTCGCTGTTGACGAGGACGACGTCGCGGTCCTGGAGCGTCACGAAGCAGGCGCCGAGGGTGGTGCATCCGAAGGGCGGGGAGATCAGCGGGGCGGGGCCGATGTCGGCGTTCTGCGAGACCGCGCCGACCGTGTAGTGCAGCCCGCGCTCGGCGAGCTCGGCCTGGAGGATGGCGAGGAAGTCGAAGCTCGGCGGTGCCGCGGTGGCCACCGTGGGCTGCGCGATCCAGCGGGTGACCTCCTGGAGCCCGATCAGGTCGGGCCGCTCGGCGTCGATCGTGTCGGCGATGGTCTCGGCGCGCTTGGGGAAGTTGGTGGCGACCGCGGTGCCGTAGATCGTCGCGACCGCGGCCACGAACTGCTGCGGCGTGGTGGCGGTGATGGCCGGCGTCAGGCTGGACCCGAGGTAGAGGTTCTGCGTCATCACCGTCAGCTGCCGCTTGTCCTTCATCGACGGCTCCTTGGCAGCGGTGGCCCCGGTGATCGGGACGGCGACGAGCACGACGGTGAGCAACGCGGCGAAGAGTGCGCGAGTGCGGTTCATGGTGTTCCCCCTCCGGACCGGGTCGCCGGTCTGGACGACCCGGAGTTCGCTCAGTATGCGACCGGGTCACCGAGCCGTCCAGAGCGTGCGGACCTACCCCGCGCGGGTCCACCGGGTGCTCTAGTCCTCCCTGGCGCGAGCCGCCGGGCGGGTCCATGGTGGGAGGAAGACCGGCGAGAGGAGCGCTGTCATGTTCGTCCAGGTGATCCAGGGCCACGTCTCGAGTGCCGCGGAGGTCCGAGCGCAGATGGACAGATGGGTCGCGGACCTCGGCCCGGGGGCCGAGGGCTGGCTGGGCAGCACGACCGGCGTCACCGAGGACGGGCGGCTGATCGCCCTGGCGCGGTTCGAGTCGGAGGAGGCCGCACGGCGCAACAGCGACCGCCCGGAGCAGGGCGCCTGGTGGGACGGCTTCGCGACGCTGTTCACCGACGAGCCGGTGTTCCACGACAGCACCTGGGTCGACGTCGACACGGTCGGTGACCCGGCCGACGCGGGCTTCGTGCAGGTGATGCAGGGCCGCTCGAGCGATCCCGCTCGGGCGCGCACGCTGATGAACGAGGACGACACGGACTGGGCGTCGTTCCGTCCCGACATCCTGGGGACGCTGTCGGTCCACCACGACACGGACGGCTGGACGATGGCCATCTACTTCACCTCCGAGGAGGCCGCCCGCGAGGGCGAGCGGAAGGAGCCGCCGGCCGAGCTGGCGGCGATGATGAAGGAGATGGACGAGCTCAGCGTCGGCGAGCCGACCTTCTTCGACCTGCGGGACCCCTGGCTCGCCGCCCCCTGACCCTCCCCGAGCCCGGACCAGCCCGTTCGTGCCGACGGGGATAGGGTCGCGTCGTGCTGATCACGGGAGCCGTCCTCGAGGAGGTGGGCCGACCGGGTCCGTACGCCGAGACCCGGCCGATCACCGTCTGCGACCTCGAGCTCGACCGGCCCGGCCCGCATGAGGTGCTGGTCCGCATCGAGGTCGCGGGCCTGTGCCACTCGGACCTGTCGGTGGTCGACGGCAACCGCCCGCGGCCGACGCCGATGCTGCTCGGGCACGAGGCCGCGGGCATCGTCGAGGAGACCGGGCGGGCGGTCGACGACCTGCGGCCCGGGCAGCGGGTGATCATGACGTTCCTGCCCCGGTGCGGGGAGTGCCGGGCGTGCCGCACCGACGGCCTCGTGCCCTGTGCCGCGGGCAGCGCCGCCAACAACGCGGGCGAGATGATGGACGGCGGCTCCCGGCTCCGGCGCGGGGACCAGGTGGTGCACCACCACCTGGGTGTCTCCGGGTTCGCGACCCACGCCGTGGTCGACCACCGGTCCGTGGTGCCGGTCGACGACGACGTACCCGCCGACGTGGCCGCGGTGATGGGCTGTGCCGTCCTCACCGGTGGCGGCGCGCTGATCAACGTGGGACGCCCGCGCGCCGGCGACACCGTCGCGGTCGTCGGCCTCGGCGGCGTGGGCATGGCGGCGCTGCTGACGGCCCTGGGCGAGGCCGACATCGACGTCGTGGCCGTGGACCCGGTGCGGACCAAGCGCGAGCGCGCGCTGGTCCTCGGCGCCTCCCGGGCGCTCACGCCCGACGAGGCGGTCGAGACCGGGCTCGCCGCCGATGTCGTCATCGAGGCCGCCGGCAGCACCCGCGCCTTCGAGACGGCGGTCGCCTGCACCGGTCCCGGGGGGCGGATGGTGACCGTGGGGCTCCCGGCACCGGATGCCCGTGCGTCGGTCTCGCCGCTCGCGCTGGTCGCCCAAGGTCGCTCGATCATCGGGAGCTACCTCGGCTCGGCGGTGCCCTCCCGGGACATCCCGCTGTTCGTGGACCGGTGGCGCCAGGGGCGCCTTCCGGCCCAGGAGCTGATCTCCTCGCGCATCACCCTCGACGGGGTCAACGTCGCGATGGACGAGCTGGCGGCCGGGAACGCCGTGCGCCAGCTGGTCGTGCTCGACGAGGGCGGTCGGTGACCGCCATGTCCGACCGCGAGCTGCGTCCCGACGACTTCCCGGTGACCCGCGTGGTCTCGACGCGCTGGGCCGACAACGACATGTACGGCCACATGAACAACGCCGTGCACTACCAGCTCTTCGACTCGCGTCATCAACGCCTGGGTCGGCGCGGAGGTGCCGGACCTGCGCGGCGGTCACGGGGTGATCGGGGTGGTCGCCGAGTCCGGCTGCGCCTACTTCGCCGAGCTGCACTACCCCGACGACGTCCTGGTCGGGCTGCGCGTGGAGCGACTCGGGACCAGCAGCGTCACCTACGGCCTGGGCCTCTTCGCCCACCCCTCGCCGGAGGAGGTGGGCACGATCGCCGCCAAGGGCACGCTGGGTGCACGTGTACGTCGACGCGAGCACCCGGCGGCCGGCGCCGATCCCGGCGCCCCTGCGCGCGCTGCTCGAGACGGCCCGACCCTCGAAGGGAGATCCACCATGACCACCACCTCCGTCGCCCTGCTGGGCGTGGGCACGATGGGCGCCGGCATGGCCCGCAACATCGCCGCGGCCGGGATGCCGGTGCGGGTCTGGAACCGCACCCACGAGAAGGCGCTGGCGCTGGCCGACGTCGCCGAGGTCTGCGACACCGCCGCGGACGCCGTGCGGGGTGCGGACGTCGTCGTGACGATGCTCTACGACACCGACAGCATCGTGGCCACGATGAGCGGCCTCGGTGGCTCGCTCGCCGGCGACGCCGTGTGGCTGCAGACCAGCACGGTCGGGGTCGCCGGCTCCGCACGGCTGGGGGCGCTCGCCTCCGACCTCGGCATCGGGTACGTCGACGCACCGGTCCTCGGCACCAAGAAGCCCGCCGAGGACGGCACCCTGATCGTCCTGGCCTCGGGCGATCCGTCGCTCGAGGCGCGGGTGTCCGGGGTGACCGACGCCATCGGCGCCCGGACGCTCTGGGTGGGGGAGGCCGGCGCCGGCAGCCGGCTCAAGCTGGCCTGCAACGCGTTCGTGGCCACGATGACCCAGGGCATCGCCGAGTCACTGGCGATGACCGAGGCACTCGGGCTCGACCCGGCGCTCTTCCTCGAGGCGGTGCGGGGCGCGGCCGTCGACGCGCCGTACGTCCAGGTCAAGGGCCGGGCGATGGTGGACGGGCAGTTCGCGCCGGCCTTCCGGCTCGCCGCCGTCGTCAAGGACCTCGACCTGATGCTGGAGGCGACAGAGCCGACCGGCTACTCGCCCGGCCTGGTGCCCGTCCTGCGCCGCTACTTCTCCGCCGCGGTCGACCGTGGCCTCGGCGACGAGGACATGGCGGCGATCTACCTGGCGCTCGACACCTGAGGCCGGTCAGGCGCCGTCGAAGCCGCTCAGCAGCAGGAAGAAGATCACCACGCCGACGATCACCATCAGCACCCCGGTGAGCGCGCCCACCACCAGCGCCCGACGCGGCGTGGCCCCGGCTCCGGCCAGCCCGGGCAGGAGCCGACCGACGACGGCACCGAGCACGGCCATCACCAGCAACGTGATCGGGACGATCCAGTTCTCGGTGCCCTGCCCGTCGAAGAAGTAGGCGACCACCGGCAGGCTGAGGACCCCGGCCACCAGCAGCAGGACGAGGGCGAGGACGCGCTGCGCTCCAGAGCTCACGGCCGGAGGCTAGCGGTCCGGACGCCGACGCGGACGCCGCGGAGCGACACCGGTCTGGACCGGGCGCCCTCAGGTGGCGAGGTTCTTGACGACGCGGGCCGGGTTGCCCACGGCGACGACGTTCGCCGGGAGGTCCCGGACGACGACCGAACCGGCGCCGACGACCGAGTTCTCCCCGATGGTCACGCCCGGGCACACGATCACGCCGCCCCCCAACCAGACGTTGTCGCCGATCGTGATCGGCAGGGCCGCCTCCCACTTCTCGCGCCGCGGCTCCGGCTCGATCGGGTGGGTCGGGGTGAGCAGCTGGACGTTCGGTCCCATCTGGACGTCGTCGCCGATCGTCACCCGGGCGACGTCGAGGCACACGAGCCCGAAGTTCGCGAAGACCCGTGCCCCGACGGTGGTCTGGCTGCCGTAGTCGCACCGGAAGGGCGGCAGGATCTCGCTGCCCTCCCCGAAGGCGCCCAGCAGGTCCTCGAGCACGGCCCGCCGGCCGCTGCTGTCGTTGGGGTCCATCAGGTTGATCCGGTGGGTGAGCGTCCGGGCCCTCGCCGCCTCCCGGGCCAGGTCGGGGTCGTCGGCGATGTACAGCTCACCGGCCAGCATCCGCTCACGCATGGTCCTCGTCATGCCCGTCAGTCTCTCCGCATATTGGCGCGCGCGATCACCCGGTCGCCCGCTAGGTTCGCGCCCGTGGACGAGGGACGCTGGCGCGACGAGGCTTGGCTGACAGGTGTGCACCGCTGGATCGACGAGCAGCTCGCGCGGCTCGGGTCCACCAGGACCGGCGAGGCGACGCAGTCACACGTGACGCCCTGGTCGACGGTGATCAAGGTCCCGACCAGCCAGGGGGACCTGTGGTTCAAGGCCAACGACCCCAGCCTGAGCCACGAGGGTGGTGTGGTCGCGCTGGTGGCGGAGACCCGGCCCGACCTCACCCCGCCCCTGGTCGCCCTCGACGCGGAGCGCGGCTGGCTGCTCATGGGGGACGCGGGGGAGTGGTTCCGCGACGTGTCGCCGCGCGACGAGAACCTGGACCGCTGGCTGGAGGTGCTGCCGCGGTACGCCGCGGCCCAGATCGCCCTCGAGACCCGCGTCGACGACCTGCTCGCGCTCGGGGTGCCGGACCACCGGCTCCCCACCCTCGCCGCCGGCTACGCCGCGCTGATGGACGAGATCGACGCGGAGCCGCGCTTCCGGGCCGCCCTGCCCCGGGTCGAGGAGCTCGCCGGGCAGCTGGCGTCGTACGGCATCGCGGAGACCCTGAACCACGACGACCTCCACGACGGCCAGGTGTTCCTCAAGGACGGCCGGCACCTGGTGATGGACTGGGGTGACGCCTGCATCTCGCACCCCTTCTTCACGTTGTCGGTGACGCTGGAGGGCGTCCTCGCGTGGGGGCTGGACGACGTGGAGAACTCGGTGGACACCACGCCGTTCCGCGACGCCTACCTCGCTCCCTACCGCGAGCGGTACGACGGCGACCTCGACGCCGCCTGTGCCCTGGCGATCCGGCTGGGCTGGGCCTGTCGCGCCGTGAACGGCCACGTCCCCGGTGAGGACGCCGCCACGGCAGCACGCCTTGGGATGTTTCTCGACGGATCCCCGTGACGTAGGTTCCCCGGCAAGGGGAACGACTACTTGGGAGGCGTCATGAAGAAGCTGCTCGCGCTCATCGTCTTGATCTGGCTCGTGATCGGGGCAGCGGCTGCCTTCCAGCGGGACTACTTCACCGACTCCGACGCCAACTGTGCCGAGGTGAGCACGATCGTGGTCACCGTGGTCGCCGGACCGCTCAACTACGTCGGCGCCAACCCCAAGGTCGAGGACTGCCCGGACACCGACGACGTGAACGTCCCCGAGCCGTCGGAGTAGTCGCGGCGGGTCACTGACCCGCCATCACGCCCACCCGGGTGCGGGTGAAGCCGGGGAACACCGTGGCGGTGCTGGCGTTGAAGCGCGCCGCCACCACCTCGGAGAGCACGCTGCGGTAGTCGGTGGTCACGAGCAGGTCCGCGTCGTAGTCGTTGGTCAGTCCGGGCCAGGAGCCCTTGTAGCCGCCGACCACGCCGCCGCCGACGACGAACATCGCGTTGCCGTAGCCGTGGTCGGTGCCGTAGTTCTCGTTCTCCTGGACCCGGCGTCCGAACTCGCTGAAGGCCAGCAGGGTGACCTTGTCACCGAGGACTCCGAGATCGGCGAAGAACGCCGCGATCGACGACGCGAGCTGACCGGCGTTGTCCTTCATCCCGCCCCACTCCACCGTGCCCAGGCCCGTGTGCATGTCCCAGTCGCCCTGGTCGATGGTGATGACCTCGACGCCGACGTCACCGCGGACGATGCGGGCGGCCTCGGCGAGCGCCCGGCCCAGGTCGGAGGACGGGTACGTCGCGCCGTTCTGCGGGGTCTTGCTGACGTTCCGCAGCGGGGCGATCGTGTCCACCGCCTCGAAGGTCGAGCGCATCGAGCCGCCGAGGGCGGTCCGGTCCCCGGCCCAGAGCGTGCGGAGCGACCGGCGGCGGGCGTGGGTCGGGTCGTTGGGGTCGTCCCCGGCGATCCTGACGCCGTCGATGTCGCCCGCGGTGAGGTACGGCTGCGGCCCGTAGAGCGCGGCGGGCGGCACCCCCTCGGCCAGGCTCAGCGCCTGGACGGGCGAGGTGATCGCGTCGACGCCGATCAGCCGGTTGAGCCAGCCCTCGCGCTTGGTGGAGCCCGGGTTCGCGTCCTCGAGCTGCTCCATCGCCGAGAAGTGCGAGCGGTTCCGGACCGGGAGCCCGGACGCGTGGACGGCCGCGACCTTGCCCGAGCTCCACAACGGCAGCAGCGGCGCCATCGCCGGGTGCAGGCCGAAGAAGGCGTCCTTGGCGACCAGCGTGTCGGCGGGCACCGCGATCCGCGGGCGGGCCTGGTAGTAGACCGGGTCCCCGTGCGGGACCACGAGCGAGAGCCCGTCGGAGGCGCCGCGCAGCGAGAGCATCAGCAGCACGGCCCGCGCCGGGGCGGCGGACGCAGGGGAGGTGCTGAGCACCGCGGAGCCGAAGGTCGTGGCGGCGCCGGCCACCAGCGCGCCCCGGAGCAGGCCGCGGCGGGTGAGGCCGGCGTACTCCGCGCAGCAGGGTGTGGTCGGAGGAGTCGTCATCGCGGTCACCGGGTGAAGAAGGTCGGGGAGTCGAGCAGGGTGGTGAGCAGCCGGGGCATCTGCCACTGGACGACGGCGTGCTCCTTGTCGACCTGCTCGTGCGGTCGGCAGCCGACGGCCTCGCAGCAGGCCCGCAGCAGCGGTGCGGTCGACTCCTCGTGCAGCAGGGCCCGGGACAGGTGGTCGACGAGCCGGTCGAACCGGATCGGCCACTCGGGGATGCGCTCCTTGGGCTCGAGGTGGCGCACGTCCACGGTCGGCCACCAGCCGCCGCTCATCCCGTAGTGGAACGACAGCGAGCTCAGCAGTCGTGAGGGCGACGACCAGGCGCCGCTGTCCAACGGCGGTCCGTCGGGGCGCGGCCACGAGAACGGCGTCGCGCCGATGTTGGCGGCCTGCCACAGCATCACGTTGGCGGCGCTCTGGTCGGTGGCCGGCTTGTCGACGCGGGCCCCGAGCGCGCGGTACGTCGCGACCACGTCCTCGCTGGGGTCGCGCACCTTGCGCCCCTGGGCGCTGCGGAACGCCGAGGACGCGACGAGCGCCTGGAGCACCGGCTTGATCGCCGTGTCGCTGCGCAGGTAGACCTTCGCGAGTCGCTCGACGAGCGCGGCCGGCGGGTCGTCGTGCACGAACTTGGTGGCGAGCCGACGGGCGATCCGGCGGGCCGTGGCGGGTCGCCGGGCGAGGTAGTGGAGCACCTCGCGGGTCACCTCGCGCCCGTCGTGGCTCTTGTTCTTGTGCCGGTAGCCGAGCACCTTGACCTTGCCGACGGCGTGCGACGGCTTGTCGTAGTAGACGTCCCACGACTCGTAGACGTCGACGCGCCAGCCGGTCAGCACCCGCGCCATGTTCTGCACGTCATCCTCGGACATCTCGTCGGCGCCGACGGTGTGGATCTCGAGGAGCTCGCGCGCGAGGTTCTCGTTGGGGTGCTGCTTGGTCGAGACGGCCTGGTCGAGGTAGACGAGCATCGCCGGGTGGGTGGCCGCAGCCTCGAGCATCTGGTCGAAGCGACCGAGCGCGTGCCGGTAGATGACGTCGCCGTACTGCTTGCGGAAGGGGAAGTTGGGGTCGCCGTTGGTCGGGACGTGCAGGTGCGACTCCCAGAACTGCGCCATCACCTCCTGGAGCTGTCGCTGCGAGCGCATCCGCCGCATCATCACCCAGCGCTGGTAGTCGGCCATGACCTCCCAGCCGCCCTTGACGCCCTTGATGTTGTCCTGCCAGAGGCGCTGCGGGCCGTAGGAGAGGTAGGGCCACCACCGCTCGAGCTTCCGCCCGGCGTTGTCGGGGATGTCGTCCGGGTCGAGCTGCCAGGCGAACCACTTCTCGGCGCCCCCCCGGCGGCGCACCTCGTCCGCCAGCGCCGGCGTGATCCCGTAGGAGAAGCGGCTGACCAGGTGCCGCTCCCGCCGGGAGAGCAGTGGGATCTTGTCGTAGCTGACGGGGCGGTAGCCGCCGGCGGCCGCGGCCGGGTCGGCCCCGAGCAGCAGCGGGGCGGCGCCCGCGGCGGCACCTGCCGCGAGGACACCGCGGCGGCCGGCGCGGGGGACCGGGTGGGGTGAGGGCATGGGGAGGCTCCGGACGGGAGGGGGCACGGGAGGCGGGGGGTCGACCCGTGGACTGTCGCCCCCCGAGGGTAGGGCCCACCGAAGTCGGCTGTCACACGAACCCTCGGTAGAGTGACGGCACGATGACCGCCACGATCCTGCTCGTCATCTCGTTGCTGCTCGTCGTGGCGTGCGGCATCTTCGTCGCCGCGGAGTTCGCCTTCGTCACCGTGGACCGCAACCGCGTCGAACGCGCGGTCGAGGAGGGCGACGCCGGAGCGGCCGGCGTGCAGACGGCCCTGCGGTCGCTCTCGACCCAGCTGTCGGGAGCCCAGGTCGGCATCACCGTCACCAACCTGGCCATCGGCTTCCTGGCCGAGCCGGCCATCGCCGAGCTCGTGGACGGCCCGTTGACCGCCGCGGGGCTCCCCGAGGACTGGGTGCGGCCCGTGGCGGTGGCCCTCGGCCTGACCATCAGCACCGCCCTCACGGTGGTGTTCGGCGAGCTGGTGCCGAAGAACCTCGCGATCGCCCGTCCGATGGAGACCGCGCTGGCCACCCAGCGCTTCCAGCGCACCTTCACCCGCCTGATGGCCTTCCCGATCCGGCTGCTCAACGGCTCCGCCAACGCGTTGGTACGCCGCCTCGGGATCGAGCCGCAGGAGGAGCTCCGCTCGGCGCGCAGCTCCACGGAGCTGGCGAGCCTGATCGCGCACTCCGGCGAGCAGGGGACCCTGGACGCCGACACCGCCGAGCTGATGGAGCGCTCGGTGGAGTTCGGCACCCGCACCGCCGGCGAGATCATGACCCCCCGGGTGCGGACCACCAGCCTCGAGGCGACCGACCGGGCCATCGCGGTGATCGAGAACGCGCGCAGCACCGGGCACTCGCGGTTCCCGGTCCTCGACGACGACGACATGGTCGTCGGCACGGTGCACGTCAAGCACGCCGTGGCGCTGCCGGTCTCCGAGCGGGCCACGACCCGGATCAAGCACATCATGGTCAAGCCGATCGTGGTCCCCGACTCCCTGCGGCTCGACCCCCTGCTGGCACTCCTGCGTGCCGACGGTTTCCAGATGGCCGTGGTCCTCGACGAGTACGGCGGCCACGCCGGGATCGTCACCCTCGAGGACGTCGTGGAGGAGATCGTCGGCGACATCTCCGACGAGCACGACCGGCTCGGCAACCGCGCCTGGCGCCGCCGCGACGGGGGCTGGTCGCTCTCCGGCCTGCTGCGCCCCGACGAGGCGGAGGACATCACCGGCGTCGCGCTGCCCGAGCACGACGACTACGACACCGTGGCCGGCCTCGTGGTCCAACGCCTGGGCCGGGTGCCGCAGTCGGGTGACGAGGCCGAGATCGACCTGCCTCTCTCGCTCGAGGAGCGTGAGCAGGAGGACGCGCCGGTGCGCCGGGTCGCGGTCCTCCGGGTGGACCGGATGGACGGCCTGCGCATCGACCGCGTCACGCTCAGCGTGCGCGAGGAGCACCGGGAGGACGCATCATGAGCGGCGCCGCGGCCCTCGTCCTGGCCGGAGTGCTGCTGCTCGGCAACGCCTTCTTCGTCGGGGCCGAGTTCGCCCTGATCTCGGCACGGCGCAGCCAGATCGAGCCTCGGGCGCAGGCCGGCTCGCGGATGGCCCGGATCACCCTGTCGGCGATGGAGAACATCTCGCTCGTCATCGGGGTCAACCAGCTCGGCATCACGGTGTGCAGCCTGTTGCTGGGCGCGATCGCCGAGCCCGCCCTCGCCCACCTGATCGAGCCCGCGGTCGAGATGCTCGGCCTGGGGGACGCCTTCGTGCACCCCATCGCCTTCGCCCTGGCGCTGGCCATCGTCGTCTACCTGCACGTGGTGCTCGGCGAGATGGTGCCGAAGAACATCGCGCTGGCCGGGCCGGACCGGGCGGCGGTGCTGCTGGCCCCGGTGGTCTGGGTGTTCGTGACGGTGCTGCGTCCGGTCGTCGTGCTGCTCAACGTCGTGGCGCGGGCGCTCCTGCGCATCGTGGGCGTCGAGCTGCAGCAGGAGGTGGGCTCCACCTACACGCGCGAGGAGGTCGCCGCGCTCGTGGAGGAGTCCCGCGGCGAGGGGCTGCTCGCCGACGCGGAGTACGGCCGGCTGGCCGGTGCGCTCGGCTTCGCCGAGAAGGACGTCACCGCCGTGCTGATGGCCCAGGGCACGCTCACCACCGTGCCGCGCGGCGCGACCGCGGCCGACATCGAGGACGTGTGCGCCGCGACGGGCTACAGCCGGTTCCCGGTCACCGCGGACGACGGGTCGCTGATGGGGTACCTCCACATCAAGGACGTGCTCGAGACCGAGCCGGGCCGACGCACCCGGGTGGTCGACGACAAGTGGATCCGCCCCTTCGCCGGCGTACGCCCCGACGACTCCCTGCACGACGCCCTGGAGACCCTGCAGCGCCGGGGCGCGCACATGGCGAGGGTGGTGGACGACGCGGGAGAGGTCGTCGGCCTGGTCACCCTCGAGGACGTGATCGAGGAGCTCGTCGGCGAGATCCGCGACGCCGCCCACCTCGACGAGCCGGCCTGAACGCGCGGGCCCGGATCGGCTCCCAGCATCCGCCCGACCGCTGGATAGGCTGACCGGGTGCCCCGATCCGAGACGCGAGACAGCCGCGTCTGGACGCTGCCCAACGTCCTCAGCCTGGCCCGGTTGGCGGGTGTTCCGGTCTTCCTGTGGCTGGTGCTCGTCCCCGAGGCGGACGGGTGGGCACTGCTCCTGCTGATGGTGTCGGGGATCACCGACTTCCTCGACGGGTACCTCGCCCGGCGCCTCGACCAGTACTCCCGGCTGGGGGAGATCCTCGACCCCGTCGCGGACCGGCTGTACATCCTCGCGGTCGTCATCGGCCTCGCGCTGCGCGACATCATCCCGTGGTGGGTGGCCCTCGCCCTGCCGCTGCGCGACCTGCTGCTGTGGGGGCTGGTGCCCTTCCTGCGCACCCGCGGCTACAGCGCGCTGCCGGTCCACTTCCTCGGCAAGGCCGCCACGTTCAACCTGTTGTACGCGTTCCCGCTGCTGCTCCTCGGCGACGGGACCGGCGTCGTCGCCGCGCTCGCCGACGTCTTCGGCTGGGCGTTCGCGATCTGGGGGATCGGGCTGTACTGGTGGGCGGGCGTCCTCTACGCCTACCAGGTCTACAAGCTGCTCCAGGACCACGACCACCGGGTCGAGATGGCCGATGACTGACCTCCAGGATCGCGAGTACGACACCGTCGAGCGGGTGACGATGCCGCTGCTCGCGCGGATCACCTCCCAGGCGCTCGACGAGGACTACGCGCACGTCGCCAGCCGGCGCGCGGCCGCCGCGGACTCCGGCAGCCCCGCCCGCGGCCTCAGCTGGTGGACCTGGCTGGCGGTCACCGTGCTGGTCGGAGGGGTGCTGGCGGTCGCCGGCGCCCAGACGTCGCAGCAGGCCGTCGACAGCCAGAGCAGCCGGGCCACGTTGATCAGCCGCATCGACGCGCGGCGCGCGACCCTGGGGGAGATCCAGGAGCGGGTCGGCACGCTGCAGGCGGCGACCACCCAGCTGGGGGCGGACGTGGACGCGTTGGCCGCCGAGGGAACCGCGCTCGACACCGAGCTGCGCCGGATCCGGGTGCGCACCGGCTACGCGCCGGTCCGCGGCCCCGGGGTCCGGATCGTCGTGGACGACCCGCCGGACGGCGTGGCGGACGAGGCCGTCCGCGACGAGGACCTGGCCCTCCTGGTCAACGGCCTGTGGACCGCCGGGGCCGAGGCCATCGCGATCAACGGGCAACGGCTCACCGTGCTGACCTTCATCCAGAACAGCGGGCCCGTCATCAACGTGAACTCCAGGCCGCTGACGCCGCCGTACACCGTCGAGGCCATCGGCGACCCGCGCACGCTGCTGGCCGACCTCCTCGAGTCCTCCAGCGGTGCGCGGTTCACCGACCTCGCCCGCCTGCTCGGATTCGAGTACGACCGGCAGAATGTCGACGAGCTCCAACTGCCCGGCGCCGGCCAGCGCCGGTTGCGGTACGCCGTGAGCGGGCAGTCCGGGAACGTCCCGAAGCCGGTCGAGGAAGGGGGTTCGCCGTGATCGCCGCGATCGGCCTGATCCTCGGCGTGATCCTGGGGCTGTGGCTCCAGCCCTCGGTGCCGCCCGCGCTGGTGCCCTACCTCCCGATCGCCGTGGTCGCCGCACTGGACGCGGTCTTCGGCGGCCTGCGCGCGCTGCTCGACGGCATCTTCGACGACAAGGTCTTCGTCGTGTCGTTCTTCAGCAACGTGGTGATCGCGGCCGCGATCGTCTTCCTCGGCGACAAGCTCGGCGTCGGCGGCCAGCTGTCGACGGGCGTCATCGTCGTCCTCGGCATCCGGATCTTCTCCAACGTCGCCGCCATCCGGAGGCATGTCTTCCATGCCTGACCAGCCGACCACCGGCAAGTCCCCCGTCCCCGAGCTCCCCCCGGCGTCGGAGCGGAGGTCCCGCACGGGCCGGCAGCGGCTCTGGGAGTCCTTCGTGCGCCCGTCCGCCGGCCAGGTCGTCGTCGGTGCGCTGCTCGCCGCGGTGGGCTTCGCGGCGGTGACCCAGGTGCGTGCCAACGAGCTGGACAACACCTACGCGGGCTACCGCGAGCAGGACCTCATCGACGTGCTCACCGCACTCTCGGGCGCCGCCCAGCGCGCCGAGGGCGAGCTGGCCCGGCTCGAGAACGCCCGCCGCGACCTCCGCTCGGTCACCAGCCGGCGCGAGGCCGCCCTGGCCGAGGCCAAGCAGTCCCTGGACACCTACAACATCCTGGCGGGGTTGGTGCCGGTCACCGGCCCGGGCGTGCGGATCACCATCAACGAGACCGAGGGCGAGGTCTCGGCGGCGACGATGATCGACACCGTGCAGGAGCTCCGCAACGCGGGCGCCGAGGCGATGATGATCAACGGCGAGGTGCGGGTCGTCGCCCAGACGTCCTTCGAGGACGGCGTGGGTGGGCTGCTGGTGGACGGCAGGCTCATGGAGTCGCCGTACGAGATCGACGTGATCGGCGACCCGACCACGCTGCGCAGCGGGATGGTCTTCCTTCGCGGGCCCGTCGACCAGCTCGAGGGCGACGGCGCCGAGGTCGACATCACCGAGTTCAGCTCGCTCGACATCACCGCGGTGCGCAACCCGGTGCGTCCCGAGTTCGCCCAACCCGACGAGTGACCGGACGAGGCAGTAGCCTCGTCAGCCAAGCCGACACCCCGACACTCCGGAGGAGAGCCGTGTACCCCGAGGAACTGAAGTACACCAGCGAGCACGAGTGGGTCCAGGCGCCCGGCGAGGTCGAGGGTTCGGTGCGCATCGGCATCACGCACTACGCGCAGGACGCCCTCGGCGACATCGTGTACGTCTCCCTCCCCGAGGTCGGCGAGACCGTCGCCGGGGGCAGCACCTGCGGTGAGCTCGAGTCCACCAAGTCCGTCAGCGACGTGTACGCCCCGCTGTCCGGCGAGGTGGTCGCGGTCAACGACGCCCTGACCAACACCCCCGAGCTGGTCAACAACGACCCCTACGGCGGCGGCTGGCTCTTCGAGGTCGTGCCTTCGGACGCGGGCGCGGTCGACGGCCTGATGGACGCCGCGACGTACCGCGCCTCGCTCGAGAGCTGACCGGACGCACGAACACCCCGGCGAGACGGTCGTGTCCGGCCTCCTCGCTGCCTCGCTTTGATAGGTTCGAGTCATGCCGTTCTGCACCGCCTGCGGGAAGCCGAATCCCGACGACGCGCGGTTCTGCGCGCAGTGCGGAACCCGGTTGGTGACCCCGGACGCCGCCGACTCCGGAGCGGCCGAGCCGGCCGTGGAGGCCACGGCGACCATCACCTTCGGCGCGCCGGAGAAGGTCGAGACCTCCGACCGCAAGCTCAGCCCGGTCGACGCGGCCGCGGTCGACGCCCTCCCGAGCGGGCACGCCCTCCTGGTCGTGCAGCGCGGGCCGGGGGCGGGCAGCAGGTTCCTGCTCGACCTCGACGTCGTGCAGGCGGGGCGGCACCCCGAGAGCGAGATCTTCCTCGACGACGTGACCGTCTCGCGCCGGCACGCGGAGTTCCACCGGTCCGGCAACGCCTTCTCCGTGCGGGACGCCGGCAGCCTCAACGGCACCTACGTGAACCGCGACCGCATCGACAACGTCGACCTGCGCGACGGTGACGAGGTCCAGATCGGCAAGTACCGCCTGGTGTTCTTCTCGGGGCCGGGGCAGTAGAGCCGATGGCGCCCCCCGCCACCCCGTCCTCGTCCGCTCCCTCGTCCTCGTCCGGCCGCCCGCGCTTCAACATCGGGCAGGTGCTCGACCAGCTGCGCCCGGACTTCCCGGGCGTGACGATCCCCAAGATCCGCTTCCTCGAGGACAAGGGCCTGATCAAGCCGGAGCGGACGCCCGCGGGCTACCGCAAGTTCTCCACCGACGACGTGGACCGGCTGCGCTACGTGCTGCGCATGCAGCGCGACCACTACCTGCCGCTCAAGGTCATCGGCGAGCACCTCGACGCCATCGACCGGGGCCTCGAGCCGCCCCCCATCGAGTCGGTGGTGCCGACGGTGCCCACCGTCGCCCTGGCGGCCGACGGGCTGCCGAGCGCCGCGTCGTTCGGCGCCCGCAGCGACGTCCGGCTGTCGCGGCGCGAGCTGCTCAAGATCGCCGAGATCACCCCCGAGCTGCTCGACCAGCTCGAGCAGTACGCCCTGGTGGTGCCGCGCCCCGGCACGGGCCACTACGACGCGGACTCGCTGGTGATCGCCACCACCGCGCGGGAGCTCGCCGACTTCGGGTTCGAGCCGCGCCACCTGCGGGCGTTCAAGACCGCCGCGGACCGCGAGGTCGGGCTGGTCGAGCAGGTCGTCGCCCCGCTCCAGCGCGGCCGGGACTCCTCCGCGAAGGCCCGGGCCGACGACGCCGTGACCGAGATCGCCGCGCTGTCGGTGCGGCTGCACGCCACCCTGGTCAAGTCCGGCCTGCGCCGCTCCTGACCCGCCGGCTCGGCCGCGATCCGCGGCCTCGGCCCCGGGGGTAGGGTGAAGTCGTGCGCGAAGTCGACGTCATCGGAGTCCGAGTCGAGATGCCCTCGAACCAACCGATCGTGCTGCTCCGGGAGGTGTCGGGGGAGCGCTACCTGCCGATCTGGATCGGCGCCGTCGAGGCGACGGCGATCGCGTTCGCGCAGCAGGGCGTGGTGCCGCCGCGGCCGCTCACCCACGACCTGCTGAAGGACGTGCTCGACGCCACCGGCAACGAGCTGACCGAGGTGCGGATCACCGACGTGAAGGACGGCGTGTTCTACGCGCTGCTCGTCTTCGGCTCCGGCGCCGAGGTGAGCGCCCGCCCGTCCGACTCGATCGCCCTCGCGCTCCGCACCGGCACCAAGATCGTGTGCGCCGAGGAGGTCCTCGACGACGCCGGCCTCGAGGTCCCCGCCGAGCAGGAGGACGAGGTCGAGCGCTTCCGCGAGTTCCTCGACCAGGTCTCCGCCGAGGACTTCGACCAGCACTGACCCACCCTGCCGAGTCGGCGCAGATGGCGCCTCGACTCGGCGCAGATGGCGTCGGCGCGCCATGGACGCCAGCCCTGCGCCGACTCGGCACGCCATCTGCGCCGACTCGCGCGGCTCAGGCACGGGTGGAGGGTTGGCGGGAAAGTCTCACCCTCAAGTAGAGATTGAGGGTTGCGACACGCCGGGAGGTGCGTTGACCGGGCCGGGGCCGCGGCCTACCTTGAACTGTCTCTGGTGTAACTCCACCGTTGTCGTTGCGGGTCGGGCAGTCTTGGCCGACCAGGTCGCGAGGCGGATTCCCTAGGAGCAGCACGCGACGGAGTAGATGCACGGAGGTCGACTGTGGTCGTGGACGAGAACGAACTGGGCAAGCAGAACACCGACGCGGTGATCGCTGCCGAGCTGGCCGACGAGCAGGGCCTGCTCTTCACCGACGACGTGTCCCCGCTGCCCAGCGACACCGGCTACCGCGGCCCCACCGCGTGCAACGCGGCGGGCATCACCTACCGCCAGCTCGACTACTGGGCCCGCACCGGCCTGGTCGAGCCGACCGTGCGCGGCGCCAAGGGCTCCGGCTCCCAGCGCCTGTACTCCTTCCGCGACATCTTGATCCTCAAGGTGATCAAGCGCCTCCTCGACGCCGGCATCTCGCTCCAGCAGATCCGGTCCGCGGTGCAGTTCCTGCGTGAGCGCGGCACCGACGACCTGACCCGCGTGACCCTGATGAGCGACGGGGCCTCGGTCTACGAGTGCACCAGCAACGACGAGGTCATCGACCTCCTCCAGGGCGGTCAGGGCGTCTTCGGCATCGCGATCGGCGGGGTCTGGCGCGAGATCGAGGGCACGCTCGCGGAGCTGCCCTCGGAGCGCGCCGCCGTCGACGGCGAGGACGGCGACGCACCCTCGGCCGGCGACGAGCTCGCGGCCCGTCGCGCGGCGCGCCAGACCGGCTGACCCACCCCGGTGGTAGGTTCGCACTGCTGACAATCCCGCACGGGAGAGTCTCGGTGGTGTGCGTCCCCGACCGGGGCCGGACGTCGCGGAGCGCCGAAGGGGCAACTCCTCCCCGGAACCTCTCAGGCGCCAGGACCGTGTGGACGAGGCAACTCTGGAGCGGTCGCCGGCACCCCGGTGAGCGTGACTGAGGGGGAGGCGACCCGAACGACCCCATTCGAGGAGCGCCTGCCCGTGACCGATCCCGTCCGCACCCAGAGTCCGGAGCCGTCGAGCCTCGCCGCGCTCGAGGCCGCCGCCACGACCGCCTTCGCCGACCGCCACATCGGCCTGTCCGACGCCGACGTGGCCACCATGCTGGACGCGCTCGGCTACGACAGCCTCGAGGCGCTGATGGACACGGCCGTGCCCAAGGCGATCCGGCTCGAAGGGGACACGCTGGACCTGCCCGGACCGCTCTCCGAGGACGGGGTGGCCAAGGAGCTCCGGGCGATCGCCGACGCCAACCGGCCGGGGGAGTCGATGATCGGCCTGGGCTACCACGGCACGCTCACGCCGCCGGTGATCCGGCGCAACGTGCTCGAGGACCCGAGCTGGTACACCGCCTACACGCCGTACCAGCCCGAGATCTCCCAGGGCCGGCTCGAGGCGCTGCTCAACTTCCAGACCGTCGTCAGCGACCTCGCCGGGCTGGCCACGGCGAACTCCTCGCTGCTGGACGAGGCCACGGCCGCCGCCGAGGCGATGACCCTGGTCCGGCGGGCCAACCGCAAGGCGACCGGTCCGTTCGTCGTCGACGCCGACGCGCTGCCGCAGACGATCGACGTGCTGCGCACCCGCGCGGAGGCGATGGGGATCGAGGTGCTCGTCGCCGACCTGGGCGAGGGACTGCCCGACGGCGAGCTGTCCGGGGTGCTGCTGCAGTACCCCGGCGCGTCCGGGCGGATCCGCGACCCGCGACCGGTCATCGAGGAGGCCCACGCCCGCAACGCCCTGGCGGTGGTGGCCGCGGACCTGCTCGCCCTGACCCTGCTCGAGGCGCCGGGCACCCTGGGCGCGGACGTCGTCGTCGGCTCCTCCCAGCGCTTCGGGGTCCCGCTCTTCTACGGCGGCCCGCACGCCGGCTTCATGGCCGTCGGCGCCGGGCTCGAACGCCACCTGCCGGGGCGCCTGGTCGGGGTCTCGGTCGACGCCGAGGGCCGCCCGGCCTACCGGCTCGCGCTCCAGACCCGCGAGCAGCACATCCGCCGCGACAAGGCGACGTCCAACATCTGCACCGCCCAGGTGCTGCTGGCGGTGGTCGCGTCGATGTACGCCGTCTACCACGGGCCCGACGGGCTGCGCGCGATCGCCCGCCGCGCCCACGGGTACGCCGTCCGGATCGCCGACGCGCTCCGCGCGGGCGGCTACGACCTCCCCGACGAGCCCTTCTTCGACACCCTGACGGTGCCGGCCCCCGGCCGGGCCGCCGAGATCGTGGCGGCCGCGCGGAGCCACGGCCTCCAGCTGCGCCTCGTCGACGCCGACACGGTGGCGCTCTCCACCTCGGAGACGACCACCTGGTCCACGGTGGCCTCGGTGCTGCGCGCCTTCGGGGTGGACCCCGAGGCCTCGACCGCGGCGTACGACGATGCGGCCGACGTCCTGCACCCGGACCTGCGGCGCAGCACCGACTACCTCACCCACCCGGTGTTCCACGAGCACCGCAGCGAGACCCAGCTGCTGCGCTACCTGCGCCGCCTCTCCGCCCGCGACTACGCGCTGGACCGCGGGATGATCCCGCTCGGCTCGTGCACCATGAAGCTCAACGCCACGACCGAGATGGAGCCGGTGAGCCTGACGGGCTTCGCCGACCTCCACCCGTTCGCCCCGGCGGAGGACGCGGCGGGCTACCGCAGGCTCGTCGCCGACCTGGAGGGCTGGCTGGCCGAGGTCACCGGCTACGACAAGGTCTCGATCCAGCCCAACGCCGGCTCGCAGGGTGAGCTCGCCGGGCTGCTGGCCATCCGCGGCTACCACCGCGCCAACGGGCACCCCGACCGCGACATCATCTTGATCCCCTCGTCCGCCCACGGCACCAACGCGGCGTCCGCGGTGATGGCCGGCATGCGGGTGGTCGTGGTGAAGGCGACCGACGAGGGCTCGGTCGACCTCGAGGACCTGCGCCGCCACTGCGAGGAGCACGCCGACGACCTCGCCGGGATCATGGTGACCTACCCGTCGACGCACGGCGTCTACGAGGACACCGTGACCGACCTGTGCGACATCGTGCACGCGCACGGCGGTCAGGTGTACGTCGACGGCGCCAACCTCAACGCGCTGCTGGGCTACGCCCGGCCGGGCCGGTTCGGCGGCGACGTCTCGCACCTCAACCTGCACAAGACCTTCTGCATCCCGCACGGCGGCGGCGGCCCGGGTGTCGGGCCGGTCGCGGTCCGGGCGCACCTCGCACCGTTCCTGCCGTCGCACCCGATGCACCCCGAGGACGGCAAGCGCGAGGGCGTCGGCGCGATCTCGGCGGCGCCGTACGGCTCCGCGGGCATCCTGCCGATCACCTGGGCCTACATCCGCCTGATGGGGGCATCGGGTCTGACCAGGGCGACCGCGGCCGCGGTGCTGTCGGCCAACTACGTCGCCGCCCGGCTCGACGAGCACTTCCCGGTGCTCTACAAGGGCGACCACGGACTCGTCGCGCACGAGTGCATCCTCGACGTGCGCGGGCTGACGAAGGACACCGACATCAGCGTCGACGACGTCGCCAAGCGGCTCGTCGACTACGGCTTCCACGCGCCGACGATGTCGTTCCCGGTCGCCGGCACCCTGATGGTGGAGCCCACGGAGTCGGAGGACCTCGCCGAGATCGACCGGTTCTGCGACGCGATGATCGCGATCCGGCGCGAGATCGACGCGGTGGCGGCGGGGGAGTGGAGCGCCGCGGACTCGCCGCTGCGCCACGCGCCGCACACGTCCCGGGCCCTGGTCCAGGACTGGGACCGCGCCTACTCGCGCGAGCAGGGCGTCTTCCCGACCGGTCCGGACCCCGACAAGTACTGGCCGCCGGTCGCCCGGATCGACCAGGCCTACGGCGACCGCAACCTGGTCTGCGCCTGCCCGCCGCCCGAGGCGTTCGCCGAGGTCGACTGAGGCCTCACAGCCGGCGTGCGGGTGACGTCGAGCCGGTAGAAGAACGCCGGCGCGCAGGCGAGCCGCACGCGCACGCCGCCGTAGCCGAGCACGAGGTCGTCGTCGAGCCGGCGGTGGAAGCCGTCGGACACGATGTGGGCGCCGGCGTCGTCCACCTCCTCGTGCACGTGCTCCTTCGCACCGGTCCTGGTGGCGGTGCCGGTGACGGTGGCCCGCTTGCCGGCGACCAGCACGCTGGTCCTGACCTCACCGGCCGACCAGATGTCCTTCGGCTCGCGCGACCCGGCGCGCTTCGGGTCGTCGTCCAGGACGACCTGCACGGAGTGGGTGTAGGCGCTGTTCTCGTAGAGGTTGACGGACGCCGACAGGCCGGCGGCCCGGCCGGTGCACTCGAGGACGATGCCCTTCTCGGTGCGGGTCTCGGCGGGGGTCGCCGTGGCGGGGGTGGCCGGCGAGCCCGAGGCCGAGGAGGGCGGCGGACGCGAGGGCGAGGGTGGTGGCGCGCATGATCGAGGTGCTCCTGCTGGTCGTGGGTCGTGGTGTACGTGCCCTAGACGCGGTCAGGAGCGGACAGGTTGCATGGTCGGCTCAGTGCGCCTGGGAGACGCTCGACATGTTGAAGTCGGGGATCCGCAGGGCCGGCGTCGCGGTGCGTGAGAAGTAGTCGTCGCCCCACTCCCGGCTGAAGCTCGGGGCCGTCGCCGAGGCGTGGCTGAACCGGCGGAGCAGGTCGATCGGGCTCTCGTTGAACCGGAAGTTGTTGACCTCGCCGGTGATCTCGCCGTCCTCGACGAGGTAGACGCCGTCGCGGGTCAGGCCGGTGAGCAGCAGCACCTGCGGGTCGACCTCGCGGATGTACCACAGGCAGGTGAGCAGCAGGCCGCGCTCGGTGCCGGCGACGAGGTCCTCGATCGAGCCGGAGGCGCCCTCGACGTCCAGCACCAGGTTGTCGACGTACGGCGTGACGGGCTGCTCGGTCATCGCCGCGGAGTAGCGGGTCTGGATCAGCGCGCCCAGACGGCCGTCGGCGATCCAGTCGGTGCGCGCCAGCGGCCGGCCGTTGTCGAAGACCGACTCCTCGTTCCCCGACGTCGCCGCCGTCACGAACGGCGTGCACCCGAGGCCGTCGTAGGCCGGGTCGGAGAACAGGTGCACGCCCTCCCGGGCGATCTGCTCGCCGATCCGGGTGCCCCCGCCGCGCTTGCTGTAGACCGACTGCCCCTCGTGGGCGGTCCGGGCGCCGGCGTACCAGTAGGCGTCGATCATCAGGTCGGCCACCGACGAGGGCGGCAGGATCGTGTCGTAGCGACCCGCCGGCAGGTCGACCTGACGGTCGCCCCAGCCGAGCCGCTGCTCGAGGGTCGCGTCCAGCGCGAGGGCGTCCACCCCGGCGAAGTCGCGGGTGGCGCCGCCGACCCAGGCGCTGCGCCGGCGGTCCGCCGTCTTGCCCGTGCAGCCGTAGTGGCCGGTCGGCTGGACGTGCCGCAGGCGCAGGCCGGTGGAGGAGCCGAGGTAGGTCGTGGTGACGCCATGGTTGACGAAGCCGTAGAGCACCCGGCCGCCGGCCTCGGCCCGGCCGAAGGCCTCCCCGAGAGCCGGGGCGAACGCGTCGTAGACGTGGATGTCGGTCTCCCCGGGGGCGTCGTCCCAGTCGGCCGCGGCGGTGCCCGTCACGAGGTCGGCGACGTCCTCGGCCGCGGAGCCGGCCTTCGCCGCGGCGTCGGCGGCCTCGACGAGCGCGGTGACCTGCGCGGTCGCGCTGGCGCTGCCGCTGACCGACCCGGTGGCCACGCCGCCGTCGGCGGTGCGCGCGAAGGAGATGACGGTGACGCCGACCCCGTGCATCACCCCGTTGGTGGTCAGGGTGTTGTTGGCCCAGCGCAGGTTGGCGCTCGTGTGGTTGTGGACGATCGCGATGCAGTCGTCGGCGGTGCTCGCGGCCAGCGCGTGCTCCACGAGGTCCTGGGGGCCGGTCGGGCTGGTGCGGGTCACTGGCCTGCCTCCTGGAGGGCGTTGAGGATGTTCACGCCGCGGAACCGCGCGGACGGGCAGCCGTGGCTGACCGCCGCCACCTGCCCGGGTTGCGCCTTGCCGCAGTTGAAGGCGCCGCCGAGCACCCAGGTCTGCGGGCCGCCGACCGCGTCCATCGAGCCCCAGAAGTCCGTCGTGGTCGCCTGGTACGCCGCGTCGCGGACCTGGCCCGTCAGCCGCCCGTCCTCGATCAGGAAGAAGCGCTGGCCGGTGAACTGGAAGTTGAAGCGCTGCATGTCGATCGACCACGACTTGTCGCCCACCACGTAGAGCCCGCGCTCGACGCCGGCGATGAGCTCGGCGGTGTCGGGGCCGTCGGGCGCCGGCTGCAGGGAGACGTTGGCCATCCGCTGGATCGGGATGTGGCCGGGGGAGTCGGCGTAGGCGCACCCGTTGGACCGGCCGTCGTTGAGCTCCGCGTGCATCCGGCCCATCTGCCGGTCGAGCTGGTAGCCCACGAGCACGCCGTCCTTGATGATGTCCCAGGACTGGGTCTGGACGCCCTCGTCGTCGTAGCCGGTGGTGGCCAGACCGTGCTCGACGGTGCGGTCACCGGTGACGTTCATCAGCTCCGAGCCGTAGCGCAGGCTGCCGAGCTGGTCGTAGGTCGCGAACGACGTGCCGGCGTAGTTGGCCTCGTAGCCGAGCACCCGGTCCAGCTCGGTGGCGTGCCCGATCGACTCGTGGATGGTGAGCCACAGGTTGGACGGGTCGACCACCAGGTCGTAGATGCCGGGCGCGACGGTGGTCGCCTTGAGCTTCTCGGCGAGCAGGTCGGGGGTCTCCAGCAGCTCGGTGTCCCAGTCCCAGAGGCCGTCGGTGAGGTACTCCCAGCCGTGGGCCGCCGGGGGAGCGATGGTGCGCATCGAGTCGAAGGCGCCCGTGCCGGCGTCGGAGCCCATCGCCTCGAACTGCGGCTGCAGGCGGATCCGCTGCTGGGTGGTCCGGGTGCCGGCGAGGTCCGCGTAGTACTTGTTCTCCTGGACCTGCTGGAGGCTGGCGGTGGCGTGCTCGACGAAGCCGTGCTCGCGCAACCGGTTGGTCCACGAGATCAGCAGGGCCGCCTTCTCGGCGGTGGGCACCTCGAGCGGGTTGACGAGGTACGGCGACACCCAGGTCACGTCGTCGTGCACCGGCTCGTCGGCGAGCTCGACGGGGGTGGCGGTCATCTCGGCGGCCACCCTGGCGACCGCGACGGCGGTCTCGGCCAATCGCACGGCCTCGTCGTCGGTGAGCACCACGCCGGAGGCGAAACCCCACGCGCCGCCGTGGATGACCCGCACCGCGAAGCCGAGGTCCTCGGTGTCGGCGGCGCCCTGGAGCACGCCGTCACGGACGCCGAGGCGCTGGTAGCGGATCCGCTCGAAGCGGAAGTCGGCGTGCGTGGCGCCCAGCGCTGCCGCCCGCGCCAGCGCGGCGTCGCCGAGAGCGCGGTACGGCAGGGCGCTGAAGGTCGGATCGAGTCCGGTCATGCGGTCGAACTTAGCGGGTCTCCCGGACCCCGCACCCGAGACCCACGGCGACTCTTGGTGACCTCGAGGCGGCACGGGATCCGGTCCCGCATCTCGGCCACGTGGCTGACCACACCGACCACGCGACCGCCCTCACGCAGGGAGTCGAGGGTGTCCATGACGTCGTCGAGGGTGTCGGCGTCGAGGCTGCCGAAGCCCTCGTCGACGAACAACGTGTCGAGCCGCGAGTCGCCGGCGGCCCCGCTGTCGGACTCCTGGGTGATCACGTCGGCGAGCCCGAGCGCGAGCGCGAGGGAGACCACGAACGTCTCGCCCCCCGACAAGGTGGCCGGGTCGCGCTCCTCGCCCGACCAGTCGTCGCGCACCAGGAGGCTCAGGCCGCCGCGGTTCTCCCCGGCACCGCGCCGGCCGGTGGCCACGAGGCTGTAGCGCTGGTCGCTCATGGTGGCCAGCCGCTCGTTGGCCGCGTCCACGACCTGGGCGAGCCGGTAGGCCAGGACATAGGCGGACAGCCGCATCTGCAGCCGGTTGTCCGGTGACTTGCCCTCGACGAAGGCGGACAGCCCGGTGGCCAGCTCGAGGTCCTCGCGGACCGGACGCCACGCCCGGAGCGCCGCGAGAAGCTGGGCGTGCAGCCCCGCCAGCCGGTCGGCGCGGGTCTCGCTGATCCGGGCCTGGGTGCCGGCGTGGTTCGCGGCCTCGCGCCGGCCGGTGGCGACGGACGCGAGCGCGTCGAGGTCCGGTGGGTCGCTGGCGGCGGCCTGCGCGAGCTCGAGGTCGTCGAACACCTTGCGGGCGGCGAGGCGCGCCGCCTCGTGCTCGCGGACCTCGTCGGAGAGCCGGGTGACGTCGGCAGGGCCGAGCCGAGCGGCCCGGACGGCGGCGGCGTCGGGGAAGCCGGCCTCCGCCAGCGCGGCGGTCATGGCCTGCGCGGTGCGGGCGGCCTCGGCGCGGGCCCGGTCGGCCCGCTCGCGGGCGGCGAGCGCCTGGTGGCACACCGTCGCGAGGTGGGCCAGGCGGGTGGCCCGGGTGGCCAGGTCGGGGTCCTCGGTGTCCCACAGCGCGGCCTGCACCTCGGCGGCGATGGCGGCGAGCTCGGACCGCTGCGCCGTCTCGGCGGCGACCACCCCCTGGTGCTCGAGGCGGGCCGCGTCCCGGCGCCGGGTGACCTCGTCGGTCTGGGCCTCGAGGTCACGCAGGCCGGCGGACGACCTGGGGCTCGGTCGCGGCGAGCGCGCGCACCCGGGAGAGCTCCGCGTCGGCCTCGGCCACCCGCTCGGCCAGCCGGGTCCGGTCGGAGCCGGAGAGCAGCTCGGCCATCGCGATCCGCGTGGTCAGGTCCCGGACGTGCTCGTCGTGGGCGTGCCGGGCACCTTCGGCGTCGTCGACCGCCTTGCGGGCCTGCCGCTCGGCCTCGGCGTCGGGGGCGCCGGCCCGACCGCGCGCCGGGTGGGGGTGGTGCTCGGACCCGCACACGGGGCAGCCGCCGCCGACCACCAGGGTCACGGCCATCTCCGCCGCCATCCCCTCGAGCCGCTGCTCGCGCAGCCGCAGCCACACCTCGGTCAGCTGCTGCGCCTCGTCGATCGCCGCCGACTGGGCGGCGCGGGCCTCGGCCAGCTGGGGCAGGAGCGCGGCGTGCTGGGCCGCGGCGGACACCCGCTTGCGCAGGTCCTCGAGGGCCGACTCGGCGCCGGGCAGCGCCGCGACCGCCGCGGCGGCCGCCCGGTGGTCCGTGCGGCAGCGCTCCAGCCGCTCGGGCAGCCGGGCCAGCGTGGTCTCGTGGGTGACCAGCTCGCTGTCGAGCTGGGCGATCCGGGCGGCGTACGTCTCGACCTGCCGCCGCAGCCCGACGAGGCGCTCCTCGCGGGGCAGCAGGGCCGTGGCCTGGGCAGCCGAGGCGAGCGCGTCGTCGCGGGTCGCCCGCAGGGTGTCGGCGTCCAGGGCGACGCCCAGTCCGGCGAGGTCGGCTCCGGCGGCCGCCTCCTCCGCCCGGGTCGCGATCTCCTGGGTCCGCGCGGCCTCGGCGTGCTCGACGGCCGGCATCGCCCGGGTCGCCCGCGCCGAGGCGTCGAGCACGCCGGCGGAGCGCTGGTAGCCGATCTCCGCCCGGTCGAGCCGGGACAGCTCGCCGCGTGCGGCGGCATGGCGGGCCTGTCGGTCGGCGAGCAGCTGACCGGCCTCCCGCGCCGCTTCGGCGATGGCCGCCGCCGAGGTCGCCACCTCGAGCTCGTGGGTGGCGCGGTCTCGCTCCGCGGCGGCGGCGGCCACCAGGCGTGTCCGCCCACTCCTCGAGCGGTCGGCCGCCGGTGGCGTCCTCGAGCCCGGGCGGATCGTCCGCGGCGGGGTCGGGTGCGGCTGCCTCGCTCAGCCGACTCACCAGGTCCGACACGGTGGCCTCGTGCGTGTCGGAGGACCGCCGCAGGGCGAGGCGGTGCTCGCGCAGCCACCGCTCCACGCCCTCGAAGCGGCCGGTGCGGAAGAGCTGCTGGAGGAGCTTGTGCCGGTCCTCCGACCGGGCCCGGAGGAAGGCCTGGAAGCGACCCTGCGGGAGCAGCGCCACCTGGCAGAACTGGTCGAGGTTGAGACCGACCAGCTCGCCGATGAGGTAGCCGCTCTCGTCCAGCCGCGTCGAGAGCGTCTGCCAGGCCCCGTCCACGCGCTCGGCGACGACCACCGACGCCTGCTGGGTGGTGAGCCCGGCGCCGCGGAGCTTGGGGCGCTCCCACGACGGGGACCGGGTGATCCGGATCCGACGGCCGGCCAGGGTCGCCTCGAGGATGACCTCGGGCGCGACCCCGGGGGCGGCCTGGTCGGACCGCAGTCGCTTCGCGCTGCTGCGGTCACCGGGGACGTCGCCGTACAACGCGAAGCAGACGGCGTCGAGGATGCTGGTCTTGCCCGCACCGGTGGCGCCGCTCAGCAGGAACAACCCGGCCCCGGAGAGGGCGTCGAAGTCCACGGACACCGGGTCGGCGAACGGGCCGAACGCGCGGATCTCGAGGTGGTGCAGCCTCATGCCGGCGCCTCGCTGCCGACCAGCACGTCGCGCTCGGGGTCGTCGCAGCACGCGTCCACGGCCTCGCGCAGGAGCAGGGACTCCGCCTCGCTGGCCGGCGCCCCCCGCAGGTCGGCGACGAAGTCGAGGGCGATGTCGTGGTCGCTCCGTCCGCTCGTCCGGGCCCGGGGCAGGTGGTCGCGCGCCCCGCCCGCGGGCTCGAACGCGAGCACGAGGGTGAAGGGGAACCGGGTCCGGAGCCGCTCCATCGCGTGCGGCGGGCGGTCGGCGTCGGTGAGGGTCACCTGGACGTACGACGCCTCGTGCCGGTTGTGGCGCGCGTCGGTCAGCAGGGACTCGAGCTCCCCGCGCAGCCGCGCCAGGGGTCGGGGGACCGGTGCCTCGACGAACTCCGCCGTGGCCGTCGCGTCCCCGTCGAGGTCGACGACCCACGATCCCTTCAGGTGGTCGGCCTCGGAGAAGGAGTAGGCCAGCGGCGACCCGCTGTAGCGGATCCGGTCGGACAGGGTGTGCCGGCCGTGCAGGTGGCCGAGGGCGACGTAGTCCACGCCGTCGAAGACCCCGGTCGGGACCAGCGAGACGCCGCCGACGCTGATGTCGCGCTCGGAGTCGCTGGCCTCGCCGCCGGCGACGAACGCGTGGGCCAGCACCACCGAGCGGGTGCCGCCCGGTCGGCGGGAGAGGTCGGTGCGGATCCGGGTCATCGCGGCGCTCAGGGCGGCCTCGTGCGAACGCCCGCCCAGCCCCCACGGCTCGCGCAGCGTGTCGGGCTCGAGGTAGGGGATGCCGTAGACGGCGACCGGGCCGGCCGGGTCCTCGAGCAGCACCGGCGTGCCGACCGACGCGGCGTCGGTGCGGATGAAGACCCCCGCGGCGTCGATGAGCCGCGAGCCGAAGCCGAGCCGCTGGGCGGAGTCGTGGTTCCCACTGGTGACGACGACCCGCGCGCGCGACGAGGCCAGCCGGGCGAACGCCTCGTCGGCCAGCCGGACCGCGTCGACCTGGGGCAGCGCGCGGTCGTACACGTCGCCGGCGACCAGGACCAGGTCGATCCGCTCGGCCTCGACCACCTCGAGCAGGTGGTCGACGTACGCCGCCTGGTGGCCGAGCATCCCCTCACGGTGGAACGACCGCCCGAGGTGCCAGTCGGAGGTGTGGAGGATGCGCACGGGACGAACCTAGGTCGCGGCGCCGACACCGCTGCGGACCCACGCCGCACGTCCGTCGAGGTCCCGAGCGGGTCCCGGTCCGCGGTCAGTCCGCGCGGGGCACGACGCAGCCGGCCGTGACGGGAGCGCCCTCGCAGCAGGGGCGGATGTGGCCGCACCGGTCGCAGCGGGAGTGGGAGGTCTCCCAGCGCATCCGGGCGCCGCAGTTGTCGCAGTCCATGTCGTCCATCGGGCCGGATCCTGTCACCCGCCCGCCGGCTCCTGGTCGAGGCGCGCGGGGCGTCAGGAGTAGCGGACGGTCCGCTCACCCTTGGTGAAGCCGAAGAGCGCGAGACCCGCCTCGCGGGCCAGGTGGGCGGCCAGGCTCGTGGGGGCACCGACGGCCACGAGGGAGCCGATGCCGGCGGTCACGGCCTTCTGGACCAGCTCGAACCCGGCCCGCCCCGAGACGACGAGGCAGGCCTCGGCCACCGGCTGGCCGGCCAGGAGCCGGGCCCCGGTGACCTTGTCGACGGCGTTGTGGCGTCCGACGTCCTCGCGCACGACGAGGAGCTCGCCGTCGGCCGTGGCGAGCCCGGCCGCGTGCACGCCGCCGGTGCGCGCGAACACCGCCTGCTGCTCCCGCAGCAGGTCGGGGAGCCGCCGGACGACGTCGAGCGAGGGGAGCGGGCCGGACCAGGCGGCCGCGCGGGGGACGTCGAGGACCGCCGCGATCGAGTCCTTGCCGCAGACGCCGCACGCCGAGCCGGCGCCGAAGCCGCCGGTGCCGGTGTGCCGGTGGGTCGGGTCGGTGCGCGGGGGAGCCGAGAGGGTCAGCGTCACGACGTTGAACTCCTGCTCGGCGGTCAGGTCGGCGTCGGTGCAGTAGGCGACGCCGTGGACCGCCCCGGGCTCGGCCGGCACCAGCCCCTCGTGGACGACCCAGCCCGCCGCCAGCTCGAAGTCGTGGCCCGGCGTCCGCATCGTCACCCACGCACGCGCGGCGGGGGACCCGGGCCAGGCGAGGCGGATCTCGAGGGGCTCCTCGGTGACCAGCCGGTCCTCGCGCTCGTGGCTCGCTTCTCGGGAGGTCTCGGTGACCCGGACCCGCACCGTCGGTCCGGGACGGCGGGCAATGCTCACGTGGTCACTGTAGGCCGGGCCCGCAGCGCGGTCGCTCGGCCAACCCTCATCGACCCGTCCTGGGTGGGAGGACCTCGAACTGCGCCATCATCCCGTGGTCCTCGTGGTCGAGCATGTGGCAGTGCACCATGAAGGCGCCCTGGAAGTCGGTGAACCGGGCGGCGACCACGACCACGTCGCCGGGGTCGAGGCGCCAGGTGTCCTCGAGGCCGCGTTCCCAGGGCGGTGGTCGCTCGCCGTTGCGGCTGACCGTGTGCCACTGCTCCTCGTGCAGGTGCACGTAGTGGGTCATGTCGCTGACGTTGCGCAGCCGCCACTGCTCCGTGTCGCCCATCCGCACCCGGTAGTCGATGCGGCCGGCGTCGAACATCTTGCCGTTGATCGACCAGAACGAGCCGTGGTGGCTCTCGGACAGACCGAACGTCCAGGTCTTGGCGATCCCCTTGGGTTCCGGGATCCGCGGCACGGGGGCGAGGTTCTCCGGCACCCGTGACTTCTGGTGCGCGTGCCCGCGGACCCGGAACTGCATGATCGCCGCCGACCTCGACCCGGTGCCGGTGCCCGGGTCGCTGCGCGGGATGCTCGAGAGCACGACGTCCTCGCCGGACTTGCCGGTGAAGTCCACGACCACGTCGGCGCGCTGCGCGGGGCCGAGGAGCAGGTCCTGCCGCACCACGGGGTGCGGGAGGAGGGCGTTGCCGGTGCCGACCTGGACGAAGGGGCTGCCGTCCGAGAGGGCGAAGTCGTACGCCGAGAACAGCGAGGCGTTGAGCAGCCGGAACCGGTAGCGACCCGGCGAGACCTTGAGGTAGGGCGCGAACCGGCCGTTGACCAGCACCCGCTTGCCGACCGTCGCGTCGTTGGGGGGAGCCTGCGGCCCGGTCATCCAGGCATGCATGCCGCCCCCGTCGGGGAACGGGTCGGTGAGCCCGTTTGCGGCGGTGAAGCTGCGCTCGGCGAAGTGCAGGGGGACGTCGAAGCGTCCGTGCGGGAGTCCGAGCTTCTTCTCGGCGGGGTCGGTCACCAGGAACATGCCCTGGAGGCCGCGCCAGTTGTTGCGCGCGGTCTTGTCCATCCGGTGGTCGTGGTAGAAGTTGAACGCCGCCGGCATCGGCTTCCCGGACTCGCGCAGCGGGTAGGTGTAGGTGCGCCGGCCGCCCTTCGCGATCAGGTGCTTGGTGGGCTGGCCGTCGTCGGCCGAGCTCTGGTGGCCGCCGTGCTGGTGCACGGTCATCGAGCCCGCCTGGCGCGGCAGGTCGTGCACGAAGGTCACCCGGGTCGCGTGGCCCGTCGGCCGCTTGATCGTCGGGCCGGGGAAGCTGCCGCCGTAGGTCCACATCGAGGTCTTGGGTCCGTGCGGCATGACCCGGACGTCCTTCTTGCGCATCGGGATGACGATGTCGCTGCCGGTGAGCACCTCCGGCACCACCAGCGGCTGCTCGAAGTCGGGCTCCACCGGCACCTCCCCGTCCGACTCGCCCTCGACCGTGAGGGTGCCGCGCATCGAGGGGTGGAACGAGCAGTAGAAGGCGTACTCCCCGCCGCCCAGCGTGGCAGCCGCGGGGATCGCGCGGGTCTGGCCGGCCGGGACCACCACGTCGAAGAGCGGGTCACCGCTCGTGCCCACCGCCACCGAGGTCACGGAGTGGACGATGGTGTCGTTGTTGACGACGGTCAGGGCGCCGCCGCGGCCGAGGGTGACCTGCTTGGTGGTGTAGCCGTCGAGCGCCCCCCGGACGTCGATCACGATCGTCGCGCCCGTGGGGTCGGCCGCCGCGCTGGCGGCGGGGGCCGCCTCCCGGAGGTCGGGCGCCAGCGCCGTGGCCTGGCCCATGGCCAGCACCGCGATGGCGACGACCGCCATCCGTCCCCCCGTCACGACACGCACGCACGCATTGTGGGGGGAGGTCGCCGATCCTCACCAGCCCAATATCAGGTGGTCCGGACCGGTCCCGCTCAGACCACGGGCTGCTGGAGCTCGGTCACCCAGGCACCCGGGTCGTCGTGCGGGGTCTCGAGGTAGACCTCGCGGCTCTTGCCCCGGGCGCGGAGCCCACGCTCCTCGACCTCCCGATCGAGCGCCTGCCAGGTCTGGCCGGTGACCTCGCGTCGAGCCGAGCCGCGTCGCCTCCGTCACGGGGACGGCGACCGCGATGCCGATGCTGCTCGTCCCGCTCCTCGTACCACGCGGAGGCCGGGTACGTCGACGGGCGACGCCGGCCTCCTCCTCGACGACACAACACCGCCCCACGATGCCAGAGTCGAGCAGCCTCAGCCGACCGGTGTCGGCACCCGCGACGACGTCTCGACCGGGAGCGGCTCCTCACGGTGGCCATGGCGCTCCCACCACCGGGCCATCGGCGCCGGCGCCCACCAGTTGAACCTGCCGAGCAGCCGCATGGTGGCCGGCACCAGCAGCGCGCGGACCACGGTCGCGTCGAGCAGCACCGCGACGAGCATGCCCACCCCGATCATCTTGAGGAAGACGATGCCGGAGGTCGCGAACCCGCCGATCACCACGGCGAGCAGCAGCGCGGCGCTGGTGATGATCCGGCCGGTCCGCTGCAGGCCGAGGGCCACGGCGGCCGTGTTGTCCCCGGTGCGGTCCCACTCCTCCCGCACCCGGGACAGCAGGAACACCTCGTAGTCCATCGACAGCCCGAAGAGGATGGCCAGCATCAGGATCGGCTGGGTGACGTCGAGGTAGCCGGGGGAGGTGAAGCCGAGCGGCCCGGACAGGTGCCCGTCCTGGAAGATCCAGGTCACCACCCCGAACGCCGCCGCGATGGAGAGCAGGTTCATCACGATCGCCTTCACCGGCAGCACCACCGAGCCGAACGCCAGGAACAGCAGCACCAGCATCACCACGGCCACGAAGGCAGCCATCCAGGGGAGCCGGTCGAAGACGGAGTCGATCAGGTCCACGGTCTGGGCGGACGCCCCGCCCACGAGGGCGGTGGCACCGTCGGGGGCCGGCACCGCGCGCAGGTCCTCGACCAGGTCCTGGCTGGCGGTGGTCTGGGCGTTGCCGAGCCAGGTCGCCTGCACCAGGGAGGACGGCTGGCCGTCCACCTCCGCGGTGTCCACGATGCGCACGTCGACCACGCCGCCGACCTGGCGGAGGGACGCCGCGTACGCCTCGGTCTCGGCCGCGTCCGCGCCGGTCACGACCACGTCCGCGCTGGCCGTCTCACCGCCGAACCGGTCGGCCACGGTCTCCGCAGCCACCCGGCTCGGCGAGTCGGCGGGCAGCACCCGCTCGTCGACCGAGCCCCAGACGGCACCGAGGACGGGCGACGCGAGCAGCAGCAGCACCGACACGCTGGTGACGAGGTAGAGAACGGGGCGACGCATCACGCTGCGGGCGATCCGGGCCCAGGCGCCGCCATCGTCCGTGCGGACCGCCCGACGCCGCCACGGCATCGCGCCCCACTCCAGCCGGCGCCCGAGCAGCGCCAGGACGGCCGGCAGCACGGTCAACGAGGCCACCATGGCCACCAGCACCGCGGCCATGCCGCCGTACCCCATCGAGCGCAGGAAGTTCTGCGGGAAGATCAGCAGCGACCCGAGCGCCGCGGCGACGATCACGCCGGAGAAGAGCACCGTCCGGCCGGCGGTGGCCATGGTCCGGGTGACGGCGACCGCGACGTCCTCACGACCCGTGCCGGGCTGCCGCGCGAGCTCCTCGCGGAACCGGCTGACGACGAAGAGCGCGTAGTCGATCGCCAGGCCCATGCCGAGCAGGGTGATGACGTTGATGGAGAAGACCGACACGGGCGTCACCTCGGTGAGCAGCCGCACCACGGCGAACGCCCCGAACACCGCGATCATGCCGATCATGGTCGGCATCAGCGCGGAGACGAGACTGCCGAAGATGAGGAGGCTGAGCACGAACACGATCGGCATCGCCAGGGACTCGGCACGAGCGATGTCCTCGCCCACCTGGGTGTTCACGTCCTCGAACACCGCCGAGGCGCCCGCCACGTTCGTCGTGAGCCCCTCCGCCTCGAGGGAGTCGCCGAGCCGCTCGTACGACGCGGACTTGGCCTCCTGGTCGGTGCCGGTCAGGGTCACGAGGACCCGCGTCGCGTGCTGGTCGTCGCTCACCAGCCCGGGCGCCTGGGTGTCGAACCAGCTGGTCACCCCGGCCACGGACGCCGGGTCCAGCCCGCGGAGCGTGTCGTCGACCGCCTCGGCGAACGCCGGGTCCCGGACGGTCAGGTCGGGGCTCGAGTAGACGACCACCAGGTCGGTGCTGCTGTCCGCGAAGCTCGTCTCCTGGGCGGCGAACGCGCGGGCCGACTCGGAGGCGGGGTCCTCGAAGCCCCCGTCGGAGAGGGCCCCGAACACGCCGAGTCCGTAGCCGGCCGCCAGGGCGACCAGGGCGATCGAGAGGGCCAGCACCCGGCCGGCCCGGCGGGCGACGAAGGCGCCCCAGCGGTTCATCATGGTCACTCCCGTGTTGCTGCGTCATGAATGTTACTGTGTATAACAGTGAAGGGTGTTCACAAGAGTTGTCAACCCTTATGCTTGGCTGGTCACGAACGATCCCGACGCGGCGACAGGAGGCTCGGATGAGCACGCAGACCACCGGGGAGCCGCTGACCCGCCGGGAGCGGCAGCGTCAGGCGACCTTCGACGAGATCGTCGCGATCGCCCGCACGCTGCTGCGCGGGGGACAGGAGGTCTCCATCCGGGCCGTGGCCGGCGACATGGGCCTGACCCCCCCGGCGCTCTACCGCTACGTCGACAGCGCCGCGGCCCTCGACGAGCTGGTCACGCGCGACATCTTCGTCGACGTCGTGGCCACCATGACCGAGTCCCGCGACGCCTGGCCGGCCGACGACCCGGCCGCCCGGATCGTCGCCGCCTCGACGGCGTTCCGCGCGTGGGCGCTGGGCAACCCGGCGGAGTTCCGGATGGTCTTCGCCTCCCCGCCCGCGCCGGACGCGCCTCCGAAGCAGCACCACTCGAAGTTCCCCGTGACGGCCGCCTGCGCCGAGGGGGAGCGCATCTTCACCGACTTCTTCGGCGAGCTGTTCGTGCAGCTGTGGCAGCAGCGCCGGTTCGCCGTCCCCGCCAAGGAGACGCTGGACCCGGCCGTCGTCGCCCTCTGGGAGGAGCCCGGCTCCGACCGCCAGGCGATGGCGGACCTGTTCGGCGACGACGGCATCGGGGTGCTCTGGCTCTTCGAGCTCGCGTGGGCGCGCCTCTACGGCATCGTCACGCTCGAGGTCTTCGGGCACATCGACCCGGCGCTGACCACGTCGGGCGCGATGTTCCGCGCCGTGATCCTCGAGATCGGGACCACCCTCGGACTGGCCGAGGAGTGGGAGAGGCTGCGCGGCATCGCCGGCTACCCGGACTGAGCCTCGGTCTCCTGCCGGGTCGCGTGGTCGTGCACCCGGCGCCCCGCGGCGGCGAGCAGCGGGTCCAGGTCGTCGTCGCCGGACGCCACGAGCGCGCGCAGCGCGGCCCTCATCCGGGGGTCCCAGAAGGTCTCGATGTGCCGGACGATGGCCTCGACCGCCTCGTCGTCGGGCAGGTGCGTGAACTGGCGGGCGATGTCGTTGCCCATCCGCTCCTCGGGTGCGATCACGCGTGCGTCTCCGCGGGCTCGCGGGACTCCTCGACGGCGTGCTCGCCGCGGGAGTTGGCCACCCCCACCTGCACGGCGGTCACCTTGTACTCCGGGCAGTTGGTGGCCCAGTCGGAGTTCTCGGTCGTCACCACGTTGGCGCCGGTGACCGGGTGGTGGAAGGTCGTGTAGACGACGCCCGCCGGCATCCGCTCGGAGACGACCGCGCGCAGCGTGGTGCTGCCCACGCGGCTGGACAGGTCGACCAGGTCGCCCGTCGAGATCCCGCGGACCTCCGCGTCGGCCGGGTGGATCTCGAGGACGTCCTCGGGGTGCCAGGTGTTGTTGGAGGTCCGCCGCGTCTGGGCGCCGACGTTGTACTGCGTGAGGATCCGGCCGGTGGTCAGGATCAGCGGGTAGCGGCGGGTCGACCGCTCGGTGGTCGGCACGAACACCGTCTCCACCAGCCGGCCCTTGCCCCGCACGAACTCGCCGATGTGCATGGTGGGGGTGCCCAGGGGGGCCGCGTCGTTGACCGGCCACTGCATCGAGCCCGCCGCGTCGAGCGCCGCGAACGAGACACCGGCGAAGGTCGGCGTGGTGGCCGCGATCTCGTCCATGATCTCGGACGCCGAGGCGTAGTCCATGTCGTAGCCCATGGCCCGGCCGATCTCGCAGGTCACCTGCCACTCGTCCTTCCCGACCTTGGACGGGAAGACCGGGCGGACCCGGTTGATCCGCCGCTCGGCGTTGGTGAAGGTGCCGTCCTTCTCGAGGAACGACGTGCCCGGCAGGAAGACGTGCGCGAACCGTGCCGTCTCGTTGAGGAACAGGTCCTGCACGACGACGAGGTCCATGGCCCGCAGGGCCGCCTCGACGTGCTGGGTGTTGGGGTCGGACTGCGCGATGTCCTCGCCCTGGACGTAGAGCCCGCGGAACGTGCCGCCGAGCGCGGCGTCGAACATGTTGGGGATCCGCAGGCCGGGCTCCGGGTCGAGGGTGCGGCCCCACAGCTCCTCGTAGATGCCGCGCACGTCGTCCTGGGAGACGTGCCGGTAGCCGGGGAACTCGTGGGGGAAGGAGCCCATGTCGCAGGAGCCCTGGACGTTGTTCTGGCCGCGCAGCGGGTTGACGCCGACGCCCTCACGGCCGATGTTGCCGGTGACCATCGCCAGGTTGGCCATGCCCATCACCATGGTGGAGCCCTGGGAGTGCTCCGTCACGCCGAGGCCGTAGTAGATCGCGCCGTTCTCGGCGCTCGCGTAGAGGCGGGCGGCGGCGCGCAGCTCGTCGGCGGCGATCCCGGTGATCTCGGCGGTGGCCTCGGGGGAGTTGGCGGGATCGGCGATGAAGGCGAGGTAGTCGTCGACGTTCTCGCAACGCTCGCGGAGGAACGCCTCGTCGTACAGGCCCTCGGTGACCGCGACGTGCGCCATCGCGTTGACGAACGCGACGTTGGAGCCGGGCAGCACGGGGAGGTGGTGGGCCGCCTCGACGTGCGGGCTGCGGACCAGGTCGATCCGGCGCGGGTCGGCCACGATCAGGCCGGCCCCGGCGCGCAGGCGGCGCTTCATCCGCGAGGCGAAGACGGGGTGCGCGTCGGTGGGGTTGGCCCCGATCAGCAAGATCACGTCGGACTTCTCGACCGAACGGAAGTCCTGGGTGCCCGCGGAGGTGCCGAACGTCTGCTTCAGGCCGTAGCCGGTGGGGGAGTGGCAGACCCGCGCGCAGGTGTCGATGTTGTTGTTGCCGAACGCCGCCCGCACCATCTTCTGGACGACGTAGACCTCCTCGTTGGTGCAGCGACTGGAGGAGATGCCGCCGATGGCCCCGACCCCGTGCTCCGCCTGGAGCGCCTGGAAGCCGGTGGCGACCTTGGCGATCGCCTCCTCCCAGGACACGGCGCGCCACTCGTCGTCGAGGGAGTCGCGCACCATCGGGTGGAGCTGCCGGTCCTGGTGCGCGGCGTACCCGTAGGCGAAGCGGCCCTTGACGCAGCTGTGGCCCTCGTTGGCGCCGCCGTTCTTGGACGGCACCATCCGGACGACCCGGGAGTCCGCGCCGTCGCCCTGCACCTCCGCGCGGAAGGAGCAGCCCACGCCGCAGTAGGCGCAGGTCGTCTCGACCGAGCGCGTCGGCATGCCGAGCTGGACGACCGAGTGCTCCTGGAGCGCGGACGTCGGGCAGGCCTGCACGCAGGCGCCGCAGGAGACGCACTCGGAGGAGAAGAAGTCCGTGCCGCCGGCGCTGATCGCGGAGTCGAAGCCACGGCCCTCGACGGTGAGCGCGAAGGTGCCCTGGGTCTCGGAGCACGCGCGCACGCAGCGCGAGCAGACGATGCAGGAGGACGCGTCGAAGGCGAAGTAGGGGTTGCTGAGGTCGACGGGGGTCGCGTGCGCGACGTCGGCGCGGCTCTCGGGGCGTCCGTAGCGGACCTCGGCGGCGTCGACGGTGCGTGCCATCGCCTGGATCTCGCAGTTGCCGCGCGCGCAGCCGTCGCAGTCCTCCGGGTGGTCGGAGAGGTAGAGCTCCATCACCTGTCGACGCAGGTTCTGCACCTGCTCGGTGCGTGTGTTGACCACCATGCCGTCGCTGCACGGCGTCGTGCAGGACGCGGGCACGCCCTTGGCGCCGTCCACCTCGACGAGGCACATGCGGCAGGAGCCGAAGGCCTTCAGCGAGTCGGTCGCGCAGAGCTTGGGGATCTCGACCCCGGCCTCGGTCGCGGCCCGGAGCACCGACGTGCCGGCGGGCACCTCGACGGCCCGGCCGTCGATCGTGACGCTCACGGTGTCGCCGGCGACGGCGGGGGTTCCGTAGTCGACCTCGGGCGCCCACACCTGGTCGAGATCACTCATCGCAACGCTCCTTCGAAGTCCTGCGGCCAATGCCGGATCGCGCTCTGCACCGGCATCGGGGTGAGGCCGCCCATGGCGCACAGCGAGCCCTTGGTCATCGTCTCGCAGAGGTCGTCGAGCAGCACGAGGTTCCGGCTCACGTCGTGGCCGGCGATGATCCGGTCGATCGTCTCGACGCCGCGGGTCGAGCCGATGCGGCACGGGGTGCACTTGCCGCACGACTCGATCGAGCAGAACTCCATGGCGAACCTGGCCATCCGGGCCATGTCCACCGTCTCGTCGAAGACCACGATGCCGCCGTGGCCGACCATCGCCCCGGCCTCCGCGAACGCCTCGTAGTCCATGGGCAGGTCGAACTGGTCCGGCGGGAGGTACGCACCCAGAGGCCCGCCCACCTGGACCGCCCGGATCGGCCGGCCCGTGAGCGTGCCGCCGCCGTACTCCTCGACGAGCTCACCGAGGGTGACCCCGAACGGGAGCTCGACGATGCCGCCCTGCTTGACGTTGCCGGCGAGCTGGAAGACCTGGGTGCCGCGGGACCGCCCGGTGCCGAGCTCGGCGTACGCCGCACCACCGTCGGACAGGATCATCGGGACCGCGCACAGCGTGAGCACGTTGTTGACGGCGGTCGGCCGCCCGAACAGGCCGGAGATCGCGGGGATCGGCGGCTTGGCGCGGACCTCGCCGCGACGGCCCTCGAGGCTGTCGAGCATCGAGGACTCCTCGCCGCAGATGTAGGCGCCCGCGCCGACCCGCACGTGCAGGTCGAAGACGAGGCCGCTGCCGAGGACGTCCGCGCCCAGGTAGCCATGGGTGTACGCCGCCTCGATCGCCCGGCGCAGCGCGGCCACGGCGTGGGGGTACTCCGAGCGGATGTAGACGTAGCCCTCGGTCGCGCCGACCGCGTGCGCGGTGATGGTCATGCCCTCGATCAGCGTGAACGGGTCGCCCTCGACGATCATCCGGTCGGCGAAGGTGCCGGAGTCGCCCTCGTCGAAGTTGCAGGCCACGAACTTCAGGTCCGACGCGGTCTCGAGCACCGTCTTCCACTTGATGCCGGCCGGGAAGCCGGCCCCGCCGCGGCCCCGCAGCCCGGACTCGGTCACCTCGGCGACCACCTCGGCGGGCGAGAGGGCCAGCGCCCGACGGAGACCGGTCCAGCCGCCGTGGGCCTCGTAGTCCGTGATCGACGCCGGGTCCACGATCCCGACCCGCGCGAAGCTGACCCGGCGCTGGCGTGCGAGCCACGGGTGCTCGTCGACCACGCCGACGGCCCCGGGGTGCGTGCCGTCGAGCACCGCGTCGACGTCGGTGGGCTCGACGTTCGCGTAGCCCACGCGTCCGCGGTCGGTCTCGACCTCGACCAGCGGCTCGAGCCAGAGCATCCCGCGCGAGCCGTTGCGCACCACCCGGGCACCGGCCGCCTCGAAGGCGGCCGCCACGGCGTCCGCGCCGACCGAGGTCGCAGCGGCGTCCCCGGGGACGTAGACGGTGGTCACGCGCGCCATCCCTCGGTGAGGGCCGCGAGGCGCTCTGCGCTCAACCGGCCGTGCAGCCGGCCGTCGAGGGTGCCCGACGGGCCGAGCGCGCAGTTGCCCAGGCAGAACACCTCGGCGACCTCCACGTCGACGCCGAGGTCGGCCGCCCGACCGCGGGTGTCGTCGTACAACGCCTCCGCGCCCACCGCCTGGCAGGCCTCGCCCCGGCACAGGGCGACGGTGTGCGCCGGCGCCGGCGTGGTCCGGAAGTCGGCGTAGAAGGAGACCACCCCGTGGACGTCGGCGACCGACAGGTTGAGCACGTCGGCGATCGCCTCCACGTCCTCGCGCGCGATGTGACCGAGCTCCTCGACGACGTCGTGCAGCACCGGCATGAGGGCGCCCCGGTCGGCCGCGCGCTGGGTGGCGATGGCGCGCACGAGCGCGACCCGATCGGTCGCGGGCGCGGTTGTCATGGACGGCTCCGAAGGGCTTGGGGAGTCGGACTGTGACCCCGATCTCAGTCTACGCACGTCATGGTCCTGGCCACGCGACGGGAATGACCGGTCCTTGCGTTGCGTTGTAATGTTGTAATCACGTAATCAGGAAGGATCCACCATGAGACACCACGACAAACGACACGAGGGCCGGCGCGGACGCCGCGGCGGCTGGCAGGCCGCCGACGTGCCGCCCGCCGACGACGCCGCCGAGTGGTTCACCGGCCGGCTGCCGGGGGACTGGTTCAGCGAGGTCGACGTGACCGTCGACCGCGAGGAGATCACCGTCGTCGGCACGTTGGCGGACGCCGACGCGACCGAGGGAGCCGCCGCGGAGGGCCGGATCGACCGGTTCCGCGAGGACACCCGGGCCCAACGGATGCAGATCGCCGACGAGGCCGAGGCCCGCTACGGCCGCAAGGTGGCCTGGGGCACGCGCCACGGGGACGTCGAGGCGCTGTTCACGCACCTGGCCGTTCCGGTGATGACGCGCCTGCGCCAGCCCGAGCGCCGGGTCCTCGACACCCTCGTCGACGCGGGCATCGCCCGGTCCCGGTCCGACGCGCTCGCCTGGTCGGTGCGCCTGGTCGGCGAGCACGCCGAGGAGTGGCTGGGCCAGCTGCGCGACGCGATGGCCGAGGTCGACAAGGTGCGCGGCGAGGGGCCCGCGCTCTGACCCGGGCGAGCTAGGCGACGCCCACCGCGGCGTCCCGACGGCGGTCGCCGGCGGCCTGGAGGCTGCCGTCGGCCGCCCGGTGCGCGGCACCGACGCCGCCGAAGTACATGTGCGGCTCGGCGTACTCGTGCCCCTCCAGCCCGGACGCCGCCACGGCGCTCGTGATCCCCGGGTCACGCTCGTGCTCGACCACGTAGGCGCCGTCGGGGCCCAGCCGCAGGTGCAGCCGCGGGTCGTCGATCGCCTCGCGCAGGTCGGCGCCGCGCAGGCAGCCCTGGCCCAGCACCAGCATCAGCGCGGTGGTGATCCGGTCGGCGCCGGGGGAGCCGATGGCCAAGGTGCGCCCGTCCTCGGTGCGGCCCGTCGTGGGCGCCATGTTGGACGCCAGGCGGGTCCCGGGCGGCAGGGCGTGCAGGCCGTGCTGGTTGAGCTCGACCTCGCCGAGGGAGTTGTTGAGCAGGATGCCCGTGCCCGGGATGCACAGCCCGGCGCCGTACCCGCTGCTCATCGTGATCGCGCAGGCGTTCCCGTCGGCGTCGACCGCGGAGACGTGCGCCGTGGAGGACGAGCCGCGCAGGCCGCCGAGACCCTGGGCCGACACCCGGGCCAGCAGGTCGATGCCGTCCGCCTCGAGGTCCGCGGAGCGGTCGTGGACGGCGTTGCGGTACCTCAGCACCCGGTGCTGGACCTCGATGGCGTCCGCCCACGTCCAGGCTCCCCGGCGCGCCAGCTCGCCGAGCATCACCGCGAGGATGGGACCGCCCACCGACGGAGGCGGGTTGACCGCGATCGTCCAGTCGCCCACGGCGAACGGGTGCGCGGGGCGCACCGCGGGGGAGTACGCCGCCAGGTCCGCGGCCGTGACCAGCCCGTCGTCCCGCATCGCGTCCACCAGGGCCCGTCCGACCCGGCCGGTCGTGAAGAGCGCGGCCCCGTCGACGGCCAGCTCCTCGAGCACGTCGGCCAGGGCCGGGTTCCGCGTCGCCTCGCCACCGGCCAGCACGGTGCCGTCGGCCCGGGTCATCAGGGCGTGCGCCTCCGGGTCCTCCCCGAACAGGGTGTCCGCGACCAGCCCGAGGTAGCGGGACGCGGCCGGGCTCATCGGGTAGCCCTCGCGCGCGGCGCGGGTGGCCGGCGCCAGCAGCCGCGCCCACGGCAGCCGGGCACGGGCCTCGTGCGCGGCGGCGAACGCCTGGACGATCCCCGGCGTGGCGACCGAACCCGCGCCGGCGTGCATGGTGACCCCGCCGCCGTACGTCGTGAACACCTCGCGGACCCCGCTGCCGAAGCGCGCGTCGGGCGCGCCGCGGCCGGGCATCTCGACGTTGCCGTCGACGACCACCGGATCGCCGTCGGCGGGCCAGATCGCGACGTAGGCGCCGCCGCCGAAGCTCACCATGCCGGGCTCGGTGGCCAGGGCCACGAACGCCGCTGCCAGGGCGGCGTCGACGGCGCCGCCACCCTCGGCGGCCACGCCGAGACCGGCGGCCAGGGACTGCGCTCCGGTGGCCGCCACGGCGACGCGCTGACCCGACATGAGGAGAAGTCTGGCGTGCCCTGGGTCACGTGGGCGAGATCACCCCGTCGCGGATGCGGTCGGGCATAAATTGTCGACCTAGAATGTAATAGACAACAACGGCACACATTCATTACGCACGAACGACCTGCCCCGCGGGGCGAAAGGGTGATTCCACCATGACGACGCAGCTGCACCTGGCCCTCGGACTTGTCGAGGGGAGGGCCTGGTCCGATCAGGACCAGGCGATCCTGCGTGAGGTGGAGCTGGCCCGCGAGGACGCCCGCCGCGCCCGTCGTACCCGCCGCCTGTTCCAGCGCTGACCGACCCCGTCGGGCGCGTCGGGCCGTGGCAGGCTGACGCCATGAGCGACAGCGCCACGCCGACCAGTGACCAGACCCTGCGGTTCGTCGACCTCGTGCAGATCGGGGAGGGTCGCTACAAGGCGATCAACCGGCGCGGGGGAGTGCTCCCGATCGGGTCGGGCGACGATCCCGACTTCAGCCCGGTGGAGCTGCTGCTCGCCGCGATCGCCGGCTGCAGCATCCTCGACGTCGCGGCGGTGACCGACAAGCGGGCGCCGGCGACGGACGTCCGGGTCCGCACGGAGGGCCACAAGGTCCGCGACGAGCACGGCAACCGGCTGGTCGACCTGCGGGTGAGCTTCGACCTCACCTTCCCGGACGGGGAGGCGGGTGACGCCGCCCGCGCGGTGCTGCCGCGCACCTACGCGCAGGTGCGCGACCGTCTCTGCACGGTGGCGCGCACCGTCCAGGTCGGCGCCACCATCACCTACGACGGCGCCGCGGACTGACTCCGGTCAGCCGACGGTGACCGACTCGATGGTCACCGTGTCCTTCGGCGCCCCGTCGGGGCCGCCGTCGACGGTGCCCTTGGCCGCGATCTCCTGGACGACCGCGGTGCTCGCCTCGTCGAGCTGGCCGAAGACGGTGTACGACGGCGGCAGCTGCGGTGTCGTCGTACACGATGAAGAACTGGGACCCGTTGGTGTTCGGGCCCGCGTTGGCCATCGCCAGGGTGCCGGCCGGGTAGGTCTCGGCACCGCTCAGCTCGTCGGCGAAGGAGTAGCCCGGGCCGCCGGTGCCGGAGGCCGTCGGGTCACCGCACTGCAGGACGAAGATGCCCTGGGTGGTGAGCCGGTGGCAGTCGGTGTCGTTGTAGTACATCTGCTCGGCGAGCGACAGGAAGCTGTTGACGGTGCACGGCGTGGCGGCCCCGTCGAGCTCGGCGTTGATGGTGCCGGCGCTGGTCTCGAGCGTCACCGAGACCGGGCCGGTGGCGGTGGGCGTGCCCGAGGGGGCGTCGACCTCCTTGGCCGGAGGCATGCCGTCCTCGGGGTACTCACACGTGGCGTCCGCGGTGGCCTCCGCGCTGGCGGACTCCGACGTGGCGTCGGAGGACGCCGCGGGCGCCGGGTCCGTCGCGGTGTCGTCGCCGTCCTCGCTGCCGCAGGCGCCGAGGAGCGCCAGGCAGAGCGTCGCGGCGGCGACCGTCGCGAAGGTGCGGAGGGGGGACGAGGTCGTGGAGCGCATGGCCTCGATCGTAGGGGAGCGGTGGTACCGCCCCAGCCCACGGGGGCTGCGAGGATGGAGGGATGGCCGACCTGCCCACCCTCGCGGTGACCGGTTCGACGGGCGCGCTGGGAGGCATGGTGGCCCGGCTGGTCGCCGACGCCGGGGTCCCGCAGCGGTTGCTGGCACGCGACCCGGGGCGGGCTCCGGACCTGGCCGGAGCGGTGCCGGTGCGGTGCGCGTTCGCCGACGTCCCGGCGGACGCGCTCGACGGCGTGGAGGTGTTGCTGATGGTCTCCGCATCGGAGAGCGCGGACCGGCTCGACCAGCACCGGGCCTTCGTGGACGCGGCCGCTCGTGCCGGCGTGCGGCACCTTGTGTACACCTCCTTCGTCGGGGCGGCCGCCGACTCGGTGTTCACCCTCGGCCGCGACCACTACGCCACCGAGGAGCATGTGCGCGCCCTGGGTCTGCAGCACACGTTCCTGCGCGACAACTTCTACCTCGACTTCCTGCCGATGATGGTGGGCGACGACGGGGTCCTGCGCGGCCCGGCGGGCGAGGGCCGGGTCGCCGCCGTCGCGCGTGCCGACGTCGCCCGGGCCGCGGCGGCCGTGCTGCTCGACAGCGACGCCCACGCGGGAGCGACCTACGACCTGACCGGACCCGAGGCGCTGACCCTCGGTGAGGTGGCGCAGATCCTCTCCGAGGAGACCGGCCACGAGGTGCGCTTCCTCGACGAGACGGTCGAGGAGGCGTATGCGTCGCGACGCCGCTGGGAGGCGCCGCAGTGGCAGTACGACGCGTGGGTCTCGACGTACACGTCGATCAAGGCCGGCGAGGTCGCGGCCGTCAGCGGCGACGTCGAGCGACTGACGGGACGGCCGCCGACCGGTCTGCGCGACCTGCTCGCCATCGGGCGCGCCTGAGGCGGGCTCAGCGCAGACCGAGGTGACGCTCGAGGTTGGCGCCGAAGCGGTCGCCCATCCGGGCCATCACCGTCCTCATCACCCCACGGACCGCGATGGACGAGGCCTTCGGCAACGGGAGGTCCACCTCGACGCTCAGCGCGGTGCTCAGCAGGGTGCCACCGGCCACGTCGACCAGGGTGTACCAGCCGTCGACCCCGGCGCGCTCCGTGGCGCCGCGTCGGCGGCGCGTGGGTGAAGGCGATCCGCGAGGTCGGCTCGAAGGTCATCCGCTCGGTGAAGCTCGGCGCGACGGCGACGCCCAGCACCGGGATCCTGGCCAGGTCCCAGCGCCAGAGGTCGCCGTCGGCCTCGACGTGCTGCAGGAGCGGCGTCAGCTGCGTCAGGAGCCCCGGATCGGTCAGCACCGCCCAGATCTCGTCGCGAGCCGCCGCCACGACGGCCTCGGACTCGTTGCGCGCGGAGAACCGGGTCATCGACCGGGACCCTCGGCGTCGGACCCCGCCTCGATCGCGTCGAGGTCGCGCACGGCGTACCGGAGGTGCTCCCACTCCTCCTCGAGGATCACGTGCAGGCAGGACAGGGTGCTCTCCTGGTACGCGGGGTCCCACGGGTTCGCGTGCGGCGCGGCCAGCACCTCCGGGGTGACTCCGGCGAGGAAGTCGCGCACCATCGCGACGCGACCCGCCCGGGTCTCGAGCACCTCGGCGTACGACGGCGTGTCCGTCGTGAAGATCGTCGGGTCCAGGCCGTCGTCCTCCGCCCCGGCACCCGCCAGCCCGATCGGGTCGAACGGCTGCTCGATCTCCAGGACCGCCCGGCGCAGCCACGCGTCCGTGGCCAGGACGAGGTGCCGCAGCGTCTGCGCGAAGGACCACTCGCCGTCCACCGACACGTCGACCGTGCCGGCCGGCATCGTCGCGACCCGCGCGAGCGTGGCCGCCCACGCGCGCTCGAGCGCCGCCCAGGCCGCCCGCAGGCCCTCGGGATCTCCCGCGCGCCTCTCGCTTCGACCGGGGAAGCGGCGGTTGAGCTCGGCCTCGACGAGGGGGACCACATCGACGCCGTTGACGCGCAGGAAGCTGCCCCCGGCGGAGAGCCACGGCGCGTCGATGTCCGCGCCGTCCACGCTGGCCTCGCGCATCACGACGCCGGACAGGTCGGCCCGGACGAACCGCGCGCCCCGCAGGTCGGTGTCGACGAACTCCGCTCCCTGCAGGTCGTCGGAGCGGGTGAACGTGGCCATGCTTCCTCCTGGTCGTGGGCCCGCGGCGATGGCCGGGTCGTGCCTCTATGGTGGACCGATGCTGTCGGTCAAGCAGTTCCAGGTCACCTTCGACTGCGCGGAACCGGAGCGCGTCGCCCGGTTCTGGTGCGAGGTGCTGGGGTACGTCGTACCGCCGCCACCGGAGGGGTTCGCCTCGTGGGAGGACTTCGATCGCGCGCTGCCGCCCGAGCAACAGGGTTCGGCCTTCGCCTGCGTTGATCCCTCAGGGGTGGGCCCGCGCCTGTTCTTCCAGCGCGTTCCCGAGGGCAAGGTCGTCAAGAACCGGGTGCATCTCGACGTGCGGGTCGGCACCGGGCTCGTGGGTGACGAGCGCCTGGCCGCCCTCGAGGCCGAGTGCGCACGACTGCTCCCGCTCGGCGCGACCCGCGTGCGACTCCTGGTTGCCGACGGCGTCAACGAGTCGTGCCTGGTGATGCAGGACGTCGAGGGCAACGAGTTCTGCCTCGACTGACCGGCCGCACAGCGGGAGAGGGGCTCAGAGGGACCTCCTGTCCGCGTATGGATTGACATAATGTCAGTTATCGGCGACAAATTACCGGGAGTTGCCGTAGATGCGAGGACTCCCGTTCCAGCGCGTGGAAGCCATTCCTGCAGGTCAGGCCCCACTTTGGTCAGGCGAGTCACCCTGGGTTGATCGGTTGCGGAGTGCAGTTCGCGAAGGACGCGGTGAACGGCTCGGTGTTGTTGGGCGTCTCGAGCATCGCGCCGTTCTCGGGCCCGACGAGGTCGATGGTGTACGTGTCTCCCGGACCGACCAGCGTCTCGCGCCACTCGTCCGTGCCCCGCTCCCACTCGATCACGAGGATCTCGCCGGTGACGGCCGTGACCTCACAGCCATCTGCCCAGGGACCCATGTACGGGTATAGCTTCTTCCCCTCGTGGTCGTACACCGTGCGGGAGCTGTCCCCACTCCTGGCATTGGAGGCGTAGGCGGACCACGCTGGCCAAGCGATCACACCGCCGACCCAGTCACCGGTCGTGCATCCGGGAAGGTCGCAGGTCCAGAGCGCGGATACCCACTCCACCGGGTCGCAGGTCAACGGGTCCTGGCACGGCGGTTCTGGCGGAGGCAACGGGTCGCCCGGGGTGAGGGTGTAGGTGAAGCCGTCCTCGGACTGGACGGAGAACACCTCGCCGGCACCGATGACCGGCAGGGTCGCGGTCTCCCCGCTGCCCAGGGCCGCTATCAGCCGGTGCGAGCCCGTCGGGGTGCCGGCGTAGATGCGGGCCGAGCCGGAGTGGATCTTCACCTGGTAGCCCGCCGTGGTGGCCCCAGGCGCGTAGACCGGCGCCGAGGTCGTGTAGCCGTGCCGGGTGCTGATCGGGTTCACCGCCGCGGGCCACACCGCCGCCTGATTCCGCGTCTGGCCACCCCACGGGCAGGGGCTGCCGGTGCAGTCCCACGTAACCAACGACGAGGAGCTCTGTCCGCTCGGGTCAGGATCCGGGTCCGGGTCGGGGTCGGGGTCCGGGGCGGGAGCCGGGGTGAGGGTGTAGGTGAAGCCGTCCTCGGACTGGACGGAGAACACCTCGCCGGCACCGATGACCGGCAGGGTCGCGGTCTCCCCGCTGCCCAGGGCCGCTATCAGCCGGTGCGAGTCCGTCGGGGTGCCGGCGTAGATGCGGGCCGAGCCGGAGTGGATCTTCACCTGGTAGCCCGCCGTGGTGGCCCCAGGCGCGTAGACCGGCGCCGAGGTCGTGTAGCCGTGCCGGGTGCTGATCGGGTTCACCGCCGCGGGCCACACCGCCGCCTGATTCCGCGTCTGGCCACCCCACGGGCAGGGGCTGCCGGTGCAGTCCCACGTAACCAACGACGAGGAGCTCTGTCCGCTCGGGTCAGGATCCGGGTCCGGGTCGGGGTCGGGGTCCGGGGCGGGAGCCGGGGTGAGGGTGTAGGTGAAGCCGTCCTCGGACTGGACGGAGAACACCTCGCCGGCACCGATGACCGGCAGGGTCGCGGTCTCCCCGCTGCCCAGGGCCGCTATCAGCCGGTGCGAGCCCGTCGGGGTGCCGGCGTAGATGCGGGCCGAGCCGGAGTGGATCTTCACCTGGTAGCCCGCCGTGGTGGCCCCAGGCGCGTAGACCGGCGCCGAGGTCGTGTAGCCGTGCCGGGTGCTGATCGGGTTCACCGCCGCGGGCCACACCGCCGCCTGATTCCGCGTCTGGCCACCCCACGGGCAGGGGCTGCCGGTGCAGTCCCACGTGACCAACGCCGAGCTCTGCTCGGGCTCTGCTGCAGATGTCGCGGAAGCCGGCCCCACCGCGAATCCGGCGAATCCAGCCACGGCCAGGGTCAGGCTCGTCGCCAGCAACAGCAGACGGCTGAACGTGCGGCGGGTGTGCCCGTGATGCGCAGTCATCCAGGGGGCAGCCACGTGGGGGGACCGAATCATCCAAGAAGACTAGGGACGTCGTCAGAAATCGCCCCGAACAGTCGCCGACGTCCCCCGTTCTAGGGATGACAGGGGCGCCACGGGTGACGATGAAGAGAAGAAGGCCGCCATCTGATTGACCTTAGATGCACCGATGAGGACCTGCAGTCACCACGATTGGCTCGCTGTCGGGGCTGATGCAACGCCCGGCGTACATCGCCAACGGCTCAATGTCGCCGACCAGGTCGGCGGTGGGTCAGTCGTCGCCGTAACGGAGCAGCTGGGCGCTATCCCGAGTGATGGGGAGTAGGTCGTGCTCCCCTGGACGGCGGCCGGGCGCAGGTCGCCCGGCGGCTTCCCACGCCTTGACCGTGCTGTTGCGCAGCGCCGCAGCCGCGATTCGGTCGTTTGTCGGATCTACCGAGCGACCGCCGGGCGCGAGGCGCAAACGTAGCCTGGCGTTGTCCCGGAAGGACCACGGTGCGAGGCCGTCTAGGGCGTTTTCGCGTTCCACGACGAACTCCCGGCTCACGAACTCCCGTCCCTGCCAGTTTCACCGGAGGCGCAAGACGGCGAGGTGCGCGCTCGTCGAGAGGCCGCAACGCGCAGCTCAAGCGAGCCCAATTGACGTGTTGGGCTGCTCGGCTGTCGAACCGGAAGAGGATCGGCCATCGTCACGGATGCCCCGTTCACAGAGACAGCGGAGCAGATGGTCGGGTTCTACCTGATTGACTCCGGCGACGAGCCTGACCTTCTTGCGATGGTGCGCTCCTTCGCCGAAGGCGGGGACCACGTCGAGTTCCGGCGGCTGGCCACGGGCTGAACAGGGTCTGAGGAACCGGTCACAGGTCCTTGGTCATGAACACCCGGCTGCTGCCCGGTGGGTCGCACGGGATGTCTCCGGAGGTGCGCGAGCCGAGCCGCACTGAGGGCTGCAATTCAGCCGCGACAGCGGTGCGGCGGCTGCGTCAGACTGGCCGGATGGACCTGAGCACCTTCTACGCGGTCGTGGCCGGCACCTGCTTCACGTTGGTCGGCCTCTGGTGGAACGTCGTCGAGCGGCGACCCGACTGGCTGGCCGACCCGCACCTGCGGCGGCTGGTCGGCGGCGTCTACGTGTCGTTCCTGCTCCCCGCGCTGATGAGCCTCTTCGCCCAGATCGACCCCTCCGAACCGCTGATCTGGCGGATCACCTTCGTGATCGCGTCCGCCGTCGGCGCGTGGAGCACCCTGAGCCTGATCCGCGTGGACCGCAAGGTCACGTCCCCGGGCATCATCCGCCGGCACCGCTGGCTGGTGGCCCTCGTCTACGGGCTGATCGCCGTGCTGGGCGTGGTGCCCGAGCTGGCCGGCAACTTCGGGCTCACCCCGCCGCAGGCCGCGGCGTTCCTGCTCGTGCTGCTGGTCGTGCTGGCGCACGCCCTCACCTGGGAGTTCATGACCCAGACCCGGGAGGCCGTGACCGGAGCGTCGCCGACCGTCGCGGACTGAACGGGGCACAATCCCCGGCATGAGGATGCCGGCCGTGGTGACGGCGATGGTGCTGGCGCTCGGCGCCGGGCTGCTGTCCGCGCCCGCCGGGTCGCTGCCCCGGACCGCCGCCGCGCCCGGCGCCGAGCCCCCGGTCCAGCCGAACGTCGTCGTCGTCCTGACCGACGACATGCGGGAGGACGACCTCGCCTACGCGCCCTTCCTGCGCCGGTTCTTCGCCCGGGGCCTGCACTTTCGCAACTCGTTCTCCAACAACCCGATGTGCTGCCCGGCCCGGGCCTCGATCCTCACCGGACAGCAGTCGCACAACCACCACGTCGTCACCGTCGAGCCGCCCTGGGGGTTCGGCGCCTTCGACGACAGCGTCACCGTGGCCACCGCCCTGAAGGCGGCCGGCTACCAGACCGGGTACGTCGGGAAGTACCTCAACGGCTACGGCATCCAGCGCTCCAAGGTGACCGGCCAGGACTCCGGTCGCTACGTGCCGGCCGGCTGGGACCACTGGGCCGCCAGCCTCGACGACAACAGCGCCGGTGTCCCCGGTGGCACCTACAAGTACTTCGACACCACCCTCAACGTCGACGGCCGGATCGTGCGCAACAAGGGCGTGTACTCCACCAACCTGATCTTCGACCGGTCCCGCGCGCTGGTCGAGACGTTCCACCAGAAGGACCAGCCGTTCTTCCTCTACGTCAACCCGGTCGCCCCGCACTTCGGGGGGCCGCGCGAGCCCGACGACCCGCGGATCCTGGCGCAGTTCACCCCCGCGCGGCCGCGCTGGGTCCGGGGGCGCTTCGACGACGTGCTGCGCAAGTCCCCCGGCGTACCGAAGTTCGGCGTCTCCCCCGAACGCGACGTGTCCGACAAGACCTGGCCGACCCGGTCCCTGCCGGACCTGGACCTCGCCCGGCACCGTGCCGTGCGCGAGCTCGCCCGACAGCGCGCCGAGGCGGTCTTCGTGGTGGACCGCGAGTTCAAGAAGCTGGTGGCGACGCTCAAGGCCAGCGGCGAGTACGACGACACCGTCATCGTCTTCAGCTCCGACAACGGCCACTTCCTGGGCGAGCACCGCAAGCTCACGGGCAAGCTGCTCCCCTACGAGCCGTCGTTCCGGGTGCCGATGCTGGTCCGGGCGCCGGGTGGGCGGTCCGGTGACCGGTTCGGCCCGGTCACCACGGTCGACCTCGGAGCCACCCTGCTGGACATCGCCGGCGCCACCGACCTGTGGCCCAAGACCCTGGACGGGGTGTCCTTCTGGCCGATGGTGCACGGTGAGGACCGGGCGTGGACGACGCCGGCGTCGTACGAGGCCGTGGTGGGCGCGATGAACGCGAACCGGCCCGGGCTGTCCGGCTTCGGTCTGCGCACCAGCCGCTGGAAGTTCGTCCTCTACTCCAACGGCAAGCGTGAGCTCTACGACCTGGTGCGTGACCCGCACGAGCTGGACAACCTGGTGCTCACCGGGAAGCGCCGGCCGCGGGTCCTGGCGGACCTGACCCGGCTCACCCTGCGGCTGAAGAAGTGCCACGGCCGCGCCTGCCACCCGCGGCTGCCGCGCGGGTACCGACGCACGGTGGAGCAGGCCCGTCACGATCTCGCGAAGCAGACCGCCCGGGCCTGGTTCCGTCCCTGAGGTAGGGCCGATGAGTCACGGGTCCGCGACCGGTCTCACTGTTAGGCGATCTTGCCGATGTATCTACAGCCCGATTGCGCGATCTTTTCTAGTGGAACCGTCGTCACAGATGTCAAGCAGCACCGTCACTAGTAGTGGAAAGGAAAGGAGGTCAGCCATGTGGGACACCGTCGTCCACTCGCCCGGCGCTCACGATGTCGCCGAGCACCTGTCGCACGACCTCCCCTGCCTGCGCTGCGGGCACGCCTTCCACGTGTACCTCGCGTGCGACGAGGGCTGCTCCTGCCCGCCCGCCGCGCTGCCCGGCGCGCACGCGGCCTGACCACCTCGCGGCCACGCCGCTGCGCCTGCCGGTGGGGACCGCGGTTTGGTCACCAACCGCAGATCCTGGGGTCGGATCTTTGCGGTTGGTGACCAAACCGCACATCATGGAGGCCCGCGGGGTGACCACACGCCCCCGCTCCCCCGGCAACACGCCGCGACGCCGAGGAATGGCGTTATCTCATATCTGAGATACCGTGGTTTCCATGACGCAGGACTACCAGGGCCGGATCGGGAACCTCATCCGCGACGCGCGCAAGCACCGCGGCCTGACCCAGCAGCAGCTCGCCGAGACGCTCGGCACCAGCCAGAGCGCGATCAACCGCATCGAGCGCGGGCACCAGAACCTCTCCCTGCAGATGCTCGCCCGCATCGGCGCCGCGCTCGACTCCGAGATCGTCGCGCTCGGTGCCGGTCCGACGCACCTGCGGGTCACCGGCCCGACCCGGCTCTCGGGGACCATCGCGGTCAAGACGTCGAAGAACGCCGGGGTCGCGCTGCTGTGCGCCTCCCTGCTCAACCGGGGCCGCACCACCCTGCGGAACGTCGCCCGCATCGAGGAGGTCAACCGACTCCTCGAGGTGCTGAGCAGCCTCGGCGTGCAGACCCGCTGGTTCAACGACAACGACCTCGAGATCATCCCGCCCGCCGAGCTCGACCTGGCCAACATCGACGAGGCCGCGGCCCGGCGGACCCGCTCGGTGATCATGTTCCTCGGCCCGCTGCTGCACCGCGCCGAGGTCTTCGAGCTGCCGTACGCCGGCGGCTGCAACCTCGGCACCCGCACCGTCGAGCCGCACATGTCCGCGCTGCGTCCGTTCGGGCTCGAGGTCAAGGCGACCGACGGGATGTACCACGCGCAGGTGAACCCGCACCGTCGTGCCGCAGCGCGCGATCGTGCTCACCGAGCGCGGCGACACCGTGACCGAGAACGCCCTGATGGCCGCCGCGCTCCACGAGGGCACCACCGTCATCCGCAACGCCTCGTCCAACTACATGGTCCAGGACCTGTGCTTCTACCTGCAGAAGCTCGGCGTCGGGGTCTCCGGCGTCGGCACCACCACGCTGACGGTCACCGGCCGCCGCGACATCGACGTCGACGTCGACTACGCACCCAGCGAGGACCCGATCGAGGCGATGTCGCTCCTCGCCGCGGCCATCGTCACGTCGTCCTCGATCACCATCACCCGGGTGCCGATCGAGTTCCTCGAGATCGAGCTCGCGACCCTGGAGGAGATGGGCTTCGAGTACTCCCGCTCCGAGGAGTACGACGCCCTCAACGGCCACACCCGGCTGGTGGACATCACCACCCAGCCGTCGCTGCTGCACGCGCCGCTGGACAAGATCCACCCGATGCCGTTCCCGGGGCTCAACATCGACAACCTGCCGTTCTTCGCGGTCATCGCCGCGGTCGCGACCGGCCAGACGCTGCTGCACGACTGGGTCTACGAGAACCGCGCCATCTACCTCACCGAGCTCAACAAGCTCGGCGGCCAGGTCAAGCTGCTCGACCCGCACCGGGTGATGATCGAGGGTCCGACCCACTTCTCGGGCGCCGAGATCATGTGCCCGCCCGCGCTGCGTCCCGCGGTGGTGATCCTGCTCGCCATGCTGGCGGCCAAGGGCACCTCGGTGCTGCGGTCGACGTACGTCATCTCCCGCGGCTACGAGGACCTCGCCGAGCGGCTCAACGAGCTGGGCGCCAACATCGAGACGTTCCGCGACATATAGAGCGGCAGCAGCGTCGCGATCGGCTCGAGCGCGGTCTCGACACGCCTCGTCGCGGCCTCGCGGCCTCGGCCGCGGAGGCTGCTCGACCTGGCTGAGCCCACGCACGCCGCTCGTTCCTCGCGGCCTGCTGCTCAGCTCAGAACAGCGTCTCCACCCAGGCGCGCGCGTGCGGGCTCGGCGCGGGGGGCTCGGTCATGTCGCTGGTGATCCGCGGCAGGCGTGCGGTGTCGTGCACGCTCCGGCTGTTCCAGTCGGTCTCGGCCTCGATCAGGCTGCCGAGGTCGGCACGCTCGAGGAAGACTCCGTGGCCCTCGGGGCACTGCTGGACGAGGCTCCGGCGGACCATCTCGGCACCGCACTTCGGACAGCTCAGCGACTCCATGGCCCGACCGTACTCCCTCCGCACCGACCCGACTGAGCATCGGCGCGGATGCCGCAGGGCGTGATTGCCGTCACGATCGGTCCATGCCGGTGAATACTCCTCGCGTGAGGATCCGCAAGGGTCCCGGACGTCCCAGTCCGGAGACCGGGTACGCCTATCTCGACGCCCGGCACGAGGGCACCGCCGGGGTCCTGGCCTTCGCGCACCGCGGCGGAGCCGAGCATCCCGAGATCACCGGCCTGGAGAACACGCTGCACGCGTTCCGGCACGCGCACGACCTCGGGTACAGCTACCTCGAGACGGACGTCCACGTCACCCGCGACGGGGTGCTCCTGGCGTTCCACGACTCGGTCCTGGACCGGGTCACCGACGCCCGCGGGGCGATCTCGGACCTGACCCACAGCGAGGTGCAGCGCGCACTCATCGGCGGTCGCGAGCAGGTGCCGACCCTCGCCGAGGTCTTCGACGCCTTCCCCGACGCCTTCTTCAACATCGACCTCAAGTCCGACGAGGCGGTGCGGGCGCTCGCCGACTTCATCGAGGTCCGGGAGGTCCACGACCGGGTCCTCGTGGGGTCGTTCTCCCGGCGCCGCCTGCGCGAGTTCCGGCGGATCACCGGGGGGCGGGTCCCGACCTCCGCCGCTCCCCTGGAGGTGGTCGCGTTCCGGCTGCTGCCCAGCGGTCGGCTGGCCGACCTGCTCACCCGTGGCGAGGTGCGGGTGCTCCAGGTGCCGCACCGGCGCGGACGGCTCACCGTCGTCACGCCGGGCCTGGTCCGGCGGGCCCACGCCGCCGGGAAGCACGTGCACGTGTGGACGATCGACGACCCCGACGAGATGCGCACGCTGATCGACCGTGGTGTCGACGGATTGATGACCGACCGCACCGACATACTCAAGGCCGTGCTCACCGAGGGCGGGCAGTGGAGGGGACGACCATGACCGACCAGGCGTCGAACGACCAGGGCATCGCGGACCTCCGCCCGCTGGTGCGGATGAAGGAGCAGCGGGCCTGGTACTGGTACGACTGGGCCAACTCGGCGTACGTCACCACCGTGGCCGCGGTGCTCTTCGCGCCGTACCTCACCTCCGTCGCCGAGGTCAGCGCCTGCGGGCAGGCCTCCGGCGACGACTTCGACTGCAACGTGCCGCTGCAGATCCTCGGCCTCGACATCTCGGCCGGCTCGCTGGTCTTCTACCTGGTCACGGCGGCGACCATCCTCTCGGCCCTGGTCCTGCCGGTCGTCGGCGCGATCGCGGACCGGTCCTCGGCCAAGACCACGCTGATGGCGCGGTTCGCGTGGGCCGGCAGCGCGATGGCGATGCTGATGTACTTCGTCGCCGGCTCCAACTGGCAGCTCGGCGCCGTGCTGCTCGTGTTCGCCACCCTGTTCCTCGGGTCCAGCCTGGTGGTCTACGACGCGATCCTGGTCGACATCGCCGAGCCCGCGGAGCGCGACCGCGTGTCGTCACGGGGCTGGGCGTTGGGCTACCTCGGTGGCGGCATCCTGCTGGCGCTGAACTTCGGGCTGCTGACCGTGATGTCGGACAACACCGAGACGGCCGTCCGGATCTGCCTGCTCAGCGCCGGCATCTGGTGGGCGGTCTTCACGATCATCCCGTTCCGCGGGGTGAAGAACCGCCCGGCCAAGAACGTCGTGCCCGAGTCCGGGGGGTTGCTCAGGGAGAGCTTCGGGCAGCTCTTCCGCACGCTCAAGGACATGCGCGGCTACCCGGTGACGCTGACCTTCCTGGTCGCCTACCTGTTCTACAACGACGGCATCCAGACGGTGATCTACGCGGCCTCGGTGTACGGCGAGAAGGAGCTGCACTTCGAGAAGTCGACGGTCCTGTCGGCGTTCCTGGTCGTGCAGTTCGTCGGCATCGGCGGTGCGCTGCTCTTCGGCCGGATCGCCGAGCGCCGGGGCACCCGGGGCACCATCCTGGCCGGGCTGGTGATCTGGATCGTGGTCGTGATCGGCGGGTACCTCACGCCGGAGAAGAACTTCGGGCTGTTCCTGGTCCTGGCGGCGAGCATCGGCCTGGTCCTGGGCGGCACCCAGGCACTCTCCCGGTCCTACTACAGCCAGCTGATCCCCCGCGGCCGCGAGGCGGAGTACTTCTCCCTCTACCAGGCCGCCGAGCGCGGCACGAGCTGGTTCGGCACCCTGATCTTCGGCCTGGTGCACCAGTGGACGGGCTCCTACCGCCCGGCCCTGCTCGCCCTGATCCTGCTGTTCGTCCTGGGGCTGGTGTTGTTGTCCCGGGTGAACACCGCCCAGGGCATCGCCGAGGCCGGGAACGACCTCCCGCCCGTGATCTGAGACACGTCCCAGGCGTGGCGTGGGCGAACTTTTCCGGAATCCGAGACGTCGCACTAACGTTGAAGCGGTGACAAGCGTTGTCAAGGCGTAAGGGCGCTACCGCGTCATAAACGTCACTCCCGTGCGTCACACCAGTACGACGGGGGAATCCATCATTGGGAGGTGGCTCCATGGCGGAGCGCACACTGCGAGGGGCACGGCTCGGGGGCCAGAGCTTCGAGGACGAGCGGGGCATCGAGTTCGCCGCGCGTCAGCAGGTCGGGTACGACTGTCCCCAGGGGCACGCGTTCGAGATCACGATGTCGGTCGAGGCCGACGTCCCGGCGGTCTGGGAGTGCCCGCGCTGCGGCGCCGAGGCCCTCAGCCGGTCCGGGATCGTGAAGGAGGAGAAGGCCGAGAAGCCGGTCCGCACGCACTGGGACATGCTTCTGGAGCGCCGCTCCGTCGGTGAGCTCGAGGACATCCTCAAGGAGCGTCTCGAGCTGCTGCGCGGCGGCGAGATCGGTCCCGCTCACCTGCACCGCGCGAACGCGAAGAAGCGCAAGGTGTCCTAGTGTCCTAGCTCTCCACGGCGGAGCTAGTCCACGACCTCGCCCCGGACCACGGATCCCTCGGATCCTGGTCCGGGGTTTCGTGCGTCCGGGTCCCGGGTCGGGCTCGGGCCGGTGCTCACGCTGACGAGGTGCGCGGTGACCACCCGGGTCAGCAGCCGCCGGGCCACGGGCCGGGTGAACGGCAGGATCACCAGCAGCCCGAGCACGTCGCTGAGGAAGCCGGGCGTGAGCATCAGGGTCCCGCCGACCAGGATCAGCGCGGCGTCGGCGAGCTCGCGGGCCGGCATCCGGCCCGACTGCAGCGACGTCGTCAGCGACTGCCAGGCCCGGCCGCCCTCGCGCCGGATCAGCCAGGAGCCCACGATCGCGTCGGCCAGCAGCAGGCCGATGGTCCACCAGGCGCCGATCACCTGGCCGACCTGGATGAGCACGTAGAGCTCGAGCAGGGGCACGACCACGAAGGCGACGAACAGGACCCACCCGGAGAGCCGGGTGCGCCGGCGCGCGGTCATCGCCGGAGCCGGCGCGCCCGCCGGACCGCGCGGCGTACCTGCTCGACGCGCTCGTGCAGCCCCCAGACGGTGATGCGCTGCAGGGACTCCCGGGCCACCGCGCCGGACATCTTGGAGTCGCCGCGCACCCGCTCGATGAACTCGATGGGCACCTCGACGACGCGCAGGCCGGTCTGCAGGGTGCGGTAGGCCATGTCGGTCTGGAACACGTAGCCCGTGGACCGCACGGTCGCGAGGTCGACCTTCTCCAGCGTCGTCCGCCGGAAGAGCCGGTAGCCGGCCGTGGCGTCGCGGACCTTCATCCCGAGCAGCACCCGCACGTAGATGTTGCCGCCGCGGGAGAGCGCCTCGCGCCGGAACGGCCAGTTGACCACCCGGCCCCCGGGGACCCAGCGGGAGCCGATCACGAGGTCGGCCTCCTCGAGGGCGGTGAACAGCCGGTGCAGCTGCTCGGGCTGGTGGGACCCGTCGGCGTCCATCTCGCCGATCACGTCGTAGCCGGCGTCCAGGGCGACCCGGAAGCCGTGCAGGTACGCCGCGCCCAGGCCCGCCTTCTCGGCGCGGTGGAGCACCCGGACCTGGGGGTCGGCCGCGGCGAGCCGGTCGGCGATGGCGCCGGTGCCGTCGGGCGAGCCGTCGTCGACGACGAGCACGTCGACCTCCGGTTGGGCGCTGCGCAGCCGCCCGACGATCCACTCCAGGTTCGGCGCCTCGTTGTAGGTGGGCACCACCATGACGGCGCGGCCCAGGGATCGGGTCGGGTCGGTCATCGGCGTTCCTCGGCGGTCAGGGCCGGGTCGGGGACCTCGGGCGTGCGGAGCGTGGCCTTCCGACGATACGGGAGCAGGGGCAGCACGAGGGCGCAAACGCCGACAACCAGGCAGGCCAGCCCCAACCACGGGCCCAGCCGCATCCCCGGCGGCACGGCGGACGTCAGGGGCACCCGCTCGACGACGTAGCCCTGGGTGCGCCGCTCGAGAGCGCTGGTGGCGGTCCCGTCCGGGGCGATGATCCCGGTGATGCCGTTGGTGGAGGCGACGACGACGTGCCGGCCGCTCTCGAGGGCGCGGATCCGGGTGATCTCGAACTGCTGGTCGAGCTGGCTGGTCCTGCTGAAGGTCGCGTTGCTGGTCTGCACGACGAGCAGCCGGGCTCCGGCCTCGACCTGCTGGTAGATCCCCTCGTCGTAGGCCACGTCGAAGCAGATGGCGTCCGCGACGTCGACGCCCGCGATCCGCAGCGGCTCGACGCGGGTGCCGGCCTGCATGTCACGGGCCACCCGGGCCAGCTCGTCGAAGCGGCTGGTGAGCGGGTTGCTGTCGCGCCAGGGGATGTACTCGCCGTACGGCACGGGGTGCCGCTTGGTGTAGCGGTCCGCCGCCCCGGTCGTCGGGGTCCAGACGATGCCCTGGTTGAGGATCTTGCCCGGCTCGGGGTCGTCGGTGATCGCGCCCACCAGCACGGGCACGCCGACGGCGGCCACGGCCTCCCTGATCTCGCTGTTGAGGGAGGCGTCGAGGAACGGGTCGAGGGCCGTGGAGTTCTCCGGCCAGACCACGAAGTCCGGCGCCGGCACCTTGCCTGCCTCGGCGTCCTCGGCGAGCTGGATGGTGGCGTCCACGTGGTTGCGGGTCACCTGGCGGTGGTCGTAGAGGATGTCGGTGCCGGGGCCGGGCACGTCGCCCTGGACCGCGGCGACGGTGAGCTCCCCGTCCGTGGGCGCGGCGTACGGCGCCAGCGCCGGCAGCAGCGTGACCAGGCCGAGGCCGAGCGCGGCCACGATGACGGGGACCGGCCGGGACCGGACGGTCAGCACCGCCCAGGCGGCGGTGGTGCCGACCAGCGCGATCAGCAGGCTCACGCCGATCGCGCCGACGTAGGGCAGGGCCGGGCCGAAGGGCGTGTCGGCGGAGGCGAAGGCGAGCCGCCCCCACGGCATCCCGCCGAACGGCCAGCCGGACCGCCACACCTCGACGGCGACCCAGAGCGCGGCGGTCCACACCGGCCAGCCGCGGCGCCGGGACACGGCCGCGCAGGCGCCGCCCAGCGGCACGAAGAAGGCGGTCTCGAGGGTGGAGAGCATCAGCCAGGCGTCCCAGCCGACCGACCGCATCCAGAACAGGTGCACGAACATGAACGCCGCCCCGGTGAGCAGCCCGAGCCACAGCCCCCGGCGCACCCGGACCCCGTGGACGGCCAGCGTGAAGCCGGCCACGCCGACCGGCAGCAGCACGGGCAGCTCGTAGGGCTCGAAGCAGAGCGCGAGCGCCAGCCCGGAGAGCACGGCGACCAGGGCCCGGACGGCGCCGGACCACGCCGGAGTCGTCGCGGGGGCCATGGGAGAAGTATCCCTTGCAGCACAACGGGAGGGGTCCGGACCCTTCGGACCAACCCGGCACCGACCGGCTGCCGGTGCCAGGAAGTTGTCTACGGAGCCCGCACCCCTCCCGTATCCCCCTTCGCGGGGCGAGACCGGGTCCGTGCACCACGTTGGACCAGTGGGTGGCTCCCCACTCTCCGACGCAGGCCACTCGGACACCGGTCCCCCGACCGCGATCTGCAGAGGAGGACCCCCGAACCTTCGGGTACGACGCCCCGGCTGTCAACCGGTCGCTGACCTGCGCAGAACACGCAAATCCGCAGGTCAACGGGCCTGCTGCGCCGAGAAAATCCGAACGGCCATATTTTGCCTTCGCGGCGTGTCGTCCGACGACACGCCGACGGTGCCGCCGGCACGCGCCGTTGGAACGTGCCAATCGTGGTCGCGGCAGCGGACCTCAGCCGGCCCGCGGCGGGACCACGACCGTGCCGGTGGCGCTGGTGGCCAGGAGCGGCTCGGCGAGCACCTCGGCGGCGCCCGGACGGTCCTGCGTCGCGGCCCCCCGGGCCACCACGTGGACGGTGAAGTCGAGCCCCCGGCTGCGGGTCCCGGCCCGGACCAGGGTGCAGGTGATCTCGAGGACGTCCCCGGCGCGCACGGGCTGGAGGAACTGCACGTCGGAGTACGACGCGAAGAGCCCCTCGTCCCCGTCGGTGCGGATGCACATCTCGGTGGCCACGTCCCCGAACAGGCCCAGCGAGTAGGCGCCGTCGACGAGGTTGCCGGCGTAGTGGGCGTGCGAGTAGGGGACGTAGCGGCGGTGCACCACGGTGGTGCCCACGAGGTCGGTCGCGGCCATCAGGACGCCTTTCGCTGGAGGATCCGGTCGACGAGGAACGACGCGACCTCGCCGGGGGTGGTGCCGCGGGTGAACACCCGGTCGACACCGAGCTCGACGGCCATGGACTCGTCGAAGCGGGGGCCGCCGACGACCAGCAGGGGCCGCTTCTCGGCGGGGTAGGACTCGCGGAACGCGGCGCTCATCTCGCGGGTGTTGAGCAGGTGCGCGTCCCGCTGGGTGACCACCTGGGAGACGAGCACGGCGTCGGCCTTCTCCTCCCGGGCCCGCTCGACGAGCTGCGGGACCGAGACCTGGGCGCCGAGGTTCACGACCTTGAGCTCGCGGTAGTACTCCAGGCCCTTCTCCCCCGCGAACCCCTTGATGTTGAGGATCGCGTCGATGCCGACGGTGTGCGCGTCGGTGCCGATGCAGCCCCCCACCACGACCAGCCGACGCCGCAGGGACCGCTTGACGGCCGCGTTGACCTCCTTGGGCGTCAGCAGCGGGTAGTCGCGCTCGACGACCTCGACCTTGGACACGTCGACGAGGTGGTGGACCCGGCCGTAGACGACGAAGAAGGTGAAGCCCTCCCCCATCGGCTTGCTGTGCACGACCAGCGCCGGGTCGATGCCCATCTTGTTGGCCAGCTGGACGGCGGCGCCGTCGGCGACCTTGTCGTGCGGGATGGGCAGCGTGAAGCTCAGCTGCACCATGCCGTCGCCCGTGGTGTCGCCGTACGGCCGGACGATCTGGCTGTCGCTCACGTCGCCTCCAGGATCTCGGCTGCGGGGTTGTAGTAGTCGCGGGCCTTCTTGGCCACGCCCTCGAGGCCCCGGCCCTTGTCGGGCGGTCGCTTCATCAGCCCGAAGGTGCCGTCGGCGATCGCGGCCAGCAGGGGCGGGTCACCGTGGTCGTCGGTGTCGTGCGCGATCTCCTCCAGGAGGCCGATGGTCTCCCCCAGCACCTCCTGCGCGCGGCTGACGATGAAGCCGCCGGGTGCGGGTCGGAAGTCCTCGTGCAGGTTGCCGGCCGCATTCATCACGTAGCGCACGTTCTGCAGCGCCAGGTCGCGGTCGGAGATCCACGGCGTCACCACGGCCTCGGTCATCATCCCGACGAGCAGGATGCCCTGGTCGGTGAGCGCGCCGACCAGGTTGAAGAAGCCGTCCAGCAGGTAGCCCTTGAACACGTCACCGGTCATGTGCCGGGTCGGCGGCATCCACTTCAGGGGCGCCTTGGGGAACAGGTCGCGGGCCAGCATCGCGTGGGCCAGCTCGAGCCGGAACGAGTCCGGCACGTCGGGGTCGATCTCGAAGGCGTGCCCCAGGCCGAGCTGCCAGTCCTCGAGGCCCGCCTCCTTGCCGAAGTACTCGTTGAGCAGCTGGCTGGTGGTGACCGTGTGCGCGGCCTCGACGGCGTCGGCCGTGGTGAGGTAGTTGTCCTCGCCGGTGTTGATGATGATCCCCGCGCGGGCGTGGATCTGCCGGCTGAAGCGCTGGTCCACGAAGGTGCGGATCGGGTTGATGTCGCGGAAGAGGATGCCGTACATCGAGTCGTTGAGCATCATGTCGAGCCGCTCGAGACCGGCCAGCGTGGCGATCTCGGGCATGCACAGGCCGGAGGCGTAGTTGGTGAGCCGGACGTAGCGGCCGAGCTCGCGGCTGGTCTCGTCCAGGGCCGCCCGCATCAGCCGGAAGTTCTCCTGGGTGGCGTAGGTGCCGGCGAAGCCCTCGCGGGTGGCGCCCTCGGGCACGTAGTCGAGCAGCGACTGGCCCGTCGAGCGGATCACCGCGATCACGTCCGCGCCCTCGCGGGCCGCGGCCTGCGCCTGCGGGATGTCCTCGTAGATGTCGCCGGTGGCCACGATCAGGTAGATCCAGGGCTTGCGGGGGGCGTCGCCGACCTTCTTGATCAGCCGCTCGCGCTCCACGCGGCGCGCGTCGATGCGCTTGATGCCCCGGCCGACGGCGGTGCGGGCGGCGGTGGTGGCCGCCTTGGCGTCGCGGCCCTCCGGCAGCCGGAAGCGCACGCTCCCCGCGGAGGCCTTCTGGGCCAGGGTGGCGAGGTCGTCGGCCTCACCGCGGCGCAGCGCGTCCCAGACCGGGAGGGCCACGCCGTGCGCGAGCCCGCCCTGGTCGTGGAGGTCGGCGCGCACCACGTCGGTGAGCCGGTTGACCCACGGGATGCCGTCGGCGTCGGCGCCCTGGAGCCCGGCCAGCCGCAGCGTGGCCCGCTCGACGGAGACGGTGGTGTGCTTCTTGGCCAGGGAGACGATCGGCCGGCCGACGGTGCGGGCCAGCGCCCGCGCCCGGCGGAAGTCGGCGGGATCCAGTCCCAGCTTCCCGGTCATGGAGAGTCCTCGGTGTGGTGGACGGTGCGGCCGTCGACGACGGTCCGCACGCAGGTGGGCAGGGTGGTGCCGGGGGTCAGGTCGGGCAGCCCGTCGGCGTCGAGCCCGGCGGGTGCGTCCCAGACGGCGTACGTCGCGGCGGCTCCGGGGCGCAGCAGCCCGCCGTCGACGCGGGCGGCCGACCAGCCGCCGCGGGTGTGCGCGCGGAACGCGGCGGCGGGGTCGAGCCCCTGCCCGTCGGTGTGGTGGTGGACGGCGGCCTGCACCGCGCACCACGGGTCGGCGGGGGTGACCGGGGAGTCCGACCCGAAGGCGAGCCGGACGCCGGCCAGGTGGAGGTCGCGGAACGGGTTCATCGCCCGCCACCGCTCCCCCAGCCGCTCGGCGTACATCCCGTCGGGACCGCCCCACAGCCCGTCGAACATCGGCTGCACGCTGGCGATGACGCCGAGTCGGGCGAAGAGCGCCACGGCCTCGACCGAGGGCATCTCGCAGTGCTCGAGCCGGTGCCCGCGCCGCCGCAGCGCGTCGTCGCCGAGCAGCCGGGCGGCCGCGTCGAAGCCCTCGGCCACGGCGTCGAGGGCGGCGTCGCCGATGCAGTGGAAGCCGGCCTGGACCCCGAGCCGGGTGCAGCCGACGACGTGCTCGGCGATCTGGGCGGCGTCGAGGTAGCCGTGGCCGCAGTGGCCGCCCTGGTCGGCGTACTCCCCCCGCATCGAGGCGGTGCGCGAGCCGACCGCGCCGTCGGCGACGAGGTCGCCGGCGAGGCCGGACACCCCGAGCTCGGCCACCCGGTCGAAGGCGCCGAGCTCGCCCCAGTAGAGCGTGGCGTGCAGCCCGGCCTCGGCGGCGGCCCGGCGGACCAGGGCGACCTCGTAGTCGGGCCCGATGTGGGGGGCGGCGTTCTCGTGGAAGGCGCCGATGCCGCGCGCGGCCAGGGCCGCGACCGCCTGGCGGGCCGCCGACAGCCGCTGCTCCGGACCGACGAGGTCGGAGAGCCGGTCGCTGACGGTGTGCTTGGCGCGGCGCTGGAGCCGGCCGTCGTCGGACCAGCCGTCCTGGGCGCGGGCCTGGGGCGTCTCCGCGAGCAGCGCGTGGCTGACGATCGCGGAGTGGCCGTCCACGCGGGAGAGGTAGAGCCGGCGGCCGGGTGCCACCCGCTCGAGGTCGTCGGCGGTGGGGTGGTCGCGGTCGGGCCAGTCCGTCTCGTCCCACCCGGCTCCGATGACGACCTCGTCGGCGGGCAGCCGGGACACGTGGGCGACGATCCGGTCCAGGGCGTCCTGCCGGCTGGTGCAGCCGGTCAGGTCGAGCCCGTCGAGCTGGCGGCCGGTCTGCACGAGGTGGAGGTGCGCGTCGACGAACGCCGGGCCCACCCACCGGCCCCGGAGGTCGACGACCTCCTCGGCACCGTCGTACGCCGTGGCGTGCGCGTCGTCGCCGAGCCAGGCGACCCGTCCGTCCTCGACCGCCAGCGCCGTGACCGGGTCACCGGTGCCGGTGTGGATGACGCCGTTGCGGAGCAGGGTCCGGGTCACAGGCGTCGCTCGAAGAGTCGTCGGACGCCGGCACTGTCGCGCAGCACGTCGAGGGCGTACGCCGCGTGGCCCGGCACGTAGCCGTTGCCGACCAGCATCGTGACGTCGGCGGCGAGGCCCTCGGCCCCGAGCGCGGCCGCGGAGAAGGAGGTGGCCATCGAGAAGAAGATGACCGTGCCGCGCGGCGCGGTGGCGAGGATGGCGCCGCCCTCGCACCCGGGCACGTCGACGCACACGACGGTGACGTCGGCCGGGCCCCCCGCCGCGGTGACCGCGTCGCGGAGCGCGATCGGGTCGCGGGCGTCGGCGATCACCACCGCGTCCGCGATGCCGGCCTCGTCGAGCAGGGCCGCCTCGGCGGCGTGCGGGACGACGCCGATCACCCGCTGGGCGCCGGCCCGGGCCGCGGCCGCGATGCTCAGCGATCCGGACTTGCCGGCGCCGCCGATCACCGCGACCACGGGTTGTTCGTAGCCGGCGACCACGCGGTGGGTCAGCGCGGGAGCGCCGCAGACGTCCATCACCGACAGCGAGAGCGCCGGGTCGAGGTCGTCGGGGATCACCGCCGCGATCGACCGGCCGAACAGGACGGCGTACCCGTCGCAGGGGACCTGCTCGGAGGCGCCGTCCCAGCCCGCGAGGGCGTCCTCGATGACGAGCGGGGTGAGGGTCAGCGAGACGAGCGTGGCGACCCGGTCCCCCACGGCCAGGCCGAGCGTGGACTCGGGGCCGACCTCCTCGACGGTGCCGATCAGCATGCCGCCGGAGCCGGTCTCGGGGTTCTGCATCTTGCCCCGGGCCTCGACGATCGCGAGCACCTCGGCCCGGACCGCGGCCCCGTCCCCACCGTGCTTGCGCTCGAGCTGGCGGAACGACGCGGCGTCGAGGTTGAGCCGCTCCACGCGGACCCGGACCTCGTCGGGCCAGAGGTCGCGACGGGTGTCGAGCCGCTGCGCCGCCTGCGGCAGGACGGTGCCCTCGTCCAGGACCCGGTGCAGACCGGTCGGATCGCCGACCGACGTACGTTCGCTGGCCGACGTCACCGCTTGTCCTCCCATGGATACGCTCTGAGACAGGAAATTGTCCGGCGTGGCATTGGACTTGCCGGAGGCTGTCCGCCTACTCTGGCATGAGCAGCGCGCCAGCCACAACCGACGCGCCCACCGACGACCCTGGAGCAGACCGCCATGAGCATCGAGACGGCCATCGGCCTCGAGACGGGCCAGCCCTACCCCTACCGACGCGTCGAGCTGGTCGAGCCCGACTGGACGCGCTTCCCGGGATGGCGCGACGTCACGACCGCCGAGTGGGAGTCGGTGCAGTGGCAGCGCGCGCACTGCGTCAAGAACGTCAAGCAGCTGCGCGAGCTGCTCGGCGACCTCGTCGACGACCGCTTCTACGCCGACCTCGAGCGCGACCAGGCCGAGCGGGCCACGATGTCGATGCTCGTGCCGCCGCAGATGATGAACACGATGGTGCCGACCTCGACGCCCGCCGGGCCCGGGTCGCTGACGGAGGCGTTCTACGCCGACCCGATCCGGCACTACATGATCCCGGTGTTCTCGGACCGGCGCACCGACTGGCCGTCCCACCCGCACGCCACCCGCGACTCGCTGCACGAGCACGACATGTGGGTGGCCGAGGGGCTGACCCACCGCTACCCGACCAAGGTGCTCGCCGAGCTGCTGCCGACCTGCCCGCAGTACTGCGGCCACTGCACCCGGATGGACCTGGTGGGCAACTCGACGCCGGTCATCGAGAAGCTGAAGTTCGCCGCCAAGCCGGCTGATCGGCTGGGCGACATGATGGAGTACCTGCGTCGTACGCCGTCGGTGCGCGACGTCGTCGTCTCCGGTGGCGACGTGGCCAACATGCCGTGGCCGCGGCTCGAGGACTTCCTCACCAAGCTGCTCGAGATCGAGAACATCCGCGACGTGCGGCTCGCCACGAAGGCCCTGATGGGGCTGCCGCAGCACTGGCTGCAGGACGACGTGGTCGACGGCATGGGACGGGTCGCGTCGCTGGCCCGCTCCCGCGGCGTCTCGATCGCCATCCACACGCACGTGAACCACGCCAACTCGGTGACCCCGCTCGTCGCCAAGGCCACCCGGGCGATGCTCGACACCGGCATCCGCGACGTGCGCAACCAGGGCGTGCTGATGAACGGCGTCAACGCCGACCCCGAGGCGCTGCTCGACCTGTGCTTCCGGCTGCTCGACGGCGCGCAGATCATGCCCTACTACTTCTACATGTGCGACCTGATCCCGTTCGCGGAGCACTGGCGGGTCTCGGTCGCCGACGCCCAGCGCCTGCAGCACGCGATCATGGGCTACCTCCCCGGCTTCGCGACCCCGCGGATCGTGTGCGACGTGCCGTTCGTCGGCAAGCGGTGGGTGCACCAGCTCGAGTCGTACGACACCGAGCGGGGCATCTCGCACTGGACCAAGAACTACCGGACCTCCATCGAGGCCACCGACCCCGAGGCCCTGCACCGGACCTACGAGTACTACGACCCGATCCACACCCTCCCCGCCACCGGCCAGGCCTGGTGGCAGGAGCACGGTCGCCTCGACGAGTCCGCCCTCAAGGCCGCCGAGGTCGCCGAGGCCTCCCGGCGTACCGCTGCGCTCCAGGCGTACTGACCCGCGGCCCCGTGCGCGTTGCGGTTTGGTCACCAACCGCAGCTGATCGCCCCATCGGTCTGCGGTTTGGTCACCAACCGCAATGATTCGCCCCGGATCCATGCGGTTCGTGACCAATCGACGCCGGCCGGGGCGTGGGTGCCCATCCATCTGCGGATTGGTCACCAACCGCAACGATCCGACCCCGAAACCTGCGGTTGGTGACCAAACCGCAGACCCCCGGCTACGTGACCGGGCGGTTCTCGAACGGCGTGGACAGCACGATGGTGGTCCGCGTGGAGACGTTGGCGACCGAGCGGATCTGGGCGAGGAGCTCCTCGAGCTGACCGGGGGTGGCGACCCGGACCTTGAGGATGTACGACTCGTCGCCGGCGACCGACCAGCAGGACTCGATGGCCTCGACGTCCCCCAGCCGCGCGGGGTAGTCGTCGGGCTCGGACGGGTCGATCGGCTTGATCGACACGAACGCCGTGAGCGGGAGACCCATCTGCTCGTGGTCGACGGTCGCGCCGTACCCCTTGATCAGCCCGCGCTGCTCGAGCCGCTTCACCCGCTGGTGGACCGCGGAGGTCGACAGCGACGTGGCCTTGCCCAGGTCGGTGAACGACATGCGGCCGTCGGCCGCGAGCAGCCGCAGGATCAGGCGGTCGGTGTCCTCCACGCGCGACAGAGTACGACACCCGGCCGCGGCTGGACCGGCGTCGTAGCGTGTCCGCATGAGTCGGATCGCCGTCGTCGGAGGCCATGGCCAGGTCGCCCGCCTGCTCCACCCGCTGCTCGTGGCGGCCGGGCACACGCCCGTGGCGCTCGTGCGCCGGGAGGCCTACCGGGAGGAGCTCGAGTCGATGGGGGCCGAGGTCCGGATCCTGGATCTCGAGGAGTCCGACGTCGGGGAGTACGCAGCGGCGTTCGACGGCTGCGCCGCGGTCGTGTTCGCGGCCGGCGGCGGTCCGGACGGCAACGCCGCGCGCAAGCGCACCGTCGACCTCGGGGCGTCACTCACGTCCATCGCGGCTGCGACCCAGCAGGGCATCGACCGCTTCGTGCAGATCTCCGCCATCGGCGTCGACGACCCGGTCGGGGCCGGCGCCTCGGACGTCTGGGCGGCGTACGTCGAGGCGAAGCGCGACGCCGACGCGGCGCTGCGGGCCAGTGACCTGGCCTGGACGATCATCCGGCCCGGACGCCTCACCGACGACCCGCCCACCGGGCTCGTCGCGCTCGCCGACGACCTCGGTCGCGGCGACGTGACCCGCGCCGACGTCGCCGCCGTGGTGGCCGCCGTGCTCGCGGACGACGCGACGGTCGGCCGGCAGTGGGTGCTCGTCGGCGGCACGCACCCCGATCCCGGAGGCGATCCGCGCCGCCCTCGCCGACTGATGGCAGGATGCCGGGCGTGACCTCCAGCGACGGCCAGCGGCTGATGGTGCTCGACACCGCCTCCATGTACTTCCGGGCGTTCTACGGCGTCCCGGAGATCAAGGCGGACGACGGCACCAACGTCAACGCCGTCCGCGGCCTGCTCGAGTTCATCGCGCGCCTGGTCACCGACTACTCCCCCAGCCACCTGGTCTGCGCCTGGGACAACGACTGGCGCCCCCAGTGGCGGGTCGACCTGCTGCCGTCGTACAAGGCGCACCGCGTCGAGTACGTCGTCCCCGGCGCGGCGCCGGACGTCGAGGAGGTCCCCGACCCGCTCGAGGCGCAGGTGCCGATCATCCTCGAGGTGCTCGCGGCGCTGGGCATCTGCGTGATCGGCGCGGACGGCTACGAGGCCGACGACGTCATCGGCACGCTCGCCACCGGTGCCCCGATGCCGGTCGACATCGTCACCGGCGACCGCGACCTCTTCCAGCTCGTCGACGACGACGCCGAGGTCCGGGTGCTCTACATCGCCCGCGGGGTCGGCCGCCACGAGCGGGTGACCAACGGCGTCGTGCGGGAGAAGTACGGCGTCGACGCCTCGCAGTACGCCGACTTCGCCACCCTCCGCGGGGACGCCTCCGACGGGCTCCCCGGGGTCGCCGGCGTGGGCGACAAGACGGCCGCCTCGCTGCTGGCCAAGTTCGGCGACATCGACGGGGTGCTGGCGGGCGCGGACGACGACGAGTCCGAGCTCGGACCCGGCCCGCGCGGCAAGATCAAGGCGGCCCGCGACTACCTCGCCGTGGCCCCCCAGGTCGTCGCGGTGGCCCGCGACATCGACCTCGGCGGGTACGACGCCACCCTCCCCCGCACCCCGGCCGACCACACCGCGCTGGTCGAGCTGAGCAACCGGTGGAACCTCGAGTCCCCGCTGGCCCGGGTCGTCGAGGCGATGACGAGCCGGTAGCTCCGGTCAGTCCGCCAGGGACGAGTACGCGACCACACCGCGGCGGAGCAGCCGCACCGCCTCCCGCGCCGTGCGCCGGAGCGGGGTGTCACCCGCGGCGTCGGCGACCTGGCCGCACAGGTCGATGAGCTGCTTGGTCCACCGCACGAAGTCGCCCGCCGCCAGCGTGGTGCCGCCCAGCACCTCGTCGAGGTCGTCGCCCTCCGCCCAGCGGAACGCGGCCCGGGCGAAGCCGGGGTCGGGCTCGCGCAGGAAGTCCAGCTTGTGCTCGCGCTCGAGCGCCGCGAGCTCGCGCCACAGCCCCCACATCTGCTCCACCACCGGCGCGATCCGACCACCCGGCACCCGCGGCGCCGCGTCCTCGACCCGGCGGGACTCGAAGACGATCACCGAGAGCACCGCCGCGAGCTCCGCGGCGGTCAGGTCGTCCCAGAGCCCGTGGCGCAACGCCTCCGCGGCGACCAGGTCGCTCTCGGAGTAGATCCGCATCAGGTGCTTGCCCTCGTCGGTCACCCGGGTCTCGCCGCCCTCCTCCACGAGGTAGCCGAGCGAGGTCAGGACGTCGCAGACCCGGTCGAAGGTCCGGGCGACGGTGTTGGTCCGGGTCTCGATCCGGCGGCGCAGCGTGTCGGCGTCGCGGTCCAGCTTGAACCAGCGCTCGGCCCAGCGCGCGTGGTCCTCGCGGTCCGGGCACGCGTGGCAGGGGTGCTCGCGCAGCCGGGTGCGCAGCCGGTCCACCTCGTCGGAGACCGCCGGGCCGCGCGAGGTGCGCGCGCGCTCGACGCTGGGCGGCGGCGGCGCCAGGTCGTGGGTCTTGGCGCGCAGCGCCGAGGCGAGGTCGCGGCGGGCCTGCGGGTTGCGGCCGTTGAAGCTGCGCGGCACCCGCACCTTGCCCAGCGCGCGCACCGGGGTCGGGAAGTCGATCACCGCGAGCCGGCGCGCCTGGCGCTCCGCGGTCAGCACGTAGGGGCGCGGCTCGTGCCCGGTGGTGCCGGGGTCGACCACCACCGCGTAGCCGGCGAACTTCCCCGACGGCACCTCGATCACGTCCCCGGGGCGGAGCAGCGCCAACGAGGTCAGCACCTCCTCGCGACGGTCCGCCCGACGGGCCCGGGCCGAGCCCTTCTCGGCCTCGGAGATGCTGCGGCGGAGCGCGGCGTACTCCATGAAGTCGCCGAGGTGGCAGGTCGCGGCCTCGGCGTACCCGTCCAGCGCGTCCTCCGCCTTGCGGAGCTGCCGGGCCAGCCCGACCACCGCCTGGTCGGCCTGGAACTGCGCGAAGGACATCTCGAGCAGCTCGCGCGACCGCGCCCGGCCGAACTGGTGCACCAGGTTGACGGCCATGTTGTACGACGGGCGGAACGACGACGTGAGCGGGTAGGTCCGGGTCGAGGCGAGGCCGGCCAGGTCCCCGGGGTTCATGCCGGGCTGCCACAGCACGACACCGTGCCCCTCGACGTCGAGCCCGCGGCGGCCGGCGCGGCCGGTGAGCTGGGTGTACTCGCCGGGCGTGATGTCGGCGTGCGTCTCGCCGTTGAACTTCACCAGCTTCTCGATGACCACGGTGCGCGCCGGCATGTTGATGCCCAGCGCGAGCGTCTCGGTGGCGAAGACCACCTTGCAGAGCCCGCGGACGTAGAGCTGCTCCACGCACTCCTTGAAGACCGGCAGCAGCCCGGCGTGGTGGGCCGCCACCCCGCGCTCGAGGCCCTCGAGGAAGCGCGCGTAGCCGAGCACCTGGAGGTCCTCGTCGGGCAGGTGCCGGCAGCTCGCCTCGACGAAGTCGTGGATCTCGGCCCGCTCGGCCGGGGTGGTCAGCCGGATCCGGGAGTCCAGGCACTGCGCCACGGCCGCGTCGCAGCCGACCCGGCTGAAGATGAACACGATCGCGGGCAGCAGCCCGTCGCGGTCCAGCCGCTCGATCACCTCGACCCGCGACGGGATCCAGACCCGGCGCCCGTTGCCCACCGCGCGGGGGTTCTTCGACGAGCCCGGCTTGCCCTTGCGGGGAGACCGGCGGTCGCGCATCAGGCGGCTGCTGGCCCAGTCGTCGCGGGCGATGCGCAGCAGCTCGTGGTTGACCGGCGCCCCCTCGCGCACGAAGCCGGCCGACGCGTCCACGTCGGACGACGCGAACAGGTCCATCAGCTGGCGGCCGACCATCACGTGCTGGAACAGCGGCACCGGCCGCCGCTCCTCGACGATGGTGGTGGTCTCGCCGCGGACCGTCGCGAGCCAGGCGCCGAACTCCTCCGCGTTGGACACCGTCGCCGACAGCGAGATGACGGCCACCGACTCGGGCAGGTGGATGATCACCTCCTCCCACACCGCGCCGCGCATCCGGTCCGCGAGGTAGTGCACCTCGTCCATCACCACGAACCCGAGGCCGAGCAGCGTCCGCGAGCCGGCGTACAGCATGTTGCGCAGCACCTCGGTGGTCATCACGACGATGGGCGCCTCGCCGTTGACGGAGTTGTCGCCGGTGAGCAGACCGACCTGCTCGGGCCCGTAGCGGGCGACCAGGTCGTTGTACTTCTGGTTGGAGAGGGCCTTGATCGGCGTCGTGTAGAAGCACTTGCGGCCGGTCGTCAGGGCCAGGTGGACCGCGAACTCGCCGACGATGGTCTTGCCGGAGCCGGTGGGCGCCGCGACCAGCACCCCGCGGCCGGCCTCGATCTCCTGGCAGGCCCGGACCTGGAAGTCGTCGAGCGGGAACGGGACTCCGGTGGCGAAGTCGTCCAGGACCGTCATCGCGCCAGCACCGTGAGCGCCGCCGGGGCGCACTCGATGGTGATCGGCAGCGGGCCGAACCGCTCGCCGTCGGCGTACGACACGATGCCGGGCGCGGCGACGGTCACCCGGGAGACGCGGTGCCGTTCGTACTTCGGGTGGGTGGTGTGGGTGCCCCGGAACAGCTTGGGGTAGGTGCGCACCAGGTCGAGCTTGGTCATCGTCTTGATGATGACCACGTCGAGCAAACCGTCGTCGAGCAGCGCCCCCTCGGTGATCCGCAGGCCACCGCCGAAGGACGGGCCGTTGCCGACCGCGACCAGCATCGCCTCGACCTGCCGGGTCACCCCGTCGAGCTCCAGGGTGTAGGCGAGGGGCTTGAAGGTGCGCAGCTCGGCGACCGTGGCCAGGTTGTAGCGCATCTGCCCGCGCGGCCAGGTCATCGCGTTGGCGCGCTCGTTGACGATGGCGTCGAAGCCGGCCGCCAGCACGGTCACGAAGTACGTCGACCCGCTCCGGGCCAGGTCGAGGGTGCGGGTCCGGCCCGCCACCACCACGTCGGCCGCGGCGGCGTGGTCCTTGCGCGGGATGTCGAGGTAGCGGGCCACGTCGTTGCCCGTGCCCGCGGGGATCAGGCCGAGCCGGGTCTGCGTGCCGGCCACGGCCTGGGCGGCCAGGTGCACCATCCCGTCCCCGCCGCACACGACCAGGGACTCCACGCCGTCGGCGACGCACTGCCGGGCCAGCTCGAGGGCCTCGCCGGCGTCCTCCCCCTGCAGGTCGCGGACCACGAACCCGGCGTCCCGCAGCCGCGGGAGCGCGATCGCCCGGGCCTTGGCTCCCCTGCCCTTGCCCGCGGTGGGATTCGTGAGCATCGCGATCTCGGGCACGGTCGGACCCTATCGAGAACGATCCGTGCCGAGCCGCAGCAGCGCCGCGAAGTCGTCGGGCGTCGCACCGACCGCCAGGGCCAGCCGGGCGAGCGCGTCGAGGACCCGGTTGGCCCCGAACTCCCGGCCCGGCACCGCGAGCGTCAGCCGCTCGTCGTACGACAGCAGGAGCACCTGCCCGTGCCGCCACGCCTGGTGGGACCGGGTGCGGGTGTCGTCGTCGGTGACCGGCGTCGGGTAGGCCTCGTCGACGGCGAACAGGTCGCAGGGCATCCGGTCGCCGGCGACGCCGGTGAGCAGCCCGGGGACGAGGTGCCCGACCCGGATCCCCTGGTCGGGCTCCCAGGTCACCCGTCCGGAGCCGAGCCAGTCGGGCAGGTCGAACGGGTCGACGTCCCGGGCCCCGCCCGACGCGGCCGCCGAGCTCACAGGGGCGAGACCTGGTCGTCGGCCAGGTCGGCTCCGGGTCGGTACGCGCCGCGGCCCCGGGCCTTGTCGAGGAGGCGGGCGATGATCTCGGCGACCATGAACAGGATGAGCATCGGGATCGCCAGCATCAGCATCCCGAACGGGTCCGTCGAGGGCGTGGCGACCGCCGCGAACACCGCGGTGCCGATGATGATCCACGGCCGGTAGCGACCCAGCGCCTGGCCCGAGACGATGCCGGCCAGGTTGAGCAGCACCACGAACAGCGGGATCTCGAAGCCGATGCCGAAGACCAGCAGCATCCGGGTGAGGAAGGAGAAGTACTCCCCGAACTCCACGAGGTTCTGCAGGGCCGCCGGGGTGAAGCCGATCAGCACCTCGAGACCCTTGGGCAGCACGTAGTAGCCGATGGCGACCCCGAGGAAGAACAGCGGTCCCGCGACCGCGGCGAACACCCGCGTCCACTTGCGCTCCTCCGCGGTGAGCCCGGGCACGATGAAGGCCCACAGCTGGTAGATCCAGTACGGGCTGGAGATCACCACCGCCGCGACCCCGGCCAGCTTGAGCTGCAGCAGCAGACCGCCGCCGGCGCCGCTGACGTACGGCGTGCTCTGCACCGTGTCCCCGAGCTGCTCGACCGCGGTCTCGTAGGGGCCGAGCACGAGGTTCAGGAGCTCCTCGGTGAAGAAGAGACCGATGATGAACACCACGAACAGGAACAGGAACGACTTCATCAGCCGGGCGCGCAGCTCGCGCAGGTGGTCCGAGAGGGCCATCCGGCCGTCCTCGCCGACCGGGTGCTGGGGGTTCCCGCGCAGCAGCGTCAGGAATCCCTTGATGCTCACGTGAGGGCTCGGGGGTCCGGGTCAGGCGGTGGGGTCGTCGCGACGCTGCTTCAGCGTCTCGGCGTCGGTGTCCAGGACCGGGTCGGTCGCCTGGTTCCGGGCCTCGATCTCACGCTGCTCGGGGGTCTTCGTCGAGCTCGTCGTCGTCGTCCATCAGACCCTTGGTCTCGGTCTTGAAGATCCGCAGTGCCCGGCCGCTGCCGCGCGCGAGCTCGGGGAGCTTCGCCGCGCCGAACAGCAAGATGATGATGCCCGCGATGATGAGGAGCTCGGTCGGGCCGAGACCCATGACTGCTGGGGCGAACATGTGTGACCTCTTCGCGTGGTTGGGAGTGGTTCGATCCTACGCTGCTTCATGTGTACAGGCTGAGTGTCTGGCGTACGACGCCGATGAACTCTTCGCTGAGCTCCGGCGGGTGGACCACCCTCGCGTACGGCGACAGCCGCAGCAGCAGCCGCTGGAGCCAGCGCGGGTCGGCCACGAGGAGCTCTATCTCCAGTTCGTCGCCGTCGAGCTCGCGGATTGCCTCCACGGCGTAGTACTCCGTGACCCAGCGCGCCTGGCCGGCGAGCCGCAGGGTGACCGGCCGGGCGTCCTCGGCGGCCTGGAAGAGCCCGGCGGACAGGTCCCGCGGCTCCTCGACCGGCGTCTGCACGTCGGTGTCCAGGACCTCGGCCGCGTGGATCCGGTCCAGGCGGAACAGCCGGGGGGCGTGCGCGGTGTGGCACCAGGCGTCGAGGTAGGCCACGTTGCGGTTGGTGACCATTCCGCGAGGGTCGACGACGCGCTCGGACTCCTCGTCGCGGGCGGGGACGTAGTAGGTGATCCGCAGCTGCCGGTGCCGGCGGGTCGCCTCCTCGAGGACGGCGCGGATCCGGGCGTCCGGTCCCTCCGGCCCCGGGTCGGTCACCGCCAGCGGCGGCGTCGCCCGGGTGCCCTCGTCGGCCGCCGCCTCGAGCTTGGCGATCGTCCGGTCCACGACGTCACGGGTGGAGTCGTCGGCCCCGGCGAGCAGCGCCCGGAGCGCCACGATCAGCGCGCTCGCCTCGGTGGGCGTCAGCCGCAGCGGGCGGGCCAGGTAGTCGGCGTTGCTCACCCGGATCACCCCGTCGCCCTCGTCGCTCTCGAGCGCGTCGAGGTCCACGTCGATCAGGTCGTCGGGGTAGCCGCCGGGCAGCCCGCACATCAGCAGCACCTTGAGGTCGGCGAGCACCTGCTGCGGGGGCACCCCGAGCGCCTGGGCGGCCTCGTCGAGGCGGACTCCCTGGCGGGCATGCAGGAACGGCACCAGCTGCAGCAGCCGGGCGACCTGGTCCTTCGCCCCGCCCGGTCCGGTGCTCACGAGGCACCCACCACGGCGGTGAGGCGGGCGACCACGTCGTCGCGGAGCGACTGCGGCGCCTCCACCACGAGGTCGGGCCCGAGGCTGAGCATCTCGTCGTTCGTCCAGGTGCCCTTGGGCAGCGTCAGCCGGTCCCACTCCTCGCCGTCGGGGCCGACGACGCCCTCGGTGACCTCGGTGGCCCGACGGCGCAGCAGCGGACCGGCCGCGGGCCGGACCAGGACGGTGGCCGGCTCGGACGGCGCCGTCGGGGCGAGCCGCTCGGCGATGGCGCGCACGTCGGTCCCGGGCGGGATGCGGTAGGAACCGGGCTCGCCGTCGAGGCGGGCCGCGCCGAGCACGCGGGAGAGCCGGAAGATCCGCTCGTCCTGCCGGTCGGTGTCCCACCCCACGGCGTACCAACGCCCCGAGAAGCGCACCACGCCCCACGGCTGGAGGTGCCGGGTGGTGGGCTCGCCGCCGACGCGCTGGTAGTCGAAGGTGATCGGGGCCCGCTCCAGCGCGGCCGCCCAGAAGACGTCGAAGGAGGGCTCCTCCGCGCCGATCCGCGCCTCCCCGATCTCCAGGGCGCCGACGTCGACCGAGACGCCGTACGCCGTGAGCTTGCGCACCGCCTCCGTGGTGGCCGCGGCGAGCTTGGCGTGCTCCCAGACCTTGGTGGCCAGCCCGACGACGGCGGCCTCGTCGGCGGACAGGCTGATGTCGGGCAGCGCCAGCTGGTCGGGGCGGATCCGGTAGCCGGGCTCGTCGTCGAAGTAGACGTCCATCCCGCCCACCTCGATCGGCACGCCGAGGCTGCGCAGCTCCTCCTTGTCACGCTCGAACATCTTCTCGAAGGCGTCGGTGGTCTGGCCGGGGTAGAGGATCTCCCGGATCCGCTCCTTGCTGACGAAGCGACGCTGGACGAGCAGCATGATGAGCAGGTTGAACAGGCGCTCGGTCTTCCTGTTGCCGCTCATCGCTCCCCGTCCCTGGCGCGTCGGCTAGACGGCCGCGAGGACGTCGATGACGAAGTAGAGCGTGTCGGTGCCCTTGATGCCCGCGTCCGGGTTGCCGGCCTCGCCGTAGCCCTGGTCCGGCGGCACCGCGATCAGCACCCGGCTGCCGACCGGCACGCCCTCGAGGAGGGTGTCCCAGCCCTTGACGACCTCGCCCGCTCCGACGGTGAACGAGAACGCCTCGCGCTCGTACGACGCGTCGAAGGGCTTCTTGGCGCCGTAGACCTGGCCCAGGTAGTTCACGTAGACGGTCTGGCCCTTCTCGACGGGCGGTCCGTCGCCCTCGACCAGGGTGGTCAGCCGGAGCTTGTCGTTGGGCTCCGGGGTGCCGGTGAAGTCCAGGCCGGTGGGATCGCCGTCACCCTCGACGGCCGGGGCCCACGCGGCCGGCTCCTGGTCGGTGCCGGAGGGCTCGTCGGGGAGCACGTCGAGGATGTCGACCACGAAGAGCACCGAGTCGCCGTTGCCGATGCCCAGCTGGGCGTTGCCGGTCTCGCCGAAGGCGTCCTCGGGCGGGGCGGCGACCGCGACGCGAGACCCGACGGTCTGACCCTCGAGCGCCTTGCTGATGGCCGGGCTCAGGTCACCGCCGACGGTGAGCGAGTCCGGCGCGGCGTCCTTGCCGAAGGTGGAGTAGGCCGTGGGCTTGTCGAACCCGCCGGCGATGAGGAGCCGGGTGAGGACCTGGTCGCCCTCCTCGAGCGCCGCTCCGTCGCCGGTGACCAGCGTCTCGGACTCGAGCTCGTCGACCTCGATCTGGGCGTCCCAGCTGAGCTCTGGCTCCTCGCCGAAGTCCCCGCTGATCGTGACCGCGGAGAGTCCCTCGCCGCCGGTCGTGGTCGATCCGTCGTCGTCGCCGCAGGCACCGAGCAGCAGGACGGGCACGGCGAGCAGCGCGGCGAGGCGGACGGGGCGGGTGGAACGTCGGGACACAGGCGTCACTTTCACGGGGCGGCGGATCGGCGGGGTCACCCTACCCGGGAGCACATGAGCGTCCGCGGACGCCGTACCGCCTGCTCGCCCGGCTGCTCACATGCCGTCGATGAGGCGCTGCACCCGCTCGTCGTGGGAGCGGAACGGGTCCTTGCACAAGACGGTGCGCTGGGCCTGGTCGTTCAGCTTGAGGTGCACCCAGTCGACGGTGAAGTCGCGCCGGCGCTCCTGGGCCTTGCGGATGAACTCGCCGCGCAGCCGGGCGCGGGTCGTCTGCGGGGGCACCGACTTGGCCTCGAACACCTTCAGGTCGGTGGTGACCCGGGCGACGGCACCGCGCTTCTCCAGCAGGTAGTAGAGCCCGCGGTCGCGCTTGATGTCGTGGTAGGCGAGGTCGATCTGGGCGATCCGGGGGTGGCCGAGCGGCAGGCCGTGCTTGGCCCGGTAGCGCTCGATCAGCTTCCACTTGATGACCCAGTCGATCTCCCGGTCCACCAGGCCGAGGTCGTCGGCCTCGACCGCCTTGAGGCCGCGCTCCCACAGGTCGAGGGTGCGCTCGATGGTGGGGGTGCTGATGCCGCGCCGGTCCACGAAGTCGCGGGCCTTGGAGAGGTACTCCCCCTGGATGTCCAGCGCGCTGGCCTCCCGGCCGTTGACCAGCCGCACCTTGCGTCGGCCGGTGATGTCGTGGGAGATCTCGCGGATGGCGCGGATGGGGTTCTCCATGGTGAGGTCGCGCATCACCACGCCCTCCTCGATCATCCGCAGCACCAGGTCGCAGGAGGCGACCTTGAGCATCGTGGTGGTCTCGCTCATGTTGGAGTCGCCGACGATGACGTGGAGCCGGCGGTACTTCTCGGCGTCCGCGTGCGGCTCGTCGCGGGTGTTGATGATCGGCCGGCTCCGGGTGGTGGCGCTGGAGACGCCCTCCCAGATGTGCTCGGCCCGCTGGCTGACCGAGAACAGCGCACCGCGGGGCGTCTGGGTGACCTTGCCGGCCCCGACCACGATCTGCCGGGTCACCAGGAACGGGATCAGCACGTCGGCGAGCCGGGTGAACTCGCCGGCCCGGCTGACCAGGTAGTTCTCGTGGCAGCCGTAGGAGTTGCCCGCGGAGTCGGTGTTGTTCTTGAACAGGTAGATGTCGCCGGCGATGCCCTCGTCGTGCAGCCGCTGCTCGGCGTCCTGGAGCAGCCCCTCCAGGACCCGCTCCCCCGCCTTGTCGTGGGTGACCAGCTCGAGCACGTCGTCGCACTCGGGGGTGGCGTACTCCGGGTGGCTGCCCACGTCGAGGTACAGCCGGGCGCCGTTGCGCAGGAACACGTTGCTGCTGCGCCCCCAGCTGACCACCTTGCGGAACAGGTAGCGCGCGACCTCGTCCGGGCTCAGCCGCCGCTGTCCCCGGAACGTGCACGTGACGCCGTACTCGTTCTCGATCCCGAAGATCCGCCGGTCCACACCCGCCACCCTACGGCGCGGGTGGTCCTCCCGGGCCGACCTCACGCCGAACGGACCGGTTGACTCGCCGTCCGGCTCGCCGTTTGGTCCCCAACCGCAGATTTCGGGGCCGATCTCATGAGGTTTTCGACCATTCGGTGACCCCCATCAGCCTGCGCCATCGGTTGAGGACCCGGCGACGGCCCAAGGGGTCGTACAGCGACTCCGACACCAGCCGCCGCCACCGACGGAGCCGGGCGAGGTCGTGCGGCCGGTCGAGCTTGCGATCGAGCTCGTGCATCACGACGGCGGGGTGGTTGAGCAGGTCGTCCAACGTGAAGCCGGCGCGCCGGTAGGGCGAGCCCTCCCAGCCGCGCTCGCGGCGCAGGTCGGTGCGGTGCTGCTCCTTGCCCCGGTGGCCGGCGCCGTCGTACTCGTGCACCAGCGACGTCCCGCTCACCAGCAGGTCCGCGCGCCCGAGCAGGCGGCCGCGCTCGTCGAACAGCTCGACCTGCGGCTCGACCGGCACCTCCATCGCGAGGTGGAAGACCCGCAGCACGGTCTCGCCGGCCGACTCGCAGGCGGGCGTCGCGACGCCGTACGCCGCCCGCAGCCTTCGGACACCCGGTCGACGGCTGTCCAGCAGGTCCTCCAGGCGGCGCTCGTCGAGGTGTCCGATCGCCAGCGCGGAGTCGATCATGATGGCCAGGTCGAGCACGCCGAGGTCGCGCGCGGCCCGGAGCAGGATCTCCTCGGGTGCGTCGAGCGGCCAGCGCTGCTCGGGAACCCTCCGGGTCGAGCGCACCAGTCGGGAGCAGACCAGGCCCGGGCGACGCGGCCTGGTGACGTCGCCCTCCACCGCCGCGAAGACGGGCACCTGCTCGGGGAGCGCGGGGAGACGCCAGCCCAGCAGCCGCGCCGCGGTGACGTGCGTGAACACGGCCGTCTCCGGGAGGACCAGCAGCCACGCCTCCAGGTCGCGGGCGAACTCGTCGTCGTCGCTCAGTCCCTCCCGCACCGAGCGGAACAGGCCGTGGCTCACCCGTCGGAAGCCCACCCGGCGTACCTCGCCGCGGATCGGCAGGTCCTGGCTCTCGTGTGTGTGCATGTCGAGAGGTCTGCGCCGCCGGGTGCCTGCGGAAACCACGTGCCGCGCGACCTGTGGACGGGACCGCGGATCGGCTGCCTCGCCGTGGCCGTGGCCCTGCGGATTGGTCACCAACCGCAGGAGAATCGGCAGTTTGGCTGCGGTTGGGGACCAAACCGCAGGGAGACGCGCCGGACTACGCCGGGGTCTCGCCGGGCTCGGCGGGTGGGGGCGGCTGGACCGGGTCGGTGGGCTCGGGCTTGGGGGCGGCCGGCCGGCCGGGGGGTGCGATCGGCGGGGCGACGGGCGGCTCGCCGGTGACCGGGTTCTCCAGCGGCGGGATCACGCCGCTCACCTGGTCGGTCGGGTCCGCCGGGTCGTCCGGGACCGGCTCCTGGGCGGGCTTGGGCGTGGTCGCGTCCTCGGGGCCCGGGGCGTCCGGCGTGACCGGACCCCGCTCCCCCAGCAGCGCGACGAGCCGCGCGCCGACGAGCCGGACGAACTTGCGGGGCTGGGTGCGGGTCCGGTCGAGGACGGCCACCTCGAGGTGGTCGATGGGGATGACCCGGTTGGCGGACTCGCCCTTGTCGTTGTCGACCCGGCCGAGCGCCTCCACCGCCAGGCGCAGCGCGTCCTCGAGGGAGGCGCCCTCCTGGTAGTGCTCGCGCAGGTGCCCGGCCACCACCTCGGTGGTGCCGCCCATCACCGCGAACTTGTGCTCGTCGGCGACCTGACCGTCGTACGTCAGCCGGTAGATCTGGTCCTGGGCCGCCGCGTCGGCGACCTCGGCGACGAAGATCTCGACCTCGTACGGCTTCTCGCCGCCGCTGGAGAAGATGGTGCCCAGCGTCTGGGCGTAGGCGTTCGCCAGGCCCCGGCCGGTCACGTCGCGCCGGTCGTAGGCGTACCCCCGCATGTCGGCGAGCCGGACGCCGGCGATCCGCAGCGTCTCGAACTCGTTGTACCGACCGACCGCCGCGAACGCCACCCGGTCGTAGATCTCGGAGACCTTGTGCAGCGCCTGGGAGGGGTTCTCGGAGACGAACAGGATCCCGTCGGCGTACTGCACCGCGACCACCGAGCGCCCGCGGGCGATCCCCTTGCGCGCGAAGTCCGCCCGGTCCTTCATCAGCTGCTCGGGCGAGACGTAGAACGGCATGCTCATCGAGAAATCCTCACGTCAGGCTCGCTGCGGGACCGTCGGGGCGCGACATCCGGCCCGCGATCACCCGGTCGGCGATCTCGGCGACCTCCGCGTCGTCGAGGCGGCGCTGGCCGTCCACGGTGATCGTGTAGAGCACCGGGAAGATGCGCCGGGTGAGGTCGGGCCCGCCGGTGGCGGAGTCGTCGTCGGCGGCGTCGTACAGGGCCTGTACGGCGGCCGTCGCGCACTCGGCCTCGGTGAGGTCCTCGCGGTAGAGCTTCTTGAGGGAGCCGCGCGCGAACAGCGAGCCCGAGCCGACCGAGTGGAAGGCCTGCTCCTCGTAGCGTCCGCCGGTCACGTCGTAGGAGAAGATCCGGCCCTGCTCGGCGTCGAGGTCGTAGCCCGCGAAGAGGGGGACGACGGCCAGCCCCTGCATGGCCAGCCCGAGGTTCGCGCGGATCAGCGCCGCGAGGCGGTTGGCCTTGCCGTCCATCGAGAGCGTGATGCCCTCGATCTTCTCGTAGTGCTCGAGCTCGGTCTGGAACAGGCGGACCATCTCGACCGCGAGGCCCGCGGAGCCCGCGATGCCGACCAGGGAGTACTCGTCGGCGGGGAAGACCTTCTGGATGTCGCGCTGGGCGATGATGTTGCCCATCGTGGCGCGGCGGTCACCGGCCATCACCACGCCGCCGGGGAAGGTGGCCGCCACGATCGTGGTGCCGTGCGGGGCGAGCTCGGCGGCGTTGCCCGTGGGTACGGCGCGGCGCGACGGCAGCAGGTCCGGCGCCTGGGCGGCCAGGAAGTCGGCGAACGAGGAGCTTCCGGACGCGAGAAAAGCACCGGGCAGACGCGAGTCGGTCACCGGCTCACTCCCCGCCCTTCTGGATGAACGACTTCACGAAGTCCTCGGCGTTGGCCTCGAGCACCTCGTCGATCTCGTCGAGGATCGCGTCCACGTCGTCGTCGAGCGCCTCCTTGCGCTCGGCCACGTCCGTCTCGGCGACCTCCTCGGTCACCTCTTGCGAGTCGGTCGACTTGCGCGGCTGCTTCTGCTCCTGGGCCATGCCTCCGACCCTATCCACTAGACGATGGGAGCGGGCGACATGCTCGCCGTGGCACGGTCGGCGGTTGCGGTTTGGTCACCAACCGCAGGTTTCAGGGCCGGAATCGTTGCGGTTGGTGACCAAACCGCGACGACGGGCGTCGCTCAGCGGGTGGTGAGCGCGGTGAACAGCTCGTCCGCGGTGGCGCACCGGTCGATCAGCTCGCCGACGTGGGCCCGGCTGCCGCGCAGCGGGTCGATGGTGGGGACCCGTTGGAGCGACTCGCGGCCGGGCAGGTCGAAGATCACCGAGTCCCACGACGCGGCGGCGACGGAGTCGGCGTACTTCTCCAGGCAGCGGCCGCGGAAGTAGGCCCGGGTGTCCTCCGGCGGGTCGTGCATCGCGTCCTCGACCGCCTGCGTCGTCGAGCAGCCGCTTGATCCGGCCGGCGCGGACGAGCCGCTGGTAGAGGCCCTTCTCGGGCCGGATGTCGGCGTACTGCAGGTCGATCAGGTGCAGCTTGGCGTCGTCCCAGGCCAGGCCGTCGCGGTCGCGGTACTGGTTGAGCAGCTTGAGCTTGGCCACCCAGTCGAGCTCCTCCGCGCACAGCATCGGGTCCCGCTCGAGCCGGTCCAGCACGGACTCCCAGCGGGCCAGCACGTCGACGGTCTGGTCGTCGGCGTCGGCGCCGTACCGGTCCTCGACGAACTTCCGGGCCAGGTCGAGGTACTCCATCTGGAGCTGCACGGCCGTCATCCGGCGGCCGTCGATGAGCGTGACCAGCTGCTTGAGGGTCGGGTCGTGCGACACCGCGCGCAGCGCCGCGACCGAGCCCTCGACGGTCAGGTCGGAGGTGATGAACCGCTCCTCGATCATCGCCAGCACCAGCGCGGCGGTGCCGACCTTGAGGTACGTCGAGATCTCGGCCAGGTTGGCGTCGCCGATGATGACGTGCAGCCGCCGGTACCGCTCCGGGTCCGCGTGCGGCTCGTCCCGGGTGTTGATGATCGGCCGCTTCAGCGTGGTCTCGAGCCCGACCTCGACCTCGAAGAAGTCGGCGCGCTGGCTGATCTGGAAGCCGTCCTCGCGCCCGTCCTGACCGATGCCGACCCGGCCCGCCCCGCAGATCACCTGGCGGGAGACGAAGAACGGCGTGAGGTGCCGGACGATGTCGCCGAACGGCGTGGAGCGGCGCATCAGGTAGTTCTCGTGGGCGCCGTACGACGCGCCCTTGTTGTCGGTGTTGTTCTTGTAGAGCAGCAGCTGCGGCGCCCCCGGCACCTGCCCGGCCCGGATCGAGGCGTCGAGCATCACCAGCTCGCCGGCCTTGTCCCACTTCACCACGTCCAGCGGCGTGGTCACCTCGGGGCTGGAGTACTCCGGGTGCGCGTGGTCGACGTACAGCCGGGCGCCGTTGGTGAGGATCACGTTGGCGAGCCCGAGGTCCTCGTCGGTCAGCTGCGTCGGGTCCGCGATCTGCCGGGACATGTCGAAGCCGCGCGCGTCGCGCAGCGGGGACTCCTCCTCGAAGTCCCAGCGCGCCCGCCGGGCCCGCACCGTGGCCGAGGCGTAGGCGTTGACGACCTGCGACGAGGCGACCATCTGGTTGGCCAGCGGCTGTCCGACCACGGAGATGCCGTACTCGACCTCCGCACCCATCACCCGCCGCACGCTCATGCCACGAGAGTACGCGGCCGTGTCCGGCGGGTGGGACCGCGCACCGCGGAGGCCCGGGCTAGCGCTTGCTCTGCCAGGCGTGCGCGAAGTTGATCGCGACGATCGCCAGCAGGGCCACCACCAGGGCCCCGACCTTGTCGTTCACCGCGAGCGGGATGCAGATCGGGATGCAGGCGACCAGGGAGACGATGGCGAGCGCGAGCTGGCGCGCTCCGGCGTTCGCGGCGGAGGCGTCGGAGCCCTTGCGTCGAGACAGCTCCTGGGCGACCCGCCGGTCGACGGCCTGCTCGATCCGGTCCGCGAACCCGTCGACCAGCTCGGCGTCGTACCGCAGCCCGAGCTCGCGGCGCGTCTCGAGCACCGCCTCGATCTCGGTGCGTTCGAGGTCGTCCTCCTGAGCCATCGAGCCGGTCGCCTAGAGGTACTGGCCGGTGTTGGCCACCGTGTCGATCGACCGCCCCGGCTCGGTGCCCTGCTTGCCGGTGATGAGGGTGCGGATGAACACGATCCGCTCGCCCTTCTTGCCGGAGATCCGCGCCCAGTCGTCGGGGTTGGTGGTGTTGGGGAGGTCCTCGTTCTCCTTGAACTCGTCGAGGCACGCCTGCAGCATGTGCTGCACCCGCAGCCCCTTCTGGTCGTGGTCGAGGAGGTCCTTGATCGCCATCTTCTTGGCCCGGTCGACGATGTTCTGGATCATCGCGCCGGAGTTGAAGTCCTTGAAGTACAGGACCTCCTTGTCGCCGTTGGCGTAGGTGACCTCGAGGAAGCGGTTGTCCTCGGACTCGGTGTACATCCGCTCGACGGTGGCCTGGATCATGCCGGCCACGCAGCCGTCGCGGTCCCCGCCGAACTCGGCGAGGTCGTCGGTGTGCAGGGGCAGGTCCGCGGTGAGGTACTTGCTGAAGATGTCGCGCGCGGACTCGGCGTCGGGACGCTCGATCTTGATCTTCACGTCGAGCCGGCCGGGCCGCAGGATCGCCGGGTCGATCATGTCCTCGCGGTTGGAGGCGCCGATGACCAGGACGTTCTCCAGCGCCTCGACGCCGTCGATCTCGCTGAGCAGCTGCGGGACGATGGTGTTCTCGACGTCGGAGGAGACGCCGGAGCCGCGGGTGCGGAAGAGCGAGTCCATCTCGTCGAAGAAGACGATCACGGGGGTGCCCATGCTGGCCTTCTCCCGGGCCCGCTGGAAGACCAGCCGGATGTGCCGCTCGGTCTCGCCGACGTACTTGTTGAGCAGCTCGGGGCCCTTGATGTTGAGGAAGTAGGACTTCCCCTCCTGCCCGGTCTTGGCGGCGACCTTCTTGGCCAGCGAGTTGGCGACCGCCTTGGCGATCAGCGTCTTGCCGCAGCCCGGAGGGCCGTAGAGCAGCACGCCCTTGGGCGGCTTGAGCTTGTGCTCCTTGAACAGGTCCGGGTGGAGGTACGGCAGCTCGACGGCGTCGCGGATCGCGTCGATCTGCGAGACCAGGCCACCGATCGAGCCGTACTCGATGTCGGGGACCTCCTCGAGGACCAGCTCCTCGACCTCGGACTTGGGCACCCGCTCGTACGCGTAGCCGGCGCGGGCGTCCAGGAGCAGGGAGTCGCCGGCGCGCAGCATGATCTCGCGCAGCGGCGCGGCGAGCCGGACCACCCGCTCCTCGTCGGCGTTGGCGATGACCAGGGCCCGCTCGCCGTCGGCGAGCATCTCCTTGAACATCACGACCTCGCCGACCTCTTCGAAGTTCATGGCGGCGACGACGTTGAGCGCCTCGTTGAGCATGACCTCCTGCCCGCGCTTGAGGGACTCGAGGTCGACGTTGGGGCTGACGTGCACCCGGAGCTTGCGGCCGCCGGTGAAGACGTCGATGGAGTCGTCGTCGTTGCGCTGGAGGAAGGTGCCGAAGCCGGCCGGCGGCTGTGCGAGCCGGTCGACCTCCTCCTTGAGCTTCATGATCTGGTCGCGCGCCTCACGGAGCGTCTGCGCCAGCCGCTCGTTCTGGCTGGTGACGGCGGCCAGGGAACGCTGCGTGTCGGCGAGCCGGAGCTCGATCCCGCGCGCGTTGCCCGGCACGTCCTGCAGGCGGCGGCGCAGGTCGGCCACCTCGGCCTCCAGGAAGCGCACCTGGCTCGCGAGCTCCTCAGGGCTGTGGTCGGTCGACGACATGGCGACACCTCCTTGATTGCGACCCTACCCGCGTGGGAACCCGGTGGAAGAGGAAAGGACCGGGTGTTGGTCACGTTTCGGAAAACGCCCGGGAGCCGGGGCGATCAGGTGGCGTCCGGGTCCTCGTCGGGAGGCGGCAGGTCCGGCGGCCGCGGACCGGTGTAGTCGACGCCGTACGCCCCCGGTGCCGGGCGGCGCTTCTTCATCGGCGGCCGGGCTCCGGGGGCGAGCCGGCGGGCGGTGACCAGGAACGCGGTGTGCCCCATCATCTTGTGCCCGGGGCGGACCGCGAGACCCTCGACGTGCCAGTCGCGGACCAGCGACTCCCAGGCGTGCGGGTCGGTGAAGCCGCCGTGGACGCGCAGCGTCTCGACGATCTTGCTCAGCTGGGTCGTGGTCGCGACGTACGCGCAGACGATGCCACCGGGCACCAGCGCGTCGGCGACCGCGTCGACGCACTCCCACGGCGCGAGCATGTCGAGGATGACCCGGTCCGCGCGTTCGCCGGAGGCCGGCAGCGCCTCGGCGAGGTCGCCGAGGCTCAGGCTCCAGGACGGGTGCGCTCCCCCGAAGAAGCGGGTGACGTTGGTGCGGGCGACGTCGGCGAACTCCTCGCGGCGCTCGTACGACGACACCCGGCCGTGCGGCCCGACCGCGCGCAGCAGCGAGCAGGTGAGCGCGCCGGACCCGACGCCGGCCTCCACGACGCGGGCGCCCGGGAAGATGTCGGCCAGCGCGACGATCTGGGCGGAGTCCTTGGGGTAGATCACCGCCGCCCCGCGCGGCATCGACACCACGAACTCGCTCAGCAGCGGGCGGAAGACGAGGTACTCCCCGCCGGACGACGACGGGATCGCGAACCCCTCCTCGCGGCCGATCAGGTCGTCGTGCTCGAGGTGGCCCTTGTTGGAGAAGAAGCGCTTGCCGGGCACCAGCTCGAAGTTGTGGCGCCGCCCCTTCTGGTCGGTCAGCCGCACCCACTCGCCCGCGCGCAGCGGGCCGCGGTGCACGCCGGACCAGGCGTCGGCCGGGACGTCGGGATCGGGCATGACGCCGACCCTAGTGCGGGCGGTCGTGGGCCGGTCCGGCCGGTCTGGCGACTGCGGTTTGGTCACCAACCGCAGGTTTCAGGGCCGGATCGTTGCGGTTGGTGACCAAACCGCACATCCAGGACCCGGACGATTGCGGTTGGTGACCAAACCGCAAGCGCGTCAGCGATTGCCCGCGCGGAACGCCTGGTCCACGTCGGCGGTGGTGAGCACGCCGTAGATCCGGCCGTCCTCCTCGACCAGGAGGTACTCCTGCGCCGGGTGGCGGCTGATGGCCAGGATCAGCTCCTCGCCGCCGATGGCCGCGGGGAGGGTCAGGCCGCCCTCGGCGCTGCGGGCGACGGTCGAGACGGCCACCCACGGCCGGCGGTCCTCGGGGGTCGCCAGCAGCGCGGCCTCGCTGACGATGCCGACCGGTCGGCCGGCACCGGACACGGTGACGATGCTGCCCGCCTCGGCCTCCTGGGCGCGCCGGACGGCCTCGGACAGCGGCAGGTCCTCCGGGACGGTGAGGGTACGGCGGGCCAGGTTGCGCGCCACCAGCGACGGCAGCCGCCGGCGCAGCCGGGCCGACGCCATCGCGGCCGTGGCCCCCGTCCACAGGAACAGCGCGATCACGATGGCGATCACGAAGTCGATGAGGTCGGGCTCCTCGTCCCACACCTCGCGCAGCACGACCGGGTACGACAGGGCGAGGACCGCCGCGATCCGACCGCCCCACCCGGCGGCGAGGGTGCCGCGGTGGACGTTCCCCGACAGCCACCAGACGACCGCCTTGAGCACCCGCCCGCCGTCCAGCGGCAGCCCGGGGACCAGGTTGATCAGGCCCACCAGCAGGTTGGCGCCGGCGAGCCCCCCGATCGCCAGCAGCAGCAGCCCGTCGGGCGTCACGGTCCGCAACGCCAGGGCCGCGCCACCCACGGCGAGCGACGTCAGCGGCCCGACGACGGCGATCATCAGCTCGTGCTTGGGCGAGCGCGCCTCCCCCTCGACGGCGGTCATCCCGCCCAGGAAGTTCAAGGTGATCGAGCTCACCGGGTAGCCGTAGTGCCGGGCCATCAGCGCGTGCGAGGCCTCGTGGATGAGCACCGAGCCGTAGAGGACGACGGCGAAGGCCAGCCCCGCGACGTACTTCAGCGCCCCGAGCCCGGGCTCGGCCCTTTCCACCGCCGGCGCCATCACGACGGCGATCAGCGCCGCGACCAGCAGCCACGACGACGACACGTACACGCCCGTGCCGGCGATGCTGCCGATGCGCAGCGTGCCGGGAGGCGCCGGCGGCGCCTGCTCGGGGCGGGGGTCTGACACTCCTCGAGATTACTGGACACGGTGGCACCTCCGGACTGTCGGCGCGCTCGCCTACTGTGGCGCCGTGCAGGTCACCGACGACGCCTCCTCCCCCGCGACGCGCCTCTCCACGCCCGTCGACGGGGTCGACGTGCTGGGGGCGCTCTCGCCGAGCCGGGCGGCCGACTTCATGAGCTGTCCGCTGCTCTACCGCTTCCGCACCGTCGACCGGCTCCCCGAGCCGCCCTCGCCCGACGCCATGCGCGGCACCCTGGTCCACAAGGTGCTGGAGGACCTCTTCGACCTGCCCGCCGCCGAGCGCACCCCCGAGCGGGCCCGCGACCTGCTGGTCCCCTCGTGGGAGGGGCTGCTCGAGGCCGAGCCGGAGATCGCCGAGATGCTGGCCGGCGGCGCGGGCGAGGCGGTCGACTTCCAGACCTGGTTCGACAGCTGCGGCACCGTCCTCGACCGCTACTTCACCCTCGAGGACCCGCGTCGCCTCGAGCCCGCCGAGCGCGAGCTGTACGTCGAGGCGCTGCTCGACTCGCGGTTGCTGCTGCGCGGCTTCGTGGACCGTCTCGACGTCGCCCCCAACGGCATGCTCCGCGTCGTCGACTACAAGACCGGCCGCTCGCCGGGCGAGGGCTTCGAGGCCAAGGCGCTGTTCCAGATGAAGTTCTACGCCCTCGTCATCTGGCGCACCCGCGGCGTGGTGCCGGCGATGCTCCAGCTGGTCTACCTCGGCAACGGCGAGATGCTCCGCTACGTCCCCGACGAGGCCGACCTGCTCGCCACCGAGCGCAAGGTGGAGGCGGTCTGGCGGGCGATCCGGCTCGCCGAGGAGACCGGCGACTGGCGGCCGAGCCCGAGCCGCCTGTGCGACTGGTGCGCCCACCAGGCGATCTGTCCGGCGTACGGCGGCACTCCCCCGCCGCTGCCGGCCGCGGCGCCCCCACCGGTCGCGGTGGACCCCGCCGGCGACGTCGTCACCGAGCAGGAGCTCACGGGTCAGCCCTGAGCGTCCCGCTGCCGCTCGGCCCACAGCGCGGCCTGGGTGCGGTCGGCCACCCCGAGGGTGGCGAACGCCGAGGTGAGGTGGGCCTTGACGGTGCGCTCGCTGATCCCGAGCCGACGGGCGATCTGCTTGTTGGCCAGGCCCTGCCGGACCAGCTCGATGACCTCGGCCTCGCGGGGCGTCAGGTCCGGCGCGGCCGTGGACGCGCTCGCCCGGGCCCCGAGCAGCTGCCGGGCGGCCCGCGGGTGGATGGGGGACTCGCCGCGGTGCACGGCCCGGATGCCGGCGAGCACGTCCTCGGGGTCGGCATCCTTGAGCAGGTAGCCGACGGCACCCGCGTCCAGGGCCGCCACGATCCGCTCGGAGTCGGAGAAGGAGGTGAGCACCAGCACGTCGGCCAGGCGCTCCGCGGTGATCGACCGCGTGGCGGTGACCCCGTCGACGCCGGGCATCTGCAGGTCCATGAGGACCACGTCGGGCCGGGTCGCCCGGACCACGTCCAGCGCCTCGGCGCCGTCGCCGGCCGCGCCGACGACCTCGATGCCGTCGGCTCCCGTCAGCAGCTGCTCGAGCCCGCGTCGCACCACCGCGTGGTCGTCGACCACCACCACCTTGATGTCGGTCATCCGCGCGGCACCTCGAGGTGGACCGTGGTGCCGGCCCCGGGTGCCGACCGGACGTCGAGGCTGCCCCCGGAGTCGGCGGCCAGGCTGGTCAGCCCCCGCAGCCCGAAGTGCGCCGAACCCCGGGACCCGGCGGTGTCGAAGCCGACGCCGTCGTCGACCACGTCGAGGGTCACCGTGTCGCCCGTGCCGGCCACCCGGACGTCGAGCCGGGTCGCCCGGGCGTGCCGCAGGGTGTTGCGGACCGCCTCCTGCGCGACCCGCCACACCAGCGCGGTGGTGTCGCGGGACGCGCCGGCGACCCCGTCGACCGAGACCGTCGCGGTCAGCCCGGCCTGGCCGGCCGGGGCCGTGAGGTCCTCGAGGGCCGCCGCCAGCCCGTCCGGGCCGAGGTCTGGTGGGTGGATCTCGACGAGCAGCGACCGCAGGGACCGCAGCGACTCCCGCAGCGACTCCCCTGCCTCGCGGACCGACGTCCGCACGCCGGGCGACGCGGTCTCGTCGCGGGTGGCGGCGTGCAGGGCGAAGGCGGTGCCGGCCAGGTCCTGCACCACCCCGTCGTGCAGGTCGCGGGCGATCCGCCGGCGTTCCGCCGCCGAGGCGTCGGCCGCCCGCACCAGCAGCCGCTCCCGCTCCCGCGAGGCCCGGGTGAGGCGGGTGGTGAGCGCGAAGATCATCGCGCTCGCGAGCAGCACCAGCGCGAGCAGGGCGCCCATGGTGATCCGCCGGAACGGCGCGAAGACCTCGGCCTCGCGCTGCCGGAGGTCGGCGTCGGCGTAGTACACCTCGAACAGCAGCGGCTCGCCCTCCGGGGACCAGATCCGGGTGTAGACCTCGACCACCCCACCGAGATCGCGCTCGTAGCGGTTCTCCTCCTTGGCCAGGTCGGAGACCTCGGCCACCACACCGCCGTCCTCGACGACCTCGATCTCCTCGTCGTCGAGGTCGTACTGGTTGCCGATCAGGTCCGTGGCGTCGGAGTAGACCACCACCCCGTCCCGGTTCCAGATCTTGATCCGGAGCACCTCCCCGACGAGCAGCCGGTCGAGGACCTGGCGGTCCAGCCGGTCCACGGCCCCCGCGTCCCCGTCCACCAGGCCGTTCGGGAGCGCGGGCTGCGCCACCGACCGGGCCAGCAGGATCGTGGTGGCGCGCGCGTCGTTGACGGCCTCGCGCTCGGCGGCCGCGCGCACGAACAGGTCGGACGCGACGACGATGCCGGCCAGCACGCACGCACCGGCCACCAGGAAGAGGACCACCGGGTTCCGCAGGACTCTCAACGGCCTGGCTCCTCGCGGTCCTCGGTCGGGCGGCCCAGCATAACGAGGCCCGCGCGGCCTCTCAGAAGGCCAGCGAACCCGTGCAGACCTCGCCGGTGGCGGGGTTCTTGGCCTTGAACACGAGCTGGTCGGTCCCGGACAGGTTGGTCAGCCGACGCTCGACCTCGAAGGACCCGCTGGGTCCGCGGGTCGTGGACGTCCCCTTCGCCGAGACGGTGCCGTTGTGCTTGATCTTCCACGACCAGGTCTGGCCGTTGCGGTTGCTGTCGATCTCGCCCTCGAACTCCAGGCGTCCGTCGTCGGTCTTGGCCTTGACCTTCCAGTCGGTGCTGCCGGAGCAGGAGCCCTCGCGGATCACCTCGTCGTCGTCGTGCCCGCCGGCGAAGGCGGGGGCGGCGGTCAGCAGCGAGGCGGCGACCAGGGCCGAGACGAGCGTTCCGGCGGTGGTCTGGGGGCGTCGGTTCATGGTGGGCTCCTCGGGTCGAGTACGTGCTGCCAGCATCGGCGGGCGGGGGTCCACACCACCATCGGACGCTGGTCCTAGTACCTCACCGGATGGAGGCCCGCGAGCTGGAGCGCGGCCTGCACGAGGGTCAGGTGGCTGAACGCCTGCGGGAAGTTGCCGGCCATCCGACCGTTGGCCACGTCGTACTCCTCCGACAGCAGCCCGACGTCGTTGGCGATCCCGCACAGCCGGTCGAACAGCTCCTCCGCGTCGGCGCGCCGGCCGGCGAGCGCGTAGACCCGGACCAGCCAGAAGGAGCAGGCCAGGAACGGGTGCTCGTCCCCCGGCAGCCCGTCCACCCCGGTCTCGGTGCGGTAGCGGTGCAGGAAGCCGTCGACCATCAGGTCCTCCTCGACAGCCCGGATGGTGCCGGTCACCAGCGGGTCGTCGACGGGCAGGAAGCCGACCAGGGGCACCATCAGCAGGGAGGCGTCCACCTCGGTCGTGTCGTAGTGCTGGGTGAGCGTGCCGCGCACCGGGTCGACGCCGCGCTCCAGCACCTCGGCCCGCACCTCGTCGCGGACCTGCCGCCAGCGGTCCAGCGGCCCGTCCAGGCCGTGCTCCTCGACGGCCCGGACCGCGCGGTCGAACGCCGCCCAGACCATCACCCGGGAGTGGGTGAAGTGCCGCTGGGGGCCGCGGATCTCCCACAGCCCGTTGTCGGGACGGTCCCAGTGGTCGGCGAGGTCGTCCACGAGGGAGCGTTGCAGCGACCAGCTGTTGCGGGTCTCGGTGACGCCGGCCCGGCGGGCCTCGTCGAAGGCGATCATCACCTCGCCGAGCACGTCGGTCTGGCGCTGGTCGACCGCCCCGTTGCCGATCCGCACCGGGGCCGAGCCGGCGTAGCCGCCCAGGTGGTCGAGCTCGTGCTCGGGCAGGCGTCGGGCGCCGTCGACGGCGTACATGATCTGGAGGTCCTCGGGGTCGCCGGCGACCGTCCGGAGCAGCCAGCTGCGCCACAGGCTGGCCTCGTCGGTGAACCCCGCGGCCAGGAGCGCCTCGACGGTCAGCGACGCGTCCCGCAGCCAGGTGTAGCGGTAGTCCCAGTTGCGCACCCCGCCGAAGTCCTCGGGCAGCGAGGTGGTCGGCGCCGCGACGATGCCGCCGGTCTGCGCGTGGGTGAGCAGTCGGAGGGTCAGCAGGCTGCGCACCACCAGGTCGCGGTGCGGGACGTGGCCCGGGCAGCCGTGGCTCCAGGCCTCCTCCTCGGCGCGGGTGCTCTCGATGGCGTCGTCCAGGTCGGCGCGCGCGGGTACGGCGGCCCACGACGGCACCCAGGTCGTGGCGAAGGTCAGGACCTCGCCCTCGGTCACGTCGAACTCGTCGACGTGCCGCCCGTCCACGGCCCGCGGGAGCCGGGGGCCGCGGAGCACCAGCTTGTCCGGCCCGGCGACCGCGACGATGGCCTCCTCGTCGTCGTCGCCGCCGTCGCGGCGCCGGCTCACCCAGGGGCGGATCTTCCCGTAGTCGAGGCGGACCACCCACTCGTGCCGCATCCGGACCGTGCCGCGCACGCACGTCAGCCGCCGCACCAGGTCCGCGCGGCCGTCGTTGGTCGGCATCACGTCGAGGATCGTCACGGCTCCGGTCGCGGTGGTGAAGGTGGTCTCGAGCAGGGCCGTGTCGCCGACGTACGACCGGGTGGCCTCGTGCTCGTCGGCAGGCGCCAGCAGCCACCGACCGTTGTCCTCGTCGCCGAGCAGCGCCGCGAAGCACGCCGGGGAGTCGAAGCGGGGCAGGCAGAGCCAGTCCACGGAACCGTCGCGGCCGACGAGCGCGGCGGTGCCACGGTCACCGATCAGCGCGTAGTCCTCGATCGGCAGCGGCATGGGGTGAGGCTAGCCAGCGACCGGCGCGAGGCTCCGCAACAGGGCGTGGTCGACACCCTGGAGCGTGTCGAGGTGCACCCGCCGCTCCCCCGGCGCCACCGGCACGTGCAGCGGGACGACCAGCGCGGTGCAGCCGGCCGCGACCGCGCTCGTGGTGCCCGGCTCGGAGTCCTCGATGGCCAGGCACCGCTCGGGAGTCGACGTCGAGCAGCCGCGCGGCGGTGAGGTAGGGCTCGGGGTGCGGCTTGCCGCGGGACACGGCGTCCCCGGTCACCACCTCGTCGAAGAGGCCGGGCGGCAGAGCGGCGAGCACCGGGTCGACGAAGCGCGCGTAGGACATGGTGACCAGCGCGAGGGGTACGCCGGCCGCCTTGAGCTCGTCGAGCAGCTCGCGGGCACCCGGGCGGAACGGCACGGCGCGCTCCACCTGGGCGACGACGTCGTCGAGCAGGAGGTCGACGATCCGCTCCGGGGTCAGGTCGATGCCCATGTGCTCGCGGATGTAGATCCCGGAGTCGAGCAGGTCGTTGCCGACCAGGTTGAGGGCGTGCCGGTCGTCCCAGGTGCCGCCGTACTGCTCGGCGAGCCGGTACTCCGCCGCCACCCAGGCGGGCTCGGTGTCGACGAGGGTGCCGTCCATGTCCCAGAGCACGGCCGCCGGCCATGCGGATTGGTCACCAACCGCAACAAAACCGGCCTCGGAGCTGCGGTTGGTGACCAAACCGCGATGATCCGGCGCGCCGGCAGGGTCAGTCCTCAGGGTCGTACCCCAGGCTCGGGGAGAGCCAGCGTTCGGCCTCCGTCAGCGTCCAGCCCTTGCGGTCGGCGTAGTCGGCGACCTGGTCGCGGCCGAGGCGGCCGACGACGAAGTACTGCGACTGCGGGTGCGAGAAGTACCACCCGGACACGCTGGCGCCGGGCCACATGGCCATCGACTCGGTGAGGACCATCCCGGTCGCGGCCTCGACGTCGAGCAGGTCCCACAGGGCGCTCTTCTCGGTGTGGTCGGGGCAGGCCGGGTAGCCGGGGGCGGGGCGGATGCCGGTGTAGCGCTCCCGGATCAGGTCGTCCTGGGACAGCTGCTCGTCGGCCGCGTGACCCCACAGCTCGGTGCGGACCCGCTGGTGGAGCCGCTCGGCGAACGCCTCGGCGAGCCGGTCGCCCAGCGCTTCGAGCATGATCGCGGAGTAGTCGTCGAGGTCCGCCTGGAACTGCTTGACCCGCTCGGACAGCCCGATCCCGGCCGTGACGGCGAAGGCGCCGACGTGGTCGGGGATCCCGGTCTCCACCGGTGCGACGAAGTCCGACAGCGAGCGGTTGGGGACACCGTCGCGGTGCTGACCCTGCTGCCGCAGCTGGTGCAGGGTCGTGCGCACCTCGCCGCGGGTCTCGTCGGTGTAGACGGTGATGTCGTCGCCGGTGGCCGCGGCCGGGAAGAAGCCGAGCACGCCGCGGGCGGTGATCCACTTCTCGGCGACGATCGCGTCGAGCATCTCCTGGGCGTCCTCGTAGAGCTTGCGGGCCGCCTCGCCCGTGGTCGGGCTGTTGAGGATGTCGGGGAACTTGCCCTTCATCTCCCAGGCGTTGAAGAAGGGCTGCCAGTCGATGTACTCGCGCAGCTCGCCGATGTCGTAGTCGTCGAGGACGGTGACTCCGGGCCGTGCCGGCGCGGGGGCGTCGTACGACGACCAGTCGACCGGCGTCGCGTTGGCCCGGGCGTCGGCGAGCGTGGTCATCGGTCGCTCGTGCTTGGCGGCGTGCCGGGTGCGGAGCGCGTCGAAGTCGGCCTTGACGTCGCTCATCAGCTTGTCGCGCTGACGCGGGTCGAGGAGGGCGGCCGCGACCGGGACCGATCGCGAGGCGTCCTTGACCCACACCACCGGGCCGTCGTACTTCGGGTCGACCTTGACCGCCGTGTGCGCGCGGCTGGTGGTGGCACCGCCGACGAGCAGCGGGATGGTCAGGCCGAGGCGCTGCATCTCGGTCGCGAAGCCGACCATCTCGTCCAGCGACGGGGTGATCAGCCCGGACAGCCCGATCAGGTCCGCGCTCACCTCGGCCGCGGTGTCGAGGATCTTCTGCGCGGGCACCATCACCCCGAGGTCGATCACCTCGTAGTTGTTGCACTGCAGCACCACGCCGACGATGTTCTTGCCGATGTCGTGGACGTCGCCCTTCACGGTGGCCATCACGATCGTGCCGTTGGTGTCCTTGGCGGTGGCGTACTCCGGGTTGTCGAGCTTCTCCTGCTCGATGAACGGGATCAGGTAGGCCACGGCCTTCTTCATCACCCGGGCGCTCTTCACGACCTGGGGCAGGAACATCTTGCCGGCCCCGAACAGGTCGCCGACGACGTTCATGCCGTCCATCAGCGGACCCTCGATCACCTCGATCGGCCGGCCGCCGGCACCGGCGATCTCGGCGCGGAGCAGCTCGGTGTCGGCCTCGACGTGCGCGTCGAGCCCCTTCACCAGCGCGTGGGTGATCCGCTCGCGCAGCGGCAGCGAGCGCCACTCCTCCTCGGTGCCCTCCTCGACGACGCCCGCGCGGTTGTGCGTCTCGGCGATCTCGAGCAGCCGCTCGGCGGCGTCCGGACGCCGGTTGAGGACGACGTCCTCGATCCGCTCGCGGAGCTCGGGGTCGACCTGGTCGTAGACCACCAGGGCGCCGGCGTTGACGATGCCCATGTCCAGCCCGGCCCGGATCGCGTGGTAGAGGAACACCGCGTGGATCGCCTCGCGGACCGGGTTGTTGCCGCGGAACGAGAACGACACGTTGGAGATGCCGCCCGAGACCTTGGCCCCGGGCAGGTTCTCCTTGATCCACCGGGTGGCCTCGATGAAGTCCAGGCCGTACGACGCGTGCTCCTCGATGCCGGTCGCCACGGCGAACACGTTGGGGTCGAAGATGATGTCCTCGGCCGGGAAGCCCACCTCGTCGACCAGGATCCGGTAGGCCCGCTCGCAGATCGCCTGGCGCTTGCCGAGCGAGTCGGCCTGGCCGTCCTCGTCGAACGCCATCACGACCGCGGCCGCGCCGTACTTGCGGCACAGCCGGGCGTGCGCGACGAAGGCCTCCTCCCCCTCCTTCAGCGAGATGGAGTTGACGATCGCCTTGCCCTGCACGCACTTGAGCCCGGCCTCGATCACCTCCCACTTGGAGGAGTCGACCATCACCGGAACCCGGCTGATGTCGGGCTCCGAGGCGACCAGCTTGAGGAAGCGGTCCATCGCGGCGACGCCGTCGATCATCCCCTCGTCCATGTTGACGTCGATGACCTGGGCGCCGTTCTCGACCTGCTGCGCGGCGACCGTCAGCGCGGTGTCGTAGTCGCCGTCCTTGATCAGGTTGCGGAACTTCGCGGAGCCGGTGATGTTGGTGCGCTCGCCGACGTTGACGAACAGGCTGTCCTCGGTGATCGAGAAGGGCTCGAGTCCCGAGAGCCGCATCGCGGGCTCGATGGTCGGCACCTCGCGCCGCGACGTGCCCTCCACGGCCGCGGCGATGGCCGCGATGTGCTCCGGTGTGGTGCCGCAGCAGCCGCCGACCAGGTTGACGAAGCCGGCCTCGGCGAACTCGCCGATCACCGCCGCGGTCTCCTCGGGCGCCTCGTCGTACTCGCCGAAGGCGTTGGGCAACCCGGCGTTGGGGTAGCAGGAGACGAAGGAGTCGGCGATCCGGCTCATCTCGGCGATGTAGGGCCGCATCTCCGTCGCACCCAGGGCACAGTTCAGCCCGACCGCCAGCGGCCGGACGTGACGCACCGACGCCCAGAACGCCTCGGTCATCTGCCCCGACAGCGTCCGGCCGGACGCGTCGGTGATGGTCCCGGACACGATCACCGGCCACCGGCGGCCGTAGTCCTCGAACAGCGTCTCGACGGCGAAGATCGCCGCCTTGGCGTTGAGGGTGTCGAAGATCGTCTCGATGAAGAGGAGGTCGGCACCGCCGTCGAGGAGGCCGCGGCCGGCGTCGGTGTACGCCGCGACCAGCTGGTCGTAGGACACGTTGCGGGCGCCGGGGTCGTTGACGTCGGGCGAGATGGACGCGGTGCGGGTGGTGGGGCCCAGGGCGCCGGCGACGTACCGCGCGGCGGTCCGGGGTCTGCGCCGACACCTCGTCGCAGACCCGCCGGGCCAGCCGGGCCGACTCGAGGTTGATCTCGTAGGCGTGGTCCTCGAGGCCGTAGTCGCCCAGCGAGATCGCCGTCGCGTTGAAGGTGTTGGTCTCGACGATGTCCGCCCCGGCCTGGAGGTACTCGCGGTGGATGGTCGCGATGATCTCCGGCTGGGTCAGGGACAGCAGGTCGTTGTTGCCCTGGAGGTCGGTCGGCCAGTCGGCGAAGCGCTCGCCGCGGTAGCCCGCCTCGGAGGGCCGGTCCCGCTGGATGGCCGTGCCCATGGCCCCGTCGAGGATCACGATCCGCTCCCGCAGGAGCGCCGTGAGCTCGTCGGTGGCGTCAGGCCGGAGCTCGACGCGGAGTTGGTCTGACACCTCGCTCCTCTCCTCGGGCGTTCGCCCCCGCCGAGCCTAGGCAGCGCGTCCGACAGGTGGACCCACTTCCCGCATCGTGACACCGCACGCCGAGCGAGCCTAAATCCTCGGGGCAGCCGGAGCCGCACTACTGTGGAGGCGTGATCGAAATCGAGGACGTCGAGGGGCTGGTCGACCCCCTCGTCATTGCCGCCTTCGAGGGCTGGAACGACGCGGCGGACGCCGCCTCGGGCGTGGTGGACCACCTGATGCGGGTCTGGAAGGCGCGGATCGTCGGCGCCATCGACCCGGAGGACTTCTACGACTTCCAGGTCAACCGGCCGCTCGTGGGCAGCGACGAGATGGGACACCGCCGGATCACCTGGCCCTCCACGCAGATCGCCGTGGCCTCGCCTCCGGACCTCGACCGCGACGTGGTGCTGATCCGCGGCATCGAGCCCAACATGCGCTGGCGGCAGTTCTGCGCCGAGCTGCTCGCCGCGTGCGACGAGCTCGGGGGCACCCTCGTGGTCACGCTCGGCGCCCTGCTGGCCGACACGCCCCACACCCGCCCGGTCCCGGTCACGGGCACGGCCACCGAGCCCGACCTGGTCGACCGCCTCAAGCTCGAGCAGTCGACGTACGAAGGACCCACCGGCATCGTCGGGGTCTTCCAGGACGCGTGCGTGCGTCTGGACATCCCCGCCGTGTCCTACTGGGCCGCGGTGCCGCACTACGTGGCCGCGCCGCCCTGCCCGAAGGCGACCCTGGCCCTGGTCGGGGTGCTGGAGGAGCTGTTGGAGTGCAGCATCCCGCTCGGCGACCTGGCGGAGGACTCGCGCGCCTGGGAGCGCGGCGTCGACGAGCTCGCCGAGGAGGACGAGGACATCGCCGACTACGTCCGTGCGCTGGAGGAGACCCGGGACACCACCGAGCTCCCGGAGGCGCAGGGCGACGCCATCGCCCGCGAGTTCGAGCGCTACCTCAAGCGCGGCGACCCGGAGTAGCCGGCCGTTCCGCGGCGGCGGGCATACTGCGCGCATGGCCGGCGAACGCTCCTACGCCATCCTGCCGTGCGCCGACCTCGGGGACGCGCTCGCGTTCTACGCGGCGTTGGGCTTCGCGACCACGTTCCGCCAGCTGCGACCGAACCCCTACGCCGTGGTGGCGCGGGAGGACCTGGTCATCCACCTCAGCGGGATCGAGGGTCACGACGCCGCGTCCTCGGTGAGCAGCGTGATCGTGACCGTGCCCGACGCCGAGGCGCTCTACGAGAGCTTCCGCGACGGCCTGCGCGAGCACCTCGGCCGGGTGCCCGTGAGCGGCATCCCGCGGCTGCTGCGGCCACGTCGGAAGGCCGGCGCGGCCACCGGCTTCAGCGTGGTCGACGTGGGCGGCAACTGGCTGCGCTTCTACCGGGCGGGCGAGCCCGAGGAGGCCGCCGAGGACCGACGGACCGGGCTCGAGCGCGTGGTGGACGTCGCCGCCCGGCAAGGGGACGCCCGCGGTGACCACGAGCAGGCGATCGCGGTCCTGACCACCGGTCTCGAACGGCACCCCGACGCGCCCGCGGCCGCCCGGGTCGAGGCGTTGCTGTACCGCGCCGAGCTGCTCGTCAGGGCGGGGCGGGACGACGACGCGCTCCGCGACCTCGACCGCGTGGACGAGGAGATCGACGCCGCCGACCTCGGGCCGGGCGACCGGCTGCGGGTGACGGAGCTGCGCGAGCAGTTCGGCTCCCCGGGCGGCTAGAGCTAGAGGGCCAGCCCCAGCGCGGCGTCGAGCATCGAGCGGATGCTCTCGGCGGCGGCCGGGTCGGACGTCTCCGCCAGGTGCCCGGTCACACCGAGGGTCGCGTCGGCCCACACCTGCACGGCCTCGAGGGCGGTCGGGGCGTCCAGGTCGTCGGCGAGCGCGGCGAGCACCGCCTCGACGACCGGCCGGGCCGGGGCGCCCGCTCCCAGGGAGAGCGCCTTGCGCCAGGACTCGACCGTGTCGACGGCGTCCCAGAGCTGGTCGTCGGTCCACTCCCAGTCGCTGCGGTAGTGGTGACGCAGCAGCACCAGCCGGATCGCCATCGGGTCGACCTCGCTGTTGCGCAACGCGGAGACGAACACCAGGTTGCCCTTCGACTTCGACATCTTCTCGCCGTCGTAGGCGACCATCCCGGCGTGGGCGTAGGCCTTGGCGAACCGGTCGCCGGGCGAGGCCACCTGCGCCTCGCCCGCACACATCTCGTGGTGCGGGAACACCAGGTCGCTGCCACCGGCCTGCACGTCGAAGGCGTGCCCGAGGTGCTCCAGTGCGATCGCGGTGCACTCGATGTGCCAGCCGGGCCGGCCGGCTCCGAAGGGGCTCTCCCACGACGGCTCGCCGGGCCGCTCGCCCCGCCACACGATGCAGTCGAGCGGGTCCCGCTTGCCGGCGCGGTCGGGGTCGCCCCCGCGCTCGCCGAAGATCTCCAGCATCCGGGCGCGGTCCCAGCCGGACACCCCGCCGAAGGCCGGGTCGGCGGTCACGGAGAAGTAGAGGTCGTCCTCCACGCGGTACACCGCGCCCGCGGCGTCGAGGCGCTGGACCAGGTCGACGACCAGCGGGATCGACTCCACCGCCCCGACGAAGTGGGTGGGAGCCAGCACCCGCAGCGCGGCCATGTCCTGGCGGAACAGCTCGGTCTCCCGCTCGGCGAGCTCCACCCAGTCGAGGTTGATCTTGTCGGCACGCTCGAGCAGCGGGTCGTCCACGTCGGTGACGTTCTGCACGTAGGTCACCTCGTGGCCGGCGTTGCGCCAGGCCCGGACCAGCAGGTCGAAGGCGACGTACGTCGCGGCGTGCCCCATGTGCGTGGCGTCGTAGGGCGTGATGCCGCAGACGTAGAGCCGGGCAGGGCCGTCCGGCTCGGTCGTGACCGGGCCGCCGGTGGCGGTGTCGTGCACCCGCACGGGAGGGCCCACCACGTCCAGGGTGGGGAGGTCGGGAGAGGGCCAGCCGCGCATGGCGCGAGTCTAGGGTCGGCGGTCGGTGCTCAGAAGGGCGGCCACGGGATGACCGGCCAGGCGCCCCCCGGGTCGGGCATCGTGCGCCGCCGGAGGAGCCGTTCGCACCGGCCGACCAGCGCGGCCACCTCCCGCGGCGTCACGAGGTCCGCCAGCCGCTCGCCGAGGTCACCGGTGGCGTCGTCGCGGACGCCCTCGACCGCCTCGAGCTCCGCGGTGGTCAGGGGCTCGCCCATCCACCCCCAGAGCACGGTGCGCAGCTTGTTCTCCACGTGGAAGGTGACGCCGTGGTCGACGCCGTAGCGGTGGCCGTCGGTCATGGCCAGCACGTGCCCGCCCTTGCGGTCGGCGTTGTTGACGAGGACGTCGAAGACGGCCATCCGGCGCACCGGCGCGCTGTCCTCGTGCACCAGCGCCACGCCGCGGTCGTGCTCGTCGACGCCGTCGAAGACGTGCAGCCACCCGGCCGGGACCCGTCCCTCCCGCACCAGGTCGACGGCCGCCTGCGCGTCGTCCGGCTCCTGCCATCGCTGCACCATGCCGAGCCCGTGCGGCCCGTCGCGCAGGAAGGTGTGGGGCACGACGTTCCAGCCCAGCGCCTCCGACACGGCGTACGACGCCACCTCGCGCCCCGCCAGCGTGCCGTCGGGGAAGTCCCACAGCGGCCGCTCCCCCGCCACCGGCTTGTAGACCACGCGCACGCCGTCGACCTCGCCGACGAAGGTCGCGTTCGACGCCGGCATCACGCGACCGTGCAGGGTCAGCTCGCCGGTGAGCAGGTCGGTGCCCACGGGAGCGCTAGTCCAGGTCCGCGGGGTCGCGCCGGCGGAACCCGTTGGCGCGCACGCAGAGGTGACCGTCGGGGTCGATCGGGCCGCCGCAGAAGGGGCAGCTGGGCCGGCCCGCCTCGATGACCTGGGTGGCGCGCTTCACGAACGCGCGCGCCGGGCCGGCCGCCAGCCGGACCAGGAGGATCTCGTCCGGTTCCGGCTCCTCGTGGTCCTCCCCCAGCTGCTCGGGCGAGACCACGGCGGCCTCGGTGAACGGGAAGACCTCGATCACCACCCGGGCGTCGGCGGGGTCCCACGAGAGGGTCATCGTCCCGGCCCGGAACTCCTCCTCGATCGGCTGCTCGAGGGGCTCGGCGTCGTCCAGGCCGAGCGGCGCCACGGCCGGCACCAGGGAGGTCTCGCCCTCGCTGGTCATCACCTCGTCGAGCAGCTCGTCGATGCGCTCGGCCAGCGCCTGCACCTGCTGCTTCTCCAGCGACACGCTCACGACCCGGGCGCCACTGCGGGCCTGGAGGAAGAACGTGCGCTGTCCGGGCGACCCGACGGTGCCCGCGACGAAGCGCTCGGGCGGGTCGAAGCCATGGATGACCGGCATGGCCTCCACCTTAGGACCGTGGGCCAGGCGACCGCCCGACGGGCGTTCTCACCCCGACCGGCTCACGGGCTCCACACCAGGGGCACGACGACGAGCGCGACCACGAACCACCACACCATGATCGGGAGTCCGAGCTTCCAGTAGTCCCCGAACCGGTAGCCGCCGGGGCTCATGATCATCATGTTGCCGGGTGTCGAGATCGGGGTGAGCAGCGCGGCGCAGCCCGCGACGGCGACCACCATCAGGACCGGCTTCACCGAGGTGCCCGTCGCCTCGGCGGCGGCGATGGCGATCGGGACCACCACCAGGACCGTGGCGGTGTTGCTGACGACCTGCCCGAGGGCGGCGGTGAGGACGAAGAGCGCCGCGAGCAGCAGGTAGGGCCGCCCGGTGCCGACGGCGTCGATCAGCACCGAGGCGACCTGGTCGGCCGCGCCGCTGGTCTGGATCGCGGTGGAGAGCGGGATCAGGGCGCCGACCAGGACCACGGTCTGCCAGGAGACGGAGCGGTAGGCCTGCGGGACGGTGACCACCCGGGCCAGCACCATCGCGACGGCCGCGACCAGTCCGGCGATCGCGGGCGGCACCTGTCCGGAGGCGAGCATCGCGACGAGGCCGGCCAGGACCAGGACCGCCCGGGTGGCCTTCGGACCCCACGGGACCGCCTGGCGGCGGACGAGGTCGGGCGAGTCGACCAGCAGCACGTCGCGGTCCCGGTTGAGCTGGTCGAGGGCCGACCAGCGCCCGTGGAGGAGGATCGCGTCGCCCTCGGCGAGCTCCATCGGACCGTCGCCGAGGTCCTTCCCCAGCCGCTGCACGGCCAGGATCACCAGGTCGTGCTGCCGCTTCATGCCGGGGTAGACCCGCTCGCCGACCAGGCTCGACCGCGGTGGTACGACGACCTCCGCGACGCCCGCCTCCCGGGTGAGCAGGTCCTGGGCGTCGCCCGAGCCGATCATGCTGACGGCCAGCCCCAGGTCGAGGGCGTAGCTCGTCACGTCCGCGGGTGCTCCCGTGACCACCAGGACGTCGTCGTCGTGGACCAGGTCGAGGACGGGCTTCCCGTCCGGCGACTCCACGGCGACGACCCGGACCTCGCCGTGCTCGCCGGCGCCGACGTCGGCCAGGCCCCGGCCGATGAGGTCGGACCGGGACCGGACCCGCAGCCGGTAGAAGCCGTCGGTGAGCTGGTACTGCCCCTCGAGCGTCTCGGCGTGCCGGCCGAGGTCGGGCGGCGTGTGCTCCGGCACCCGGTGCGGCAGCAGGCGGCCGCCGAGGAAGCAGGCAGATGAGCACCGTGCCGAGCAGCAGCGGCAGCCCGACCAGCGCGAAGGAGAAGAACGAGAACATGCCCTCGCCGGCGTCCTCCGCCGCCTCGGAGACGATCACGTTCACCGGGCTGCTCATCAGCATCAGCAGCCCGCCGGCGCTGCCGGCGAACGCGACGGGCATCAGGAGCTGGGACGGCGACTGCCCGATGCGCTGGGCGAGCAGCACGACCAGCGGCAGCAGCGCCGCGACCGCGCCGTTGAGGGTGATCAGCGACGTGAGCAGCGCCGACAACAGGCACACCGCGACGAGCACCCGCGAGTGCCCGGTCCCGGCCCGCTCCAGGAGCCCCTGGCCGGCCCAGGTGGTCACGCCGGTGGAGTCGATGCCCTCGCTGACCACGAACAGGGTGGCGATGAAGATGACGACCGGGTCGCCGAACCCGGCGACGGCCTGCTCGGTGGTGACCAGCCCGGTGGCCCACAGCGTCAGGGTGGCGAGGATCGCGACCACGCCGACGGGCAGCCGGTTCCACACGAACAGGGCGACGACCAGCCCGAGGACGACCAGCGCGGTGGTCGCATCATCCATGGACGCGGGTCCTAGTCGAGATGGACCGGCGAGCCTGGTCCCCAGGGGATGTCGAGGAGGTACCAGCCGACGAAGAACAGCGTCCAGGTGACCAGGACGATGACGGTGTACGGGATCATCATCGAGATCACCGTGCCCATGCCGGACTTGGCGCGGTAGCGCTGGCAGACCAGGATGATGAACGGCAGGTACACCATCAGCGGGGTGATGACGTTCATCGGCCCGTCACCGACGCGGTACGCCGCCACCAGCGTCTGCGGGGCGATCCCGAGGTTGTAGAAGAGCGGGATGAAGATCGGCGCCATGATCGCCCACTTGGGGATCACCCCGGGCATGATCAGGTCGATCACGAACACCAGCAGGATGAAGCCGATCAGCAGCGGCAGCGCACCGATGTCGGCGCGGCCCAGGAGGTCGGCCAGCTTGGTGGCCGCGATCGCGGAGATGTTCGAGTAGTTGAAGAACGCGATGAACTGCGCGATGAGCAGCATCAGGAAGATCAGGCCGCCCAGCCCGTTGAAGGTCTTCACGATCGCGTTGATCACGTTCGTGCTGCCGGTCAGGGTGCCCGCGCCCTTGCCGTAGCCGAGGCCCGCGGCGAGGAACAGCATCGAGATGATGAAGAGCAGGCTGCTCATGAACGGGGAGTTGCCGAAGATCTCCCCGGTCTCCGGGTTCTGCAGCGGGGCGCCGGGGATGAAGGTCAGCGCCGACACGATCGCGACGGCCACCACCAGGTAGATCAGGGACAGCCGCAGCCCGCGTGACTCGTGGGCCAGCTCGTCGCCGCTCGGCACGTGGTCGACCGGGGCGTCGGCGGGCCGCTCGGCCGGGTCCCAGGGCCCGAGCCGGGGCTCGACGTAGCGCTCGGTGAGCACCGTCATCACGACCGCCAGGAAGAGGGTCGAGGCGATCGCGAAGTAGAAGTTGCTCGTCACGTTGAGGGGTTCGGCGTTGGGCGCGACGCCGGCCATGATCTCGTTGGTGACCTCGGTGATGATGCCGTCCGCCGGGGTGATCAGGATGTTGACGAAGAAGGCCGCGCTGACTCCGGCGTACGCCGCCGCGATGCCCGCCAGCGGGTTGCGTCCCAGGCTGGCGAACGCGGCCGCGCCGAGCGGGATCAGCACCAGGTAGCCCGCGTCCGACGCGACGCTGGAGATCCCGCCCAGCAGCACGATGATGAAGGTGATCGCCCCGGCGGGAGCGACCTGGACCATCTTCCGGATCAGCGCGGCGATCAGGCCCGCCTCCTCGGCCACGCCGACGCCGATCATCGCCATCAGGATCACCGCGACGACGCCGAAGTCGTTGAAGTTCTGGACCGCCGTCGTGAAGATGTAGCGGATCCCGTCGCCGCTGAGCAGGCTCTTGACCTCGGTCGTCTCGGTGACGATCTCGTAGTCGGGGACCGGCTCCTCGGGCGCGTGGTCCAGGGACGGGTACGTCGTGCCGCCGTCGTACTCCTGGGTGACCGTCGTGGGCACCTGCTCGGCGACCTCCGAGGTGACGCTGACGTCGAACCACGACAGCACCGCCGAGAACACGATCACGCCGACGATCAGCCCGAGGAAGATGATCGCCGGGTGCGGGACCTTGTTGCCGACCCGCTCGACCCAGCCCAGGAAGCCGCCCGAACCGGTGCCCTCGTCCTCGGCCGCCACCGCGCTCATCGCGCGGCGCCCTGGGGGGCCTCGAACTGCGTGGCCAGCTCGATCATCAGCTTCGCCCCGAAGCCGCTGGCGCCCTTGTTCCGCCAGCCGCGCACGGCCGGCTGCTGGGCGGTGCTGGCGATGTCCACGTGGGCCCACGGGGTGTCGTCGACGAACTCCTCCAGGAAGAGCGCGGCCGTGATCGAGCCGGCGTTGACCCCGCCCATGTTGGTCAGGTCGGCGATCGCGGAGTCCAGCTGGGTCCGGTAGGGGCGGTGGAGCGGCAGCTCCCAGAGCGGCTCGTCGGCGACCGCGCCGGCCCGCTCGAGCTGGCGCACGAGGTGCTCGTGGTTGCCCATCACCCCGGCGATGTCGACGCCGAAGGTGCGCAGGCAGGCACCGGTCAGGGTGGCGACGTCCACGACGGCGTCCACGCCGTCCTCGACCGCCAGGCACAGCCCGTCGGCCATCACCAGTCGCCCCTCGGCGTCGGTGTTGAGGACCTCGACGGTCTTCCCGTTGCGCATCCGGAGCACGTCGCCGAGCTTCATCGCCGAGCCCGACGGCATGTTGTCGGTGCAGCAGAGGTACGCCGTGACCGCGGCCGTGCAGCCCAGGTCCTGGAGCGCGGTCATCGCGCCCAGGATCGCCGCGGCGCCCGTCATGTCGTTCTTCATCTGGGCGTGCGACTCGTCGCTCGGCTTGAGGCTGATGCCGCCGGAGTCGTACATGACGCCCTTGCCGACCAGCCCCAGGTGCCCGCTGGGCGACTCGGGGCGGTAGGACACCTTGATCAGCCGCGGCTCGTCGACGCTGCCGAGGTTGACGCCGAGGATGCCGCCGCAGCCCATCTCGATCAGCTCCTGCTCGCCGAAGATCTCGACCTCGAGACCCGCGGCCGGCGCGAGCTCGAGTGCCACCTCGCCCATCCGGGCGGCGGAGAGCGTGGTCGCCGGGCAGTTGGCCAGGTCCCGGCTGATGGCCGCCGCGCGCGCGACGCTCTCGCCCCGCGCGGCACCCGCGCGGACCTCGTCGGCCACGGCCTCGGGCGCCACGATGGTCAGTGCGGTCAGCGTGGGCTCGTCGCCGCCGGCGCCGACGAAGAACCGCCACCGGGCCAGGAGCACCCCCTCGACGACCACCTGTGCGAAGTCGCCCGGCGAGATGCCCAGGTCGCGGTCCGGCAGCTCGACGGCCAGCGTCTGGTGCTGCGGCACGCTGCGGGCGAAGTCGGCGGCGAGGTCCCGGACGCGGGTGCGGTCGACCGTCGCGACGTCGCCGATCCCCACGGCGACGAGGGCCCGCCCGTCCGCGCCCGGGAAGACCAGCGACTGGCCGGAGGCGCCGGTGAAGCCGGCGACCGCCAGGTGGGCGGCGTCGGTGCCCAGGTCGGCGGGCGGCTCACCGCCCTCGGCCACCGGGACGGCCAGCGCCGCGGCGTCGGCCACCGACGGCAGGCTGACGGCGACCGAGACCGTCGCGGGTCTGCGGGTCGAAGGGAGCGGGTCGAAGTCACCGCGTGCGGGGTTGCTGGTCATCCGAGCCTCCTGGTCGCGTTCGCGCCGAACGCTAGGCACCTCGGCGGCGGTCCGGAACACCCGACGCGGGTGAGGCGCGAGCGTGGCAGGATCACCGCGGACCACAGGAGGACCGGACGATGTCGAGCGGCGCCGCAGCCCCTCCCGGGCGAACCTGGCGCCCCGCCCTGCGGCTCGGGATCGTCGCCGTCGTCGTGGTGCTGGCGTTCCTGGTCGTCCGGCGGTTCGTCGGGGACATCGACTGGGGCCAGGTCCGGGACTCGCTCGCGCACCTCGACTGGTGGCAGCTGCCGGTCCTCGTCGCCGGGCTGCTGGTCCGCCAGACGCTCAACGCCTTGCCGCTGGCGCTGTACATCGAGGGGTGCAGCCCGGCGCAGGCCTTCGTCAACGACCAGGCCGCCATCTTGATGACCACCGTCGCGCCGCCGCCCGCCGACGTGGTCATGCGGCTCTCGATGTTCGGCTCGTGGGGCATCACGACGTCGGCCGGGCTCGCGGGGACGGCCATGAACACCGTCTCCTTCTACGTCGTCCGGTTCGGGGCCCCGCTGCTCGGCGTCCTCGTCATGGTCCTCACCGGCGAGTTCGTGACCTCCGAGCTGTGGGCCGCGCTGATCAGCGGCTCGATCAGCGTGGCGCTGCTGGTCGTGGTCTGGCTGTCCTTCCGGGACCCGGCCTTCGCGGCGTCCACCGGCAGCCGCGCGGGCCGCCTCGCCCGGAGGGTCCGACCCGCGGTGGACCCGGACGCGTGGTCGGCGTCGGTCACGGCGTTCCGCAGCGCCGTCGTCGGCCGGATCGGGCGCACGCTGCCGCTGTCGATCCTGGCCCTGGTGGGCATGGTGCTCGTCGACGCGTTGCTGATCGTGCTGAGCGTCCGGTTCGTCGGGGTCTCGGCCCAGGAGCTGTCGACCACGTGGATCGTCACGGCGTTCCTGGCGGCGTACCCGCTGACGCTGTTCCCGTTCAGCGGCCTCGGGCTGCTCGACGCGGTGGTGGTGGCGACGCTCGTCGACCAGGCCGGCGCCCAGGTCGAGGCCCCGCTGGTCGCCGCCCTGATCATCTGGCGCGTCGTCACGATCGGGACCCCGCTGCTGCTGGGCAGCCTGTGCCTCGGGTGGTGGCGGATGACCACGCGCGCCCCTGGCGGCTAGGAGGGACCGGCCCCGCCGCCCACGGCCGCGTCGTGGCTCCTCCGGGAGCGGGTCTTCTTCGCGGGCGGACGCAGCCAGTCGAGCTTCCCCTCGTGGGTGTTCAGGCCGAGGACGAACGGGCGGGTCTCGGTGAAGCGCACCATCGAGAGCGACGCCGGGTCCACGTGCAGCCGCTGGAACAGGTCGAGATGGGTGCCGAGGGCGTCGGCCAGGATCGCCTTGATGACGTCGCCGTGGCTCACGGCCACCCACACCGCGCCGGGTCCGTGCTCCGCCTCGACCGCCGCGTCGTGCCGGCGGACGGCGGCCACGCCGCGGTCCTGCATGGCCCGCATCGTCTCGCCCCCGGGGAACTCCACCGACGACGGCTGCACCTGGACCGCCTTCCAGAGCTTCTCCTTCGCCAGGTCCTTGAGCGCGCGTCCCTGCCACTCGCCGTAGTCGCACTCGGTGAGGCCCTTGTCGGTGCGCACCGCGGGCCGGTCCACCTGGGCCCTCGCGATCGCCACGGCGGTCTGCCGGCAGCGCTCGAGCGGGCTGGTGACGATCCTCGCGAGCGGGACCCCCGCGAGCCGCTCCGCGGCCCGCAGCTGCCTGGTCGGTGCCCACGTCGTCGAGCCGGACCCCCGGGGTCCGTCCCGCGAGCACGCCCGACGCGTTGGCGGTCGTGCGACCGTGTCGGACCAGGATCACGGTTGCCATGGCGCGGACTCTACGGGGACTAACCTGGCCGGGTGATCGTCGACAGCGCCCTGTACCGCGGAGGAGTGCGCGTCCCGGTGGACTGCGACACCGACGACCTGGACACGCTGCGCGGCAAGGCGACCCACGACGGCGACTTCGTGTGGGTCGGGCTCTACCAGCCCGAGATGGCCGAGCTCGACCGGGTCGCCGGGGTCTTCGGGCTCCACCAGCTCGCCGTCGAGGACGCGGTCTCAGCGCACCAGCGCCCCAAGCTCGAGCGGTACGCCGACAACCTGTTCCTCACCCTCAAGACCTTGTCGTACGTCGATGCCGAGGACGCGGTCGAGACCGGGGAGATCAGCATCTTCGTCGGCTCCGACTTCGTCGTCACCGTCCGGCACGGCGAGCACGGTGCGCTCCACGACGCGCGGATCTCCTTGGAGAGCCGGGAGCACGTGCTCGCCCACGGCCCGTCCTCGGTGGTCTACGCGGTCTGCGACGCGGTGGTGGACCGCTACGAGGAGGTGGCCGCCGCCCTGGAGACCGACGTCGACGAGGTCGAGGAGTCCGTCTTCTCCCCCGCCCGCACGAACGACTCGGTGCGCATCTACACGCTCAAGCGCGAGATCGCGGAGGTGCGCCGCGCCGTGCTCCCGCTGCGCGAGCCGATGGGCCGGTTCGCGTCGGGGTCGGTGCCCGGCATCGACCCCGCGGCGGCGCCGTTCTTCCGCGACGTCTCCGACCACCTGAGCCGTGCCGCCGATGTCATCGACACCCTCGACTCCCTGCTGTCCACGGCGTTCGACGCGCACATCGCGCGGATCTCGGTGCAGCAGAACGAGGACATGCGCAAGATCTCGGCGGGGGCCGCCCTGGTCGTGGTGCCGACCTTCATCGCCGGCGTCTACGGCATGAACTTCGAGCACATGCCCGAGCTCGGCTGGACCCTGGGCTACCCGTTCGCCCTGCTGGTGATGCTCGGCGTCTCGGCCGCGCTGTTCGCCTGGTTCAAGAAGTCCGGCTGGCTCTAGGTCAGGCGCTGAGGACGCCCGCGCCGAGCAGGATGAACGTGGCCACGCCGAGCGCGATCCGGTAGACGACGAACGGCAGGAACGAGTTCGTCGTGACGTAGCGCAGCAGCCACGCGATCACGGCGTACCCGACGAGGAACGCCACCACCGTGGCCACGAGGGTCGGACCCCAGCCGTAGGCGTTGTCGCCGCCCGGGATCTCCTTGAGCTCGAACAGCCCCGCCCCCACGACCGCCGGGATGGCGAGCAGGAAGGCGTAGCGGGTGGTCGCCTCGCGCTGGTAGCCGAGGAAGCGGCCCATCGAGATCGTCGCGCCGGAGCGGGAGACGCCGGGGATCAGCGCGAGCGCCTGCGCGCCGCCCATCAGCACCGCGTCGCGCAGCGAGATGTCCTTGAGGGTCAGCCGGTCGCTGCTCACCCGGTCCGCGACGCCGAGGACGACGCCCATCACGATCAGCATCGTCGCGATGATCCAGAGGTTGCGGAAGTCGCGTTCGATGACGTCCTTGAGCAGCACCCCGAGCACCACGATCGGCAGCGAGCCGATGATGATGAACCACCCCATCCGGGCGTCGATGTGGCCGCGCAGCTCGGGCTTCACCAGCGACCGCGACCACATGGACGCGATCCGCCAGATGTCCTTGCGGAAGTAGAGCAGCACCGCCAGCTCGGTGCCGATCTGGACGACGGCGGTGAACGCCGCGCCCGGGTCGCCCCAGCCGAAGAGGTCGGGGTAGATCCGGAGGTGGGCGCTGCTCGAGATCGGCAGGAACTCGGTCAGCCCCTGGATGACGCCGAGGACCACGGCCTTGAGCAGATCGAGCACGAGGCAGAAGCCTACGGTTCGGTCCGGCCGCTCACGCACCGCCCCGACGGCGAGCCTCGCCGGGATCTGCTGGGTCGGAGCGACTAATCTGCCTCCATGCAGCAGCGCTCCGTGGGCAGCACCGGCCTGAAGGTCTCGCGCCTGGGGCTGGGCACCATGACCTGGGGACGCGACACCGACGAGCACGAGGCGCGCGAGCAGCTGCTGTCGTTCGTCGAGGCCGGCGGCACCCTGGTCGACACGGCCGCGGGCTACGCCGACGGGGACTCCGAGAGCCTCATCGGCCGTCTGCTCGGCGACGTGGTCCCCCGCGACGAGCTGGTGATCGCCACCAAGGCCGGCATCTCCCGGCGGACCGGAGAGCGGGTCACCGACGCCTCGCGCGGCCACCTGCTGCGCACGCTCGACGCGTCGCTCGCCCGGCTCGGCGTCGACGCGGTCGACCTGTGGCAGGTGCACATCTGGTCCGACGAGACGCCCGTCGAGGAGACGCTGTCCGCGCTGGACCTGGCCGTCACGTCGGGCCGCGCGGCGTACGTCGGCATCTCGAACTACACCGGCTGGCAGACGGCCCAGGCCGCCACCTGGCAGCGCGCCGTGCCCGGCCGGGTCCCGCTCGCCTCGACGCAGGTCGAGTACTCCCTGCTCAACCGCGGCATCGAGCGCGAGGTGCTGCCCGCGTGCGCGGCCCTCGGGCTGGGCGTGCTGCCGTGGTCGCCGCTCGGCCGGGGCGTGCTGACCGGGAAGTACCGCACCGGCACTCCGGCGGACTCCCGGGGCGCCTCGACGATGTTCGCGTCCTTCGTCAACGCCTACCTCGACGAGCGCAGCACCCGCGTGGTGGACGCCGTCGTCCGGGCGGCCGACGGCCTGGACTGGTCGCCGCTGGAGGTGGCGCTCACCTGGGTGCGCGACCGCCCGGGTGTGACCGCCCCGATCCTGGGGGCCCGGACCGCCGCCCAGCTCAAGGCGGCCCTGGCCGTGGAGGAGCTCAGCCTGCCGAACGAGATCGTCGACGCCCTCGACGACGTGTCGGAGGGCTGAGCGTGCCGCCCCGGATCGACCGCCGCCCGCCGTCGCCCGGGGTGGAGTGGGAGTTCGAGCGGCTGACCATCCCCCGGGACTTCTCGCGCAGCCTCGTCACCCGGATGCTGGTCCATCGGGCCGAGCACGGTGGCTGGGAGCTCGACCGGGTCCGGATCTCCCCCGACGGCACCCGACGGGTGGTCCTGCGCCGCAAGATCATCCGCCAGCGGGTCCGCGAGAGCCTCTACGTCTGACCCACGCCGTCCGGCGGTCGAGGTGCGAGCGCAGCGAGCCTCGAAACCCTCAGACCTGGTCGAGGAACCGGTCGAAGACCCGCGCGCCGAACTCCAGGGCGTCGGTCGGCACCCGCTCGTCCACGCCGTGGAACAGCGCGGTGAAGTCCAGGTCGGCGGGCAGGCGCAGCGGGGCGAAGCCGTAGGTGCGCATCCCCAGCCGGCCGAAGTGCTTGGCATCGGTGCCGCCGCTCATGAGGTACGGCGCCACGAGGGCGTCGGGGTCCTCCGCGAGGAGGCTGCGGCTCATCGCGTCGACCAGCGCCCCGTCGTACGGCATCTCCCACGCGGGCTGCCTGGTGACGAAGTCGATCTCGATGCCGTCGCCGCACAGCGCGGCGAGGGTGTCGAAGAACTCGTCCTCGTAGCCGGGCAGGAAGCGTCCGTCGATGTGCGCGCTGGCCTCGGTCGGGATCACGTTGACCTTGTAGCCGGACGCGAGCATGGTCGGGTTCGCGGTGTTGCGGATCACCGCCCCGAGCATCCGCGCGGCACTGCCGAACTCGTCGACCAGAGCCTCGGCGTTCTCGGGCGTGGCGTCGGTGCCGGCGAGCTCACCGACGCTCGCGAGGAGCACCTCCATCGTGGGGGTGAGCCGCACGGGCCACTCGTGCGCGCCGATCCGGGCGACCGCGGCGGCCAGCGCGGTGACGGCGTTCTCGCGGTTGATCATCGAGCCGTGCCCGGCGCGACCGCGGGCGGTCAGCCGCATCCAGGCCATCCCCTTCTCGGCCGCCTCGACCAGGTAGACGCGACGACCGCGGATCGTGGTGCTGAAGCCGCCCACCTCGCCGACCGCCTCGGTGCAGCCCTCCAGCAGGTCGGGGTGGTCGTCGACGACGACCCGGGCACCCTTCATGCCCCCGGCCTCCTCGTCGGCGGTGAAGCAGAGCACCAGGGGCCGGTCCGGCACCGCCCCGGCGGCCGCCCGCGCGCGCACCACCGACAGCAGCATCGCGTCGAAGTCCTTCATGTCCACCGCGCCGCGTCCCCAGACGTAGCCGTCGCGGACCTCCCCCGACAGCGGGTGCACCTGCCAGTCCTCGGGCGCCGACGGGACGACGTCGAGGTGCCCGTGCAGGAGCAGGGCGTCCGAGCGGCTCGCGTCGGCGCCGCCCCACCGCGCCACGAGCGAGGACCGGCCCGACTCGGACTCGATGATCCGGCTCTCGATCCCGACCTCGTCGAGGAGCGTGGCGACGTACTCCGCCGCCTTCCGCTCCCCCGGCCCGTCGTCGTCCCCGGCGTTGGTCGTGTCGATCCCGATCAGCTCGCTGCACAGCGCCACGACGTCCCGCGCCGGGTCGTAGGACGGACCGGGCTGGGGGGTCTCGCGCTCGCTCGTCATTGCTCCATCTTGGCACTCGGGGCGGTCGTCCCCGATGCGTGGCTGGACCCCTCGTTTTGCTACAGTTCCCAGCGCACTCGTCCGGGTGGCGGAATTGGCAGACGCGCTAGCTTGAGGTGCTAGTGCCCGTATTAGGGCGTGGGGGTTCAAGTCCCCCCTCGGACACCAAAGAACGGCTCTGACCTGCGGAAACAGGTTCAGGGGCCGTCGCCATCTCCCCGCCGTCCTGCGGAACTCTGGGTGTCCGTCCCACGCTCATGTCGGACGGCGACGTGGCGGCCAGCTGGCCGACGGCGGGAACGCGTCGGCGCGATCGCGGGGTCGGCGCCATCGCGCCAACCTCCCCGGTCAATGGAGCCCGCCACCTCTCCGCGCCCTCGCCGCCGTCGGCGGTCCGACACGCGTCCCCTGGGGTGTTCGGTCATAGTCGACGTGCGCGACCAGCATTGTATCGGTCGACGACGGGGGCGGCGCCATGGGAGCGACGGAGCGTGCGGTACACGGCGTCGGACGCTTGGTCGTGGTCGCGGTGGCGTCGACTGTCCTGCTGGGCTGCTCGTCGACGCCGCCGCCGCCCGCCGAACCCGGGACGACGGGAGCCATCACCCAAGTGGGGGACGACTTCCTGGAGCTCGACGGCGGCGACATCTTCGGCGATGTCGCTGCGGGAGGCGGCTCGGTGTGGATGGCCACCTTGGAGGGCTTGATCCAGGTGGATCCGGAGACGATGGACCCGACGTGGCACACCGACCTCGCCCCGGACGGAATGTCGTCTATGCGATCGACAGCCTGTGGGTCACCGTCTCCTCGGGCGTCGTCCGGGTCGACCCGGCGTCGCTGGAGGAGATCCCACGATCCGGATCGGAGCCGGAGGGGATCGCCGCAGACGAGGACAATCTGGACCAGTCAGCACGACTCCAGGGTGGTGCTCCGCATCGACCCGCGGACGAACAAGGTCGTGGACACGAGCGACGTGGCCAGCGACCGGACTCGCCGTTGAGTGCGCCGATGGATCCGTCGGTCGTCGACGGCGACATCTGGGTCGCGATGGGCAACGGCGCCGAGGTGGTGCGCATCGACGCAAGCGGCAGGTGACGAGGATCGACCTGGAGAGCGAGGTCCTACTCCGGCCGTCGCGACCCCGGAGGCGATCTGGTTCGACAACTCGGTCGAGCTCGACCGGAGGGTCACCCGGATCGACCGCGCGAGCGGTGTCGTGAGCAGCGCGGAGCTGCCTGCGTCGGCGCTGGCTCGCCCCGTCGCCATGGGCACCGGCATCTATGTCGCTGACACGCTCTGGTTCCCGACATCGGGCGGGACATGGTCGCCATCGACCCGGTCACGTTCGACGTCCTCGGCACGTCGCGTTACAGGGCTCGATGCCGCGGAAGGCCGTCGAATACGACGAAGCGGTCTGGCTGGCGAGCGAGTTCGACGGCAGCCTCGAACGGATCCCGTTCGAGCGTCTCGCCCAAGGCCTGGCGGCAGGCGGTTGAGCACCGGCCCCCGCCCCTTCACCGGCCAGACGGACAGCGGCCAGTACGGTCCAGCCGCGCCACACGCCACTGGCTAGCCCCCGGCCACAGGATCTCGACTCCCGCCCGACGAGCACACAGGCCGCGCGAAGAGTCGGTTCGGCGGTTCTTGGAGTCGACGAAGAACGCCGCTCGGCCACGATCCGGACCACCCCTCCGCGGGGCACGTCCGGTCGTGGCCGGGCGGCGTCGTCAGATGCCGGCGTCGACCAGGCAGGGTCAGAAACCGACGAGGCCTTCCTGCCACTCGATGAGGTCAGCGATCTTGGCGACCAGGGTGCTGTCCTGGAGACCGTGCGCCTTGGCCTTGGCCTGCGTCAGGACGTGAGCGGCGGCGGCGTGCCGTCCCTCGTTGTGCGCGGCCTCCGCCTGGGCGAGGTACTCCGCGACATCGCTGCTCAGCTTGTCCGCGCGCGTGCTGCCCGTGCCGGCGGCGTCGTTGATCTGGTTGACCTCCTTGAAGGTCACGCAGTTGCCGCCTCCACTCACCACTCCGGCGGTCCACTCGATGCCTCCGAGCAGGTGCGCGAGAAACAGCGGATCGGAGTACGACGCGTCCACGTGCCCGGCACCTTCGTACCAGGAGCGTCCGCCCTCGAAGTTGTGGCACCACGAGATCGGGTGGTCAGCGCCCATGGAGCCCCCGGTGTAGGTCGACTCGTCGAGGGTCAGCAGCACGTGGACGTCAGCGCGCGGGTTGGTCGTGAAGTTGTACCACTCGTCGAAGCGGATCCACGCCTTCGGCAGCATCGCGGTGGACGGGTGGGTCGGGCTCTCCACCCGCATCGTGGCGGTCTGCTGGGCCGGGTGGTTCCGGAACCGCGCGCCGCCGCCGGTGGGCCGGCCGTACCACGGGACGGCGTGCATGGCGTCGGTGGCGGCGTGGAGGCCGACGAAGCCACCGCCGTCGTGGATGTAGCCCTGGAAGGCGCCCAGCTCGGCGTCGTTGAGGGTCCGGGGGCGGGCCGGGTTCTGGTCGTTCGTCCCGTCGACGTTCGAGGCGAAGATGATCGTCGCGTACTGGTCCAGGCTCTCCGCGGTGGTGAACGGCGTGCTGGACAGCGTCAGCGCGGGCTGGCCGGGCGAGTTGGCCGTGGGGGGATCCCACACGTCCACGGTGAACCCGTGCTCCAGACCCAGCGCGATGACGGCGTTGGTCGTGTCATCGATGTGCGAGTGCCGGAAACCCAGGGTCTTGCCGACCACCAGCACCTTGTACGGGGCGGCTGTGCCCTGCGCAGGCGCCGGTGCGGCCAGGCTGGGCGCAACCATCGATCCAGCGAGGGCCAGGGCGCCGACGAAGGCGCCGACCAGCGCGCGTCGACGAGTGGGATGCCTCATGAGAAGTTCCTTCCGAGTGCGGGAAGACGGTGAGCACCGTCGGGGGGTGATACCGTATTTGTTGCAGTTCCCAACAAATCCGGTATCGAGAACGTATGACGCTCGTCACGTCCTGTCAACGCCCGGTGTCCGCAGGCAGAGATCACGACCTGGCAGTGCGGGACGAGCCCACGAGGACGAGACGGCAGGATGGTCGCCATGGACCTTCCGGCACCGCACCTTCCAGGTCCGGACGCGACGGCGCCGCGGTCGCCCCGCACGGGTGCCCGCGCCTCCGTGGTGCGACGCCACAACTTGAGCGCGCTGTTGGAGTGCCTCCACCTCGACGGGTCGGCGTCCCGGTCCCAGCTGGGAGCGGCCACGGGGCTGAACCGTTCGACGGTGGCCGATCTGGTCCAAGAGCTTGCCGGACGCGGGTTGGTCGTCGAGGACGGGATGTCGCCCAGCTCGGGACCCGGGCGACCCTCGCCGATGGTGCACGTGCGTGCATCCGGTGCGTGGCTCTCGCCGTCGAGCTCGGCGTGGAGTCGGTGGCCGCGGCCGCCATCGGTCTGGGCGGCCAGGTCCTCGAGCAGCTGCGTGCCGAGCTCCCCAGTGGCCAGCCGGCGCCGCGGGACACCGTGCAGCTGGTCGCCGAGCTCGCCGCCTCGCTCGGCCTGGCCCCGGCCGATCGCCGGGTCGTAGGCGTGGGCGTGGCGGTGCCGGGCCTGACGCGCAGGGCGGACGGATTCGTGCACCTCGCGCCCAACCTGGGGTGGAGGGGCATCGACCTGGGCAGGTTGCTCGCCGAGGCACTCGGCTTGCCGGTCGAGAGGGTGCGCGTGGGCAACGAGGCGGACCTGGGCGCGCTGGGTGAGCACCGCCGAGGGGCTGGACGCGGGTGCGAGCACCTGGTGTTCGTCTCCGGCGAGGTCGGCATCGGAGCAGGCCTGATCATCGGGGGGCGACCGATGCTGGGCGTGGCGGGCTATGCCGGCGAGGCCGGACACATGCTGGTGAACCCGGACGGTCGGCGGTGCACCTGCGGGGCTTCCGGCTGCTGGGAGACCGAGGCGGGAGAGGCGGCTCTGCTGCGGGCGGCGGGTGTCCGCGGGTTGAGAGGCGTCGCCGCCGTCAACGCCGTGGTGGACAGGGTGGCGGCCGGTGACGCGTCCGCTGTGGCGGCTGTCGCCGAGATCGGCCACTGGCTCGGGGTGGGAGTGGGCAACCTGATCAACTTGCTCAACCCGGAGGTCGTGGTGCTGGGCGGGATCTTCCAGCCGCTGTTCCCGTTCCTGCGCGAGCCGATGCTCCGCGCTGTCCGTGCCAGGTCCCTCGACGAGGTGTCGGACCTGGTCACGGTGGTGCCCAGCGCCCTCGGGACATCGGCGCAGCTCCACGGGGCCGCCGAGGTGGCTCTGGCGGCGTTGCTGGCCGATCCAAGCCTGCGGTGAGGGCGCTCGACCGGTCCGGGACCCACCCCTAGACTCCCGGGAACTCTTTCCTCGATCAGGTGCTCGGGACCGTGGAAGAAGGATGGCTCCCGGTGCGACTTCCGCAAGCGGGCGTGATCCGATCTCGTGTCTCAGGGCGGTGGCGTTTCGGGATCGGGGGCCGCGCCACCCATCGCGAGCCTGTACCTCCAGGGCGCCAGAGGCAACCGGATCGCGGACGGGCGCCGGCGCCATCTGTTGAGGGACGCCGCCGGCACCCTGCCGCCGTGGATCCCCCCACCACAGCGGTTCCTTCTGACGCTACGACTGGCCCGGCTCGGGATGCACACCCCCACGGAGGGGCATCCGCGACACTCGGGAGTAGGCAGACTGACAAAGCACCGTGAGGTCAGTCGAGCGAACGGCTGGTCTCACGGTCGGCTACGTTCTCGAGGCTCGCAGGCTGGGGCGCGCCGCGTACACCTCCGTAGGTACTCATTCCGAAGTCGGCTCAAGCGGGAATCCGTGCTTGACGCCCCACGTCACTGCCTGAGAGCGGCTCCGCACTTCCATCTTCCGGTAGGCGCTGCGGATGTAGCTCTTGACCGAGTTGATGCTCAGAAGCGTGGTCTCGGCGATCTCACGGTTGCTCTTTCCCTGCACGATCAGCGCGAGCACGTCCGACTCCCGCCATGTCAGCCCGACCTCGCTGCCCAGGCGGGTCCCCTTCTCGGCCTCCTGGACTGCTCGGCTGTCCGCCAGGTGCCCGGTCAACGCGGCCTCCACGACCTCGACGAAGTCCTCCACCGGAGCCCCGAGAGAGATCGCGCCCGCAGCACCACGCTCGAACGCCTCAGCCCCCAGATCGGGACGCAGGTCTCGGGTCACCGCGATCACCACCGAGGAGGTGTGCGAGACCCAGTAGTCGAGATCCGTCCCGTCGCCCTCGAGCAGGTCGATCACGTCAAAGAACACCACGTCCGGTTCGCCGTCATCGGGGCCCTCGGTCGTGATCTGCAGGTCGCCGTGCCGGCCCACCAGAAGGCTTGTGATCCCCGTCGAGATCACCGGCTGGCACGAAACAACCTGGATCCAGGCGGAAACGGGACCTGCGCTCGGTTCTTCGGCAGTTCTCACAAGGTCCTCCCCCAGACCAACGCTCCCCCACCCGCAGCGTAGCGACGTTTCCATGCCATTCGCCGACTCCCGGCTAACTCGACGGCGTGAATCCACGCCACGACCACCCAGAAGTTCGTGCGCGACTTCATCGCGGCGTGGCACAAGGTGATGAACCTGGACCGGTACGATCTGGCCTGATCCACGGGCCGCACACCCTCTCCGATCATCCGGAGCGGGTGATGCCGCCGCCTCGTCGAGGACCCCACCGTGGTGCGAGAAACAGCACCAAGCCGCGCCCGCCCCCCGGCGAGCGCGCCTACCAGGATGGAGCCACGCATGTCATCGACATCGAGCCAGGACAACTACAGCGGCGGCGCCGTCGCGGTGACCGCGACCGCCGGCATCGTCATGATGCTGGTCGGGATCCTGCACGGCATGCAGGGGCTCGTGGCCCTGCTGAACGACGAGTTCTACCTCGTCGGGAACGAGTACGCCTTCCAGTTCGACCTCACGGCGTGGGGGTGGATCCACCTCATCGCCGGCGTGGTGTTCGTGTTCGCCGGCTTCGGGCTCTTCTCCGGGGCGGTCTGGGCGCGGACGGTCGCGGTCGATCCTCGCGTGCATCAGCATCGTGGCGAACTTCGCCTGGATGCCGTACTACCCGTGGTGGAGCCTGACGGTCATCGCCTTCGACGTGTTCGTGATCTGGGCGGTCACCGCCCACGGCCGGGACATCACCCGGGCCTGACCCGGGAGCTCGGTGCGAGGGTCGGAGCGGCGGGTCCGCTCCGGCCCTCCGTCGCGTGCGGGCGCCGCCGGTCTCAGGTGCTCAGCGGGCACCGACCAGGTGAGCCGGGTCCCGGTGCCCGGCGCGCTCACGATCGCGAGCGTCCCGCCGCGCCGGGCGGCCCGCTCGCGCATGTTGCGCAGCCCGCTCTCGACCACCCCGTCGGGCATGCCCCGGCCGTCGTCGCTGATCGTCAGGACGATCCGCTCCCCGGCTTCCAGCACGACCTCGACCGTGCCCGCCTCGGCGTGCCGGCTGGCGTTCGAGAGCGCCTCGCCGAGGACGGCGAGCAGGTCCGGCGCCAGGTCCGCGTCGACGAGCGTGCGCACGGGCCCCTCGAGCCGCAGGGTCGGGCGGAACCCCAACGTGCCGGACGCTCGGTCGACCAGGCGGGTGATCTCGGTCTGGACGTCGGCGGTCGCGTCCAGGGCGCCGAGGGCGAAGATGGACCGACGGATGTCCTTGATGGTGGCGTCGAGGTCGTCGACGGCCTGCTCCAGCCGGCTCACCGTGCCCGGCTCCTCGGCCTGCCGCGCCAGGCCCTGCAGGCTCAGCCCGACCGCGAACAGCCGCTGGATGACCAGGTCGTGCAGGTCGCGCCCGATGCGGTCCCGGTCCTCGAACACCGCCAGCTGCTGCTGGCTGTCCCGGGTCCGGGCGACGTGCAGGGCCAGCGCCGCCTGCTCGGCGTACTGCCGACCTGCCCCGGCTCGACCGCGAGGGCGTGCGCTGCCCGCGCGGGCGTCCACGCCAGGGCGAGCACGCCGGTGGCGTCCGGCGCCGCACCCAGCGGTGCCATCACGGCCGCTCCCAGACGGTCCGTGAGGCCCTCGACCCGCAACGCCCGCCCACGCTGCCGGACCTCGGCGACCAGCTCGCCACGACCGGTCGTCGCACCCACCTCGTCGCCCAGCGCGTCGGCGCCCGAAGGAGCCACCGACAGCGCCACCACCGACAGGCTCGACGGCGGCTCCCCCGCGACGACCCAGGCGACGTCGGCGTCGGCGACCGTGCGGGCCAGCTCCGCCACGAGCTGGAGACCGCCGGGTGCCTCCGGGCTGGTGAGGATCCGGGTGATCTCGGCCGTGGCCGCCAGCCAGCGCTCCCGCTGGGCGGCCTGCTCGTACAGGCGGGCGTTCTCGATCGCGACGCCGGCGGCCGCGGCCAGGGCGACGACGACGTCCTCGTCGTCCTGGGTGAAGTCACCGCCGCCGGCCTTCTCGGTCAGGTAGAGGTTCCCGAACACCTGGTCGCGGATCCGCACGGGGACCCCGAGGAAGGAGCTCATCGGCGGATGGTGGGGAGGGAAGCCGTACGACGCCGGGTGCGCGGCGATGTCGCGCAGCCGCAGCGGCTTCGGCTGGTCGATGATCAGGCCGAGGAGACCGTGCCCCCGGGGCAGCTCACCGATCTCGGCGACCTGGGCGTCGCTGATGCCGTGGTGGACGAAGGTGCGGAGCGGTCGCTCCGGGCCGGTGCCGATGACCCCCAGCGCGGCGTAGCGGGCGTCGACGAGGCGGCTCGCGATCGTCACGATGCGCGCCAGGACACCGTCGAGCGACAGGTCCCCGGCCATGGTCACGACGGCGTCGAGGAGCAGCCGCAACCGGTCCTGCTCGTCGAGCACGCCCTGCACGCGGGTGAGCACCTCGCGCAGCAGGGTGTCGAGCTCGACCTCGGCGAGGCCCGGGATCCGGCTCGTCGTGCGGCTGATCGTCGGTGCCGGCCCCCACTCCGTCCTCCTCCCGGCGGCTCACGCTGGTCGCTGGCTGCTCCCTGCTCGAGGGCCGGCTCAGGGAGGCGGGTGCTTGGTCGAGAAGATCGCGGCCTGCGTCCGGCTCGAGAGCCCGAGCTTGGCCAGCAGCGCCGAGACGTAGTTCTTGACCGTCTTCTCGGCCAGGTACATCCGCTCCGCGATCTGGCGGTTGGTCAGGCCCTCGCCGATGAGCGCGAGGATGCGCTGCTCCTGCGCGGTGAGCTGGGCGAGCTGCTGGTCCTCGGGCGGTCCGCTGCGCAGCCGGTCGAGGACCTGCCGTGTCACCTGGGGGTCCAGGGTCGACTGGCCCGCTGCCACCCGGCGCACCGTGTCGATGAGGTCGGTGCCGCGCACCTGCTTGAGGACGTAGCCCGCCGCTCCGGCCATGATCGCGGAGAAGAGCGCCTCGTCGTCGTCGTACGACGTGAGGATGAGCGCCTTGATGTGGGGGTCCCGGGACCGGATCTCCCGGCACACGTCGACCCCGGACCCGTCCGGCAGCCGGCCGTCGAGGATCGCCACGTCCGGGCGGAGCGCCGGGATCCGGCGGGTCGCCTCCTCGGCCAGACCCGACTCGCCGACGACCACGATGTCGCCCTCGCTCTCGAGGAGCTCACGGATCCCACGACGCACGATCTCGTGGTCGTCGAGCAGGAACACCGAGATGGGTCCGGCGGGCGCCGCAGCGTCGGTCATGACCCCACCGTAGACGCCCGGGCGCGCGTGAGGACGGGCTGATCGCCCTCCGATCCCGGGACCTTGGTCCCTGCCGCCGGGACGCGGGCGCGGCGCACCGTGGGAGACGTCCCCGCCACGAGGAGTCCCGCGATGTGCACCCGACAGCCCCGGATCATCCGTCCCGCCGCCCGCGACCACGGTGCGGTCATGAGCGCCCGGTCCGACGTCGACGCCACGGCGGGTCGCGGACGAGGCGCTGCGGTCGGTGGTCGAGCTCGCGTGCCTCGCGCCCAGCATCCACAACACGCAGCCCTGGACCTGGCGGCTCCGAGACGGGCTCCTCGAGCTGCACGCCGACGCCACCCGACGGCTGCCGGCGGCCGACCCCACGGGGCGCAGCCTGGTCATCAGCTGCGGCGCCGCGCTCCATCACGCGCGGGTGGCCGCGCGGGCGCTGGGCTGGGACCCCGACGTCGAGCGGCTGCCCGGGGCCGAGGGCTCCTCGCTGCTGGCGACGCTGCGTCTGGAGCCGGCGACGCCGTCCCCCACGGCGGCCACGGACCTGCGCTGCCTGGAGGAGCGCCGCACGGACCGTCGCCGGTTCACGTCGTGGCCGGTCCCGGACGAACGGCTCGAGCGGCTGGCGGAGGCGGCCCGCGGCCAGGGCGCCGCCGCCGTCGCCCTGCTCGACGTCACCGCGCGGTTCGCCGTCGAGCTGCTGACCAGCCGCGCCCACGGCGTCCAGGCCCGCGACCCGAGCCTGCGCGAGGAGGTTGCCGCCTGGCTCGACCGGGGGCGCCGCGACGGCCTCGTCTCCCAGCTGCTCCCCGTCGAGGACGACCGTGGCTCCAGGTTCCCCGGTGGCGCCCTGGAGGACTCCGATCGGGACGTCGACGGCACGGACGGGTTGATCGTGCTGGCCGGGGCCGCCGACGACCCCGGCGCGTGGCTGCGCACCGGGGAGGGGCTGAGCGCCTTGTGGCTGGACGCCACCCGCGGCGGCCTGTCCGTGGTCCCCCTCAGCCAGGTGGTCGAGGTCGACGAGACCCGCGCCGCGCTGCAGCACGAGGTGCTCCGCACCGGAGCCGTCCCGCACCTGCTGGTGCGCGTCGGCTGGCAGCCCCTCAGCCGCAGCGAGATCCCGCACACCCCGCGCCGAACCCTCGCGGAGGTGCTGGGCTGAGGACGGGCCAGGGCACCGTCGGGTCCGGCCCGGTGCCGGGCCGAACCCGTCAGGACGCCAGGAGGCGGCGGCCGGTCACCGAGAGCGACTCGATCTCGACGAGCAACGGACGCTGGCCCGCCGGCCAGGGGGCCGGCTCGTCCCCACCGGGCTCGACGACGTCGTCCACGAGCCGGGCCCGCCCGCGCACCAGCACGCTCCAGCCGGACTGGTGGAACTCGTCCACGTCGTCGACCTGGAACGCCACCCGCTGGCCGGCCAGGTGGGTGGCCAGCGTGCTGTGCGGCGACGTGCGGAACCGGACCGCCTCGTCGACCACCGCGTGGTTGACCGGCAGGACCGTCGGCCCGGCCCCGTCGTCGAACGCGACCCGGCCCACGGGTCGGGAGGCGAGCAGCTCCCAGCACTCGTGCTCCGGGATCTCGATCAGTCGTCCCCCGGACCAGCTCACTGCGTTGCTCATGGGACACACTCCGTTTCGGTCGTCGTACCGACGACGCTGCCGGATGCGCTCGCGGACAGACAGGGTCAGCGGTCCGTCGCCCCCGGGACCAAAGTCCGTGACGCACGAGTGCCCGGAGGAGCTGCGTCCTCCGGGCACTCGTGGTCAGGCAGGTCCTGCCCTCCCGATCAGGGCAGGCTCGTCGGGGTCAGCTCCGGACCGTCGGCGACCACGCGAGCGTTGGCGCCGCTCAGGCAGCCGGCGTCGGCACCAGACTGCTTCAGTCCCGCGAGGTCACCGGCGCCGAAGAGCGCGGGACGGGTCGGGTCCGTGTAGGGGTACATGATCTGCAGCGGGTCGTTGCTGTGGCCCAGGCCGGCCGCGTGCGTGAGCTCGTGCATGTGCACGGCGCCCAGGCCACCGCCGTTGGCGAAGCCGCGGTCCTCGTAGGTGTCGCTGGCGTCCATCAGCAGGCCGGTCTTGGTCAGCTTGTAGGTCTTGCGCTTGGCGACCCACTGCGCCTTGGAGAACCCGCCGCGGGCCAGCACGCCACCGGCGAGGTTGGAGGCGTCGGTGTCCGGGCTGCTCCACGCCACGGACAGGTTGGCCTTCTTGTCCTGCTCCTTGCCGGGAGTGGTGCGGAACGGGATGGCGCTGGTGGCACCGGAGTACTTGTACTTCAGGCCGGTGGCGAGCTCGATCCGGAAGATCGCCTCGTTGAGCACCGCGACGCCGTCGGCGGGCAGCATGCTCGGGTTCACGGCGTACTTGACGGTCTGGCACGGGTTGTAGCGGGTCTTGTACGACGAGATGCGCGTCCAGGCCTTCTTGTTCCCGGCGGGGACGTAGCCCTCGGTCACCTTCACCGCGACCTTCTTGACCTTGCCCTGGAACTTCCGGTTCGGCGCGACGACGACGCGCATCTTCTTCTTGCCGTACCACTTGGTCGGGACCTCGAGGGCGTACTCGCCCTTCTTGTTGCTCTTGTCCTTGTCGACCTTCTTCCAGCCGTAGGCGTTCTTGAGCTCGAGCATGACCTTGCGCTTGGAACCGCTCGCCTTGCCGGTCACCTCCGCCGGCTGCAGGACGACCACGGCGTCGGCGGTGGTCTTGACCTTCAGCTTGGTCTTGCGCTTCCCGAGCGCGAGGGCGGAGGTGTGCACGCCGGCGGACGCCTGGAAGCTCTGGCCCTCGAGGACGCCTCCCTGGGCGGCGGTCGCGGGCGCGATCGACAAGACGGTGGCGGTCAGCGCGAGGGTGGCCCCCGCCGCTACGACGGAGACTCGTGAGTTCTTCATGGAGCGAATCATGCGTCAGGCCACCGACGGATAAACCATCCGGGCAGGCATTTTCCCCGGCGGGGACCGAGGTCGCTACTTTGGTCGCATGACCCCGACGGCCTCACCGCGGCCGCCCGCGTTGCGCATCGGCTTCGTCACCGGGGTGCTCCCCGACAAGTGGGCGCGGACCTGGCGGGAGCGACACCCCCGGGATCCCCTGGACCTGGTCCCCCTCGAGCCCGCGGCCGCCGAGGCGACCCTCCGCGCCGGCGAGGTGGACATGGTGCTGGTGCGCGGACCCGTCGACCGCGAGGGTCTGCACCGCATCCCGCTGTACCAGGAGGTCCCGGTCGTGGTGGTGTCGCGCGACCACGTGGTCTCGGCGTACGACGAGATCGCGCTCGCCGACCTCGGCGGCGAGCAGTTCGCCCTCGGCCCGCCCGACGGCTTCGTGCCCGACGTCCCCCAGCTCGACTTCCCGCCGATGACGTCGGCCGAGGCGGTCGAGGTCGCCGCCGCCGGGACCGCGGTGGTCGTGCTGCCGATGTCCGTGGCCCGGCTGCACCACCGCAAGGACGTCGTGGCGGTGCGGGTGCTCGACCTCCCGGAGACCGAGGTGGGTCTGGCGTGGCTGGTGGCCCGCGACGACGAGCGCACCCAGGAGTTCGTCGGCGTGGTCCGCGGTCGGACCGCGCGCAGCTCCCGCTAGCGCGCTCAGCTCCAGGACGACGCGAGCGGACGCCCCTCGTGGAAGCCGGCCGCGCTCTGCACGCCGACGACGGCGCGCTCGTGCAGCTCCTCCAGGGTGGCCGCACCGGCGTACGTGCAGGCGGAGCGGAGCCCCGAGCAGATCTCGTCGATCAGGTCCTCCACCCCGGACCGGGCCGGGTCGAGGTACATGCGTGAGGAGGAGATGCCCTCCTCGTAGAGCCCCTTGCGGGCCCGGTCGAACGCCGACTCCCCCGCCGTCCGGCTGGCCACGGCCCGCGCCGACGCCATCCCGAACGACCGCTTGAAGGCCCGGCCGTCGGCGTCGTGCAGGAGGTCCCCGGGCGACTCGTGGGTGCCCGCGAACCAGGACCCGATCATCACCGAGGCGGCGCCGGCGGCCAGCGCCAGGGCGACGTCACGGGGGTGCCGGACACCGCCGTCCGCCCAGACGTGCGCCCCGCGCTCGCGGGCCGCGGTGGCGCACTCGTGGACGGCGGAGAACTGCGGGCGGCCGACCCCCGTCATCATCCGCGTCGTGCACATCGCCCCCGGTCCCACGCCGACCTTGACGATGTCGGCGCCGGCGTCGAGCAGGGCCTCCGTTCCCTCACGGGAGACCACGTTCCCGGCCACCACCGGCACCTGCGGGTCGAGGGCGCGGACGGCGCGCAGGGCCTCGATCATCCGCTCCTGGTGACCGTGGGCGGTGTCGAGCACCAGACAGTCCACGCCGGCGTCGAGGAGCGACGCGGCCTTGGCGGCGACGTCGCCGTTGACCCCGACGGCGGCGGCGATCCGCAGCGCGCCGTCGTGGTCCAGGGCCGGGGTGTAGAGCGTGGCCCGGAGCGCTCCGATCCGCGTCAGCACGCCCACCAGGCGTCCCGCTCCGTCCACGGCGACCGCGAGCGGCGCGTGCGCGGCCGCGTCGAGGTTCTCGAACGCGACGCGCGGGTCGGTGTCGGCACCGATCGTCACCATCGTCGGGTTCATCACGTCCTGGACCTGGGCGAAGCGATCGACGTCGGCGCAGTCGGCCTCGGCCACGACTCCCAGCGGGTGGCCGTCCTGGGTGACCACGGCGGCCCGGTGCGCCCGCTTGGGGATCAGGGACAGGGCCTCCGCCACGGTCTGGGTGGGTGCCAGCTCGATCGGGGTGTCGAACACCCGGTGCCGCGCCTTGACGAAGGCGACCACGTCGGCCACCACGCCCAGCGGGATGTCCTGCGGGATCACCGTCAGCCCCCCTCGTCGGGCGACGGTCTCGGCCATCCTCTTGCCGGCGATCGCGGTCATGTTGGCCACCACCAGGGGCACGGTGGCGCCGGTGCCGTCCTGGGTGGCCAGGTCCACGTCGTACCGGCTGGCCACCGCCGAGGGTCGCGGCACCATGAAGACGTCGTCGTAGGTCAGGTCGTGGCCGGGCGGGGTGTCGTGGAGGAAGCGCACGAACGCCGAATCTACTCCGCACGGAGACGCGCCCCGCCCGGATCTCTCCGGGCGGGGCGTGCCCGTCGGGGGCCGCCCACCGAACCCCACGAACGATGGGCGGCGGCTGTTGCGGCCTGTGCCGACCAGACAGGGCGAAACCCCACGAACGATGGGCGGCGGCTGTGGGGTTCTAGGGCAGTGCGTGGGCAGCGGCCACGACGTCGACGAGGCCGGTGCCCTTGTCGTACGACGTGGTGGTGCCGTCCGGGCCGGCGACGTACGGCGCCCCGAAGGTGTACTTGTGCGCGGTGGACCTGATCGCGTCCTCGACCTGCGCCGCGGTCGCTCCCGGGGAGGCCTGGAAGAGCTGGGCGACGATGCCCGCGACGTGCGGGGCGGCCATCGAGGTGCCGCTGATCGTGTTGTAGTTGCCGCCGTCGACCGGGTCCAGCCCCGTGGTGCAGATCGGCAGGTAGATCCGGCACGACGAGGTGATCGTGTCGCCCGGGGCGGAGACGTCGGGGTAGGTCGACACGTCGTTCGCCGCACCGCGCGAGGAGAACTCGCTGACCTCGCCGTCCCGGGTGCCGGTGCCGAGGTCGTTGTACGACGCCACCGAGATCACGCCACCGGTCGGGTCCAGGCCCGGCGGGTTGGACAGGCTCTCCGATCCGTCGCCCCCGTCGTTGCCGTTGGCCCACACGGTGAGCACCCCCTCGGCCGCGAGCGCCCGCTGGAGCTTCACGGTCGCGGAGCTCGGGTCGAACTCGCCACCGCCAGATGGGCCGTAGGAGTTGTTGGTGACCTTGATCGGCGGGCACTGCGCCGCAGGGACGCCCGCACCGCACGGCGCCTCGTGGTTCTCCAGCACCCAGTTGAGGGCCGCGTCGGCACCGATGATGAACAGCACCGCGCCGGTGGAGAGAGACACGAGCTGGGAGCCGGGTGCCGCCCCATGCAGCACCCGGCCGTCGGGGAGGGTGGTCGGCCGGCCGGCGACGATGCCGGCCACGTGCGTGCCGTGGCCACCTGCGGAGAGCGTGTCGGTGTCGACCGTCGTCGGCAGGTCGAGCACCTGGCACAGCGACTCGGTGAAGTCGCAGACCACCTTGTGGTTGCTGACCACGGCCGAGGTCCCGTCCGGGTCCTGGAGGAACGGGTGCGTCGGGTCCACGCCCGAGTCGATGACCCCGACGGACACGCCCTTGCCCGTCAGGGCGGTCCCGTCGGCCCCGGTCAGGGTGCTGATCGCCTCCTCGCCCCGGGTGGCCCGGTGCGAGCTGTCGAGGCTGAACTCGATCGGGGTGTTGCCCTCGAGGTAGGTGACCCCGGGCTGGACGCGGGCGGCGCGTGACCTGCGCCCTGGTGCCGCGGGCGACGACCACGCCGATCTTGTCGAAGCTCGTCATCGTCGTCATCCCGGTGGCCGCCACCGCGCCGCGGGCCGCCGCGAGGCTGCTGCCGTGCACGAGCACCGTGGTCCGCTCGCCGCTGGCCAGCGAGGCGAGCCGGCCGGCGAGGTAGTCCTGCACGGGGGCGAGGACGGTCAGCCGTGAGCCCGCGCGTGGGGCGTCCGCGCTCTGGGCCGGCAGGGACGGGACGAGGATGGCCGCGGCGGCCGCCATGGTGGCGGCGAGCAGGCGGACGGGACGGCGCATGGGCGAGTCAGCTCCTGTGGGGTCGTCGTTCCAACAACACCTCCAACGACGCCCTGCGCGAGAGGTCACGCCCTAGGGTGCAGGGATGCCGCACGTCTCCCCCGGTGACCCCCACGACCTGGTCGCGTCGACCCGCGAGGCGTTCACGGCTGCCTACGCCGGCCCGGCTGCGGTCGTGGGGCACGCACCCGGGCGGGTGAACCTGATCGGCGAGCACACCGACTACAACGGCGGGCTGTGCCTGCCGGTGGCGCTCCCCCACCGCACCTACGTGGCCGCCGCCGCGCGATCCGACGGTCGGCTCCGCATCGCCAGCCGCCAGCAGTCGGACGCGTGGGAGGGCAGCCTCGACGACGTGGCGCCCGGTGCGGTGCCCGGCTGGGCGGCGTACGCCGCGGGGGTGCCCTGGGCGCTGCGCGAGAGCGGCGTCGACGTCCCGGGGGCCGACCTGCTCGTCGACAGCACCGTCCCGCTCGGCGCCGGGCTGTCGAGCTCGGCGGCGATCGAGTGCGCGGTGGCCATGGCGGTGACGGCCCTGGCGGGGGCGGAGGTGACCCCCGAGGTGCGCGACGCGCTGGTCGCCGCGTGCATGCGGGCGGAGACCGAGATCGCGGGTGCGCCGACGGGCGGCATGGACCAGACCGTGTCGATGCTCGCGGAGCCCGGGGCCGCGCTGCTCATCGACTTCACCGCGGGATCGAGCCGTCCGGTGTTCCTCGGCCCGACGGCCCCCGACGTGCTGGTGATGGACACGGGCGTCTCGCACGCGCTCAACGACGGCGGCTACGCGTCGCGGCGCCGCGACTGCGAGGAGGCCGCCCGGCTGCTCGGGCTGCCGACGCTGCGAGCGGCCACCGAGCCGGACGTCGCCGCGCTCCCCGACGCCCGCCTGGCCCGCCGGGCCCGCCATGTCGTCACCGAGATCGCCCGCGTCACCGAGGCGGTGGCCGCGATCGAGGCGGCCGACTGGCCGGACCTCGGTCGGCTGTTCCTGGCCTCCCACGCGTCCCTGCGCGACGACTTCGAGGTGTCCTGCCCCGAGCTCGACCTCGCCGTCGAGGCCGCGATGGCCGCGGGCGCGCTCGGCGCCCGGATGACCGGCGGTGGCTTCGGCGGCTCGGCCATCGCCCTGGTGGACCCGGGCGACCGCGAGCGGGTCGCGGCCGAGGTGGACCGCGCCTTCACGCGGGCCGGGTGGACGCCACCCACCACCCTCGTCGCGACCCCGTCGGGCCCGGCGACGACCGCCTGAGCTCGACGGTCCATCGACCGGTCAGGTGGCGGAGACGCCGATCTTCCCCTCGCGGAAGGCCTCGACGAACAGCGCGTGGTCGGCGCGCACCGTGGCGGCGTAGGCCAGCGCGAAGTCGGTGAGCCAGGCGACGAACTCCCTGCGCCGTCCCTGCACGCTGGCCGCGATCGCCTCCTCGACCTGGATCTCCACGAGGTCCTGGTCGCTGTCCTCGTCGGAGGCGCAGTGGATCTTGGCGGTGGCCCGGCCGAGCAGGTCCACCGCCGCCGCCATCTCGTCGGGCTCGGAGAGCTCGCCCCAGTCGAGGTCGATCTCGTACGGCGACACCTCGGCCACGACGTACCCGACCCCGGCGAGCTCGGTGTAGCCGAGCAGCGGGTCCGTGTGGACCTGCAGGGCCCGCTGGCTGACCACCGTCCGGTGCCCCTCGTGCCGGAAGTAGGCGTCGACGTCGGTGGTGTCCACGAACCGGCTCACCGCGGGCACGTTGGCCTGCTTCATCGACAGCACCACGTCGTTGTCGAGGGCCTGGCTGTAGCCCTCGACCAGGACGTTGTACGCCGGCAGGCCGGCGCTGCCGATCCCGAACCCGGACTTGCCGACCACGTCGCGCAGGTCGTAGAAGAGGTCCCGGTCGAACCGCTTGTCGTCGGGGATCGTCTCCAGGTAGGCCTCGAAGGCCGCCACGACGTCCTTCTTCTCCCGGGCCGGGAGCTTGCGCAAGGTGTCGTCGGCGGCGAACACGCGCACCCCCTTCTGGACGATCGTCATCTCGTCCAGCAGGTCGGCGCGGCGTTGCAGCCGGGCGACCTCGAGCGCGGCGTGGATCGGCCCCTCGGTGTTCTCCAGGTAGAGCGCGAAGTCGTCGGCGTCGTCGTCGGTGCGCCGGTAGGCGTCCACCTGGCTGAGGTAGGACCGCGCGTAGCGACCCACCAGCCGGCGCACCGACTCCTCCGGCAGCGCCTTCTGCCAGCCGACCAGCGCCAGCGAGGCGGCGAACCGCTGCAGGTCCCAGGTGAAGCGCCCGAGGTAGGCCTCGTCGAAGTCGTTGACGTCGAACACCAGCCGCCCATGGGCGTTGAGGTAGGTGCCGAAGTTCTCGACGTGCAGGTCGCCGTGGATCCAGATGCGGCCGCTGTCCTCGGTCGCGAACGGGTCCTCGCTCGCGGTGACGTCGGCGTAGAAGAGGCAGGCGCTGCCGCGGTAGAACGCGTGCGGGTCGCTCGCCATCGTGCGGAACTTCCCGCGGAACCCGCGGGGATCGGCCTTCATCAGCGGGGCGAACGCCTCCTGGAGCGACTCGATGATGAGCCTGCTGCGCGCCTTCGACATGGGCGCCACTATGCCTGGACGCGCGGCGGCCGCAACCCGCTGGCCCGCAGCTCGAGCTCGGCGAGGGTGCGGGTGATGACCGGGTCCCGCCTGCGCCACGCACCGGCGGGGTCGTCGCTGATCTTGGCGAGCACGTGCATGGGTTGCCGGGCCAGGGCCCGGAGCGCGAACAGGTCGAGGTCCTCGACCGCGTCGACGTAGCGCTGACCGGCGCTGGCCCGGCGGATGAAGCGCCAGCGCAGCGGCAGGTAGAACGCCGCGACCACGAGGATCGGGATCGCCCCGACCGCGAGACCGAGCCAGAACGCCAGGTCCTCCACGGCCTCCACCTGGGCGCGCCCGGCCGCCGCGATGCCGTCGGAGGCCTCGGCGGCCTCGTCGAACGGCGTGGAGATGCCGTCACCGACCAGCGGCAGGTCGTCGAGCGAGCCGCCCGCGTCGCGCAGCTTCTCGGAGAGGGAGGTGGCCGACTCCTCGGTCTGCCGGCCCGGCCCGGCCAGCAGCATCGTGGTGTCGTGGACGGTGACCGCCATCCACACCCACAGGACCAGCCACAGCACGAAGAGCAGGTCGGCGACGATCTGACGGGTGGCGCGAGCCGGCGCGGCGGCGTACATCCTCATGCGGGACATCCGACCACATCGGGTACCGCTACTCAGGGCCGCGGAGTACGCCGACGGGTCCGGGCGCACCCGCCGGATCGGCCACAGTTCTGGCATGAGTCAGCCCACCTCGTCCAAGAACACCAACGCCTTCTTCCTGCAGTCCGGCATCGCCTTCGGGATCGCGCTGCTCGGGATGCTCTTCGCGATCTACTACATGCCCACGGACCCCTGGGTGCGCGCCTTCCTCTCCCTCGGCACGATCTTCCTGGTCACCTCGTCCTTCTCCCTGGCCAAGTGCGTCCGGGACGCCCAGGAGGAGCAGCAGATCCTGGCCCGACTCGACCGGATCCGGATGGAGGCCAAGCTGGCCGACCACGACCCCTACCGGGCCGCCTGAGCTCCTCGCACAACCCTCACCCACCCGTCCTCGCACCGCCCCGCTCCGGAGTCCGGAGCGGGGCGGTCCCATGTCTGGGAGACTCCCCGGGTGCGGCTCCCGGACCCGGCCCTGGTGGTGCTGGTGGGCGCCTCGGGCTCCGGCAAGTCCACCTGGGCGGGCGCCCGCTACCGCGCCCAGGAGGTGGTGTCGTCCGACGAGCTGCGCGGGGTCGTCGGCAGCGGGCCGCACGACCTCGACGCGTCGGCCGACGCGTTCGCCGTCCTGGAGACGGTGGTCGCCGCTCGGCTCGGCCGGGGGCTCACCACGGTCGTGGACACGCTCGGTCTCGACGCCGGAGCGGCGGCGCGCCTGGGTGTCCGCGGCCCGGTCGGCCGGGCTGCCGGCCGTGGCGGTGGTGCTGAGCACCCCGGCGGCCGAGTGCCGTCGTCGGAACGCGGCCCGCGAGCGGCCGGTGCCCGCCCCGGCGCTCGCCGCCCAGCTCGCGCGGGCGGCCCGGGTGCGGACCGAGCTCGACCTGGAGGGCTGGGACCTGGTGGTCGACCTGGAGCCCTCCGCCCCCGAGACGGTCGCCCCGCCGTCACCGGACCGGGTGCGCGCGGTCGACCGCCGCTCCTCGACGGGCGTCGAGGTCGTGCTCCAGGTGTCCCGCTTCCCGTGGGGCGAGGATCCTCGCGCCTGGCTGGTCGGGATCGCGCGGGCGGCCGACGAGGCCGGGTTCGCCGGCCTCGCCCTGATGGACCACCTGATCCAGATCCCGCAGGTCGGGCGCGCGTGGGAGCCGATCCCGGAGCCGTGGGTGGCGCTGGGCGCCCTGGCCGGGGTGGGGACCGGGCTGCGGCTGGGCACGCTCTGCACCCCGGTGACGTTCCGCTCCGCCGGGATCACGGCCAAGGCGGCCGCCACCCTGTCCGCGCTGACCGGCGGCCGCGCGTTCGTGGGCATCGGGGCCGGCTGGTGGGAGCGGGAGCACCTCGCCCACGGGCTGGCCTTCCCCCCGGCGCGCGAGCGTCTGGACGCCCTCGAGTCCGCGATCGTCACGATGCGGGCGCTGTGGGCGCCCGGCACCAAGGCCGACCCGCTGTCGGGGCTGCCCGAGACCACGTCGTACCCCCGACCGCCGGCGCCGGTCCCGGTCGTCGTGGGCGGCTCGGGCGAGCGTCGTACCCTCCGGATCGCGGCGGCCCTCGGCGACGCCTGCAACCTGCCCGCCGGCGACGAGGCCGTGCTGGAGCGCAAGATCGCGGTGCTCCGGCAGCACTGCGCGGCGGTCGGGCGCGATCCCGCCGAGGTGGCGGTGACGGTGCTCGACCTGCCGGTCATCGGCCGGGACCGGGACGACGTCTGGGCCCGGGTCGAGCGGCACCGCGGCCGGACCCCGGCGGCCGCCTTCGCCGCGCGCCGGCACGCCGGCACCGTCGCCGAGCACCGGGAGCGGCACGCCGCCCTGGCCGCCCGCGAGGTCGGCACCGTGTTCCTGGCGACTCCCGACCTGGACGGGCCCGACGACGTGCTCGCCCTGGCCGGTCTCAACGCCTGAGGCGTGTGCGGATTGGTCACCAACCGCAACGAATCGGCCCCGAGATCTGCGGTTGGTGACCAAACCGCAGCCCGAATGTGACCCGCGGACCCGGCGTCAGGCCAGCTCGGCGCTGGTGAGGCCCAGGACCCGGCGCGCCACGATGAGCTGCTGGATCTGCTGGGTGCCCTCGAAGATGTCGAGGATCTTGGAGTCGCGGGCCCACTTCTCCAGCAGCTCGTGCTCGCTGTAGCCGACCGCCGTGCAGAGCTCGACGCAGGACAGGGTGATGTCGGAGCCGACCCGGCCGGCCTTGGCCTTGGCCATCGAGGCCTCGAGCGAGTTCGGCGTGCGGTTGTCCGCCAGCCAGGCGGCCTGCATGGTGAGCAGGCGGACGGCCTCGAGGTCCGCCTCCATCTGGAGGAGCTTCGCCGCGGCGGCCGACTGGTTCTGGCCGGGCCGGTCGTAGTCGACCTCGACCCCGGCCCTGGCGAGCAGGTCGCGGGTCAGGTCCAGCGAGGCCCGGGCGCAGCCGAGAGCCATCGCGGCGACCAGCGGCCGGGTGTTGTCGAAGGTCGCCATCGCGCCGGCGAACCCCTGCTTCGCGTCCACGTCGGGCGAGCCGAGCAGGTTGGCCGCCGGCACCCGGCAGTCCTCGAAGCGGATCGTGGCGGTGTCGGAGGCCCGGATGCCCAGCTTGTGCTCGAGCCGCTCGACCGTCATGCCGGGCGTGCCCTTGGGCACCACGAAGGACTTGATGGCGGCCCGGCCGAGCGACCTGTCCAGGGTCGCCCAGACGACGACGGCGTCGGACCGGGCGCCCGACGTGACGTAGATCTTCTCCCCGTTGATGACGTACTCGTCGCCGTCGAGGGTCGCGGTGGTCGCGATGCTGGCGGAGTCGGAGCCGGTGCCGGGCTCGGTGATCGCCATCGAGGCCCAGAGCCCCGCGAACCGCTCGGCCTGCTCCTCGTCGGCCACCGACGCGATGGCCGAGTTGCCCAGGCCCTGGCGCGGCATGGACAGCAGCAGCCCGGTGTCGCCCCAGCACATCTCGGCGACGGACAGCACGGACGCGAGGTTGGCGCCGTTGCGGACCCGGCCGTCCCCGTCGTCCTCCTCACGTCGGACGCCGACGGCCCCGGCGCCCTCGCTGGCGCCCGACTTCTCGAGCCCGTCGATCATCGCGGCGAGCATGTCGAGCTCGTGGGGGTAGGCGTGCTCGGCGCGGTCGTACTTGCGCGAGATGGGCCGCAGCATGTTCATCGCCACCTGGTGCGCCTGGTCGATCAGCACCCGGTGCTTCTTCGGGGTCTCGAGGTTGATCATGGCTTTTCGGGGTCCCCTCGGGGTTGTGAGCGGAAGGAGCGGAGCGGGAGGAGGGAGCAACGTCGTGGGGTGTTCAGACCAGGACGCTGCCTTCCATGACGCCGACGGCCCGGAGGTCGCGGTACCACCGCTCCACCGGGTGCTCCTTGACGAAGCCGTGCCCCCCGAGCAGCTGGACGCCGTCGAGGCCGATCCGCATGCCCTTGCTCGCGCACAGGGACCGGGCCAGGGCGACGTCCCGCGCGAAGTCCTCGCCCCGCGCGGCCCGGGACGCGGCCTTGTAGGTGAGCAGGCGCATCGACTGCAGCTCGATGGCCATGTCGGCGACCATGAACGCCACCGACTGGCGGTGGGCGATCGGCTCGCCGAACGCCCGGCGCTCCTTGACGTACGGCGTGACGTAGTCGAGCACCGCCTGGCCGGTGCCGACCGCGAGGGCACACCACGCCAGCCGCGACAGCCGCACGCACTCGACGTACGACGAGCCGTCGGTGGCACCGAGCAGGGCCGTGGACGGGACCCGGACCCCGTCGAGGGTGAGCCGCGCCAGCCCGGCCGCCCGCACGCCCATCGCCGGCTCCGGTGCGACGGACAGGCCCTCGGCGCCGCCCTCGACCAGGACCAGCACGGGTTCACCGTCGAGCAGCGCACCCACCACGAACAGCACCGCGTCGGTGCCCCGCGGCACGAGGGACTTGACGCCGTCGAGCACCAGGTCGTCGCCGTCGCGGCGCGCGGTGGTCGCCGGCCGCAGCACGTCGAAGAGCACGCTCGGCTCCATCAGGGCCAGGGCGGCGGCGGGCCCGTCGTCGCCGGTGAGCTCCGGCAGGTAGGTCTGCTGCTGCTCGTCGCTGCCCCACAGCCCGAGCGCCGTCGCGACCGAGCCCGGGGCCAGGGTGGCCACGGCGAGGCCGAGGTCCCCGTGCGCGAGCGCCTCGGCGACCAGGGTGCCGGCCATGGCCGAGCGCTCCTCGGCGATGCCACCGAGGGACTCGGGGACCCCGAGGACCGGCAGCCCGATCTCCATCGCGGCCTTCAGCACCGTCTCGGGGGCGGCGCAGGCGTCGTCCGCATCGGCCGCGGCCGGGCGCACCACCTCCGCGGCGAACCCGGCGACCACGTCGACCAGCTGCTGCTCGTCCTCGGTCGGGTTCAGGTCGAAGACGCCGTGGGCCGTGGCCGCGGGCGCCCGCACGCCGGGGACACCGGGAGCCCCCCGTCTGGTGAACGCCCGGCTCGCGGTCGTGAGCGTGCGGAAGCCGCTCCGGGTGACGACGTGGACGGCGCGCTCGGCCGGCCCGCGCAGCCCCACCCGGTCCAGCAGCTCGCTCTGGGCCAGCCGGTTGAGGCCGGCGACCAGCACGCCGATCGGGTCGCGCGACTCCGCGGCGGCGAGGCCGTGCGTGCTCGAGGTGGGGTCCATGGGGTCAATGTAACTCGGAGTTACATTTCCGGGACCGGCCTTCCCCGTGTCGGTGGTCACGCCGTCCGCCACTAGCATTCCGGCCATGCCCGACGAGCCCCTGGCCCCCCACGGACCGCTGCCCGAAGGCGGCTCCGTCCGGCCCGTCACCCGCTGGGGGACCGACGTCATGCATCGCCACAACCAGCGGGTCACGACGTACGACGACGACCTGCGCGACCTGGTCGCCGACATGGTCGCCACCATGTACGCCGCCGACGGCGTCGGCCTGGCCGCCTGCCAGATCGGCGTGGACCTCGCGGTGTTCTGCTTCGACTGCCCCGACGAGAGCGGCACCCACACCGTCGGGGTCGTCTGCAACCCGGTCGTGGTGCTCCCGGAGGGCAAGGACCGCAACCTCGACGAGTCCGACGAGGGCTGCCTGTCCTACCCGGGTGCGTTCGTCGAGTGCGCCCGGCCCGACCAGGCGTCGGTCACCGGCACCGGCCTGGACGGCGAGCCGGTCTCGTTCTCCGGAGACGGGTTGTTGGCACGCTGCCTCCAGCACGAGACCGACCACACCCACGGCACCGTGTTCGGCGACCGGCTGTCCACCAAGGCCCGCAAGAGGCTGCGCAAGGCGCACGACCGGGCCGCCGAGGAGTTCCCGCCGGGCTGGCCCGCATGAGGACCCGCCGGTGAGGGTCACGACGCGCAACGCGCGCTTCCAGCAGTGGCACGCCCTGCTGGACAACCGCACGAAGCGGCACCGTCTCGGGGAGTTCCTGGTCCAGGGCGTCCGGCCGATCACGGCCGCGGTGGAGCACGGCTGGACGGTGCGCGCGCTCCTCGGTGACGACCGCGAGCGGCGCTCGACCTGGGCAGCCGGGCTCTGGGACTCCCGCACGCCGGCCCTGGCCGCCGCCGACCGGGTGCTGCTGGCACCGGAGCTGTTGACCGAGCTGGGCGGCAAGGACGACGCGCCCGAGCTGGTCGCCGTCGTGGCGATCCCGGACGACGACCTGGGTCGGCTGCCTCCGGACTCGCTCGTGGTGGTGCTCGACCGCCCCACGAGCCCCGGCAACATCGGCACCGTCGCCCGCTCGGCCGACGCCTTCGGCGCCGGTGGACTGGTGGTCGCCGGGCACGCCGCGGATCCCTACGACCCGCAGGCGGTGCGGGCCAGCACCGGCTCCCTCTTCGCCCTCGCGGTCGTCCGCGCCCCGTCCCCGCGCGAGGTGCTCGACTGGGCGGCCCGCACCGGGCGCCGGGTCGTCGGCCTCGACGAGGACGCCGGACTGGACGTGCGCGACGCCGACCTCACCGGGCCGGTGGTGCTGGTCGTGGGCAACGAGACCACCGGCCTGGCGGCCGGGTGGCGCGAGGGCGCCGACGTGTCGGTGTCGATCCCGATGCGCGGCGCCGCCAGCTCGCTCAACATGGCGGCGGCGGCCTCGATCGTGCTGCACGAGGCGCTGCGGCAGCGGACGACATGAGCGTCACCATCGCCCAGCTCCCGCTCGCTGCGCTGCGCGCGCTGGCGGCCGGCGACGCCGAGGCGGCCGCCCGGCACTCCCCCGTCCCGCTCTCGCCGTGGCTGACGAGCGAGGACGCGCGGAGCACCTGGGTGCGCCGGGCCGCGCAGGTGGCGGTGACACCGGCCGACGAGGGCTGGGTGACCGGCGTGGTGCTGGCCGACGGGGTGCCCGTCGGCAAGGCCGGCTTCCACGAGGCACCGCACCCGGACGGGACCGTCGAGGTGGGCTACGCGATCGACCCGGCGTACCGGCGCCGCGGCCTCGCCCGGGCCGCCCTGGCCGTGCTCCTGGACCGGGCCCGCGAGGCGCCGGAGGTCACCCGGGTGCTGGCGTCGGTCGGCCCGTGGAACGTGCCCTCCCTGCGACTGGTGCGGGCCCGCGGGTTCGTGGCCGTCGGCGAGGAGATCGACGAGGAGGACGGCCTCGAGATCGTGCACGCCCTCGACGTCGCCGCCCGACCGACGGGCTCGCCCGACACCCGGCTGGTCGTGCTCCGAGGCAACTCCGGCTCGGGCAAGAGCACGGTCGCCAAGGGCGCTGCAGCGGGAGCGGCCACGGGACCTCGCCTGGGTGTCCCAGGACCTCCTGCGCCGCGACGTGCTCCGTGCCCGCGACGTGGCCGGCGCGACGGCGGTGGACCTGGTCGACGCCACCGCCCGCTTCGCCCTGGACCGGGGGCTGCACGTGGTGGTCGACGGCATCCTCAACTCCTGGAAGTACGGCGCGATGCTGCGCTGCCTGGTCCGTGACCACGTCGGCACGTCGACGGCGTACCTCTGGGACGTGCCGCTCGAGGAGACCGTGCGCCGGCACGCGACCAAGCCGGTCGCCGCCGACTTCGGCGAGGCGGAGCTGCGGGAGTGGTACCACCCGCGCCACCTGGTCCCCGGTCTCGACGAGGTGGTGCTCGGTGCCGAGGTGACCGCCGACGCCGCGCTGTCCCGGATCCGCGGCGACGCCGGCCTCTGACCGGCGCCGACGTCTGGACCGGGGTTGCCGCGGTCCGGGGCAGGCGGGTCAATGAACGGGTGAGCACGGCCATCGACGGCACCCGCGAGGGCACCCGACCGACGTACGTCGAGGAGCTGGCCGAGGTGCTGCGCGTCCTGGTGGTCGCGGGCGTGCCGCTCGGGGTGGTCGTGGCCGGGCTGGGCGGGCGGCTCGCGATGCTGGTGCTCCGCCTCACCTCGCCCGAGGCGGTCGTCGGGCGCGAGACGGACGACGGGTTCGTGATCGGCCAGATCACGGTGGCCGGGACCTACAACCTGCTCGTGCTCGGCGCCGCGGTGGGGTTCATCGGTGCGGCGGCGTACGTCGCCGTCGCGCCGTGGCTGGTGGGCCCGCGCTGGGTGCGCGCCGCCACCACCGGCGTGACCGCGGGGGCCCTGGTGGGCTCGATGCTGCTGCACGCCGACGGGCTCGACTTCACCGTGCTCGAGCCGCTGTGGCTGGCGATCGGGCTGTTCGTCGCGCTGCCCGCGATGTTCGGCGTGCTGCTCACCTACGCGGTCGAGCGCGTCGAGGCGCCGGACCACTGGACCGCCCGGGGTCAGCGGCGCGGACAGGTGCCCGTGCTGGTGCTGCTGCTCTTCGTCCCCGCACTCGTGGTCGTGGTGCCGGTCGCGGTCGTGGTCGCGGCCCTGCTGCCGCTGCGTCGGGCGCTGCTCGAGCCGCTGCGGCGCTCCTTCGCCGCCACCTGGGTGGTGCGGTGCTGCTTCGCCACCATCCCGCTCCTCGCCCTCGTCGCCCTGGCGAAGGACCTGCAGGAGCTCCTGGGGTGACGCGGTCAGCGGCGGGCGGCGACGTAGCAGGCGACCGCGGACGCGGCCGCCACGTTGAGCGAGTCGATCCCCGGCGCCATCGGGATGGTCGCCCGCACGTCGGCGGCGGCCTCCCACCGCGGTGAGAGCCCGTGCCCCTCGGAGCCGAGCACCAGCGCGAGCCGGTCGACGCCGCGGACGGCGTCCTCGATGGGGACGGAGTCGTCGGCCAGCGTGAGGGCCATCGTGGTGAAGCCCCGGTCCGAGAGTGCGGGCAGCGCGTCGTACCAGTCGTCGAGCCGGGTCCACGGCAGCGAGAAGACCGCCCCCATCGCCACCTTCACCGAGCGCCGGTAGAGCGGATCGGCACAGCGCGGCGCCAGGAGCACCGCGTCGAAGCCCATCGCCGCACCGGACCTGAAGACGGCACCGACGTTGGTGTGGTCGACCAGGTCCTCGAGGACCAGCACCGAGCGCGCGTCGGCGAGCACCTCGTCGAGGCCGGGCAGCGGGGTGCGGGCCAGGGAGGCCAGGGCGCCGCGGTGCACGTGGAAGCCGGTGACCTCCTCGGCCAACGCCTCCGACATCACGAAGCACGGCGCCTCCGTGGCGTCGAGCAGGTCGGCGAGCCCGGGCAGCCACCGCTCGGCCATCAGGAAGGACCGTGGCGCATAGCCCGCCTCCACCGCGCGGCGCACCACCTTCTCGCCCTCGGCGAGGAACAGCCCGTGCGTGGCCTCCACGTGCTTGCGCAGCTCGACGTCGCGCAGGTCCCGGTAGTCGGCCAGCCGCGGGTCGTCCGCGGACGTCACCGCGACGAGCTCAGCCACCGAAGTGGTCCGGCTTGGCCACGGCCACCACGTCGCCGATGACGATGATCGCCGGCGGCCGCACGCCGTCGCGGGCGAGGTCGTCGGCGAGCCGGCCCAGGGTGGAGTACGTCGCCCGCTCGCCCGGCAGGGTGCCCTCGACCAGCACCGCCACCGGGGTGTCCGCCGACCGACCGCCGGCCACGAGGGCCGCGGCGATCGCCGGCGCGTTGTCCACGGCCATCAGCAGCACGAGCGTCCCGCGGAGCCGGGCCAGCGCGTCCCAGGCGACCAGCGACTCGGGGTGACCCGGCGGCAGGTGTCCGGAGACCACGGTGAACTCGTGGGCGACGCCGCGGTGCGTGACCGGGATGCCCGCCCGGGCCGGGACGGCGAGGGCCGAGGTCAGGCCGGGCACCACCGTGACCGCCACGCCCGCCGCCGCACAGGCCTCGAGCTCCTCGAAGCCGCGACCGAAGACGAAGCTGTCCCCGCCCTTGAAGCGCACCACCCGCTTCCCGGCGAGCGCCCGGGCGACGATGAGCTCGTTGATGTCCTCCTGCCGCGCCGAGCGCCCCCGGGGCAGCTTGGCCACGTCGACCAGCTCCACGTGGGGGCCGAGCTCGTCGAGGAGCTCGCGCGGGGCGAGCCGGTCGGCCACCACCACGTCGGCGGAGGCGAGCGCGTGGCGGGCGGCCACGGTGACGAGCTCCGGGTCACCCGGTCCCCCACCGACGAGCACCACTCCCGGCGCGTGGTCCAGGGCGCCGGTGGTGCTGAGGTGCCCGTCCCGCAGTGCGGTGATGATCTCGTCGCGCAGCGCCGCGGACTGCCGGGGCTCGCGGTTGCCCACCACCGCGACGGTGACGCTGCCGTGGTGGCCGGCGGCCATCGTCCAGGCACTCGACTCGCGGGCGTCGTCGGCGCGCACGCAGAAGATCCGTCTCTCCTCGGCCGCCGCCGCGACGGCGGCGTTCACGCCGGGGTCGTCGGTCGCGGCCACGACGTACCACGCGCCGTCGAGGTCGGGCTCCTCGAAGCGGCGCTCGTGCCAGGTGAGCTCCGCGGCCATCCCCTCGATCGCGGGCGTCACGGCGGGCGAGACCAGGACCACCCGCGCGCCGGCCGCGAGCAGCGCGGGCACCCGCCGCTGCGCGACGTGCCCACCGCCGACCACCACGACCCGGCGCCCCCCGAGCCGGAGCCCCACGGGGTAGGGCCAGTGGCGCGGCGCGTCGGACATCCGGCCATTCTCCCCGGCGCGACCCGCGGCCGTCGCTAGGGTCCGGGGCATGAGCAGCCCGCGACGTCCGGTCCCGTGGTGGCTGCCGGTCGCCGTCTTCGTGCTCACCCTGGCCCAGCTGGCGTTCGCCGCCCTCGTGCCGGGCATCGAGCGGTTCGCCGACAAGGCCTTCGGTGCCCGGCTGCTCGCCTACGCGGTGCTGATGTCGGTGGTGCCGGTCGTCTGGTTCCTCCTGGAGCGGCGCCGGGCGTCGCGGCGGCCGCCGCCGTACGGCGCGTTCACGTTGGTGATGCTGCCCTTCCTCGTCGACGTGACCGGCAACAGCCTCGACCTCTACGACAGCGTGGTCTTCTGGGACGACCTCAACCACTTCGTCAACTGGGCGCTCCTCTGCTCCGGCCTGGGCGCCATCTGGCTGGTGGGCATCCGCCCGCTGTGGGCCGTCACGCTCGCCGTCACCGGACTCGGCGCCGTGCTGGCGATCGGCTGGGAGCTGGGCGAGTGGTGGACCTTCATCCGGCACGGGACCGAGCTCGACACGGCGTACGAGGACACCCTCGGGGACCTGACCCTCGGCACCCTCGGTGCGCTGGTCGCCGGGCTGGCGGTGCGGCGGTCGGTCGCGGCGACCACGGTGCCGGCGACCACGGTCCCGGCCGAGAGCCGCTGAGCGCCGACCCGGCCAGCGCGCGTGGCATGATGGCGCGCTCCCCGACGGGAGACACCCCACGCTCGGTCCGGAGGTTCCCGCATGCTCTACGTCGCCATCGCGACGCGCGGCTTCCGGCGCTACTCGACCTACCGGGCGGCGACCCTGGCGGGCATCTTCACCAACTGCGTCTTCGGGGTCATCTACTCCTACGCCTACCTGGCGCTGTGGGCGCAGCAACCCGATGCGGGCGGGTACGACGCCACCGACGCGGTCACCTACGTGTGGATCGGCCAGGCGTTGCTGATGACCGTCGCCCTCTGGGGCGGCGGCACCACCGACGACCTGGCGGAGCGGATCCGCACGGGTGACGTCGCCATCGACCTCTACCGCCCGGTGGGCCTGGTGCCGTGGTACCTCGCCTCCGACCTCGGCCGGGCGGCGTACCACTTCCTGACCCGGGGGCTGGCCCCGACGGTGGTCGGGTTCGTGCTGTTCGAGATCGCGCTGCCGGCGTCACCGACCGCCGCCCTGGCCTTCCTGGTGAGCCTGGTGCTGGCGGTGACGACCAGCTTCGCCATCCGCTTCCTGGTCGCCGCCTCCGCGTTCTGGCTGCTCGACCAGAGCGGGGTCCGGATGCTCTCCGGTGTGACCGCGCTGTTCCTCAGCGGCATGGTGCTGCCCCTGGTGATCTTCCCCGAGCCGCTGCGCTCGATCGCCCTGGCGCTGCCGTGGGCGTCGTACCTCCAGACGCCCGCGGACATCTGGCTCGGCAAGCGCGTCGGTCTCGACCTGCTGGCCGCCCTCGGCCTGCAGGTGGTGTGGGCGGTCGTGCTCCTCGGCGTCTGCCGGCTGACCGTGTCGGCCGCCACCCGCAAGGTGGTGGTCCAAGGTGGCTGAGGTCCTCGACGCGGTGCGGGAGGCGCCCCGGCAGTACGCCCGCATCGCGCGGCTGTGGATCCGCTCGTCGCTCTCCTACCGCGCGTCGTTCGCGATCCTGACCCTCTCGAGCATGCTGATCACGTTCCTCGACTTCGTCGGGCTGTGGCTGATGCTCCACCTGATCGGCGACCTCGACGGCTGGGCGCTCTGGGAGATCGCGCTGCTCTACGGCGCCTCGGGGATCGGGATCGGCGTCGCCGACCTGCTCATCGGCAGCGTCGAGCAGATCGGCCAGCACATCAGGACCGGAACCCTCGACGCGATGCTGGTGCGACCGGTCCCGTTGCTGGTGCAGGTGTGCGCCGACCGGTTCGCGATCCGGCGACTGGGCCGGATCACCCAGGCGCTGGTGGTCTTCGCGTGGGGCGCCTGGCACGTCGACTGGACGCCGAGCAAGGTGGTGGTCGCCCTGCTGATGGTGGTGTCCGCGAGCGTCATCTTCTTCGCGCTGTTCGTGACCTTCTCCTGCGTGCAGTTCTGGACCCAGGACGCGAGCGAGTTCGCGAACGCCTTCACCTACGGCGGCAACACGATGACGCAGTACCCCCTCAGCATCTTCCCGATCGAGGTGGTGAAGATGCTGACGTTCGTGATCCCCGTCGCCTTCGTCAACTGGTACCCCTGCCTCTACCTCCTCGACCGCGAGGACCCGTTCGGCTTCCCGGGCTGGTTCGCGATCCTGCCGCCCCTCGTCGGCGCCCTGATGTGCGTGATCGCCGCGCTGGCCTGGCGCACCGGCGTGCGCCGCTACACCTCCACCGGGAGCTGACATGCCACTGATCGACGTGCGGGACCTCGAGCGGACCTTCGTGGTCCGCAAGAAGGCGCCGGCCTGCGCCGGACCACCACCGAGGTGCGCGCCGTGCACGACCTGACGTTCTCCGTCGAGGCGGGCGAGATGGTGGGCTACATCGGCCCGAACGGCGCCGGCAAGTCCACGACCATCAAGATGCTCACCGGCATCCTGGTCCCGACCTCGGGGCACCTGCACGTGTCCGGTCTGGAGCCGAGCCGGCACCGCACCGAGCTCGCCCGCCGGATCGGTGTGGTGTTCGGCCAGCGCACCACGCTCTGGTGGGACCTGCCCTTGCGGGACTCCTACGAGCTGCTCCAGAAGATCTACCGGATCGACCCGGAGCGCTACCGCGTCAACCTCGCGGAGTACGTCGAGCTGCTCGACCTGGGCGACCTGCTGGACACCCCGGTGCGCCAGCTCTCGCTCGGGCAGCGGATGCGTGGGGACATCACCGCCGCCCTGCTGCACGACCCCGAGGTGCTCTACCTCGACGAGCCGACGATCGGTCTCGACGTGGTGAGCAAGGGCCGGCTCCGGGACTTCCTCCGCACCCTCAACGCGGAGCGCGGCACCACCCTCCTGCTCACCACCCACGACCTCCAGGACATCGAGGCGCTCTGCCGCCGGGTGATGGTGATCGACCACGGCACGCTGGTGTTCGACGGGGACCTCGCCGCGCTGCACCGCCAGGGCGGCTCGTCCCGCACGCTGGTGGTGGACCTCATCGACGAGGCGCCGCCCATCGAGGTCCCCGGTGCGGCGGTGCGCCGGGTGGAGGGGCCGCGGCAGTGGCTGTCCTTCCCCGCCGACGCGAGCGCCGCGCCGATCGTCGCGGCCGTGGCCGCGTCGTACGACGTCGCCGACCTGTCGATCCAGGAGCCGGAGATCGAGGACGTGATCCGCGACCTCTACGGCCGCGCCTGACGCTGCCGGCAGGAGGTTGACTTCTCGGGACCCGAGGCGTTTCATTGTACTAGTCACCTAGATGAATGGACACCTCGATGATCGAGTTCCACCTGGACGGCCGCTCCGGTCTCTCGCCGTACCAGCAGCTCGTGCGTCAGGTCCGCCAGGCGCTGCGGCTCGGCATCATCCGGGAGGGCGAGCAGCTGCCCACCGTCAAGGAGGTCGTGGGCAGGCTGGCGATCAACCCCAACACCGTGCTCAAGGCCTACCGGGAGCTCGAGCACGAGGGCCTGGTCGCCGCCCGACCGGGGGTGGGGACCTTCGTGACCGCGACGTTGACCGACTCCTCGCTCGCCGCCCACGGCCCCCTGCGGACCGACCTGATGCGCTGGCTCGCCAAGGCCCGCCGGCTCGGGCCTCGACGACGAGAGCATCGAGGCCCTGTTCCTCAGCACGTTTCGGGAGGCCTCAGTGGAGGAGATAGCGTGACTGCGCTCATCTCGGCCGAGGGCCTGGGCAAGAGCTACGGGAAGCGCCCGGCGTTGTCCGACTGCGACCTCGACGTCCCGGCCGGCCACGTGGTCGGCCTGGTCGGCCCCAACGGCGCCGGCAAGACCACCCTGCTCAACCTGGTCACGGGTCAGCTGGCGCCGACGACCGGCGCGATCCGGGTGCTGGGCGCCGCACCGGGACGCGGCCCCGAGCAGATGGCCCGCGTGGGCTACGTCGCGCAGGGCACCCCGACGTACGCACACCTGAGCGTGGCCGACCACCTCAAGCTCGGCGCGCACCTGAACCCCGGCTGGGATCCCGGGTTCGCGTCGGCGCGGGTCCGGGAGCTGGGACTGGACCCGAAGCGGAAGTCCGGGAAGCTCTCCGGTGGCCAGCGGGCGCAGCTGGCGCTGACGATCGGGCTGGCCAAGCGACCCGAGCTGCTCGTGCTCGACGAGCCGGTCGCGGCACTCGACCCGCTGGCACGTCGCGAGTTCCTGCAGGGCCTGATGGAGGCGTCGGCCGACGACGACCTGAGCGTGGTGATGTCGTCCCACCTCGTCTCGGACCTGGAACGGGTCTGCGACTACCTGATCGTCCTCGTGGACGCGCGGGTGCGACTCGCCGGCGAGGTCGAGCGTCTGCTCCAGACCCACCATCGGCTGACCGGGCCACGCCGCGACCCCGACCGGCTCCCGGCCGACCAGGAGGTCGTCAGCGCCAGCCACACCGACCGCCAGTCCACCTTGGTGGTCCGGACCGACAACCCGATCCACGACCCGGCCTGGGCGGTGAGCAGCCTGACCCTGGAGGACCTCGTGCTCGCCTACATGAGGCCCATCGACGGGTCTCCCCCGCGGCCGGCCCTGGAGGTCCAGCGATGACCTGGCTCGCCTGGCGGCAGTTCCGCGCGCAGGCCCTGGCTGGGGCGATCGGCATCGCCCTGCTCGGCGCCGTGCTGCTCGCGACCGGTCCGGGCCTGGCCGACGACTACGCCGACGGCCTCGCCCTGTGCGGCAGCGACTGCCGGGAGTTCAACGACCTGTTCACCGACCAGCACCAGGCCGCCCTTCTCGCGACCACCGCGATCGTGCTGCTGCTCCCCGCCCTCCTCGGCTTGTTCTGGGGCGCACCGCTGGTGGCCCGCGAGCTGGAGGCGGGGACCCACCGACTCGTCTGGAACCAGAGCGTGACCCGGACCCGCTGGCTGGGCGTCAAGCTGGTGCTGGTGGGCCTCGCCGTCGCGACGGCGGCCGGGTTGGTCACCTGGGCGGTCGACCGGTGGTCGGCGCCGATCGCGGCGGCGTCGCTGCGCGAACCACGGTTCCCGTTCTCGATCACCTTCTCGTCCAGCGGCGTCGTACCCGTCGCCTACGCGCTGTTCGCGTTCGTGCTCGGGGTCGCCGTCGGCATGCTGGTGCGCCGCCCGTTGCCCGCGATGGCGATCACGCTGGCGGCGTTCGCGGTCCTGCAGTTCGCCGTGCCGATCTTCGTTCGGCCCCACCTGGCCCCGCTCGTCACCGAGACCGTCGTGATCAGCCCCACCAACCTCGAAGGGCTGAGCCAGGCGCCGGGCGGGATGCGGGTGATGGCGACGTCCCCCGAGCCGGGCGGCTGGCTGCTCTCCAGCTACACCGTCGATGCCGCGGGTCGGAAGGTGGACGCGATCGCCGTGTCGCCCGACGACCCCGCGTGCGCAGCCGGGCAGGGCATCGATCCCTGCATGGCCGAGATCGAGCGGCTGGGCTACCGGCAGGTCTCCTCCCACCACCCGCCGAGCCAGTTCTGGCGGCTCCAGTGGACCGAAGCGGCCGGGTACGTCGGCCTGAGCGCCGGCCTGGTGGGGTTCTGCTTCTGGTGGGTGCGCAGGCGCGTCACCTGACGCGCGACCTCAGGGGCGCCAGCCTGGGGGCGGGTCCTCGCCGACCACCCCGTCGACGGCCTCGCGGAGCAGGTCGGCGTGCCCGGTGTGCCGTCCGTACTCCTCGATCAGGTCGCAGACGAGCCGGCGCAGGTTGGCGTGCTCCCCGTCCTCGCCGGCGGCGTGGACGCGCTGGTCGAGACCACCGTCGGCGGCGGCGGCGCGTCAGCCGGGCGCGGGACCGGGCGACCGCACCGTCCCAGAGGGCGTAGAGCTCCTCGGGCGGGTCGTCGGCGGCGGAGGTGAACTCCCAGTCGTCGTCGCCGTCCCAGCCGTTGGCCTCCCAGGGCGCACCCATCGGTGCCCCGCTCAGCTTCACGGTGGTCAGGAAGTCCTCGTTGGCCGCGAGGTGCTTGAGCAGGCCGCCCAGGGTGAGGGACGACGTGCCGATGCGGGTCTGCAGCCCCGCGGCGTCCAGGTGGCCCGCCTTCCAGCGGAAGGTCGTGCGCAGGCGGTCCAGGGCGCCGAACAGCTGCTCGGTCTCGGTGCCGGCGAGCGGCGGCTCCCACGGGGTGTCGGTGTCAGGCATGGGTCCACCGTAGGTGCGGTTCCGGACGGTCTGCGACCGGAAGTCAGGCGTGCCCGCCGACGGTCACCGGACCCACGGTGAGCGTCGGGTCGCCCTCGAGGATCGCCCCGACGCGCGCCACCTCGGCGTCCAGGGCGGTCAGGTGGGCGCGCGAGAGTCGACGGAGGGGCTCGACGGTCACCGCCACCCGGCGGCCCGAGCGGCGCTGGTGCCACACGCCCGCGGCCACGCCGTCCACGAGCAGCACGGGGAAGTTGCCCGCCTGGCCCGACGGTGCGAGGGCCCGGGTCGCGGCCGGGCCGGGGAACAGCCGCTCCCGTGGGCGACAGCCGATGACGAACGCGTCGAAGTACGGCAGCAGCACGATCGGCGGCACCGGACCGTCGGCGAAGCGTCGTGTCGTCGGCCGCGACCCACGCCGGGGACCCGTCGTACGACACCGCGGTGAGCTCGGAGGCGTGCTCGGCGAAGCGGTCGGCAGCCCACCGCGGCGGCGCGCCGATCCACTGGGCGAACTGCTGCGACGTGGCGGGCCCGTAGGCGCGCAGGTAGTGCTGGAGGACCGCGCCGACGCCCTCGTCGGCGGGCGCCGGCCGGAAGCCCGGCAGCCAGCGCCGCGGGTGGGCGTAGGTCACCCGGCGTCCCCGCGGCCGGCCGAAGCAGAGGGCGCCCCGGTGCCCCGCGGTGTCCAGCGCCTGGCGCCAGCGCGGCCAGAAGTCCTGGAAGGCCGGCATCACCCGCTCCCCCGCCCAGGGCCCGACCCGCCGGACCACCGCGTCGGTGAGCTCGTCGATGGTCAGCTCGTCGTCCTCGAGGGCCTCGCCGACGGCGGCGACCACCTCGTCGGTCTGCGCCGGCGACAGCCGCACGTCCTCGGCGAACGGGCTCCGCCACGGCACCGCGCCGAGCGCTCCGGTCCAGCCCGGGAGGTCCTCGGTCGGGAGCAGGTGGACCGTGCCGCGCGGCCCGTGCACCCGGATCAGGCTCCGCTCCTCCCAGAGGGCCCGCTGCACGTCGCTCCGCGTCGCGCCGGTCACCCGGCGCGCCACCGAGTGCTCGGCCGAGGCCTGGACCTGGGCCTGCGCACCGGCCATCGCGGACGCCGCAGCGGCGGCGGTCCGGATGCGCGGCGTCCGGGGCGAGGCCGTGGCGGCCGAGGCGACGCACGTGGGCCGCCTCCCAGGTCACCTCCACGATGCTCATCCGGCGACCCTAGACCGGACCAGGACCCCAACCGGTTCGGTTGACGCCAGCGGGAGAATCACTGGATGGACATTGTCTGCGGGTCCTGTGGGAGCGACGACCTCGTTCGGGATCCGGATGCGCCGAAGTCCTCGGACATACCTCTGCTGTGCCGGGCGTGCGGATGGCGTGGCCAAAGAACGCCCGTTCCGTCGTGCGGGCGCTGCGGCTCAGCAGACCTGGACCAATCAGGCATCGACGGCTGGGCCTACGAGGACTTGGAAGACGCCCGCGATCACCCGGACACCGCCGCCTGGGGGTACGTCGACAAGACGGTCTTCACCTGCCGGAAGTGTCACCACCAATGGACATCGGCGGGAACGTACCGGCCATACTCAAACGGCGACAGCAGTCCAGCTGACGAAGTCGCTGAGGAGAGCTAGCCTCGGAATCCCTTGTGGGCAAGGGATTCCGAGTCGATCGGACTGTCGGTGGCCGGTGCTTGGATGGGGTCATGTCCGAAGGCATCCAAGGTCCCGATCCGCGGCACCGCGTGCGCGGTCGCGACCTCCTGGATGCGCGCCGAGGTCTGGACGATCTCGCGGACACGTCGCTGTGGTCGATGACCCGGGCGAGATGCTGCAGCGACCCTGGTGGAGCTGACCCGGCTCCGGGCGCAGGTCGCCGAGCTCGAGCTCCGGGTTGCCCGGCACGCGGTGTCGGTCGAGGTCGGTCTCGACGAGGGTGCAACCTCGACGCCGAGCTGGTGGTCACACACCGCGAAGCTGACTCGCGCCGAGGCGCACCGGCTGTCCCGGCTCGCCACTCGGCTCGGGGATGCGCACGAGCCGGTCCGTCGGGCGCTCGCCACCGGCGAGGTGCTGACCGATCAGGCGGCGGTGATCGTGGACGCCGTCGAAGCCCTCCCCGCGGACCTGGCCGATCCATCGGTCGTGGCGCAGGCGGAGCGGGTGCTGCTCGAACATGCCGCGGATCATGACGCGCGGGCGTTGCGGGTGCTGGGCCGGCGGATCCTGGACGTGGTCGCCCCCGAGATCGGCGAACCACACGAGGCCCGGGTCCTCGAGGCGGAGGAGCAGGCGGCCCGTGCGGCCGCGTCGTTCACGATGGTCGAGGACGGGCACGGCCGCTGCCACGGCCGGTTCACGATCCCGGCGCTGCACGGGGCCATGCTCCGCAAGCACCTCCTCGCCCACGCACCCACCTCGGACCGCGAGGTGCCGACGAAGCGGCGGCTCGGGGAGGCGTTCTGCGAGTACGTCGAGACCCGCCCCGCGGACTCGGTCGGCAAGGCCGGCGGCGTCTGCGCCACCGTCGTGATCACCATGATCCTACGAGTCGTTGCTGGGTGGACTGAAGGCGGCGTCGCTGGACACCGGCGGACACATCTCGGCCAGTGAGGCGCGACGGTTGGCGTGCCGGGCCGGGATCATCCCCGCCGTCCTCGACGGACAGTCCCAGATTCTCGACCTCGGCCGCCGACGCCGCTTCCACACCGAACCCCAACGGATCGCCCTCGCCCAGCGCGACCGCGGCTGCACCGCGGAAGGGTGCGACGCCCCACCCGGCCTGTGCCACGCCCACCACGACCACCCCTGGTCCCGCGGCGGACCCACCAACACCAAGACCGGCCGGCTCCTCTGCCCCCGCCACCACACCCTCGCCCACGACTCTCGCTACAGCACCAATCCAACCGCCCACGGCAAGCTCAAGTTCATCCGCAGGACGTAAGTCGACGGTCTCGCTCACCGGCGGCCGGTCACTCCGGCTCCCATCGCAACAGGTCGCCGGGTTGGCACTCGAGGGCCTCGCACAGGGCCGCGAGGGTGGTGAAGCGCACGGCCTTCGCGCGGCCGTTCTTCAGCACCGACAGGTTGGCGGGCGTGATCCCGACCTGGTCGGCGAGCGCCGCCCACGGCCATCTTGCGCCGGGCCAGCATCACGTCGACGTCCACCACGATGGGCATCAGATGACCTCGCTCAGCTCGGCCTGCAGGTGCTTGGTCTCGGCGTCGAGGGCGACCGCCTGCGCGAGCAGCATCCGCAGCACCAGCACGACCAGGGCGACCCCCGCGACCAGCACCCCGGCCCCGCCGATCAGCAGGACCACGCCCGGGGCCACGCCCTCCCCGGGGGCCAGCGTGACGCCGAGCGCGAAGGCGAGCAGGGACGCCACCACGATCGCGCCGAACACCACGTCGACGTACCGGAACGCCGCATGGGAGAACACCGTCCCCCGGCGGACCATCGTCAGCAGGCGCCAGACACAGACCATGGTGACCTGGATGGTGACGATGCCCAGGACCACGATGACCAGGACCGGGACCCGCACGTCCACGTCCTCCAGGTCGTCGGCGAGGAGCGGGACCATCACGCCCTGCACGAACAGGGAGCCGGCGAGCCCCGCGACCAGGACCACCCGCAGTGCGAGGACGGTCAGCTTGCCCATGACGGCTCCTTCGATTGAGAGACGACGTCAATATATCGCTTATCGATAGATAGGACAAGGAAGTCGACAGATCGCGCCGTGTCTCGACTCGGCCGCTCTGGCAGACTCGTCCCATGGTGCGGATCCGTCGCGAGCTCGCGTCCGCCGTGGACGCCGTCGGGCGGGCGCCCCTGCCCGTCCGGTTCGCCGTCGTGGCGGCGCTCGCCCTCGGCCTCCTCGGCGCCCTGGCCGGCCTCGTCCTCGGCCTGCGCAGCCACCCCGCCACGGCGTGGTTCGCCGTCCTCGAGGTCGGCGTACCGGCCGCCCTCCTCGGCGCCCTCGCCGGCCTGACGGTCGGGTCCGCGACCTGGCTCTGCCGCCGCGCCTGATCGGCGAAAGTCAAGGCTGGAGGATCCCCCGGACGCGTCGGTACGCCGCGACGTAGGGTTTGATTCGTCGCCCCGTCGTCCCCCATGGACACGGGGCGGCGCCATTCCACCTCTCCTCGCGTCTCCCTCCGGCCCGCAAGTCGGTCGCGGCCGACCCCCGGTTGCTGCGACCCTCGGGCCGTGCCCGACGAGCCGGACGACGCCGCTGCTCACGCGCTGCGGCCCATCGACATCCGTGACGGGGTCGTCACCAGACCCGCGGGGCCCTGGACGCCGACCGTGCACGCCTTCCTGAGGCACCTGCGCGCGCAGGGCGTCGAGAGCGTGCCCGAGCCCCTGGGGACCGCGGCGGGCACCGAGACGCTCGGCTACCTCGCCGGGGCGAGCGGCGGTGCCGGGTGGTTCCACCAGCACACGGAGGTCGGCCTGCGCTCGGCGGCGGCGCTCCTGCGTCGGCTCCACGACGCCTCGGCCGGCTGGCGGCCGCCTGCGGATGCCGTGTGGGGCGCGCCGACCGTGCCGGGGCCGGACCAGGTCCTCTGCCACGGTGACCCCGGACCGTGGAACTTCGTCTGGGACGGCGACGAGGCGGTGGGTCTCCTCGACTGGGACTTCCTGCACCCGGCGCCACGCCTGGACGATGTCGCGTACGCGCTGCGCTGGTTCGCGCCGCTGCGTCCGGATGCGGAGGCGCTCGACTGGCACCACTTCCCGGAGGTCCCGGACCGGCGATCGCGCGTCGCCGCCTTCCTCGACGCGTACGGTCCGCTGCCGGCCTTCGACGTCACCGAGGCGGTCGCGTCCCGGGCCGAGGCGACGATCGAGCTCGAGCAGGCGCTGGCCGAGGCGGGCGTGGAGCCGCAGTCCACCTGGGTCGCGGAGGGCAGCCTGGACCGCCAGCGCACCGAGGTGCGCTGGATCCGCGAGCACGGCGGCCTCTGGACCTGACGGCCGGCTACAGGCGCTTGGCCAGCCCCGGTGGCAGCGGCTTCTCGCAGTCGGACCGTCCGGCCTTCACGCACGCCCCGAACGCCTTCATGCCCTGGGCGTGCCGGGTCGTCAGTCGCTTCATCAGGTCGGATCGTTGCGTCGGCGAGAGCGCCTTCCAGGCCGCGCCCGGGCCGTGTCCCTGCTTGCCCGCGTGGCCGTGGGCCCAGGGCGGCGGGCCGGTCTCCCCGGTCTCGGCCCGTTCGTCGTCGTCGCCCGCCGACGCGTGGGTCGCGCCGCGTGGTCCGTCGCGACGGCCGCCCCGCCGTTGCCGAGCAGGAACAGGGCCGACACCGCTGCGGCGGCCAGGACCGCCCCCGCCACCAGCACCGCCAGCCAACTCTTCACCAGCACACTGTGAGCCCGCCGACCGGCTGTGGCAATAGCCCGTTCGGGCCCTACAGCGGCGCCCGCAGCGACAGGCGTACGCCGTGCCGCACGCCGGCCACGTCGGCCTCGAAGCCCCCGCCGTCCAGCCAGTCCTGCCGCACCGGTCCGTCGTGGCGGACGTAGGCCAGCCCGACGCAGGAGCCGACGGTGCCGCCCCAGGCCGCGCTCGTGACCTGACCCAGCGGCGCCCCGTCGCGCAGCAGCAGCTCCCCGCCCCAGAGCATCGGCTCCGGGTCCTCGACCACGAACGAGACCAGCCGGCGCCGGGAGCCTCCCGCGGCCAGCGCGGTGCGGTGCGCCGCGAGCGCGTCACGGCCCAGGAAGTCCTTGTCCGCCGCGAGCGCCGTGGCGAAGACCAGCCCCGCCTCGACCGGCGTGTAGTCGGGCGTGAGCTCCCGGCCGAACGCCCGGTAGCCCTTCTCCAGCCGCATCGACTCGATGGCGTGGTAGCCCGCGTCCGCGATCCCGAGGGGCGCGCCGGCCGCGCGCACGGCGTCGTACACCGCCGGCGCGTGCTCGACCGGCACCATCAGCTCCCACCCGAGCTCGCCGACGTAGGTCATCCGGGTCGCCCGCACGGGTGCCCCGGCCAGCGTCACCGATCGACTGGTGGCGAAGGGGAAACCGTCCTCCGACAGGTCGTCGTCGGTCAGCGACCCCAGCAGCTCGCGCGAGAGCGGGCCCCATCACGCCCAGGACCGAGTGCCGGTCGGTGAGGTCCTCGACAGCGCACGCGGCCCCGACCCGCTCCCGGGCGTGCCGGGCGAGCCAGTCCAGGTCGCGGATCGTGGTCGCCGAGCTGCTCACCAGGAGGAAGTCGTCCGCGGCCACCCGGGTGACCGTCAGGTCGGCCTCGTAGGTGCCGCGGCGGTTGAGGAACGGCGTGTAGACGCATGCGTCCACCGCCACGTCGACGTCGGCCGCGCAGATCCACTGCAGCGCCTCGACGGCTCCGGGGCCGCGGACGGCGTACTTCGAGAACGACGTCTGGTCGAAGACCGCGACCGCCGTCCGGCAGGTGCGCTGCTCGGCGACGGAGGCGGGCAGCCAGGGCGGCCGGTCCCAGGTCTCGGCGGCTCCGTCCGCGGCGCCGCCGTCGAACACGAGCGGCCGCTCCCAGCCCATCCGCGAGCCGAACGACGCTCCTGCCGCGGCCAGGCGCCCGTGCAACGGAGAGAGCCGCAGGTCCCGGCCGGTGCGCAGCTCGTGCAGCGGCCACGGGACCGCGTAGTGGAGCCCGAGCACCTCCGCGACCCGCGAGCGCAGCCAGTCGTTGTCCGCCGCGTACGGCGCGAAGCGGCGCACGTCGACGCCGACCAGGTCGCTCGTCGGCTCGCCGGCGACCACCCACTCGGCCAGCGCCCGGCCCGCACCGCCGGCCGACGCGATGCCGACCGAGTTGAAGCCCGCCCCGACGAAGAAGCCGCGCAGCCCCGGCAGCTCGCCGAGCAGGAACTGGTTGTCCGGCGTGAAGCTCTCGGGTCCGTTGTAGAACTTGCGGATCCCGGTCTCCTCGAGCGCGGGGACGCGCACCAGCGCCTGGTCCATGAGCACCGAGAAGTGCTCCCAGTCCTCCTCGAGCAGCTGGAACTCGAAGGGGTGCGGGATCCGGTCCGGCGCGACCCACGGCTTGGCGTCGGGCTCGAAGCCACCGACCACCAGCCCGCCGACCTCCTCCTTGAAGTACGTCCAGCCGTCCGGGTCGCGCATGATCGGCAGGTCCGGGTGCACCCCGGCCACCGGGTCGGTGACCACGTAGAAGTGCTCGGCGCTGTGCAGCGGCACGGTCATCGGCACGCCGGCGAGCTCCGCGACGGCCTTGGCCCACTGCCCGGCGCAGTTGACGACCACCTCGGCCTCGACGTCGCCGGCGTCGGTGCGGACGCCGGTGATCCGCGGACCGCTCGGCCCGTCCTCGGTGAGCAGGCCGACGACGCGCACCCCCTCGCGGATCCGGGCGCCGCCCTGGCGGGCCCCCTTGGCCAGCGACTGGGTCAGGTCGGTGGGGTTGACCTTGCCGTCCCCGGGCAGCCACAGCGCGCCGAGCAGGTCGTCGACACGCATCGGCGGCCAGAGCCCACCCGCCTCGTCGGGCGTCAGCAGCCGCGCCTCGAGGTCGTACGCCGCGGCGTTGGCCGCGGTCCGCCGCAGCTGCACCATCCGCTCCTCGGTGCGCGCCACGATCACGCCACCGACGTTGCGGTAGCCGGTCGCCAGCCCGGTCTCGGCCTCCAGGCGGTCGTAGAGCTCGGCCGAGTACTGCACCAGCCGGGTGCCGCTCTCGGTCGCGCGCAGCGGACCGACCAGCCCCGCGGCGTGCCAGGTCGTCCCGCCGGAGAGGTGGCCCTGCTCCAGGAGCAGCACGTCGTCCCAGCCGAGCTTCGTGAGGTGGTACGCCGTCGAGCAGCCCACCACTCCCCCGCCGATGACGACGACGCGGGCCCGCTCAGGCATGGTCAGTCATCCGCGGCCTCGGTCAGCAGCCGCGCGAAGTCCGGGCCGCGGAAGGTGCGGGCCGCCTTCTCGTAGCGATGCCGTCCCCATCCCTGGAAGTCGAAGTCCATCGGGCTCGTGGCCGCCTGGATGAAGCCCCACAGCGCCCAGCCGTAGGCGCTGCGCAGCGCCCCCAGCCGGACCCGGGCCAGGTCGCCGCGGGTCGGCCTGCCGTAGTAGGCCTCCGTGTAGGCCTCCACCCGCTCGGGCGGGAACTCGCACTCCGTGGCGGTGTTGCCGAGCTCGAAGGGCGCGTCGTTGTTGCCGCTGTACTCGTAGTCGATGAGCCAGACCCGCTCCCCGTCGTCGATGAAGTTGCCGGCCAGCAGGTCGTTGTTGCAGGGCACCGTCACCCGGGGGCGCGTCTCGAGCACCCGCCGCACGTCCGCCCAGGCGTCGGCGTGGTCGTCGTACCCCGGTGGCAGGGCGAAGCCCTGCTCCGCGACCGTGGCGCGGTAGGCGGCCTGCCGGGCGAACATGTCGAACTCACCGGAGAACCGCGGACCCGCGTGCAGCCGACGCGCGGCGTCGGCCGCGCGCGCGAGGACGCCGGGGTCGGCGAACGCGTCGTCGTCCAGCGCCGTGCCGGGCAGGAAGCCGATCACCAGCATCCCGAGGTCCGGGCGGTAGTCGAACACCTCCGCGCCGACGCCGGCCTCGGCCGCGGCCCGGGTGTTGTGGTGCTCGGCGTCCCGGTCGATCCCGAGCAGCGAGGCGTCGCTGCTGCTCCAGCGGACGACGTACGTCGCGTCGGGCGTCACCACCTTGAAGTTGCGGTTGGTGAGACCGCCCGACAGCTCCTCGACCAGGACCCGGCCGGACAGACGTGGGACCTGGTCGAGGAGCGCCTCGAGCGTCGGTGCGCTCAAGCGTCGAAGGCCTCGACCACGGCCTCGTCGATCGTGGTCTTCGGGCCCGTGAACCACTTGTGCGCCGACGACTTCCACCAGATCGTCAGCAGCAGCAGGGCGCCGAGGGTGACGATCGGGGCGTAGTTGACGAACTTCCAGCTGAAGTCGTCGCTGAACGGCACCGCACCCGGCACGAACGGCATCATCAGGTAGAGGGACACCACGACGATCTCGACGACCGCGATGATGTTCATCCACTTGTACTTGGCGCCGTTGTTCCACGACCCGACCTCGAACCGGTCACCGTGCTTCCAGCGCAGGTAGATCGGGATCGCGAAGGCGAGGTAGAGGCCGATCACGGCGATCGAGGTGACCGCGTAGAACGCGACCGGGACGATGAGCGGCGCCTCGGCGGTCCCGATGTTGACCTCGATCAGCGCCGGCAGAGTCACGATCGCCGCGCACACCGCCACCATCATCACGGCGTTGGCGGGGACCCTGTTGCCGGTCAGCTTCTTGAGGACGTCGGAGCCGGGGATGGCGCCGTCGCGGCTGAAGGCGAAGGTCATCCGCGACGCCGACGTCATGCACGAGGTCGCGCAGAAGAACTGCGCCGACGCGGAGATGAACAGCACCAGGGTCGCCCAGTCCTGCCCGAGCGACGCGTTGAAGATGTAGGCCACGCCTCCCCCGCCGACCCCCGCGTTGTCCGGCGCACCGTCGACGCTGGGAACGGCGAACACGACGCACAGCAGCAGGATGTAGCCGCCGATGACGGAGTACAGGATCGACTGCCAGATGCCCTTGGCCGCCGCGTTGCTCGCCGACTCGGTCTCCTCGGAGAGGTGTGCCGAGGCGTCGAAGCCGGTGATCGTGTACTGCGTCAGCAGGAAGCCGAACGGCACGATCGCGAACCAGAACGCGAAGCCGCCGGTGCTGCCGTCGTCGAAGCCGGAGTTGTTGAACCGCTCGGTGAAGACGTAGCTGAACGACTGGTGCTGGTCGGGCACCAGCAGCAGGATCAGCACGATCGCCGAGGCGCCGACGACGTGCCACCAGACCGACACGTTGTTCATGATCGCCATCAGGTGGCTGCTGAAGATGTTCAGCAGGGCGGCCAGGAACAGCACCACCACGAAGATGACGAACACCCGCGTCAGGGAGTAGTTCGCCGCGTAGCTCTCGGAGAACGTGCTCAACGTCAGGTCGATGAAGGTGGCGCAGCCGTAGGACACACCCGCGGTGACCGCCACCAGCCCGATCAGGTTGAGCCAGCCGGTGAAGAAGCCGGCAGCCGGACCGCCGAGCTTGGAGGCCCACCAGTAGATGCCGCCGGAGGTCGGGTACGCCGACACCAGCTCGGACATGGTGAAGCCGATGATGAGGATGAAGATCCCGAGGATCGGCCAGGACCAGGAGATGGAGATCGGGCCGCCGTTGTTCCAGCCGGCACCGAAGTTCGTGAAGCATCCCGCCAGGATCGAGATGATCGAGAACGAGATGGCGAAGTTGGAGAATCCGGACCACGAGCGGTTCAGCTCCTGGCTGTACCCGAGCTTGGCGAGGTGCTTCTCGTCGTCCGTCAAGTGAGGAATGGGTTCGTGTGCTTCGGGCATGGGACACCTTCTCGGGAGCGGGACGCCAACTGAGGTGGAGGCTAGACCCGCCGGGATTCGCCGTCCAGAGGCCACCGTAAAATTGGTATGAACTCCGACCATTGACAGCGTTCCCGAACCCTCATGAGACTGACGCCGTGACCGCCGAGCCCCACGAGCACCTCTCCGAGGCGGTGCTGCGCCCGGTGCGCGGTCACCACGCCTTCGAGGCCTGCGTGGAGCAGCTCGCGACCGCGATCCGCCTCGGGGTCTATCCGGTCGGCAGCACCCTGCCCGCCGAGCGCGAGCTCGCCGCGCGGCTGGCCGTCAGCCGCGCCACGCTGCGCGAGGCGATGGCGGCGCTGCGGCAGGCCGGGCTGGTCGAGACGACCCGCGGCCGCGGTGGCGGCACCGTGGTGACCCCCCGCGCCCGGGGCAGCTTCGCGCGCAAGGCCGCGCGACTCACGCCCGTCCAGCGTCAGGACTGGCACGACGCGCTGGAGTTCCGTCGCGTCGTCGAGCCGGGCGCCGCCGCGCTGGCCGCCTCGCTGCGCCTCGCCGAGCCCGACCTGGACCGGCTCCGCAAGGCCCGCGACCTGGTGACCGCCGCGACCCGTCCGGTGGAGCACCGCCAGGCCGACTCCCGCTTCCACCTCACGCTCGCGGCCCTCACCGGCTCGACGCGTCTCATCGAGGCGGTGACCTCGGTGCAGTCGGCGCTGCACCAGATGCTGATGTCGATCCCGGTGCTCGAGGCCAACATCGGGCACTCCCACCGCCAGCACGCGAGCATCGTCACCGCCGTGGTGCGCGGCCGGCCCGACCGGGCCCGCCGGGTGATGGAGGAGCACTGCGACGACACCGCCGCCCTGCTGCGAGGCCTGCTCGGATGACCCTGACCCGACCCCGGAGGAACCCATGACCGCACCGAACGACCGCTACCTGACCCAGGGCGGGCTGCGCGCGCTCATCGACGACGGCGAGGTCGACACGGTCGTGCTCGCCTTCACCGACATGCAGGGCCGGCTCCAGGGCAAGCGGCTGCACGCGCGCTACTTCCTCGACGTCGCCCTCGAGGCCGGCACCGAGGGCTGCAACTACCTGCTCGCCGTCGACGTGGACATGAACACCGTCGACGGCTACGAGATCTCGTCGTGGCAGCGCGGCTACGGCGACATGGAGTTCGTGCCCGACTGGGACACCCTGCGGCTCCTCCCGCACCTGCCCGCGACCGCGATGGTGCAGTGCGACCTGGTCTGGCTCGACCACCAGCCGGTGCTCCAGTCCCCCCGCACTGTCCTCAAGCACCAGCTCGACCGGGTGGCCGAGCGCGGGATGGTGGCCCTGGCCGGCACCGAGCTCGAGTTCATCGCCTTCCGCACGACGTACGAGGACGCCCACCGCCTCGGCTACCGCGGCCTGGACCCGGTCAACCAGTACAACGTCGACTACTCCATCCTCGGCACCACCCGGACCGAGCCCCTGCTGCGCGAGATCCGCAACTCCTCGTACGCCGCGGGGATGGACGTCGAGGGCGCCAAGGGCGAGTGCAACTTCGGCCAGCACGAGATCGGCTTCCTCTACGCCGACGCCCTGGTGACCGCCGACAACCACAGCGTCTACAAGACGATGGCCAAGGAGATCGCGGCCCTGCAGGGCAAGTCGCTCACGTTCATGGCGAAGTTCGACGAGCGGGAGGGCAACTCCTGCCACATCCACCTGTCCCTGCGCGGCGAGGACGGCGAGGTCGTGTTCTGGGACGGGGAGCAGCGCTCGCCGTTGTACGACCAGTTCGTCGCCGGGGTGCTCGCGACGATGGCCGACTTCACCCTGATGTACGCACCGAACATCAACTCCTACAAGCGGTTCGCGGCCGGGTCGTTCGCGCCGACCACGATCGCCTGGGGGCTGGACAACCGCACCTGTGCCGTCCGCCTGGTCGGCCACGGGAAGAGCGCGCGGATGGAGAACCGGGTGCCCGGCGGCGACGTGAACCCCTATCTCGCCCTGGCCGCGATGCTCGCCGGCGGCCTGCACGGCATCGAGCAGGAGCTGGTCCTCGAGGACGAGCTGGTGGGCAACGCCTACACGAGCGAGGACCACGACCGGGTCCCGCACACGCTCCGCGCCGCGCGCGACACGTTCACCTCGTCGGCGGTCGCCCGGGCGGCGTTCGGCGACGCGGTCGTGGACCACTACACGAACATGGCCGACGTCGAGCTCGCGGCCTTCGACGCCGCGGTGACCGACTGGGAGCTGCGCCGCACCTTCGAGAGGATGTGACGTGACCACCCTGATCTCTCCCGTCACCGAGCAGGAGATCGGCGAGGTCCCCTCCACCTCGCTCGAGGAGACCGACGCCGCGATCGAGCGGGCCCAGGAGGCGTTCGCCGGCTGGCGCGCCGTCGCACCCGGGGAGCGGGCCCGCCTGCTGCGGTCCTTCGCCGCCGTCGTCGACGCGCACGTCGAGGAGCTCGCCCGGCTGGAGGTCCGCAACGCCGGGCACACCATCGGCAACGCGCGCTGGGAGGCGGGCAACGTCCGCGACTGCCTGAACTACTACAGCGCCGCGCCGGAGCGGCTCTTCGGCCGCCAGATCCCCGTGCCCGGGGGTCTCGACGTGACCTTCCACGAGCCGCTGGGCGTCGTGTCGGTGATCGTGCCGTGGAACTTCCCGATGCCCATCGCGGGGTGGGGCTTCGCCCCCGCGCTGGCCGCGGGCAACACCGTGGTCCTGAAGCCCGCGGAGCTGACCCCGCTGACCGCGATCCGCCTCGGCGAGCTCGCCGTGGAGGCGGGCCTGCCACCCGACGTCCTCACCGTGCTGCCCGGCAAGGGCTCGGTCGTCGGCCAGCGCTTCGTCACGCACCCGCTGGTCCGCAAGGTGTGCTTCACCGGGTCCACCGACGTGGGCAAGCAGATCATGGCCGGCTGCGCGGACCAGGTGAAGCGGGTGACGCTCGAGCTCGGCGGCAAGAGCGCCAACATCGTCTTCGCCGACACCGACGTCGCGGCGGCCGCCGCAGCCGCGCCGGGCGCGGCGTTCGACAACACCGGCCAGGACTGCTGCGCGCGCTCGCGCATCCTGGTCGAGCGACCGGCGTACGACGAGTTCGTCGGCCGGCTCGAGGAGGCGGTCACCGCGATGCGGGTCGCCGACCCGGCCGACGACGCCACCGAGATGGGCCCGCTGGTGTCGGCGGCACAGCGCGACGCGGTGCAGGCGTACGTGGACGGCGCGACCGTCGCCTTCGCCGGCAGCGCCCCCGACGGACCCGGCTGGTGGCTGCCGCCGACGGTGGTCGAGTCGCGGCACACCGCGGAGCCGGTCTGGCGCGAGGAGGTGTTCGGTCCGGTGGTCGCGGTGATGCCCTTCGACACCGAGGAGGAGGCCGTCGCGCTCGCCAACGACTCGGAGTACGGCCTGTCCGGGTCGATCTTCACCGCCGACCTCGGCCGCGCGCTGCGGGTCGCCCGGGGCGTCGAGGCCGGCAACCTCAGCGTCAACAGCCACTCGTCGGTGCGCTACTGGACCCCGTTCGGCGGCTACAAGCAGAGCGGTCTCGGCCGCGAGCTCGGTCCGGACGCCCCCCAGGCCTTCACCGAGGAGAAGAACGTCTTCATCGCGCACTAACCGTTGAGTGGGGGGAAATGGCCCATCGAGTCGGGGATTGTGGCCCCCGCTCCCGACCATTTGCCCCGACTCACAGGACCATTCGGCCCAACTCAACGAGGAGAAGCACATGGCAGGTCGGCTGGACGGGAAGGTCGCCGTCGTCACGGGAGGTTGCTCGGGGATCGGGCTGGCCACGGTGGAGCGGTTCGTGGAGGAGGGGGCGCGGGTGGTCATCGGCGACATCGACGACGAGCGGGGTCACCAGCTCGTGGGTCAGCTCGGCGGCGAGGACGTCGCGACGTACGTCCACGTCGACGTGACCTCGCCCGACGAGGTCGACGCGCTCTTCGCCACCGCCAAGGACCGCTTCGGGTCGCTGGACATCGCCTTCAACAACGCCGGCATCTCACCGCCCGACGACGACTCGATCCTCGACACCGGGCTCGAGGCGTGGCGCCGGGTCCAGGAGGTCAACCTGACGAGCGTCTACCTGTGCTGCAAGGCCGCGCTCCCCTACATGCTCGAGCAGAAGTCCGGCTCGATCATCAACACCGCCTCCTTCGTCGCGGTGATGGGCGCCGCCACGTCGCAGATCTCCTACTCGGCCTCCAAGGGCGGGGTGCTCTCGATGAGCCGCGAGCTCGGCGTCCAGTTCGCCCGGGAGGGCGTCCGCGTCAACGCGCTGTGCCCGGGTCCGGTGAACACGCCGCTGCTCAAGGAGCTGTTCGCCAAGGACGCCGAGCGCGCCGCGCGCCGGCTCGTGCACGTGCCGATGGGACGCTTCGCGGAGCCGGCCGAGATGGCCAACGCGGTGCTGTTCCTGGCGTCCGACGAGTCGAGCTTCATCACCGCCAGCACGTTCCTGGTCGACGGCGGCATCTCCGGCGCCTACGTCACGCCGCTGTGACCATGCCCCTGATCGGCATCACCACCTACCGCGAGGAGGCGGCGTGGGGGGTGTGGCGCCAGCGCGCCGACGTCCTCCAGGTGGAGTACGCCGACGCCGTGGTGCGGGCGGGCGGCGTCCCGGTGCTGCTCCCCCCGGCCTCGGCCGACCTCGACGCGGCGCGGGCCGTGGCGGGCCGGATCGACGGCCTGGTCGTGGCCGGTGGGGCGGACGTGGAGCCGGCCCGCTACCGCGAGCAGCCGCACGACCGGACCGCTGCCTGGCGCCCGGACCGGGACGCCTGGGAGCTCGCCCTGCTCACCGCCGCGGAGGAGGTCCGGCTGCCCACCCTGGGCGTCTGCCGCGGGATGCAGCTGATGGCGGTGGCCGCCGGAGGCGCCCTGGACCAGCACACGCCCGACGTCGTCGGCCACGAGCAGCACAGCCCGGGGGGCGACGTCTTCGGCCGGCTGGCGGTGCGCACCGAGCCCGACTCGCTGATCTCGCGCATCCACGGCCCGGAGCTCGAGGCGCACTGCCACCACCACCAGTCCGTGCGCACCCATCCGGGGTACGTCGCGTCGGCGTGGTCCGAGGACGGCACCGTCGAGGCGATGGAGCAGGCGTCGGACCGCTTCTGCCTCGGCGTGCAGTGGCACCCCGAGATGGCCCGTGACCAGCGACTGTTCGACGCGCTCGTCCAGGCCGCGCTGGTGACACAATCGGAGGCGTGAGCACCGCCGACCCCGACCTGGCGACCGACGTCCTCGGCGCGCCGTACGTCGTCGAGACGCTGGTGCTCGAGCCCGACGAGGAGGGCGCCGTCGAGGCGAACCTCGTGCGCCGGCCCGCCGACGAGCCCACCGGGCGGGCGGTGCTCTACGTGCACGGCTTCGCCGACTACTTCTTCCAGACCGAGTTCGCGGAGTGGTGGACGAGCCGGGGCTACGACTTCTACGCGCTCGACCTCCGCAAGTACGGCCGCTCGCTGCGGGAGCACCAGACCCCCAACTACGTCGACGACGTGCACACCTACTTCGAGGACATCGACGCCGCGTGGTCGCGGGTGGTGGAGCGGGACGGGCACGACCACGTCGTGCTGGCCGCCCACTCGACCGGCGGGCTGGTCGCGTCGCTGTGGGCGCACCACCGCCGGCCGGACCTGGCCGCGCTGGTGCTCAACTCCCCGTGGCTCGACATGCAGGGCCCGTTCCTGCTGCGCACGGTCGGCACCGTTGCGGTCCGCGGGGTCGCCCTTCGGCGCCCGATGCGGCCCATCGGCCGCAACCTCAACACCTTCTACGGGCAGAGCCTGCACCGCGACCACGGCGGCGAGTGGGACTACGACCTGACCTGGAAGCCGCTGGACTCGTGGCCGATCTACTTCGGCTGGCTGGCCGCCATCCGCCGGGCGCACGCCGAGCTGCACCGCGGGCTCGAGGTGTCCTGCCCGGTCCTGGTGCTGTGCTCGGGCGCGAGCCTGTGGCCCAAGGAGATGTCCGAGCACGTGCACGGTCACGACATCGTGCTCGACGTCGAACAGATCCGGCGCTGGGCGCCGGTCATCGGGCGGCACGTCACCGTCGTGTCGATCCCCGGAGCCCGGCACGACGTGGTGCTCTCCCGCCCCGAGGTGCGCAGCCACGCCTACGCCGAGCTCGACCGATGGGTCACGGCGTACGCCGAGTCCGGCGGCTCCCCCGCGAGTCCGGCCCCGCACCGAGCCGCCCGCGAGTAGATTGCCTCGCGACGAGACCCCCGATCCCGCCCGAGGAGACCCGATGACCACGCCGCCTCCCGAGCCGCCGACCGAGGGTCCCGCGGGTTCCGACCCGCCGCCCGCCGCGGCCTCGCCCTACGGCGCCCCGCCTCCGGCGTACGAGCAGGCACCCGCGCCGGGCTACCGCAGCGCCCCGCCGCCGTACCCGGCCGCGGCGCCCGGCGCGCCGGTCCCGGGCGGCCTCCTCGACCGCTTCCTCGCGCGCCTGATCGACAGCATCCTGGTCGGCATCGTCAACTTCCTCGTCGCGTCGGTGATCATCGCCGGCGCGATCATGGGCTCGAGCGCCACCGGCTTCGGGACCGGTTCCTCCTACGCCGCGGGCGCGGTGGTGGCGATCATCGGCACCGCCATCTCCCTGGGCTACTTCGCCCTGATGGAGCACACCCGCGGCCAGACCGTCGGCAAGATGATCCTCAAGCTGCAGACCATCGGCCCGGCCGGTGGCAACCCGACCCTGGAGGAGGCGGTCAAGCGGAACAGCTACATCCTGCTCGGCCTGCTCGGCCTGATCCCGCTCATCGGCTGGATCGCCAGCCTGGCCAGCCTGGCCGCGATCATCATGATCGCCGTGACCATCAACAGCGACACCGTCAACCGGCAGGGCTGGCACGACAACTTCGCCGGTGGCACGCAGGTGCTCAAGATCGGCTGACGCCCGGCGCCTCAGCTCAGCAGCAGCGCGACCACGGCGACGGTGCCCACCACCACGATCACGCCCGCGCAGCACGGCGGCGGGCAGCCGCCGTCCGACGGTGGCACCGAGCTGACCGCCGACGACGGAGCCGATCGCGATCAGCCCCGCCACCGGCCAGTCGATGTCGGCGACCGCGATGAAGACGACCGCGGCGACGCCGTTGACCAGCAGCGCCAGGACGTTCTTGGTCGCGTTCAGCCGCTGCAGGTCGTCGGGGACGCCGATGCCCATGATCGCCATCAGCAGCACGCCCTGGGCGGCCCCGAAGTAGCCGCCGTACACCCCGGCGCCCGCGATGGCCGGCCACACCCAGCCGGCGCCGTCCTCGGGCAGCCCGCCGGTCCGCTCGTGCCGGGCCGCCACCCGCTTCTGCACCGCCGGGCCGATGGCGACGAGCACCACGCCGAGGGCCACCAGCACGGGCACGATCGCGTCGAAGGCGGACGAGGGCAGCCACAGCAGCAGCACCGCGCCGACGATCCCGCCCAGCAGCGAGGCCGAGCCGAGGCGGAGCAGGCGCCGACGCTGGCCGACGAGCTCGGCGCGGTAGCCCAGGGCGCCCGACAGCGTGCCCGGCACCAGGCCCACCGTGTTGGAGACGTTGGCGGTGACCGGCGGGACCCCGAACGCCAGCAGGGTCGGGAAGGTGATCAGGGTGCCCGAGCCCACGACGGTGTTGATCGTCCCCGCCGCGAGCCCGGCGAGCAGGATCGCGACGACCTCGAACGTGCTCACTCCGGAGCGGCGTCCTCCGGTGCCGCCGGCGGATCGGCGGGGAGCTCGGCGGCCAGGCGGGCGTTCGGCCGCGCGGCCGACTCGGCCTCGGCGATCGCCGCCCGGACCGCGGCGTCGGTGGCCGACCGCTCCGGGTCGTCGACGACGCTCGACGGCAGCTGGGGCTCGGAGGGGCCCATGTCGATGCGCTTGAGCGGTCCGTCGACCTTGACCGGGATCCCGGCCACCTCGTGGATCGAGGAGCCCAGCCCCTCGAGGGCCTTGGTGATCTCGGACGGGAATGACCCACACCTTGTTGGCGCTGCCCTCGGCGATCTTGGGCATCATCTGGAGGTACTGGTAGGCCAGCAGCGACTGGTCGGGCTGGCCGTCGTGGATCGCCTGGAAGACCGTCTGGATGGCCTGCCCCTCACCCTGGGCGCGCAGGATCTGCGACTCCCGGTCGGCCTGGGCGCGCAGGATCTGCGACTCCCGGTCGCCCTCCGCGTTGAGGATCGAGGACTGCTTCGAGCCCTCGGCGGTGAGGATCGCGGCCTGCCGCTGGCCCTCGGCGGTGAGGATGACGGCGCGCTTCTCGCGGTCGGCGCGCATCTGCTTCTCCATCGAGTCCTTGATCGACGGCGGGGGGTCGATGCCCTTGAGCTCGACCCGGTTGACCCGGATGCCCCACTTGCCGGTCGCCTCGTCGAGCACCCCGCGCAGCCCGGAGTTGATCGAGTCGCGGCTGGTCAGCGTCTCCTCCAGGTCCATGCCGCCGACGATGTTGCGCAGCGTGGTCATGGTGAGCTGCTCGATGGCCTGGATGTAGTTGGCGATCTCGTACGTCGCGGCCACGGGGTCGGTGACCTGGAAGTAGATGACCGTGTCGATCGAGACGACCAGGTTGTCCTCCGTGATCACCGGCTGCGGCGGGAAGCTCACGACCTGCTCGCGCAGGTCGATGATGTAGCGCACCCGGTCGACGAACGGCACCACGATGTTGAGCCCCGCGGGCAGCGTCTCCTTGTACTTGCCGAACCGCTCGACGATGCCGGCCCGCGCCTGCGGCACGATGCGCACGGTCTTGGCCAGCAGCAGGATGACGAACAGGAACACCAGGGCGAGCAGGCCGAGGAAGATGGCTTCGGGCATGAATTGCTCCATATCGGTCAGTCGATCGGTCGGCTAGGGGCCGAGGCTCGGGATCGGATGGACGTACGCCGTGGCGCCGCGGATCTCCAGGACCTCCACCGTCTCGCCCGGGCCGATGGTCAGCGACTCGTCGTACGGCTCGGCCGTCCAGATCTCGCCGGACAGCCGGACCCGGCCGGGCGCGAAGGCGGAGATCTGCTCGGTCACGATGCCCTGGCGGCCGACCAGCTTGCCGTGCCCGAGCCGGAGCTCGGGGCCCTGGTGGAGCTTCTTGACCAGGTTGGGACGGAGCAGCGCCAGCATCGCGACCGAGGCCGCCGCGGCCACGATCACCTGGGCGGCGATCGGGAGACCGAGCAGCGCGGTCAGCATGCCCACGAAGGCGCCGGCGGCCAGCATGATCAGGATCAGGTCCATGGTCACGAGCTCGGCGGCACCGAGCAGGATGGTCAGCGCGAGCCAGGTCTCCCACGCGTGCTCCTGCAGCCAGTCCATGCGCCGAGCCTATCTCGCGTCCGCGCGCCGCCCGGTCCTCCGGCGCGCGGTCCACCGGTCCTCGCTGTGCGTGACGACCAGGGGCATCCCGAAGGTGAGCGACAGGTTGCGCTCGTCGATCACGTCGTGCACCCGGCCCTGCGCGACCACCCGGCCCCCGCGCATCAGCATCGCGTGGCTGAAGCCGGGCGGGATCTCCTCGACGTGGTGGGACACCAGCACGGTCGCGGGACTGTCGGCGTCCATCGCGAGCACCGACAGCGTCGACACCAGGTCCTCGCGACCGCCGAGGTCGAGGCCGGCGGCGGGCTCGTCGAGCAGCAGGAGCTCCGGGTCGGTCATCAGGGCGCGGGCCACCTGCACCCGCTTCCGCTCACCCTCGGACAGGGTGCCGAAGGTCCGGTCCGCCAGGTGCGCGACGCCCACCTCGACCAGCAGCTCGGCCGCCCGGGCGTGGTCGAGCGAGTCGTACTCCTCGCGCCACCGGCCGACCACGCCGTACGACGCGGACACGACGACGTCGCGGACCAGCTCGTCGCGCGGGATCCGCTCGGCCAGCGCTGCCGAGGTGAGGCCGATCCGGGGCCGCAGCTCGAAGACGTCCACCGCGCCGAGCATCTCGCCCAGGACCGCGACGAGGCCGGACGACGGGTGGGTCTGCGCGGCGGCCACCTGGATGAGCGTGGTCTTGCCGGCGCCGTTGGGACCGAGGATCACCCAGCGCTCGTCCTCCTCGACCGTCCAGGTCACCGCCTCGAGGAGAGTCGCCGTCCCGCGCCGGACGGTGACGTCGGCAAACTCCAGGACGGCGGACATGTCGCACACCCTAGCGAGGCACGAACGTGGTCCGACGCCGTTCGACGGGTAGCGTCGCGGCCCGTGACGAACGCTCTTCCCGACGCCGGGCTGGTGGCCTGGTGGAGCACCGCGTGGCTGCGCGGCGACGTCGTGACCGACCTGGTGCTGGACGCCCTGGCGCACCTGGACGTGGCCGGCGGATGGCTCGACCTGCTCGTGGACGTCCGGCGCGCGGGCGCGACCGGCGCCGGGCTGGCGCTGCCCGCCGAGGGCGATCCCCTGGGGCTGGGCGGTCCGCCGGCCTTCAACGCCCTGGCGATGGAGTCCCGCTCGGCCGTGGTGCTCGCGGAGGCCGGCACGGGGCTGGTCCCGGAGGACCTGGACGGCCGGGTGACCTTCCGCCGGGTCGCCGCCCGGCCGCGTCAGGTGCCCGACCTGGGCGAGGCCGACCGCGGGTTGCGGCTGGCGCTCACCACGACCGCGGACGCGCTGGCCGACCTGGACGTGGCGCGTTGGCGACCCGAGGTCGCCGACGAGCTGATGGACCTGCGCCGGCCCACGCTGGCGGCGCCGCCGCCCGGGATCCCGGCCCTCGCCGGGTCGCTGGCGGCCCGGGCGTTGCGGGCCGTCACGATCGTCGATCTCGCGCTGCTCGACGACGGGGCGACGGTGTCGGCGTACGAGGTCGAGACCCGGCGGGCCGCGCTGCGCCCCCTCGACCAGGCGGCGCGTCGCGGCCTGGTGGCCGCCTGCTCGCCGGAGGCCTGGCCCCCGGGCTGAGCCGGGGTCTCAGTCGTCCTGGAAGACGCCGAGCTCGTTGCCGCTCGGGTCGAGGAAGGTGAAGCGCCGGCCGCCGGGATAGGCGTCGATGGCCGCCGCGATCTCGCCGCCGGCCTCCGTCACGGCGGCGTGGGAGGCCTCCAGGTCCTGCGAGCGGATGAGCACGAGCGGGCCGCCGCGGGTCGGCGTGGACCCCGCGTTGAGCCCCCCGACCTCACCCTCGCCGCCCGGCGCGCGGATGCCGGCGTAGGTCGGGCCGTAGTCGTTGAACTCCCAGCCGAACGCGCGCGCGTAGAAGGCGCGCGTGACCGCGAGGTCGTCGACGGCCAGCTCGATGTAGCTGATCGTGTGGTGTGAGTCGGTCATGGGGCGGACACTAGGAGACGCCACCGACAGCACCGCATAGCCTCGGACCGCGATGACCACCGCCGACGCTCACGACCCCCCGCGGACCCTGCTGATCACCCTGACCGGCAAGGACCGCCCCGGCGTGACGTCGTCCATCTTCGAGACGCTGGCCCGGTCCGGGGTCGAGGTGCTCGACATCGAGCAGATCGTGCTGCGTCGCCGGCTCGTCCTCGGGGTGCTGGTGTCGGCCCCGCGGGACTGGAAGCGGCTCCGCGACGCCGTCGAGCAGACGGCCGCGGACCTCGGGATGACCGTCGAGGTCGACCGGGGGTCGGGCGACAACCGGGCCCGCCGCGAGGGCCGCTCGCACGTGACCGTCCTCGGCACGCCGCTGAAGGCCTCGGCCTTCGCCGCCGTGGCCGGCCGGATCGCGGACAGCGGGGCCAACATCGACCGGATCGAGCGGATGGCGCGCTACCCCGTCACCGCGATCGACCTGCACGTCTCGGGCGCCGATCCGGAGCGGCTGCGGAGCGCGCTGGCCCTCGAGGCGGCCGCCCAGGGCATCGACATCGCCGTCCAGCCGGTGACCCTGCTGCGTCGGGGCATGCGCCTGGTCGTGCTCGACGTGGACTCGACCCTGATCCAGGGCGAGGTGATCGAGATGCTCGCGGCGCACGCGGGCGTCCAGGACGAGGTCGCGGAGATCACCGGCGCGGCGATGCGCGGTGAGGTCGACTTCGAGGAGTCGCTGCGGGCCCGGGTGGCGCTGCTCGCCGGGCTCGACGAGGCCGCCCTCGACAAGGTGTACGACGAGATCGTGGTCACCCCCGGGGCCCGGACCATGGTGCGCACCCTGCGCCGCCTCGGCTACCGGTTCGCCATCGTGTCGGGCGGGTTCACCCGGATCACCGAGCGGTTGGCCGAGGACCTCCAGATCCACTACTCGCGGGCCAACGAGCTCGAGATCGTGGACGGCAAGCTCACCGGACGGATCATCGGCGCCGTCGTCGACCGGGCCGGGAAGGCGACCGCGCTGCGGGACTTCGCCGCCGAGGTGGGCGTGCCCGAGGCCGCGGTCATCGCCATCGGGGACGGCGCCAACGACCTGGACATGCTCAACGCGGCCGGGCTGGGCATCGCCTACAACGCCAAGCCGATCGTCCAGGACGCCGCGGACACCGCGGTCAACGTGCCCTACCTCGACGCGATCCTCTACCTGCTCGGGATCTCGCGCGAGGAGATCGAGGACGCCGACGCGGAGGCCGGGTTCGTCACGCCCGCTCCCCCGGTGTAGGCCGCGAGCGGCTCAGCCGCGCGGCGTGTGGAAGCCGACGAGGCGGCACTCGCCCTCCTCGAGCCCGGCCCAGTCGCCGTCGAGCTCGAACACCGCCACCGCGCTCGTGGGGAAGCCGGTCGCCATCTCGTTGGACAGGTCGTCCTCGCCGTTGTCGAGGATCTGCGCCAGGTAGGCCATCGTCGGGTTGTGGCCGATGACCACCAGCGTGCGGACCGCGTCGTCGGTGGCCCGGATCAGGTCCAGCGCGGCCTCCGGTCCGGCGGCGTACAACGCCTCGCTCGTCTCGACCGGGCAGGTCCAGCCGGCGGCGTCCGCGACCCCGGTCCAGGTCTCGAGGGTGCGCGCGGCGGCGGACACCAGCGCGCCGTCGGGCACCAGGCCGAGCTCGGCGAACCACTGACCGGTCGCCTCGGCGTCCCGGACGCCGCGGTCGGCCAGCTCGCGCTGGAGATCGGGCTTCTCGTAGCCCTCCGCCTTGGCGTGACGCATCAGGGCGAGCCGGCGACCCCCCTGCCCCGGCTCGTTGTCTGCGACCCCCATCGCTCTCCCTCCACTACCCCGCTGACTGGTGCACGCGCACACTCTCGCACCGGCTAGCCTGCGTGTCATGCAGTTGCCCGCGACGACGACGCATCCGGGCGACGGTGGTGCCCGCCGGGGCCCGCTGATGATCATCGGCGGGGCCGAGGACAAGCTCCGCAAGCGCACGATCCTCAAGGAGTTCGTCTCGGCGAGCGGCGGCACCGAGGCGGTCATCGCGCTGGTGCCCACGGCGTCGTCGCTGGGCGACGAGGTCGTCGACGTGTACGACGCGTTGTTCCGGCGGCTCGGCGCCGCCGAGGTGGTGCCGGTGCGGCCGGAGTCCCGCGAGGACGCCCACGACCCCACGCTGGTGGCCTCGCTGGACAAGGCCACGGGCGTCTTCATGACCGGCGGCAACCAGCTCAAGCTCTCCGCGATCGTGTGCGGCACGCCGCTGGGCGACGCGATCGTGGCCGCGCACGAGCGTGGCGCCGTGGTCGCCGGCACCTCCGCCGGCGCCAGCATCCAGTCGTCCCACATGGTCGCCTTCGGCACCGGCGGCGCCACCGCCAAGCAGCGGATGACCCAGGTGGCCGCCGGCCTCGGCCTGGTCCGCTCGGCCGTGATCGACCAGCACTTCGACCAGCGCAACCGCTACGGGCGGCTGCTGATGATCGTCGCCCAGTCGCCCCAGCTGCTCGGCATCGGCGTCGACGAGGACACCTGCGCCGTGGTGACCTGCGAGGACGACCGCGAGGTGCTCCGGGTGATCGGCCGGGGCGCCGTCACGATCTTCGACCCGGCCCGGATCACCACCAACGCGTTCGAGGCGAAGCGCTCGTCGCCGCTGCTCGCCAGCGGCGTCGTGCTGCACATGCTGCCGGCCGGCGCCGCCTTCGACCTCACCACCCGGACGCTGGTCCCGTCGCCCGGCGCCGTCGACCCCGAGGACGTCGCCGAGATCCTCGAGGCGCAGCGCGACATGCGCCAGATGGCCCGTGACATCGCGGCCGCCGACAAGTCACCCGCCGCCCTGCGACGACGGTTGGCCCGGACCCGGAAGACGAGCAGGACGGAGCCTCCGCATGACCCCCTCCCCTGACCTGGCCATCATCGAGACCCGCGTCTACCGCGGCGCGAACATCTGGTCCTACGAGAAGGCGATCCATCTCGTGGTCGACCTCGGGTCGCTGGAGGACTTCCCGACCAACACGCTGCCCGGCTTCACCGACAACCTCCTCCAGATGCTCCCGGGGCTCCGGGAGCACTCCTGCTCCCGCGGCCGTCGCGGCGGGTTCGTGGAGCGGCTGCAGGAGGGCACCTGGCTCGGACATGTCGCCGAGCACTGCGCGCTCGCCCTCCAGCAGGTCGTGGGTCACGACATCCGACGCGGCAAGACCCGGCAGGTGAAGGGCACCAAGGGCCACTACAACGTCGTCTTCGGGTACGTCGACGAGAACGTCGCGCTGGCCGCCGCGGCGCTCGCCGTACGCCTCGTCAACCACCTGGTGTCCGTGGACCCCGACTTCGACTGGGACGAGGAGCTCGAGAGCTTCATCCGCCGCGCCGAGCGCACCGCCTTCGGGCCGTCCACGCAGGCGATCGTCGACGAGGCCGTCTCCCGGGACATCCCCTGGATCCGGCTCAACCAGTACTCCCTCGTCCAGCTCGGCCAGGGGGTCCACGCCAAGCGGATCCGGGCCACGATGACCTCGGCGACCTCCGCGATCGCCGTCGACATCGCCTCGGACAAGGACCTCACCACCCGTCTCCTGGGGGCGGCGGGGCTGCCGGTGCCCAAGCAGGAGTCGGTGCGCACCGCCGACCAGGCAGTGACGGCGGCCCGCCGGATCGGCTTCCCGGTCGTGGTCAAGCCGCTCGACGGCAACCACGGCCGCGGCGTCTGCCTGAACCTCAGGGACGACGACGCCGTCCGGGAGGCGTTCACGATCGCCGAGGCCGAGTCGCGGCGGGGCACGGTCATCGTCGAGAGCTTCGTGACCGGCAAGGACTACCGCTGCCTGATCATCGACGGACGGTTGGCCGCGGTGGCCGAGCGGGTGCCGGCGCACGTGGTCGGCGACGGGAGGTCCACGGTCCAGCAGCTGGTGGACCTGACGAACGCCGACCCGCGGCGCGGCGTCGGCCACGAGAAGGTGCTGACCCGGATCAAGGTCGACAAGGGCGCCGCCGCCCTCCTCGAGTCCCAGGGCCTCTCCCTGGACTCGGTGCCGGACGCCGGCGAGCAGGTCAAGCTGACCCTCACCGGCAACATGTCCACCGGTGGCATCGCGATCGACCGGACCTTCGAGGCGCACCCGGAGAACATCGAGATCGCCGAGGAGGCGGCCCGGATGATCGGGCTGGACATCGCCGGCATCGACTTCATCTGCCCCGACATCACCGAGCCGGTCCGCGAGACGGGCGGCGCGATCTGCGAGGTCAACGCGGCTCCCGGGTTCCGGATGCACACGCACCCGACCATCGGCGACCCGCAGTTCATCTCCAAGCCGGTCGTCGACATGCTCTTCCCGCCCGGGGCACCCGCCCGGATCCCGATCGTCGCCGTCACCGGTACCAACGGCAAGACGACGACCTCGCGGATGATCTCCCACATCTTCAAGGGCCTCGGTCGCAAGGTCGGCATGACCAGCACCGACGGGGTCGTGATCGACGAGCGGCTGCTGATCCGCGCCGACGCGTCCGGACCGCGCTCGGCGCGGATGGTGCTGCAGAACCCGCGCGTCGACTTCGCCGTCTTCGAGGTGGCCCGCGGCGGCATCCTCCGCGAGGGGCTCGGCTACGAGCGCAACGACGTCGCCGTCGTCCTCAACGTCCAGCCCGACCACCTCGGGCTGCGCGGCATCGACACGGTGGAGCAGCTCGCGGACGTCAAGGCCGTCGTGGTCGAGGCGGTGCCGCGAGACGGGCACGCCGTGCTCAACGCCGACGACCCGCTGGTCCGCGCGATGCGGCGCCGCTGCTCGGGCCAGGTGGTGTGGTTCTCGATGGACGAGCCCGGCTCCGAGGTCCGCGACATGATCGACGCCCACTGCCGCCGTGGCGGGAAGGCGCTGGTGCTCAGCGCCTCCGAGCGCGGCGAGATGATCGTGGTCAAGCACGGCCCCCGCGAGATGCAGCTGGCGTGGACGCACCTGCTGCCCGCGACGTTCGGCGGCCGGGCCCGGATGAACGTCCAGAACGCCCTCGCCGCCGCCGCCGCGGCCTTCGCCGCGGGCGCGCCCCTCCACGACATCCGGCAGGGCCTGCGCACGTTCTCCACCAGCTACTACCTGTCGCCCGGACGCCTCAACGAGGTCGAGGTCAACGGCGTCAGCGTCATCGTCGACTACTGCCACAACGCCCCGGGCATGCGCGCCCTCGGCGACTTCGTCGACCGGGTCGGCGAGACGCTCACCTCCACCCACGAGCTGGGCAAGCCCTCGCGGATCGGCGTCATCGCCACGGCCGGCGACCGGCGCGACGAGGACATGCGCGAGCTGGGGCAGGTCGCCGCGGAGCACTTCGACGTGGTCATCGTGCGCGAGGACGTCGCGCTGCGCCGTCGTACCCGCGGCGAGACCGCGCGCCTGGTCGAGGAGGGCGTGCGCGCCGCGATGGCCGACGGCGCCCGGTGCAAGCAGGTGGAGACCGAGCTCGACGAGATCGACGCGGTCCGCAACGCGATGACGCGGGCCAATCCCGGCGACCTCGTGGTGCTCTGCGTCGACAAGCACCCGGCCGTGATGGCCGAGCTCGAGACCTGGTCCAGCATGGCCCAGGCGGGTGCGAGCGCCAACGCGGACGCCCCCGTCGCCGACCCCGACTACGTGCCGGCCGCGCCCGATGCCTGAAGCGGAGGGGCAGCGCCCCGTCCGCACGCAGCTGTACTGGGACCTGCACGACTTCTCGCACGGGCGCGGGTTCGAGCTCGGACCCCTGTTCAACCCGATCGTCTCGCGGAGCGAGGCGGACGTGCGGTACGTCGACGTCTTCGACACCGAGCAGCTCCGGACCAGCTACACCCACGACCCCAACGTCGACATCTCCAAGATCGTCGACGTGGACGTGCGCCTCGGCCGGGACGACGGCTCGGTGGCGACGCTCTCGGAGGCCCTGGGGCCCGAGGCGCCGTTCGACTGGGCCATGGCCTCCCACGTCGTCGAGCACGTCCCGGACCTCATCGGCTGGCTCGCCGACGTGGCCGCGGTCGTGGGCGACGGCGGCGTCCTCGTCCTGGCCGTGCCGGACAAGCGCTACACCTTCGACATCCACCGCCCCCTGACCACGACGGGCCAGCTCCTCGAGGCGCACGAGGCGCAGGTCGACCGGCCGGGGACCCGCGCCGTCTACGACCACTGTCGCGCCTCCACGACCGTCGACCTCGTGGCGCTCTGGAACGGCGCCGACCCACCGGACTACCGATCGCGGGACTACACCGTCGAGCAGGTCGCGGAGCTCGTCGGGAAGGCGCGTGCGGGCGAGTACATCGACACCCACGTGTGGGTCTTCCGGCCGGACTCGTTCCTCGAGCATCTCCACGAGCTGCGGGGCCTCGGGCTGGTCGAGTGGAGCGTCGAGGAGCTGGTCGAGACCGAGCCGATGCAGCACGAGTTCCGGGTCCGCCTGCGGCGCATCCCGCGTGGGACCGACGTCCGCGAGGCCCTGTCGGACGAGCTCGTGCCCGCCCTCGACATGCCGGGCTGGCAGCGCGACTTCATCACGGCCCGCCACGAGCACGCGGCGCTGGAGGTCGAGCTCGCCGCCGCGCGCGCCGACGTCGAGAGCGCTGCCTCCCGGGCTGTCGCCGCCGAGACCCAGCTGGAGAACGCCGCGATCCTGATCACCAGGCTCCAGGCGCGGCTGGAGAAGGCCAAGAGCACCAGAGCGCGGCTGCGAGCCCGCAACGGGCGCCTGCGGGGCCGGGTCCGGCAGCTCAAGGAGCGGCGAGCGCGGTTGCGCCGGAAGCTGCGCAGGCGCACCCGCGACCTCGAGGCGATGCGGGCGTCGACCCAGTGGCGGGTGGGCGGCCAGGTCCTGCGACCCGTCCGGTGGGTGCGCCGGGACTCGACCCCGGAAGGCTGACGAACCACCCCTAGGGAGGGGACGCCCGCCGGTGGCCCGGGTCTAACGTGACCGTGACCACAATTCGGGAGGAGTCGTCACATGGGGTTCGCGCAGCTGACCACCGTCTGGGCCACCCTGATCGATGTCGGGGCCGTGGACTACGCGATCCTCGCGGTGTACTTCGCGTTCGTGCTGGGCATCGGCTTCATGGCCAAGGCCAGGGTCTCGGAGTCCATCGACTTCTTCCTGTCCGGGCGGTCGCTCCCGGCCTGGGTCACCGGCCTGGCGTTCATCTCGGCGAACCTCGGTGCCGTCGAGATCATGGGGATGTCGGCCACCGGTGCGGAGATCGGCCTCTCCACGGTCCACTACTTCTGGGTCGGCGCGATCCCGGCCATGCTGTTCCTCGGCGTGGTCATGATGCCCTTCTACTACGGCTCGAAGGTCCGCTCGGTCCCGGAGTTCATGCTCCGCCGCTTCGGCCCCGGCGCGCACCTCGTCAACGCGATCTCGTTCGCCGTGGCCCAGCTCCTCATCGCCGGGGTCAACCTCTACCTGCTCGGCACGATCCTGCACGCCCTGCTGGGCTGGTCGCTGCCGGTGGCGCTGGTGGTCGCCGCCGCGATCGTGCTGTCGTACATCACGCTGGGTGGTCTGTCGGCGGCGATCTACAACGAGGTGCTGCAGTTCTTCGTCATCGTGGCGGGGCTGCTCCCGCTCACCCTGCTCGGCCTGTACAACGTCGGCGGCTGGACCGGTCTCACCGACAAGATCACCGAGGCCGCGAACAACGGGGCCGGCCCGCCGGCCGAGCAGCAGCTGAACTCCTGGCCCGGCCAGGCGCTCTCCGGCTTCGACTCGCCGCTCCTCTCGGTGATCGGGATCGTCTTCGGCCTCGGCTTCGTGCTGTCCTTCGGCTACTGGACCACGAACTTCGTGGAGGTCCAGCGCGCGATGGCCTCCGACTCCATGTCCGCGGCCCGTCGCACGCCGATCATCGGCGCCTTCCCCAAGATGTTCGTCCCGTTCATCACCATCGTGCCGGGGATGATCGCCGCGGTGATGGTCAGCGAGATGGTCGACCTCAAGGCCGGCGGCTCCCCCGCTGGCGGCGCCTCCGGTGAGGGCGTGGCCTACAACGACGCCCTGCTGTTCATGATGCGTGACCTGTTGCCCAACGGCCTGCTGGGGCTGGCGATCACCGGCCTGCTCGCGGCCTTCATGGCGGGCATGGCCGCCAACATCTCGGCCTTCAACACGGTCTTGTCCTACGACCTCTGGCAGGACTACATCGTCAAGGACCGCTCGGACGACTACTACCTCCGCGTCGGCCGGATCGCGACCGTGGCCGCCACGGCGATCGCCATCGGCACGGCGTCGATCGCCGGTCAGTTCACCAACATCATGGACTACCTGCAGACGCTGTTCGGGTTCTTCAACGCGCCGCTGTTCGCGACGTTCATCCTCGGGATGTTCTGGAAGCGGATGACCCCGACCGCGGGCTGGATGGGTCTGGTCGCCGGCACGCTGTCGGCCATCGCGGTCTGGGCGGCCAACGAGTGGGGGCCCCTCGACCTGCCCGGCCAGGGAGCGGCCTTCCTGGCGGCCTCGGTCGCCTTCGTCGTCGACGTCGGGCTCAGCGTCGTGGTCTCCTTGATGACCACGCCGAAACCGGCGGACCAGCTGGTCGGGCTGGTGTACTCCGAGACGCCGAAGGACCAGCGCACCGACCCGTTGGAGCACACCTACCCGTGGTACCGCCGTACGCTGCCGCTCGCGGGCGTCGCCCTCGTGATGGTCATCATCTTGAACGCGGCGTTCTGAGGAGGACGACATGGCCGAGCACGAAGTCACGACGTCGAGCGGCACGCGCGCGCACACCGCCGGTATCTACGACATCCGCAACATCATCGGGGCGCTGCTCACGATCTACGGCGTGATCCTGACCGGGATGGGGCTCTTCGCCGACCCGGAGACCGACAAGACCGGGGGGCCCAACGCGAACCTGTGGGCCGGTCTGGCCCTCCTCGTCGTCGGCCTCGGCTTCATCGCGTGGGCGCGGCTGCGCCCGGTGGTGGTGCCCGAGGACTTCGAGGCCGAGGAGGACCCGGCCCCCGGGCACTGAGCCGCCGAGCGGCGGACGGCCACGGTCGCCCAGCCCGGGATGCGCAAGGATCCCTCCATGCGGATCCTGGTGGTGTCGGACCTGCACTACCGACTGCCGCACTTCGACTGGCTCCTGGGCGCCGCGGAGCGCGTCGACGCCGTCGCTCTCGTCGGTGACCTCGCGGACGTGGTGAGCCCGGTCCCCCACGACGTCCAGACCGTGGTCGTCACGAAGTACCTCGGCCTGCTCGCCGAGCAGACCCGGGTCTTCGCCGCATCCGGGAACCACGACCTCGACGGGCCCGGTGCCCACGGGGAGCAGGTCGCCTCCTGGCTGCGGCGACTCGACCGGAGCGGCCTGCACGTGGACGGGAGCTCCGTCGACATCGGCGACACGAGGGTGACCGTCTGTCCCTGGTGGGACGGACCCACGACCCGGGAGGAGGTCGCCGCCCAGCTCGCCGCGGCGGCGATCGACCGGCCCGCTCGGTGGGTCTGGCTCTACCACGCGCCGCCGGCCGGCACGGTCCTGTGCCAGGACGGCCGGCGTACCTTCCCGGACCAGGACCTCGCGGACTGGATCGCCGAGCACGCGCCCGACGTCGTCCTCTGCGGCCACATCCACCAGGCGCCGTGGACCGAGAACGGCTCCTGGCACGCCCGGCTCGGCGAGACGTGGGTGTTCAACGCCGGCAAGGCGATCGGGCCGGTGCCCGCCCACATCACCCTCGACCTGGAGGCGCGGACGGCCGACTGGTTCGGCGTCTACGAGTCGGGGTCGCTCGACCTCGGTTGAGGAACCCGTCGGTCAGTGGTCGTGGTCGTGGTCGCCCTCGGGATCGCGGGCCGAGCCCGTGGTCCTGGGCGGAGCCTGGTGGTGGACGAGCTGGTCGAGGATCTGGTCGACCATCCCGAGATGCCCGCCGGCGTCGGAGAACTGCTGCTTCACGTCGACGAGGTAGTGCGTGAGGCCGTCGAGCCGCGAGGCGGTGGTGCGGAGGACCGCGAGCGCGGCCCCGGGGTGCGCGGTCAGGAACTCGACCGGGTCCTCGACGGCCCGCACCTTCACCTCGCCGAGCGCGCGCACGGACGCGGTCGCGGGTCGCCCCAGGACGGCCGACATCTCGCCGAACACGGCACCCGGGTGGTCGATCCGGGCGAACGGCACGCCGTCGTGCTCGACCACGACGCCGCCCTCGACGAGGACCAGCAGACGCCCCGGATCGACGCCCTCCTCGATCATCAGCTCGCCGTCGCGCAGCACGAGCACCGGGTAGTCCGCACTGAGGACGAGCAGATCCATCACCCCCTCAGTCTGGTCCACCCCGCGACCGGGTGGCAGACCGTCTCGCGGGACGCCCACCGGACCCGGATGGGAGATATACCCTCTATTCGGACGGCGCGGGGTATGGCGCAGCGCTCTACGGACCCCTTTAATGGACACAGCGGCCGACCCTCGGTCGTCGGCTCGGGCCTGGCACGAATTGCCCGGGGGGGTATTTCCGTATGACCCACACGCTCGCGTCCCGCACATCCTCTGCCCGACACCGTCTCTCGGTGTCCGTGCTGGCGGTCGTCTCGTTGCTCGTCACCGGCCTCCTGGCCGGCTGCGTTCGGGGCCGCGCCGTCCGGGGCGGCCGATGCGCCCCGCCCGCTGAGCGTGTCGGTGTCCACCAACAACGCGGGGCTGGACGGCGGCGCCGTCCCGACGATCCTCGCGGATGTCAACACCGACATCACGGTCGTCATCAACGCCCCCGCCGGCACCGAGCTCGCCAAGGGCACCGTCATCGAGCTGAAGGCGTTCAAGCAGGTCGGTGACGCGGCCGCGGCCGGCAGCTTCGACCCGCCGACGTTCACGGTGCCGGCCAAGGGCAGCAGCTTCGACGTTCACGGTGCAGTACTCCATCCCGCAGACCGACATCTACCTCAAGGCGTCGCTCCGCAAGACCAACGCCACCTCCCCGACCCCGGGTCGGACCGTGAACTCGTTCGACATCCTGGCGTCGCTCAGGTTCGCCGACCAGGGGACGCCCAGGAACTGGTGACGCGGTTTCGGGGCCGACACCTGCACCAGCGCGACCACGGCCAAGGTGTGCGGCATCGTCGTGCTGCCCGCAGGGCATCTCCTCGCCGCGGGCGGCACTGTCGTCGGGCCTCTGCTCGGAGGCCCGCCGGGTGCGGCACCGACGAGATGGTCCAGTTCATCGCCGGCATGACGCAGGACGATCCCGCGACACCGACGTCGAGGGCTACTCACGACCAATCCGGCGACCCTGATCCTGCGGTGCGACAAGACCAAGTGCAAGGGCAAGGGCGTCAGCTCCTACGTCGCCAGGATCTCGCTCGCTGACCGACGGACCGCTCTGACGCCGTCGCCGGCCGTGCACGGTCAAGGGCCAGATCCAGCCTCCGACGACGCTGAGGACTTCTGCACCGACTACGTGTCGAGCAAGCGCGACAACGCCGGGGACCTGCTGCTCCAGATCCTGTTCTTGCGCGACCTGCGAGGGATGATCTGAGCGCACGGTCAGGCGATGACGGCGTCGAGCCCGTAGGGCAGCACGACGACGCCGAGCGACGCGAGGGTGGCCCGGGCCTCTGTGCCCGGGCCACCGGTCGTCTCGCCGCGGGCGCGGGCGAGGCCGAGCAGGTTGAGCGACCTCGCATACCCTCCGTCGCCGGCGTCGGGGTCGGCCAGCCCGGCTTCGAACGCCTCGGCGGCCGCCTCGGCCGGCGTCCCCGCCGCAGCCGGACCGCACCCAGGTGGCAGTGCAGCGACGTCAGCACCGAGCCGTGTCCCCCTGCCTCGGCGGTCGCCAGCGCCGCGACCAGGGTCCGCTCGGCGCCGTCGAGGTCGCCCTCGATCGCGAGGCACTCCGCGAGTCCTGACTCGATCTCGACGACCTCGTTGTCGAGGCCCTCGGTCGCCAGGCCCGCGCGCGCCTCGGCGAAGGCGCTCCGCGCCTCCGCGACCCGGCCCTGGCCGACCCGCACCTTCCCCGTCTCCCGGAGGATCAGCGCGAGGAGCTCGACGTCGTCGGCGATCCGGGCCGACCGGTCCGCACGCTCGAGCTGCATCTCGGCGAAGTCGAAGCGGCCCTGGCGGATGGCCACATCCGCCTGGTTGTAGCAGCGCGACCGCCTCGTTGGCGGTGTCGCCGACCCGGTGCAGCACCTCAGCGGCCATGGCGAAGCGGTCCTGCGCGAGCGGCCACTGGCCCTCCAGGAACGCCCGCATCGCGAGGTTGTTGATGCACCGCGACTGCATCAGCAGGTCGCCCGCCTCCTCGTAGCGGGCCAGGGCGAGCTCGCCGTACGGCCGGTCCCCCACCTGTCCCGCCCCCGTCAGGGTGAGGTCCCGGACGTTGTAGGCGAACGCGAGCGGCCACCGTGTCCTCGCTGCGAAGCGCCTCGTCGACGGCGAGCGCGCTCCAGCGCAGGGCGTCGGCGTGCTTCGGCGCACTGTGGTTGACGAACGCCAGCCGCCCGGTGAGCTGGGAGCGGACCCGGCAGGCGCGTGCGGAGTCGTCGCGAGCGAGGCGGCGGGCGTGGGCGATGATCCGCAGGGCCGTGGTCAGCTGCCCGACCCGCTGGTGGAGCGCCACCTCCTTGGTCATCAGCGCCGCCAGCGCGAGCGGGTCGTCGCGCACGAACTCACGGGCGCGACGGTAGGCCGCGATGGACTCGTGGGACAGGCCGGCCAGGTCGGCCACGTCGCCCTGCGCCTCGAGGATGTCGGCGATCTCGCGAGGGGGCACCCCGTCGACCCGCGCCGCGGCGTACGCCGCGCGCTGGTACTGGTCGAGGGCGGCGGCGTAGGAGTAGACCGCGCGCGACCGGTTGCCGGCCACGCGCGCGTGCACCCAGGCGCGGGACAGCTCGCCCGCCTCGAAGAAGTGGGTCGCCAGCTGCTCGGCGACCGGGGCACGGTCCTCGACCGATCGTTCGAGCATCTCGCCCGCCTGGAGGTGCATGCGCCGGCGCAGGCGGAAGGGCAGGCCGTGGTAGGCCGCGTCGCGGACGACCGCGTTGGTGAACCGCCACCAGACGGTGTCCGTGCCCTGTGGCTCGATGAACGCGTCGAGGCGACGCAGGTCGTCGGGGTCCACCGCCCACCCCTGGCCGCTGACGAGGGTGCGGAGCGACGCGAGCGCGAACTGGTCGCCGAGCACAGACGCGAACCGGAGCACCGTGCGGTCCCGCGGGGTGAGCCGGTCGATCTGGCCGGCGACCACAGCTCCGACGGAGTCCGGCAGGTCCGCCACCGACCCGCGCTCGCGGGCGACGTCCAGCAGCGCCTCCATGAACAGCGGGTTGCCGCCGGCCTTCTCCGCGATGGCGCGCAGCAGCGTGTCGCTGACCGGGCTGTCCCGCGTCCACGCCTCCAGCAGCGCCAGCGACTCCTTCTCGTCCAGGGGTGGCAGCTCGACGGCCACGAACGGCGACTCGGGCACCGGCTGCAGACCGCCCGGTCCGCGGGACCGGGTCACGAGCAGCACCCACGGCCGGACGTCGAGCTGCTCTGCCATCTCCGCGACGATGGTCACCGACGACTCGTCCATCTCGTCGGCGTCCTCGAACAGGAAGATCGTCGGCGTCGTCGACCACCTGTCGCAGGAACGTCGACCACCACCTCCACCAGCTTGGTCCACCCGGAACCGCTCGTCGAGGTCGCGGGTCTCGTCGGTGTCCGGCACGGCCACATCGAGCACCGCGGCGAGCAGCGGGAACCACACCAGCAGCTCGGGACAGCGCTCCACGACCAGCCGGCGCAGGGCGGCCACCTGGTCGTCGCGGGGGGTCCCGCCGTCCACGCCCGCCAGCTCGCGCAGCATCCGCCGGACCGCGTTGTAGGCCGCGGCGCCGCCGAAGTGGCCGCTCGGGCACCTCACCACCCGGTAGTCCGGGACCTCGTCGCACAGCTGTCCGACGAACGCCGACTTGCCGAGCCCGGGATCGGCCACGACATGGACGAGGGCACCCGAGCCCGTGGCCGCCCGGGCGAGCGCCGGCCGAACCGCGGCCAGCTCGCGCTCGCGCCCGGCGAAGGTGGCGACGACCTCGGTCGACTCCTCGTCCACGGGGTCGCCCACCGCCTCGACCGCGACCGCGACGATCGGCAGCACGTGCCCCTTCACCAGGAACGGCTCCACCTCGCGCACATCGACCTGCACGTGGGCGCGAGCGACCACCTCGAGCGTGGCGAGCACCTGGCCCCACGGGGTCTTCCCCATGACCCGGGCCGCGATGTTGATCGCGTCGCCCTTCACGGAGTACGTCCGCCGGTGGTCGGGGCCGAAGTCGCCGCCGAACACCGCCCCGCGGTTGACACCCGCGCGCAGGGGCAGCCGGAAGGCCCGGTCGACGATGAGACGCGCGGTGCCGAGGATCCGGTCCTCGACGTCGCGGCCGCCACCCGGCGCGCCGCTGACGAGCATGAGCTTGCCGCCGTTGCGACCGATGTCGCTCTCGAGGAAGGTGGTGGCGTGCCGCGCACAGGCGTCCTGGGCATTGCGCACCAGCTCGTCCAGGGCCTCGGCGACGGCCTCCGGCCCGGCGGAGGCGAGCAGCTCGTCGGTCCCCGAGAACTGGACGAACGCCACCCCGACCGCGCGGTGCTCCGAGGTGCCCGCGGCCGCCAGGAGGTGCTCCCGCAGCGGCGGCGTCAGCAGGCTGGCGACGTCCACCTCACCTTCCGGCTCGATGCTCGGACGTGGGTGGGGCCGGGGCCGGCGGGCGGCGGATGAGCCGGGCGCCCTCGACGGCCGCGCCCAGCACCGACGCGTCGAGCAGCGCCGCCGTCTCGTCGCTGACGAGCACCTGGCCGGCGTTCGCGAGCTCTTCGAGCTCTGCGGTCCGGCTGGCCGCGGGACCGCTGACCACCAGCTCGCGGTGCCGCGCAGGGTCGCCGACGAGGAAGAAGTGGAAGGTGCCGCTGTGCAGGCCCACGGACATCCTCAGGTTCACCCGGCCGGCCGACGACTGGGCCCGGCCCGCCGTCCGCAGCTCGGTCCGCATGTCCACCGCGGCGCGGACCGCGCGGGTGGCGTGGTCGGCACCGCGGAACAGCAGCAGGACGGCGTCGCCACCCCACTTCACCAGGTCGCCCCCCTCGCGCCGCGCGTGGGCCAGCAGCGCGCTGAAGACGGCATGGAGGATGTCGCTCAGCTCCTCCGAACCGACCGCCCCCTGCCGGGTCAGTCGCCGCGCGAGGGCGGTGAAACCGGAGATGTCGACGAAGGCCATCGTGCCCTCGACGGCGCGGGCTCTCTCATCGGCATGGTCCCGCAACCACTCGACGGCCAGGTCCGGGACGTAGGGGCGCAGCGGGTGACCCGAGAGGTCGTCGCCGCCGCCCTCCGCCATCCCCCTCCTCACGCTCAGGCGCGCGCAGCCCGCACCTTGTCGCTCAGGGTATCGGGTGTGTCAGGAGTTCCCTGGTGCTCGGTGATCCAGGCGTAGCACTTCTCCCGCTCCGCGTGGCACATCAGCCCCACCACGTCGCCGGGCCGCGCCTGCGCGACCAGGGCCGCGAGGCAGTCCACCTCGGTCGGGTACGACACGATGTCGGTGACGCCGACCCGCTCGGCCCCGGCTCGGAGCAGGCCGTCCATCTCCTCCATGGTGCGGCCGCGCAGGTAGCCCTGCTTGTGCCCGATCGCCAGCACGTCGCTGTCGCGGGCGCCGATCTCGCCGAGCTTGTCGATCAGGTCGTCCTGCCGGTCCCCGACCGCGCCGAGGCCGAGGAGCAGCCGGCCGCCGGGCCGGCGTACGCCGTTCATGATCTCGAGCAGCGCCTCGAGCCCGGCCTCGTTGTGGGCCAGGTCCATGACCACGGAGAAGTCGCCGGGGAGCGAGAAGAAGTTCATCCGGCCCGGGTTGTGCTCCGCGTCGGGACGGAACGTGCGCAGCCCCTCGACCACCTGGTCGCGCGGGATGCCGATGGCCAGCGCCGCCGAGGCGGCGGCGAGGGTGTTCTCGACGTTGAAGCGGGACAGGCCGGCCAGGGTCATCGGGACGTCGACGAGCTCGATCAGCGGGTCGGCGTCCGCATCGGCGGCCAGCACCGACACCCAGCCGTCGATCACCGTGGTCGCCCGGCCGCCGCCGCTGGAGAGCATCTCCCGGAGCGCCGGCGAGTCGGGGTCGCGGGAGAAGACCCAGGGCTGGGCCTTGGTCGTGGACCGCATCGCGAAGACCCGCGGGTCGTCGGCGTTCAGCACCGCCCAGCCGCCCTTGCGGGTGATCTTGGGGACCACTCCCTTCACCTCGGCGAGCTGGTCGACGGTGTCGATCCCCTGCAGGCCGAGGTGGTCGGCGGTGACGTTGGTGACGACCGAGACGTCGTTGCGGGTGAGGCCGATGCCCTTGAGCAGGATGCCGCCGCGGGCGGTCTCGGTGACCGCGAGCTCGACCTCGGGGTACGCCAGCACCCGACCGGCGCCGCTCGGCCCGGAGTAGTCGCCGGCCTCGACGAGCTCGCCGTCGACGTAGATCCCGTCGGTGTTGCTCCAGCCCACCAGCAGCCCGCTGGTCCGGGCGATGTGCGCGATCATCCGGCTGGTCGTGGTCTTGCCGTTGGTCCCGGTGACCGCGACCACGGGGATCCGCGGGGTGATCGTCGTGGGGCCGGGGCCCGGCTCGGCGGCCGCCACCCGCGCCGCCGCGGCGCTGACCGCCTCGTCGACGTCGCCGCCCGGCAGCGCGTCCAGGACGTCCACGACGGCCCTGCCCAGGGTCTCCGCGCGGGTGCGCCCACGCCACGGGAAGGCCACCACGACCTGGTGCGGGTCGCTGGTCGGCCGGACCCGGACCGCCAGCCGCGCGGTCCCGCTCTCGTGCGCCACCGCCCGCACCAGCCGGGTCAGGGCGCGGGCGGCGAACCGCTGCCGGAACCCGGAGTCCGGTGCTCCCGGCCGCGCGTTCCTGAGCCCGATGCGTCGGGCGAACCGCTGGGCGTTCTCGGTCGACAGCGAGCCCAGCGCGCTGATGTCCACGGTCAGCTTCACCGCGGCCCGCGGGAAGTACAGGTTCGGGCCTTCGAGGATCCGCAGCTCGACGAGAGAGGTCACCGGCGAACGCTATCGAAGGGGTCCGGGCGCCGCGGGTGGCGGTGCGGTCGGCGCGGTGGCGGGGCGGGGTGGCGGTGAGCCTGCCACCGTTTCGGTCCGACCAAACCGTGGCTAGGCCACCGCCCGGCGGCGGGCCCGGACGTCCTGGCCGATCAGGTCCGAGACCCGGACGAACAGCGACCGCCAGCGCTCGCCGAACGCGGGCGGCGCTCCGTCGTAGCCCCGCTCGACGAGCGCCTGGTACACCCGGCCGACCATCAGCCGGGGCGTCCTCAGGTGCTCATGCGTCACCTGCACATAGCCGAGAGAGGCCCGGCGCATCTCGGCGTACCGACTGAGGTCGAGGACGTACTGGTCGCGGTCGGTCTGGTGCTGCAGGCCTTCGTACTCGACGACCAGCCCCCACTCCTCGAGAACCAGGTCGCCGATGACGCACCTCCCACCCAGACCCACGTCGACGTTGACCCGCGGACGCGGGGAGGCCCGAGAAGGCCAGCAGAGCGCGGACCTCGGACTCCCTGCACCGAGCGCGATCCCGCGTCGAGGTGGTCGAGGATCCACACGGTCTCGTGCGCCCCGTCCCGCCACAGCTGGCGCGAGCGCCAGGTCTCGGACCTCGGCGAGACCCATGTGCTCGTGATGCAGCAGCCAGTCGCCCACCTTGATCGCATCGAGGACGCGAGCGCGTGCGCAGTAGGCCACGAACGCCCCCGCCGGTGCCACCCCGACGCCGTCGGTGGGTGGCAGCGCGCGGGTCCGGTGGAGAAAGATCCCGTCCAGCGCGAGGTGCAGGTCGCCCGGGACCACGAACCGGAGCGGCCGGCGTGGCCCGAAGTCGAGGCCCAGCTGTTGGATCCGGGTGATCCCGGTCGATGTGCGCGTGGGCGGGCAGCGCCAGCGCCGCCGCGCGCACGTGGTCGTGGGCCGTCATCTCGTGGTCCCTGTGGCGCCAGACCCGCGGGTGGATCCGGACGAACCGTCGACCCTCGAGCATCCGCGACGACACGCCGAGGCTGGCCGCGTAGTCCCGGGTGAACGGACCGCTCGAGAAGCTCCGGTGGGATCGCACGCATCCCGCCATCGCACCCGATCCGACGAGACGCTCAGGTGCCGCGCGGCTCGGCTGTGGACCCGAACGTCGATCCGGGCGGGTGTGCACGTGGCGGGGCCTCGCCGGGAGCGGTGAGCTGGCCACCGTTCGGCTCGCTCGAACCGTGGCTAGGTCACCGCCCAGGCTCAGCGGGTGAGCGGTGAGTGAGCCACCGTTGAAGCGCAGGAAACGGTGGCTATCTCACCGCTCCCGCGCGGCCAGCCGGCTCAGGCACCCATCGCGTGGAAGCCGCCGTCGACGTGCACGATCTCGCCGGTGGTGGCGGGGAAGAAGTCCGACATCAGGGCGCAGACGGCCTTGGCGGTCGGGATCTGGTCGGCGTTGTCCCAGCCGAGCGGGGCGCGGGTCGACCACATGTCCTCGAGCTCGGAGAAGCCCGGGATCGCCTTGGCGGCCAGGGTGCGCAGCGGGCCGGCGCTGACCAGGTTGACCCGGATGCCCTCGGGGCCGAGGTCGCGGGCCAGGTAGCGCGCCGTGGACTCGAGACCGGCCTTGGCCACGCCCATCCAGTCGTACGCCGGCCACGCGATGGTCGCGTCGAAGGTCAGGCCGACGACCGATCCGCCCGACGGCATCAGCGGCCGGCAGGCGACCGCCAGCGACTTCAGGGAGTACGCCGAGACCTGGACCGCCTGGGCCACGTCGGGCCACGGACCCTCGAGGAACTTGCCGCCCAGCAGCGTCTCCGGGTTGCCGTAGGCGATGGAGTGGACCACCCCGTCCAGCCCGTCGACGTGCTCACGCACCAGGTCGGGCAGCCGCGCGAGGTGCTCGTCGTCGGTGACGTCCAGCTCGAGCACCGGCGGCTCGGTGGGCAGCCGCTTGGCGATCCGCTTGGTGATGCCCAGCGCCCGCCCGAAGTTCGAGATCAGCACGGTCGCGCCCTGCTCCTGCGCGACCCGCGCGGTGGCGAAGCCGATCGAGGAGTCCATGGTCACGCCTGCGACCAGGATCCGCTTGCCGTCGAGGATTCCCACGTCAGTGCCCCATTCCGAGTCCGCCGTCGACCGGGATCACGGCCCCGGTGATGTAGCCGGCGCCGTCCGACGCCAGCCAGGTGACCGCCGAGGCGATCTCGTCCGTCGACGCGTAGCGCCCGAGGGGCACCTGCGTCTTGATCAGGTTCTTCTGGTCGTCGGTGAGCACGTCGGTCATGTCGGTCTCGACGAACCCGGGTGCGACGACGTTGGCGGTGATGCCCCGCGAGCCGTACTCGCGGGCGATCGAGCGCGCCATCCCGACCAGGCCGGCCTTCGAGGCCGCGTAGTTGACCTGCCCGCCGGAGCCGAGCAGGCCCACGACCGAGGAGATGAAGATGATCCGGCCGCGGCGCAGCCGCATCATCTTCGACACCGCGCGCTTGGCGAGCCGGAACGACCCGGTGAGGTTGGTGTCGATCACCGAGGACCAGTCGTCCTCGGTCATCCGGACCAGCAGGGTGTCCGCGGTGATGCCGGCGTTGGCCACCAGGACCTCCACCGGGCCCGTGCGCCTCCTCGACCTCCGCGAACGCCGCCTCGACCGCCTCGGGGTCCGTGATGTCGCAACGCACGTCGAGGACGCCGTCGGGCGCTCCTCCGCTGCGGGTGGTCACCGCGACCCGGTCGCCCTGGGCGAGGAACGCCTCGGCGATCGCCCGGCCGATCCCGCGGTTGCCGCCCGTGACGAGGACGGACCGGGGCCCGGGCTGGGGGTGGTGCTGGCTTCTGGGCTCACGCGACCCGACGCTAGTGCCTACCTCCGGGTAGGCGAAACGAGGGGACTACTCGTCCTCGAGCCGGAAGCCCACCTTCATGCCCACCTGGAAGTGCTCCACGACCCCGTCCTTGGCCTGGCCGCGGATCTGGGTCACCTCGAACCAGTCGATGTGCCGCAGCGTGCGACCCGCGCGCTCGATGCCGTTGCGGATGGCCTGGTCCACGCCGTCGGGGGACGTCCCGACGATCTCGGTCACGCGGTAGGTGCGGTCGGACATGGCTCCCTCTCGACGGACGGCCGGGCGCCGACGGCACCCGTGGGTCGCGTCGATGGTAGCGACGTACGATGGAGGTCATGGCGCAGCGGCGTACGGCGCACTCGGTCCGGGTCACCACGGCCCCTCGGAGCCGCGCCGAGGAGCAGGCCGGCCGCCAGCGCCGCTACCTCATCTCGATGGGCATCCGCACGCTGTGCTTCGTCGGCGCCGTGATCGCCGACGGCTGGCTCCGCTGGGTGCTGGTCGCCGCGGCGGTCCTCCTGCCCTACGTCGCGGTCGTCTTCGCGAACACCGAGGGGCGTCGGGACGACGGCTTCCTGCTCGACGACCCAGGCGCCTCGGACCGACCCACGGAGCTGCCCGGGGTCCGGCCGCCGGGCCCCGACACGCCCTGACCGGGATTGGCCTTACGACTTTAGTCGTGTCATGATCTTCGACGCGACGAGCTCTCTCTCCCCCGTGGGAGCCCGTCGCCGGTGCCGGACGGCAACCCCCCGTGGCCGTCCGGCACCACTTTCATGTCCGGGGCCGGTGGCCGATCGGGATCGTCAGCCGCCGATGGCGGACATCGGCCGGTCCGGCTGGAGGAACGACGGGTCGTCGATCCCGTGACCGGGCAGCTTGCCGGCCATCGCCACCACCCAGCGGTCGGCGATCTCGGCGTCGGTCGCGCCGGCCCGCAGCGCCGCCCGCAGGTCGGACTCCTGGCGGGCGAAGAGGCAGTTGCGCACCTGACCGTCGGCGGTGAGCCGGACCCGGTCGCAGTCGCCGCAGAAGGGCCGCGTCACCGAGGCGATGACCCCGACCGTGGCCGGACCGCCGTCGACCTCGAACAGCTCCGCCGGGGCGCTCCCCCGCGGCTCGCTGGCCGGGGTGAGCACGAACTCGCGCTCGAGCGAGGCGAAGATCTCCTCGGCGGTGATCATCGCCTCCCGGCTCCAGCCGTGCTGCGCGTCGAGCGGCATCTGCTCGATGAACCGCAGGTCGTAGCCCTCCGCGATCGCCCAGCGCAGCAGGTCGGGCGCCTCGTCGTCGTTGACGCCCCGGAGCAGGACCGCGTTGACCTTGACGGGACCCAGACCGGCCGCGCGAGCGGCGGCGAGGCCGTCGAGCGACGTCGTCGATCCGGTCCCGACGGGTGATCTCGTGGAAGGTCTCCTTGCGCAGCGTGTCGAGGCTGACGTTGACCCGGTCGAGGCCGGCCGCCTTGAGGGCGGTCGCCTGGCGGGACAGGCCGAGCGCGTTGGTGGTGATCGAGAGCTCGAGGGTGGGGTCGAGGGCCCGGGTGCGGGAGACGATGTCGACCAGCCCGCGGCGGACCAGCGGCTCGCCGCCGGTGAAGCGCACCTCGCGGACCCCGAGGAGCCGGACCCCGATGTCGATGAGACGGACGACCTCGTCGTCGGTGAGCACGGTCTCGTCCGGCAGCCAGTCGAGTCCCTCGGCGGGCATGCAGTAGGAGCAGCGCAGGTTGCACCGGTCGGTCAACGACACGCGCAGGTCGGTGGCCACCCGGCCGTACCGGTCGGCGAGAGGTCGGATCTGCACGGGGGTCGTCACCCTCCGAGTCTAGGTGGTCGCGCCCCGACTACCCTTCCCAGAGTGCGTTCCCTGCGGTTCCTGGCCTCCCGCCGCTGGGTGCTCTTCGCACTCGTGGTGGTGGCGCTCGCCTACCTCGCGTGGGTCCTCGGGCAGTGGCAGTTCGGCCGGCTCGACGACCGCCGGGCGCACAACGCCATCGTGGCGCGCAACGAGGGCGCCGAGCCCGCTCCGGTGGGCTCGGTCCTGGCGCCCGGCCGACCGGTCGCCGAGGCCGACGAGTGGCGGCTGGTCACCGCGAGCGGGACGTACGACCCGGACGACACCGTCATCGTCCGCTACCGGACCCGCGACGGGATCGCCGGCGTGGACGTCGTCGTACCGCTGGTGACCGCCGACGGCACCGCCCTGCTCGTCGACCGGGGCTGGCTGGCCACCGAGAACCGCGCGATCACCGACGTCGCCGCACCGGCCCCGCCCGCAGGCCAGGTCGAGGTCACGGGCTACGTCCGGCTCGACGCGACGGGCGACAGCGCGGCGGTGGAGGACCGCTCCACCCGGGCGATCTCCAGCGCGGAGATCGGGCCCGCCCTGGACCGTCCCGTGTACGGCGGCTTCGTCGAGCTCGCGTCGGAGACCCCCGGCCCGGCCGAGCCGCTGACCCCCGCGGAGCTGCCCGACCTCGGGGAGGGCCCGCACTTCTTCTACGGCCTGCAGTGGTGGTTCTTCGGGCTGCTGGCCGTCTTCGGCTTCTGCTACCTCGTGTACGACGAGTGGCGCGGCCACCCGGGACGGCGCCGGCCCGGACCGCTGGCCAAGCCGCGGTCAGAGGGCCCTGAGCATGCCGCCGTCGACCGGGAGCATCACACCGGTCAGGAATGACGCCGCGGGTGAGAGCAGGAACGCCGCGGCCCGGCCGAACTCCTCGGGCTCGCCGTACCGTCCCAGCGGGATCTGCCTGACCGCCGCGGCGCGGGCGCCCTCGGGGTCGCCGCCCATGGCGTCGAGCTCGGCGACCCGATCGGTGCCGACCCGGCCGGGCAGCAGCCCGTTGACGCGGATGCCGCGCGGCCCGAGCTCGTCGGCCATCGTCTTGGCGACCATCGCCAGGCCGGGGCGCAGCCCGTTGGACACGGCGAGCCCGGGGATCGGGGCCCGCACGCTGGAGGACAGCACCAGGGCGATCGAGCCGCCGTCGTGCAGGGACTCGGCGATCTCCCGGGTCAGGCGGACGGCGCCGAGGAAGACCGACTCGAAGGCGCGCGTCCAGTCCGCGTCCGCGATCGCGGAGGCGGGGCCCGGAGGGGGTCCGCCCACGCTGATCAGCGCCCCGTCGATGCGGCCCCAGCGCTCGTTGGCGGCGTGCAGCAGCCGTCCCGGCGTGGCCGGGTGCGCGTTGTCGGCGACCACGGTGACCGCGCGCTCGCCGAGGTCGATGCCGGCCTCGGTCAGGCTCTCCTCCGAGCGGCCGGAGACCACCACGCAGGCGCCCTCGTCGACCAGCACCTGGGCGGTCGCCTTGCCGAGGCCCCGGGCTCCTCCGGTGACGATGAAGACACGGTCGGTGAGTCCGAGATCCATGCGGCGACGCTACTCCACGCCGGCGGGCTGCGCCTCGGTCGCGAACTGGGTGCGGTAGAGGTCGGCGTACAGCCCGCCCGCCGCCAGCAGGTCGGCGTGCGTGCCGCGACTGCACGATCCGGCCGCCCTCGAGCACCAGGATCCGGTCGGCGTTGCGGACCGTCGAGAGCCGGTGCGCGATCACCAGCGACGTGCGTCCCTCCAGCGCGGCGTCCAGGGCCCGCTGGACGGCGGCCTCGGACTCGCTGTCGAGGTGTGCGGTCGCCTCGTCGAGGACCACGATGCCGGGCGCCTTGAGCAGCAGTCGGGCGATGGCCAGCCGCTGCCGCTCGCCGCCCGAGAGGCGGTAGCCACGGTCACCGACCACCGTGTCGAGGCCGTCGGGCAGCGCCGCGATGAGCGGCGCGATCTGGGCGGCCTCCAGGGCGGACCAGACGGCACGGTCGTCGGCACCGGGTCGTGCGTAGAGCAGGTTGGCCCGGATGGTGTCGTGGAACATGTGCGCGTCCTGGGTGACGTAGCCGACCGCGTCCTCGATCGACTGCAGCGTCACGTCGCGCACGTCGTGGCCGCCCACCCGGACGCTGCCGGACTGCACGTCGTACAGCCGGGCGACCAGGTTGGTGACGGTGGTCTTGCCCGCGCCGGACGGCCCGACCAGGGCGACCATCTCCCCGGGCGCGGCCTGGAAGCTGACGTCCTCCAGCACCGGCCCGGACTCGCGCGACTCGGCCCGGGCGACCACCTCGAGCGACGCCAGCGAGACCTCGTCGGCCGTGGGGTAGCGGAACGCGACCCGGTCGAACTCCAGGCTGTTCGCGGTGGCGGGGAGCGCGACGGCGTCGGGCTTCTCCTGGATCAGCGACGGCAGGTCGAGGACCTCGAAGACCCGCTCGAAGCTGACCAGCGCGGTCATCACGTCGATGCGCACGTTCGAGAGGCCCTGGAGCGGCCCGAGGAGGCGCACCAGCAGGATCGCCAGGGCGGTGACGGTGCCGATGGTCAGGGTGCCGTCGATGGCCAGGTGCCCGCCGACGCCGTACACCAGGGCGGTCGCCAGCGCCGGGACGGTCATCATCGCGGCCACGAAGAAGCGCTGGATGAGCGCGATCCGCACCCCGAGGTCGCGGACGACGGCCGCCTTGGTCGCGAACGTCGCGTCCTCCTCGGACCGGCGGCCGAACAGCTTGAGCAGCATCGCGCCGCCGACGTTGAAGCGCTCGGTCATCGCGTTGCCGAGGTCGGCGTTGCCGTCCATCTGCTGCCGGGTCAGGCCCGCGAGCCGGCTGCCGACCATCCGGGAGCTGATCAGCAGGATCGGGAACATCAGCAGGCACAGCAGCGTGATCTGCCAGCTCAGCGCGAACATCGCGATCCCCACCACGACCACGGAGATCGCGTTGGACACGGTGCCCGACAGGGTCGAGGTGAAGGCGCGCTGCGCCCCGATCACGTCGTTGTTGAGCCGCGACACGAGGGCGCCGGTCTGGGTCCGGGTGAAGAAGGCCAGGGACTGGCGCTGGACGTGGCCGAACACGTCGGTCCGGAGCTGGAAGATCAGGCCCTCACCGATGCGCGACGAGCAGTAGCCGATCAGCACCGAGAGCGCCGCGTCGAGGAGCGACACCCCGGCCATCGCCACGGCCAGCCAGGTCACCAGCTGGCTGTTGCCCGCCAGGATGCCGTCGTCGAGGATCCGCTTCACCAGCAGCGGGATCACGACCACGAGGCCGGCGTCGATGACGGTGAACACGAGGAAGACGGCGATCAGGCGGCGCATGGAGCGGGCGTACGACAGCACCCGCCGGACGGTGCCCTTCGCGACGCGCTGGTTCGCCGCGCTCCGGTCGGTCCGCATCGACCGGAACGCCGGTCCCATGCCCATGCCTGACACGGTGGTCCTCTCAGGCCCCCATCAGGGCGGCCAGCTCACGGAAGCGCCGGGTCTGCGCCTCGCGCTCGAACCTGCGGTGCTCGTCCAGGGTCCGGGCCGCGGCACCCAGCAGCAGCGCCTTGGTCTCGCGGACCGCACCCGGGAGGGGCGCGGTCAGGGCGCCGGCCAGGTCCGCCACCGTCGCGTCCAGCTCCGCCGCGGGTACGACGGCGGTGGCCAGCCCGATCGCCGCGGCCTCGGCCGCGCCGACCATCCGCGCGGTGGCGCAGATCTCCAGTGCCCTGGCATAACCAACGCACTCGACGAGGGGCTTTGTTCCCGTGAGGTCCGGGACGAGCCCGAGCGCGGACTCCTTCATGCACAGCTGGGCGTCCTCGGTCAGCACCCGCAGGTCGCAGGAGAGGGCCAGCTGGAAGCCGGCGCCGATGGCGTAGCCCTGGACGGCCGCGACCGAGACGAAGCGCGGGTCGCGGAGCCAGGTGAAGCCCTGCTGGAACTCGTCGATGGCCGCCGAGGCCTCCTCGTCGGACAGCGCCAGCAGCCCGGCGACGGTCTCCTCGCCGTCGACGCGCGGGTGGGGTCCAGCATGGCGCGGTCGAGACCCGCCGAGAACGAGTGGCCGTTCCCCCGGACCACCACGACCCGCACCTCGTCGGGGATCTCGCGGCCCAGCCGCGCGAGCGCCCGCCACATCGCCGGCGTCTGCGCGTTGCGCACCTCGGGCCGGTCCAGGGCGACGGTCGCGACCGGCCCCTCCACGGCGTAGGTGAGGCCGACCCGCGCCAGCGTCTCGGAGTCCATGTCTCCCTCTCTTTCGGTGGTCGAGCAGCGAGCGAAGCGAGCGGGTCCCTCGAGTCATCTTTCGGTGGTCGAGCAGCGAGCGAAGCGAGCGTGTCGAGACCTAGGCCAGCGACACCAGGTCGGCGTAGTCCTCGGTCCAGAGGTCCTCGACGCCGTCGGGCAGGATCAGCACCCGGTCCGGCTCGAGCGCGCGCACCGCGCCCTCGTCGTGGGTCACGAGGATGATCGCCCCCGCGTAGGTCCGGATCGCCGCGAGCACCTCCTCGCGGGAGGCGGGGTCGAGGTTGTTGGTGGGCTCGTCGAGCAGCAGCACGTTGGCGCTCGAGACGACGAGGATCGCCAGGGCCAGCCGGGTCTTCTCGCCGCCGGAGAGCACCGACGCGGGCTTGGCCGCGTCGTCGCCGGAGAACAGGAACGAGCCCAGCACCGACCGGGCCTCGGTGTCGGTGAGCTGCGGTGCCGCCGTGTGGAGGTTCTCCAGCACCGAGCGCGACGGTGTCGAGCGTCTCGTGCTCCTGGGCGTAGTAGCCGAGCTTGAGGCCGTGCCCCGGCGTGACCACGCCGGTGTCGGGCTGGTCGACCCCGCCGAGGATCCGGAGCAGGGTGGTCTTGCCCGCGCCGTTGAGCCCCAGGATGACCACCCGGGAGCCCTTGTCGATGGCCAGGTCGACGTCGGTGAAGACCTCGAGGGAGCCGTACGACTTCGAGAGCTCCGCGGCCGTGAGCGGCGTCTTGCCGCAGGGCGCGGGGGCCGGGAACTTGATCTTGGCCACCCGGTCGGCGCGGCGCTCGCTCTCGACGCCGGCCATCATCTTCTCGGCGCGCTTGAGCATCGACTGCGCGGCCTGCGCCTTGGTCGCCTTGGCCCGCATCTTGTTGGCCTGGTCGGTCAGGGTCTTGGCCTTGTTCTCGGCGTTGACCCGCTCCCGCTTGCGGCGCTTCTCGTCGGTCTCCCGCTGCTGGAGGTAGGCCTTCCAGCCCACGTTGTAGACGTCGATCTCGGCCCGGTTCGCGTCGAGGTGCAGCACCCGGTTGACGGTGGCGTCGAGCAGCGCGGTGTCGTGGCTGATCACGACCAGGCCACCCTTGTGCGCGACCAGGAAGTCGCGCAGCCACACGATCGAGTCGGCGTCGAGGTGGTTGGTCGGCTCGTCCAGCAGCAGCGTCTCGGCGCCGCTGAAGAGGATCCGGGCCAGCTCGACCCGACGGCGCTGGCCTCCCGACAGGGTGCGCAGCGGCTGGCCGAGGATCCGGTCCTCGATGCCCAGGCTGTGCGCGATCTGGGCCGCCTCGGACTCCGCGGCGTAGCCGCCTCCGGCGTGCAGCTCGGCGTCGGCCTGGCCGTAGCGGCGCATCGCGCGGTCGCGGACGGCGTCGTCCTCGCTGCCCATCTCCACCTCGGCCTCGCGCAGCCGGCGGATCACGTCGCCGAGTCCCCGGGCGGCCAGGATCCGGTCGCGGGCCAGCAGGTCGGGGTCGCCGGTCCGGGGGTCCTGCGGCAGGTAGCCGACCTCGCCGGACGCGGTGACCTGCCCGCCGGCGGGCAGCGCCTCGCCGGCGAGGATCTTGGTGAGGGTCGTCTTGCCGGCGCCGTTGCGGCCCACCAGACCGATCTTGTCCCCCGCGGCCACGCGGAAGCTCACCCGGTCCATCAGGAGTCGCGCCCCGGCGCGGACCTCGAGTGCGTGGGCGGTGATCATGCTGGTGGTTATTGTACGGACAGCCAGCGGGAGGCTGTGCGGCCGGAGGGGCACTGACGAAAGGTCGGCTTGCGATGCGATTCAACCCGAAGGCCAGGCTGGACACCGGCCGGGTGCAGGACGCGGGCCGCAGCGGCGGCGGCGGTGGCATGGGCGGCGGCGGCATGCGGCTGCCGATCCCGGGGGGCACCAAGTCGGGCGGCGGGATCGTCGGGCTCATCCTGGTGCTGCTGATCTTCGTGATCTCGCAGTGCAGCGGGATCGACATCACCGGCGGCGGCGGGCCGATCAGCACGTCGGGCTCGGCCTTCGACACCAGCCGGGTCGCGGGCGACTCCGACCGCTACGCCAACTGCCAGACCGGCGCCGACGCCAACGAGGACGTCGACTGCGCGCGGATCGCCGTCGAGAACTCCCTCTACGACTACTGGTCGGACAACCTGCCGGCGCAGAGCGGGACCCCGTTCCAGGCCGCGGCGATGGTGACCTTCAGCGGCGCCGTGAACACCGGCTGCGGCCAGGCGACCTCGCAGGTCGGGCCGTTCTACTGCCCGGCGGACGCCACGATCTACCTGGACACGACGTTCTTCGACGACGTGCTGGAGCAGCAGCTCGGTGGCCCCGACGGGGGCTTCGTGGAGCCGTACGTGCTCGCGCACGAGTACGGCCACCACATCCAGAACCTGCTCGGCACGATGGGCCAGGTCCGCACCCAGCAGGGTCCGCTGAGCGACGCCGTGCGGCTCGAGCTCCAGGCCGACTGCTACGCCGGCATGTGGGCCAGGGCGGCCACCAGCACCGAGGACGCGGCGGGCAACACGCTGTTCGCCCAGCTGACCGAGGAGGACGTCCAGCAGGCCATCGAGGCGGCGGAGGCGGTGGGCGACGACCGGATCCAGCAGAAGACCCAGGGCCAGGTCACCAAGGAGTCGTGGACGCACGGCTCGGCCGCCCAACGGGTCGCGTGGTTCAGGGTCGGGTTCAACGAGGGCAGCCTCGAGGCGTGCGACACCTTCTCGGCGAGCACCCTGTAGACGTCGCCGCCTACAGCAGGGCCTCCACCTGCGGGTACAGCCGCTGGAGCGCGCGGAGGTACGGCGCCACGCTGGGGTGGGTGAACTTGCCCGCCAGCGCGCCCTCGCCCGGCGCCACCCGGGCGAGCGCCCACTCGGCCCGGCTCAGCGCCGTGTAGACCGCGGTGAGCCGGGCGCCCAGGGTCGCCTGCTCCTCGGACGCCAGGCCCGGAGGTAGGGCCGCGACGTACGCCGCGAGCAGGGGCTCGAGCTCCTCCTTGGCCGAGAGCGCGTAGTAGCCGAGGTCGCCACCGACCGGCCCGTGGCCGAGGCTGCCCCAGTCGATCGCCACCACGTCGTCACCGAGCCGGCCGGGCAGGTTGGGCCCGGTCGGGTCGCCGTGCTGGGCCACCAGCGGCAGGGTGTCGAGGTCGTCCAGGCGCTCGGCACGGTGCCGCCACAGGTGGTCGGCGACGTCGGCCACCGGGGTCCGCGCCAGGGTCCGCCAGCCCCCCGCCCGCTCGACCCGGGCGAGCCGCGCGCGGAGCTGGTCACGGTCCAGCCAGGTCGCGTCGCCGAGGGCGGCACCGGCGAACCGGCCCAGGCAGGTGGCCACGAACAGCCCGTTGGCCGGCTCCGCGTCCACCCACGCGGAGACCAGGGTGATCCCGTCGGCGTCCTCCTCCACGGCCGTGGCCGGCGCGCGCAGGCCCGGCGACGCGTCGACCAGCCCCGCGAGGGCCACGTCGGCGGCGCGGCGCCACGAGGGTCCTCCGGACGCGGGGGCGACCAGCCGCTTGACGGCCACCGGGCGTCCCCCGACCTCGGCGCGCCACACGCCGACCGTGGCGGGTCCGAGACCGCCCGGGAGCCGCTGCCACGCCGGGTCTGGCTGCCACATGGCGGGGACGCTAGCGCAGGCCCGGGCCGCGCACCCGGGCCAGCGCCTGCTGCGCGTGCGCCTCCCAGCGGCGGCTGCCCGCGGTGGCGTTGACCTCGACCGCCTGCTCCAGCAGTCGTTCGGCCCGCTCGGTGTCCCCCAACGCGGCGGCGCCGATGCCGAGGAAGTACGCCGTGGAGCCCGCCGAGATGACCGAGCCGTAGGTGGCCATCTCGTCGACGTACGGCTCCACCCGGTCCAGGGCCGCGGGCACCTCGGCCAGCCGGCCCGTGATCACCAGCACCTCGACGCGCAGGCAGTGCGCGAAGTGGCTGGCGTAGTCGTACTCGTGCTCGGGACCCGGCTCCCCCATCAGTCGCAGGGCCCGTTCGTGGTCGCCCGAACGGGCCAGCGCGTGCGCGACGTAGGTGCGGTAGGACCGGTGCGGCAGGTTCTCGGCCGTCGCGACCACGTCGGCCGGCACCGGACCCGAGGCGGGGTGCCGCTCGAGCACGGTCAGCCCGGTGAGCTCCTCGAGGCCCACCACGCTGGTGCGTCGGTGCAGGGCCAGCGCCTGCTCGGGCGATCTCGTCGGCGTCCGGGTCGCCGCGCTCGGTCGCGCGCAACCATCGCCACCAGGCCATCGGGACGTCGCAGCCGCTGTGCCGCAGCCGCGCCGCGACCGCGAAGGCCCGGTCCATCGCGGCGTCCGCCTCGGCGGTCCGGCCCTGCCGGTGCAGCGCGTTGGCCAGGTGGAAGAGCCCGACGATCTCGTGCTCGTCGGGATAGCCGAGCGCGAGGTACTCCCGGGCGCAGGTCTCGAGCTCGCGGTACTTCCCCGGCAGGTAGAGCGCGATGCAGCGCGACTCCAGACAGGCCCGCTGGACGTCGTGGTCGCCGCTGCGCCGGGCGAGGTCCAGCGAGCGGCGGCCCGCCTCGTCGGCCCCCTGCGAGTCGTAGCCGGTGTACCGCTCCATGCTGACGCTGGCCCACAGCCGGGCCTGGAGCCCGAGGTCCGAGACGTGGGCCAGGCACTCGAGCAGCACCTCGACCGTGGCGTCGTCCGTGGTGCCCTGCTCGCGCCAGTTCCAGACCCCGGACGCCCGGAACGCGGTGGCCGCCTCCGCCATCAGGCGGTGGTCGCCGAGCGAGCGGGCCAGCGCCACCGCCTCGTCGAGGGCCGCCTGCGCGCCGCGGAGGTCGCCGAGCCGCTGCCGGGCCGACGCCGCGCCCAGGAGCAGGCGCGTGGCGACGTCGGGGGTCCGGCTCGGGGGCCCGGCGCTCCACGTCGACCGCGCGGGTCCACAGGCTCGCCGCCTCCTCGAAGGCGCCCCGGCGCTCGGCGACCTGCGCCGCCGACCGGCCGTGCTCCACGGCCCGCTCGACCACGTCCGGGAGCAGGGACGGCGGCCCGGGAGTAGTGGTAGGCGACCTCGGTGACCAGGTCCGGGTCGCGCCCGAGGCGGCTCCGCAGCGCGTCCCCCACCTGGGCGTGCCAGGTCGCCCGCCGACCCGGGCCGGAGGTCGCCGTACGCCGTCTCCCGGGTCAGCGCGTGCACGAAGCGGAAGGTGCCCGGCGCCTCCCCTGTCATGACGAGGCCGACGTCCAAGGCCTCGTCGAGGTCGTCGAGCACCGCACGGCCGAGGGCGGCCTCGGCCACGTCGACGTCGAACTCCCGGCCGGCGACGGACGCCACGGCGAGCGTCTCCCGGGCGGGCTCCCCGAGCTGCAGCAGCCGCAGGCGGAGCACGTCGGCGATCCCGTCGGGCACGTCGAGGTCGGCGGCGCGCGCGGCGGTGACCTCGCCGGTGGCGGTGAGCAGCCGCGCCATCTCCAGCACGAAGAAGGGGTTGCCGTCGGTGCGTCGCCACAGCACCTCCGCCAGCTCCTCGTCCGGGTCGGCCACCTCGTCGAGCAGCAGCTCGGCGACCGCCTCCACGCCCAGGTGCGGCACCCGCAGCCGGACCGCGCCCAGCCGGGCCAGCGCGGCGAGGGCCTGGGTCAATCCGGGGCCGCTGCCTCGCTCGCTCTCGCGGGCGGTGACCAGGAGCAGCACCGGCGCGTCGCGCAACGCCTCGGCGGCGTAGGCCAGCAGGCGCAGCGACGACGTGTCCGCCCAGTGCAGGTCCTCCAGCACCACCAGCAGCGGCTCGGGCGTCGCCGCGAGCAGCCGGGTCACGGCGTCGTAGGTGCGCAGCGCGGCGGCCCCGCCGCTCACCGCCTCGGGCGCGTCGGCGCCCCGGTCGCCCGACCAGCAGCGCCACCTCGGGCTCCGGGTCGGGTCCGGCGACCGCGCGCAGCACCGGCAGCCACGGCCAGTACGCCGGGGACAGGTCCGCCTCGTGGCAGCGGCCCACGGCCACCCGGACCCCGCGGCGCCGGGCCCGCCGGCCCACCTCGGCGGAGAGCATGCTCTTGCCGATCCCCGCCTCGCCGGTCAGCACCGTCACCCCGCCGCGTCCCGAGGTCACCAGGCGGTCGAGCGCGTCGTCGAGCGCCGCCAGCACCCGCGACCGACCCACGACCCCGCTGCCGAGGGACCGGGTCGCGTCGTCGGCCGCGGCCGCGACCGGGGTCCCCTGGCCGGGACCCGCCGGCGCGGCCAGGTGCGGGGCCTGGGCGAGCAGGTCCTCCTCGAGGGTGCGCACCGAGGGGGACGGGTCGACGCCGAGCTCGTCGGCCAACGTGGTGCGCAGCCGGCGCAGCGTCTCCAGCGCCTCCGCCTGCCGGTCGCACCGGTAGAGCGCGACGGCGAGCAGCGACCAGAGGCGCTCCCGGAACGGGTTCTCCTCCACCAGCGTGGCCAGCACGGCCTGCGCCTCGTCGTGCCGCCCGAGGTCGAGCAGCGCGGCGGTGCGTGCCTCGTAGAGGCGCAGCCGGTCCTCGTGCAGGCGGGTGACCTCGGCGTCGAGGACGGCGACGTCGCGCAGGTCGGCGTACGGCTCGCCCTGCCACAGGGCCAGCGCAGCCTCGGTCAGCTCGGCGACCTCGGCCGGTCCGCGGCCGACCACGGCGCTCGCCGCCGCGGAGAGCTCCGCCGCGTCCACCTCGGCCTCGACCAGGGCGTAGCCGGCGGCGCTGCGCGAGATCACCGGGGCCTCCCCCGGCCGGCGCTCCGGCGCCAGCATCGTGCGGAGCCGGCTCACCGCGACCTGGAGCGACCCCTGCGCCGAGGCCGGTGCCTCCTCGCCCCACAGCGTGTCCACGAGGCGCTCGACGGGGACGGGCCGACCCGCCGACGCGGCGAGCAGCCCGAGCACCACCCGCTCCCGGCGACCGCCGACCCGCTGCTCGACGCCGTCCACGCGGGCCCGCACGGGCCCCAGCACCTCGATGCGCACCTCGCTCACGCGCCCCCCTCCGTCCGCCAGATCCTAGGGGGCGAACCGTGCCCGGCAGGCGGCATCCGACCGGCGGGCCGGGCCGGGGGTCAGCGCAGGTCGCGGCGCCCGAGCGCGACGTGCGCCGCGGCCCCCGCGGCGACGGCCACGACCAGCACGCCGGCGAAGGCGGCCGGCGCGAACGGCTCGGCGGGCACCAGGGCGAGGTGCTCGAACGGCGACAGGTCCTGGAGGCCCTGCGGCAGCCGCAGCAACGGGCCGAAGAAGGCGACCACCACGGCCACCCCGAGACCGATCCAGGCCAGTGACGCCCAGCGCGGGACGAGCCCGTGCAGGAGCGCCGCCACGCCGGCGAGCAGCAGCACCGGGGCGACGTACTGCAGCGTCTCGACGGCGTACGACGCGATGGCTCCCCGGTCCCCGGTCGCGCCGGCGTAGCCGACGCCGAGGCCGAGGCCGCCGGACAGCAGCACGACCAGGGTGCCTGCCACCACGATGGCGAGGTGCCCGAGCTGCCAGGCGCTGCGGGACAGCCCGGTCGCCAGCAGCTCCTCCACCCGCCCGGCCTCCTCCTCGGCCCGGGGCCGGAGCGCGGCGGAGATCGCGTAGCCGGACGCGAGCAGCGCGAGCGTGAGCAGCGCGGTGGCGTAGAAGCCGTCCACCAGGTCCGTCCCGCCCTGCGCGATGACGTCGCGGGTGGTCTCGCTGTCCCCGACGAGGTCACCCACCTGCGAGCCGAGCGACCCGTAGGCCAGCCCGACGAAGAACAGGCCGAGCGACCAGCCCAGGACGGCCCCGCGGTGCAGCCGCCACGCCAGGCCCAGACCGCTGCGCAGCCCGGCGGGCGCCCGCGCCGGGCCGGGCCGGCTGGGGAACACCCCGACCCCGAAGTCGCGCCGTCCGAACACGGCGTACGCCCCGCCCAGGGTCGCCGCGGCCGTCGCCAGCAGGAGCAGCGCCGGCCACCACCGCACCCCGGAGAAGGCGTGCATGGCCTGGTACCACCCGATCGGTGAGAGCCAGGTCAGCGCGGGGTAGCCGACGTCGCCCACGGCCCGCAGGACGTAGGCGAGACCGAGGACCGCCCCGGTGAGTCCGTACGTCGCGCGGGTGCTCGACGTGAGCTGGGCGGCCAGCAGCGCCACGCCGGTGAACACCCAGCCGCACAGGGTGAGGCCCACCCCGAGGGCGACCGAGTCGGCGACCGCGAGAGGGAAGGAGATCAGGCTGAGCGCCACCAGCAGGCCGAGCAGCACGTTCGCGAGCAGGGCGACCACGACGCCGGCGGTCATGGGGGCGTGCCGCTCGACCGCGGCGGCCCGGAGCAGCTCGTCGCGGCCGCTCTCCTCCTCCGCCCGGGTGTGCCGGCCCACCAGGAACATGCTCATCAGACCGGCCACGAGGGCGCCGAAGGCGGTGGCCTGCCACGTGACCTGCCCGCCGACGGTGTTGAGGGCTCGGGCCGGTCCTGCCATCGCGATGAAGGCCGCGTTGGACTCCATCGTCCGCGCCGCCCGGTCGAACTCCGCCTGGGTCGCGTAGAGACCCTTCACGCTGACCGCCTGGCTGTAGTAGAGCAGCGCGGCGCCGAGGCCCCACCAGACGAACATCCAGCGGTCGCGGCGCAGGAACCGGCGGACCAGCACCCAGGTCACGGCTGCTCCACCCGGTCGCCGTAGTGGCGCAGGAACAGCTCCTCCAGGGTCGGTGGCTGGGTGGTGAGCGACCGGACGCCGGCGCGCACGAGCACGGCCAGCGCCGGGTCGAGCCGGCTGCCGTCGACCTGGAAGCGGGCCCGGGAGCCCTCGACGACGAGGTCGTGCACCCCCGCGAGCCCGTCCAGCCCGACCGGAGGTGCCGCCAGCTCGGCGACGACCGAGGTGCGGGTCAGGTGCCGCAGCTCGGCCAGGGTGCCGGACTCCACGCGACGGCCGGCGCGGATGATGCTGACGCGGTCGCACAGGCGCTCCACCTCCGCCAGGATGTGGCTGGACAGCAGCACCGTCCGGCCGCCCTCGCGGAACGCGTCGACGTAGTCGGTGAAGACCGACTCCATCAGCGGGTCCAGGCCCGACGTGGGTTCGTCGAGCATCAGGAGCTCGACGTCGGAGGCGAGCGCCGCGATCAGGGCGACCTTCTGCCGGTTGCCCTTGGAGTAGGACCGGCACTTCTTGGTCGGGTCGAGCTCGAAGCGCTCGACCAGCTCGGCCCGGCGCCGCTCGTCGAGGCCGCCGCGCAGCCGGCCGAGCAGGTCGATGACCTCGCCGCCGGTGAGGGTGGGCCACAGGTTCACGTCGCCGGGGACGTAGGCGAGCCGACGGTGCAGGGACGCCGCCTGCCGCCACGGGTCCCCGCCCAGCAGCCGGACGTCGCCGGCGTCCTTGCGCAGCAGCCCGAGCAGCACCCGGATGGTCGTCGACTTGCCGGCGCCGTTGGGACCGAGGAAGCCGTGCACCTCGCCCTCGCTGACGGTGAGGTCGAGCCCGTCCAGGGCGCGGGTGCTGCCGAAGGTCTTGACCAGTCCGGTGATCTCGATCGGTGCGGTCACGCCGTCCACCGTACTCCAACTTTCACAACATTCTGAAACTTGTATGCTGTCCGTATGTCCGATCCCGCCGCCGCGTTCGTCAGCCGGATGGGCGGCGCGCTCGCGGACGCGGGGCTGCCGTCGCTGCCCTCGCGGGTGTTCGCCGCGCTGCTGGTCGACGACGACGGCCGGATGACGTCCGCCGAGCTCGCCGTCGCCCTGGAGGTGAGCCCCGCCGGGGTCTCCGGCGCGGTGAACTACCTGGCCCGCCTCGGGATGCTGCGCCGCGAGCGGGAGCCCGGCTCGCGCCGCGACGTGTACGTCGTGGACGAGGACGCCTGGCACGGCGCGATGCTGCGCGAGAGCCAGGCGTACCAGCCCTTGCTGGCCGCCCTCGACGCCGCGATCGCCGCGCTCGGGCCCGGGGCGCCGGCCCGGCACCGCCTGGTCCTGAGCCGGGAGTTCCTGGCCTTCGTCGACGAGGAGCTCGGCTCGCTCGCGGCCAGGTGGGAGGCCCGTCGGGCCGGTCTGGAGCCCTAGGCCGGCTCCGCCCCGGCCCGGCCGAGCCGCTGGCCGAGGACCCGCAGCTCCGTGCGCAGCTCGGGCGGCGAGACGACCCGGAAGTCGGCGCCGACGCCGGCCAGCTGGGCGGCGTACCAGTCCGGCTCGTCGGTGCTGCCGACCAGCCGGGTGCGCCCCGCGTCGACGGCCTCGAGCCGGCCGATCTTGCGCGGCACCCACCGGGCCACCGCCTCGACGGGCGCCTCGATGACGACCTCGACGGCGTACCGCCAGCCCTCCGAGAGGTGCGCCTCGAGGGTCTGCACCGGGTCGAGGTCCTCCGGTGCCGCGAAGGTCTCGTCCCGGGTCTCGACGCCGGCGATCCGGTCGATGCGGAGCACCCGCCGGGCGTCCTTGGTGTGCGACCAGCCGAGGAGGTACCAGCGGCCGTAGCGCACCACCACCGCCCACGGGTCCACGTCCATCTCCCGCTCCGTCGTGGCGCCGAGCCGGTAGCGCAGCCGGACCCGCCGCCCGGCCGCCGCCGCCTGGACGAGCCGCGCGGTCGTCGCGGGGTCGGGCCGCACCGCGGCCGGGTCGGTCCGCCGCGCGCTGACCGTGCGCACGGACTCGGCCGGGTCGGCCACCGGCTCGGGGAGCACCCGGATGATCTTGCCCAGCGCGCTCGCCACCGGGTCCGCGGCGTCGCCCGGGCCCTCGATGACCGCCATGACCAGGGCCAGCGCCTCGTCGGTGGTGAACATCAGCGGGGGCAGCCGCAGCCCGCGGCCGACCCGGTAGCCGCCGTACGGTCCGCGGGTGGACTCGATCGGCACGCCCGCCTCCCGGAGCACGCCGACGTAGCGCCGGGCCGCCCGCTCGGAGACGCCCAGCCGCTCGGCGAGCCGGTCGGCGGTGATGCCGGGGACCGCCTGGATGAGCTCGAGGGCGAGCAGCGCCCGGGCGGTCGGGCTGTTCTCGGGCATCGTGCCCCCTGAGGTTTCCGGAAGTGGATCGTCCGGAAGCGAGGCTAGCGGTGGTGGGTCAGACCGTCGTCCAGCACTGCCACTCGTCGACGGTCCGGAAGCCGAGCCGCTCGTAGCAGTGGAACCCCGCCTCGGACGACTGGAGCCAGGCCAGGTGGGCGCCGGCCCGACGGCCTTCGGTCACGATGTGCGCGGTGATCGCCGTCCCGTAGCCCTGACCCCGGTGCTCGGGCGGGGTCGCGATGCTGAAGACGCCGAGGCTGTCACCCACCCGCACGCCGAGGCCGGTCGTCACCGCGACGCCGTCCACCTCGCCGACGTAGACGTCGACGGCGGGCGACGCGAGAACGGCGGGGACCATCAGGGGGGCCACCATCTCGGCCGGTGCGTCGAAGCCGCGGGCGAAGAGGTCCGCGTGCACATCGCCCTCGTGGGGATCCAGGGTCCGGAAGCGCACCTCCGCACCGGTCGGCCGGTCGCGGCGCCGTCGGGGCCCCGTCGAGCCGCATGAGGGGGATGTCCGGCGAGCGGTGCAGCCCGCGGTCGGCGGCCAGGCGCCCCACCGCGTCCGGCGCACTCGTCGAGAACTGCAGGCAGTGGGGCAGCCCGGTGAGCGCCACCTCGTCCAGCCCGGCGGCCGCCTCCGTCGCGGTGAGTCGCTCCGAGCCCGACCAGACGCCGTTGAGGGTCGGCGCCGGGACGCCGGTGATCGCCGAAGACGGTGTCCTCTCCGCGGCGCAGCCAGGCGTCCTCGACGAGCTCGCCCAACAGCACCCAGGTGTCGTAGAACGACTGGTTGAGGGCCTCGTCCGGCATGCGCGCACGCTAGCAGTGGGCCCGCCCGTGGGCAGCCGGAATCAGGCGTTGACGACGTCGACGCGCACGGCCTGGGCGTCGGCGACGGCAGCGTCCAGCACCGCACGCCGCGGGTCCGGCACGGGCAGCCAGGGACCGACCCGGCCGACCGCGCGCAGCCGCGCGTCGTCGAGCACCTCGTCGATCGCCGCGTGGTCGCCACCCACCACCACGAGCGGGACGCCGGACAGGATCCGGGCGGCGTGCTCGGCGGCCGCCTCGTAGGCCTGCCGGGCCTGGTTGTCCCGCCGCCGGGCGAAACGCTGCTGGCTCTGCCCGCCCGCCTTGGTGCGTCCCTGCACGTGCCGCTGCCCGATCTTGTGCTCGACCAGGGCCGCGCCGGCGAGGCGGGCGACCGCGAAGCCGCCCTTGCGGACCAGCAGCACGCCCCACGAGGCAGGTGGGCCGGCGGCCGCCGTCAGCGCTGCGACCTCCGCCGGTCCGTCGTACGCCGCGTCGAAGGGCAGCCGGGCCACGAAGTGCGAGCCGTCGGCGGCGGCGCCGGCCAGGGCGCCGTCCACGACCGAGAGGCCGGTCGCGCCGTGCCGGTCGGTGAAGTTGGCGACCCAGCGCTCCAGCCGGACCGCCGGGACCAGGACCTCCGTCATGAAGGGGTCATCAGGAGGTGTAGAGCACGTGGAACCGCTCGAGCACCACCGGCATGTCCGGCACGAAGCCGCGGTCGTGGGTCGCGATGTCGACGAAGAAGCGCTCGTGCACCTCCCGCCAGTAGGCGAGCGAGCGGTCCCCCTCGCCCTCCAGGAAGGCGTGCTCCTCCCCCACCTCGTCGAACGGCACGACGGCGACCTCGGTGGCCTCGATCAGGGCCCGCGGGGTGCCGGCGCCGTCGAGCAGGATGCTGAGCGTGCCCTGCTCGGGCAGCGGCTCCCCCTCGTGCTCGTAGTCCCACAGCGCGCCGGACGTCGCGGTCTTGGTGCCGTCGAGCACCAGGTCGAGCAGCGCGTCCGCCTCCTCCGGGGTGCCCCCGAACGACCAGGCCGGAGGGGACAGCACCTCGAGCGTCCCCGGTCCGAAGTAGCCGGGCATCGCGGTGATCCGCGCCTGGCTGCGGGCCAGGGTCCAGAACCGTTCCACCGCTGCCTCGTCCATGCGGGCCAGCGTAGACGTCACGCGTCCGGGGGAACCGGTATCCGGGGCGCTACCGTCCCATCACCATGCACCCGCTGCGGACCGTCGCGATCGTCCTCGCCCTGACGGTCGCCGCTGGCTGCGGCGTCGCGCGCGAGGTCGGTCTCGACCCGGGGCGGGCGGCTTCGCCACCGCCGGTCGTGCTGCACCTCGCCGACGGCGACCGGGTGCTGGACGCCTGGTCCTGGTGCTTCGCGAACGGGTGCGCCGACGGCGCCGCACCCGAGGATCCCGTCGACGCCGGCAGCCCGGACGCGGTGGCGTTCTCGTTCGCGCTCGACGGCTGGACGTTCGACGCGTCGTTCCGCGAACCACGGGACCGGTGCTTCCGCCAGGTCGACGGCCTGGTGGAGCAGACCGGGGATCAGACCTTCGAGGTCACCCCCGCCGGACCCGCCGGCACCTGGGACGTGGACCTCACCGGCCGCGGCCCGGAGGGCGACGTGGTCACGACCTTCCGCTGGACGACCCCCACGAGCCGGCGGCGCACCCGCGGAGGCGACCGGCAGCGCGGCGGTGCTCGCCGACCACGACGGTTCCCTCGACAGCTACGGCGTCGAGGTGTTCCTCGACGACCTCGCCGAGCAGCCCCGGCGCGCCACCGCGACCGTGACGGTGGTGTCGGCGTCCGGCGACGAGGCCACGATCGCGCTGGAGCGGCAGCGCGGCTGCTACGAGCGGGGCGCGCTGGGGTTCTCGGCCCCGCGCGCGGCCGGCCTCGCCGCGACCAGGATCGGCGACGGGCCCTTCACCTACGAGGTGCGCCTGGACCTCGACGGCACGACCTACGTGGGTCGGGGCGCCTGGCCGGACGACCAGTCGGCGGAGATGGCGCCGCACGTGCCGCTCACGTGGACACCGCCGTTGCCGGTGTTCGCCGGCTGAGCCTCAGACGTTGAAGCCGAGGGCGCGCAGCTGCTCGCGACCGTCGGGGGTGATCTTGTCGGGGCCCCAGGGCGGCATCCAGACCCAGTTGATGGCCACGTCGTTGACCAGGCCCTCGAGGGCCTGGTTGGTCTGGTCCATGATCACGTCGGTCAGCGGGCAGGCCGCCGAGGTCAGGGTCATGTCCAGGATGAGGTTGCTGCCCTCCTCCAGGTGCACGCCGTAGATCAGGCCGAGGTCGACGACGTTGATCCCGAGCTCGGGGTCGACGACGTCCTTCATCGCCTCGGTGACGTCCTCGACGGTCACCGTGGACGTGCCGCCGCCCTCGAGCGTCCGGACGTCCACCTCGGGGAGGTCTGCCTGGTCGGGCCGGTCAGGGTGGTCGCTCATTGGTCTGTCTCCTTCTCGACGGCGGTCAACGTTGCGTCCTTCCAGGCCATCCACGCCAGCAGCGCGCACTTCACGCGGGCGGGGAAGCGGGCCACGCCGGCGAACGCCACGGCGTCCTCCAGCACCTCCTCGTCGGGCTCCACCTGGCCCTTGCCCTGCATCAGGGTCAGGAAGGCCTGGTGGATCGCCATCGCCTCGTCGACCGACTTGCCGATGACGAGGTCGGTGAGCACCGACGTGGAGGCCTGCGAGATCGAGCACCCCACCGCGTCGTACGACACGTCGCCGACGCTGCCGCCCTCGACGTGCACGCGCAGGGTGACCTCGTCGCCGCACGTCGGGTTGACGTGGTGCACCTCGGCCTCGAAGGGGTCGCGGAGACCCTTGTTCAGCGGGTTCTTGTAGTGGTCCAGGATGATCTCCTGGTAGAGCGAGTCGAGCTCGCCGGACGCTCCGGAGGCCACGGTCATCGGGTCACCCCCACCTTGAAGTAGTCGCGGGTGTAGAGCAGGCCCTCGACGAGCGCGTCGATCTCGGCGGGCGTCGTGTAGAGGTACGACGACATCCGCGAGGACGACTGCACGCCGAAGCGGGCGTGCGCCGGCTTGGCGCAGTGGTGGCCGGCCCGGATGGCGATGCCGCGGGTGTCGAGCACCGTCGCGACGTCGTGGGGGTGCACGCCGGCCAGCTCGAAGGAGATCGCGCCCCCGCGTGAGGCGGCGTCGAGCGGACCGAGCACGGACACCCCGGGCACGCTCTGCAGGCCCTCCAGCGCGTACGCCGTGATCGCCTGCTCGTGCCGGTGGACCTGGTCCATGCCGATGTGGCCGAGGTACTCGACGGCCGCGCCGAGCCCGACCGCCTCCACGATCGGCGGGGTGCCGGCCTCGAACTTGTGCGGGATCGGGGCGTAGGTCGACCGCTCCATGGTGACCGTCTCGATCATCTCGCCACCCCCGTGGAACGGCGGCAGCTGGTCGAGGACCTCGCGCCGGCCCCACAGCACGCCGATGCCGGTCGGGCCGACCACCTTGTGGCCGGTGAAGCCCACGATGTCGGCGCCGCTCGCGACCACGTCGACGGGCAGCTGCGGCACCGCCTGGGCGGCGTCGACGACGACCAGGGCCCCCACCTGGTGGGCGCGGTCGGCGATCTGGCGGACCGGGTTGATGGTGCCGAGCATGTTGGAGACCCAGGTCAGCGAGACGACCTTGGTGCGCTCGGTGATCAGGTCGTCGATGTTCGACAGGTCGAGCCGGCCGTCGTCGGTCAGGCCGAACCAGCGCAGCGTCGCGCCGGTGCGCTCGGTGAGCAGCTGCCAGGGCACGATGTTGGAGTGGTGCTCCATCTCGGTGATGAGCACCTCGTCACCCGGACCGACCTGCAGCGCCCCCGGCCAGGCCAGGGTGTTGGCGACCAGGTTGAGCCCCTCGGTGATGTTCTTGGTGAAGATCACCTCGTCGCGCGAGGGGGCGCCGATGAAGGCGCGCCACCTTGTCGCGCGCCGCCTCGAACGCCTCGGTCGACTCGGCGCCGAGCTGGTGCATGGCGCGGGCGATGTTGGCGTTGTGCCGCTCGAGGTGGTCGACCATCGTGTCGATGACGACCTGCGGCTTCTGCGAGGTGTTGGCGCTGTCGAGGTAGACCAGCGGCACCCCGGCCCCGCCGTTGCCCGGGACGGTGCGCAGCAGGATCGGGAAGTCCTTGCGGATGACCTCCAGGTCCGGAAGCAGGCCGTCGCCCACGAAGGGAGGCATGTCAGACCGCCGCGGCCTTGCTGACGTACTTGTCGTAGCCCTCGGCCTCGAGCTGCTCGGCGAGCTCGGGGCCGCCCTCCTCGGCGATCCGGCCGTCGACGAAGACGTGCACGTAGTCGGGGGTGATGTAGCGCAGGATCCGGGTGTAGTGGGTGATCAGCAGCACGCCCTTGTCGCCGGCCTCGGCGAACCTGTTGACGCCGGCCGAGACCACCTTGAGCGCGTCGATGTCGAGCCCGGAGTCGGTCTCGTCGAGCACCGCGATCTTCGGGTCGAGCAGCTGCATCTGGGCGATCTCGTGGCGCTTCTTCTCGCCGCCGGAGAAGCCCTCGTTGACGTTGCGCTGGGAGAAGGTCGGGTCGAGCCCGGCCTCCTCGAGGGTGGCGTTGACGTCCTTGACCCAGGTGCGCAGCTTGGGCGCCTCGCCGTCGATGGCGGTCTTGGCGGTGCGCAGGAAGTTCGCGACCGAGACGCCGGGGACCTCGACGGGGTACTGCATGGCGAGGAACATCCCCGCTCGGGCCCGCTCGTCGACGGTCATCGCGAGCACGTCGGCGCCGTCGAGGGTGACGGTGCCGCCGGTGACGGTGTACTTGGGGTGGCCGGCGATCGAGTAGGCCAGCGTGGACTTGCCCGAGCCGTTGGGGCCCATGATCGCGTGCGTCTCGCCGCCGTTGATGGTCAGCGTGACGCCCTTGAGGATCTCCTTGGGGCCGTCCTCGGTCTCGACCGTGACGCGCAGGTCCTTGATCTCGAGGGTGCTCATGCGGGTGTGACTCCGTTCAGGGTGGTGTCGGTGTCGACGTAGACGTCGCCACCGCGTAGCTCGACGGGGAAGGTGGCGACCGGCTCGGTCGCCGGGAGGCCGATGGGCTTGCCGGTGCGCAGGTCGAAGCGGGAGCCGTGCAGCCAGCACTCGACGGTGCAGTTCTCGACGTCTCCCTCGCTCAGCGCCACGGCGGCGTGGGAGCACTGGTCCTCGACGGCGAAGATCTCCTCGCCGTCCCTGGCCAGGGCCACGTCGTAGGTCGCCGACGGTGACCGCGAGCGCGGCGTCGTCGCGGAGGTCGCCGAGGGCGCAGGCGCGTTCGAAGGCCATCAGAAGTGCTTCCCGGCGACGTTCTTGTCCAGCTCGGCCTCGACGGTGGCGACCAGCCGCTCCTCGATGGCCGGCACGCCGACCTTGCGGATCAGGTCGTGGAAGAAGCCGTGCACGACGAGCCGCCGGGCGTCGGCCTCGGCGATCCCGCGCGAGCGCAGGTAGAAGAGCTGGTTGTCGTCGAAGCGACCGGTGGCCGAGGCGTGCCCCGCCCCCACGATCTCGCCGGTCTCGATCTCCAGGTTGGGCACGGAGTCGGCCTGGCAGCCGTCGGTGAGGACCAGGTTGCGGTTCTCCTCGAAGGTGTCGATGCCCTCGGCCACCTTGCGGATCAGCACGTTGCCGACCCACACCGTGTGCGCGCGCTGACCCTGCAGCGCCCCCTTGTAGGTGACTCTGCTCTTGGTGTGCGGGGCGTCGTGGTCGGCGAAGAGGCGGTGCTCGATGTGCTGGCCGGCGTCGGCGAAGTAGAGGCCGAGCAGCTCGGCGCTGCCGCCGGGACCGCCGTACGTCACGTTGGCGTCCATCCGCACGAGGTCGCCGCCGAAGCTGATCGCCGCGTGCTTGTACGACGCGTCGCGGCCGACCCGGGCCTGGGTCTGGGTCAGGTGCACGGCGTCGTCGGCCCAGTCCTGGATCGACACGACGGTGACCTCGGCCCCGTCGCCGACCTGGACCTCGACGACCTGGGCCAGCGACGCGCTGCCGGTGTGGTTGAGCACCACGGTCGCCCGGGAGTGCGCGCCGAAGCGCAGCGCGACGTGCCCGGCCTCGGTGGTCGCCGGCGTCCTTGCCCTCCAGGTCCACCACGATCGGCTGCGCCACGTCGGCCTCGGCCGGCACGTCGACCAGCAGGGTCGACGAGGCCTCGGCGAGCACCCGCGCGGCGTACCTGCTGTTGGGCACCAGGCCGCTGATCCCGCGCAGGGACCGCGCCTCGTCACCGTCCACGGGCTCCACCCGGACGCCCTCCGGCGTGTTCCAGGTGGTCGTGGTGGTGCTCGGCAGGAACTCCGCGTCGGCGTGCAGGCCGCGGAGACGCTTGAGCGGGGTGAACCGCCAGATCTCCTCGCGGCCCGTGGGCACGACGTGGTCGGCCACGTCGAAGGAACCCTGCGGGTGCAGGTGGGACTCGACCCTCGGTGTCTCGAGGGCTTCTGCAACGGCCGTCATAGCCGACGGCACCTTCCATTTGCAGCTCGATGAGGCGGTTGAGCTCGAGGGCGTACTCCATCGGGAGCTCCTTCGCGATCGGCTCCACGAAGCCGCGGACGATCATGGCCATCGCCTCGTCCTGCTCCATGCCGCGCGACATCAGGTAGAACAGCTGGTCCTCGGAGACCTTGGAGACGCTCGCCTCGTGGCCCATGGACACGTCGTCCTCGCGGATGTCGACGTAGGGGTAGGTGTCGCTGCGGCTGATCTGGTCGACCAGCAGCGCGTCGCACAGCACGTTGGACTTGGAGCCGTGCGCGCCCTCGTTGATCTGGATCAGGCCGCGGTACGACGTCCGCCCGCCCCCGCGCGCCACCGACTTGCTCAGGATCGAGCAGGAGGTGTGCGGCGCGGCGTGCACCATCTTGGCGCCGGCGTCCTGGTGCTGGCCCTCGCCCGCGAACGCGATGGACAGGGTCTCGCCCTTGGCGTGCTCGCCCATCAGGTAGATCGCGGGGTACTTCATCGTCACCTTGGAGCCGATGTTGCCGTCGACCCACTCCATCGTCGCGCCGGCCTCGCAGGTGGCCCGCTTGGTGACGAGGTTGTAGACGTTGTTGGACCAGTTCTGGATCGTCGTGTAGCGGCAGCGGCCGCCCTTCTTCACGATGATCTCGACGACCGCGGAGTGCAGCGAGTCCGAGCTGTAGATCGGCGCGGTGCAGCCCTCGACGTAGTGCACGTAGGCGTCCTCGTCGACGATGATCAGCGTCCGCTCGAACTGGCCCATGTTCTCGGTGTTGATCCGGAAGTAGGCCTGCAGCGGGATGTCGACGTGGACACCCTTGGGCACGTAGATGAACGAGCCGCCCGACCACACCGAGGTGTTGAGCGCGGCGAACTTGTTGTCACCGACGGGGATGACGGTGCCGAAGTACTCCTGGAACAGCTCGGGCTGATCGCGCAGCGCGGTGTCGGTGTCCAGGAAGAGGACGCCCTGCTCCTCGAGGTCCTCGCGGATCGAGTGGTAGACGACCTCGGACTCGTACTGCGCGGCGACGCCGGCGACCAGGCGCTGCTTCTCCGCCTCGGGGATGCCGAGCCGGTCGTAGGTGTTCTTGATGTCCTCGGGGAGGTCCTCCCACGAGGTGGCCTGCTTCTCGCTCGACCGCACGAAGTACTTGATGTTGTCGAAGTCGATCGCCGAGAGGTCGGAGCCCCAGGTCGGCATCGGCTTGCGGTGGAAGAGCTTGAGGCCCTTCAGGCGCAGGTCGAGCATCCACTGCGGCTCGTTCTTCTTCGCCGAGATGTCGCGCACGACGTCCTCGTTGAGACCCCGGGTCGCCGTGGCGCCCGCGGTGTCGCTGTCGGCCCAGCCGAACTGGTAGCGGCCGATGCCCTTCAGCTCGGGGTTGAGCTCTTCGATGGAGGTCATCGCTTCTCCTTCTCGTGGCGTTCGGTGCTCGAGCTCGTCGAGACCGGGATGCAGGTCGTGCACACACCGTCGCCGTGGGCGATGGTGGCAAGTCGTTGGACGTGGGTGCCGAGCACCCGGCCGATGGCCTCGGTCTCGGCCTCGCACAGCTGGGGGAACTCGTGGGCGACGTGGGACACCGGGCAGTGCTGCTGGCACAGCTGGTCGCCCACCACCGGCAGCTCCTTGATCGAGGCGGCGTAGCCACCGTCGGTGAGCACCCGCGCGAGCGCGTGGGCCGGCGACAGGTCCGGCTGCTCGGCCAGCACCCGCGCGCAGTCGCGCTCGATGAAGGCCACCCGGCGCCGGGCGAACTCCATGACGGCCTCGTCGCCGCCGGTCTCCGACAGGTAGCGCAGCGCGGCGGCCGCGAGGTCGTCGTACTGCTGGTCGAAGGCGTCGCGACCGATCTCGGTGAGCGCGAAGACCTTGGCCGGGCGGCCGCGGCCGCGGGCGCCGTACACCCGCCGCTCCCGCGCCTCGACGGTGCCGTTCTCGGCCAGGTGGTCGAGGTGGCGCCGCACGGCGGCGGGCGTCAGGTCCAGCCGGGCGGCGAGGTCGGCGGCGCTGGAGGGGCCGTTCTCGAGGATCGACCGGACCACGCGCTCGCGCGTCGGTGCGTCTCCAGCGATTTCCACAACACCAGTGTGACGTTAATGTCCGACCGGTTTCAAGTAAGGGTCACCTAAGTCAGTCCTGGGTCCGACGCCGGAACGCCCGGATCGCCAGCGGGGCGATCATCGCGGTGATCGCGCACATCCAGATCATCGTGCTGAGCACCGGGTGCTGGAGCGGGAGCGCGGCGTCCGGTCCGGCCGGGACGTCGTTGCCCCACAGCTCGCGCACCGCCTGGACCAGCGACGAGAGCGGGTTCCACTCGGCGATGACCCGCAGGCCCGCCGGCATCGCGGCGGACGGGGCGAAGGTGTTCGCGACGAACGTGATGGGGAACATCACCGCGAACATCAAGCCGTTGACGGCCTCGACGGAGCGCAGCGCCGAGCCGACCAGGATGCCGACCCAGATCATCGCGAAGCCCCACATCAGGAGCAGCGTGTAGGCGAGCACCGCGTCGAGGAAGGACCCCCGGATCCGCCAGCCGACCAGCAGCCCGGTCAGGGACATGATGAAGATGCCGATGCTCGTGTGCAGCAGGCTGGACAGGCTCCGGCCCACGAGCACCGCCGAGGAGTTGATCGGCAGCGACCGGAGCCGGTCGACGATGCCCTTGTCGATGTCGGCGGTGAGGCCGACGGCGACGATGAACGAGGCGAACGCCACGGTCTGCGCCATGATCCCGCCCATCAGCCACTCGCGGTAGCCGGCCGGCGACCCCTGCACCGCGATGGACCCGCCGAACACGAAGGCGAACAGCAGCACGAACATCACCGGCTGGATGGTGACGTCGAGCAGCATCTCGGGCATCCGCTTGATGTGGATGAGGTTGCGGCGGGCGATCGTGAGGGACTGCCGCAGCATCCCGGTGTCGCGGATCTCGGGGCGCGCGACGCGGCCGTCGGCGACGCCTCGCGTGCTGTCGATGTCGGTCATCGGGCCAGCTCCTCGTCGGGTGCGGGGTCGGTGGTCTCCTCGGCGCGGTGCCCGGTGAGGTGCAGGAACACGTCGTCGAGGCTGGGCCGCTTGAGCCCGAGGTCGTCGAGCTCGATCCGGCTGTCGGCGAAGATCGAGGCGATCCGGGTCACGTCGCGCAGGCCCTCGGCGGGGGCCGTGAGCTGCCGCGCCGCGGCGTCGACGTGCACGCCGTCCACCTGGTCGCGCATCATCCGCTCCGCGACGGCGAGGTCGTCGGCCCGGGAGACGGTCACCACGAGGGCGGCCTTGCCCGAGCGGTCCTTGAGCTCCAGCGGCGTGCCCTCGGCGATCACCCGGCCGTGGTCGATCACCACGATCCGGTCGGCCAGCTGGTCGGCCTCGTCGAGGTACTGCGTGGTCAGCAGCAGGGTGGTGCCGTCCCGGACGAGCTCGCGCAGCACGTCCCAGAGCTCGACCCGGCTGCGGGGGTCCAGGCCGGTGGTCGGCTCGTCGAGGAACAGCACCGGTGGCGTCGCGATCAGGCTGACCGCCAGGTCGAGACGACGGCGCATCCCGCCGGAGTAGGTCTTGACGACCCGGTTGCCGGCGTCGCTCAGCGAGAACCGCTCCAGCAGGTCACGCGAGGCCGAGGCGATGTAGGACGACGAGAGGCCGTAGAGCGAGCCGATCAGCCGGAGGTTCTCGCGACCGGTGAGCAGCTCGTCGACGGTGGCGGCCTGGCCGGTGAGGCCCATGCTGCGCCGGACCGCGGCGGGCTCCTTGATGACGTCGTGGCCGTTGACCCGGGCGGTGCCGCTGGTCGGCGTCGTCAGGGTCGTCATCATCCGCACCGTCGTGGTCTTGCCGGCGCCGTTGGGGCCGAGCATGCCCAGCACCGAGCCCTCCGGGACGCTCAGACTGACGCCGTCGACGGCGATCGTCTCGCCGAAGTGCTTCACCAGGTTCTCGGCCTCGATCGCCGGTCGTCTGCTCACCCTTCCGAGCGTACGCGGGGCCACCGACGGTCCTCGACGGCCCGATTCCTAGACTGCACCCGTGCCGCCCGCTCCCGCCGTCGAGATCGACGGTCTCGTCATGCGGTACGGCGCCACCCGGGCCGTCGACGGGCTCTCGCTGACCGTGGACCGGGACACCATCACCGCGGTCCTCGGCCCCAACGGCGCGGGCAAGACGACCACCCTGGAGACCTGCGAGGGCTACCGCCGCGCCCAGGCCGGGACGGTGCGGGTGCTCGGCCTGGACCCGCAGCGCCAGCAGCGCGCCCTGCTGCCCCGGATCGGCGTGATGCTCCAGGAGGGCGGCGCCTGGTCCGGCGTCCGGGCGGTCGAGATGCTCCGCCACGTGTCCCGCCTGCACGCCCACCCGCTCGACGTCGACCTGCTGGCCGAGCGGCTCGGCCTGCACGAGTGCGGGCGGACGCCGTACCGCCGGCTCTCCGGCGGCCAGAAGCAGCGGCTGGGGCTCGCCCTGGCGGTCGTGGGCCGGCCCGAGCTGGTGTTCGTCGACGAGCCGACCGCGGGCATGGACCCGCACGGCCGCCGGACCACCTGGGACCTGCTGCGCGAGCTCCGCGCCAGCGGCGTGACCGTGGTGCTCACCACCCACCACATGGACGAGGCCGAGCGGCTCGCCGACCACATCCACATCCTCGACCGCGGCCGGATCGTGGCCGCCGGCACGCCGAGCGAGCTCACGAAGGACGGCCGCACCCTCGAGGACGTGTTCCTGGAGCTCACCACGCGAGGGCCGGGATGAGCGAGCAGCGCTGGCGCGACCCGCACGCGACCGCGCGCCTCGACCTGACCCCGGCGCCCGGGTCCGCCCCGCTGGCCCGCCAGGTGGCCGCCCAGGCGACGATGGAGACCCGGCTGCTGCTGCGCAACGGCGAGCAGGTGGTGCTCGCGCTGGTGATCCCGCTCCTGGTCCTCTTCGGCGGGGTCGCGGGGGCCGACCGCCTCGGCCTCGACCTCGACCGGCCCGTCATCGACGTGCTCACTCCGGGCGTGCTCGCGCTGGCGGTGATGTCGACGGCGTTCGCCTCCCTGGCGATCGCCACCGGCTACGAGCGGCGCTACGGCGTGCTCAAGCGCCTCGGGGCGTCCCCGCTCCCCCGGCACGGCCTGCTGCTGGGCAAGGTCGGGGCGCTGCTGGTCGTCGAGGTGACCCAGATCGCGGTGATCACCGCCGCGGCGCTCGCGCTCGACTGGGACCCGGACCCCGGCTGGCTCCCGGCGGTGCTCGCCGTGGTGCTGGGCACCTCCGCGTTCGCCTCCCTGGGGCTGCTCCTCGCCGGCCTCCTGCGCGCCGAGGCGACCCTGGCCGCCGCCAACCTGATCTACCTGCTGCTCGTCGCGGCCGGCGGCGTGGTGCTGCCGACGACGTCGTACGGCGCCCTCGCGCCGGTCATCGCCTGGCTGCCCTCCGGTGCCCTCGGTGACGCGCTGCGGGCCGCTCTCCAGGACGGCAGCGCCGACCTGACCAGCCTGGCGGTGCTCCTCGGGTGGACGGTGATCGGCACGCTGCTGACCGCGAGGACGTTCACGTGGGAGTAGCCACCCGGTGGCTGTGGCCCCTCGCGCTCGCCAACCTGGTCGCCAACATCGCCATCGTGGTGACCGGCGGCGCGGTGCGGGTCACCGGCTCCGGCCTGGGCTGCCCGACCTGGCCGCGCTGCACCGACGAGTCGTACGTCGTGCACGGCGCGCTCGGCATCCACGGCGCGATCGAGTTCGGCAACCGGATGCTGACCTTCGTGCTGGTGGCGCTCGCGCTGGCCCTGTGGGTGACCGCGCTGGTCGCCCGGCGGCGCCGCCCGCTGGTCCTGGCCACGATCATCGTCCTCGGCATCCCGCTCCAGGCGGTGATCGGCGGCGTCACCGTGCTCACCGACCTCAACCCCTGGGTCGTGTCCCTCCACCTGCTGGTGTCGATGGCCATCATCGGCGTCTGCGTGCTGCTCGTGGACGAGCTGCGCGGCCCGGAGCGACCCGCGGCACCGGTGCGCGTGCGCCGGCTGACCTGGCTGGTGTTCGCCAACGCCTGGGTGGTGCTCTACCTCGGCACCGTCGTCACCGGCAGCGGACCGCACTCGGGCGACACCGACGCCCGTCGCACCGGCCTGGACCCGCAGGTGATGTCCCACGTGCACGCGATCGCCGTCTACTTCCTGGTCGCGCTGACGGTCGGGCTGCTCGTCCTCGCCCACCGCTCGGGGGCCCCGCTGGTCGCCCGCGCGGCCGGCGCGCTGCTCGTCGTCGAGCTGGCGCAGGGGCTGGTCGGCTTCACGCAGTACTTCCTCGACCTGCCCGAGGGACTGGTCGTGCTGCACCTGCTCGGCGCCGCGCTGATCTCCGCGACGGTGACCTGGGTGGTGGTCGCGGCGCGTCAGCGCAGCAGCGGGTCCACGGCGACGGCGACGAACAGCAGCGCGAGGTAGAGGTTCGACACGTGGAACAGCCGCATCGGGTCGATGCCGGCGACGTTCTCGTCGGGTCCGAGGGCCCGGGCGCGGGCCCAGAGCCGGTGCGCCTCCACCAGGAACACCGCGCCGAGCACCACCGCGGCCGCGACGTACACGAGGCCGGTGTCCGCCACCGGCCACAGCAGCAGCGAGGTGGCGACCGTCGCCCAGGTGTAGAGCACGATCTGGCGGCCGACCACGTCGGGCGGGGCCACCACCGGCAGCATCGGCACGTCCACGCCCGCGTAGTCGTCGCGGTAGCGCAGCGCCAGCGCCCAGGTGTGCGGCGGGGTCCAGAAGAACACCACCATGAACAGCACCACCGGCGGCCAGGCGAGCTCGTTGGTGACCGCGGTCCAGCCGATCAGCGCCGGGAAGCAGCCGGCCAGGCCGCCCCAGACGATGTTCTGGGTGGTCCGGCGCTTGAGCCAGACCGTGTAGACCAGCAGGTAGAACGCCTCGGCGGCGAGGGCCAGCGCCGCGGACAGCGGGTTGACCCAGACGAGGAGGATCACCGTCGCCAGCACGCCGAGGACCACGCCGAAGACGGTGGCGGCGACCGGCGAGACGATGTGCCGCGGCAGCGCGCGGCGCCGCGTCCGGCGCATCTGCTCGTCGATGTCGCGGTCGTAGACGCAGTTGAGCGCCGAGGCGGACCCGGCGGACAGGGTGCCGCCGACGACCGTCGCGGCCACCAGGGCCAGGCCCGGCACCCCGCCCTCGGCGAAGAACATCACCGGCACGGTGGTGAGCAGCAACAGCTCGATGACCCGGGGCTTGGTGAGCCCGACGTAGGCCATCACCACGTCCTTGAACCCGGCCTTCGCGGCCACCGTCGACGAGGCCGGTCCCGAGGTCCGCTGACCCACGTAGGACACGGGCGACCTCGCTGTCAGGGGGCTGTTGGGGCGGTGGGATTTCGGGTACTGACGCGCCATCGAGTCTATCCCCGGAGATGAGTAGGCTCGGTGACGGCCTGGACCCGACCCCCACCGACTGCAGTGAGGACCCCCGTGAGCAGCATCCCGCAACGGCTGGACTGGACCGATCTGGACGCCAAGGCGGTGGACACCGTGCGGGTCCTCGCCATGGACGCCGTGCAGAAGGTCGGCAACGGCCATCCCGGCACCGCCATGAGCCTCGCCCCGGCGGCGTACCTGTTGTTCCAGAAGGTGATGCGGCACAACCCGGCCGACCCGCACTGGCCGGGCCGCGACCGGTTCGTGCTGTCCTGCGGCCACTCGTCCCTGACGCTCTACCTCCAGCTCTTCCTCGGCGGCTGGGGCCTGGAGCTCGACGACATCAAGGCGCTGCGCACCTGGGGCTCCAAGACGCCCGGCCACCCGGAGTACGGCCACACCGCCGGCGTCGAGACCACCACCGGGCCGCTCGGCCAGGGCATCGGCAACGCGGTCGGCATGGCGATGGCCGCCCGCCGCGAGCGCGGCCTGCTCGACCCCAACGCGGCCGACGGCGCGTCCCCGTTCGACCACCACGTCTACGCGCTGTGCAGCGACGGCGACATCGAGGAGGGCGTGAGCGCCGAGGCCTCGGCCATCGCCGGGGTGCAGCGGCTCGGGAACCTGACCGTCGTCTACGACGCCAACCGGATCTCGATCGAGGACGACACCGACATCGCGCTCGCCGAGGACGTGGGGGCGCGCTACGAGGCCTACGGCTGGCACGTGCAGACCGTCGACTGGACCCACGACGACACGACGTACGAGGAGGACGTCCCGGCGCTGTACGCCGCGCTCCGCAAGGCCGAGGCCGTCACGGACCGGCCCAGCTTCATCGTGCTGCGCACGATCATCGCGTGGCCGGCACCGAACCTGCAGAACACCGGCAAGTCCCACGGCTCGGCCCTCGGCGACGAGGAGGTGGCCGCCACCAAGCGGATCCTCGGCTTCGACCCCGACCAGACCTTCGAGGTCCCTCCCGGCGTGCTCGAGCACACCCGGGAGGCGGTGGCCCGCGGCAAGGCCGCGCAGGCGGCCTGGGACGGCGACTTCGCGCACTGGGCCACCAAGCCGTCCGCCGACGTCGCCCTCTTCGAGCGGCTGCAGACCCGGACGCTGCCCGACGGCTGGGACGCCGGGCTGCCGACCTTCCCGGCCGACCCCAAGGGGGTGGCGACCCGGGTCGCCTCCGGCAAGGTGATCAACGCGGTCGCCGGCGCCGTGCCCGAGCTGTGGGGCGGCTCGGCCGACCTGGCCGGCTCCAACAACACCACCATCGAGGGCGTGCCGTCCTTCCTGCCCAAGGACCGCTCGACCAAGATGTTCCCGGGCGACCCCTACGCCGGCCGGGTGCTGCACTTCGGCATCCGCGAGCACGCGATGGGCTCGATCATGAACGGCATCGCCGTGCACGGCGGGACCCGCGTCTTCGGGGGCACGTTCCTGACGTTCTCCGACTACATGCGACCGGCCGTGCGACTGGCCGCGATCATGGGGCTGCCGGTCACCTACGTGTGGACCCACGACTCGATCGGCCTCGGCGAGGACGGCCCGACGCACCAGCCGGTCGAGCACCTCGCGGCGCTGCGCGCCATCCCCGGCCTCGACGTGGTCCGCCCCGGCGACGCCAACGAGACCACCGCGGTGTGGAAGGCCATCCTCGAGCGCACCGACCGGCCGGCCGGGCTGTGCCTGAGCCGGCAGAACCTCCCGGTGTTCCCGCGCGGCGAGGAGGGCTTCTCGGACACCTCCAACGCCCACCGCGGCGGGTACGTGCTGCTCGACGCTCCCGACCTCGACGGCCAGGGCGGGCTGCCCGACGTGGTCCTCGTCGGCACCGGCTCCGAGGTCCAGCTGGCCGTCGAGGCCCGCGAGCTCCTGGCCGCCGACGGGATCCGGGCCCGGGTGGTCTCGATGCCCTGCCGGGAGTGGTTCGACGAGCAGGAGGCGTCGTACCGCGAGACGGTGATCCCGCCGCCCGTCCGGGCGCGGGTGTCCGTCGAGGCCGGCATCGCCCAGGGCTGGCGCGACATCGTCGGCGACCTGGGCCGGATCGTGTCCATCGACACCTACGGCGCCAGCGCCGACTACCAGCGGATCTACACCGAGTACGGCATCACCGCGGAGGCGGTCGCCAACGCCGCTCGCGACTCGCACGCCGCCGCGACCGCCTGACCCACCCATCCAGCCATCAAGGAGGCACCATGTCCGACCACCTCAAGGCCCTGACCGACGCCGGCGTGTCCATCTGGCTCGACGACCTGTCCCGTGAGCGCCTGGAGACCGGCAACCTCGCCGACCTGGTCAAGAACAGCCACGTCACCGGCGTCACCACCAACCCGTCGATCTTCGCCGCGGCGCTGGCCGACGGGGAGCGCTACGACGCCCAGGTGCGCACCCTGGCCGCCGCGGGCGCCGACGTGGACAAGACCGTCTTCGCGCTCACCACGACCGACGTCCGCGACGCCTGCGACGTGATGCGCGAGGTGTTCGACGCCACCAACGGCGTCGACGGGCGGGTGTCCATCGAGGTGGCACCCACGCTCGCGCACGACGAGAAGGCGACGACCGCCTCGGCCCGCGAGCTGTCCGACGAGGTCGACCGGCCCAACGTGCTGATCAAGATCCCGGCCACCACCGAGGGCGCTCCGGCGATCACCAGCACCATCGGCGCGGGCATCAGCGTCAACGTGACGCTGATCTTCGGCCTCGAGCGCTACCAGGGCGTGATGGAGGCCTACGTCAAGGGTCTCGAGCTCGCCCGCGACAACGGCCACGACCTCTCCAAGATCCAGTCGGTCGCGTCGTTCTTCGTCTCCCGGGTGGACACCGAGATCGACAAGCGGCTCGCCGCCACCAACGCCCACGACGACCTGCTCGGCAAGGCCGGGGTCGCCAACGCGCGGCTCGCCTACCGCGCCTACGAGGAGTTCTTCGCCGGCCCGCGCTGGGAGGCGCTGGCCGCCGCCGGCGCCCACAAGCAGCGGCCGCTGTGGGCCTCGACCGGCGTCAAGAACCCCGACTACCGCGACACGATGTACGTCGACGACCTGGTCGTCGGCAACACCGTCAACACGATGCCGGAGAAGACCCTCGACGCGGTCCGCGACCACAGCGAGATCGTCGGCGACCAGGTGACCAACCACTACGACGACGCCGAGAAGGTGATGGCCGACCTGAAGGCCGCCGGCATCGACTACGACGACGTGATCGAGGTCCTCGAGCGCGAGGGCGTGGAGAAGTTCGAGGCATCCTGGACCGAGCTGCTCGAGACCGTGCAAGGCCAGCTGGACCAGGCCCGGGCGGGCCAGTGACGGATTCCCCCGTCGATCCCACGGCCACCGCGGCCTGGGCCCGGCTCACCGCGCTCGCGGACGGCTTCTCACCCGACCTGCGCGGGTGGTTCGCCGACGACCCGGGACGGGTCGAGCGGCTCACCTTCACGGCCGCCGACCTCCACGTCGACCTGTCCAAGGGGCTGCTCGACGACGAGGTGCTCGCCGCCCTCCTCGCGCTGGCGGAGCAGGTGGGGCTCGCCGAGCGGCGCGACGCGATGTTCCGCGGCGAGCACATCAACGTCACCGAGGACCGGGCCGTGCTGCACACGGCGCTGCGGGACCCCGCGGACGTCACCCTCGAGGTCGAGGGTCGCGACGTGGTCGCCGACGTCCACGAGGTGCTGGCGCGGGTCTACGACTTCGCCGAGAAGGTCCGCTCCGGCGCGTGGACGGGCGTGACCGGCGAACGCATCCGCACGGTGGTCAACATCGGCATCGGCGGCTCCGACCTCGGCCCGGTGATGGCCTACGAAGCCCTCCAGCCCTACGTGCAGCAGGGCCTGGAGTGCCGCTTCATCAGCAACATCGACCCGACCGACGCCGCCCAGACGCTCGCGGACCTGGACCCGGCGACCACGCTGTTCATCGTGTCCAGCAAGACCTTCGGCACGCTGGAGACCCTCACCAACGCGCGGCTCTGCAAGGCGTGGCTCCTGGACGGCCTCCGGGCCACCGGGGCCGACGGCGACGAGGCCGTGGCGAAGCACTTCGTCGCGGTGTCGACGGCGCTCGACAAGGTGGCCGACTTCGGGATCGACCCGGCCAACGCCTTCGGGTTCTGGGACTGGGTCGGCGGCCGCTACTCGCTGGACTCGGCGATCGGCACCTCCCTCGTGGTCGCGGTCGGCCCCGAGCGCTTCGCCGAGCTGTTGAGTGGCATGCACGCGGTGGACGAGCACTTCCGCAGCACCGACCTGGCGCACAACGTGCCGGCGCTGATGGGGCTGCTGAACGTCTGGTACGTCAACTTCCTCGGCGCGGAGACCCACGCCGTGCTGCCGTACGCCCAGCTGCTGCACCGCTTCCCGGCGTACCTCCAGCAGCTGACGATGGAGTCCAACGGCAAGAGCGTGCGGTGGGACGGCACCCCGGTGACGACGGCGACCGGCGAGATCTTCTGGGGTGAGCCCGGCACCAACGGGCAGCACGCGTTCTACCAGCTCATCCACCAGGGCACCCGGATCGTGCCCGCCGACTTCATCGCGGTGGCCAACCCGGCGTACCCCCTGACGGACGGCGACGCCGACGTGCACGAGCTGTTCCTCGCCAACTTCTTCGCCCAGACCCGCGCCCTGGCGTTCGGCAAGACCGCCGACGAGGTGCGTGCGGACGGCACCGACGAGGCGATCGTGCCGGCGCGGGTGTTCTCCGGGAACCGGCCGACCACCTCGATCATGGCGCCGGCGCTCACCCCGTCCGTGCTCGGCCAGCTGATCGCGCTCTACGAGCACATCACCTTCACCTGCGGGGTGGTGTGGGGCATCGACAGCTTCGACCAGTGGGGCGTGGAGCTCGGCAAGCAGCTCGCCCAGGAGGTCAGCCCGGCCGTCGCCGGTGACGCCGGGGCGCTGGCCGCGCAGGACGCCTCCACGCAGGCGCTGATCACCTACTACCGCTCGCAGCGCCGCTGATGGCCGCGAGCGACCGCCCCAACCCGCTGCGGGACCCCCAGGACCGCCGGCTGCCCCGGATCGCCGGCCCCTGCGGCATGGTGCTCTTCGGCGTCACCGGGGACCTGTCCCGCAAGAAGATCATGCCCGCGATCTACGACCTCGCGAACCGCGGGCTGCTGCCGCCCGGGTTCTCGCTCGTCGGCTTCGCGCGCCGCGACTGGGCCGACCAGGACTTCGCGCAGATCGTGCACGACTCGGTCAAGGAGTTCGCCCGGACCGAGTTCCGCGAGGAGGTCTGGCGCCAGCTCGCGGAGGGGTTCCGGTTCGTGCCCGGCGACTTCGACGACGACATCGCCTTCGACAACCTGCGGCGCACCATCCAGGAGCTCGACGACGTCCGCGGCACCGCCGGCAACCACGCCTTCTACCTCTCGATCCCGCCGAGGTTCTTCGGCAACGTCGTCCAGCAGCTCCAGGAGCACAAGCTCGCCGAGCCCTTCGACGGCTCCTGGCGGCGGGTGGTCGTGGAGAAGCCGTTCGGGCACGACCTGGCATCGGCCCGCGAGCTCAACGACATCCTGGACGGCGTGTTCCCGCCGGAGTCGGTGTTCCGCATCGACCACTACCTCGGCAAGGAGACCGTGCAGAACATCCTGGCGATGCGCTTCGCCAACGCGATGTTCGAGCCGCTCTGGAACTCCAACTACGTCGACCACGTGCAGATCACCATGGCCGAGGACATCGGCATCGGCGGCCGGGCCGGCTACTACGACGGCATCGGGGCCGCGCGGGACGTCATCCAGAACCACCTCCTCCAGCTGATGGCGCTGGTGGCGATGGAGGAGCCGCTGGCCTTCGACGCGGACAGCCTGCGTGCCGAGAAGCTCAAGGTGCTCAAGTCCGTGCGGCTGCCGACCCGGCTGGACCTGGCGACCGCCCGCGGGCAGTACGTCGAGGGCTGGTCGGGCGGCGTCAAGGCGGCCGGCTTCCTCGACGAGGAGGGCATCCCCAAGACCTCGCACACCGAGACGTACGCCGCGATCACGCTGCACATCGACACCCGGCGCTGGGCGGGCGTGCCGTTCTACCTGCGCACCGGCAAGCGGCTCGGCCGCCGCGTCACCGAGGTGGCCGTCGTGTTCAAGCCCGCCCCGCACCAGCCGTTCAGCGCCACCGCCACCGAGGACCTCAGCCCCAACACGCTGGTGATCCGGGTGCAGCCCGACGAGGGGATGACCCTGCGGTTCGGCTCGAAGGTGCCGGGCACCGCGATGGAGATCCGCGACGTGAACATGGACTTCGCGTACGGCGGCACCTTCACCGAGGCGTCGCCGGAGGCCTACGAACGGCTGATCCTCGACGTCCTCCTCGGCGACCCGCCGCTGTTCCCGCGGCACGAGGAGGTCGAGGAGTCCTGGAAGATCCTGGACCCGATCCTCGACAACTGGGAGCGCAAGGGGAAGCCGGACACCTACGACTCCGGCACCTGGGGACCCGCCAGCGCCGACAAGATGCTCGGGCGCGACGGCCGGGCCTGGAGGAGGCCGTAGATGATGGAGCTCACCGACACCTCGTCGTCGGAGATCGCGGCGGAGTTCATGCGCGCGCGCACCCGGGCCGGCAGCCCGGTGATGGGCATGGTGATGACGCTGATCATCGTGGTCGACGAGGACGGGGCCACCGACGCCCTCGACGCCGCCAAGGCCGCGTCCCACGAGCACCCCGCGCGGGTGCTCGGGGTGATCCTCGGCGACGGGCGCGGCGCCGGCATCGTCAACGCCCAGGTCGGCACCGGTGGTGGCTGGGCCGGCGAGGTCGCGCTGATCCGCCTCAAGGGCGAGGTGGTCAAGCACCCCGACTCCGTGGTGCTGCCGCTGCTGCTCCCCGACTCCCCCGTCGCCGTCTGGTGGCCCAAGGACCACCCCAAGGACCCGGCGGCCGACCCGATCGGCGCGCTGTCGAAGCGCCGCATCACCGACGCGGCGTACGTCACCCGCGGCAAGCTCAAGGCCCTGCACGCCCAGTGCGCGGTGTACTCCCCGGGCAACAGCGACCTCGCCTGGACCCGGTTGACGCCGTGGCGCGCGCTGCTCGCGTCCGCGCTGGACCAGCACCCCGCCAAGGTCACGTCGGCCGAGGTGATCGCGGAGCGGATCAGCCCGAGCGCCGACCTGCTGACGGCGTGGCTCGGCGACCGGCTCAAGGTGCCGGTCACCCGGCGGAGCTCCGACGGACCCGGGCTCACGTCGGTGGTGATGGAGACCAAGGACGGCCCGATCCGGATCGACCGCTCCGACGGCAAGCTCGCCACGTTCAGCTCCCCGGGCAAGCCCGACCGGCCCGTGGCGCTCAAGCGCAAGACGCTGCCCGAGCTGCTGGCCGAGGAGCTGCGGCACCTCGACGAGGACGACGTGTACGCCGCGACCGCGCGGGCGCTGGTGAAGCGGGGCCCGTCATGACCCCCGAGCCCGGGATCGAGGTGCTCCCCGACGCGGACGTGCTGGCCGACACCGTGGCGCGCCGGCTGCTCGAACGGCTGGCCTCCGCGCAGGCCGCGGGCGGCGTCCCCCACATCGGGCTGACCGGCGGCACCATCGCCGAGACCCTGCACCGCCGGATCGCCGCGCTCGCCCCCGCGTCGCCGGTCGACTGGTCGCAGGTGGTGGTCTGGTGGGGCGACGAGCGCTTCGTGGCGCCCGACAGCCCCGACCGGAACGCCCGCCAGGCCCGGGAGGCGTTCCTGGACTCGGTCGGTGCCGACCCGGCCCACGTGCACGAGATGCCCTCGACCGCGGACGCCGACGGACGCCGCGGCCGGCGCCGCGGCGTACGCCGAGGAGGTGCGCGCCCATGGCGCCGGCGAGTTCGACGTGCTGATGCTCGGCATCGGCCCGGACGGCCACTGCGCGTCGCTCTTCCCGGGCCACCCGGCCCTCGACGTCGACGACCGGGTCGCCACCTCGGTCCTCGACTCCCCGAAGCCCCCGCCCGAGCGGATCACCCTCACCTTCCCCGCCCTCAACCGCAGCCGCGCCGTGTGGTTCCTCGCCTCGGGGGCCGGCAAGGCGGCCGCCGTCGCCGCCGCCCTCGCCGAGGACGGCTCGATCCAGGCCACCCCCGCCCGAGGGGTCCGCGGCCGCGAGGAGACCACCTGGTTCCTCGACCACCCCGCCGCCCCCACCCACTGACCGGCACTCCTGCTCGCACTTCTGGACGTGACCGGGCACTTCGGCTCGCAGTTGGCGTGACCGGGCACTCTGCTGTAGGTCGGCGCTCGAGCGGGCACGGTGCGTCACCCGCGCTGGTAGCGCGACTGCGGCACCCACAGCGCCTGCTCGGGACCGGGCCGACGCACGCCGGTGACAGGCGTGGCGCAGGGTCCCGGATATGGCCGTAGAATCCTTCTTGTCGGGCACCTCGACTCGAGCCAGCCCCGTTGCCGGCCGAGCCAGGTCCGCGCACCTCGTCGCGCTCCGCGTCGGATGCGGTGTGGAACGCTCGCCGTCGTACTCGGCGGCGTACGGCACGCCGGCAGGGCGAGATCCGGCCGGTAGCAGCCACGCCGGCGTCTACATGCACTCACCACTGCCGGACACCGGTCGCTGCGCGCCCGGTGTCGTACCAGTGGAGCCGTGGTGCCGACTCGGACAGCGTCGTCGTCGACCGTCACGCGAGGGGCGCGAGGTGCACGCAGCTGCACGACGCCGCGCTCGCCCTTGAGACCGCTGTCGACCTTCCGACCAACAGGTGGTCCGGGTACGCCGATCCGGAGGAAGCTGTCGGACAGCGCCGCGAGCGGTGAACCTCGTCGAGCAGACGCCCCAGGTCGAGGGCCGTGCGAAGCGGGTGGTCACGCGGACCCGGGACCGCCATCGCTCGGAGTGGACGAGGCGTCACGGACCTGGACTGCCAGCTGCGCCTCGAGCGCGTTCACGCGCGACCGAACACCTGCCAGGGCGTTCGCCGATTCCGCGGCATGCGCTGGGTGACGACGCTGCGTGCCATGGCGCCGCTCGATCCGTGACGACCGCGCGTGTCTGCCACGACCAGCCGGACGAGCTCCGCGCCGGAGCTCGATCGTGTCGACGGCCTGAGCCGCGACGTACGTGCCCCGGGCCAGCTGGTCGGACCAGTGACATCTCGACCAGACGAGCCAGCGCTCGTCGCCGCCGAGTACGACGGCGCCGACTGGCACTCGACCGCCGTGAACGGCACGGTCCAGGGTAGCGGCGCGACGGTGTCGGCGCGAGGGCTGGCGCGTCGAGACCTTCACCGCCTCGGACGTCTTCGGGCGCGATCGGCCAGCATGCGCTGCGGCAAGCCTGGCCGGCTCTCCGTAGCCGGCGATGCGCCGACCCAGCCGTCCGCGTGACCCGCCATCTGCGCCGACTCGGCGCGCCGCTCGAGCAGCCACTTCCGTCGCGCTGAAGTGCGCCGGTCGGCTAGAAGACGATGTCCCCGGACTTGCGGCGGGAGCGGAGGAGCTGGATGGCCTCGTCGAGGATGTCGGCGGCCTCCTTGTCGGAGCGGCGCTCCTTCACGTAGGCCAGGTGGGTCTTGTAGGGCTCGATCTTGGGGGCCGGGGGCGGGTTCTCGCTGTCGAGCGAGGCCGGGAGGCCGCACTTGGGGCAGTCCCACGACTCGGGGACGGTCGCCTCGACGGAGAAGGTCACCACGGAGCGGTGCTCGTGCGAGCAGAAGTAGGTGACGGCCTGCCGCGGGGCGGCCTCGCCGCGCTCGGCCTCGCCCATCGGGCCCGCGCCGACCCGGCTTCCCCGGATTGCGTTTCCTCCACCAGCCACGAAACGTGTCCCTTCTCGAATCTCAGACCTGGTAGGCGAGCAGCAGGCCGAGGGCCATGATGCAGGCGAACCAGATGACGGCGATGCCGACCGTGAGCCGGTCGAGGTTGCGCTCAGCGACGGACGAGCCCCCCAGCGAGCTGGAGACGCCGCCACCGAACATGTCCGAGAGGCCGCCTCCACGCCCCTTGTGCATCAGCACGAGGAGGATGAGCAGCCCACTGGTGATCATGAGCAGGATCGTGAAGGCGATAGTCACAGGAAAACCTTACGTCACGGGAGCGAGAGCGCTAAACACGGCCACGCCGGAGGACTAGTCCGGAGCTCTCGATCACAGCGTCGGCATGTCGTAGAAGCGGCAGATCCCGCCGAACTCGTCGACCTGCAGGCTGGCCCCGCCGACCAGGCAGCCGTCCACGTCGTCCTTGGCCATGATGCCGGCGACGTTGGCCGCCTTGACCGAGCCGCCGTAGAGCACCCGGACGCCGTCGGCGGCCGCGTCGCCGTGCACCTCCCGGACCCGGGCCCGGATCGCCGCGCACACCTCCTGCGCGTCCTCGGGGGTGGCCACCTCACCGGTGCCGATCGCCCACACCGGCTCGTACGCCACGACCAGGTCCGTCACCTGCTCGGCGGAGAAGCCCGCCAGCGAGCCGTCGACCTGCGCCAGCGTGTAGGGCACCTGCTCCCCCGCCTGGCGGATGTCGAGGCCCTCGCCGACGCACACGATCGGCACCATCCCGGCGGCCAGCGCCGCGTGCGCCTTCGTGTTGACGGTGGCGTCGGACTCCTGGTGGTACTCCCGCCGCTCCGAGTGACCCACCACGACGTAGGAGCAGCCCAGCTTGGCGAGCATCCCGGCCGAGATCTCGCCGGTGTAGGCGCCGGAGTCGTGCGTCGACACGTCCTGGGCGGCGTACCTGATCGAGAGCCGGTCCCCGTCGACGAGCGTCTGCACCGACCGCAGGTCGGTGTACGGCGGGCACACGACCACCTCGACCTTGGCGTAGTCGTGCCGCTTGTCCGACAGGGTCCAGGCGAGCTTCTGGACCAGCACCACCGCTTCCTGGTGGTTGAGGTTCATCTTCCAGTTGCCCGCCATCAGCGGGACGCGCGTGGACGCCATCGGTGGCACCTTTCCGTGGGTGGGATGGTCAGCGCTCGAGGACGGAGATGCCGGGCAGCTCCTTGCCCTCGAGGTACTCCAGGCTGGCCCCGCCGCCGGTCGAGATGTGCCCGAAGGCCGCCTCGTCGAAGCCCAGCGTGCGCACGGCGGCGGCGGAGTCGCCCCCGCCGACGACCGACAGTCCGGGGACCTCGGTCAGCGCCTCGGCGACGGCGCGGGTGCCGTCGGCGAACGCAGCGGTCTCGAAGACGCCCATCGGCCCGTTCCAGAAGACCGTCTGCGCATCGGCGAGGGCCGCCGCGAAGGCGGCCGCGGACTCGGGCCCGATGTCGAGCCCCAGGCTGTCGGCCGGGATCTCGTCGGCGGGTACGACGCGGGGCTCCGGCTCGCGGTCCCCGGACGGGAACGCCGTGTCCACCACGATGTCGGTCGGCAGCAGGATCTCGACGCCGCGCTCGGTGGCCTCGTCGAGGTAGCGCCGGCACACGTCGAGCTGGTCGTCCTCGAGCAGGCTCTTGCCGACCTCGTGACCCTGGGCCTTGAGGAAGGTGAACACCATGCCGCCGCCGATCAGCAGCTTGTCGGCCTTCTCCAGCAGGTTGTCGATCACGCCCAGCTTGTCCGACACCTTGGAGCCGCCGAGCACGACGACGTAGGGGCGCGCCGGGTCGACCGTGAGTCGCCGGAGCACCTCGATCTCCTTGGCCACGAGTCCGCCCATCGCCGACGGCAGCCGCAGCGCGATGTCGTAGACCGACGCCTGCTTGCGGTGCACCACGCCGAAGCCGTCGGACACGAAGGCGTCCGCCAGCCCGGCGAGCTGGTCGGCGAACGCCCCGCGGACGTCGTCGTCCTTGCTGGTCTCCCCGTCGTTGAACCGGACGTTCTCCAGCACCGCGACCCCGCCGTCCGTCAGCGCAGCGACGGTGTCGTGGGCGCTCTCGCCGACCGTGTCGGTCGCGAAGGCCACGTCGGCGCCGAGCAGCTCACCGAGGCGCGCGGCCACCGGCCCCAGGGAGTACGCCGGGTCCGGCGCCCCCTTGGGACGGCCGAGGTGGGCGACCACGACGACGCGGGCTCCCGCCTCGGCCAACGACCGGATCGTGGGCACGCTGGCCCTGATCCGGCCGTCGTCGGTGATCGTCGTGCCGTCGAGCGGCACGTTGAGGTCCGACCGGACGAGGACCCGCTGTCCGCGGAGGTCGCCCAGGGAGTCGACGTCGCTCACGTCAGAGGGTCTCGCCGACGTAGCCGATCAGGTCGGCGAGCCGGTTGGAGTAGCCCCACTCGTTGTCGTACCAGCCGATGACCTTGACCTGGTTGCCGATCACCTTGGTGAGCGGCGCGTCGAAGATGCACGACGCCGGGTCGGTGACGATGTCGGAGGACACCAGCGGGTCGGTGGAGTAGCGCAGGTAGCGACCATCGGCCACGGCCTTGACCGCGGCGTTGACCTCGTCGACGGAGGTCTCGCGGCCGGCCTCGAAGGTGAGGTCGGTGGCGGAGCCGGTCGGCACCGGGACGCGCAGCGCGAAGCCGTCGAGCTTGCCCTTGAGCTCGGGCAGCACCAGGCCGATCGCCTTGGCCGCCCCGGTCGAGGTGGGCACGATGTTGAGGGCGGCGGCGCGGGCGCGGCGCGGGTCCTTGTGGATGTTGTCCTGGAGGTTCTGGTCGGCGGTGTACGCGTGGATGGTGGTCATCAGGCCCTTGACGATGCCGAACTCGTCGTTGAGGGCCTTGGCCATCGGCGCCAGGCAGTTGGTCGTGCACGAGGCGTTGGAGATGACGTGGTGCGCGGCCGGGTCGTAGTCCTCGTGGTTGACGCCCATGACGACGGTGAAGTCCTCGTTGGACGCCGGCGCGGAGATGATGACCTTCTTGGCGCCGGCGTCGATGTGGGCGTGCGCCTTGGTGGCGTCGGTGAAGAAGCCGGTGGACTCGACCACCACGTCGGCGCCGATGTCGCCCCACTTGAGGGCCGACGGGTCGCGCTCGGCGAAGGCGTGGATCTGCTGGTCGCCGACCTTGATCGAGGTGTCGTCGGAGGACACGTCGGCGTCGAGGCGACCGAGGATGGTGTCGAACTTGAGCAGGTGGGCGAGCGAGGCGTTGTCGGTCAGGTCGTTGACGCCGACGATCTCGATGTCGGCTCCTGACGCGCGCACGGCGCGGAAGAAGTTGCGGCCGATCCGACCGAAACCGTTGATGCCTACACGAACAGTCACAGTGACTCCTAGCTAGGGGCAGGTGCCGACCGCACGGGGCGATCGGCCGCTTCGTCTGGAACCCTATCGTCTGGGTACGGCGGGTCCCGGGCGTCCGTCTCGTGGTACGTGCGGGTAACCGGAGGCGGTCGTGCTACCCCTCGTCGGCGAGCATCTCCGGGGTCAGCGAGGCCTCGGTGTCGGGGATCCCGAGCTCCTCGGCGCGCTTGTCGGCCATCGCCAGGAGCCGGCGGATCCGGCCCGCGATCGCGTCCTTGGTCAGCACCGGGTCGTGCAGCTGGCCGAGCTCCTCGAGGGAGGCCTGCTTGTGCTCGAGGCGCAGGTCGCCGGCCATCCGGAGGTGGTCGGGGACCTCGTCGGCGAGGATCTCGAGCGCCCGCTCGACCCGGGCGCCGGCGGCGACCGCGGCGCGGGCGGAGCGGCGCAGGTTGGCGTCGTCGAAGTTGGCGAGCCGGTTGGCCGTGGCCCGCACCTCGCGCCGCATCCGGCGCTCCTCCCAGGCCATCAGCGACTCGTGGGCGCCGAGCCGGGTCAGCAGGGCCCCGATGGCGTCGCCGTCGCGGACCACGACCCGGTCGACCCCGCGGACCTCGCGGGCCTTGCCCTGGATGCCCAGGCGGCGGGCCACACCGACCAGGGCCAGCGCGGCCTCGGGACCGGGACAGGTCACCTCCATGGAGGACGAGCGGCCGGGCTCGGTCAGCGAGCCGTGGGCCAGGAACGCCCCCCGCCAGGCGGCGACCGCGTCGCACGACCCGCCGGACACCACGGTCGGCGGCAGCCCGCGCACGGGCCGGCCGCGCTGGTCGAGCAGCCCGGTCTGGCGGGCCAGCGCCTCGCCGTCCTTGACCACCCGGACGATGTAGCGGCTGCCCTTGCGCAGCCCGTTGCCCTGGACCATCACCACGTCGGAGGGGTGGCCGTAGACGTCGGCGATGTCCTTGCGCAGCCGGCGCGCGGCGGCGCCGGTGTCCAGCTCGGCCTCGACGACGATCCGGCCGCTCACGATGTGCAGTCCGCCGGCGAACCGGAGCATGGTGGCGACCTCGGCCTTGCGACAGCAGGTCTTGGTGATCTGCGTCGACGCCAGCTCCGCCTTCACCTGCCCCGTCATCGCCATGGGGCCGATCCTGCCACGCCCGTCAATCACCCTCGGACCCCGGCGGCACCCTCGGGGGCCGGGCCGGGGTCCAGGATCCGCGCGAACGCCGCCGCCAGCTTCCGCGTGTCGTGGCGCGGGGAACCGTCGTCCTGCGCCACGTCGGCGACCTCGAGCCGCGCTCCCCAGGAGGCGACGGCCTGCTCCAGGGTCTGCGCGTCGGTGAGCGTCGACGGGTCCACCAGGACGGTGTGCAGGGTGAGGTCCGGCGCGTGCTCGTGCAGGGCCGCGAGGTGGTCCTCGGGGGCGTAGCCGTGGGTCTCCCCCGCCTGGCCCTCGAGGTTCAGGACGACGACCAGCCGGGCCTCGGTCTCGACCAGCGCGTCCCGCAGGGCCGGGACCATCAGGTGCGGGATCACCGAGGAGTACCACGAGCCCGGGCCGAGGACGACCCAGTCGGCGGCCCGGACCGCCGCCACCGCCTCCGGGCACGCGGCCGGGTCGGCCGGATCGAGGCTGATCGAGACGATCTGGCCGTCGGTGGTCGCCACCTCGACCTGGCCGCGCACCGTGGCGGTCCGCGCCGGGTCGGCCGGGTCGAGGCCGCGCACCTCCGCGGTGATGTCCATGGGCGTGGTGGCCATCGGCAGCACGGTGCCCTCCGCGCCGAGCAGCCTGGCCACCCACTGCAGCGCCGCCACGTGGTCGCCGAGGAGCTCCCACAGCGAGACGATCAGCAGGTTGCCGACCACGTGCCCGCGCATCTCCCCGTCGCCGGCGAACCGGTGCTGGAGGACGCGCTCCCAGGTCTGGCCCCACTCGTCGTCGCCGCACAGCGCCGCCAGCGCCATCCGCAGGTCCCCGGGCGGCAGCACCCCGAACTCGCCGCGCAGCCGGCCCGAGGAGCCGCCGTTGTCGGCGACGGTGACCACCGCGGTCGGGTGGTCGACGACGTGCCGCAGCGCGGACAGCGTCGCGTGCAGACCGTGGCCGCCCCCGAGGGCCACGACCCGTGGGCTCACTCCGCGTCCCAGGTCGCGGTGGGCGGCGCGGGCGTCGTGCCCGCGGTCCTTGAGCCGGCGGGTGATCTCCTCGGTCATGGCCACGCTGCGGTGCTTGCCGCCCGTGCAGCCGATGGCCACGGTCATGAACCGCTTGCCCTCGCCGAGGTAGCCCGCGGCCACCGTCTCGAGCACGGGGAGGTACTCCTCCAGGAACCGCTCGGCGCCGTCCCGGCCCAGGACGTACGTCGCCACCGCCTCGTCGCGGCCCGTCTGCGGGCGGAGCTCGGGCACCCAGTGCGGGTTGGGCAGGAACCGCATGTCGGCCACGAAGTCGGCGTCGACGGGGATGCCGTACTTGAACCCGAAGCTGACCACCGCGATCTTGAGCCGCATGGTGTCGGGGTTGCCGAACGCCTCGGCGACCTGACGGGTCAGCTGGTGGACGTTGAGGTTGGTGGTGTCGATGACCAGGTCGGCGTTGCCGAGCAGCGGCTCGAGGACCTTGCGCTCGCGGGTCAGGCCGTCGAGGAGCCGGTCGTTGCCCTGGAGCGGGTGCGGGCGCCGGGCGGCGTCCTGCCGGCGGACCAGGACGTCGTCGGAGGCCTCGAGGAACAGCAGCGTCGAGCGGCGCCCCGTGACCCCCAGGGCGAGGTTGGCCTGCAGCGCGTCGAAGAACGAGCCCGAGCGGACGTCGACCACGACCGCGATCGGCTGCTCGACCCCGCGGCTCTGGTCGACGAGGTGCACGACGTCGGGCAGCAGGCTGGGCGGCATGTTGTCGACGACGTAGAAGCCGAGGTCCTCCAGCTCCTTCGCGGCGGTGCTGCGGCCCGCGCCGGTCATGCCGGTGACCACCACCAGCTCGCCGGGGCGGGGTTCGTCAGTCATGGCTCAATCATCCTCGATCTCGCCGGTGGCGGTGTTGACGGCACGCACCTGGCCGCGGGTGGACTGCTGCTCGACCGCCTCCTTGATCGCGGTGGCGGTGCGGTGGCCGATGCCCGGCACGAGGGCCAGCTCGTCGACGGTCGCGGCGCGCAGCTTCTTCAGGGAGCCGAAGTGCTTGAGCAGCGTCTTGCGCCGCACCTCGCCCAGCCCGGGGACGTCGTCGAGCAGGCTGTCGACCATCGACTTCGAGCGCCGCGAGCGGTGGTGGGTGATCGCGAACCGGTGCGCCTCGTCGCGCACCCGCTGGAGCAGGTAGAGGCCCTCGGAGGTGCGCGGCAGGATCACCGGGTCCTCCTGGATCGGCAGCCACACCTCCTCGAGCCGCTTGGCGAGCCCGCACACGGGGATGTCGTGGAGACCGAGCTCGGTGAGGGCACGCTGCGCGGCGGCCACCTGCGGCGGACCGCCGTCGACGACGACCAGGCCCGGCGCGTAGGCGAACTTGCGCGGCCGGCCGGTCTCGGGGTCGACCAGCATCGGCCCGCTGTCGGTGACCACCTCGGTGCTGCGCGCCTGCTCGTCGAGCAGCCGGCGGAACCGCCGGGTGATCACCTGGTGCATGTGCGCCACGTCGTTCTGGCCGACGGGGTCGTCGGGACCGCCGCCGTCGGCGCCCTTGATGACGAAGCGGCGGTACTCGCTCTTGCGGGCCAGGCCGTCCTCGAAGACCACCATCGAGGCCACCACCTCGGTGCCCTGGAGGTTGGAGATGTCGTAGCACTCGATCCGCAGCGGCACCTCGTCGAGGTCCAGCGCCGCCTGGATCTCCTCCAGCGCCCGGTTGCGGGTGGTGAGGTCGGAGGCGCGCTTGGTCTTGTGGAGCATCAGCGCCTGCGCGGCGTTGCGCGCGACGGTCTCCTGCAGGGACTTCTTGTCGCCGCGCTGGGGCACCCGGATGCCGACCTTGCTGCCGCGCCGGTCTCCGAGCAGCTGCTCCATGGTGGGGACGTCGGGTGGCAGCTTCGGCACCAGCACCTCGCGCGGGATGGTGTCGGACTCGCCGCCGTACATCTGCAGCAGGAAGCCCTCGACCAGGTCCGCGGTGTCGCCGTCGTCCATCCGGTCCGCGACCCAGGCCCGCTGCCCCCGGATCCGGCCGCCGCGCACGTAGAAGACCTGCACGGCCACCTCCAGCGGGTCCTCGGCCAGCGCGATCACATCGGCGTCCGTGCCGTCGCGGAGCACCACGGCCTGCTTCTCCAGGGCCTTCTGGAGGGCGCCGAGGTCGTCGCGCAGCCGGGCCGCGCGCTCGAAGTCCTCGACGGCGGACGCGGCGTACATCTCCTTCTCGATCCGGCGGGTGAACGCGGTGGTGTTGCCGGCCATGAAGTCGCAGAAGTCGTCGACGATCGCCCGGTGCTCCTCCGCCGTCACCGAGCCCGACGCAGGGGGCTGCGCACTTGCCGATGTAGCCGAGCAGGCAGGGGCGGCCGATCTGGCCGGACCGCTTGAAGACACCGTTGGAGCACGAGCGCATCGGGAAGACCCGGAGCAGCAGGTCCATGGTCTCCCGGATCGCCCAGGCGTGGCTGTAGGGCCCGAAGTAGCGGGTGCCCTTGCGCTTCGCACCCCGCCCGACCATCACCCGCGGGAACTCCTCCCCCACGGTCACCGCCAGCCAGGGGTAGGACTTGTCGTCGCGGTACTTCACGTTGAAGCGCGGGTCGAACTCCTTGATCCAGGAGTACTCCAGCTGCAGGGCCTCGACCTCGGTGCCGACCACCGTCCAGTCCACGCTCGCCGCGCTGGTCACCATCGTGGCGGTGCGCTGGTGCAGTCCGCCGATGTCCTGGAAGTACGACGAGAGGCGGGCCCGGAGGTTCTTGGCCTTGCCCACGTAGATCACCCGTCCGCGCGCGTCGCGGAACCGGTAGACGCCCGGCTGGGTGGGGATCGAGCCGGGCTCGGGTCGGTAGCCCAGGGTGGGGCTGCGACGGGGACGGCTGGGCACGTCCCAACCCTACGGCGCGGTGCGGACGCTCCTCAGCGCCGAGACCTTGCCCGTCCGTGCCGATCGGGCGGTGGCCGCCCGGTAGCCCGGCAGGCGCGCGGTGACCCGGACCGACACCCGGGTCCCCACGAGCGCGCGGGTGACCTCCAGCCGCTTCCCGGTGCCGCCCTTCACGGCCTTCCCGTCGGCCAGCCACCGGTAGCTCAGCCGCACACCCGCGGGCCACGTCCCCGGTCGCGCGGTCAGGATCCGTCCGACGCGGGGCTTGCCGGCGATCGACGGCTTCACCGGCGGGAGCCGGCCCGCGGTGACCGGCGCCGTCGGCGCCGACGCCCGCGGCGTCGGCAGCGTTGCCCGGCCTCGTCCCGGTCACCAGCACACCGAGCCGGACGCCTCGCTGCGCGGCGCCCGGCGTGAAGGTGCTGGCGGTGGCCCCCGGGATCGGCACCCCGTCGGCCTGCCACTGCCAGGTCAGCACCGTGCCGGGCGACCAGGCTCCCGTCGAGGCGACCAGCGTCCGGCCGACCTGGGCCACCCCGCTCACCACGGGGGTCGGAGGTCAGGGGGATCGCCGCCGGCGGTGCGGCCGGCTCGGGGGACGGCGCGGCGGTGGTGGGGGTGTAGGTCACCGTGACCTGGGCCCCGGCGGGGGTCATCGACCCGACCGTCACGGTCACGGCTCCCCCGGGACTCGTCCAGGTGTCGCCCGCCACGGCCGCGACCCGGCCGCCCGGGTCGCGCACCAGCGAGACGCCGCTGCCGACGGAGTACTCCTCGACCTGCTCGACGACCACGCCGGGACGGAAGACCATGCCGGAGAGCGAGTAGCCCCCCGCGTAGGGGGACCCGGCGTCCTGGCCGGTGCCGGAGCGGTAGTCGACCAGGTAGGTCTCCCCGGTGTCCGGCGAGGTCACGGTGAGACTGCGCAGCCCCGACTCGTCGCTGCGCGGGGCGAGCGTGCGGGTCAGCGTCGCGACCTGCCCCGGATCGGGCACGGGCAGCGCCTCGACCTCCCCCGGGTCGGTGATCTCCTGGGCGAGGCGGTAGGCGGTGCTGAGCGCCGTCAGCTGGTGGGCGCCGGCGATGCCGAAGCCCATCACGTTGTAGATGTCGTGGTACTCGAGGGTGCCGACGTTGCTGTGCTGGAGGCCGAAGTTGTGACCCATCTCGTGCGCGAGCGTGCTCTGGAGGTACGACGACGACGCCCGGGTCACCGACGCCCCGCCGCTGGCGAACGAGCGCCCGATGCTGCCGACACCCAGGGTGCTGGTCGCGCAGCCGATGTCCGGGGTGACCACGACGAGGACGTCCGTCGCGCCCGACCCGAAGAACTCTGCGTCCGGGAAGAGCGCGGCCGCCTCGTCGACCATCGGGAAGAACTGCCCCAGGGAGCAGACCGTGGCCGCGCTGAAGCCGGTGGTGTACGTCGTGACCGTGGCCGGCACGGCCAGGTCGCTGATCGCGCCGTTCGCCTCGTCCTCCCAGAAGGCGGCGACGACGTCGGCCTGGGCCAGCACCTGCGCGGTGCTCAGGGTGTAGCCACCCACGTTGGTCGGGCGGGCGACGTACACCTGGTGGGCCGTGTCCTCGGCGGCCGCCGGCGCGGCCTCGGCGCCCACCAGCCGCACGTCGGACACACCCAGCGGGCTCGTGGCCGTGCGCAACCCGGTGCCGGTCGGCACGCGGACCCGCGCCGACACCCGGGCGTTCGCCCATCGCTCGTCCAGGTCTCCGGTCACCGGCACCAGCGAGCCGTCGTCGAGCGCCAGCGCGAACGCCCGGTCCTGACCGGCGGCGTCGGCGGCGACGATCAGCACCCCGGTGACCGCGACGTCCCGTCCGCGGAGGTGGCCCCGGACGCGGGCAGGCCCAGGAGGACCAGGACGCCGACGACCGCACCGGTCGCCCACGCGCGGCCGTTCCTCATGGCGGCTCCAGCAGGGTCGAGGGCAGGTGCTCACCGTAGGGCGGGGCGTCGACCGTGTCAGCCGATCAGGTCAGCGACCGTCGCCAGGCCGAAGCCGCGCAGGGCCGCGACGTCCTCGGGCCCGACCGGAGCCCGCGGGGAGGCCGCGACCTGGGCCGCGAAGTCGGCGGCGGCGTCGGGCCGGGCTCCGGGGCCCTCGAGCCGGTAGCGCGCCGGCAGCATCGGGCCGAAGACCAGCTCCTCGGCGAGCTCCGGCCACGCGCGCGGGTCGGGGCTGACGCCCTGCTCCTCGGCGAGCTGCAGACCCAGCACGTGGTGTGACTCCAGGTGCGGTCGTGGGGTGGCCATCACGGCCCGCATCGCGGCGGGAGTCGGCACCGGCACGGTCCCGACGAGGCCGCCGACGATCCACCGCGCCTGCAGCTCCAGCAACGGCCAGTAGGGGCCCTGGAGCAGGAACTGGCCGACCACCCCCAGGCCGGGCAGGTCCGGGTGCAGGGTGCGCTGGTAGAGGTCGAGGTCGTCGCCGGTCACCAGCAGCTCCCGCAGGGCGGGGTCGAGGTAGGGCAGGTCGAGCCGGTAGCCGGTCGCGCACACGACCGCGTCCACCGTCTCGGTGCTGCCGTCGGTGAAGGTGACCGTCCGACCGGCCGTCGACGCGATCGCCGGTCGGCACACGATGTCCCCGTCGCGCACCTGGGCGAGGTAGTCCTGGCACAGCGAGGTGCCGGCGACCAGGACGTCGGGGTCCGGCCGGGGCGCGCCGTACGACGCGGGGTCGCCGGCGACCCGCAGGACCCGGGCCGTCAGCGTGCTGCCGAGCTCCGCGCGGGTCAGGTGCCGGCGCTCCCGCGCGCCGAACTCGGTGTACCACTGCCAGTCGGACGACACCCCGTCGACGACCTTCTGCAGGACGTAGCGCATGGAGCGGAACGACGACACGACCGGCGCCACGGTGGCGATGTCCGAGGCGATCTCGAGCCCGCTCACCCCGTTGCCGTAGACGAGGGTGCGCCGGTCCCGGAACGCCGCGGCTCCCGGGTAGTCGAAGGCGTGCAGGACCTCGCCGGTGAAGCCGTCGAGCCCGCCGGGCAGCGCCGGCGCCCGGAACCTCCCGGACGCGAGCACCACCGCGTCGAAGGGCTCGCCGTCGACGAGCCAGCCCTGGGACACCGAGCGAACGGGCGTGTCGAACCGGATCCGCTCCGTGACGCCGAAGGCGGCCCGCGTAGTCACGCAGGTAGGCGTGCATCTGGGTGGCGGACGGGTGCAGCGGGTGGTCCGCCGGAGGCGGCAGGTCGGAGAAGGCCGTCAGCCCACGACTGGTGTTGGTGTGCATCCCCGGCCAGATCCCGCTGTGCGCGGCCGCGGTGTGCCACTGGCCGCCGAGGTCGTCGCTCGCCTCGAAGAGGGTGGGCTCGAGGCCGGCGTCCAGTGCGTGCTTCGCCGCGACCAGACCACCCGGCCCGGCGCCGACCACGGCGACCCGCGCCCCCTCCCGGAGAACCACGACGCGACGGTAGCCCACCGGATCCATGTGATTAATGTCGAGTGAGTTACTATGCTTAAGTGCCGATCGTCGACCGCTACGGGCTCGGGCTGACCACGGGGGATCAGCCCGCGGACGCCTACAACGTCGGCGTCGGCGCGCTCCTCCGCCTGCACGGAGGTGCGTTGGAGGCGGTGTCTCGGGCCGTCGCCCTCGATCCGACGTTCGCGTTGGGCCACGCCGCGCTCGCGCTGCTCGGGCACGAGTTCTGCGCACCGGTCGACGTCGAGCAACGGCTCGTCGCGGCCCGCCTGCACGCGCGGAGGAGCACGCCACGCGAGCGCAGCCACGTGCACGCCGTCGACCGGCACGTCCACGGGGACCCGGCGCCGCTGCTGCGGCACCTGGAGCACTGGCCCGCGGACGCCCTGCTGCTCAGCGTCGCGGTGCCGACGATCGCGTTCACGGGTGCCACCACCGTGCCCGCGCACGCCTGGGAGATCGTCGAGCGAGCGGCGCCGGCGTACGGCAACGACTGGTGGTACGCCGGGCTGCTGGCCTTCATGCGCCAGGAGCAGGGCCGCTTCGACGAGGCGATGGACCTGGCCTGCACCTCCCTGGCGGCCGAGCCCGCCGGCGGGCACGCCGCGCACGCCCGGGCGCACGCCCACTACGAGACGGGCGACCACCGGGCCGGGCTCGCCTGGATGGACGACTGGATCACCGGAGACGGTCGGGTCGTCGACAAGCGCGAGCACTTCTCCTGGCACGCGGCCCTGCACGAGCTGTCCACCGGCGACCTGGCGGCCGTGGCCCGGCGCTACCAGGACCAGCTGCGGCCGCGGCCGGCCCTGGGCTGCCGCTCCCTGGTCGACTCCGGCTCGTTGCTGTGGCGCTGGTCCCTCACGCCGGGGGCCACCGGCGTCCCGCCCGCCGACGAGGTGGTCGCCGCGGTGGAGCCGGCGTTGCTGCACGCACCCGGCACCGGCTTCCTCGGGCTGCACTCGGCGGTCGCCCTGGCCGCCGCCGACGACGCCGCCGGGCTGCGGCTGCTGGCGCGGCACGCGCGCGGCTCCGGCGACCGGACCCTTCGGGACGTGGTCGCCCCGCTGGCCGACGCCCTGGGCCTGCTGGTCCGCGGACACTGCTCGGCGGCCGCCGACGCCCTGGGTCGTCTCGACGCCGACCTGTGGCGGGTGGGCGGCAGCGACGCCCAGCGCGAGGTGGTCGAGGAGACCCGGATCGGCGCCCTGCTCCGGGCCGGCCGGTACGACGACGCGCGGGTGCTGGTGGACGCCCGGCTCGACCGGCGGCGATGTCGCCGCGACGAGTGGTTCCGCGACGCCTGCTCCCCCGCCCTGGTCGACTGACCCGCCGCCCGCTCAGGCCAGCGAGATCTCGTCGCCGTCGACGGTGATCGCCACCGCGGCCAGGGCGGCGGTCGCCGGGCCGTTGACCGGCGACCCGTCCTCGATCGAGAACCTGCTCCCGTGGCAGTTGCAGTTGATGGTGTCGGTCACGGCCGCCAGCGGGCACTGCCGGTGGGTGCAGATGTTGGTGAAGCCCTTGAAGTCGCCCGCGGACGGCTGGGTGACGACCACGCCCTGGTCGGCGAAGATCGCGCCCCCGCCCTCCGGGACGTCTGCCGTGGTGGCGAAACCGCCCGCGTTGCCGCCGCCACCGCCCCCGTTGGCACCGCCCCCGTCGGACGTGGCCCCGTCGGACGTGGTGGTCCCGCCGGTGCCCTCGGTGGCGGTGTCGTCACCTCCGCAGGCGGCGAGCAACGGCAGTCCCACCCCCGCGACGACGGTGCCGCGCAGCGCCGACCGCCGCGTCACCCCGCCTCCGGGCGCGCTCTGCGAGGACTCCGGGCTCGTGTCAGCGGGCATGGGCGCGCTCCTGGGGCTCGTGGGTGGTGACCATGACCCTAGACACGGGGGTCAAGGGTGTTCGGTTCACCGGTCACCGGCGTGCCGTGGCCTTCTTGGCGGCCGGTGACCGCTTCCCGACCGCGCGCTTGCGTGGCGCCGGGCGGCTCGCCCGCCCCTCGAGGAGCGGTGCCAGGAACCGTCCGGTGTGGCTCGCCTCGTCGGCGGCCACCTCCTCCGGCGTGCCCTCCGCGACCACGATGCCGCCGCGCGAACCGCCCTCCGGACCCATGTCCACCAGCCAGTCCGCGGTCTTGATGACGTCGAGGTTGTGCTCGATCACCAGCACGGTGTTGCCCTGGTCGACGAGACGCCCGAGCACCAGCAGCAGCTTGCGGATGTCCTCGAAGTGCAGGCCGGTGGTCGGCTCGTCCAGGACGTAGACGGTGCGCCCGGTCGACCGCTTCTGCAGCTCGCTCGAGAGCTTGACCCGCTGGGCCTCGCCCCCGGACAGCGTCGTGGCCGGCTGCCCGAGGCGGACGTAGCCCAGGCCGACCTCGCAGAGCGTCTTCATGTGCCGGGAGATCGCGGGCACCGCGGCGAAGAAGTCCGCGGCCTCCTCGATCGGCATGTCGAGCACCTCGGCGATCGTCTTGCCCTTGTAGTGCACCTCCAGCGTCTCCCGGTTGTAGCGGGCGCCGTGGCAGACCTCGCAGGGGACGTAGACGTCGGGCAGGAAGTTCATCTCGATCTTGATCGTGCCGTCGCCCGCGCACGCCTCGCAGCGCCCGCCCTTGACGTTGAAGGAGAACCGGCCCTGGAGGTAGCCGCGCATCTTGGCCTCCGGGGTGGACGCGAAGAGCTTGCGCACGTGGTCGAAGACGCCGGTGTAGGTCGCCGGGTTGGACCGCGGCGTCCGGCCGATCGGCGACTGGTCGACGTGGATCACCTTGTCGACGTGCTCGACGCCGGAGATCCTCGTGTGCCGGCCGGGCACCGCCCGGGCGTTGTAGATCTGCTTGGCCAGCGACGTGTAGAGGATGTCGTTGACCAGCGTCGACTTGCCCGAGCCGGACACCCCGGTCACGGCCACGAAGAGGCCGAGCGGGAACGACACGGTGACGTCGCGCAGGTTGTGCTCCCGGGCGCCGTGCACGGTGAGCTGACGACTCTTGGTCCGCGGCCGGCGGACCTCCGGCGTCGGGATCTCCCGGCGGCCGGAGAGGTACTGCCCGGTCATCGAGTCGGCGTGCTCGAGGAGGCCCTGCACGGTCCCGCTGTGCACGACCTGGCCGCCGTGCTCGCCGGCACCCGGGCCGATGTCGACCACCCAGTCCGCGACCCGGATCGTCTCCTCGTCGTGCTCGACCACGATCAGGGTGTTGCCGAGGTCCTTGAGCCGGATCAGCGTCTCGATCAGCCGCTTGTTGTCGCGCTGGTGGAGCCCGATGGAGGGTTCGTCGAGGACGTAGAGGACACCGACGAGGCCGGCGCCGATCTGGGTGGCCAGCCGGATCCGCTGCGCCTCGCCCCCGGACAGGGAGCCCGAGGGCCGGTCGAGGGAGAGGTAGTCGAGCCCGACGTCGAGCAGGAAGTTCAGCCGCTCCTGGATCTCCTTGAGCACCCGCTCGCCGATCTGCCGCTCGCGGGTGCTGAGGTCGAGGCCGCGCAGGAAGTCCGCGGTCTCGTTGATGGGCAGCGCGCACACCTGGGCGATGTTGCGGTCGCCGCCGGGGCCGGGCAGCGTGACGGCCCGGGACACCGGCTTGAGCCGGCTGCCCTCGCAGACCGGGCAGGCCACCTCCCGCATGAAGCCCTCGAAGCGGTCCCGGCTGGTGTCGGACTCGGCCTCCCGGTGGCGACGCTCGATGTAGGACTGCACGCCCTCGAACTCGGCGTAGTAGGCGCGCTGGCGGCCGTAGCGGTTGGTGGTGACCACGTGCACCTTGGTCGGGTGTCCGCCCAGGATCGACTTCTGGGCCTTGACGGGGAGGTCCTCCCAGGGGGTGTTGAGGTCGAAGCCGAGCTCCTCACCGAGCGCGTTGAGCAGCTTGAGGAAGTAGTCGGCGACGTGCGCGCTGCTCCAGGGCTGGATGGCGCCCTCGCCCAGGGTCGCCCCCGGGTCGGGCACGACCAGCTCGGGGTCGACCTCCATCCGGGTGCCGAGGCCGTGGCACGCGGGGCAGGCCCCGAAGGGTGAGTTGAACGAGAACGAGCGCGGCTCGAGGTCGTCGGTCTCGATGGGGTGCTCGTTGGGGCAGGCCATCTTCTCGGAGAACTTCAGCTCGCGGCCCTTGTCCTTGGCCGGCAGGTCGACGAAGTCGAAGACCACCAGCCCGCTGGCCAGCCCGAGCGCGGTCTCCACCGAGTCGGTCAGCCGGCGCTTGGACGACGCCTTCACCGCGAGCCGGTCGACGACGACCTCGATGGTGTGCTTCTTCTGCTTGTCGAGCGTGGGCGGCTCGTCGAGGGAGTAGGTCTCGCCGTTGACCCGGGCGCGGGAGAACCCCTGCGTCTGGAGCTGGCGGAAGAGCTCGACGTACTCCCCCTTGCGGCCGCGGATGACCGGGGCGAGCACCTGGAAGCGCCGGCCCTCCTCGAGCGCGAGCACCCGGTCCACGATCTGCTGCGGGGTCTGCCGCTCGATCGGCGCGCCGCAGGTCGGGCAGTGCGGGCGGCCGGCGCGGGCGTAGAGCAGCCGGAGGTAGTCGTAGACCTCGGTGATCGTCCCCACGGTGGAGCGGGGGTTCTTGGACGTGGACTTCTGGTCGATCGAGACCGCGGGCGACAGCCCCTCGATGAAGTCGACGTCGGGCTTGTCCATCTGGCCGAGGAACTGACGCGCGTAGGCCGAGAGCGACTCGACGTAGCGGCGCTGGCCCTCGGCGAAGATGGTGTCGAACGCCAGGGACGACTTGCCCGAACCCGACAACCCCGTGAACACGATGAGGGAGTCCCTCGGCAGGTCGAGGGAGACGTCCTTCAGATTGTGCTCACGGGCACCCCGGATGATGAGCTGATCGGCCACTGATGAAGCCTCTCACGCGGCACCGACAGTCCCGCTTCGGCGGGTGCTGCGCTCCCGCAGGCTGATACGCCACGATGGGTCCATGACCCACGTCCAGCAGCTCGACGGCCTGGTCGAGGCCACCCAGCGCCTCGTGCGCACGGTCGACGCCCTCTCCGACGACGACCTGGCGGCGCCGTCGGTGCTGCCGGGCTGGAGCCGCGCCCACGTCGTGGCGCACCTCACCCTGAACGCCGAGGGCCTGGCCCAGGTGCTGGAGGGCGTCGTCACGGGCGAGGACGTGCCGATGTACCTCTCGCAGGAGGCCCGGGACGCCGACATCGAGGAGCTCGCCGCCGCGGACCCCGCCCCGCTGCGCGAGCGCTTCCTGGCCAGCACCACCGCGTTCCAGGAGGCGGTGTACGCCGTGCCCGAGGGCGGCTGGGCGGGCGACTTCCGCCGGCTGGCCGCCGGTGACGTGATCATCCGTCGGATCGCGATCCCGGGGATGCGGCACCGCGAGGTCGACATCCACCACGCCGACCTCGACGCGGGCTACGGCCCGGCCGACTGGCCCGAGGACTTCCTCGACGAGATGTTCAACCGGGTGGTCCGGGACCGCGAGGACGGGCCCGCCGCCCTGCTGCGCACGCCCGACGGCGACGTACCGTTGGCCGGCGGGGACGGACCCGTGGTGACCGGCAGCCGGGCGGACCTGACCTGGTGGCTGCTGGGTCGTGGGGGCGGCGCGGGGCTCGGCGCCGAACCGGAGCTACCGAGCCTGAGGAGCTGGCGATGAGCGAGGACTACACCGGATCGGTGACGCCGGGCGGCGACCCGGCCGTGCGGAGTCTCGGCTGCCTGTCGATCACCAAGATCGCCGTGGACCCGGAGATGGCCAACAACTGCTACCTGCTCACCTGCGCGACCACCGGCGAGCAGGTGCTCATCGACGCCGCCGCGGACGCGCCGCGCCTGCTCGAGGCGATCGGCGACCGCGGGCTGCTGACCGTCGTCACCACCCACCAGCACTGGGACCACCACCGGGCCCTCGCCGAGGTGGTGGCCGCGACCGGCGCCGCCGTCGTCGCCGGCGCTCCCGACGCGGACGCGATCACCGAGCAGACCGGCGTGGAGGTCACCCGCCGGCTCCAGCACGGCGACCGGGTGGCCGCCGGCACCTGCGACCTGCGGGTGATCGCCCTGGCCGGCCACACCCCCGGCTCGATCGCCCTGCTCCTCGACGACGAGGAGCAGTGCGGTCCGGGAGCGCACCTGTTCACCGGCGACTCGCTCTTCCCGGGCGGGGTGGGCAACACCTTCGGGGACCCCGCGGCCTTCACCCGGCTGCTCGGCGAGGTGGAGACCAAGGTCTTCGGCACGCTGCCCGACGACACCTGGTTCTACCCCGGCCACGGGGACGACGGGCAGCTGGGCAACGAACGCCCCCACCTCGCGGAGTGGCGCGAGCGCGGCTGGTAGCGGCCGGGCTCGGGCTACTTGCCCTTGAACACCCGGTAGAACTGCTGGAGGTAGCCGGCGGCGGAGCCGTCGTTGACGACCAGCGTGACGCCGTCGCTCACCAGGCCCTTGTCGGTCCAGCTCGGGCCGCCGACCCACGCCCGGGTCACCTTGGCCTTGCCGAACTTGCCCTTCACGAACAGCACGTTCTGCTGGACGGGTCGGCGGACCAGGCTGACCTTGGCGGCGGTGAGGATCTTGGCGATCTTCTTGGTGGCCTGCTTGCCGAGCACCGCCCGGACGTCGCAGCCCTGGGTGCGCAGCTTGCCGAGCTGCTCGGCGAGCGCCTGCCCGCGGGTCTGGGACCACGTCGCCGCGGTCGCCCGGACGACGGTCTTGCCCGGCTTGCACTTGACCCGCTTCAGGGACTTCAGCATCGGGTCCTTGGCTCCGGCGGGCAGCGGGTAGAGCTGCGCGGCGTACGACGGGCCCCAGGTCACCGTGCGCGTGGTGCGGGTGTCCGCGGTGTCGGCGGCCAGCTGCTCGAACGTCTGGTCGTAGCCGGTGTAGACGTAGGTGTCGGTGGACAGGAACCCGTCGGTCCAGCGCTGGCCGGTCTTGGCCTGCGGCGTCCCGTTCAGCGCCAGGCTCACCTCGGTGGCCCCGCCGGAGCGGCTGACCAGCAGGAAGTTGGCCTCGTTCGTGCCCGCGCCGCCCAGGCAGCTGCCCACGCACTTCTTGACCCACGACGGCAGCAGCGGGTCGGACCCGAGGGTGGCCGCGAGCGTCTGCTCGGCGTAGGTCCCCGAGCCCTCGGCGAGCACGACCTGGATGGCGACGCCGCGGGCGGCGGCGGCGAGCAGGGCGCGCATCAGGTCGAGGTCGTCGAGCCGGGTGACGGCGAGCCGGATCCGGGCGCCGGCCTCGGCGTTGCCGACCGCGCGGACCGCGCGGGCGACGACCTCGTTGCGCTCGGAGGCGGTGCCGGTGGGCCGGTTGAAGATGCCCCCGGTCGCGAACAGGTCGACGGTGCCGTAGGTGAAGACGACCGCGTCGTGGTCGGAGTTGAAGCCGTACTCGATGCGCGAGTTGACCAGCGACAGGCCGCTGTCGGTCTTCACCGTCATGCCGTAGTCGAGCAGCGAGGTGGCGCCCCGCGAGCCGGTCAGGGGCATGTCGAAGTTCACGACGTCACCGAGCGCCGACGTCGGCAGGCCGGCGTTCTGCCGGACCCGGTCGGCGAGGTAGTTGACGTTGAGGTCGCCCATCGCGAACACGTGCTCGGTGGTCGCGAAGAGGCCGACGATCGCGTCGTGCAGCAGCTTCAGGTGCTGGCGCAGGAGCGGGATCCGCTTGGGGTCGGTGAGCTGGGCGTCGAACGACGCCTGGGCGATGGTGTGGGTGTTGATGATGCCGAACACCTTGCCGGTCGCGATCTCGCGCAGCCGGACGACGTTGATGTAGCGCGCGGGCGTCATGTCGGGCACCGCGTCGTGGGCCTTGATGGTCTGGCCGTCGATGAGCCGGAAGCGGGCCCGGTTCCACACGACCGGCGTGGTCTCGCCGCCGCCGGTGGCCGGCATGTACCAGCCCCAGTCGCGCTCGGTGGCCAGCCGCATCAGCGTCTGCCGGTCCTCGAGGTCGGAGAACTCCTGGAACCCGCCCACGTCGCCGAGGGTGAAGGCCTTGACCATGTCGGCCTCGGCCTGGGCGGCGCTCAGGCAGAAGCAGACGTTGAGGGTGAAGGTGGTGAACTGCGCCGACGGGAGCTGCTTGCTGCGCAGGTCCAGGGCGGGAGCGGGGACCCGGTCGCCGGCCCCGCTCGGCACGCCGAGCATCGCGACCGCGAGGGCGGCCGCGAGGAACAGGGGCAGCGCGAGCTGGAGCAGCGCGGGGAGACGTCGGGCGACGCTCGCGCCGGTCGCGCGGGGGGTCACAGGACCCACGGGAACACTCCTCGAGACGGGGAAGAAGGGGTGTCTTGTTGGGGAAGACTCAGGAATCACACCAGTCACACCAGTCACATCGCAAGGGGTTCGGGACAACTACACACGTGTAATTCGAGGCGGCTCCTCGTCCACGAAGAATACGACGCCGTCGCGGCCGCCATCGGTTCGCCATACTGACGCCCGTGACCAAGCGCCGCGGCAGGCAGACCGCGTTCGACGCTCGGGTGGAGCAGTGGCGGCCGGACCTGGAGGCCTGTCTCGGCCGCGTGTACGGCGCCGACGCGGCCGCCGGCGTGGCGGACCGCCTGGTCGCCCTCGCCCGCGCCGCGCACGACGCCCGGCCCGACGACCTGCGGGCCCTCGACGAGCGCCGCCTGGCCGAGCCGGACTGGTTCCAGCGGCCGGGCATGATCGGCTACGCCGCCTACGCGGACCGGTTCGCGGGCACCCTGGCCGACGTCGGCCGGAGGGCGTCGTACCTCGAGGACCTCGGCGTCGGCTACCTGCACCTGATGCCGCTGCTGACCCCGCGACCCGCCCCGAACGACGGCGGCTACGCGGTGCAGGACTACCGCTCCGTGCGCGAGGACCTGGGCACGGTCGAGGACCTGCGCGCGCTGACCACCGCCCTGCGCGACCGCGGGATCAGCCTGTGCCTCGACCTGGTCCTCAACCACGTGGCCCGCGAGCACGCCTGGGCCGTCGCGGCCCGCGCCGGGGACTCGGAGAAGCGCGCCTACTTCCACGTCTTCCCCGACCGCGGGACGCCGGACGCCTACGAGGCCAGCCTGCCCGAGGTGTTCCCCGACTTCGCCCCCGGCAACTTCACCTGGGACGACGACCTCCGCGGCTGGGTGTGGACGACCTTCAACGACTACCAGTGGGACGTCAACTGGGCGAACCCGTCGGTGCTCTGCGAGTACGCCGACATCATCGTCGGCCTGGCCAACCTCGGCGTCGAGGTGTTCCGGCTCGACGCGATCGCGTTCCTCTGGAAGCGGATGGGCACCGCCTGCCAGAACCAGCCCGAGGTCCACGACCTGACGCAGGCCCTGCGCACCGTGGCCCGGATGGCCTGCCCGGCGGTGATCTTCAAGGCCGAGGCGATCGTCGGCCCCGCGGACCTGCCGGCGTACCTCGGGGTCGGCGCGCACGCGGGCAAGGTCAGCGACCTCGCCTACCACAACGGGCTGATGGTGCAGATCTGGTCGATGCTCGCCTCCGGCGACGCCCGGCTCGCCAGCCGGGCCCTCCAGCAGCTCCCGCAGCCGCCCAGCACGCACGGCCTGGGTCACCTACGTGCGCTGCCACGACGACATCGGCTGGGCGATCTCCGACGAGGACTGCCGCGCGGTCGGCCTCGACCCGTGGGCGCACCGACGGTTCCTGTCGGAGTGGTACTCCGGCTCGTTCCCCGGCTCGTGGGCCCGCGGGCTGGTCTTCCAGCAGAACCTGGTGACGGGTGACCGCCGGATCTCCGGCTCGCTGGCCTCGCTGGCCGGGCTCGAGGCGGGCGACCCCGACGCCCCCGGCCGGATCCTGCTGGCGCACGCGATCGTGCTCGGCTTCGGCGGCGTCCCGGTGCTCTGGATGGGCGACGAGCTCGGCCTGCTCAACGACGCCGGCTGGGCCGACGAGCCGGCGCACGCGGCCGACAACCGCTGGGTGCACCGGCCCCGGATGCCCTGGCCGACGCCACCGGACCGGCACGGCATCAGCGCCGGGCTGCGCGACCTGCTCGAGGTCCGCCGCTCGCTCCCGCACCTGCACTCCGCCTCCCCCACCGAGATCTGGGACCCGCGCGACCCGGGCGTGCTGCTGGTCGTCCGCCGGCACCCGGTGGGTCCGCTGCTCGGTGCCTACAACGTCACCGCGGACGAGCGGTGGGTGGACGCCGACGTGCTGCACTGGCTGGGGCTGCACACGCCGGGGCTGCACGACGCCATCGGCGACCGGCAGCCCGAGCTCCACGAGGGCGCGGTCCGGCTCGCGCCGTACGAGGCGGCGTGGCTCTTCGACCGCGCGCTGCCCTGACCGCCCCGTCGGCCCGGCCGGCTCAGCGACCCGGCGCGGGGAGCATCCGTCCCACCAGCCGTCGCCTCAGCACGAGGCCGAGGTGCGCGGCCAGCGCCACGAAGAACGTCACGTGCGCCGCGATGTGCACCGGCAGCAGGTCGTCGTCGCCGAGCAGCACGGCCGCGCCGCTCAGCGGGATCACGAAGAGGAGGACGAGCAGCGCTCGCTCGGTCCACGTCGCCAGCCGCCGCTCGGCCGGCGTGAGCGCCTCCGCCCAGGGCGGCAGCCCGTCGAGGCGGCGCCAGGTCACCCGGACCACCGCCAGCGTGAGGATGAGCGCGCCCAGCAGCAGGTGCACGGTGAGCAACGTCCCGGGGTCGTCCAGCAGCGAGCCGTCCTCGCCGCCCCGGCCGCGTCCGCGTCCCGACTCGCCACCCCGGCCGCGTCCGCGCCCACGTCCGTGACCCGAGTCGTCGACGTCCATGACGTAGCCGACGGTGAACTGCGCGACCAGGGCCGCCACCGTGAGCCAGTGCAGCGTCTTCGCGACGCCGCCGTACCCCTCCGGCCCCGAGCGCACTGGCATGGAGCGACCCTAGAGGGCTGCCCCTATCCTGACCGCGTGATCGAGCTGCGTACGCCCGCCCAGATCGAGCAGATGCGACCGGCGGGGCGGTTCGTCGCCGACGTCCTCACCGCGCTGACCGCGGCTGCCGACGTCGGCGTCAACCTGCTCGACCTCGACGCCCTCGCGCACCGGCTGATCCGGGAGCGGGGGGCCGAGTCCTGCTACATCGACTACCACCCGTCCTTCGGCGCCTCGCCGTTCGGGCACGTGCTCTGCACGTCGGTCAACGACGCGGTGCTGCACGGGCTGCCGCACGACTACGTCCTCGCCGACGGCGACCTGGTGTCGCTGGACTTCGCGGCGAGCGTGGACGGGTGGGTGGCGGACTCGGCGGTCAGCCTGGTCGTCGGCACGCCGCGCGCGGAGGACCTGCGGCTGATCGACACCGCCAACCGGGCGCTCGAGGCCGGGATCGCGCAGGCGGTCGCCGGGAAGAGGATCGGGGACATCGCGCACGCGATCGGCTCGGTCGCCCACGCCGACGGGCTCTCGGTCAACCTCCAGTTCGGCGGCCACGGCGTCGGCCGGACCATGCACGGCGACCCGCACGTGCCCAACGACGGGCGCCCCGGTCGCGGCTACCCGCTGAAGGCGGGTCTGGTCATCGCCATCGAGCCGTGGTTCCTGCACAGCACCGACGACATCTTCATCGACAAGGACGGCTGGACCATCAGGAGCAGCGACGGCTCCCGCGGTGCGCACGCCGAGCACACCGTGGCCGTCCAGGCCTCCGGACCGCCGATCATCCTGACGGATCGGTCTCCAGCGGTCTGAAGACCGGTGTCGGCGCGCGCGTCGGGACCAGGAACCTGATGGTCGCGGGCAGCAGGCCGAGCACGGCGAGGTAGGCCGGCAGCCCGGGCAGCGGCAGGGCCTCGACCACCCAGTTCCAGACCGGCGCCAGCACGACGGTGGCGATGCCGGCGAGGAACGGGTGGCTCGCCCCGGTCAGCACGAAGGCGGCGAACGTGGCGATCGCCATCAGCGGCAGGACCACCAGGACGACGAGGAGCAGCGCGGCGACGGTCTTCGCCATCAGCTCGGGCAGCTCGGTGAGCTCGCCGGTGCCGACCGACGTCGGGAACGGCAGCAGCAGCACGGCGAGCAGGCCGGTCAGCGGCCCGGCGGCGCCGACCAGGAAGGCGGCCAGCAGGCGATCACTCGTCCGCTCGGAACCCTCGGCCGTCGACATGTCGGCCAGTGTGCGGCACGACACCGCCGCCCGGCGTGAGTTCTGCTGCTCAGCGGATCGCGACGACCCGGTGGTCGCGGATCGACATCACCAGCGCGACGATCCAGCCGATGACGGTCCAGCCGAGCAGCAGGTTGACCCAGAAGACCGTCCACGAGTTGCGGGTGCCGCGCACGGCGGCGATGGCCCACGGCAGCATGTAGCCGCCGGTCAGGATGGCCACGACGATGGCCACGATGGCACTCACGGGCCGGCTCTTCTGGTCGGTGACGACGTCGTAGCTCATGGCTCCACCGTACGACGGTCCTGGGCGGCGCGCTCCACCCGCGCGTGGTGGGCGGCCCAGTCGTAGTCGTCCTCGGGCAGGTTGCTCTTGAGCGCCTGGTAGCCGACCTGCTGGTCGATCAGCTCGCGGACGATGTCGGCGTGCCCCGCATGCCGGTTGGTCTCGGCCACCAGGCGCACGAGGATCGTGTGCAGCGTGACCTCCGCCCGCTCCGGTGGCCACCAGTCCACGCGCCCGACCGTGTCGAGGTCGGCCGCCTCGATGGTCGCGTCGGAGTGCGCCCAGACCCGCCGGTAGAACGCGACGATGTCCTCGCGTGACTCCTCCGCGGTGGCGAACATGTCGTCGTTGTGGTCGGCCTCCTCGGTGTGCCACGGCAGCGTCTCGGGGTAGGGCCGGCCGAAGGTGGCGCCGAAGTAGCCGGACTCGACGCTCGCGAGGTGCTTGACCAGACCCAGCAGGTTGGTGCCGGTCGGGGTCAGCGGGCGACGGACGTCGTACTCCGACAGGCCGTCGAGCTTCCACAGCATCGCCTCGCGGGCGTCCTGGAGGTAGCCGGCCAGGGTCTCCTTGAAGTCGGTGGTGTCCATCCCCCGACCCTGCCAGACCCGCGCCGCGTGCGGTGCCGGCGAGGCCTCCACCACGTAGGCGTCCTCGTCGGCGGTGATCGTCGGCTCCAGGCCGGCCGCGGCGAAGACGGCTGCCGCGCGGTCGGCCTGCGCCGCGCTCGTCTCCACCAGCACCGTGCCGCCCGGAGCCAGCCAGGCGGGCGCCGCCGCCGCGACCCGGCGGACCAGGTCCAGGCCGTCGGCGCCGCCGTCCAGCGCCGACCGGGGCTCGTGGTCGCGGGCCTCGGCGGGCATCGACGCGACGTCGGCCGAGGGCACGTAGGGGACGTTGGCGACCAGCACGTCCACCCGGCCGCGCAGGTCCGCGGGCAGCGCCGCGTCGAGGTCGCCCTCGTGGACCCGGCCGCCCACCGGGTGCAGGTTGAGCCGCGCGCAGGCGACCGCGGCCGGCTCCAGGTCGGCGGCATGCACCTCCGGCGCCCGCTCCGCGAGCCGGGTGGCCAGCACCAGGGCGATCGCCCCGGAGCCGCAGCACAGGTCGACGAGGACCGGCCGCCGCGCCGGGGCGGCGGCGCGTACGGCGCGCTCGACGAGCAGCGCGCTGCGGGGGCGCGGGACGAAGACGCCCGGCCCCACCACCACCCGCACGCCGCAGAAGTCCGCCCAGCCGAGCAGGTGCTCGAGCGGCTCCCCCGCCACCCGGCGGACGACGAGGGCCTCGCGGACCACCGGGTCGTCGGTGGCCTCCGTGAGCAGCCGGGCCTCGTCCTCGGCGTAGACACAGCCGGCGGCACGGAGCCGGGCGACGAGGGCGTCGGGCACGAGCGGAGGCTACCTCCCCGGCCGGTGCGCGACCGGCCTCTTCTAGGGTCCTGGTGTGCCCCCAGCGATGCCCGCCGACCTGCTCGCGCACGCCCGCGCGGCCAAGGGCTGGATGCCCGAGGACGAGGGCCTGCTGCTCTTCGAGGAGGCGCTCCGGCGCCTCCCGCACGGGCCCGCCCTGGAGATCGGCAGCTACTGCGGGAAGTCGGCGGTCTACCTCGGCGCCGCGGCGCGGGTGCTCGGCGGCGGCACCGTCTTCACCGTCGACCACCACCGGGGGTCCGAGGAGATCCAGCCCGGCTGGGAGCACCACGACCCCGAGGTCGTCGACCCCGCGACCGGCCTGATGGACACCCTGCCCTTCCTCCGGCGGACGCTGGCCGGGGCCGGGCTCGAGGAGCAGGTGGTCGGCATCGTCGGGGCCTCGGCGACGGTCGCCGCGCACTGGCGCACTCCCCTGTCCCTGGTGTTCGTGGACGGCGCGCACAGCGAGGAACCCGCCCGGCAGGACTACACCGGCTGGGCCCGCTGGGTGGTCGCCGGGGGCTCGCTGGCGGTGCACGACGTGTTCGAGCGGCCCGAGGACGGCGGGCAGGCGCCGTACCGCCTCGTGCGGCGGGCGGTCGAGACCGGCGACTTCGAGGAGGTCGAGTCGCGCGGGTCGCTCCGGGTGCTGCGTCGCGTGTCAGGAGACGCGGGCGACGTCGTGCGCTGAGTCGAGGCAGCCGCAGTCCAGGCCGATCTCGGCGAAGGGCGGCGGCAGCGTGGTGCCGCGCATGATGTCGGAGCCGGCCGTCGTGTGGGCGAGGGCGTCGACGGCCAGGAGCACCGCGGCGGCGGTGTACGTCGTCTGCTCCGCGGGCCAGTTGACGGCCTCGGGGAAGACGTAGCCGGTCCAGTAGGACCCGTCGTCGGTGCGCAGGTGCCCGACGTCGGCGAGGACCTGCAGCGCGCGCTCGCGGTCGCCCAGGGCGTCGAGGGCGAGCGCCAGCTCGCAGGACTCGGCTCCGGTCACCCAGGGGTTGGTGCTCACGCAGCGCACGCCGAGGCCCGGGACCACGAAGTCGTCCCAGCCGTGGTCGATCAGCGCCCGGCCCGCGGCGCCGCGGACCGCGCCGCCCAGCACCGGGTAGTACCAGTCCATCGAGAAGGTGCTCTTGTCCAGGAACAGGTCGCGGTGCTCGCGCAGCGCGTGCCCGAGCCGGCCGCCGGCCAGCTCCCACTCGGGCTGCTGGTCGTCGAGCAGCTCCGACAGCGCCACCCCGGCCCGCAGCGCGTGGTAGATGCTCGAGGAACCGGCCAGCAGCGCCTCGCGGTTGACCGAGGCGGGTCGGCCGTCTCGCCACTCCTGGGACCAGGCGACCCCGCCGAACGGGAGCTGCATCTCCACCACGTAGTCCAGGCCCCGCCGGACGGCGGGCCACAGCTCCCGGACGAAGTCCGCGTCACCGCGCACCAACCAGTGGTGCCAGGCCCCGACCGCGAGGTAGGCCGACATGTTCGTCTCGCCGCTGGCGTCCTCCACCTGCCCGGACACGATCTTGAGCGGCCACGAGCCGTCCTCGCGCTGCTGCCCGAGCGCCCAGCGGTACGCCCGCTCGGCCGCCTCGACGCGCCCGGCGGACACCAGAGCCATGGCGGCCTCGACGTGGTTCCAGATGTCGGTGTGCTGGCCGGTGGTCCACGGGATCGCGCCGGAGGGCTCCTGCACGGCGACGATCGAGGCCGCCGTCGCGGCGACCTCGGCCGGGCTCAGCACGCGGGCGCCTCGGGCTTGCGGAAGTAGAGCACCATCGACTTGCCGATCAGCGGGTCGAGGGCCCGCTCCGCGTAGCGCGTGGTCCGCGGCTTCTTCATGATGTCCCACACCAGCAACCGGTGGTACGCCTTCACCAGGGGGTTCTCGTCGTTGGTCACGCCGACCGCGCACTTGAGCCACCAGTACGGCGCGTGCAGGCCGTGGGCGTAGTGGGTGTCGGTGTGCACGAGGCCGGCGTTCTCCGCCTTGGAGAGCAGCTCCTTGTCGGTGTAGATCCGGATGTGCCCGCCGGGGGTGTCGTGGTACTCGTGCGACAGCTTCCAGCAGAGCACCTCGGGCAGCCAGCGCGGCACGGTCAGCGCGATCGTCCCGCCGGGGCGGAGCACCCGGACCAGCTCGCGGATCGCCGGGATGTCCTCGGGGATGTGCTCGAGGATCTCGGCGGCCACGATCCGGTCGAACTCGCCGTCGGCGAACGGCAGCGACAGGGCGTCGCCCTCCTTGATGTCGGCCTCGGCGCCGGCCGGCACCTCGCCCGCCTCGCGCATCGCGGCGAACAGCTCACCCACGCCGGCCAGCTCGTCGGCGTCCTGGTCGAAGGCGATCACGTCGGCCCCGCGGCGGTACATCTCGAAGGCGTGGCGCCCCGCCCCGCAGCCCATGTCCAGCACCCGCTCCCCCGGGCGCAGCCCGAGGCGGTCGAAGTCGACGGTCAGCATTCCTCGGTCTTCCGGTCGTGGGGTCGGTCGAGACCCACGGCCTCGTCGTACGCCGCGGCGGTGGCCACGGCGACCGCGCGCCAGCTGAAGCGCTCCAGGGCGCGGCGGCGGCCGGCCGCTCCCATCCGTGCCCGGCGCGCCGGGTCGTCGAGCAGTGCTGCGATCGCGTGGGTCAGCTCGCCGACGTCACCGGGCGTCACCAGGTCGGCGCAGACGCCGTCGTCCCCGACGACCTCGGGGATGGCGCCGGCCCGCGAGACGACCAACGGGGTGGCACACGCCATCAGCTCCGCGGTCGGCAGCGAGAAGCCCTCGTAGAGCGAGGGCACGCAGGCGATCTCGGCCGAGCCCATCAGGTCGACCAGGTCGGTGTCCGAGACGCCGTGCACGAAGTGGACGTGCTCCTCGATGCCCAGCGTCTGCACGAGCCGCTCGGTGCGCCCGCCGGCCTGGGGCTTGGTGACCAGGTAGAGCTCCAGGTCGCGCTCGGTGCGCAGCTTGGCGAAGGCCTCGAGCAGGGTGGCGATGCCCTTCATCGGAGCGTCCGCGCTGGCCATCGCGAGCAGCCGGCCCGGCACCCGCGGCGCCACCGGGGGGCGGAACAGCTCGTCGACGCCGAGCGGGACCACCTGGATCCGCGCGGGGTCGACCCCGAAGTCGGCGACGATGTCGCGCGCCGACGAGGCCGAGGGGGTGAGGATGCGGCGGGCCTGCCGGGCGACCGCGACCTGCATCCGCAGGAAGCCGTACCAGCGGCGGACGGCCAGCCGGCGCCGCCAGCCGGCAGCCGCGGCCAGGTCGATGCGCCGGTCCAGGGTGATCGGGTGGTGCACGGTCGTGACCACGGGGAGTCCGAGCCGGCGCTCGATGTCGAGGATCCCGTAGCCGAGCACCTGGTTGTCGTGGACGACGTCGAAGTCGGCCCGGCGGCCCGCCAGCACCTTCGCCACCCGGCGGCTGAAGGTCCGCGGCTCGGGGAAGCCCGCCGTGCACATCGTCACGAACTCCGAGACGTCGACGAGGTCGCGGAACTCCCGCAGGTGGGGCACCCGGAACGGGTCCGGCTCGCGGTAGAGGTCCAGGCTGGGCACCTGGGTGAGCCGGACCCCCTCGTCGAGCTCGGGGTAGGGCTGGCCGGAGAACACCTCGACCTCGTGACCGAGCCGGACCAGCTCACGGCTCAGGTGGCGCACGTAGACGCCCTGGCCGCCGCAGTGCGGCTTGCTCCGGTAGGACAGCAGGGCGACCCGCATCCGATCTCCCTTCAGGTCGGCGTCCCGCGCGATGGAACGTGTTCCTATCATGGCTGACCGTGGCTGACCCCGGATCGCCCGCCCAGCGAGAGCGACGACGTCGCATCCTCGACGCGACCGTCGAGCTGGCCGCGCAGGGCGGCTTCGAGGCGGTCCAGATGCGCGCCGTGGCCGAGCGCGCGGACGTCGCCCTGGGCACCCTGTACCGCTACTTCCCCTCCAAGATCCACCTGCTCGTGTGCGCCCTCGGCGCCAGGTTCGAGGAGGCCGAGGAGCGGCTGCGCGGCGCCCCCGTGGCCGGTGACACCCCGCACGCGCGGGTCATGCAGGTCATCGCCGGGCACACCCGCGCGCTGCAGCGCGACCAGCACCTGACGGAGGCGATGACCCGGGCGTTCATGTTCGCCGACGCCTCGGTGGCCGAGGAGATCCGCCGGATCGAGGCGCTGCTGACCTCGATGCTCACCCGGGCGATGGCGCCCGGAGCGCCCGCCGCCTCCGCGGAGCACCTGGCCGTCGCCCGGGTCCTCGGGGACGTGTGGCTGGCCTCGCTGGTCGGGTGGGTGACGGGCCGGTCCTCGGCCGGGGACGTGCTGGAGCGCATGGACCAGACGGTCCGCCTGCTGCTGCCGGACTAGGTGCCCTCGCTCGAGTGCCCGGGGAACACGTGCGCCGCCGGGTCGATGACCACCGCCGCGTTGTTCACCGCGGTGGCCGCCTCGCCGAAGCCGACCGCGATCAACCGCACCTTGCCGGGGTACTCCGTGATGTCTCCGGCCGCGAAGACGCGGGGCAGGTTGGTGCGCATCGCCGAGTCGACCACGACGTGCCGCTTCAGGGTCTCCAGCCCCCAGGTCTGCAGCGCCCCGAGGTCGGCGACGAAGCCGAGTGCGGCGACCACGGCCTGCGCCGGGCGGGTCACCGGCGGCGCACCGTCCACGGTGATCTCGACCTCGGACAGCGTGCCGTTCCCGCTCATCGCGGTCACCTGGGCCTTGGTGATGATCTCGACGCCGGAGGCCCGGACCTGGTCGACGGTGCGCTGGTGGGCGCGGAACGCGTCGCGGCGGTGCACCAGCGTCACCGAGCTCGCGACCGGCTCGAGGTGCAGCGCCCAGTCGAAGGCGCTGTCCCCGCCGCCGACGATCACCACGTCCTTGCCGGCGTAGGGCTCGAAGCTGGGCACGAAGAACTCCATGCCGCGGCCGAGCCACTCCATCCCCGCGGGCAGTGGCCGGGGCGAGAACTTGCCGATCCCGGCGGTGATGATGACCGCCTTGGCCGTGATCTCGGTGCCGTCGTCGAGCCCGACCACCACGGCGTCGTCGGTCCGCCCGAAGGACGAGGCGGTGCGGTCGAGGAGGTACGTCGGGTCCGCCGTGGCGGCCTGGTCGACCAGCCCCGCCACCAGCTCGCGGCCCTTGACGGTGGGGAACCCGGCGACGTCCAGGATCGCCTTCTCGGGGTACATCGCGGTGATCTGGCCGCCCAGGGCCGGCAGCGAGTCCACGAGTGCGACCCGCAGGCCCCGGAAGCCGGCGTAGTAGGCGGCGTACAGCCCGGTCGGCCCCGCTCCGATGATGAGCACGTCCGTGTCGACGGCGATGGGTGCGGGCACGAGTGCGATCCTAGACTCAGCCGACATGAGCACCAGCGACCTTTGGGGTGAGTTCCCCCGCGACCCCCGGTCGACTGAGAACGCCCATCTCCGCGCGGCCGACGTCGACCGCGACCTCGTGCACCGGGTGCTGGCCGAGGCCTTCGCGGACGGCCGCCTCGACCGCCAGGAGTTCGACGAGCGCAGCGAGCGGGTCGTCGCCATCCGCACGCTCGGTGAGCTCCCCGGCGTGATCGCGGACCTGGTGCCGCTGCGACCGGCCACCACCACGCCGGCCGTGCTGACGTCCGACGACCTGCGCGCGAGAGCCGTGGCGGACTGGCGCTCCGACCGGCGCGAGGCCGTGTGGGGCCTGTTCGCGGTGTCGGCGGTCGTCTGGGTGATCTGGGCGGTCACCGGCGCCGGGTTCCCGTGGCCGGTGTTCGTCACCCTGGCCGCGACGCTGAACCTCGGCCGGATCCAGTTCATGCGCGAGGAACGGATCCGCGAGGAGCAGCGTCGCCTGGAGCGCAAGCAGCGCAAGGCGCTCGAGGCCCACCGCCGCGACACCCCCACCGCCGAGACCGAGGACGAGAAGTGAACCGCTACGTCGAGACGTTCCGCACCCACCCCTCGGCCGTGCTGCTCTTCGGACAGCTCGGGGCGATCCTGCTCTACCCGTTCTTCGACACCTCCGCCGCCGGCCGGGCCCTGCTCGGACTGGTCGGCACGGTGCTGGTGCTGGTCGCGCTCTGGGCGGTACGACGGACCCCCGCCCTGACCCGGATGGCGGTGATCCTCGGCGTGCCCGCGCTGCTGTTCAACATCCTCGAGGCCGTCGTTCCCGTCCGACTGGGCCGTGCTCGGGTCGGCGCTGCTGCACGCGCCGTTCTACTTCTACATCTCCTACGGGATGATCCGGTACCTCTTCCACGACGACAAGGTGACCCGGGACGAGCTGTACGCGACCGGCGCCGCCTTCACGGTGGTGGCCTGGGGCTTCGCCTACGTGTACGTCGCGGCCCAGATCGTCTGGCCCGGCTCGTTCGTCGCCTACGACGGCGGTGGGAACCGCTCGTGGTTCGAGCTGCTGTTCCTCTCCTTCACGACGCTCACCAGCGTCGGGCTGTCCGACGTGATCCCGGTGCTCGGGCACGCGCGGTCCCTGGTGATGGTCGAGCAGGTCGTCGGCGTCCTCTACGTGGCGCTGGTCGTCGCCCGGCTGGTCGGGCTCACCACGGCGCGGGCGGCGCGGCGCGGCTCCGACTGAGCCCCGCCCCGAGGCGGCTCAGGGCGCGTCCCAGCCCTCCGGCCGGTGCTTCTTCGCCAGCCCGGAGACCACCCGCCGGTAGGACTCCTCCACGGCCTCGATCAGCTCGTCGTCGGGGATCGCGCCCCCGTAGGCGAGGTCGTTCCAGCCGGACCGGCCGATGTAGGCCATCACCGACGCGTCCTCGGGGAACCGGGCGAGCCACTCGTCGGCCTCCTCGCGGGACGCGCCCGCCTTCACCCCGACCCCGTCGGCACCGAGGAAGGCGAAGATCTTCCCCGCCTCCGCGGGCCCGACCTTGATCACCGGGTGCTCGTGCCCCCACGGGTTGTCCGGCCAGGCCCCGGGCAGGGCCAGGCAGTGGGCCTGCAGGGTCGCGACGTCCACCGCGGGCTCAGTCCTCGTCGTCCGCGTCGTCGTCGAGCAGCCCCTCGCGGCGCGCGGCGGCGACGATCTCGCGGACCTGGGTGAGCGAGCCGCAGCCCGCGTCGAGCAGCTCGTTGCGCTCGCCCGCGAACGCCTCGCCGAGGGAGGTCCGGACCGCCTCCGACACGTCCTCGCGGGCCGGGTTGAGGATGGTCAGCTCCTCCTCGGTGAGGTGGTGGTTGACCACCTTGGCCAGCTCCTCGACGGCGTCGTCGAAGGCCTGGGTGTCGGTGCCCTTGAGCTCCAGCACCGCGAGCAGCGCCTCGTGGCCCTCCGCGTGCTCCTCCGCGCCGTGCTCGGCCTCGTGGCCGCTGATCGCGTCCTTGCGACGCAGCTGGGGGTACACCTTCTTCTCCTCGGCGCGGGCGTGCGCCACGTGCAGCGCCGAGAACGCCTGCCGGACCGCGTGGCGGTCCGACGTGCTGTCGCGGAGGTCGCGCAGCAGCGCCTCGAAGCGCCGGTGGTCCTCGAGGATCAGGTCCACCACGTCGCCCTGGACGGGCCGGCCGAGATCGATGGGGGTGCTCATGGACCCAACGTACCCAGCCGTCAGGCGAGGCAGAACTCGATGCCCTCGCGCCTCACTTGGTCGCCTCCATCATCTGGCGCAGCTCCTTCTTGAGCCCCTGGATCTCGTCGCGCAGCCGCGCGGCCAGCTCGAACTGCAGCTCCGCGGCGGCGTGCTTCATCTGGTCGGTGAGCTGCTGGATGAGCTCGGCGAGGTCCTGGCTGGGCAGTCCCGCGAGGTCGGGGTTCTTCTCGCGCATCTTGGACAGCCCCGGCACCGGTGCCTTCTTGGACCGCGGGTCGAGGTGCTGGTAGGTCGCCAGCAGCTCTTCGGTGTTCTCGTCCTCGCGCGCCAGCATCGCGGTGATGTCGGCGATCTTCTTGCGCAGCGGGGTCGGGTCGATGCCGTGGGCGGTGTTGTAGGCGACCTGCTTGGCCCGGCGCCGGTTGGTCTCGTCGATCGCGGACTCCATCGACGGGGTGATCCGGTCGGCGTACATGTGCACCTGGCCGGACACGTTGCGGGCCGCGCGGCCGATGGTCTGGATCAGCGACTTGTCGGAGCGCAGGAAGCCCTCCTTGTCGGCGTCGAGGATCGCGACCAACGACACCTCGGGCAGGTCGAGGCCCTCGCGGAGCAGGTTGATGCCGACCAGGACGTCGTACTCCCCGAGCCGCAGGTCGCGCAGCAGCTCGATCCGGCGCAGGGTGTCGACCTCCGAGTGGAGGTAGCGGGTGCGGATGCCGGCGTCGAGGAGGTAGTCGGTGAGGTCCTCGGACATCTTCTTGGTGAGCGTGGTGACCAGCACCCGCTCGGAGCGCTCGACCCGCACGTTGATCTCGTGGATGAGGTCGTCGATCTGGCCCTTGGTGGGCTTGACCACGACCTCCGGGTCGATCAGGCCGGTCGGCCGGATGATCTGCTCGACGGTGTTCTCGACCCCGCCGACCTTGTCCATCTCGTACTTCCCCGGGGTCGCGGAGAGGTAGATGGTCTGGCCGATCCGGTCGAGGAACTCCTCCCAGCGCAGCGGCCGGTTGTCCATCGCGCTCGGCAGCCGGAAGCCGTGGTCGACGAGGTTGCGCTTGCGCGACATGTCGCCTTCGTACATGCCCCCGACCTGGGGCACCGCGACGTGGGACTCGTCGATGACCAGCAGGAAGTCCTCGGGGAAGTAGTCGAGCAGGCAGTTGGGGGCGGTGCCCCGGCTGCGGCCGTCGATGTGCATCGAGTAGTTCTCGATCCCCGAGCAGGACCCGACCTGGCGCATCATCTCGATGTCGTAGGTCGTGCGCATCCGCAGCCGCTGCGCCTCGAGCAGCTTGCCCTGCCGCTCGAACGTCGCGAGCTGCTCCTCGAGCTCGATCTCGATGCCGGAGATCGCGCGCTCCATCCGCTGCGGGCCGGCGACGTAGTGGGTGGCCGGGAACACGTAGAGCTCCGGGTCGTCGGTGATCACCTCGCCGGTGACCGGGTGCAGCGTCATCAGCCGCTCGATCTCGTCGCCGAAGAACTCGACCCGGACCGCGTGCTCCTCGTAGACCGGGAAGATCTCGAGGGTGTCGCCCCGGACCCGGAAGGTGCCGCGGGTGAAGGACATGTCGTTGCGGGTGTACTGGATCTCGACCAGCCGGCGCAGCACGGAGTCGCGGTCGTGCTCCTGCCCGACCTTGAGGCGGAGCATCCGGTCGACGTACTCCTGCGGGGTGCCGAGGCCGTAGATGCAGGACACCGTCGACACGACGATCACGTCGCGGCGGGTCAGCAGCGAGTTGGTCGCGGAGTGCCGCAGCCGCTCGACCTCCTCGTTGATCGAGGAGTCCTTCTCGATGTAGGTGTCGGTCTGGGGGACGTAGGCCTCGGGCTGGTAGTAGTCGTAGTAGGAGACGAAGTACTCCACCGCGTTGTCGGGGAAGAGCTCGCGCAGCTCGTTGGCGAACTGGGCGGCGAGGGTCTTGTTGGGCTGGAGCACCAGCAGCGGGCGCTGCACCTGCTCGGCCACCCAGGCCACGGTCGCGGTCTTGCCGGTGCCGGTGGCGCCGAGCAGCACGACGTCCTTCTCGCCCCCCTGGATCCGCTCGGTGATGTCGGCGATCGCGGTCGGCTGGTCACCGGACGGCTGGTAGTCGGAGACGACCTTGAAGGGCGCCACCCGCCGCTCGAGATCGGTCACTGGTCGCATGCGTCGAGACTAGACAGGTCCACCGACAACGGCCGCTCGGGAGCGAGTTGTGCCGATTCCGCCACGCGGCTCCGCCGCATTTCCTTATCTTTTGCTTCAGGCCCACGCGCCTCGTCGCCGCCCCCCCCGGCGATCGTACGGATTCGACGATCTGGGTGAACGATGTCGAAGAAGAACAACGCCGGCGCAGGCCGCAAGTCCTCGGGCCTCCGGCTCTCCGAGTGGTCCTTGCGCCGCAAGGTCGCGCTGGCGCTGGCGGTCCCGATGGGACTGGCCGCCGTCTTCGGAGGGCTGCGGGTGCAGACCGAGCTGGAGCAGGCCGCGAACTACCGCGACACCGCCAGCCAGGTCACGGTGCTGCGACCCGCGGTCGCCTACCTGGCCGCGGCCGAGCACGCGGCCGTGGTGGCCCGTGAGAAGACCGCCGTCGAGGACCCCGCCCGCGACACCGCCATCGCGGCGGTCGCCGCCGCCGGCGCCGAGCTCGAGAGCGCCCGCGACACCGCCGACCTGACGCCTGCCCAGAGCGCACAGGTCGACTCGGTGCTCGACCTGAGTGCGCAGCTGCGCACCGGCATGGGCTACGTCAGCATCGGCCAGTCGGTCTCCCAGGTCCGGCAGCTGCACCGCGGTGTGACCGCGCTGATCAACACCATCGTCGCGGAGCAGATCGAGCCCGAGCCGCGCCTCCAGATCCTCTCGCAGACGCTTGGACGGCCGCATCTCGCTGGCCATGCAGCAGCTCGCCGTGGCCTACGGCACCGGCGACCTCGCCCGACCGCGCCAGCTGGCCGCCGAGATCGGCATCGAGTCCTCCGCCATCGAGCGCCTCGGCGTCGCCCTCGGCGCCACCGACCCGACGGTGCTGGCCCTGCGCCAGCAGAACGCGCTCCACTTCGGGACCATCCGCGAGAACGGCACCGACCTGGGCGACGAGACGGCGTTCGCCGGCTACGACACCCTCAGCGAGGACCTGCTCAACGGCATCGACGCCGAGCTGACCAGCGCCGCCACCGAGTCCCGCAACCTGGCCCTGGTGAACTCCGCGGTCACCGTGGGCACCCTGCTCGCCGCGATCCTGCTGGCGTTCCTGATCTCCCGGATGCTGCTCAACCCGATCCGCCGGGTCCGCGAGGGCGCGCTGCACGTCGCCCGCGAGGAGCTGCCCGAGGAGGTCGCCCGCATCCGGGCCGGTGAGGACCCCGGCGAGATCACCCCGATCGACGTGACGAGCCGTGAGGAGATCGGCCAGCTGGCCCGGGCGGTCGACGACCTGCACCGGCAGGCGCTCCACCTGGCGTCCGGCGAGGCCAAGCTGCGCTCGCAGGTCGGTGACATGTTCGTCACCCTGTCGCGCCGCAACACGACCCTGGTCAACCAGCAGCTCGGCCTGATCGAGGCGCTGGAGCGGGACGAGGAGGACCCGGAGCGTCTGGAGAGCCTCTTCAAGCTCGACCACCTCGCGTCGCGGATGCGGCGTACGGCGGAGAGCCTGATGGTCCTCGCCGACGCGCCCACCCAGACCGGTGGCCAGGAGAGCATCTCGGTGGCGGACACGCTGCACGCGGCCACCGCCGGCGTGCAGGACTACCAGCGGGTGCAGATCCTGTCCTCGCCCACGGAGCGCATCATCGGCTCCGCTGCTGCCGACGTCGTGCACCTGATCACCGAGCTCGTCGACAACGCCCTGAACTACTCGCCGCCGACGGCCCCGGTGCTGGTGATGACCACCACGCAGCCCGGCCGCACGGTCATCTCGATCAGCGACGCCGGCCTCGGCATCGACACCGAGTCGCTCACCCAGATCAACAGCGACCTCACCTCGGGTGGCGAGATGACGCCCGACACCGCGCGCCGGATGGGTCTGCACGTGGTGAGCCGCCTCGCCAGGCGGCACGGGATCTCGGTGTCCCTGGAGCGCAACGACCGCGGCGGCAGCACCGCCACGGTGACGCTGCCGCGCTCGATCCTCTCGTACGCCGCAGCGCCCGCTCCGACGCCCGAGCCCGAGCCGGTCGCCGACAGCCCCGTCTCCCTGGTGCCCGCGCTGGAGTCGCCCGCCCGGACCCCGGCCCCCACTGCGGCGCCCGCCGACGCGGAGGCCCCGGCCGAGGAGCTGGACCCGATCGAGGCCGCCATCAACGCGGTCATCGGCCTGCCGCAGCGTCAGCCCGGCTCGTCGATCGGCGCGACCCCGACCGGCATGGGTGAGGGCGGGTCGCTGCTGCAGCGGCTCAACGCTCGCGACGCCCGCGACGAGGAGAAGACGGAGGAGCCCGCCGCCCGCGACGAGCGCCCCGCCCTCGAGCTGGTCCGGCACGAGCCGATCGCCCTCGGCGCCCCGCCTGCCGAGCCGGAGCCGGACGCTGAGCCGGACGCGAGCCGGAGCCTGAGGACGTGGAGCCCGCCGCGACCGAGAACGGTCACGCGTACGCCGCGTTCCGCAAGCCGGACCCGGCCGACGAGCCGGTCGAGCCGGTCGGATCGGTCGAGGTCGAGTCGGTCGAGGTCGAGTCGGTCGACGCGGTCCCTGCCGAGGACGTGCGGGAGCCGGCTCCCGCCCAGGCGAGCGCGACGAACGTGCTCGACGCGGCGACCCCCGCGCCCAGCTCGGACGAGGAGGTCTCGCCGATCTTCGGCTCGCTGCGCTCGAACTGGCTCAGCTCCGACGGTGGCACCGCCGCTCCCTGGGCCTCCACCGAGGTGGAGGCCGGCTGGGAGGCGGCCGACCGCGTGGCGGAGGCGCCGGCCCTGCAGGTCAGCGAGTCCGGGCTTCCCGTGCGTCGTCCCGGCGGGCGCCTCGTCCCCGGCGGCGTCGTGACCCCCGCTCCGACGGTCCCGGTCCGTGACCCCGAGGCCATCCGTGCCCGGTTGGCCGCCCACGCCGCGGGCGTCTCCCGCGGCCGTTCGGCCACCACTCCCGTCCCAGCAGACCGCGAGCCCCAGGAAGCAGGCAAGGCATGACCGAGAACCTCAGCAACCACTCCGTCGCCCAGAACGACGAGCGTGGACTCGACTGGGTCGTCAGCAAGTTCGTCGACGAGGTGCCCAACACCGCGCACGCCATCTTGGTGTCCGCCGACGGGCTCCTGATGGCGGCGAGCGCGAGCATCCCGGACGACCGGGCCGAGCAGGTGGCCGCGGTGAGCTCCGGGCTCGCCAGCCTGGCCGTGGGCGCGGCCCGGCTGTTCGAGGGCGGCGCGGTCCTGCAGACGGTGGTCGAGATGGAGCACGGCTTCCTGCTCCTGATGAGCGTCGGAGACGGCTCGCACCTGGCGGTGCTGACCCAGAACTCGGCGGACATCGGCCAGGTGGGCTACGAGATGGCGCTGCTGGTGGACCGCGTCGGTCGGATGATCCAGGCCCGCGCACGCGTCCCCCTCGGCGGAGTGGCGCGGTGACCGAGCATGGCAAACCCTGACTCCCCCGAGTCGGGCGAGGCCGGCTCCACGCCGCGCTTCGTCCGTCCGTACACGCTGACCGCCGGGCGCACCCGCTCCAAGGTCGACCTCCCGATGGAGGCGACCCTGGTGCGTGAGCCGTCCGCGGCCGGCATCCGCCCCGAGGGCGCCATCGGTCTCATCCTCGAGGTGTGCGACGCCCGCTCGGTCGCCGAGGTCTCCGCGCTCGTGAAGATGCCGATCGGGGTCGTGCGCGTGCTGCTCGGCGACCTGGTCGAGCGTGGCCACGTGCGGGTCCAGGCCACCATGACCGAAGACTCGTCGTTCGACGAGCGACGAGACCTCATCGAAAGGACCCTCCGTGGACTCCGTGCGTTCTAGCTCCGCCGCCGCGCGGGCCGCCGCGTCGACCAAGATCGTCATCGCCGGTGGCTTCGGCGTCGGCAAGACCACCCTGGTCGGCTCGGTCTCCGAGATCCAGCCGCTGCGCACCGAGGCCCTGGTCACCAACGAGTCCGAAGGGGTCGACGACCTCGAGGCGGTGCCGTCCAAGTCGACCACCACGGTGGCCATGGACTTCGGGCGGATCACCCTGGCCGAGGACCTGGTGCTGTACCTGTTCGGCACCCCGGGTCAGCGCCGCTTCTGGTTCATGTGGGACGACCTGTGCATGGGTGCCATCGGCGCCATCGTGCTCGTCGACACCGCGCGGCTCAGCGAGGCCTTCTCCCCCGTCGACTACTTCGAGGCGAAGGGCCTGCCGTTCATCGTGGCGGTCAACCAGTTCGAGGGTGGTCAGGTGTACCCGCTCCAGGAGGTCGCCGCCGCGCTGGCGCTGTCCCCGGAGGTGCCGATCATCGACATCGACGCCCGCGACCGCGAGTCCGCCAAGCGGGCGCTCGTGCGGGTGACGGAGTACTCCCTCGAGCGGCTCACCCAGTCCTTGGCGATGTCGGCCCGCTGACCCGGGATCACCGGCCGCGTCAGGCCTCGAACAGGGCGACCGCTCGCTCGGTGCCCAGGACCGACCGGTCCACGGTGCCGCGCACCAGACGCTCCAGGACCTGCACGAACCGCGCGGGCTCCGGTCCGAGGTCCACCTCCCGGAGCTCGTAGACGGCCGTCCTCCGGTCCGCCAACCGCAGCCGCAGGCACACCACCGGGACGTGCTGCGGGATCCCTCGTCGCTCGTACGTCGACGCGACGGCCACCTCCGTCACCCGGTCCCACCCGACCGGGTCGGCGCCGAGGCCGGGGATCGTCAGCCCACGAGGGCCGACCAGGAGGGACTGACCGGCGCGCCCCGAGGCGCGGAGGCTGAGCACCGTCAGGGCGCAGGCCCCCAGACCGACCGCCGTCAGGACCGCCGCTCCCAGGCCCGGCTCGCGCACCAGGGCGACCGCCGGCAGCGCCGTACCCACGACGAGCAGCAGCAGGACCACGACGTGCCCGGCCACGACGCCGGGATGCGGACGCGAGCCGGGGAAGAGCACGCCCGGTGCGTCCGGGTCGCGGCTGCTCCGCGGGGCGACCGGCACGCGCAGCGGGACCCAGGTGAGGACGAGCAGCCCGACGGCCACGGCTCCGACCACCGCACCCGACAGCGGCGCGCGGCGCGCGGTGAACACGGCGAGCATGAGCAGCACGAGGCCGACACCGGAGGCGACGAGGCGCACGAGCCGGTTGGACCACCGCCGCGCGGCCGTCAGCCGCAGCGCCTGGTCCGGTCCTCCCACGCCGGGGACGCTATCTCCTCGGTCGCGAGGGCTTCCCGCCGGCTGACCCGGCGCTGCGCTTCACGGCGTCGCAAGCTCGCTGAGCTTCGAGCACGCCACCGGGCCGACGGGACGTTGCTGACCTATCGCAGGCCGGGCTGAGGTGAGCGCGCGCGGCAGCCAGTGCCGACCCCGGCGGCCGTCGAGAGCCCCAGCGCGGCCGCGAACGCGGCGCCGGCGCGCCAGTCCGTGATCGCCCGGGGTCCGCGTGGCCCGCTCGAGGTCGGGATGCGCGCTCGGCTCCAGCCGGTGGCCAGCGACCACCAGCTCGACCTCCGCGGCCGCGCTGCACCGCCTGCATCTCCCGGACCCGCGCCAGCAGACGCGGTCGGGGTGGGGTGCGGGTCGGTGACCATGCCCATCATTCTATTCGAACGTGTGATCGAGTCAAGATGGCTTCCGGGCTGTGGGAGGGGTGCGGGTGTCAGGCGCGCAGCCAGGCGAGGACGGCGCGGACGCGGCGGTTGTCGTCCACGTCCACGGGCAGGTCGAGCTTGGTGAAGATGCTGTTCGTGTGCTTGGCCACGGCCTTCTCGGTCACCACGAGCGTCGCCGCGATGGCGGCGTTCGAGCGGCCCTCGGCCATCAGCCCGAGCACCTCGCGCTCGCGCGGCGTCAGCCGGTCGAGCGGGTCCTGGCGCCGCGACATGATCGCCGCGACGACCTCGGGGTCGAGGACGGTGCCGCCCGCCACCACGCGTCGGACGCCGTCGACGAACTCCCCCGCGTCCGCCACCCGGTCCTTGAGCAGGTAGCCGACGGCGCCCTCGCCGCTGGCCAGCAGCTCGCGGGCGTAGAGGTGCTCGACGTACTGGCTCAGCACCATGACCGGGAAGCCCGGCCGGCAGGGCGCGGGCCTCCAGCGCCGCCCGCAGCCCCTCGTCGGTGAAGGTCGGGGGCAGGCGTACGTCGACCACGGCGGCGTCGACCTCGGGCGCGACCATCGCGTCGACCAGCCCGTCGGCGCTCTCCAGCACCCGGACGACCTCGCAGCCGTGCGCCCCCAGCAGCCGGATCAGGCCGTCCCGGAGGAGGGCGTGGTCTTCGGCGAGGACCAGACGCACGGCACCTCCAGGGTGATCTCGGTCGGCCCTCCGGCGGGGCTCGTCACCCTCATCGTGCCGTCGAACGCGGCCAGGCGCCTCATCACCCCCCGCAGCCCGCTCCCCCGCGCCGGGTCGGCACCGCCGTGCCCGTCGTCGACCACCGTGACGACCACGGCGGTCGTCGGACCGCGCGACGTCGACCGACGCGCGGCTCGCACCCGCGTGCTTGCCGACGTTGGCCAGGCACTCGGAGACGGCGAAGTAGACGGCGGTCTCCACGGGTGCCGGCGGCCGCTCCGGCAGCGACGCGGTGACCGTCACCGGCAGGCCCATGTCGAGGGCGAGCGCCTGCACCGCCCCGACCAGACCTCGGTCGGCGAGCACCGGCGGGTGGATGCCGCGCACCACCGACCGCAGGTCGCCGAGTGCCGCGCCGGTCGTCCCGCGCGCCTCGTCGAGGAGCTGTCGGGCGGCCTCGGGGTCCTGCTCCATCAGGTCCGAGACCAGGCCGAGGTTCATGCCGAGGGCGACGAGGCGGGCCTGGGCGCCGTCGTGCAGGTCGCGCTCGATCCGGCGGAGCTCCGACGCCGAGTGGTCCACCGTCTCGGCGCGCGACGTCGTCAGGTCGGCGACCCGCTGCGCCAGCAGGGTCGCCGGGTCGGGGGCCAGGACGGCCGCCTCGATCCGGCAGCGCAGCCGCACGACGTCGTCGGCGTACCGCCACCAGAGGACGGCGACGGCCGCGGCGAGCGGCCACCCGACGGCCGGCACGAGTGCGTACTGGCCCGGGTCGACGGAGACCAGCACGATCCCGACGACGACCAGCGCACCGGCCGCGAGCGGCGCGAGCACCGCGACCGTCGAGAGCACCAGTCCGACGGTCAGCGCGAAGCACATCCAGGCCATCAGCCGCCACAGCACCGCGGTGCCCGCCCAGCGGCGGAGCTGGCGGATCGCCCCGAGCCCGGGGTCCGGCACGGGGACGGCGACCGGCACCGGCCGACCCAGCATGCTCTGCGCGACGTGCCCGTGGGTGAGGGACAGGGCGGCGACCCCGGCGACGATCGCCCGGAGGAGCCAGAGGCCCACCACGAGCAGGCTGAGCGCGAGCCCCACCCAGAGGAACGCGAACAGCAGCGCGAGCGGCACCGCCAGCACCACGTGGCCGACGGCATGGCCCACCGCGGCCCAGGGCTGACGTCGGGGAGCGCTCACCTCCTCATCCTCACGCATCCCGGGCGTCGGCGCGGTAGGCCTGGCACCACCATCGATCCGGGTGCTGGCGCCCCCGACAGCACCCCCGTCCCCACCCGAGGCTGGACCGTGTCGTTGTCGTCCAGTACGAGGAGCCTCCCGTGTCGCGACTGTCCACCCTCCCGGTCCGCACCGCCCGCTGGAGCGCCACCCACCCGTGGCGCGCGATCGGCTGCTGGCTCCTGTTCGTCACCCTCGCCGTCGGCCTGGCCACCGCCATCCCCACCGCCGAGACCACCGACGAGGACTACCGCGTGGGCGAGTCCGGTCGCGCGGAGGCGCTCGTCCACGACGGTGGCCTCGACGGGCCCGACAGCGAGAGCATCGTCATCGACGCTCCCGACGGCGCCCTCGACCAGGCGGCGGCCGAGGACGCCGGCGCCCAGCTCGCGCGTCGGATGGCCGCCCTCGACGCCGTCGACAGCGTGGCGGAGCCGGCCTGGAGCCCGGACGGCTCGATGTTGCTGGTCGAGGTGCTCCTCGCCTCCGACACCGACGACGTCGCGGCGCTCCAGCAGGTCACGGCCGACGTCGCCGACGGCCACCCCGACCTGCGCGTGACCCAGGCCGGTGGGGTCTCGCTGGACGCCGCCATCAACGACCGGGTGGCGGAGGACCTGGGTCGGGCCGAGGTGTTCACGGTGCCCGTCACGCTCGGCCTGATGCTGCTGGCCTTCGGGGCCCTCATCGCCGCCGGCATCCCGGTGCTCCTCGCCGCCACCAGCGTCGCGGCCACCATCGGGATCTCCGCGCCCCTGTCCCACCTCGTGCACGCCGAGCCCACCGTCGCCAGCATGATCGTGCTCATCGGGATGGCGGTCGGCGTCGACTACACGCTCTTCTACCTCAAGCGCGAGCGCGAGGAACGGGCCCGCGGCCGGTCCACCCTCGACGCCGTCGAGATCGCGGCGGCCACGTCCGGCCACGCCATCCTGGTCTCCGGTGGCGCCGTGGTCGCCTCGCTCGCCGGTCTGTACGTCGTGGGCTCGGCCACCTTCAACTCCCTCGCCACCGGCGCCATCGTCGTGGTCGCGGTGGCCGTGCTCGGCTCGATCACGGTGCTGCCCGCCCTGCTGGTCAAGCTCGGCCGCTGGGTCGACCGGCCGCGGGTGCCGCTGCTGTGGCGGCTCAACGCCCGGATCGGCCAGGGCGGCCTCAGCCGGCGGATCCTGGCGCCGGTGGTCCGCCGCCCGGTGCTCGCCCTGGGCGCCTCCGCGCTCGTCGTCGGGCTGCTGGCGGCCCCGGCGCTGGGCCTGAAGATCCACAGCGCGAACCTCGACACGCTGCCCGAGGACATCGCGGAGGTCGCGACCCTGCACCGCATCTCCGATGCCTTCCCTGCCCAGGGGACGACGGCCACCGTGGTCGTGCGCACGGACGAGGGCGACTCCGACGCCGCGGTCACGGCGCTCGGCGCACTCGACCGGGCCGCCCGGGGCACCGGCGAGTTCACCGACACCGGCGTCGCCCCGGTCACGGTCTCCGACGACGGACGCACCGCGGTCCTCACCCTCGCGATGCCGTACGACGAGGCGGACCCCGCCGTCGACGACGCCGTCCGGCTGCTGCGCAGCGACCTCGCGCCGGCCGCCCTCGACGGCGTCGGTGGCGAGTACGCCGTCGGCGGCGACGCGGCCGAGTCCCTCGACTTCGCCGACCGCCAGTCGAGCCGGACGCCGGTGGTCATCGGCCTGGTGCTCCTGCTGACGATGCTGGTGATGGTCGCGGCGTTCCGCAGCCTCCCCGTGGCTCTCGCGTCGACCGCCCTCAACCTGCTCTCGGTGGGCGTCGCCTTCGGCGTGCTCCGGATCGTCTTCCAGGAAGGGCACTTCTCCGGCCTCCTGGGCTTCACCAGCCCGGGCTTCGTCATCGACTGGATCCCGCTCTTCGTGCTGGTGGTCCTCGTCGGGCTGTCGATGGACTACCACGTCTTCGTGCTCAGCCGGGTGCGCGAGCTGGCGCAGCAGGGGCTCCCCGCCCGGGAGGCCGTCCGACGCGGCATCAGCGAGTCGGCGGGCGTCATCACCAGCGCGGCGGCCGTGATGGTCTCCGTGTTCGCGATCTTCGCGACCCTCAGCCTCCTCGAGATGAAGATGATGGGCGTCGGGCTGGCCGTCGCGATCCTGGTCGACGCGACCCTGATCCGGCTGGTCATGCTTCCCGCACTCCTGGTGCTGCTCGGCGACCGCGCCTGGTGGGCCGGTGGCCGTCGTCCGGACGCGACCGACGCCGGTGACCGCGGCTCCGACCGGACCGCGCCGACCGAGCTCGCCGGGGCCGATCGCTAGATTGGGCGCGTGCCCCGGACCCCGTCGCCCGCCGAGCGGGTGCTGACGATCCTCCGGCGCACGGTGCTCGCCGTCCTCGGCGTCCAGGTGGCGCTCGCCGCGGCGATGACTCTGGTCGACTCCTACCGTCGCCGCGGCAAGAAGCCCAAGCCGTTCCCCGTGACCAGTCCCCGCGAGGTGGAGATCGGGGACGGCACGATCACGACGTACACCTTCGGTCAGGACCTGTACGACGCGATGCTCGCCGCGATCCGCGGCGCGCGCCGGCAGATCCTCCTGGAGACCTACATCTGGAAGGCCGACGAGCTCGGCGAGCTCTTCAAGCAGGAGCTGGTCGAGGCGGCCCGTCGGGGCGTCGACGTCTACGTCATCTTCGACAGCTTCGCCAACCTCGTCGTCGCGCCGGCCTTCAAGCGCTTCCCCGCCGAGGTGAAGGTGCTGCGCTACCCGGTCTACAGCGCCGGGCTGCGCTTCTGGGACCTGCGGCGCTACGGCCGGGACCACCGCAAGATCCTGGTGGTGGACGAGGAGGTCGGCTTCGTCGGCGGCTACAACCTGGGCGCGCCGTACGCCACGGAGTGGCGCGACACCCACGTGCGCATCACCGGACCCGGCGTGTGGGACCTGCAGCGGACCTTCGCCGACTTCTGGAACCTGCACCGCCGCAAGCGGCTCGGCCGCAGCGAGCGGCCCCTGCTGCTGGAGACGGCGTCGCAGTGGGAGCCGCGGATCCGGTTCCACCGCAACATCCCGCGGCTGTGGATGTTCCCCATCCGGTCGATGTACCTCGAGGCGATCGTCCGCGCCACCGACAAGATCTGGATGACGCACGCCTACTTCATCCCCGACCAGGACTTCGTCGACGCCCTGAAGGACGCCGCGAGGCGCGGCGTCGACGTGCGGCTGCTGATGCCGCTGAAGTCCAACCACATCGTGGCCGACTGGATCTCCCGCGGCTACTTCTCACAGCTGCTCAACGCCGGCGTGCGGATCTTCCGGTTCCGCGACGCCATGGTGCACGCGAAGACCTCGACCATCGACGGCAGCTGGTCGACGGTCGGGACGGCGAACGTCGACCGGCTCTCGTTGCAGGGCAACTACGAGATCAACGTCGAGATCATCGACCCGGCGATGGCGGCGACCATGGAGGAGATCTTCCTGCTCGACGAGTCCAACTCGCTCGAGCTGACCCTCCACGAGTGGGAGGCGCGCGACCTCCACCGCAAGTTCACCGAGAGCTTCCTGGGCCCGCTGCGCCCGCTGCTCTGAGGACCGCCCTCAGCCGGCCGGCAGGTGGCGTGCGCGGTGCCATCCGGGGCCCGCGCCGCGGCCGGCGCAGCCCCGCCAGCCCGACCAGCGCCGGCACCCGGCCCCGGTGCGGCCGCCACGGCGCGAGGTAGGCCTCCAGCTCGGCGTCGTCGAAGGCGGTGCCGGTGAGCGCCCAGCCCACGTCCTTGGCCACGTGGTAGTCGCCGAAGCTCACCGCGTCCGCGTCGCCCAGGGCCCGCTGCCGCACCTCCGCACTCGTCCAGACGCCGACGCCGGGCAGCGACCGCAGCCGCCGGTCGGCCTCGTCGGCCGGCAGCGCGGCACACCGCTCGAGCGCGTCCGCGACCCGGGCCGCCGAGACGATCGTGCGGGAACGGGCGGGGTCGATGTGCAGGCGCAGCCACTCCCACGACGGGATCGTCCGCAGCGTCGCGGCGTCCGGCTGCACCCGCAGCCGCAGGTGCTCGACCGGTCCCGGCGCCGGCCCGCCGTGCCGCTGCACGAGCGCGCGGAAGCCCGCGAACGCCTCCTGCCCGGTCACCTTCTGCTCGATGATCGCCGGCACCAGCGCCTCCAGGACGAGCCCGCTGCCGCCCAGCCGCCAGTGCGGGTGGTGCCGCTGCGCGTCCACCAGGACGGGGTGCCGGGGCTCGAAGCCGCTCGGGTCGTCGTGCCCGCCGAGCAGTCGGGGCACCGACTCCAGCGCCCAGTCGGCTCCGGGCCCCCACGCCTCGGCGACGACGTCACCGTCGGCCGGTCGCGCCCGGACCAGCAGCGTGGCCGGGCCGTCCGGGGTGCCGATCCCCCGCCAGTGCCGGGCCCGCTGCGAGCCGGCGTCCTCGACGCGGTACGTCGGGTCGCCACCGCCGTGGCGCTGCTGGCGGAGCACCTGGCCGACCGGGCAGGGCCAGCCGGGTCGCCAGACCCGCTCGCGTCCCGTCGTACCCACCCGGACGACGCTATAGGTTCGGGCCATGAGCGAGCACCAGACGGCCGGGAAGCGCGCCCTCGAGGACGGCATCCAGCAGGACTTCTCGCGGTCGATGTCCTACGGCGACTACCTGCGGCTCGACCTGCTGCTCGCGGCCCAGCAGCCGCAGAGCGACCCGCCGCAGCACGACGAGCTGCTCTTCATCGTCCAGCACCAGACCTCCGAGCTCTGGCTCAAGCTGATGGTCCACGAGCTGCGGTCGGCGCGGGACCTGCTCGGCGCGGACGAGCTCGCCCCCGCCCTCAAGCGGATGGCGCGGGTCAAGCACATCCAGCGCACGCTCACCGACCAGTGGTCGGTGCTGGCGACGATGACCCCGAGCGAGTACGCGCAGATCCGGCCCTTCCTCGCGACCTCCTCGGGCTTCCAGTCGGCGCAGTACCGCGAGGTGGAGTTCCTGCTCGGCAACAAGGACTCCGACATGATCAAGGTCTTCGGCCACGACCCGGTCGCCCAGGGTGCCCTGCGCGAGCTGCTCGGCCAGCCGTCGCTCTACGACGAGTTCCTGAGGTTCCTGCACCGCGCGGGGTACGCCGTACCGCCCGCGCTGCTCGACCGCGACTGGTCACAGCCCTACCGGCTGAGCCCCGCGCTGGTGGACACGATCGCCGGCGTCTACGCCGCTCCCGCTGATCATTGGGGCGTCTACGAGACCTGCGAGGAGCTCGTGGACATCGAGGACAACTTCCAGCAGTGGCGGTTCCGTCACCTGCAGGTCGTGCAGCGCACGATCGGCCAGAAGACCGGCACCGGTGGGTCGTCCGGGGTCGACTTCCTGCGCCGCGCCCTCGACCTCACGTTCTTCCCCGAGCTGTTCGAGGTGCGCTCACGCATCGGGGCCTGAGCCCAGCGCCTCCATCGCCCGGGCGACCGGCTCCCCCGGCGTCCCGAGCAGCCCGGCGACGACACCGGCGCGGTCCTCCGCGGAGCGGTTCTGGCTCAGCTTGGCCTTCGCCTGCACCGACTCGACCACCAGCTCCACGCCCACGATCGCGCGCAGCTGCTTCTCGACGTACGTCGCCGGCGCGTCCTCCACCGCCCAGGGCGCCGCCCGGCGCGACTCGTGGTGGTCGGTGAGCTCGCCGACGAGGGCCCGCAGCCAGGCGGTGTCGTCGACGATCCGCACCGGGCCGCGCAGGTGGACGGTCGAGTAGTTCCAGGTCGGGACCACCCGGCCGTGCTCGACCTTGGTGGCGTAGAACGACGGGCTGACGTAGGCATCCGGGCCGGTGACCACGGCCAGCGCCGGGCTGCCGTCGACGATGCGGCGCCACTGCGGGTTGGCCCGGGCGAAGTGGCCGACCAGCGTGTCCCCGCGCCAGAGCACCGGCAGCAGGGTCGCGTCGGGCAGCCCGTCCGCTCCCACGGTGACGAGCTGCGCCGTGCCGACGTCCGCGACGAAGCCACGCGCCTCGTCGGCCGGCATCGCGTTGAAGTGGGGCACGTACAGCAGGTCGTCGCTCACCGGACCATTGTCCCCGGCGCCGGACAGAATGGGTGGGTGCTCCTCCACGAGGTCGTCGAGACGTCCGCCGCCGTCGCCGCCACCCGCTCGCGCAAGGCCAAGGTCACCGCGCTGGCCGCGTGCCTGCGCCGCGCCGCCCCCGACGAGCTCGAGACGGTGACGGCGTACCTCGGTGGGGCGCTGCGGCAGCGTCGCACCGGCATCGGGTGGCGCGGCGCCGGCGCCAGCACCGAGCCCGCCGACGAGCCCAGCCTCACCGTCACCGAGGTGCACGAGGCGTTCGACCTGATCGCGGCGCTGGGCGGCACCGGCTCGCAGGCGACGCGCAAGGCCGCGGTCGCGGCGCTCTTCGGTCGCGCCACCCCCACCGAGCAGGTGTGGCTGCGCGGGGCCCTCACCGGCGCGGTGCGCCAGGGTGCGCTGGACGCCCTGGTCCAGGAGGCGGTCGCGTCGGCCGCGGAGGTGCCGCTGCCCGCCGTGCGCCGCGCGGCGATGCTCGCCGGCGGCACCGTCCCCGATCGTGGCCACGGCCTTCGCGGGCGGCGCGGAGGCGCTCGCGACGGTCGGACTGGAGGTGGGCCGGCCGGTGCTCCCGATGCTGGCGTCCAGCGCACCCGACCTGGGCGCGGCGATGGTCAAGGCGGGAGGCGGTCCGGTGGCGGTGGACGTCAAGCTCGACGGCATCCGGATCCAGGTCCATCGCGACGGGGACGACGTCCTGGTCGCCACCCGCAGCCTCGACGACATCACCGAGCGGCTGCCCGAGGTGGTCGAGCTGGTCCGGGCGCTGCCGGCCCGGCGGCTGGTCCTCGACGGCGAGGCGCTCGCGCTCGACGACGCCGGTCGGCCGCGACCCTTCCAGGAGACCGCGTCCCGGACCGCCCAGGACTCCGGGGTCACCGTGACGCCGTACTTCTTCGACCTCCTGCACCTCGACGGCGACGACCTGCTCGACTCCCCCGGTGCCGAACGACTCGCCCGGCTCGCGGCCCTCGTCCCCGACGCCCAGCTGGTGCCCCGGCTGGTCACCGACGACCCCGCCGCCGCCGAGGAGTTCGCCCAGCGGGTGCTCGCCGACGGCCACGAGGGCGTCGTGGTCAAGAACCTCGACGCGCCGTACGACGCCGGACGCCGCGGCTCCGCCTGGGTGAAGGTCAAGCCGGTGCACACCCTGGACCTGGTCGTGCTGGCCGTCGAGTGGGGCAGCGGACGCCGTGAGGGCTGGCTCTCCAACATCCACCTCGGCGCCCGCGACCCCGCCTCCGGCGGCTTCGTGATGCTCGGCAAGACCTTCAAGGGGATGACCGACGAGATGCTCGCGTGGCAGACCGAGCGCTTCACCGAGCTGGCCACCTCGCCCACCGACCGGTCGGCGTACGTCGTGCAGGTCGCGCCGGTGCAGGTCGTCGAGATCGCCTTCGACGGCGTCCAGCGGTCCAGCCGCTACCCCGGTGGCGTGGCCCTGCGCTTCGCACGGGTGGTGCGCTACCGCGACGACAAGACCGCCGACGAGGCCGACACGATCGAGACGGTGCAGGGATATCTGGGGAGCACCACGACCGGCGGCCCCGGCTAGGCTGCTGTGCTTCCCGAGTCCAGGAGGTCAACCGGTGGCGATCGTCGTCGAGACACGGATCCCTGAGGCGTCGCGCGAGGCGGCGGATCGGTTCGACGCTGACATCGAGGCCGCCATGCGCGAGGGCGGCGGCCCTCCGGCGGGCCTGATGGTCCATCTGGCCCGACCGGACGGCGACGGCTTCCTGCTCGTCAACGTCTGGCGCAACGAGGCCGACCTGCGCGCGTTCTGGGACGTCATCGCGTCCCGGCTCGGCGAGGCCGGGCTGGCGTTCGACGAGCCGACGATCTCGCCGGTGTGGAGCTTCGCGCGACCCTGACCGTCAGTTGTTCCGGGCGCGCGCCGACTCGACGCCGGCCTTCACGAGGATGAACGGGATCAAGAGCGTCGCGAGTGCGGTCGCGAGCCAGACGATGACGGTGGCGGTGAGCCACGTGCCGAAACCGCCGTCGATGGTCAGCGAGTCGCCGATCAGGGTCGTGAGCCACAGCGCGATGAAGGTCGAGAGCAGGCCGACCCCACCGAGCAGCGCCGAGGCGTTCCGCGCGGTGACCTTGGCGATGAAGGGCGCGAGGACGCTCTGGATCACCGCGAACAACACCACCGCGAGCAGGAAGCCACCCGCCGTGACCTCGACGCCGTCGACCAGCGACGCCGTCACGAGCAGGCCGATCGCCGCCGAGACGAGGAAGATCACGGACCGGACCAGGAAGCGCACCATGCGCCGCAGCCTAGCCCGGGGCCCAGCGCACCGCGGGCGAACACGCACGGCCGGTCTGCGCACGCAGGAGCAGCTCAGACGCCCGGCATCGTCCGGTTGGAGCGCCCCGGACAATGACTGCATGGTCGAGGTCGAAGCCGAGCGGTTCGAGGAGATGGTCAGCGAGGCGCTCGACGGGCTGCCGCCCGAGCTCGGCGGGCTGATGAGCAACGTGGCCGTCACCGTGCAGCACGAGCGAGGGCCGGCGGGACTCCTGGGCCTGTACCAGGGCATCCCGTTGACCAGCCGGACGTCGAGCTACGCAGGCGTGCTGCCGGACCGGATCACGATCTACCGGCGCGCCATCTGCGCCATCTCGCGCAGCGACGCCGAGGTCGTCGAGCGGGTACGCCGGACCGTGGTGCACGAGGTCGGGCACCACTTCGGCATCGGGGACGCGCGGCTGCGCGAGCTCGGGTGGTGACGGCCGCTACAGGACCGTGTGCGCGCCCAGGAACGCGGTGACCGCGGTCGTGGCCACGAACCCGGCCACCAGGACTCCCGCCACCAGCACGGCGCCGAGCGCTCGCCGCCCCCGGGACGCGTCCTTGGGGAGGGTCGCCTCGCGGGCCCGGGACATCGTCCGGCCCAGCAGCCCCAGCACGTGGCGGGCCCACGGGTACTCCAGCGCGAGCAGCGCGAGACCGGCGGCCATCACGACCAGGCCCGGTCCGGGCAGCACGAGCATGGCGATGCCGGCCAGGATGACGAGCGGACCGGCCACGGTCACGGCGACCTTGACGAGCACCGCCCGCACGGGGCTGTGGCCGGCCCAGGTGTCGAGGCGGTCGAGCAGGGCCTCGGCACGAGGCGCGAGCGTGGCTTCGGACAAGGAGGGACTCCGGGGGACAGGCGAGAGGTGGGGGAACCCCGATTGTCGCGGACCTTGCTGAGACGTTCCTGAGCGCGCTTCGGAGCGACGGCCTCAGCCCCAGGCGTCGAGCTTGCGCCGCAGCAGCGCACGCTCGCGCTCGTTCCCGCAGAGCTCGAGGGCGCGCTCGATCTCGCGCCGCGCCCCCCGCTTGTCGCCCAGCCGCGCCAACAGCTCACCGCGCACGCTGGGCAGCAGGTGCGAACCGGCGAGGCTGCCCGAGGCCACCAGGTCGTCGACGACGGTCAGGGCCGTCGCCGGGCCCTCGGCCATCGAGATCGCGACCGCCCGGTTCAGGTCGACGACGGGCGAGGGAGCCAGCCGGCCGAGGGCCTCGTAGAGCAGCACGATCCGGTCCCAGTCCGTCTCGGCGACGGACGGAGCGACCGCGTGGCACTCGGCGATCGACGCCTGGAGGCCGAAGGCCCCCAGTCCGCGGCCGACCCTCCCGGCCTGCACGAGCGCGGCCCGCCCGCGCCGGATCGCGGCGCGGTCCCAGCGCCGGCGGTCCTGGTCCTCCAGCAGGACCGCGCCCCCGTCGTGCCCGACCCGCGCGGGGAACCGGGCCGCGGTGAGCTCGAGGAGGGCCAGCAGGCCGTGCGTCTCGGGCTCGTCCGGCACCAGGCGCGCCACGATCCGGGACAGCCGGACCGCTTCCTGCGCCAGGTCGGGTCGGATCCACTCGTCGCCGGACGTGGCGGTCGAGCCCTCGGTGAAGACGAGGTAGACGACCGTGAGCACCGACGACAGCCGTTCCCGGCGCTCGTCGGGCGGCGGCACCTCGAACGGCACCTGCGCGGCGGCGAGGGTCTTCTTGGCCCGGGTGATCCTGGCCTGCACGGTGGCGGTCGGCACCAGGAGGGCACGCCCGATCTCGTCGCTCGACAGCCCGCTCAGGACCCGCAGCGACAGGGCCACCCGGGACTCCGGGGACAGGACCGGGTGGCACGCGATGAACAGCAGCGAGAGCACGTCGTCGTCGATGCGGTCCGGGTCGCCCAGCACGTCGTCCGGCCCCGGCGCGGCGCCGCCCTCGTCCAGGTCGCGAGCGAGAACGGCGTACCGCTCGTCGAGGGCCGCGCGGCGGCGGTAGGCGTCGATCGCCCGGCGGCGGGCGACGGTGAGGAGCCAGCCGGCCGGGTTGCGGGGCACGCCCTCGCGTGGCCAGCTCACCAACGCCTCGGCCAGCGCCTCCTGGGCGAGGTCCTCGGCCAGGGAGAAGTCGCCGGTGGACCGGGCGAGCGTGCCGACGATCCGGGCCGACTCGATCCGCCACACCGCCTCGACGGCCTGGCGCCCCGACCCCGACGGCGTCAGAGCTGGCCGGTCGCCTCGCGCCACGCCCGCTCCTTCTGGACCCAGGGGTTGTCCTGGGGGAACTCGTCGATGCTCGGCACCCGGCGGATCTCCGTCTTGATGCCGGGGCCGGCCATGGGCGCCCGCTTGGCCCACTCGACCGCCTCCTCCTTCGACGCGACGTCGAGGATCCAGAAGCCGCCGAACAGCTCCTTGGTCTCGCCGTACGGCCCGTCGCTGACGATCGGCGGCTGGGAGGAGTAGTCGACGACCACGCCGTTCGCCGCGTCGTCGAGCCCCTCGGCCGCGACCAGCACCCCGGCGGAGATCATCTCGTCGTGGAACCGGCCCATGGTCTCGAGCATCTGGTCGAAGTCGATGTCCTGGAACGACTCGAACGCCTCGTCGCTCGCCCGCATGATCAGCATGTACTTCATCGTCGTCTCCTCGTGGCTCGGGTCCCCTTCGGACCCTCTCACCCCACAGTCGAACGGCGGAACGTCGGATCGACATCGCACCGCGACGACTTTCCGCCAGGCCCGGGACCCGCGGGCCGAACGCCGTCACACCCGTGCCACACGGGGTTACACACGCGTCGCTGCGTCCTAGACTCCCGGCCATGAGCGAGCCCTCTCTCGACGGCCGGCGGTCCGCAGCGGCCCTGCGGCGGCGGCAACGGGAGGCCGAGATCATCGCGGCGACCCGGGCGCTCTTCGACGCCCGAGGGGTCCGGGACGCGCAGATCGAGGACATCGCCAAGGCCGTCGGCATCAACCGGGCGATCGTCTACCGGCACTTCACCGGCAAGGAGGAGCTGTTCGCGCTCACCCTCGTCGCCTACCTCAACGAGCTCCGCGAGGCCCTCGCGGCGGCGGTGGAGGGGTACGACGACCCGCGCGAGCGGCTCACCTCCCTGGTCGGCGCCTTCGTCGACTACGGCCTCGCCCACCCGGCCTTCGTCGACTGCGCCCAGACGCTGATGCGCCGGACCGGCCCCGAGCTGCTGCTGGAGATCAGCGAGAGCGCGCTCTTCCGGCTGGGCCGGGCGATCTCGGGGTGCCTGGTGACCCTGTCGGACACCCTCGACCACGGCGTCCACCGCGGCGTCTTCACGGTCACGGACCCCCAGCTGCTGGCCAACACGCTCTACGCCAGCGGGCTCGGCGCGCTCCAGCTCGCGCGGGTCGGCATCCTGGTGAAGGAGGCCGCTCCCGGCATCCCCACGGTCGGCACGATCACGCCCGACCAGGTCCGCGACTACCTGGTCACCGTTGCCCTGGCGACGGCCACGCGCTGGCCAGCACGGGATCTGAGCGGGCGGTGCCATGAGGTAGCGTGCAGCGCGCCCCGCGACCACGTGCGGCCATGGCACGAGAGGAAGGCGAACCGATGACGAAGGACGCGCAGACGCACCGCCGACGGCCCGCCCGGAGGTCCCCGTCGACGCCGATGCCGAGACGGTCCTCCGCGCTCGCAACGACCTGCTGACCCACCGCGACCATGTGATCGGCCTCGAGGCCGAGTCCGCCGGCCTGCAGCGCACCGTCGACCGGATGACGCTGCGCCAGAACAAGCGCAACGGGAGCGCATCGAGATGCTGCGTGACAAGCTGAGCGGCAACGCGACGCGCCGATCGACTGCAGCGCGAGATCGATGCGCTCAAGGCCGCCGAGGCGGCCCGGCCGACCCGTCGGGTCCTCCCGCGTCGCAGCAGCGGCTGAGGCGATCGTGACCGCGCCGCTGTTCTCGATCATCACTCCCGTCTACAACACCCCCCTCGACGTCCTGGAGGAGACGATCGAGTCCGTCCTCGGGCAGACTTCGGGGACTGGGAGCTGATCCTGGTCGACGACTGCTCGACGGACGAGCGGGTCCGCGACCATCTGCGTGGGGTTACGCCGCCCGCGACTCGCGGGTCAGGCTGATCGAGCGGAACACCAACGGGCACATCGTGGTCGCGTCCAACGACGGAGTCGACGCCGCGCCGGGGCGAGTTCATCGCGCTGCTGGACCACGACGACCTGCTCGCGCCGCACGCGCTCGTCGCGCAACGCCGAGGCGATGGCGCGCACGACGACGTGGACTACCTCTACTCCGACGAGGACAAGGTCGCCGCCGACGGCGAGCTTCTACGACCTTCCGCAAGCCCGACTGGTCGCCGGAGCGGCTGCGCGGGCACATGTACACCTGTCACTTCTCGGTGCTCCGCGCCGCGGTCGTGCGCGACGTCGGCGGCTTCCACGAGGGGTTCGAGGGGTCCCAGGACCACGACCTCGATACTGCGGGTCACCGAGCGGGCCCGCAAGGTAGTGCACATCGAGAGATCCTCTATCACTGGCGGGTGATCCCGGGCTCGGCCGCCGGCGACCCGACGCCAAGCCGTACGCCTGGATGGCCGGCGTCAAGGCCGTCCAGGCCCACCTGGACCGGATCGGCATCGACGCGACCGCGAGAGCTCCTGCCCCGGGCACTACGTCATCCACGCGCGAGCTGGACCCGGCGCGTCGGGTGAGCGTGGTCATCCCGACATGCGGCGCGAGCGACCTGGTCTGGGGCGAGCGCCGATACTCGTCGTCGAGGCGGTGCGAGCCTGCTGGCGAACGGCGAGTCACGACAACCTCGAGATCGTCGTCGTCCACGACGCGCCCACTCCCACGCCGTGCTCGACCAGCTGCGCGAGGTGGCCCGCGGCAAGCTGCGTCGAGGTCGCCTTCGACCGAGCCGTTCGACTTCAGCGGAAGATGAACATGGGCGTCCTGCCCGCCCACGGGTGACGGTCTCGTGCTGCTCAACGACGACATCGAGTTCACGTCAGACCGCTGGCTGGAGAACCTCGTCGCGCCATTGGACGAGCCCGACGTCGGGATGACCGGTGCCAAGCTCTTCTACAGCAGCGACACCATCCAGCACGCCGGGCACAACTACGACAAGGGACAGTACCTCCATGCTTTTCTCGGCGAACCGCGCGAGTATCCGGGACCGTTCGGGGCACTACTGATCAACCGCGAGGCCAGCGGTGTGACCGCCGCGTGCGCGGCCATGCGCCGCGAGACCTTCTTCGAGATCGGTGGGTTCACCGAACTGCTGCCGCTCAACTTCAACGACGTTGACCTGTGCTACAAGACACGCAAGGAGGGCTACCGCATCGTCTGGGTGGCCAACTGCGAGGCTTACCACTTCGAGTCACGCACCCGCATCAACAAGGTGGAGGCCTGGGAGAAGGCGATCGCGGTCCGGAGGTGGGGACGGCCCAAGAACGACCGTTTCCTTCCCGGAATCGCCGACTGACAGTGCGTCCCAACGCCCTCAGGCCTCCAGGAGGCCGATCTCGACCAGCCGGGATCGGCGCTTGGCACAGACCAGGGTGAAGTCGCCACAGTCGCGAAGGTCGTCGGCCAGCTCCCCGGTGCCGCCCGGGAAGTAGACCGTCGCCGCGGTGAACCCCGCCGAGCGCGCCATCACCAGCGCGCTCTCGGGGTAGACCGGGATGGTGTGGGTGCGGTCCAGCCAGAAGAACCGGAAGGCCCGCACGGAGTGCGGGTTGACGGTCTCGATGATGGCCACGCCGTCGTCGGACAAGTACCCGGAAGACCTCGTCCAGCATCCGCTGCATGTCTGCGGGCGCCAGGTGCTCGATGACCTGGGCGCTGAAGACACCACCGAGCGACCCGTCACCAGAGCGCGAGGACCCCGAAAAGGTCACCGACTCGCGCATCGAGCCCCTGTTCGACCGCCTGAGCGACCATCCCGTCGTCCAGGTCGACACCCCACCCGGGGATGCCGTCCATGTGCCAGCAGCTCAAGGAACTCCCCCCGACCGCAGCCCAGGTCGAGACCGGGCCGTGGCGCCCCGCACCATGTCGACGTAGACCTGCTGGCGCTGCTGGATCTCTTCGCGCGAGCCCCGGAAGAGCTGCCTCGAAGTCGGAGTACCTCGATGCCCCGCCGGCGGCGTCGCCGTGGTCGACGTATCCCAGGGCCGCACGGCCCGACCCGTCCCGCACCTGCAGGGCCGACTCGTCGAAACGTAGGGCCGGGCCGCTAGGTGCTCAGCGACTGGCCTCAGGGCACCCATGTCCCGCACCAGGTCCACTTCCAGGGCCGCGAAGTGCGCAACGTCCGCCCTGCGGTTGGCCGCCTCCGTCTCCAGCACCGTGATCGTGGCGCGCAGGGTGCGATGGTGTCGGCGAACTCTTCCCGGCTCACCCATCGCGTGGGAATCGGCAGCTCCCGCGGGCCGGTCACCGAAGTACCTCCTCGCGGCGCCCGCCTTCTCTGACACGCTGCAGGGCTCGATTATGATCGCCGATCCATGCACCGCAGCCTAGGTCACCCCATACCGGGCTCACCCCTCCCGGATCGGACGAGCCCTTGATGCACGCCTGCACGATCGTCGCACGCAACTATCTGGCCCAGGCGCAGGTTCTCGTCGACTCCTTCCGCAGGCACCATCCCGACGGCACTTTCGACGTCCTGCTGATCGAGGACCCCGCCACCGAGCGACCCACGATCACGGGTGCCGACGTGGTCATGATCGACGAGATCGGGATCGATCCCGGCGTCCTCGAGCGGATGACCGTGGCCTACGAACTCATCGAGATGGCCACCGCCGTCAAGCCATGGCTGCTGCGCGAGCCTGCTGGACCGAGGCTACGACCACGCGGTCTACTTCGACCCCGACATCTCCATCGAGCGTCCGATCAACGAGCTGCCCGGCCTCGGCCCGGGAGCACTCCATCGTCCTCACCCCCCACCTCACCGAGCCGATGCCCCGCGACGGCGGGCTGCCCAGCGAGCAGAGCCTGCTGATGTCCGGCGCCTACAACCTCGGCTTCATCGCGGTCGGCGAGACCGACGAGGCGCGCCGGATGCTGCACTGGTGGAGCAGCGGCTCGAGTACCGACTCCTACGTCGACGTCGGCGAACGGTTACTTCACCGACCAGCGCTGGGTCGACTTCGTCCGGGCCTGTTCGAGCACCACCTGGTCACGGACCCGTCCTGGAACGTCGCGTACTGGAACCTCGCCACCCGGGCCGCTGACCCGGGACGCCGCCGGTGCGGTCCTGGTGGCCGGCCACCCGTTGACGTTCGTCCACCTCTCCGGCTACTCGCCCCGGCAGCCGCACCTGCTGAGCAAGCACCAGGGCACCAACCGCGCGTGCTGCTGAGTGAGGACCCGGTGCTGCGGGAGCATCTGCGACGACTACGGCGCCCGCCTCACTGCCGCGGGGTTCGAGCGCGCAGACACGACTTCGTCGCTCCTTTCACGAGCCACGACGGGGTCGGCATCGACCGGATCATCCGGCGGCTGGTGCGCGCGGAGATCCGGGCCGAGTCGATCGGCAAGGGCACGGGCTTGGGCTGGTCCGACAGCGAAGGGCCAATCGCTGGTCGAGTGGCTCGGCGACCCCGATCGGGGACGACACGACGTGTCCAATCTCGGTCGGTACCTCAGCGAGCGTGTACCGGCGGCGTCCCGATCTCCAGACGGCATATCCCGGAGGTCGGCGACGGCGACATCTGCCGGCTTCCTCGAGTGGGTGCGAGAACTTCGGCGGCACGAGATGGGAATCCCGCGCACAGGTGCTCGCACCGCGCCAGCGCCACTGGGACGCCCGGCGCCTCGAACGCGACCGGCCGCACCGCGGACGCTGACCGGCCGTGCCAGGCGTGGAGGTGGTGGGCTACTTCGACGCCGACCTCGGCCTCGGCGAGGCCGCGCGTCAGTTCGTGGCGAGCCTCGGCTGCCGGATCCCGCTGTCGACCCGACGTACGACCGCACGCTCAGCCGCAAGGGCGCGCCGTGGACCGACCGCCCGTCCGCCGGAGGGCACCCGCCACGACACGACGCTGATCTGCGTCAACGCGGACATGCTGCCGAGGTTCGCACGCGACATCGGGCCGGCTTCTTCGAGCGGTCGGTACCGACATCGGGCTGTGGTTCTGGGAGCTCCCCGAGTTCCCGCGACGATGGCCAGGCCGGCCCTCGGTGGCTGGACGAGGTCTGGGTCTCCAGCGAGTTCAACGCCAAGGCACTGCGCGCGCACACCGACAAGCCAGTCACCGTGGTTCCACATGCCGGCCCATGCGCCCGCAGCGGTCGCGACGGCGGATCCCCGAGATCGCCGAGGAGGACGCTTCACCTTCCTCTTCGTCTTCGACTACTTCAGCGTCTCGAGCGCAAGAATCCTCTGGGTCTGGTCGAGGCCTTCGTGCGGCATTCCCGACGCCCGGCGAGGCGCGGCTGGTCATCAAGAGCATCAACGGGGACCAAGGCGCCCGCCGACCGGGAGCGGCTCCGCTCTACGCCGCGGCCGGCGTCCCGACATCGTGCTCGTCGAGCGCTACCTCGATCCGCGAGGAGCTCGACGGTCTGATGTGGAACGCCGACTGCTACGTGAGCCTGCACCGGTCCGAGGGGTTCGGCCAGACGCTCGCCGAGACGATGGCGATCGGCAAGCCGGTGATCGCGACTCGTTACTCGGGCAACCTGGCGTTCATGGCCACAGACAACAGCGTCCTCGTCGGTCACGTCAAGGTGCCGGTGCGGCCGGGCAGCGAGCCCTACCCGACCATGGCTGCGCTGGGCGCACCCAAGCTCGACCAGGCCGCCGCCATGCGGCAGATGTTCGAGGACGCCGAGCTTCGCGAGCGGCTGGGCGGGGCCGCGGCCCGCGACCATCGCCGCGCAGCATCTCCACAGAGGCCCTGGCCGCGCGGCCGGCACGATTGGAAGAAATCCGTGCTTCCCTGTCCCGTAACCTCGTGGAGCACCCTCACCGAGTCCAAGCGTCGGCTCCGCCGGGTCGCGCGCAGCAGCCACACGCCGGGCGCCGGACGAACCTAGGCGTCTTCCGCCGTCCCCTGCGCCGAGAGGAAAAGAAGGCATCGGTCTCGATGAGCGCCGACGGTGTGCCGATCTCGAAGAACCTCTCCGACGCGAGGTACGCCGCTAGGCGACCCCGCCGGGCCCAGGTGCTGAACAGTGCAGCCAGATCAGGGGCTTGGGGCTCAGTCTGGCTCACGGCCTCGGCTTCCATCACGCTGAGCCCGTAGTCGATGTAGGTCATCCCTGCACTGGGCCGACTCTTGCTGTAGCTCGCCACCCGGTCACCTTCCAGGCGGACGTTGCTGGTGTCCCAGCGGCCTTCGTTGCGTAGCACGGTCATCAGGGCCGGCAGCCGAGAGGCGCTGGCGGCTCGGGCGACCGCTGCATAGTCGATGCGAAGGTAGGTGTCCCCGTACAGCACCATGAAGCGCTCGCCGAGCTGCGGCAGCGCCTTGCGCACCGCGCCCGCCGTCCCGATCGGCGTCGGCCCGTCCTCGCTGTACTCGACGTCCAGGCCGAAGTCCGATCCGTCGCCCACGGCGTCCTCCACCAGGTGGCCGAGGTAGCCGACGCACACGACGACACGTCGTGCTCCATGTCGCCGAAGGAGTTCGAGCTGGTGGAACAGGAAGGGTCGCCCTGCCACGGGAACGAGAGGCTTGGGCACGTCTCGGACGACGTCACCCAGCCTTGAGCCCAAGCCACCGGCAAGGATGCAGATCGGTGGCAGGTTCCGGTCCCGGGCTCGCAGGGTCATCGCTGGTGCGGCCTCCGCAGGACGACGGCCTCCCGGATGCCCACCGGCAGGCCCAGACCGCGTCTCACGAGCCCGCGCTCCACGCGACACGCCCACTCCCCGACCGCAGAGTTTCCGGTGCTGTCGATATCCTTCTCCACGCGCTCCCGCACGGCACTGGCCTCGAGGCGGCCGCGGAAGAGCCGGTTGCGCTTCTTGACGAGCCAGAACGGCGGGTACAGAAGCTGCCCGAGATGGTCGACCCGCAGGACCTCGAAGCCCGCTTCGCGCGCCTTCGTCGCCAGCTCGTGTCGAGCGTAGCGACGCTCGTGGCCGAGGAACCGGTCGTAGTAGTCGACCAGACGCGCGCCGTAGGGCACCACCAAGGCCGCCGTTCCTCCCGGTTCGAGGATGCGGAACGTCTCGCGCAGGGCCAGACGGTCGTCGGCGATGTGCTCGAGCATGTTGGCCGACACCACCGCTCCGCAGGACATGTCGGGCAGGGGCAGGTCACACACGTCCGCGAGCAGCAGTGCGGCGTGTGGGACGGCATCGTGTGCCTTGACCAGACCCGCGCCCACGACATCGACCCCACCAGTTGAGCCTCGGGATGCGCGCGAGCCAGATCCTCTAGGAGGTACCCGGTCGAGCATCCCAGGTCGGCGATCACGTCCAGGTCAACGCCCGCGGGCAGCGCCCCCAACAGAACGTCGCGCGTGAGCACGTCGATGAAGTGGTCCCGACTGGACTCCTCGTGGATGTCCTCCAGGTCGTCCGACCAGGCCGTGCCCGCGTAGTCGAGGTAGCTCAAGTAGGGGACCCTCTCCCCGTGCTCCGCGATCCAGCCCGCGTCGAACACTGGGGCCCGCGACGACCGCTCGGGGGTGCGCAGACCCGCGAATAGCGAGGCCGGGGGCCGCGGTGATCGCGACGGCACTGCGAGCCCGTCCGCGAACTCCGAGACCCCGTAGCTGCGGTCGACCTGCACGGCCAGCGGGGCCCAGGCACTTGCTACTGCCGCCAGCCCCCGTGCGGGCCGCGGCAGCGACTTCAGGATCTTGTACTGGGTGACGCCTGCGGGAAGTCGGCGATCCTCTGTGTCCACCGCGAACCCTGCCGCGGTCAACGCTCGCTCCCACGACGCCGGCGTCCAGAAAGTCACGTGCACCTCAGGTACCGACGCGTAGCTCCAGGCGGCAAGCGGGACACCGGCCCGCGCGTAGTTGCCCGTCGTGATGATCAGTCGGCCACCGGGCCGGAGAACCTGGCGGATCTCGGTCAGCACCGTCACTGGATCGACGAGGTGCCCGACAACGTCGACGGCAAACACGGTGTCGTACGTCGGGCCGTCCGGCAGCCCATCGAGGCACGGGATGCCGTGCTTGCGCATCCAACGACGCGCGAAACCATCACGTTCGTACCCCACCACCTTGCGACCCTGCGTGACCAATGTGCGCACGAGGCCACCCAGTCCGCACCCGAAGTCGAGCACGGCATGGTCAGGATCGTAGGCAACAGTCCGGCGAGCCCGTCCCACTCGAGGTTGCGGATCGTGTTCGGATCCTCCATCTCGGCGAGGTAGGCGACGCTGGGGTCGGCGCCTCGACCGGCGTAGTAGGCCTCGTCGTAGATCGACTCGTAGTCCTGGCGCGGGTCGAGGACCAGGCCGAGGCCGCAGCCAGCGCAGTCGCCGTAGGTGAATGTGCGAGCCGAGAACGCGGTGTACCGGCTTCCGGTCACGACCGGGTCAGTGCCGCACAGAGGGCAGCGCCTCACGCTCGATCCTCCTTGCTGGCGGCCTCCACGACGTCAGCGACCCTACAATCCTCCCCACCCGCCGAACGCGCGGGGCGGAACGGACGGACAGATGCGGGCGAGGGTTCGACAGACGGTAGTCATCGGGGGCTCCAAGGGAATCGGCCGACATCTTGCCCTGCTCGCAGCCCGTCGCGGCGACTCGGTCGTCGTCTGCGCCCGTGACGAGGTTGCTCTCCAGGCGCTCGTCGCCGACGCGGGAGCCGCTACGCCCGAGACGATGGCCGGAGACTTCATGTCGTCCGGCGCCCCCCTCGACGCTCTCGTGGATCGGATCGCCGCACACGCCGGCCCCACCACCGTGCTGCTTTGTGCTGCGTCGCTCGGCCCCGTGGGTGCCCTTGTGCGGGTGGACATCGAACGCTGGGCGGAGGCGCTCCAGGTCAACGTGGTGGGGTCCGCGCGCATCATCGCCCGCCTGGTGCCGCACCTAGGAGCCGAGGACCTGCTGATCCTCTTCTCCGGTGGTGGCGTTGGGGGTCCTCGGCCGCAGCCTCGTGTTAGTGGCTACACGACGTCGAAGGTCGCACTGACGCATCTCGCGGAGGTGGTAGCCAGCGAGAACCCTGGCGGACCCGTGATCGTGGCCGTAGCACCTGGCGCCTTCCCCACGAGTTTCACCTCCCCCGTCCTGGAAGCGCCGGCCACCGTCGCCGGTGAGGCACTGCTGGCGGATGTCGCACGGACCCGCGCACTCCCCTTCGACGCGTCGGACCTCGAGGGCCTGCTGCACTACCTCGAAGCCGCCCCCCGCCCTGCCCTGTCGGGGCGGACGCTCAGCGCCGCGCCGCGACACTCTCGACTTCCTCGCGAGCCTCCACGCCTCGGACCAGGACCTGCTCAGGCTCAGGAGGGTGGATGGAGCGGCGATCGTGGCTGCAGGCTCGTGACCGGCGAGCCCGACGTCAGGGTCGCGTGGGCTCCGAGCCGCCACCCAGGGCGCGAGGGCTGAGCCCCACGGTGGACTCGACGATGTACTGGGGGCGCCGCCGGACCTCGTCATAGATCCGCCCGACGTATTCCCCCATGATTCCCAGCGACAGCAGCTGGACGCCGGCCAGGAAAGCCACCAGGATCACGATCGTGCCGCCGTTGGGGAAGCCAAGACCCATGAGCCGCAGGACGAAGTAGCTCATCGCTCCAAGCACGGAGATGACGGAGAAGAAGATCCCGATGATCGAGATGACGTGGAGTGGGTAACGCGAGAATCCGATCACACCGTTGAGCCCGATCCGCAGGGATCCGAAGAACTGGTTGTACTTCGACCGGCCCGCCGCACGCGCCTCCCGCTCGTACGCGACCGCCGTCTGCTCGAACCCGACCAACCCCACGAGGCCGCGCAAGAAGCCGTGAGACTCGTCCAGCGCGAGCACGTTGTCAACGACGCGCCGGCTCATGAGCCGGAAATCGCCGGTGTTCTTGGGGATGTCGACCTCGGCGATCTTGCGAATCACTCGGTACCCTGCCCAGGCCACGAACCGTTTGGCGAGCGTCTCGCCCTCACGCGAGCTGCGTTGGGCGTAGACAACGTCGAATCCCGCTGTCCAGCGCTCGCACATCTGTGCGATCAGTTCTGGTGGGTCCTGGAGGTCGCAGTCGATGACGACGACGGCATCGCCGGAGGCCGCGGCCATGCCGGCGAGTGTGGCGCTCGGCTGGCCGAAGCGTCGCGACATCCGCACGAGACGGACTCTGGGGTCCTGCCCGTTGAGCTCGACGATCAACGCCTCGGTGCGGTCCGGGGATGGATCCAGGGCGAAGACGATTTCCCACGAGGCCAGGCCCAGGCTGTCCAGCACCCGTGAAAGCCGTTCGTAGACAGGCAGGACGTTGTCTTCCTCGCTGTAGGCGGGGATCACTACCGACAGTGTCCGAGTCGCGAGCCACGAAGTCGGCGACGTCACCGCGCGGCCTCGAACGCGACGTCGCCGTGCAGGCGGTAGGCCTCCTCCACCTGTTGCCAGGCGTAGCGCGCCGAGGCCAGGTCACCGTCGAACGCGTCACGCCGCCACCGGTCAGCACAACGTCACGCAGCTGTGCCCACTCGCGCGCCCAGGACACATCGTCCGGATCGAACGCAATTCGCTCTGTCGTCGGCGGTCCCATCTCGGGGCTCATGGTGTGCACCTGCACCACCTGTGGTCCGTAGGAGCGAGCCAGGCCATCAACCTGGATCTTGCCGGTCCGGCACATGATCTCGAGGGAGAACAGGTTCTTCCATTCGGTCCACGTCACATGGAGCTGCGCCCAGGGTCCGCTCGGACGAGCGGCGGTCCGCCAGCACAGTGCCGCGTTGTCCTCCACCGGGGCACTCCAGAACTGGTTTCGCAGCAGGGCGGAGTGCAGCGGGACGTCGCCGAGCAGCGCGTAGCTGAGGTCGAGCAGGTGCATGCCTTGGTCGACCAGCTCGCCGCCGCCGGAAACCCGCGGGTCCATGCGCCATTCCTTCTCGTACCCGCGCCTGGCGCCGTGTCCGTAGCGGGCCCGAAGGAACATGACGTCGCCGAAGCGACCAGACCGCGCCTGCTCGAGGGCGAACGCCGTGCCCGGATGGAACCGGTGGTTGAAGCCAACCTTGACGAGGCGGCCGGCAGCGTTGGCCGCATCCTCGATTCGTTGGACGTCCTGGAGGTTGATCCCGGCAGGCTTCTCCACCAGCACATGGGCTCCACCTTCGAGCGCCTCACAGGTCAGGTCCGCCAAGCTGATTGTGGGGGGTGGAGACGATCACGACCTCGGGTCGGTGCTCCAGGACGGCCGCCAGGTCGGCAACCACGGTGCCCTCACCGTGGGCAGCGACGAGGGCGGCGGCGCACCTCGGGGTCGACATCGGCGGCGGCCACCAGCCGGTCCGATCCGAGCGCCGCGACCCGCGTGCGTCCCATCAGGCCGCACCCGACCAGGCCGACCGTGAGCGCGTGACGCTCACACGAACTCCTCTCCACGCACGCCCTGGACGTCGAAGTCGAACGGCAGCTCCACGACACCGGCCGCTGCCATGGCACGCCGCGTGTCGACCGGCCGCGGCGCGTAGACCAGCAGGAAGCCGCCGCCTCCAGCGCCGACCAGCTTGCCGCCGACGACACCGGACCGACGCGCCAGCGTGTAGAGGTCGTCGATGTGCGGGTCGCTCATGCCCGGGGAGAGCTCGCTTCTTGACCTGCCAATGCTCGTGCAGAGCTCGCGTACCGGAGAGATCGCCTATCGAGCAGCTCGGCGGACCGATAGCCCATCTCCTTGATGCGGTGCAGGTTGTCATCATGGCGGTGTCCCCGCTGGTGGTGCGGGCGACCTGGTCGGAAGGATGCGGATGCCGAGCTGGCCGCGCCCGTGTAGAAGAGCAACAGGTTGTTGCGAAGGTCGCGATGGTGGCCTCGCTCAGCTCCAGCGGGGTCGACCGTCACGGTCCCGTCGCGATGGAACGTGTAGGTGCACATCGCCTCCATGCGCGGCGACGTACTGGTCCTGCTTCCCACCGGTTCCCCAAGGATGTCGATCTCGATCTCGCAGGCCTGCTGCGCCAGGACCTGCGGTGTCGTCGCGATGCGCCGAGCCATCGACAGGGCCTTGAGCAGGGCAACGGTGAAGGAGCCGGACGAGCCCATCCCCGTCCCTGCCGGCACGTCCGCCACGGAGGCGATCTCGAGGGGCGCGCCCCGCCAGTGGCGGAGGATGGCCTCGCGAAGCAGAGGGATGCTTGATGTCACGCGGATCGTCGACCTCCTCGAAAGAGGAGTACTTCATCCGATAGGTCTGCTGGAACACCGAGTGCACCATCATGTAGACGTACTTGTCGATGGCGCCGGCCACCAGAAAGCCCTCGTGCTCCTCGAAGTAGGACGGGAGATCGGTCCCTCCACCGCCCAGGGGCAGTCGGAGAGGGGCTCTGGTAGTGATCACGCTCATCGCAGGTCCTTAAGTACGTGGGGGTGGTCGAGAGCCAGCCACAGTGGCGTCGACAGCGTCCTCGATCGTGGTCTGCGGCTCCCAGCCGAGCGACCTGATCCGGGTGCAGTCGAGGGTGATGAGAGGGGAGTCACCGATCCACCCCCGGGTTCCGCCGGACTTCTCGATGCGCGGCTCGAGGCCCATGCTCGGCAGATCCGGGCGACTGAGTCGTTGACGAGAAGCGTGTCGGGATGGCCGAGGTTGTAGACGAACGTGCCGCGGTCGTCGGCGTGGGCCGAGATCGCGCGCAAGATCCCGGACACGCAGTCGGCCACGTAGAGGTACGACTTCTCCTGTTTCCCGTCGCCCAGGACCCGCAGATGCTCAGGGTCTGCACGCAGCGCTCTCACGAAGTCGTAGACGTGGCCATGGGTGTAGCGCTCACCCAAGATGGAGACGAAACGGAGGATCACCGCGCTCATCCCGTAGCCGGTCGCATAGGCGGCGAGCAGCGCTTCGCCCGCAAGCTTGGACGCGCCGTAGAGTGAGGTCTGCACCGGGAATGGAGCATCTTCCGGAGTCGGGAAGACCTCCGGCTCCCCGTAGACCGAACCGGTCGAGCTGAACGCGATCCGGCTCACGCCGTTTCCGCGCATCGCCTCCAACACCGTCGACGTGCCGATCGTGTTCTGTTCCAGGTCACGGGTGGGGTTCTCGAGACCGCGACGCACGTCCGCATTGGCCGCGAGGTGGATCACCTGGTCGCAGCCGCGCATGGCCGCCGTCAGTCGCGTCAGGTCCAGGATGTCCCCCACGACAAGCTCGACCGCTCCCGATGCCTCGGCTCCGGACAGGAATTCCCGACGACCCGTGCGGAGGTCGTCGTAGACCACCACCTCGGCACCACCCGCGACCAAGGCATCGACCACGTGCGAGCCGATGAATCCGGCACCACCGGTCACCAGCACCCGCGATAGGGACCGATCCAGCGCCGAACCCGTCACCGAGGATCCCGTCACAGCACGAATCCGGCCGTGGCGGCGTCACGGTGGAACATCTGCACCGTCTCCAGGGAGTACTCCGCCAGGTCCTTGCCCAAGAGGCTTGTCTTCGCGAGAAGCTCGGCGGTCACGGTGATCACGTGACAGCCGATGCTGTCGGCCTGCACGATGTTGAGCACCTCGCGGGGGCTCGCCCAGATCAGTTGGGACCGTGGAGCGGACCGCATGATCTCCAGCGACTCCACCATGAGCGGGACGGGGTCGATCCCGGCGTCCGCGATCCTGCCCGCGAACACCGAGATGAAGCTGGGCGCCCCGTCAGCGACTGCGTGGGTGACGTCTCCACCTGGCTGGGCAACATCACGGCCGTCACGTTGACCTGGACGCCGTCCTGGCTGACAACTCCCTCACGAGCCCGCAATCGAGTCGCGACCGTGTTGGTCACGGGGATCTTGATGAAGACGTTAGGGCCCCAGCCGGCAATGATGCGCGCCTGACGGCGCATCTCCGCCGCGTCGTCGGCGAACACCTCGAACGAGATGGGTCGGTCCGGCACCGCCTCGAGGAGCCGATCGGGCGAACTCGGTGTAGTCGGTCAGACCGGCACGCCACATCAGCGTCGGGTTCGTGGTGAAGCCAGCGATGCTGGAGGATTCGGCAAGCCGGACGATCTCGTCCAGATCCGCACCGTCGGCGAACACTCTGGTCTTCAGTCCCTCGAACATAGGCGCCGATGCTATCCCGAAAATGGTGCGCTCCCGGTCACGCTCCGGCCGTCGGCCCGGCGCGACCTATTGCGTGGAGGACATGCCGGAAGGCGGACGTCAGATTGTCCACGACCACGTCGGCGCCCTGCGCGCTGCGTCCCCGCCGGTGCGCAGACAACGGGTTGGCCACGATTGCGACTCCCGCCAGCCGGGCTGCTCGGGCAGCGCCCACATCGGCGTCGGTGTCGCCGATGTGCCACGAGGCCGACAGGTCCAGCCCGAGGTCGCGTGCTGCTTGTTCCAGCATTCCCGGCGCGGGCTTGCGGCAGCGGCAGACAACGCCTAGGGCAGGGTCGGAGCCCTGCGGATGGTGGAGACACAGGTACGAGTGGTCGACAGAGGCACCGCGCGCAGCGAGGAGGCTCAGCACGCGCCGATGGACGTCGTGGATCCGGCTGCGGGACACCGCCCTCTTGGCCGCCGCCGGTTGGTTGCTGACGACCACGACCACCAGACCGGACGCACGCGCGTCGTGGACGACCGCCGCCGCATCAGGCACCAGCTCCACCTGTTCGATCGTGAGAGGCGACTCGGGGGCAGCGGCTCGCGGGTCCCAGACGGGTTGGTTGAGGATGCCGTCCCTGTCGAGGAAGAGCGCGATCCGGGGACCGGGGGCGCTCAGCCCGCCACCGCCGACTCGACCGACTCCCACTTGCCACGCTGGGCCTCCAGCAGGGGGTGGAAGACGATCCCGTGCCAGATCACTGCCTGGAAGCCCTCAACGATGGCTGTGCGCAGCCCGGACTCGGTCTCGACCACGATGCACACGTCCGCGAGACTCGCGGTGACGCCGTCCCTGCGGCCCACGATGCCGTAGATCCTGGCGCCGATCCGCTTTGCGTGCTCGACCGCCAGGACGATGTTCATCGACACCCGGTGCTCACGGGATCCACCACCCACGGAGAAGATCAGCAGGGCGTCCTTGTCGCAGACCCTCGACGTGGTCAGCCAGGCCTCGAAAGTCGAGTCCCAACCGTCATCATTGACGCGGGCAGTCAGCTCCGAGACGTTGTCCGTCGGAGTGTAGGCCTCGAGGTGACAGATCTTGCGGAAGTCGTTGACGGCGTGCGAGGCATGGCCGGCGCCACCGCCCACACCGATGATGAACAAGCGACCACCACCCGAGCGAACCTCCGCCAACCCTGCAGCCATCGCCTCGAGTTGGGCGGGATCGAGACTCGCGGCGACTCGGGCCACTTCCGCCAGGTACCGTTCGGATGGGTTCGACAGGAGAGCCATGGCGACAACATAACCTTCGTCTCCTCGCGCGACTTGAAGAGACCGTCGCCGATTCGACGAGCACGGGCGACGCGGGAGGATCGGATGACGACGCTGTTGGCAAACGCCGCCGTCATCTTCGTCGCAACTTTGCTCGTCTGTTCCCCAGGATTGTTGTGGTTCTCCTTCGGCCAGCACGCGCAACTCACCATCGCGGCCGGTGCGGCGTCAAGCCTGCTCCTGCTCGTGGCTGCGACCTTCGTCGCAGCCTGGTTCGGTCTGGGAACCATTGTCGTTTCGCGCTCTGTCGGCGTCATCCTGCTGTGCACGTTGGCCTGGTCAGTGGTTCGGCTTCTCCGCCGGAACCGTAGAGGGGCGCTCGACTATCGACGGGCAGCGCCCTATGTGCCCTTGGCGCTCGGTGTCGGCGTGGCCATGGCCGCGCTTGCCCCACCTCTCCTGGTGCTGCACGAACAGGGTCTGGTGTTCGGCCTGGTGAACCTCGGCAACGCGGATCAGTCGAACTACGTGCTCGTCACCCAGAACCTGATGATGAGCGGTTTCGACGACGCACATCGCGTGGGGAACGCGGACCTCGGCCTCTTTGCCCGCAGACCTACATCGGCTGTTACGCGCTGATCTCCTTCCTGGCGTCCATGCTTGGGCTCACACCCCTCGAGGCCGCGATGCCTGCCTTGGGCGTCGCCATTTCATTGGCGTCCATCTCCCTGTGGTCTCTCGCGCGAACGCTGTGGCCGGGCGGCCGCATGCCGTCGTTCTCGCGACGGTGGTCGGCATGTGCGCCTCGCTTTCGACGTACACCGTACTCCATGTACTTCCTGGGCGCTGTCCTCGGGTTCGCGGCAATCGTCACGCTCGGTGCGGGCGTGATCGAGGGCGCCCGATCCAGGGGAGCGGTGGCGTTTGTCTGCATCGTCGCAGGCGGTGGCTTCGGCATCTACACCTACGGCCACATGGTGCTGCCCGTCGTGGTCCTCTCGCCGGTCGCGGGCGTGCTCGTCGGCGTCGCTCTCCGAGCGCCGGCACGCGCGCTCTGGTCGATCGCGCGATGGACTCTCGCGGCGGGTGCTCTTGCCATGGTCTCGGCCTTGCCGGCCTTGCCTACTGCGTACAACCTCGCGATGTCTCAGTCGCAGGTCCAAGCCGGTTGGAGCCTTCCCGCGATCGACGTTGTGGCCGCCGTAGTGTGGCCTCCCTCTATCGCAGCACCGCAGTCCGACGTCTTCGCGATCGGCGGTTGGCTGTGCCTGGCAATCGGCGCCCTGGTCGCCCTGCGCGTCGCGTCCAAACGTTCGCCCGGGCAACACGCCACCACCCTCACCGGGCTGGTTGCTCTCGCCTGTGCGCTCGTCGTGGGGGTCTGTGTGTGGGTGTACGGGGCCGAGCGCTACCAGACCTGGAAAATGCTCTCCTTCTTGCTGCCGATCGCCCTGGTCGCGGTGCTTCCCGCCATCAACCGCACACTGCTCGCGGCCACGGCTGGGGCGACAGTGCTGGGCTCTTGGCTGTTGTGGTCACCGATGCTGACGACTCCGCCCGGACCCTGCTCACAACCGCGGACATGATGGCTGTCCGGAATGACGAACGCATGAGCCAGGTCTCGACGATCAACATCCGGCTCCCCGACATGGTCGGGACGATGACCATGGGAGCGCTCCTGGATGACAAGACCGTGGTCTTCACCCAGAACAGTTACTACGCGGCGCTCACTGCCATGAACACCTGTACCCTCACCACTCGGAGCCTTCTCGCTCCCGAAGAGCAAGACTTCGCGGAGATCGTGGGCGACTTCGTGATCCTCAACCGCCCGAGCACGTGCACCTTGACGAACTAAATGGACGCCCTGCGACCCCCATTTCAAAGTCGCCCTGCGGCCGCGTCTGGAAACTTCAATCTGGCGTGGTAGACGGTGAAGACGCGAGCGCTCAGTGGCGAGCGCGGAATGGGCCAGGCGGTGATCCGCAGTTCGTCGTGACGGAAGACGTGGCGGACCAGTTGTTCCAGCCCCCAGCCATGGTTGATGTGTTCGCGCGCCATCATCAGGTCAAATCCCACGTATCCCGCACGCGCTGCGGCCCGCTTCGTGGTGACGCCGCGGCCGAGGCGGGTCAGGAGCCCGGGCTCGTTGGGCACGTAGATGGTCACGACTCCCCCCGGTCGGGTGACTCGGCGCCATTCCAGCAGTGCAGACTCGGGCTTTTCGAGGTGGAGCAGGACACAAGTGGCGATGAGTCTGTCTGCGACATCGTCGTCATGCGGCAGGCCCTGAGCGTCGGCGACCCGGTAGGACACCCCAGGCCGCTTGCCGACGTGGGCTTCGGCAGACTCCAGGCCGAGCGGGCTGAGATCGGTCATTTCGTAGCTGTCGAAGGCATGACGGACAAAACCGAAGTGCAAGCCTCCCCCGGCCCCGACCTCAAGGACGTGCGAGAAACGGGAGTCCGGTGGAAACGGTCGCTCCATCTTTGAGTGGGCGAGACGGGCCACATTGCCCGCCGCGTTGCCGCAGGGCAGGCGTGAGTAGAAATCCCGGTAGTAGGTCTCGATGTCTCCGAAATCGACGGGGTCGTCGGCGACGTCCGGCCGGTCGTCGTGGCGCGCCGTCACGAGCGGTACCCTAGCCCGGCCGGCCATTGGCTGGCGACCGCCCGTCACGATGGAACGGAGTCGCCGCCGACGATGAAGCGCAGGCTCGTGAGGGTGGGATGGCTGGCCGCGCTGGTGGTCGCCGTGCAGGGATGCTCGACCGACCGACTCGACCCCGTGGATGACCTGGCGCACCTCCAGCCCGCAGTACTTCATGCCAGGCGTCGGTGCGGCTGTGGTCTCGGGAACCCCCGGCCTCGAGGTCGGCCCCGCCGGGCCGTTCTACTCGTTCACGTCGCCGGCGCCCGCGATGGAGGTGTACAACGGCTCCCTCGCTGACGCTCGGGTCGTCGTGACCGGCCGAGTGGCGGCCCCGTGCCCGACACCCGTGCGGGTGACTTTCGCGATCCCAGAGCGTCAGCCGCGTACAGTGACCGCCGACCAGGAGGGCTCGGCAGTGCGGTTCGTGGTGATGGTGCCCCCGCTGGGCGTGGTCCCTGTGCCCATCGACGTTGCGACCGAGGCGTGCCGGCCGCCGGCGGACGATCGAACGCTCTACGCCGGTCTCTTCGAGCTCACCGCAGTGGCGGGCAAAACACCCAGACCCTCATGAACACGTAGGTCGGGACCACGGTCAGTGCGACGGGCAGGTAGACCGCCACGGCGTCGGGGAGCTCGGCGCGCCGGCAGGCCCAGGCGACGGTGGCTGTGGCCGCGAAGTTCAGCGCAACTACCGAGGCATACCTCCAGCCGTGGGCCGCCAGCGGGGTCTCGGGTCTGAAGACGAGGCGTGCCCCTAAGTAGTTCCACAAGACTGCGATGGCGTAGGCGATGACGACATCGACAACGAACGCGTCGGGAAACGCGGCCACGAGGGACCAGGCAGCGGTGCTGTAGACCAGCGCCGTCATGTCTCGGTTGGCCACGAAAAGCATGAACTGGGGGGGACGCCGCAGGCGCCCGATATGACGTGAGGCGGCACGCTCGTGATCACGCCGCGAGGAGCCGGCCTCAGTCGAACTCTGCGATCCCCTCGGCCAGATCCCATTCGGGTGTCACACGACCTCTATGTTCGAAAGGAGGTCGCGCGGAGCGTTCGATGTCGGTGTCCTCACAGATTTCCTCGCTACTGCCGGATCGCTGTTCCGAATGAGTCTGAGAGCTTGGTGGTCTACCGCTCCAGGATCGCGACCACGCCCTGCCCGCCCGCGGCGCAGATGGAGATCAGCCCGCGGCCGCTCTCCCGCTCCGAGAGCAGCTTCGCGAGCGTGGCCACGATCCGGCCGCCGGTCGCCGCGAACGGGTGCCCCGCAGCCAGCGAGGAGCCGTTGACGTTGAGCTTGGCCCGGTCGACGGAGCCGAGCGGTGCGTCCAGGCCGAGGCGCTCCTTGCAGAACACCGGGTCCTCCCACGCCTTCAGCGTCGAGAGCACCTGCGACGCGAACGCCTCGTGGATCTCGTAGAAGTCGAAGTCCTGGAGGGTGAGCTTCTCCCGCTGCAGCATCCGCGGCACGGCGTACGCCGGCGCCATCAGCAGGCCCTCGGCGCCGTGCACGTAGTCGACCGCGGCGGTCTCGTAGGCGGTCAGGTAGGCCTGCACCGGCAGGCCGTGGTCCTTGGCCCACCGCTCGGAGGAGAGCAGCACCGCGGAGGCGCCGTCGGTGAGCGGGGTCGAGTTCCCGGCGGTCATGGTGGCGGCGGCGCCCTTGCCGAAGACCGGCTTGAGCTTCGCGAGCTTCTCGACCGTGGAGTCGGGGCGGAGGTTCTGGTCCCGCTCCAGGCCCCGGAAGGGCGTGACCTGGTCGTCGAAGAAGCCGCGCTCGTAGGCCGCCGCGAGACGTTGGTGGGAGGTGGCCGCGAGCGCGTCCTGCTCCTCCCGGCCGATCTGCCACTCCAGGGCGGTCAGGGCGGCGTGCTCCCCCATCGACAGCTTCGTCCGCGGCTCGCCGTTCTGCGGGATGTCGAGGCCGATGTCGCCCGGACGGATGGCCGAGAGCGCGGCCAGGCGTCCCTTCAGGTCCCGGGCCGTGTTGACCTTCATCAGCTTGCGACGGAGCTTGTCGCTGATCGCGACCGGCGCGTCGGAGGTGGTGTCGGTCCCGCCGGCGATGCCGACCTCGATCTGGCCGAGGGCGATCTTGTTGGCGACCTCGATGGCCGCCTGCAGACCGGTGCCGCAGGCCTGCTGGATGTCGACCGCAGGCGTCTCCGGCGCCAGCTTGGAGCCGAGCACCGACTCGCGGGTCAGGTTGAAGTCCCGGGAGTGCTTGAGCACGGCGCCGGCGACGACCTCCCCGACCCGCTCGCCCTCGAGGCCGAAGCGGGTGACCAGGCCGTCCAGCGTGGCGGTCAGCATCTCCTGGTTGGAGGCGTCGGCGTAGACGGTGTTGGAGCGGGCGAAGGGGATGCGGTTGCCGCCCAGGACGGCGACCCGACGGGGCTTCGAGATCATGGTCCTATCATTACCCGCCAGTAGGTAGGAACACCACAGCGCAGGGAGTGACATGAGCGACCGATACCAGGACTTCACGCGATCCGGCCTGGGCCGCCTGCTGGTGACCCAGCTCGGACTGCCCGACCCGACGCCCCTCGAGCGCTACACCGCCGGGGCTCCCCTCGTCGACGGGATCGTCGCGGTCGGCGGCACCGGTCGCCTGGCCGAGTCGCTGCCCGGCCTGCTCGGGCGGCTCGGCATCACCCACGTGGTGCCCGGCGGCGCGGACGCGCGGCCGTTCAAGGGTCTGGTCTACGACGCCACCGGGATCACGTCGAGCGCGGACCTCGTGGCGCTCCGCGACTACTTCCAGCCCCTGCTGCGCAGCCTGACGCCGTGCGCCCGTCTCGTGGTGATCGGCACGCCGCCCGAGCAGACCAGCGGCTCCGAGCGGGTCGCCCAGCGTGCCCTGGAGGGCTTCACCCGCTCCCTGGGCAAGGAGGTCGGCCGGGGCTCGACCGCGCAGCTCGTGTACGTCGCCGACGGCGCGGAGGCGGCGGTCGCCAGCACGCTGGCCTTCCTGCTGTCGCCCAAGTCGGCGTACGTCTCGGGCCAGGTGGTGCGCGTCGGCACCCGGACGACCGAGGCCGGCGACGTCGCCGACTGGCTGCGGCCGCTGGCCGGCAAGGTCGCCCTGGTCACCGGCGCCAGCCGCGGCATCGGCGAGCAGATCGCCCGGGTGCTGCACCGCGACGGCGCCCTGGTGGTCGGCGTCGACGTGCCGCAGGCGGCCAGCGAGCTGCTGACGGTCACCTCGGAGCTGGAGGGCGACCAGCTCACCCTCGACATCACCGCCAAGGACGCCCCGAAGCGGATCGCCCAGCACCTGAAGAAGAAGCACGGCGGTGTCGACGTCGTCGTGCACAACGCCGGCATCACCCGCGACCGCAAGCTCGCGAACATGAAGGCCGACCCGGACGACGACCGCTGGACGTCGGTGATCGGCGTCAACCTGACCGCACCGGAGCGGATCACCCGCGAGCTGCTCGACCAGGGACTGATCCGCGACAACGGCGCCGTCATCGGCGTCGCGTCCATCGCCGGGATCGCCGGGAACGTCGGGCAGACCAACTACGCGACCTCCAAGGCGGGCGTCATCGGGCTGGTCGACTCCCTGGCCGGAGAGCTCGAGAACGGGATCACCGTCAACGCGGTCGCGCCGGGCTTCATCGAGACGAAGATGACCGCGGCCGTGCCCTTCGCCACCCGCGAGATCGGCCGACGGCTCAACGCGATGAGCCAGGGCGGCCTGCCCGTCGACGTGGCGGAGACGATCGCCTGGTTCGCCAGTCCGGGCTCCACGGCGGTCAGCGGCAACGTCGTCCGCGTCTGCGGCCAGATGATGCTGGGGGCCTGACATGGCCGGCTCGACGCCGCGCGTCGTGGAGGGCTCGCCCCACACCCTGCCGCTGATGCTCAAGGCCGCACTGCCGGTGCTGCCCGGGGTCAACCTGCTGCCGGGCATCGGCAAGCGCGGTGGCGCGCTGCCCGACCTCGCGCTCACCCGCCACGACCTCGGCGTGGACGCCGCACACGTGGCGGCGTACGCCGCGCTGTGCGGCTTCCCGCGCAAGGACACCCTCCCGGTGACCTACCCGCACCTGCTCGCCTTCCCCCTGCACCTCGCGATCATGACCGACGGCTCGTTCCCCTTCCCCGCCGTCGGCACCGTGCACCTGGAGAACGCGCTCACCCAGCACCGCCCGATCCGGGCGGACGAGAAGCTCCAGGTGACCGCCCGGGTGGGCGAGCTCCGCCCGCACGCCAAGGGTCAGGTCTTCGACCTCCTCACCTCGGTGCACTCCCGGGGCGAGCCGGTCTGGGAGGAGACCTCGACGTTCCTGCGCCGCGGGCCGGGCGAGTCGGGGGCGCCCGCCGGCCTCGACCTGCCGGACGCCCCGCGCGGCACCGTCGAGTGGTCGCTGCCGGGCGATCTGGGCCGGCGGTACGCCGCGGTCTCGGGCGACCGCAACCCGATCCACCTCTACGGCCTCACCGCCAAGGCGTTCGGCTTCCCCCGCCAGATCGCGCACGGCATGTGGAGCAAGGCGCGGGTGCTCGCGGCCGTGGAGAACAGGCTGCCCGACGCGGTGCGGGTGGAGGTCGCCTTCAGGAAGCCGGTCCTGCTGCCGGGCACGGTGGCCTTCGGGATGGCGGCGACGAGCGACGGCCTCGACCTCGCGCTGACGAGCCCGAAGGACGGGTCACCGCACCTGGTCGGCCGCGCCGTCCACCTCTGACGCGGCCCACAGCCGCGCCTCCGCGTCCGCGTCCATCCCGGTGCCGGCGCGGGCGCTGCCCTCGGGGTAGCCCTCGCGTCCCAGCCACGCCCAGGTGTCGGCGACCGTCTCGGTCATCGGCCGGCAGCGGAGCCCGGCGTCGTACGCCGCCTCGACGTTGCCGTCGTGCAGGCCGCTGAGCTCGCCGGTCGGCGGCACCCAGATCGGCAGCTCGGTCCAGGGCGCGACCTCGGCGCGCTCGACGACCGCGGGGTCCAGCCAGACCAGGTCCGCGTCCGCCCCGGTCACCCGCACGCACTCCTCGAGCAGTGGCCCGATCGCCGTGTGCCCGGGCCGGCTCACCGTGTTGAAGATGCCGACCGGCCGGTCCAGGGCGAACGCCGCGAGGTCACGCGCGTCGATGTACTGCAACGGGCGGTCCCGGGGTCCGGGCGCGGGCACCCGTCCCCCGGCGGAGATCCGGCGCAGCCAGAACGGCAGCCGGCCGACCCGCTCGTAGGGTCCGAGGATCAACCCGGCCCGGGCCAGCATGACCTCGCCGTCGAACTCCTGCAGCGCCGCCAGCTCGCCGCCGCGCTTGTCGGCGGCGTAGTCGGTCGCCTCCGCGCCCGGGTCCGCCTCGACCACGGGCGCCGACTCGTCCGCCCCGTTGGCGATCGGCCAGGTGTACACCGACCGGGACGAGACGTAGGTGTAGTGGCCGGCCCGGCCACGCAGCAGCCGGGCCGAGGTCTGCACCACCCGCGGCGCGAACGACCAGGTGTCGACGACGGCGTCCCACGTGTCGTCACCCAGCGCCGTGGCGAGCGCGTCGGCGTCGGTCCGGTCGGCGTGCCGCGCTTCCGCGCCCTCCGCGGGCGTCCCGCTGAGGCCGCGGGTCAGCGTGGTGACCTCGTCGCCGCGGGCCACGGCCGTCTCGACGACGGCGCGACCGACGTGATGGGTGCCACCGAGGACCAGGAGTCTCATGGCAGCGATCCTCACCGCAGCGGGCCGGACCCGCCAGGTGCGTTCGCGACCAGCGGAACGTCGCCTCAGCGCCGGGGCCGCCCGAACCGCACCGAGGTGACGGTGCGTGCATCGGCGGTCAGCGACGGCGCCTGCCGGTTGAGGAAGGTGGCGGTCCCCGGGCGCCACCCGCCGAGGTCGGTGAAGCCGTTGCCGTCCCAGTCACCGGGCACGGGCAGGTCGCCCGCCTGGCCGAACGGCACGGTCGCCGTCCACGGCACGCCGCTCACCCCGACGAACCGGAGCGTGAAGGTCGCGGTCGCGACGTCGTACACGCCGACGTCGGTGCGCCGGTCGCCGTTCCAGTCCCCCGTGACCGGCAGGTCGTTGGCGTCGCCGATCACGATGTCGGTCTGGGTGCCGTCCGCGGCCCGCAGGTAGAACGAGGCGGTGCTGGGCCGGCGGACGCCGACCTCGGCGCGCCCGTCACCGTCCCAGTCGCCCGCCACCGGCTTGTCGGTGGGGATGCCGTAGGGGATCTTCTGGGTCCCGGCGGGCGTCGCGAGGTAGAACGCGCTCTCGGCGGGTCGGCGGACCGCGACGTTGGCGACGCCGTCGCCGTCCCAGTCACCGAGCAGCGGCTCGTCGGTGCCCTTGCCGAAGGTGATGACCACGGGCGCCGCTCCCGGCCGCTGGACCTGGAAGGTGGACCTGAGCGCCCGCCGGAAGACGACGAGCTCGGCGGCCGCACCACCGATCATGTTCGCGGCCAGGGGCACGTCGACGCAGTTGGCCGAGGTCTGGGTCGAGCCGTACGCGAACTTCACGCCCCCGAAGATGGCGTCCTCGACCGTGCTGCCGAGCCGCTGTTCGTAGTGCAGGTGCGGGCCCGTCGAGTTGCCGGTGGTGCCGACGTAGCCGAGCAGGGTGCCCTGGTCGACGGTGGCGCCGACGTCGACCACGACCGAGCTCAGGTGGCCGTAGAGCGTCGACTCGCCCCCGGCATGGGTCACCTGGACGTAGCGGCCGTAGCCCGTCTTGCCGGTCTTGTTGGCGACGGTGACGGTGCCGGGCCCCGAGGACACGACGTCGTCGCCGTCGTCGTCGGGGCGGTTCCAGTCGATGGCCTTGCTGCTCGGGCTGTGGCTGGACCTGGTGGTGCCGGTCCACGCCTGTCCGCACGGGAACGGCATCTGGTAGGACCCGGCGATGGTCTTCTTGGCGCTCGGGGTGGCGGCGGCCGTGGAGGCGAGCGCGACGCCGGATCCGACGAGCAGCATCGCGAGGGTGGGGACGACCGCGGACCGGAGCCGCGCCCTCGACCGGGGGCTCGGCGTGGCACGGGACTGCGGGACGGACACCATGTGGCGACACCTCGGGACGGCGGGCGTGGCGTCCGTTCACCGGTGAGTCACAGGATCACCACGGTGCACTTGGGCCACAGGAGCGATCAACCGTAACCCGGCTTCGGCGTGTCTGTCTCGAACTACATCGTTGTAATGGTATAGGCAGCGCCTCGCGCGCGCTCAGGAATCGTCGCGAACCCGGATCAGGCCCTCCTGGGCGACGGAGGCGACCAGGGTGCCGTCCTGGGTGAAGACCCGGGCCAGGCTGAGGCCGCGGCCGCCGGTCGCGCTGGGCGACCACTGGTCGTAGAGCCACCACTCGTCGGCGCGGAACGGCCGGTGGAACCACACGGTGTGGTCCAGCGAGGCGACCTGGAGGCCGGGCGAGGTGAAGTCCAGCCCGTGCGGCACCAGCGCCGCGCCGAGCAGCGTCAGGTCGCTGGCGTAGGTGAACGCCGCGAGGTGCTCGAGCGGGTCGTCGGACAGGGTGCCGCGGATCCGCACCCAGACCCGCGACTGCGCCGGGTGCCGGGGGTCGGGCTCGAGGCCGATCGCGGAGGTGCCGACGTAGCGCAGCTCGAGCGCCGACCACTCCTTGGCGAACGCCGCCGCGCCGCGCTCGCTGCGGCTGCGGATCAGGTCGACGAGGTCGAACGACTGCTCGGGCGGGATCACCTCGGGCATCACGTCCTGGTGCTCGAGCCCGTCCTCGGCACGCTGGAAGTTCGCGGTCTGGTAGTAGATCGGCCGGCCGTGCTGGCGCGCGACCACCCGCCGGGTCGCGAACGAACGGCCGTCGCGGAGCCGTTCGACGTCGTAGACGATGGGCACCGCGGTGTCGCCGGCGCGCAGGAAGTAGGAGTGCAGCGAGTGGCAGGCGTACGACGGGTCGAGGCTGCGCGCGGCGGCCAGGAGCGCCTGGGCGGCCACCTGGCCTCCGAAGACCCGCTGCCGGTCGGTCTCGGGCTGCTGACCGCGGAACAGGTCGGTGTCGATCTCCTCGAGGTCCAGCAGGGCGCGGAGCTCGGCGGCGGACGCCGACACGCGGTCAGTCCTCCTCGAGGCCGGCCAGGAACTGCTCGAACTGGAGCCCGATCTCCTCACCGGTCGGGAGCGGCTGGTCGTCGGCCAGCAGGCTGGAGCCGGACGACTCGGCCTCCCGGAAGGTGTCGTACTGCTGCTCGAGGGCGGCCACGACCTCGCCCACCTCGCTGTTGGTCGCCAGGTAGCGGGCGATCTCGGTCTCCCGCTCCTCGCCCTCGGCGCGCAACGTGGTCAGGTCGACGGTGATCCGGCCGCCCCGCTCGAGCTCCTCGAGCAGCGCGAGCGCGGCCCGCGGGTAGTCGAGCTGGGCCAGGTAGTGCGGCACGTGCGCGACGTAGCCGAGGGAGTCGTGACCGGCCTCGCCGAGGCGCACCTCCAGCAGCGCCTGGGCGCTGGACGGGATCCGCAGCTCGCCGCGCCACGGCGACTCACCGGTCAGCAGCGCGGGGCGGCTCGCGTGCGGGGTCACCGCGATCGGCCGCGTGTGCGGGACCGCCATCGGCACCGCCCCGATGCCGACGACCCGGGTCACGCCGAAGCGCTCGACCACGGCGATCACCGCGGCGCAGAAGGCCTCCCAGCGGTTGTCCGGCTCGGGGCCGCGCAGCAGCAGGAACGGGGTGTCCGCGGAGTCGTGGTGCAGCCGCACGAGGAGCCGCGGGGCGTCGTACTGCTCGTAGTGGTCCTGGACGAAGGACATCGCGGGCCGGCGGGCCCGGTAGTCGTGGAACTGGTCGACGTCGAACGTCGCCACCACCTTGCCGGCGCCGGGGGCCCCGTCGGACACGGTCTCGAGGTGGTCGGCGGCCGACACCGCCGCGTTGCCGGCGTCGAGGAAGCCGTGGAGGGACACGACCAGCGTCAGCTCGTCGAGGCCGTCGAGCTCCGGCACGTCGTCCACGATGTGCACGAGCTTGCTCACGGCGGTTCCTCTCTCGGCTGGTGGTTCGGCACTCACGGAGCGTCCTCGGGACCCACGATATTCCCCTGGAGGGGCGCGTCCGCTCGGCGCGGGGCGCCGGGTCAGCGCGTCAGGTCGGCGTCGGTGAGCGAGGTGGCGGCACCGGCCGACCGGGACATCGTCTCGACGATGCCCCGGGCGATGGTCTGCGGCGTCAGGCCGATCCGCTCGAGGATGGCGGCGCGCTTGGCGTGGTCGAGGAACTCCTGCGGGATGCCGTGCAGCCGGACCGGAGTGGTCACCCCGGCCTCGTTGAGCGTCTGGAGCAGCACGGCACCGCAGCCGCCGACCACGCCGTTGTCCTCGATCGACACCACGAGCCGGTGGGCGCGGGCGAGGTCGACGAGGGCAGGGTCGACGGGCTTGACCCAGCGGGGGTCGACCACGGTGACGCCGATGCCCTGGTCGACCAGTCGCCGGCCGACCTCCGCGGCGGTGGTGGCCATCGAGCCGACGCCGACGATGAGCACGTCCTGGGTGCCGCTGCGCAGCAGCACGTCGCACCCGCCCACGCGACCGACGGCCTCGAGGTCCGGGGGCGGCGGCCCCTTGGGGAAGCGCACGACGGTGGGGGCGTCGTCGACGGCGACCGCCTCGTTGAGCAGCTCGCGGAGCCGGGCGGCGTCGCGCGGGGCGGCCAGGCGCAGGCCCGGGACGACCTGCAGGATCGACAGGTCCCACATGCCGTTGTGGCTGGCACCGTCGTCACCGGTGACGCCGGCGCGGTCGAGGACGAAGGTCACGCCGCACTTGTGCAGGGCGACGTCCATCAGCACCTGGTCGAAGGCCCGGTTGAGGAAGGTGGCGTACACCGCCACGACCGGGTGCAGGCCACCCATCGCGAGCCCCGCCGCCGACGTCGCCGCGTGCTGCTCGGCGATGCCCACGTCGAAGGTCCGCCGCGGGTAGCGCTGCGCGAACTGGTCGAGCCCCACCACGTGCATCATCGCCGCGGTGATCGCGACCACGTCCGGGCGGCGCTCGCCGAGCTGGACCATCTCGTCGGCGAACACGTCGGTCCAGATGAGGCCGCGCGGGACCTCCTCGCCGGTCTCGATGTCGAAGGGCTGCGGGGAGTGGAACTGGTCGGCGACATGGCTCTCGGCGGCGGCGTAGCCGAAGCCCTTGTGGGTGATGGCGTGCACGATGACCGGCCCCTCGAACCGCTTGGCCTGGGTCAGCGCCTGCTCCATCGCGGCCCGGTCGTGGCCGTCGACGGGGCCGACGTACTTGAGTCCGAGGTCCTCGAAGAGGCCCTGCGGGCGCCAGGGCGTCCTTCATCCCCTTCTTCATCGCGTGCAGGACGTCGTACGTCGCGGGTCCGACGCCGCGGACGGCGTTGAGGCGCTTCTTGACCACGTCGAGCAGCTGCTCGTAGCGCGGGTTGGTGCGCAGGCTGGTGAGCGCGGTCGCCAGACCGCCGATGGTCGGCGTGTAGGACCGCTCGTTGTCGTTCACCACGATGACCAGCCGGCTGTCGCGGGCGATGGCGATGTTGTTGAGCGCCTCCCAGGCCATCCCCCCGGTCAGGGCGCCGTCGCCGATGACCGCGACGACGTGCCGGTCCTCGCCCCGGATCGCGTAGGCCTTGGCGAGGCCGTCGGCGTAGGACAGCGCGGTCGAGGCGTGGGAGTTCTCGACGATGTCGTGGTCGGACTCGGCCTGGCTCGGGTAGCCGCTGAGGCCGCCCTCCTGGCGCAGCCGCGCGAACCCGTCGGCCCGGCCCGTCAGGAGCTTGTGGACGTAGGACTGGTGGCCGGTGTCGAAGACGATCCGGTCGGTCGGGGAGTCGAACACCCGGTGGATGGCCATGGTCAGCTCGACCACGCCCAGGTTGGGGCCGAGGTGCCCGCCGGTGCGCGAGCAGGTGAGCACCAGGAAGTCGCGGATCTCGGTCGCGAGGGCGTCGAGCTCGGGGTCGGTCAGGGCGCGCAGGTCGCGCGGCGAGACGATCGACTCGAGGTGGCCCATAGTTGCCCGAGTCTAGCCAGGGGTGGCGCCCAGTCCGGCGTACCGGTCGGAGTCGAGGAACTCGGGCACGATGGCCGCGGCGGCCGTGGTCAGGGTGAGGTCGCGGGCCGCACCGGGCTCCACGAACACGATCTGGCGGCCCTCGCCGCAGACGATGTCGGCGTCGGTGAGCCGGGTCGGCGCGACGTACACGCGCATCGTGTCGACGGTGCCGTGGGTGTAGCGGTGGTCGAGGGTGAACTCGCGCCACAGCTCCAGGGTCCCCGGCTCCGCGACCACGCCGGTCTCCTCGAGGAGCTCGCGGTAGGCCGCCGGCTCGAAGTCCTCGCCGTCCTCGACGTGTCCCCCGACGAGGCCCCAGCAGTCCGGGTCGATCGGGGCACCGTCGTCCCGCTCCTGGAGCAGCAGCCAGCCCCGTGGGTCGACGAGGAGGACGGCGGAGAAGCGGCGCATCCCCCCAACCTAGGCACCCCACCCAGGTCAGCCCTCCACGTGCGCCTTGATGCCCTGCAGCATCTGCTCCCACATGCCGCGGGAGTGCTCGGCCTCCTCCTCGCTGCCGTTGTTGTCCTGGCTCAGCTCGAGGTGCGTGCCGTCGCCGTTCGCGGCCAGCGAGTAGACGAGGGTGTGGTAGTTCTCCGGGACGTCGTCCTGGCCGCTCAGTGGGCTGAAGTGGCTCACCGAGAGACGGGTCGGCTCGTCGACGGCCAGCACCTCGCCCTTGTCCTCGTAGGGCTTCCCGTCGTACTCCCCCGCCCAGACGATGGGGCTCCCGACCTGCCAGTCCGTCTCGACCCGGGAGCCGAACATGTACTTCTCGATCTGGTCGGGGTCGACGAGGGCCGACCAGACCCGGTCGACGGGGGCCTCGATGTCGATCTCGGCGGTGGCGACGATGCCGTTCATGGTGAGTCCTTCCGAGTGGGTTCCTCCTCTCTACCGCACGCCCGGTCGGGCGTCGAGGCTCAGAGGCGGGCGACGAACCGCCGACCGCGCAGCGCCTCCTCGACCAGGCCCACCTCGCGGCGGACCCGCAGCAGCCGGGCGTCCTCGCTCTGCCAGGCCAGCACCGCGGCCTCCACGACGTCGAGCCCGGCGACGTCCCGGAGCTCCGCCCGTGCCTCGCTGAGGCCACGCCGGCAGGCCGCCTGCGAGGCCTCGACGTGCAGGACCGCGAACCTGGCCAGCACCACGACGTGCCGGCGCAGCGCCGCGAGGGCGCGGTACTCCGGCGGGCAGATGTCGAAGAGCCAGTTGACCGCGGTGCGCTCCCAGTCGGGGGCGTCCGGCGGGCGGACGGCGCTCGGCCAGCCGGGCGGGGCGATGCAGGTGTCGGGCACGGTCCGAGCATACCGCGTCATCGAACGTGTGTTCGACTCCGGCCCAGGATCTCCTCCAGCCCCGCGAGGTGCGGGTCGCGCAGGCCGGCCGCGTCGTGCTCCCACCACACGTCGCGGTAGACCAGCGCCCCGGTCATCCACTCCCGGTGCGCCTCGAAGGTGACCACCTGGAAGGCGCGGTCGGGCGTGCGCGCCGACGCGGGCACGAAGCCGCGGGCGCTGGCCGTCTCGAAGCCCCGTGGCCCGTAGTACGTCGGGTCGCCCTCGAGGAACAGCGCCGGGACACCCCCGTCGCGCGCGGCCTCGATCGCGGCGGCGACGAGCGCGCCGCCGATGCCGCGTCGTTGCCGGTCCGGACGGGTGCTCAGCGGGCTCAGCATCCACACGTCGACCAGCTCCTGCCGGGCGTCGAGCCAGGCGTGGCTCACCCCGACATGGCCGACGACCTCGTCGCCCTCGACGGCCACGACCGACGCGCGGGCGAGCCCGCGGTCGACCACCTCCGCCCACAGGTCGCCGACGCCCTCGTGCGGCCCGAAGGCCGCGGTCACCACGTCGTGGACGGCACCGTCGTCGCTCGTCGTCGCCTCGCGCAGGACGAATCCCGACGGCCCGCTTGACTTCAAGTTCACTTGAAGTTGCACCTTGGGGTCATCGGTCCGATCACGCCTCGACCCTAGGAGAAACCCTCGTGCCTGTCGCCGTCATTACCGGAGCATCACTGGGCCTGGGCCGCGCCCTCGCGCACGCCCTGGCCGAGACCGGCTGGTCCCTGGTGCTCGACGCCCGGCACCCGGAACCCCTCGCCCGCGCCACGGCCGACCTGCCGGGCGGCCCGCACCGGGTGCTCGCGGGCGACGTGACGGACCCGGCCCACCGGGCCGACCTGGTCGCCGCCGCCGCAGACCTGGGTGGTGCGGACCTGCTGGTCAACAACGCCAGCACGCTGGGGCGCAGCCCGCTGCCGGCGTTCGCTGACCTGGACCCCACGACGTACGCCCGCATCCTCGAGGTCGACGTGGTGGCCCCGATGGCCCTGGCCGCCGCGCTCCTCCCCCAGCTGCGGGCGCGGGCCGGTCGGGTGCTCAACATCTCCTCGGACGCCGCGGTCGAGCCCTACGAGACCTGGGGCGGCTACGGCTCCGCCAAGGCGGCTCTCGACCACGCGAGCCGGGTGCTGGGCGCCGAGGAGCCGGGGTTGCGCGTGTACGCCGTCGACCCCGGCGACATGCGGACCGCGATGCACCAGGACGCCTTCCCGGGCGAGGACATCGGTGACCGGCCGGAGCCGGAGACCGTGGTGCCGGTCCTCGTCGACCTGGTCGGCGGCGACCTGCCGAGCGGCCGCTACCGCGCCGCCGAGCTCACGCGGGAGCCCGCATGAGCACCCAGCCCGTCGAGGCGTACGACACCGCCGCGGTCCGCTCGGCCCGGACCCCGCCCGAGGAGCGCGGCCTGGCGCGCGACGAGGTCCGGCTCGCCGTCGTCCGCCCCGACGGCACCGAGCACCGACGAGCCGCGGCGCTGCCCGAGCTGCTGTCGCCCGGCGACCTGCTCGTCGTCAACACCAGCGCCACGCTGCCCGCCGCCGTGGACGTCGAGCGGCACGGCTGCACGTGGGCGGTGCACGTGTCGACGCAGCTCGACGACGGCGCGTGGGTGGTCGAGCTGCGGCTGCCGGACAACTCGGGGCCGGGCGTCCCGGAGCGCGGCGAGGTGCTGCGGCTGCCCGGCGGCGTACGGCTGCGGGTGCTGGCGCCGCACCCGGCGGGCCAGCGGCGGCTCTGGCGGGCGGTCCCGCTGCCGGCGATCGACCGGGTGGACTACCTCTGGGAGCAGGGCCGGCCGATCCGCTACCCGTACCTCGACGGGTCCTGGCCGCTGTCGGCGCTGCAGAACGTGTACGCCGAGCAGCCCGGCAGTGCCGAGATGGCGAGCGCCGGACGGTCCCTCACCGAGCGGACACTCGTGCGGCTGATGGCGCGCGGCGTCGCCGTCGCGCCGGTCGTCCTGCACACCGGCGTCTCGAGCCAGGAGGGCCACGAGCCGCCCCAGCCCGAGTGGTTCACCGTCCCCGCCGCGACCGCCCGGCTGGTCGCCGGCACCCGGGCGGCCGGGCGCCGGGTCGTCGCCGTGGGCACCACCGTCGTCCGGGCGCTCGAGTCGGCCGCGCCGGGCGGCCGGGTCGTCCCGACCGACGGCTGGACGTCGCTGGTGCTCGGCCCGGACCGGCCGGCGCGGGTCGTGACCGGCCTGCTCACCGGGCTGCACGAGCCGCGGGCCAGCCACCTGGACCTCCTGCGCGCCGTCGCCGGCACCGACCTCGTCGCCCGCGGCTACGCGGACGTCACCGCGGCCGACGCGCCGGCGTACCTGTGGCACGAGTTCGGCGACGCGATGCTGCTGCTGCCCTGAGCTCAGCCCGCGAGGAAGCTGAGCCGGACCTCGCGGACCGGGTTGTCGACGTTGAGGTCGACCAGGCAGATGCTCTGCCAGGTGCCGAGCGCGAGCCGCCCGTCCAGCACGGGGACCGTGGCGTACGGCGGCACCAGCGCCGGCAGCACGTGGGACCGGCCGTGGCCGGGACTGCCGTGCCGGTGCCGCCACCGGTCGTCGGCCGGCAGCAGGTCCGCCAGCGCGGCGAGCAGGTCGTCGTCGCTCCCGGCGCCGGTCTCGAGGATCGCCAGCCCGGCCGTCGCGTGCGGCACGAACACGTGGAGCAGCCCGTCGCCCCGCCCTGCCGCGAAGTCGGCGCAGTCGCGGGTCAGGTCGAGCACCGTCTCCCGGTCGCCGGTGCGGTAGCTGCGGGTCTCCGAGTCCATGGCGCACATCGTGGCACCCCGGCCGTCGGGCGCGGTTGCGGATTGGTCACCAACCGCAACAAATCGGCCCCCACGGCTGCGGTTCGTGACCAATCGGCGACCCGATCCGGCGCCCACGGCGGAGCAGCCCGCCGACCCCACACCCGTCGCGGCCCTGCTCAGCCGCCGGACCGTTGCGGATTGGTCACCAACCGCAACAAATCGGCCCCCGACGGCTGCGGTTGGTGACCAATCGGCGACCCGATCATCGGCGCCGGCGGGCGACCGACTCACGCGAGAGTCGTCTGACCGTCGCCCTCGTCGCCGGTGACGCCGCCGTTGCACGAGGCGAACGGCTCGGGCGAGGTGTGCCCGTCGCCGAACTCGCGCAGGAAGAGCTCCAGGCGCGCGTCGTCCACCCCGTCCAGCACCAGCTGACGACCCCAGACCGTCACCACGACCGGGCCGGGGAGTCCGTCGTACGGCGACAGGATCGACTCCGCCGGCAGCCGCTCGGCCAGCTCGTCGACCGACGCCGCGTCCAGGTCGGGGTCGTGGGTGACCCACACGGTGCCGTGCTCCAGGGAGTGCACGGCGTTCTCGTCGCGCACCGGCTCGTCGTAGACACCGCACTCCAGCCAGGCCGGGTCGTGGTCCCCGCCGGCGGGCGGCGTCTGCTCGTAGTCCACGTCGCCGGAGACGTGCGCCGACGTGGGCTTCTCGACCACGACGACCGCGTCCAGCGTCGGTGGCTCGTCGGCAGCGGTCCACAGCGGCACCGCGACCGCCCCGACCACCACCACGAGGGCGGCGACGACGGCGAGCGCGATCACCGCCACCCGCCCGCGCGGCGGCTCCTCGTCGAGGACGTCGGGAGGTCCGAGCGGCTCCGGTGCCTCGCTCATGCCCGCATCGGGCCACCGCTGCGCCCGTACGCCGTGGCGACGATCTCGGCCACGACCGACAGCGCGATCTCGCCGGGCGCCTTGCCGCCGGTGTCCAGGCCGGCCGGGACGTGCAGCTTGTCGAGCCCCGCGACGCCCTCGTCGGACAGCTCGGCGAGCAGCCGCGCGGAGCGGGACCGGCTGGCCATCATCGCGACGTACGACGCCGGCGACGCCAGCGCGAGCCGCAGCGCCGCCGGGGCGTCGGGCGCGTCGTGGTCGCAGAGCACCACCGCGTCGCCGTCGTGCAGCGACAAGCGCCTCGAGCTCCGCCACCCCCTGCCCGTCGGCGTCGGGCGCGATGAGGACCACCACCCGGCCGGTGGTGCCCGCGATGAGCTCGATCGCCTCGGAGATCGGGTTCCGGCTCAGCAGCACGACCCGTCCCGCCGTCGGGGCAGCGTCGGACCAGGCCTGCTCGCGCGGGGCCGAGGCGTCGCCGCTCACGACGTCCGCCGATCACGCAGCAGCACGAGCGATGCGACGGCGGCGATCCACACCGACGTGTAGGCGACGCTGGTGAGCACGTCGGTCAGGTGGTGCGCCCCCTGGTAGAGCCGGGACAGCAGGCACACCGCCGGCAGGGCCAGCAGCAGCACCGCCCACCAGCGAGCCGCCCGCGCGTACACCCAGACGAGCACGAGCGTGCACCCGAAGAGCGCGGTGGCCGTGCCGACGTGGCCGGACGGGAAGCTGTGGTCGGGGACCAGCCCCGCGTCGAGGATCTTCACCGGCGGCCGGTCCCGCGGGTCGAGGGTGGTCCCGAGCCAGTAGATCGCGCCGATCCCGGCGTCGACCAGCAGCACGAACACGAGGGGCAGCCACGACCGCTGCCACACCGAGAAGATCACGCCGACCACGACCAGCCCGGTCACCCCGACGAGGGTCTCCCCCAGGAGGGTTCCCGCGTCGGCGACGTCGCTCAGGGTCGGCGTGCGCTCATCGGCGAACCAGCGGGCCAGGTCGTCGTCCACGGCACCGACGGAGGACTCCAGCTCCTGGGTGAGCAGCCATCCCCAGCCCACGACGACGGCGCTGAGGAGCGCCCAGATGCCCACGAGCAGGCCGATGGTCGCGGGCCAGCCCCGGGGGGTGCTGGGCGGTGCCGGCGGTGGTCTCCGAGGTTGCCGTCATGCCGCTCAGTCTGCACGGTCTCGGGGCCGACCCCTAGGGCGCCTCAGGGTCGCGTGGGGTCCCGGGTCCGTAACGTCCCCGATGTGCGCGCCCCCGGCCGCACGCGAAGGTCTACCCATGATCGAAGTCGAGCACCTCACCGTGACCTACGGCGGGTTCACCGCCGTCCAGGACGTCACCTTCACCGCCACCTCAGGCCGCGTCACCGGGTTCCTCGGACCCAACGGCGCCGGCAAGTCCACGACCATGCGCGTCATGACCGGGCTCACCCGGCCGAGCGCCGGGCAGGCCACCATCGACGGACTCCGGTTCGCCGACCTGCCCAACCCGGGCCGCGAGGTCGGCGTCCTCCTCGACGCGTCCGCGCAGCACGCCGGCCGCACCGGCCGGGAGATCCTCACCGTCGCCCAGCAGACCATGGGCCTGCCGGGCCGTCGCGTCGACGAGATGCTCGAGCGGGTCAGCCTGACCCCGTCGGAGTCGAAGCGCCGGGTGCGCAACTACTCGCTCGGCATGCGGCAGCGGCTCGGGATCGCGACCGCGCTGCTCGGCGGCCCGCGCGTGCTGATCCTGGACGAGCCGGCCAACGGCCTCGACCCGGCGGGCATCCGCTGGATGCGCGGCCTGCTCCGCGACTTCGCGGACGAGGGCGGCACGGTGCTGCTCTCCTCGCACCTGCTGCACGAGATCGAGGCCATCGCGGACGACCTGATCATGATCGGCAACGGCCGGATCGTCGCCCAGGGCGCCAAGAGCGACCTGCTCGAGGCGGCCGGCACGCTGGTCCGCACCGAGGACCCGACCAGGTTGGCCGCCGCGCTCGCGGCCGCCGACCACTCGGCCCAGCCAGCCGGCGGCACCGCGCTGCGCACGGACGCCACCACCGACACCGTCGGCCGGATCGCGCTCGCGGCAGGGCATCGCCCTGACCGAGCTGCGCGCCGCCGAGGGCGCTGGCCTCGAGGAGATGTTCCTCGAGCTCACCGCCGACACCCAACGAGAAGGAGCAGCGGCATGACCACCCTCACCCCCGTCACCGTCGAGGGCACCGTGACCCAGAGCGTCACCGGGACCCGCGACCGCGCGACCAGTCGCCCGGCGTTCGCCCCCATCCCCCTGTCGCGGGTGATGGCGGTCGAGCTGCGCAAGATGTTCGACACCCGCTCCGGCTTCTGGATGATGGCCAGCATCGGCATCCTGTCGGTGCTCGCCACCGGCGCGGTGATCATCTTCGCCCCCGACACGCGAGATCACCTACGAGAACTTCGCGGCGGCGATCGGCTTCCCGATGTCGGTGGTGCTGCCGATGATCGCGATCCTCTCGGTCACCAGCGAGTGGAGCCAGCGCAGCGGCCTGACCACCTTCACGCTGGTCCCCCACCGCGGTCGGGTCGTCCTCGCCAAGGCGCTCTGCGCCGTCGGTGTCGGCGTGGCCTCGATGGCCCTGGCCATGGTGATCGGAGCCGGTGGCAACGTCCTCGGCTCCACGCTCGCCGGGGTCCCGACCACGTGGGACACCTCGGCCGCGGAGCTGCTGTACATCACCTTCGCCAACGTGCTGGGCCTGCTCACCGGCTTCACGCTCGGGGTGCTCATCCGGAACTCGGCCGGCGCGATCGTGGGCTACTTCGTCTACGCGCTGCTGCTCCCGACGGTGACCAACCTGCTGGCGCAGAGCCAGGAGTGGTTCCGCGACGTCCAGCCCTGGGTGAACTTCCAGTGGAACCAGCAGAGCCTCTTCGAGGGCGGCTTCACCGGCGAGCAGTGGGCCCAGCTCGCCATCACCGCCACCGCGTGGCTGGTGCTCCCGATGGCCTTCGGGGTCTGGCGGGTGCTCCGCTCCGAGGTCAAGTAGCGCAAGCGCGATCAGGTCTCCCGGCCGTCCCGGCCGGGAGACTTGTCGCATGCGGATCCAGGACGTCGCCCGGCACGCCACCTCGCTCGACCGGGGTCCGGCAGACGGAGAGCGACGGGCTGCTGGGGTGGTACGTCGGCGACCGGCTGGTCGCCCGCCAGCAGGACGCCGAGACGCTGGTGGTGCGCAGCGACTTCGAGGACCGGGAGCGACTGGTCGAGGAGCACCCGACGACGTTCTCGGTCACCCCCAGGATCGAGGGGCACCAGAAGGTGCTCGCCGACACCCGCCGCGGCGACCTCGGACGCGGTCCGTGCCGCGCTCACCGCCGCGTGGGAGCTCCAGCGCCGCTGAACCCGGTCCCCTCCGGCAGGATGGGCGCATGGGACTCAGCGTGCGGATCGGGGCCGGCACCGGCGTGGAGTCCCTGGTCGCCGCGGCGGCGGTCGCCGACGCCGACTGGCGCTCGGTGTTCACCCACGGCGAGACCGCCTGGTCGGCGGCCCGGTCCGCCGGCGGCGCCGCCCTGACCGGCCAGGTGGCGCGGTTCGGCCGGTTCGGGTGGATCAACCTGGTCGGGCTGCTCACCGCCCGCCGGCCCCCGTGGTCGCACGCGGTCCTGCTCGACCTGCTCGCGTCGGCCACGGCCGAGGACCTGCACGCCACCCTCGTCGGCGTCCGCCGGCACGAGCTGCGGCAGCACGTCGACGAGGCCACCCTGCGGCGGGCCCTGACCGGCGACCGCGACGCGGGGCGCCGTACCCGCGCCGCCCTGGAGCAGACGGTCGTCCAGGTCAGCCCCTGGCTGCTGCGCACGCCGTCGGCCACCGTCCGGCAGGTCTGCCTCGACACCGTCGCCGCCCTCCCGGCACCGGCCGGCCGGGCCCCGGCCTCGGCGGCCACCCGCGCGCGGCAGGCCGCGGTCGGCGACGAGATGCTGATCGAGGAGGTCGCGCCCGGGGTGCACTACGGCCCTGCCGTGCTCGAGGACGTCGTGCTCGTGACCTCGGCCCAGGTGGCGCCGATCCTGGTGGTGGTCGACGAGGTGGACCGCACCGTCATCCTGCACCCACCCCTGGGCGCCGCCGGGGCGACGGACGCCGGCGCCCAGCTGCGGGACCTGGGCAGGGCGGTCGGCGACGCCACCAGGCTCCGGCTCCTGCAGGAGCTGCGCACCGGCCGACGCACCCTGGGCGACCTGTGCGCCGCCCTCGACAGCCCGCGCACCACCCTGCTGCACCACCTGGCGCTGCTCCGCTCCGCCGGGCTCATCGAGATCGCGGTCGTGGAGGCCGCGCCCAACGTGTACTCGCTGCGCCTCGACGGCTTCGAGACCCTGGCGCAGGCGGCCCGGGCGTTCCCGCTGCGCTCCTGAGGCTGTCGAAAAATCTCGACATCGATCCGGGCGGACGCTAGCCTCCGGACATGCTGCGACACCGGGTGCTCCTGCTGACCGCCGTGGCGGTCGCGCTCGCCGGGTGCGGCGGCGGCAGCGCCGACGAGGAGGAGCCCGTGAGCGAGCCGTCGCAGGAGACCACCACCGAGCCCGCCTCCGAGGCCGCCGTCGAGCGGGCCCCGTCGGTGCCCGTCGGCGAGAGCCCGGTCGGGGTCGCCGCCGGGCCGGGGCGACGTCGTGTGGGTGGTGAGCTTCGGGCCGTCCGAGCTGGCCCGGATCCCCGCCGGCGCCGCCGCGCCCGACCTGACGGCCCCCGTCGGCTCCACCCCGCTGCGGGTGCTCGAGGCGTACGACGCGGTGTGGGTCACCTCGTTCGGCTCCGGCGAGCTGGTGCGCGCCGACCGGCGGACCGGCGAGGAGACCGACCGGATCGAGGTGGGCGCCGGCGCCGAGGGTGTCGCCGAGGGCTTCGGCTCGGTCTGGGTCGTCGCCCAGGACGCCGGCGAGCTCGTCCGCGTCGACCCGGACAGCCGCACGGTCGTCGACCGGATCGACATCGGCGAGGGGGCCCGCCTGGTGACCGCGGGGCCGGACGCGATGTGGGTCGGGCACTTCCGCGACGACAAGGTGCTGCGCATCGACCCGGCCACGGGCGAGGTGACCGCCTCGAAGAAGCTCTGCTCCGGGCCGCAGGACCTGGTCGCGCTGCCCGACCGGGTCTGGGTCACCTGCACCTTCGAGGACGCCGTGATCGCGATCGACCCAGGCACCCTGGAGGAGAGCGCGCGCGTGGAGGTGAGCGGCTCCCCCGACCCGATCACGCTGACCGACGACGGTCGGCTCTTCGTGGTCGCGGAGGCGGGTCCGACCCTGCACGAGCTGGACCCGGTGGACGGCACCGTCCTCGACACCGTGGTGCTCGGGGACGCCGCCGCCCTGGCGGACAGCGCCAACCTCGACCTGGCCGTCGTCGGCGGCGAGGCCTGGGTGTCCTCGGTCCGCGAGGGCGTGGTCTACCACGTCCCGCTCCCCTGACCCGCCAGCGGTAGCGTCCGCCCATGGACGCGCTGCACGAGGAGGTCGTGGGCCTGGCCCGCGACCTGATCCGGCTGGACACCACCAACGCCCCCGGCAACGAGACGCTGGTCGCCCGGCACCTCGCCGACTACCTCGACGGGGCCGGGATCGAGTGCGAGCTGGTGGCCCGCGAGGAGCACCGGGCCAACCTGGTGGCCCGGCTGCCCGGCTCCGGTGACGCCCCGAGCCTGGCGTTCGTCGGCCACACCGACGTGGTGCCGGTCGACGCGCGGGACTGGACCCATCCGCCGTTCGAGGGCGTCGTCGACGACGCGGGCTACCTGTACGGCCGCGGCGCGCTCGACATGAAGGGCGAGGTCGCCGCGCGGGCGGTGGCGCTCAAGGAGCTGGCCCGCTCCGGTTGGCGGCCGCGCGGGGACCTGTGGTTCCTGGCCGTCGCCGACGAGGAGGACGGGATGGCCGACGTCGGCATGCGGTGGCTGCTCGAGCACCGGCCCGACATCCGGCCCGACCTGAGCGTCAACGAGGGCGGCGGCGAGCGCTTCGACCTGAACGACGGCCGGGTGCTCCTCGCCGTCGGGGTCGGCGAGAAGGGCACCTACCCGGCCCGGGTCAGCGCGCTCGGCGAGGCCGGGCACGGCAGCACCCCGACCGTCGGCGACAACGCCGTGCCGCACCTCGGTGAGGTGCTGGCCAGGGTCGGCCGCGGGCTGCCGACGCCGCGACGGCACGCTCTCGTCGACACCATGCTCGACGTGCTGCTCGGCGACGGGTACGACGGTGGACGGCGACCTCTCCCGGGCGCTGGCCGACGCCGGCCGCCTGCACCCGGAGCTGGAGCACTACCTGCCCGCGCTGGCCGGGACCACGATGGCGCCGACCATGGTGGGCGCCTCCGACAAGCGGAACGTGATGCCGAGCCGGGCCTGGGTCGAGCTCGACTGCCGGCTGCTGCCCGGGACGACCGAGGCGGAGGTCGAGGCCACCGTCCGGGAGCGGCTCGGCGCCGACCTGGCCTACGAGCTGACCTGGCCCGAGCCGCTCGTCGAGGGCAGCTCCTCCCCCGCGGACGGCCCGGTGCTCGACGCGATCGCGTCGTTCCTCGCCGCCGAGGGCGTCGACGACGTGGGCCTGCTGCCGAGCCTGGGCACCGGGTTCACCGACTCGGTGTACCTCCGCGCCGCGGCCGGCACCGCGGCGTACGGCTTCTCGCCCTACCTGGCCACCCCGCTCGACGTGCTGCTCGCCGGCTACCACAACGCCGACGAGCGGGTGCACGTCGACGACCTGCACAGCTCCGTGCGGTTCCACCTGCACCTGGCGCGGCGGTTGCTCGGATGAGGGCCGCCGACCTCGGGATCCGGATCGGCACCCTGGAGCCCGGGCCGCACGACGCCATCACCGACGTGCCCGGGGTGCGGGTCGGGCACGCGACGGTCGTCGCGGGCGACGACGTCCGGACCGGCGTCACCGTCGTGGTGCCCCACGACGGCAACGTGTGGAGCGACCCGGTCTACGCGGCGTACCACCGGCTCAACGGGAACGGCGAGATGACCGGGCTCCCGTGGCTGGAGGAGGTCGGGCTGTTGCACTCCCCGGTCGCGATCACCAACACGCACAGCGTCGGGGTGGTGCGGGACGCGCTGGTGGCCCTGGAGATCGAGGAGCTGCCGACCGGGGTCGAGGCGTGGGCGCTCCCGGTGGTCGCGGAGACCTGGGACGGCACCCTCAACGACGTCGACGGCTTCCACGTGACCGCCGGAGCACGCCCGCGCGGCCTACCGGGCCGCCGCGGCCGGGCCGGTCGAGGAGGGCTCCGTCGGCGGGGGCACCGGGATGGTCTGCCACGACTTCAAGGGCGGCATCGGCACCGCCAGCCGCCGGGTCGGCGACTGGACGGTCGGCGTGCTGGTGCAGGCCAACCACGGCCGGCGGGAGCGGCTCGCGGTGAACGGCGTGCCCGTGGGTCTCGAGATCGGGCCCGACGTCGTCCCGGGGGTCGACGGTCCCCTGCCGGCCGGCAGCGGGTCGATCATCGGCGTGGTGGCGACCGACGCCCCGCTGCTCCCGCTGCAGTGCCGCCGGCTGGCCCAACGGGCCGGCTTCGGGGTGGCCCGGACCGGCGGCGTCGGCGAGAACTCGAGCGGCGACCTGTTCCTCGCGTTCGCCACCGGCAACCGCGGCATGGCCCGGCTCGACGGGGACGCCCCGACCGTGGCCGAGGTCCGCACCCTCGCCAACGCGGCGATGAACCCGCTCTTCGACGCGGTGATCGAGGCGACCGAGGAGGCGATCCTGCACGCGATGCTGGCCTCCCCCACGATGACCGCCCGCGGGCACACCGCCCACACCCTGCCGCCCGACCTGCTGCTGGGGGCCCTGGCGAGGTACGGCCGGCCGGCTACTCCCCGGTGAGCATCCGGCGCGGGTTGTCCACGAGCAGCGTGCGGAGGTCCGCGTCGTCGAAGCCCTCGGCGCGCAGCAGGTCGGCGAAGGTGGTCGCCACGTAGGCGTACCCCGGCCCCCCGAAGGCGGCGTAGTCGGTGCGCAGGCACACGTCCTGGCTGAGCAGCACCTGCTCGAGGTGCCCCTCGTCGGCCAGGCTGCGGAGCCAGGTCAGTCGCCGGCCGGTGTCGTAGTCGCTGCCGCCCTGCACCGTGTCGAACTGCACCCACGCGCCGCGGCGGGCGAGCGCGAGGTGGTAGTCGTGGTCGGGGACCATGTCGCAGTGGCCGATGACGACCCGCCGCGGGTCGACGCCCTCCTCGACGAGCAGGTCGAGCTGGGCGGTCCCGACCGGCCACCGGGCGGCGTGCGTGGTGATGGTCAGACCCGTGCGGCGGTGCGCCCGGGCCGCCGCGCGGAACGACCGCTCCTCCAGCGCCGTCAGCACCCGGTCGCAGCCGACCTCGCCGATGATCCCGGCCCGGACCCCGTCGACGCCCTCCTCGATGTCCCGCACGATCAGGTCGGCCACGGCGTCGGTGGAGAGCTCGTCGAGCTCGGCCGGGAAGTAGGCCCGGCGGTAGAAACCGCAGCCCATCACCACGTGCAGCCCGGTGCGCTCGGACATCCGGACCAGCGCGGCCGGGTCGCGGGCCAGCCCGACGCTGGTGACGTCGACGAGGGTGCCGCCCCCGGCGTCGACGAACCGTCGCAGCTCGGCCTCGGCCAAGGTCTCGTCGTTGAGCAGCCCGTCACCGCGGTACTCCCGGGTCAGGTCGCAGAAGACGTGCTCGTGCGGGAGCGTCACCCCCAGCTCCTCGGCCGGCACCGGACCACGGACCGTCATCACGCTGCTCACGCGACCATCCAACCGCACGACGGCCCTGCAACAATCCGCTCGTGACTGCGACGGCGACCGACGTGCGGATCCCGATGGCGGACGGGGTCGCGCTGGCCGCGACGCTGTACCTGCCCGACGCCGGGGCGCCGCAGCCGTGCCTCCTGGAGGCGTTGCCCTACCGCAAGGACGACCTCACCTCGTCCTACGCGACCTCCTACGAGCGGCTGCGCGACAAGCACGGGTACGCCGTGTGCCGCCTCGACCTGCGTGGCACCGGCTCGTCGGGCGGCGACGCGCTCGACGAGTACCCGCCGGTCGAGCAGCGCGACCTCGCCGAGGTGATCGCCTGGCTGGCGTCCCAGGACTGGTGCGACGGCCAGGTGGGCATGTGGGGCACGTCGTACTCCGGCTTCAACTCCCTCCAGATGGCCTGCGAGCGGCCGCCGGCGCTCAAGGCGATCTGCGCGATCTACGCCACCGACGACCGGTGGACCGACGACGTGCACTGGCGCGGCGGCGCGCTCCGGCTGGTCGACCAGGTCGACTACAACCACTACATGACGGCGATGAACGTGCTGCCGCCGGTGCCGGCCGTCTGGGGCGAGGGCTGGGAGACCGAGTGGCGTCGCCGGCTCGAGACGCACGAACCCTGGGTGCTCACCTGGCTGCGCGAGTCGCGGCACGGCGCCTACTGGGCGCACGGCTCGGTCCGCCTCGACCCCGACGACACCGGCTACGAGCGGATCGAGGTGCCGACGATGCTGGTGGCCGGCTGGGCCGACGGCTACCGCAACAGCACGTTCCGCACGGTGGCCCGGTTCGCCGCGCAGGGCACCCCGCACCGGCTGCTCGCCGGCCCGTGGGCGCACGCCGACCCCACGACCGCGATGCCGGGGCCGCGGCTCGACTTCGACGCCGAGCTCGCCGGGTGGTTCGACCACTGGCTGCGCGGCCGCGGGTCGCACACCGACGGCTGCGACGTCTTCGTCCGCTCGTCCACCCGCCCGGAGCCGGACCTCGACCTGCACGAGGGGCACTGGCTGCGCCTGCCGTCGGTGCCGCCCACGACGCCCGACGAGTGGGTGCTGCCCGGCCCGCGCGACGTCGACGGTCGCCGCCGACACCGGCACGGCCGCGTGGATCGACTGCGCCGGGCACCTCCCCTGGGGGCTGTCCGGCGACCAGCGCCTCGACGACGCCCGCTCGCTGACCTGGGACCTCACCCCGCCCGAGGCGCCCGTGGTCGGGCACCCGCGGGCGCGGCTGCGGCTGAGCGTCGACACGCCGGCCGCCTCGCTCTCGGTGAAGGTCTGCGACGTCTTCCCGGACGGCACCTCCGCCCTCGTGACCAGGGGCACCCTCGACCTGGCGTTCCGTGACGGCGTCCACGGCCCGCCGGTCCCGCTCGAACCGGGCGTGGTCTACACGGTCGACGTCGTCCTGGACGCCTGCGCCTACCTCTGGGCCCCGGGCCAGGTGCTGCGCGTCAGCGTGGCCGGGGCCGACTGGCCCAACACCGTGGCGCCGCCGGCGCCCGTCACACTCACCGTCCACGACGGTGCCCTGGTGCTGCCCGTCCTCGCCCACGACCACCCGCAGCCGACCTTCGCGCCGGGTGCCGACCGGAGCACCGAGTCGGCCGAGGGGATCTCGTGGTCGATCCACGACGACGTCCTGGCCCGGACCACGACGGCGCGCACCCGGTCGGTGTCCGACTACGCCACGCCGTACGACGGTCGGGCGGGCGAGGACTACCTCGGCGAGGTGACCGTCGACCGCCGCACGTTCGACCAGACGGCGCACGCGGTGACCACCTTCGACCTCTCCTGGCCGGGCGTGGAGGTGCGGGTGCAGTCGGTGATGGACCTGACCCTGACCGACGGCGCGGTCGACGTGGCCATCGAGACCCGCGCCTGGCACGACGGCGCGGAGATCTCCCACCGCACCTGGCGCGAGCGGCCGATCGACGGCACCGGCGGGATGTGATCGACGACCGATCACGCTCCGCGGGCTACACCAGCCAGTGGGCCTGGTACGCCGGGTCCGTGAGCGCCGGCCGGTCCAGGCGGAACGGCGCCAGGTCGGTGCCGGTGGAGCCGGTCTCCGCGAGGTCGGCGAGCAGCCGCCCGAACGTCGGGGCGAACTTGAAGCCGTGGGCGGCCCCGAGCCCGACCACGACGGCCTCGTGGCCCGGCACCGGAGCCAGCACGAAGTCGCGGTCGGGGGTCAGCGTGTACTGGCAGCGCAGCGATCGGACCGGTGCGCCTGCCCCGGGCAGGATCCGCCGGACGTGGTCGGCCAGCCGGTCGCGCATCGCCGCGTCCTCGTCCGAGGTGCGCCGGTCCGGGTCGACGACCGGCCCCCCGCAGTCCTGGGCCGCCTTGATCGTGGCCTCCCCGTAGGCCGGGAAGCCGTAGTAGCAGGGGTCGTCCATCCAGATCCACAGCGGCAGCCGGTCGGGCGCGAAGTCCGCGGGCCGGTCCGGCGCGAAGTAGGTCACCTGCTCCAGGGTCGTCTCGAGCGGCAGCCGGACCCCGAGGCCGGCGAGCACCTCGTTGGTCCACGCGTCGGCGCAGACGACGACCCGCTCGGCCACGAACCGGTCGTCGGCGGTGACGACCTCGATCCCCGCGGAGCCCCGGTCCTCGACCGAGGCCACGGGGGTGCGGTCGCGGAGGTCGGCGCCGGCCCGGGCCGCGAGGCGCTGCATCACCGCGGTGCCGCGGCCGGCGGGCACGATCGCCCCTCGCTCCTGGAACAGCCCGACGGTGCCGGCCGGCAGCGCGAACTGAGGCCAGCGGGCCACGATCTCGGCGTCGTCGAGCAGGGAGAAGTCGATCCCCACGGCGGTCAGCGACTCGGTGTAGTCGGTCGTCGGGATGGCCGGGGCGGGCGGGAAGAGGTCGAGACCGCCGACGACGGAGACCAGGGTCTCCCCGGACCACTCCTCGAGGCGCGCCCAGTCGTCGTAGGCCTCCTCGGTGAGCCGGACGTAGCCGGGCGTGTGGTAGCTGTGCCGCAGGATCCGGCTGGTGTCGTGGCTGGCGCCCCGGGCGTGGCCGAGCTCGAAGCGCTCGAGCCCGAGCACCCGCCGGCCGCGGCGCGCGAGCTGGTGGGCCGCGGCGCTGCCGAGGGCGCCGAGGCCGATGACGACGTCGTCGAAGCGCTCAGTCATCGGTGCCCGAGCCGGGGCAGCAGCCAGCGCCGGATGTCGGCGCTGTCGTCCTCCATGGGGGCGAACCAGCCGTGGGTGTACGCGCGCGACGACATGCCGCGCTGGACCGACTCGCAGATGGCCCAGTCCTGCTGGTTGACCAGGTCCCAGAGCTCCGCGGCGTCGGCGGGGTCGAAGTCGGGGGCCGCCACCGCGTCCCGGGCGAACAGCAGCAGACAGTCGATCCGGGTCCGGTCGACCGCCAGCGGCCGCAGCACGAACGCGGCGACGTGGTCGGCCGAGCAGGAGAGCATCAGGTTGGGGTAGACCAGCTCACCCTTGTGCCGGGTCCGCTCCGCCTCGGACAGGCCCGGCAGCGGCGCCCGGGTGGTGGTGCCGCTCAGGGTGAAGGTCCAGGCCCCGTCGCGGTGCGGGATGCCGTCCTCCCAGGTCAGGCCGGCGCCCCCGCCCGCGAACGCCGGCACCAGCCGGCTCAGCTCGGGGTGGACCGGACCGCAGTGGTAGCACTCGTTGTAGTTCTCGGCGACCACCTTCCAGTTGGCCCGCACCTCGTAGGACAAGCGTGAGGCCGGTGACGAGGTCGCCCATCGCGTAGTTGCCGAGCGAGGCCGCCGCCTTGGCGACGCCCTCGGCGAGCGGCGCGGTCACCGGGTCCAGGCACGCGAAGACGAACCCCTCCCAGGCCTCGACCGCCACCGGGTGCAGCGAGAACTCCGTCGGGTCGATCGCGACGCCGTCGGTGTGCGGAGCCCGGAGCAGCGAGCCGGCGAGCGAGTAGGTCCACGAGTGGTAGGGGCAGCGCAGCGCACCCACGGCCGCGCAGACCGGGGCGGCGCCGGGCTCGGTCGGCACCAGCTGCGACCCGCGGTGCCGGCACACGTTGTAGGCCCCGTGCAGCCCGTCGTCGTCGCGGGTGAGCACCACCGACTCCCCCAGCACGTCGAGCACCGCGACCTGGCCGGGCCGGTCGAGCCCGAGGTCGTCCACGCGGCCCACGCAGGTCCACGACCCCAGCAGGACCCGGTCCCGCTCGCGGGTCCAGGCCGTCTCGTCGACGTACATCGCGCGCGGCAGCGCCGCTTCCAGGTCGCTCATCGGTGTCCTCTCCACCAGGTGGCACGCCACGTCGTGGCCGGTCGACACCGGGACCACGGCGAGCGGCGTGCGCCGACAGGCGTCCTCGAGCCCGCGCGCGGCGGCGGTGCCGTCGGCCACGGCCGGGCAGCGCGGGTGGAACCGGCAGCCCGACGGGACGCGCGTCGGGTCCGGCACCTCACCGGTGAGCACGATCGGCTCGATCCGCTCGATCTCGGGCACGACCGAGAGCAGTGCGCGGGTGTAGGGGTGCTGCGGCTCGCGGAGCACGTCCTCGGTGGGACCGGACTCCACGATCCGGCCGAGGTACATCACCGCGATCCGGTCGGCGATGTTCCAGGCCAGCCCGAGGTCGTGGGTGACCACGAGCACGCCCAGGCCGAGCTCGCGACGCAGCGTGAGCAGCAGGGCCAGCACCTCGCCGCGGATCGACGCGTCCAGCGACGAGACCGGCTCGTCGGCCACCAGGAGCTGGGGCGCCATGGCCAGCGCGCCGGCGATGAGGACCCGCTGGCGCTGCCCTCCCGACAGCTCGTGCGGGTAGCGCAGGAACAACCGCTCCGGCGGGCGGAGGCCGGCCGCGGACAGGGCCGTCGCCACCAGGTCGGCCTCGGTGCGGCGCTGGGGGTCGGCGGCGGCCAGGCGGTGCAGCCGGATCCCCTCGGCGACCGACTCGTAGACGGTGTGCCGCGGGTTGAGGGCCCCGGCCGGGTCCTGGAGCACCAGCTGGACCCGGCGCCGGAAGGCGCGCAGCCCCCGGGTGGACCGGTCCAGCGGGGCGTCGTCGAGGAAGACGCCGCCGGCGCTCGGCCGCTCGAGTCCGAGCAGGGTCCTGGCCAGCGTGGTCTTGCCGGATCCGGACTCCCCCACCAGCGCGACGATCTCGCCTGCGGCGACGCGAAGGTCGACACCGTCGACGGCCCGAGCGACGGCGCCGCTGCGGGCGACGAACTCGACGTGCAGGCCGCGCGCCTCGAGCACGGTCCGGCTGAGGTTCGGGTCGGCCGTCGCGGTCACGGCGTCCCCACCAGGAGGCAGGCCGCCGAGCGGTCCGGGCCGTCGGCGCGCAGGTCGATGTCCACCTCGTCGCAGCCCGCGATCCGGCGCGGGCACCGGGGGTGGAAGGCGCAGCCGGTGGGCAGCTCGGCCGGGTCGGGCGGGTCGCCCGGCAGGCCGGCCGGGGCGAACCGGGCCGTCGGGTCGCCGATCCGCGGGAACGACGCCGAGAGGGCGCTGGAGTACGGGTGCAGCGGGTCGGTGAAGACCTGCCCCGCGGGGCCCTGCTCCACGACCCGGCCGGCGTACATCACCGTGATCCGGTCGCACAGCTCGGCGAGCACCGACAGGTCGTGGCTGATCATCAGCATCCCCACGTCGAGGTCGTCGACGAGGTCGTGGAGAACCCGGAGCACCTGCGCCTGGACCATCACGTCCAGCGCCGTGGTCGGCTCGTCGGCCACGATCAGCCGCGGCCGGCAGGCCAGCGCCATCGCGATCATCACCCGCTGGCGCTGCCCGCCCGAGAGCTGGTGGGGGTAGCTGCGGGCCCGCGACGCGGGCAGGCCCACCTGCTCCAGCAGCTCGCCGACCCGCCCGTCGACCCGTGCGGTGCTCAGGCCGGGCTCGTGCAGCCGGATCGGCTCGGCGATCTGGAGGCCGACGCGCTGCACCGGGTTGAGCGAGTGCAGGGCGCCCTGGAAGACCATCGACGCGCCGGACCAGCGCAGCGCCCGCAGGTCGCCCCACCGCATGGTCTGGACGTCCTCGCCCTCGAACAGCACCCGCCCGGTCACCCGGGCGTTGGGCGGCTGCAGCCGCAGGATCGTGGCGGCGAGGGTGGACTTGCCGCAGCCGGACTCCCCGGCCACGCCGACGATCTGCCCGGCGTCGACGGCCAGGCTCACGCCGCGGACGGCGGGCACCTCGCCGCTCGTCGGTGCGGTAGGTGACCGAGACGTCCTCGAACTCCAGGAGGTGGCTCATCACCGCGCCCCGAGCCGCGGGTTGAGGACCTCTTCGAGGGCCTTCCCGACCAGGGTGAAGCTCAGCACGACGAGCACCACGCAGACGCCGGGCGGCACGATGAACCACCAGGCGCCCGTGGTGATCGCGCCGACCTCGAAGGCCGCGTCGAGCATCGAGCCCCAGGAGACGCGGGTGGGGTCACCGAGACCGAGGAAGCTCAGCGTGGTCTCGGTGAGGATCGCGACCGCCACCGTCAGGGTGGTGTTGGCGAAGACCATCGGCATCACGTTGGGCAGCACGTGCCGGCGGATCTGGTGGGCCGAGCCGGCGCCGAGGACCCGGGCGCGCTCGAGGTAGGGCCGCTCCCGGATCGTGATCGTCTGGCTCCGGATCAGCAGCGCGGTCCCGGGCCACGAGGTCACCCCGATCACGATGACGATGTTGAGCAGCGAGCGCCCCAGCACCGTCGACAGCACGATCGCCAGCGGCAGGAACGGGATCACCAGGAACCACTCGGTCATCCGGAACAGCAGGGCGCCGGGCCAGCCCGCGAAGAAGCCCGACGTCAGCCCGATCAGGGTGCCGATCACCATCGCGACCAGGGTGGCGGTGAGCCCGACGAACAGCGAGATCCGGGCGCCCCAGATGAGCAGCGTGAGCACCGACCGGCCCTTGTCGTCGGTGCCCAGCCAGTACTCCGTCGACGGCGGCTCGAGCACCCCACCGGTCGCCTTCGTCACCTCGAGTCCCTCCTCGGGGGCGATCACCGGCGCCAGGATCGCGACCAGGAAGAAGAAGCCGAGGATGCCGAGCCCGACCATGCCGGAGCGGTGGGTGCGGAAGATGCGCCACGCGCGCCGCCGGCTCTCGCGACGTCGACGGCGCGACAGCGCCTTGGCCGACAGGTCGGGCGTGGCCGGGTCGTCGTCGGTGCGCTCATGTGCGCACTCTCGGGTCGAGGAGCCCGTAGACGAGGTTGGCGCCGAGGTTGGCCAGGATGACGCCCGCCGAGGCGATCAGGAAGGTGCCCTGCAGCACCCAGTAGTCGGGCACCGTCAGCGCCTCGGTCGCGAGCAGCCCGAGCCCGGGGATCGAGAAGACCGTCTCCACGGTGATCGCCCCCGACACCACGAACCCGAGGTTGAGGGCGACGATCGTGGTCGTCGGCAGCAGCGCGTTGCGGACCGCGTGCCGGTTGCGCACCTGCACGTCGCGCAGGCCCTTGGCCCGGGCGGTGGTCAGGTAGTCCTCGCCCAGCTCGTCGAGCAACGAGCTGCGCATGATGAGGGCGTAGTCGGCGAGGTAGGCCAGGGTCAGCGTGATCACGGGCAGCGTCAGGTGCCACATCGTGTCGAGCACCCACCCGACGGTGCCGGGCTCGGAGTCGATCGAGTGCAGCCCGCCGGTCGGGAAGAGCCCGGGCAGCGGGCCGACGCCGACCGCGAAGAACGCGATCAGCAGCAGCCCCAGCCACCACTCGGGCATCGAGTAGAGGGTGAGCGAGACGCCGGTGGAGGTGTTGTCGAACTTCCCGCCGCGGTTCCACCCGCCCCGGATGCCCATCCAGACGCCGATCGCGATCGCGAGGATGGTCGAGGACCCGACGAGCAGCACGGTCGGCCACATCCGGTCCACGATCAGGTCGGACACCGGGACCCGGTAGCGCAGGGAGATCCCGAAGTCCCCGGTCAGGGTGTTCTTGACGAACGTGACGAACTGCTGGGGCAGCGACTGGTCGAGCCCGTAGGTCCGGTTGAACTCCTCGAGCTGCTCGGCGGTGGTGAAGCGTCCCCGCCCGAGCGTCCGCGCCGGGTCACCGGGCAGCACCCGGAACAGGAAGAAGCTCACCACCAGCATGAACGCCAGGCTGCCCACCGCCCCGAGACAGCGGCTCAGGACGTAGCGTCCGTAGCTGCCCCGGTGGGTGGTCCGGACCTCGCCGTAGTCGCTGCCGGCGAGCAGGGTCATTCGCGGTCGTCCGCCGTGGTCCGCCGTCGCATCCAGAAGACCGCACCCGAGCACGACCGCGAGGCCGGCGGCCACGCCGAGCGCCGATGAGGACCCCGGTGCTCATGCCGTCGTCGCTGCTGCCGCTGTCCGCGGCGGCCTCCGTCGCCGCCGGCTCCGACCGCGGTCGCGATGCCGTCGCAGTCACCGGCGTCCGCGGCCGGGCCGCAGGTTGAGGTAGTTCTGGGCGCCGTACTGGACGAGCCAGATGCCGCCCGGGTCGGGCTGCGGCTGGAAGCAGGCGAACCGGTCGCTGCGGAAGGCCTCGCCGATGGAGGAGTACGCCGTCACGAGGTACGGCGCGTCCCGGTAGAGGAGCTCCTGCATCTGCTTGACCTGGTCCTGCCGGGTCGCGTCGTCCATCTCGACGTGCTGCTGCTCGTAGAGCGCGTCGTACTCCTCGTTGCAGTACCACGAGTCCGACCAGTTCCCGCGCTGTCCGCAGGTCATGTAGCTGAGCATCGAGTCGGGGTCGGGCTCGACGTACCAACCCCACTCGAAGGCGTCGAACTCCCCCTCGAGGATGACGTCGGTGAGCTTGCTGGACTCGAAGGCCTGGACCTCGGCGTCGATGCCGAGCTCGCCGAGCCACTCCTTGAAGTAGTCCATGACGTCCACGGACGTCTGCGAGTCGCTGCGCGCCGCCAGCCGGATGGTGCCGATCGGGTCGCCGTCGGGCAGCGTGCGCTTGCCGTCGGCGCCGACGGTGTAGCCGGCCTCGTCGAGCAGCTGGCCCGCCTTGTCGAGGTCGAAGGCGAACGCGTCGTCCTCGGGCGGCGTCCAGACGTAGTCGCCGTAGGCCGGCGGGATGATCGTCGCGCCCGGCTTGCCACCGCCCTGGTAGACGGTGCTGATCAGCTGCTCCCGGTCGAGGGCGAAGTTGAGCGCGTAGCGGAACGCCGGGTCGAGCACGGCCGGGTTCGGGTCCCCGATCGGTTCCCCGGTCTCCACGTCGACCGAGCCGGTGTTGAAGGCGATCTCGTCGAAGCTCGGGGAGTCGCCGTTGTGGGCGGTGATCCCCTCGCGGCCCTCCAGCGACTGCACCTGCAGCGCGGAGAGGCCCTCGACGAAGTCGACCTCGCCCTTGATGAGCGCCTGCACGGCCGGGTCGTCGCTCTTGTAGACCCGGAAGACCACCTGGTCGACGTGCGGCGCGCCCTTCCAGTAGTCGGGGTTGGCCTCGAAGCGGTAGGTCGAGCCGCCCGCGGTGCCCTCGACGAGCCGGAACGGCCCCGAGCCGACCACCGGTGCGCCGTCGGTGGGCTCGTTGCCGTAGCTCTTGACCTGGTCCTCGGGGACGTCCTTCCACACGTGCTCGGGGACGATCGGGATCGGCAGCAGGGGCAGCACCGCGTTGGGCTTCTTCAGGGTGAGGACCACGGTGGTGTCGTCGGGTGCCTCGACGGACTCCACGCCGTTGAGGTACGACGACCAGGTCGCCGCCTCGGGGCCGCCGTCGAGGATCCGGCCGTAGGTGTAGGCCACGTCCTGGGCGGTGAGCGGCTCACCGTCGGACCAGGTCACGTCGTCGCGCATCGTGAAGGTCCAGGTCAGGCCGTCGTCGGAGGTCTCCCACTCGGTGGCCAGCGCCGGCTCGGGCGACATGTCCTCCATCGAGTAGCCCACCAGGTAGTCGTACGCCAGGGCCCACATCTCGAAGGACTCGGCCTCGATCCCGAGGAACGGGTTGAAGGAGTCGACCTCGTTCAGCAGCGCCACGGTGAAGGTGGTCGGCTCTTCATCCGTCGGCGGCCGCGGCGGGCGGTGCCAGCGCCGCCGCGAGCGGCAGGAGGACCGCGCAGAGGGAGGCGAGCACCGCGGCGGCCCGGGTACGTTGCCGCCTGTGAACGGTCCGCCCCTCGCCCCGCAGGTCCCCCACGAGCACGTCGCGCACGGTGTCGCGCGTCCGGATCCCTGGGCCTGGATGGCGCAGGAGTCCCCCCGGCTGCTGGCGCACCTGGAGGCGGAACGCGCGTGGTACGAGGCGGCGACGAGTCATCTGGGCTCCCTGTCTTCGACGTTGCGCTCCGAGATGGAGGCGAGGGTGCCCGACCGGCAACGGTCGAGCACCTGGGCGCGTCCGCGCTTTTCCTACTACACCCTGGACGCGAGAAACAGGGACTACACCGTCCTGGTGCGAGAAAGTCGTAACAATTCGGCTCACCACACCACGGATTCCGCGGTCGGAGGCTCATCCGACGACGGATCCTCCGACGACGCGGTCGTCGTCCTGGACGTCAACGCGCTCGACGCGGGCACCGGCTACCTGGACCTGGGGCTGAGCATCGTCTCCCCCGACGAGACCACGCTGGCCTACGCCGTCGACACCACCGGCGACGAGGTCTACACGCTCCGCTTCCGGGACCTGCGCACCGGCACCGACCTCCCGGACCGGGTCGAGCGGGTCTACTACAGCGGCGCCTGGACGGCCGACTCGTCGGCGTTCCTCTACACCGTGCCCGACGCGGCCTACCGCCCCGACCAGGTGCGCCTGCACCGCCTGGGCACCCCCGCCGCCGACGACGTGGTCGTGCTGACCGAGCCGGACCGCCGCTTCGAGCTCTCGGTCCGGCTGAGCCGCAGCGAGCAGGCGATCCTGCTGGTGAGCGAGAGCCGCGACACCGGCGAGGCGTGGTACCTCGACCCGACCGGCTCCGACCCGGTGCCCCGCTCGCTCGGCGGCCGGCGGCCCGGGGTGACCTACCGCGCCGAGCACGTCCGGCCCGTGCCCGGCGAGGGGGGCCCGGGCTCCCTGCTCCTGGTCACCGACGACGGTGCCGGGGAGTTCCGCCTGGTCGCGTGCCCGGTGCCCGGTCCCGGAGGCCAGACCCACGAGACCTGGCGCGAGGTGCGCCCGGAGGACCCGGCCGAGCGCCTGGAGCGGGTCGACGCGTTCGCCACGCACGTCGTGGCCTCGGTGCGTCGCGGCGGCGCGCACGTGCTCCGGGTGCTCGCCGTCGACGACCTCGGCGGGCCGGGTGTCGAGGTGGCGAGCCGGTTCGACGCCGGCGCGGTCCGGCTGGCCCGCAACACGCTCTACGACGCCGACGCGGTCACCGTCACCGACCAGTCCCGCACCGAGCCGCCGGTCCACGCCGCCGTGTCGCTCGTCGACGGCACGGTGACCGACCAGCACCGGCACGTCGCCCCGGGCCACGACCCCACGGCGTACCTCAGCGAGATCCGCACCTTCCCCGCCCCCGATGGCACCCCGGTCCCGGCGACGCTGGTGCGGCACCGTGACACCCCGCTGGACGGCTCCGCACCGGCGCTGGTGTGGGCGTACGGCGCCTACGAGTACACCTTCGAGCCGGACTGGGAGGAACCCCTCCCGTCGCTGCTGGACCGGGGCGTCGTGTTCGTGCACGCTCACGTCCGCGGCGGCGGCGAGGGCGGCCGCCGCTGGTGGCAGGACGGGCGGCTGCACGCCAAGCAGCACACCTTCGACGACCACGTCGCCGTCGCGGACGGGCTGGCGACCGCGGGCCTGGTGGCACCCGACCGGATCGCCACCCGGGGCCTCAGCGCCGGTGGCCTGCTCCAGGGCGCCGTCCTGAGCCAGCGCCCGGACCGCTGGCGCGCGGTCGTCGCGGAGGTGCCCTTCGTCGACGTGGTGACCACGATGCTCGACGACACCATCCCGCTGACCGTCAACGAGTGGGACGAGTGGGGCGACCCGCGGGTCCGCGCGGACTTCGACGCGATGCTCGCCTACTCCCCGATGGACAACCTGCCGCCCGCGGGCGGGCGTCCCGACCTCCTGGTCACCGGGGCCGTGCACGACGCGCGGGTCATGGTGCGCGAGCCCGCCAAGTGGGTCGCGGCGCTGCGCGCGTCGGACCCGGCGTGGTCGCCACGCTGCCTGTTCCGGGTCGAGACCGGCACCGGCTCGCACGTGGGTCCGAGCGGCCGGCTCGGGCACCTGGGCTACGAGGCCGAGGTGCTCGCGTGGCTGCTGGACCGGCTCGGCGTCGCCGACCGACCCGGCGCCTAGGGTGGCGGCGTGGACCTCCGGATCTTCACCGAGCCCCAGCAGGGCGCGACGTACGACGACCTCCTCGCCGTGGCCTCGACCGCCGAGCGGCTCGGGTTCGGCGCGTTCTTCCGCTCCGACCACTACCTCGGCATGGGCACCGACGGGCTGCCCGGCCCGACGGACGCCTGGGTGACGCTGGCCGGCCTGGCCCGCGACACCACCACGATCCGGCTCGGCACCCTGGTCACGTCGGCCACCTTCCGGCGGCCCGGGCCGCTCGCGATCACCGTGGCGGGCGTCGACCAGATGAGCGGGGGCCGCGTCGAGCTCGGGTTGGGTGCGGGCTGGTTCGACGGCGAGCACCGGGCCTACGGGATCCCGTTCCCGGAGGTGCAGGAGCGCTTCGACCGGCTCGAGGAGCAGCTGGCGATCGTCACCGGGCTGTGGTCGACGCCGGCGGGCGAACGGTTCTCGCACGCGGGCGCGCACTACCGGCTCGAGGACTCCCCCGCGCTACCCAAGCCCACCCAGGAGCGGATCCCGGTGATCGTCGGCGGCCACGGCCCGAAGCGGACGCCCCGGCTCGCGGCGACCTACGCGAGCGAGTTCAACATCCCCTTCGCGCCGCTCGAGGAGGGGCGCGAGCAGTACGTCCGGGTCCGCGCCGCCTGCGAGGCGGCGGGCCGCGACCCGGCGTCGCTGACCTACTCCTGCGCGCTGGTGACCGCGGTCGGGAGCGACGACGCCGAGGTCGACCGCCGGCTCGCCGCCATCGGGCACACCCGCGAGCAGCTCGCCCGGGGCGGCGGCCTGGTGGGCACCCCCGCGCAGGTCCGCGACGAGCTCGCCGCGTGGCGCGACGCCGGCGCCCAGCGCGTCTACCTGCAGATCCTGGACCTGGCCGACCTGGAGCACCTCGAGCTGATCGCCGCCGAGGTCGTCACGGCCGCTGGCGGATAGCCCGGGCGACGTCAGGCGTTCCGCAGGCTGCGCAGGACGTACTGCATGATCCCGCCGTTGCGGTAGTAGTTCGCCTCGCCCGGGGTGTCGATGCGGACGACGGCGTCGAACTCGACGTCGTCGGCCTTGACCTTCACCGTCTTCGGCGTCCGGCCGTCGTTCAGCTCGGTGACGCCGGTGATCGAGAAGGTCTCCTCGCCGGTGAGTCCGAGCGACTCGGCGTCCTGCCCCTCGGGGTACTGCAGCGGCAGCACGCCCATGCCGATCAGGTTGGACCGGTGGATGCGCTCGTACGACTCGGCGATGACCGCCTTGACGCCCAGCAGCGCGGTGCCCTTGGCCGCCCAGTCGCGCGACGACCCGGAGCCGTACTCCTTGCCGGAGAGCACGACGAGCGGGGTGCCCGCGGCCAGGTACTTCTCGGACGCCTCGAACACCGTGGTGACGTCCCCGCTGCCGGTGAAGTCCCGGGTGACGCCGCCCTCGGTGCCGGGCGCGATCTGGTTGCGCAGCCGGATGTTGGCGAAGGTGCCGCGGATCATCACCTCGTGGTTGCCGCGGCGCGAGCCGTAGGAGTTGAAGTCCCGCTGCTCCACGCCGTGCTCGGCGAGGTAGCGGCCGGCGGGCGAGTCCTTCTTGATCGCGCCGGCCGGGCTGATGTGGTCGGTGGTGACCGAGTCGCCCAGCTTGAGCAGCACCCGGGCACCCTCGATGTCGGTGACCGGCTCCGGCTCGGCGGGCATCCCGTCGAAGTAGGGAGGCTTCCGGACGTACGTCGAGTCCTCGTCCCAGGCGAACGTGTCGCCCTCGGGTGTCGGCAGCGACTGCCACTGCGCGTCGCCGGCGAACACGTCGGCGTAGCCGGTCGTCGAACATGTCGGAGGTGATCGCGCTCGCGATGACGTCCTCGACCTCCGCCGCACTCGGCCAGACGTCGCGCAGGAACACGTCGTTGCCGTCGGTGTCCTGGCCCAGCGGGTCCTCGAACAGGTCGACGGTCATCGAGCCGGCCAGCGCGTAGGCCACCACCAGCGGCGGCGAGGCCAGGTAGTTCATCTTCACGTCCGGGTTGATCCGGCCCTCGAAGTTGCGGTTGCCCGACAGCACCGAGGTGACCGCGAGGTCGGCCTCGTTGACGGCGGCCGACACCTCCGGGATGAGCGGACCGGAGTTGCCGATGCAGGTGGTGCAGCCGTAGCCCACGAGGTTGAAGCCGAGCTTGTCGAGGTACGGCGTGAGGCCGGACTTCTCGTAGTAGTCGGACACCACCTTCGAGCCCGGCGCCAGCGTGGTCTTGACCCACGGCTTGCGCTGGAGGCCCTTCTCGACCGCCTTCTTGGCCAGCAGGGCGGCGGCGATCATCACCGACGGGTTGGAGGTGTTGGTGCACGACGTGATCGCCGCGATGGCGACCGCGCCGTGGCCGATCGTGTGGGTCCGGCCGTCCAGGGTCACCTCCGCGGTGGCGTCGGCGTCCTCGGTGTAGTCGGCGAGCGCGGTCGCGAAGCCGGAGGCCGCCTCGGTGACCGCCACCCGGTCCTGGGGACGCTTGGGGCCGGCGAGCGACGGGACCACGGTGGCCAGGTCGAGCTCGAGCTTCTCGCTGTAGCGCGGCTCGGCAGCCGGGTCGTGCCAGAGGCCCTGGGTCTTGGCGTAGGCCTCCACCAGCGCGAGCTGCTCGTCGGGGCGGCCGGTCAGCCGGAGGTAGTCGATCGTCTGCTCGTCGATCGGGAACACCGCGATCGTGGACCCGAACTCCGGGCTCATGTTGCCGATCGTGGCCCGGTTGGCGAGGGGGAGGACGGAGACCCCGGGTCCGTAGAACTCGACGAACTTGCCGACCACGCCGTGCTTGCGCAGCATCTCGGTGATGGTCAGCACCAGGTCCGTGGCGGTGGCGCCCTCGGGCAGGTCGCCGTTCAGCTTGAAGCCGACCACCCGCGGGATCAGCATCGAGACCGGCTGGCCGAGCATCGCCGCCTCGGCCTCGATGCCGCCGACGCCCCAGCCGACGACGCCGATGCCGTTGACCATCGTCGTGTGGGAGTCGGTGCCGACGCAGGTGTCGGGGTAGGCCACCACGGTGGTGGAGCCCGAGTCCCCCTCGACCTCGCGGGTGAACACGGTCCGGGCCAGGTGCTCGATGTTGACCTGGTGGACGATGCCGGTGCCGGGCGGGACGACCTTGAAGTCGTCGAAGGCGCCCTGGCCCCAGCGCAGGAACTGGTAGCGCTCGCGGTTGCGCTCGTACTCGATCTCGACGTTGCGCTCGAAGGCCTCCGGGGTCCCGAAGACGTCGGCGATCACGGAGTGGTCGATGACCATCTCGGCCGGCGCGAGCGGGTTGATCCGCGACGGGTCCCCGCCGAGGTCGGCCATCGCCTCACGCATGGTGGCCAGGTCGACGACGCACGGGACGCCGGTGAAGTCCTGCATCAGCACCCGGGCGGGCGTGAACTGGATCTCCTTGTCGGGCTGCGCGTCGGCGTCCCAGCCGGCCAGCGCGCGGATGTCGTCGGCGGTGATGTCCGCGCCGTCCTCGGTGCGCAGGAGGTTCTCGAGCAGCACCTTGAGGGAGAAGGGCAGTCCCGCGACGTCCAACCCCTCGCCGGTCACCGCGTCGAGGCGGTAGATCTCGTAGGACTTCCCGTCCACGTCCAGGGTGCTCTTCGCGCCGAAGCTGTCCTGACTGGCCATCGGTCGTCTCCTCGTCGGTTCGGTGGTCACGCTCCACCCATCTTGCCGCCGCCCGGTGAGCGGGCGGAAGTAAGGCGAGCCTCAACTGGGATATCTTGATATCAAGATACATGACGTCGAGGAAGGTTGCTAGCCGCTGGTCCTGTCGAGGTGCTGGAGCAGGTCGTGCGCGGCCAGCTCGACGTCCTTGTGCCGCCACTCCGACGCCCGGTAGACGCAGGCGATCAGGGCCGTGCGGTGCACCCGGCGCAGGTCGCCGCACACGAACGCGTAGCGGGCCTTGGTCTCGTCGTTGGCGCCCTCGGTGAGCCCGAGGTGCCAGGCGGCGTACTCCTCCCAGGAGTGCCGCTCGAGGTAGGCGTTCTGCGCCTCGGCACCGGGCTGGACCTCTCCCCAGTCGCTGTCGAGGACGTACTGCCTCTTGTCGATCAGGTCGCGCGCGTGCGCGACGGCCGCCTGGTTCACCGAGTACGACGCCATGGGTCCTTCGTACCCGATCCTCAGCGCTCCAGCAGCGCCACGCACTCCACGTGGTGGGTCATCGGGAACAGGTCGAACGCGCGCAGGGCGGTCAGCCGGTAGCCGTGCTCGGCGAACACCGCGACGTCCCGGGCGAGCGCCGCGGGGTCGCAGGCGACGTAGGCCACGGCGCGCGGCGTGCGGGCCACGATCTGCTCCACCACCGGCCGCCGGGCACCCTCGCGGGGCGGGTCGAGCACGACCAGGTCGGCGACCAGGGTGTCGTCGGCCGCCAGCACCCGGTCGACGTCGCCGTGCAGCACCCGGACCCCGGGGCCGAGGTTGGCGCGGGCGTGCCGGCAGGCGGTGCGGTCGCCCTCGACGGTGACCACCAGGTCGGGGCCGACCGCGTCGAGCAGGAAGCCGGCGAACAGCCCGACCCCGGCGTAGAGGTCCAGCGCCCGCTCCCCCGGCTGCGGCCGGAGCAGGTCCAGGACGGCCTCGACCAGCACGCGTGGGGCGCCGGGGTGCACCTGCCAGAAGCCGTCCCCGGCGACGGCGTACTCCCGCGTCCCGTGCCCGGTGACGACCCGCTCGGTGACCACGACGCCCGGCGTCGGCTCGGTCGCCTCGGGGTGGGCGATCAGGCAGTCGTCGACCGGGACGACCTCGTGCGAGCGGTTCTTGCGCATCCCCCGGCGGCCGTCCTCGGTGGTCGCGAACCGCACCCGGGTCCGCCAGCGCAGGCCGTCGTCGGGGTCGTCGTCGCGGGCCGGCACCCGGACCACGTCGAGGGCGGTGAGCAGCGGGTCGGCCGGGTCCAGGCCACCGAGGCGGACCAGCTGCTCGCGGACCACGCCGGTCTTCAGCGACCGCTGCGCCGGCACCGCGACGTGCTGGAGGTCGCAGCCGCCGCACAGACCCGGGCCCGCCACCGGGCACGGCGCGGTGACCCGGTCCGGCGACGCGGCGAGCACCTCGACCGCGTCCCCGCGCCAGAACCGGTCGCCGTCGGTGCCCTCGGTGATCTGCAGGACGACGGTCTCGCCGGGCAGCGCGTGCCGGGTGAAGACCACCCGGTTGTCGGGCGCGTCGAGCCGGACCACGCAGTGGCCGCCGTGGGCCACCGGGCCGACGACGGCGGTGAACCGCTCGCCGACCCGCGAGCGCCCGCGGCTCTTCCGCGGGCGGGGACGTCGCGCCATCAGTCTTGTCTGTCCCAGGGGACCTGGCGGGCCGGGGGCTCGGAGACCCGGCCCCGGCGCAGGTCGCCGGCCTGGGTGCGCGCGGCGTCGCGCTCCTCGCGCTCGCGCGCCAGCACCGACGAGCGCAGCTGGTAGGGCACCGAGATGACCATGATGCCGGGGGCGAACAGCAGCCGGCCCTTGAGCCGCAGCGCGGTCTGGTTGTGCAGCAGCGACTCCCACCACCGGCCGACGACGTACTCCGGGATGTAGACCGCGACCACCCCACGCGGGTTCGCCCGTCGGATCTCGGTCGCGTAGTCGACGATCGGCCGGATCACCTCACGGTACGGCGAGTGCAGGACCTTGAGGGGGACGTCGATGCGCCGCTCGTCCCACTCCTCCAGCAGCCGGTCGGTGACCGCCTGCTCGGTGCCGACGAACACCGCCTCCAGGATGTTCGGCCGGGCCGCCTTCGCGAAGGCGAGCGCCCGCAGCGTCGGCTTGTGCAGCTTGGAGACCAGCACGATCGCGTGCACCCGGGTCGGCATGATCTTGTCCGACTCGTCGGCGGCCAGCTCGAGCGCGACGTTGGCGTAGTGGCGGCTGATCCCCTTCATCACCAGGAAGAAGAAGCCCATCGCCAGGATCGTGATCCAGGCCCCGGCGAGGAACTTGGTCACGAGCACGATGACGAGCACGACGGCGGTCATGCCGAGCCCGAAGGTGTTGATCGTCCGCGACCGCATCATCCGGCGGCGCGTCGCGGGGTCGTGCGTGTCCTGCAGGTGCCGGGTCCAGTGCCGGATCATGCCGAGCTGGCTGAGGTTGAAGGAGACGAAGACGCCGACGATGTAGAGCTGGATCAGCTTGGTCGTCTCGGCCTGGAACACCTGGATCAGGATGATCGACATCACGGCCAGGAAGACGATGCCGTTGCTGTACGCCAGCCGGTCCCCCCGCGAGCCGAGCGACCGCGGGGCCAGCCCGTCGTGGGCCAGGATCGAGCCGAGCACCGGGAAGCCGTTGAAGGCGGTGTTGGCGGCCAGCACCAGGATGATCCCGGTGACGGAGACGACGAAGTAGAACCCGGGGCTGAAGTTGTCGAAGACGCCACTGGCGATCTGGGAGATCACCGGGTGCTGGTCGTAGCTCTCCGGCAGCGGCTCGCCGTTGGGCAGCCGCAGGCGGCTCAGGTCGAGCGGGTCGACGTACTTCAGCTTCATCTCGTAGGCGAGGGCGATGACGCTGAGCATCATCGTCACCGCGATCGCGCCGAGCAGCAGCAGCGTGGTGGCGGCGTTCTGGCTCTTGGGCCGCCGGAAGGCCGGGACGCCGTTGGAGATCGCCTCGACGCCGGTCAGCGCCGCACAGCCGGACGAGAACGCGCGGGCCAGCAGGAACACCAGCGCGGCCGTGGTCAGCGGCTCCTCCCAGCCGGGCGCGTTCTGGATGAGCAGGTCGGCGCTCTCCGCGTCGGGCAGGGTGCCGGCGACCATCCGCAGGAAGCCCCACAGGCACATGCCGAGGATGGCCGCCATGAAGGCGTAGGTCGGCACCGCGAAGAACGTGCCGGACTCGCGGACGCCGCGCAGGTTCATGGCCGCCAGCAGGATGACCAGGACGGTGGCGACCGTCGGCTCGTGGTCGCGGAGCGCCGGGACGGCCGACGCGGCGTACTGCGCGCCCGACGAGATCGACACGGCCACGGTGAGGATGTAGTCGACGAGCAGCGCGCTCGCGACCGTGACGCCCGCGTTGCGGCCCGAGGTTGACGGTGGCGACCTCGTAGTCGCCCCCGCCGGAGGGGTAGGCGTGCACGGTCTGGCGGTACGACGTGACCACGGTCAGCAGCACGACGGCGACGGCCAGCCCGATCTTCCACGACCACGCGTAGGCCGAGAAGCCGGCCACCGACAGCATCAGGAAGATCTCGTCGGGTGCGTAGGCCACCGACGAGAGCGCGTCGCTGGCGAAGACCGGCAGCGCGATGCGCTTGGGGAGCAGGGTCTCCCCGAGCTGGGAGCTGCGCAGCTTACGGCCGAGCAGGATCCGCTTCGAAACGTCGCCTACGCCCACGTGGCACGAGAGTAGACCCTGGATCCGGCGGTCCGTGCGTCAACGGGCCGCATCGGCGCGGGCAGGTGCCTCGGCTGGGATACCGTTCGCTCGTGCACGTGGTGATCATGGGTTGTGGCCGGGTCGGCTCGACCCTCGCGCGCAGCCTCGAGGACCGGAACCACACGGTGTCGGTGATCGACAGCGAGCCCGACTCCTTCCGCCGGCTCGGGCCGGGCTTCAACGGCGACCGGGTGACCGGCTACGGCTTCGACCAGGAGGTCCTGGAGAAGGCCGGCATCCGCCGGGCGGACGCCTTCGCGGCCGTGTCCAGCGGCGACAACTCCAACATCATCGCCGCCCGGGTGGCCCGCGAGACCTTCGGCATCCAGCAGGTCGTGGCGCGGATCTACGACCCGGGGCGCGCGGAGGTCTACCAGCGGCTCGGCATCACGACGGTGGCGACGGTGAAGTGGACCGCCGACCAGATCCTCCGCCGGATCACCCCGGCCGGTGCGGAGCCGGACTTCCGCGACCCCTCGGGCACCGTGCGGGTCGACCACGTGATGGTCCCGGAGGCCTGGATCGGGCACCGCACGATCACCTTCCAGGAGCAGTCGCAGTCGCGCATCGCCTGGATCGACCGGCTCGGCGAGGGCATGCTCCCGAACCGCGACTCGGTGCTGCAGGAGGGCGACATGCTGCACATGGTCATCCGCGAGGAGAACGCCGCGGAGGCCTACGCCGTGCTCGACCGAGGCCCCGAGGAGACCTGATGCGCGTCGCCATCGCCGGAGCAGGAGCCGTGGGCCGCTCCATCGCCCGCGAGCTCATCACCAACGGCCACACCGTGCTGCTCATCGACAAGGAGCCGCGCGCGATCCGTCAGGACCGGGTCCCCGACGCCGAGTGGCTGCTCGCCGACTCCTGCGAGCTCTCGTCGCTGGAGGAGGCCCGCCTCGACCGCTGCGACGTGGTCATCGCGGCCACCGGCGACGACAAGGCCAACCTGGTCACCTCGCTGCTCGCCAAGACCGAGTTCGGCGTGCCGCGCACCGTCGGCCGGGTCAACCACCCCAACAACGAGTGGCTGTTCACCGAGGCCTGGGGCGTCGACGTCAACGTCTCGACCCCGCGGATCATGTCGGCGCTCGTGGAGGAGGCGGTCACGGTCGGCGACCTGGTCCGGCTGTTCACCTTCCGCCAGGGCAACGCCAACCTGGTCGAGATGACGCTGCCGGCGGACTCGCCGTTCGTCGGGAAGCCGGCGGGGCTGATCCCGTTCCCGGAGAACTGCGCGCTGGTGACGATCCTGCGCGACGGCCAGGTCTACGTCCCGTCGGCGGAGCAGCCGGTCGAGGCCGGTGACGAGCTGTTGTTCGTCACGCCGGCCGAGGTCGAGAACGAGCTCGAGCGGCTGCTCGCCCCCGGCGCCCACGGCGGCTAGTCTCGACACGCTCGCTTCGCTCGCTGCTCGACCACCGAAATCGTCGCTTCGCTGCGCTCGCGGCTCTGTCGTTCAGGCCGGGTCGGGCTCCGCCTGCGGGGCCTGCAGGGGCGTGTGGTTCCGGCCGAGCAGCCAGACCATCGAGCCGAGCGCCGCGAGCTGGAGCGGCCACCCCATCCCGACCTTGAGCACCCCGAGGATCGCCACCGCGGTGTCGGCGTCGAGGGCGCCGGAGTGTCCGGCCAGCCAGACCGGCCCCTGGAGCAGGGTGCGCAGCACGCAGGGCAGCACCAGCAGCCAGGTGAGCTTGGTGCACAGCCGGACCACCTGGCGGTCGCGGTGCCAGGCGGTCGCGTCCCCGGTGACGCTGCCGACCATGAAGCCGACCAGCGGCCACCCGATCACGCAGGTGAAGGCCATCACCACCGAGTAGCCGAGGTTGTAGAGGATGCCCGGCAGGAAGTACGCCAGCACCTGGTCCTCGGCGCTGCCGCCGCTGCGGGCTGACAGGGTCACGAAGACGTAGCCGATGCCGATGCCGACCAGCGCGTTGACGACGAACTGCACGGTGGAGCGCTGGACCAGCCGGACCGCGAGCAGCACCAGCGCCGCGGCCACCGAGACGACCAGGGCGGTCCGCAGCTCGTGGGTCACCAGGAAGCAGACCGTGAAGAGCAGCGTCGGGACGGCCGCCTCGATCATTCCGCGCCGACCGCCGAGCGCGGTCGAGAGCTGCTGGCGCACGACCGCCTCCACCGAGGCGACGTCGGCCGGGGCGCCGGGGCTGGGGCTCACGGGGCTCACCGGGCTCACGGCCGCAGCTCGTAGCGCGGGTTGAACATGATCCGGTGCCCGTCCTGCACGCCGATCCGGCCGCTGACCCGCAGCGACCGACCCGGCCCGATGCCGGTGATCCGCCGCCGGCCGAGCCAGACCAGGGTGAGGGCGCCGGAGCCGTCGTACAGCTCCGCCTCCAGGGCCGGGACGCCGCCGCGCGGGCGCAGGGTGACGGTCCGCAGGTCGCCCTGGAGCTGGACCATGTCGCGGTCGGGCGCGTCGGCGATCGTGGTCAGGCCCGACTCGGCCTGGACGCGACGCAGGTCGCGCGCGTGCTGGTCGGCGCTGTTCGCCCACTTGCTGATGCTGCGCCGCAAGCGACTCTTCTCCGGCATGGGGAGATCCTAGGTCGCGTCAGGAGCCGGGCGGCAGCTTGCGCGCGTCGGTGGGCAGCACGATCGGCAGCGGGTCGGCCACCGGCATCGCGTGGTCGCCCCGGCGGACGACCACCAGGGCGAGCATGTCCTCCCAGGAGGCACTGGCCTCCGGGGCGCTCGCGGCCCCCATCAGGGTGGCCCGGAGGAACCACCGGGGGCCGTTCACGCCCAGCACCCGGGACGCCTGACGTGCGGTCTTGCCGTCGGGCTGCTGCACCGGACGCTCGCACACCAGCTCGGTCCCGAACCGGCCCTCACGCTCGGCGACGGTGCCGCCGCGGCCCTCGATGTCGGCGCTGATCTGCGGCCGCACCTCGCTCCAGAGGTCGCCGTTGCGAGGCGCCGCGAAGGCGCGCAGCTCGAGGGCGCCGTCGGGCCCGGCCACCATCACCGCCTGCACCGCCTTGGTGACCTCGTCGACCTGCACCCGCACCTCCCGGCCCTCGGTCGGGGTGATCAGCAGCGACCCCAGATCGACCCGGGTGCTGCCCTCGAGGTCCACCTCGGAGACGTCGAAGGGACCCCCGGTGCGCGTCGGCGAGCCGGCCTCGTCGGCCTCGACCTCGGCCGCGGCCTCGGGCTCGGGCGTCGGGTCGGGCGCCTCGGCGGCGTCGCTCTTGCGCCGGAACTTCACGTGGAACTCCTTCTGGGGCCGGGTCACCCGGACGTGTCGGCGTCGGACGTCTCTGGGCGACCGAAGCCACCGGTAGAACCGTAACCCCCGGCCCCTCGCGCCGAGTCCGGCAGGACGTCCACCTCGACGAAGCGGGCCCGCTCGAACCGCTGGACCACCAGCTGTGCCACCCGGTCGCCGCGGCGCAGCGCGACCGGCTCGTGCCGGTCGTGGTTCACCAGCAGCACCTTGATCTCGCCGCGGTAGCCCGCATCCACCGTGCCCGGGGTGTTCACGATGGACAGCCCGTGCCGGGCGGCCAGCCCGGAGCGCGGGTGCACGAACGCGACGTAGCCCGGGGGCAGCGCGATCGCCACCCCGGTGGGCACCATCGCCCGCTCCCCCGGCGCCAGGGTGACGTCCACGGTGGTGAGCAGGTCGGCGCCCGCGTCGCCGGGGTGGGCGTACGCCGGGAGCGGGAGGTCGCGGTCCAGGCGGACCAGGCGGATCTCCACGCCGGCCTCCGGGCTCGCGGCGAGGTCGGGGTGCTCGGTCACGGGCGGTGAGACTACCCGCCCTACGATGCGGGGCGTGGAGTACGACGAGCGGCTCTCGGTCCCCCTGCGATGGTGGGTCCAGGGCACGATGCTGGTGGCCTGCCTCTGGCTGGCCGTGCTCGTCGCGCTCCCGACCAGCGCCGTCTGGGCGGTCACCGGGACCGCGGCGGTCACCATGGCCGCCGTGCTCTGGTGGTACGGCGCCGCGCGGGTCCAGGTGGTCGACGGGGAGCTCCGGGCGGGCCCGGCGCACATCGCGGTCGGGCACCTCGGCACCGCGAGCACCCTGGACCCCGAGGCCGCCCGCCGCCTCGCGGGACCCGACGCCGACGCCCGGGCCTACCTGCTCCTCCGGCCCTATCTCAAGCGTGCGGTGCGGGTGGAGATCCTCGACCCGGCCGACCCGACGCCGTACTGGCTGGTCGCCACCCGGCGCCCCGAGATGCTGGTGTCGGCCCTCGGGTCACGGCGGCGCATCCCCGGCCCCGGCGCTGGGTAGGGTGACGGCATGGCATCCGAATCTCGCGTCTGGTCGGTCTTCTCGCTCCTGGCGGCGCTCGCTGCCGCGGCGCTCGCCAAGAAGGCCCTCAACACGGGGTGGCGCGCCACCACGGGCAAGAACCCGCCGGCGAACCCGGCCGACCCCGACGTGGAGATGAAGGAGGCCGTCGCCTGGGCGGTGGTCTCGGGCACCCTCGATCGCGGTCGCGCGGATGCTCGCGACCCGGCGGGCCGCGACTACTACGAGAAGTCGACCGGCCACCTGCCGCCCGAGCTGCGCAAGGACAACCAGGACGCCGACGCCGCCGACGCGCCCACGACCTGAGTCAGGCCGCGGCGCTGCCGGCGCTCAGGCGCAGTCGCGGCAGATGAGGTTCTTCTCGTCGGCCAGCTGGCTGCGGTGGTGGACCAGGAAGCAGCTCATGCAGGTGAACTCGTCGTCCTGGCGCGGCTTGACCTCGACCGCGAGCTCCTCGTGCGAGAGGTCGGCCCCGGGCAGCTCGAAGGACTCCGCCGCCTCGGCCTCGTCCTCGTCGACCTTGCCGGAGTTCTTGTCGTGCCGACGCGCCTTGAGTTCCTCGATGCTCTCTTCGCTCTGGTCCTCTTCGGTCTTGCGCGGTGCGTCGTAGTCGGTTGCCATCGTCCTCTCCCACTCCCCTGGACCGCGACGACATGTCCCGGTCCGTGTCTGTCAGCCCTGTTGCCTCACAGCGGGGCAGATTGTGCACCATTCCGCCCACCCTTGGTATGGCGGTATCAGCACGTGTCGCGGAACGCCCTGCCGTCGCGCGGCTATTCCCCGGACCGCTCAGGCCAGGAATCCCGCATCGGTCACGGCCGCCAGCAGCGCGTCGAAGCCCGCAGCCGGCGCCGCCACGAGCGCGTCGCGGCCCCCGGCCCCGGGCAGCAGCACCGTGCGGGCACCGGCCTCGCGGGCGATCAGGCCGCCGGCCGCGTGGTCCCACAGGTTGACGGCCTCCTCGACGTAGCCGTCCGCCTGGCCCTCGGCGACGTGGCACAGGTCCAGCGCGCAGGACCCGAGGCGTCGCACGTCGCGGACCCGCGGCAGCAGCCGCACCAGCGCCGCGGCCTGCACCGCCCTGCGGTCGGCGTCGTAGGAGAAGCCGGTGAAGATCAGCCGCTCCGCCAGCGGCACGGTCCCGCGCACCGCAATGGGCCGCCCGTCCCGGGTGGCGCCCGCGCCGAGCGCCGCGGCGTACTCCACGCCGGTGGCGGCGTTGACGACCACGCCCGCGACCGCCTGGCCGTCCCGCTCCGCGGCGATGGACACGGCGTACTGCGGCAGGTCGTAGAGGAAGTTGACGGTGCCGTCGATCGGGTCCACCACCCACCGCACCCCCGAGGTGCCGGCGTCGTCGCTGCCCTCCTCGCCGAGGAACGCGTCGTCCGGCCGGGCCCGGGCGAGCAGGGAGCGGATCAGCGCCTCGCTGGCCCGGTCGGCCTCGGTCACCACGTCGACGACGCTGCTCTTGGTGTCGGCGACCTCCACGGGGTGCGCACGGCGGTCGCGGACCAGGGCGGCGGCCTCCCGGGCCACGCGCAGCGCCAGGTCCCGCAGGTCGGTCGCCTCCGGGCCGGTCACGCCGCACCGCCGATCGTCGGCAGCGGCCCGCGCGGGTTCACGCAGCAGCCGACCGGGCACAGGTCGGGCGTCGCGGTCAGGCTGCCGACGGTCCGCCGGGTCGGCTGCTCGGCGCGCTCGGCGGCGGCGCGCTCGAGGAGCAGGTCCCGGACCACGGCGACGAAGCGCGGGTCGATCCCCGGCGTCGACGCCCTGGTCGCCGGGAGGCCGAGCCGGTTGGCGGTGCCCAGCGCCTCGGTGTCGAGGTCCCAGATCACCTCCATGTGGTCGGAGACGAAGCCGACCGGCACGATCACCACGCCCGAGGTCCCGGCCTTGGCCAGCGTCTCGAGGTGGTCGTTGACGTCCGGCTCGAGCCACGCCGCGTCGGGCGGGCCGGACCGCGAGCAGTAGACGAGGTGCTGCGGGTGCCGGCGGCCGGTCTCCTGGCGGACCCGGTCGGTGATCTCGGCCACCACGCTGCGGTGCTGACCGACGTAGGCCCCGCCCCACGGGCCGCTGCGCTCGTTCATCGACTCGGGCACCGAGTGGGTCACGAAGACGAGGTGCGCGCCGTCGCGGGCGTGGTCGGGCAGGTCGGCGAGCGCGGTGAGCGTGGCGTCGACGTAGGACTCCACGAAGCCGGGGTGGTTGAAGTAGTGCCGCAGCTTGTCGAGCCGGGGGGCGCCCTCGACCTCGGCGGCGGCCGCGGCGAGGTTCTCGCGGTACTGCCGGCAGCCGGAGTACGACGAGTACGCCGAGGTGACGAAGCAGGCGGCCCGGGTGATCCCGTCGTCGCGCATCTCCCGGAGCGCGTCGGCGAGGTAGGGACGCCAGTTCCGGTTGCCCCAGTAGACGGGCAGGTCGATGCGGGCACCCGCCAGGTCCTCGCGGATCGCGGCCAGGAACGCGCGGTTCTGGTCGTTGATCGGCGAGCGTCCGCCGAACCGGAAGTAGTGCTCGCCGACCACCTCCAGCCGCTCCGGCGGGATGCCGCGGCCCCCGGTGACGTTCTGGAGGAACGGGACGACGTCCTCGGGCGCCTCCGGACCCCCGAAGGAGACCAGCAGCAGGGCATCGTAGGGACGCGGGTCGGACTCCTCCATGCCTGCCATCGTAGGGAGGGGCGCCGGACCCTCCCCGGGCGGTGCTCAGGGATTGGGTGGCCGTCGTCCGACCGCCCTACGCTCGCCGGGCGATGCTGTCGACGTACCGCCGGGTGCTGGCCTACCCCGGCACCCTCCGGTTCAGCGCGACCGCCCTGGTCGCGCGGCTGCCGATCGCCATGATCAGCCTCGGTGTGGTGCTGCTGGTCTCGGAGGCCAGGGGATCCTACGGCCTGGCCGGCGCGGTGAGCGCGGTGTTCCTGCTCGCCAACGCCCTCGTCGCGATCCTGCTGGGCCGGCTCGTCGACACCTTCGGCCAGGGGCGGGTGCTGCCCGCGGCCGCGACGCTGTGCACCTTCGCGCTGGTGCTCCTGATGGTCTCGGTGCAGGCCGACTGGCCGCTCGCCTGGACCTTCGGCGCGGCCGCCCTCGCCGGGCTCTCCCTGCCGCCGGTCGGTGCCTGCGTGCGCGCCCGCTGGTCGTTCGTCCTCGACAAGCCGGCGCAGGTGCAGACCGCCTACGCGCTGGAGGGCGTGCTCGACGAGGCGGTGTTCATCCTCGGGCCGATCCTGGTGACGGTGCTGGCCACCTCGCTGCACCCGCTCGCGGGCCTCGGGACCGCGGCGGTGGCCGGGCTGCTCGGCACCCTGGCCTTCGCCGCCCAGCGGGCCACCGCGCCGCCGCCGCACCCGCGGCGCGCCGCCACCGGTCCGCGCCCCGGCATCCCGTGGCGCACCATCGCGCCGCTGACCGTCGTGTGCCTGATGCTCGGGGCCTTCTTCGGCTCGGCGGAGGTGGCCACCGTCGCGTTCGCCGACGAGCTGGGCGTGAAGCGGTACGCCGGCGTGCTGCTGGGGCTGTGGGCCTTCGGGTCGCTCAGCGCGGGCCTCGTGACCGGCGCCCTGGCCTGGCGGATCGGCGCCGACGAGCGGGTGCGCCGCGGCACCATCGCGCTGACCCTGGTGATGCTGCCGATGGCGCTGATCGGCTCGGCCGTCCTGATGGGCGCCGCGCTGTTCCTGGCCGGCTTCGCGATCGCCCCCACGCTGATCGCCACCTTGACCCTCACCGAGCAGACCGTCCCCGGGCCCCGGCTGACCGAGGGCATCGCGGTGATCCACACCGGGATCGTGGCCGGGGTCGCACCCGGCGCGACCCTGGCGGGGATCGTCATCGACACCCAGGGCGCGTCGCCGGCGTACCTGGTCGCGGTCGGCGCCGGGCTGCTCGGCGCGGTGGCCGCCCAGGCGCTGCCCCGCGGCGGGGCGCGCCGCTCGCGCTACGCCTGAGGCGGGGTGCCGCTGGCGTAGGCTCGCCCCCACGGGACGACCCGGATCACGGCAGGGAGCAGAAAGCAGCGATGGTGCACCTCACGCTCGTCGGGCTGAGCGAGGATCGCCGTCGCTTGCTCCTCGTCGATGACGCGGGAACCGAGTTCACGCTCGGTGTCGACTCGAAGCTTCGGGCCGCCTTGCGCGGCGAGCATGCACGCCTCGGCCAGTTGGAGATTGAGATGGACAGCGTCCTGCGACCCCGTGACATCCAGACCCGCATCCGGGCGGGAGAGAGCCCCGAGGCGGTCGCCGCCGCGGCCAAGACCACCGTCGACAAGATCATGCCGTTCGCCGCCCCCGTGCTCGCCGAGCGCGAGCACATCGCCGACCGCGCCCAGCGCTCGTCGGTGCGCCGCCGCTCGGGCGACGGCGGCGACGCCACCGGCCGCAGCCGCACCCTCGGGGACGCGGTGGCCGGGCACCTGCGCGGGCTCAACGTCCCGGCGAGCGCCGTCACCTGGGACGCCTACCGGCGCGAGGACGGCCGCTGGGCCCTCACCGGCGACTTCGAGGCCGGGCCCCGCAAGGGTGCCGCGCAGTTCGCGTTCGACGCGCCCGGCAACTACGTGGTCACCGAGAACGACGACGCCCGCTGGCTGATCGGCGACCTGGCCGACGCGCCCGAGCGGACCGCTCCGGCCACCCGCCGGAAGGGTCCCGAGCGACGGCTGTCCGCCGTCCCCTCCGACGAGCTGCCGCTCGGCGACGACGCCATCGAGATGGTGCGCGACGAGGAGGAGGCCGCGCCGGAGCGCACGGCCGACCTGACCGAGACGGCCGCCAAGGTGCGCGCCGTGCCGCCGGCCGAGGCACCGGCCGAGCCGTCGTTCTTCGACGAGGTCTTCCACGAGGACGAGGACGCGCCGGTCGAGATCCCGCCGGAGCCCGTCGAGGAGCCGGCCGCCGAGGAGGCCGAGGCCCCCAAGCGCCCGGCCCGCAAGAAGGGCGCCCGCGCGTCCGTGCCGAGCTGGGACGAGATCATGTTCGGCGGCGGCAAGCAGGACTGACCGCTCAGCCGGTCTCGACCGGTCGGTCCGGGTCGGTGACCCACGCCGACCAGCTGCCCGGGTAGAGCGCCGCCCGGATCCCGGCGACCTCCAGGGCCAGCACCGCGTGGGCCGCCGTGACGCCCGAGCCGCAGTACGCCGCCACCACGACGCCGGGGCCGGCGCCCACGGCGGCGTACACCCGCTCGAGCTCCGCGGCCGGACGGAAGCGGTCGTCCGCGGCGAGGTTCTCGGGCGTGGGGACGTTGACCGCACCGGGGATGTGACCGGCGACGGGGTCCAGGGGCTCGACCTCGCCGCGGTAGCGCTCCGGGGCCCGGGCGTCGACGAGCACGTCCACCGCGCGGACCTCCTCGGCGCCGACCACCGGCATCCGGCCCGCCGGGTCCGCGGTGAAGTCACCGGCCGCCGGCGTCGAGACGCCGGTGGCCACCACTCCCCCGGCGCCGAGCCACGCCGACCAGCCCCCGTCGAGGACCCGCACGTCGCGATGGCCGTGGTGGCGCAGCAGCCACCAGGCCCGGGCCGCCGCCCGGCCTCCCCAGTCGTCGTAGACCACGACCGGACGGTCGGCGCGCACGCCGGCGCGGCGCATCGCGGTCTCGAAGGTCGCCGGGTCCGGCAACGGGTGCCGCCCTCCGGGTCCGGGAGGGGCGGCCAGGTCCGCGTCGAGGTCGACGTACGCCGCGCCGGGGACGTGGCCGCGGGCGTACTCTCCCGGGCCCGGCGCACCTCCCTGGCGGTACCGCACGTCGAGGACGGTGACGTCGCCGAGCAGGGCCGTCAGGTCCGCGGCCGACACGAGGGGGTGCATGCGCCCATCCTCCGCGATTGACGGGGCGCCGCCACAGGTGGAGGCTGCCGGGATGAGCCAGCCTCGGGGGGCGGCGACCTTCCACGCGACCGCGGCCGCCTACGACCGGCACATCGGGCGCTACAGCGGCGACCTGGCCAGGTCGCTCGTCGGGACCGTGGGCCCCCGGCCCGGCGACCGGGCGCTGGACGTCGGCTGCGGCCCCGGGGCGCTGACCGCCGAGCTGGTCCGCCGTCTCGGTGCCGACCACGTCGCGGCCGTCGACCCGTCGCCCTCGTTCGTCGCGGCCTGCGCCACGCGACTGCCCGGCGTCGACGTCCGGCAGGCGGCCGCCGAGGACCTGCCGTTCGCCGACGGCTCCGTCACCCACGCGTTCAGCCAGCTCGTGGTCAACTTCATGTCCGACGCTCCGGCCGGCGTCGCGGAGATGCGCCGGGTCGCCGCGCCGGGTGGGGGGATCGCTGCGGCGGTCTGGGACTACGCCGGCGAGATGACCCTGCTGCGTACCTTCTGGGACGCCGCCACCGCCCTGGACCCCCGGGCCGCCGACGCCGACGAGGGGCGGGCGATGGGCTGGTGCGCGCCCGGCCCGCTCCGCTCGCTCTGGGAGAGGGCCGGGCTGGAGCACGTGCAGGTGGCGCCCGTGGTCGTCACGGCGGCCTACGACGACCTCGACGACCTGTGGAGCGGTCTCGAGGGCGGGGTCGGGCCGGCCGGCGCCCACGTGACCAGCCTCGCACCGGCCGCCCGGGCGGCGCTGAAGGCCGAGATGCACCGGCGGCTGGGGGTGGGCGAGGAGGCGTTCCGGCTGCCGGCGCGGGCCTGGGTGGTCCGCGGCCGGGTGCCGCGATGAGGGTGTGCAAGGATCACGCCCGATGGCTGAACTGCACTTCTTCACCGGCACCATGGACTCGGGCAAGAGCACCCTCGCCCTTCAGACCAACCACAACCACGCCCAGCGCGGGCGCGTCGGCAGGATCTTCACCGCCCACGACCGCGCCGGCGAGGCGACGCTCTCCAGCCGCCTCGGCCTGACCCACGAGGCCATCGAGGTCACCGAGGGCTTCGACTTCTGGCGGTACGTCGTCACGCACCTCACCCAGGGCGGCCGGATCGACTACCTCGTGTGCGACGAGGCCCAGTTCTACTCCCGGGACCAGATCGACCAGCTGGCCAAGATCGTCGACGAGCTCCAGCTCGACGTCTTCTGCTTCGGCATCCTCACCGACTTCCGCAGCTCGCTGTTCCCGGGCAGCGCCCGGCTGGTCGAGCTGGCCGACCGGATGAACGTGCTCCAGGTCGAGGCGCTGTGCTGGTGCGGGAAGCGGGCCACCCACAACGCGCGCACCGAGGACGGCGTGATGGTCGTCGAGGGCGAGGTGATCGTGGTCGGCGACGTCGAGGACGAGGACGCGGCCGGCGGCACGCACCGGGCCGAGCCCGCCCACGTCGCCTACGAGGTGCTCTGCCGCCAGCACCACCGGCGGCGGCTCACGGCGGACCGGGCCCGGGCCGTCTCGCTCTCCCCCGACCCGCTGCCGTTCGGCTGAGCCGGACCGGTCTGGACCAGCGGCGTTTTGCCGTTGCCTCGGCCTGCCCGAGTGGGGATCCTCCAGAGAAGACCGGTGGTGGACCGGCCGGACTCACCTGGGGGGAACCATGCGCTCGACCTACCGTTTCCTGGCGTACATGATCGCCGTGCTCGTCGTCGTGCAGGCCGGCGCGATCGCCTGGGCGTTCTTCGGGATGACCAACTGGATCGACGACGGCGGCGTGGTCGACAAGGCGCTCCTCGAGTGCACCGACTGCGACCAGAACTTCACCGCCGAGTGGGGCTTCGCGATCCACATGTTCTTCAACGGCCTCATCCTGATCCCGCTCACCTCGCTCGTGCTGCTGATCGTGTCGTTCTTCGCGAAGGTGCCCCGCGGCGCCGCCATGGCCGGCCTCATCGTCCTCCTGGTGATCCTGCAGGTGTTCGTGCTCCCGGCGCTGTCGCGCGAGGTGGGGTCGGGCTTCGGCGCCCTGCACGGCATCAACGCCCTGGTCCTGATGGGCGTCGCGATCGCGGCCGGCGGCCGCGCGTCCGCCGCGCCCTCGGAGACGGCCGCGCCCACGGCACCCGTCTCCGCCTGACGCATGGCCTCACGCGGCCGGTGGCGGCTCTGGGTGGCCGGGGCCGCGACGGCCGCGCTCCTCCTGCCGCTCGCGTGGTTCTGGCAGCAGAGCCTGGTGCCCGACACCTACGACATCGCCGCGATGGGCGAGGCCGACTGGGGCGGTGGGCCGGTCGACGACCACGCCGGGATGGACGGGATGACCGGCACCCCGGTCGCCGACCTGACCGCACCGCCCGACCTGCCGGCCGACGTCAGCGAGACGCTCACGGTCCGGGCCGAGGGCGGCGGCTACACCGTCAACGGCATCTCGCCGGGGCCGCTGCTCGAGGCGACCGAGGGTGACCTCGTCGAGGTCACCCTCGTCAACGACAACGTCGACGCCGGCATCACCCTGCACTGGCACGGGGTCGACGTGCCCAACGCCGCCGACGGGGTCGCGGGCGTGACCCAGGACGCGGTGCTGCCCGGCGAGACCTTCGTCTACCGCTTCGTGGCCGACCAGGTCGGCACGTTCTGGTACCACTCGCACCAGGTCTCGCACGAGCAGGTGCAGGGCGGGCTCCTCGGCGGGCTGGTCATCCACCCGAGGCAGACCGACCCCGACGTCCTCGACGAGGTGGCGATCGTGCACCGCTACGACGACGGACCGTCGCTCAACGGCAGGCCGGGCACCACCACCGTGGACGCGGAGCCCGGCCAGGAGGTCCGCCTGCGGGTGATCAACACCGACAACGGCATCACCTCGGCCTGGGTGACCGGGACGGACTTCCGGGTGCTGGCCGTCGACGGCACCGACGTCAACGAGCCCGGGACGATCGACGGCGAGGCGGTGCGGATCCCCGCCGGCGGCCGCGTCGACCTGGGGCTGGTGGTGCCCGAGGGCGGCGCCCGGGTCGATGTCGGGGGCACCACGACCGTCGTGCTGGGCCAGGACCCCGTCGCCACGAGGCCGCGGCAGCCGCGCGACCTCGTCGACCTGCTGTCGTACGGCGCGCCCGCGGACCTCGGCTTCGACGCCACGCAGGCGGACCGGACCTTCGACTACAGCATCGGCAAGCGGCCCGGCTTCCTCGACGGTCGCCCCGGGCTCTGGTGGACGATCAACGGCAACCTCTACCCGGACGTGCCGATGTACATGGTGTCCGAGGGCGACGTCGTGGCGTTCACGATCGAGAACAACAGCGACGACACCCACCCGATGCACCTCCACGGCCACCACGCCGTCGTGCTCGCGAAGGACGGCGTGGCCGCCACCGGCAGCCCGTGGTGGGTGGACTCGCTCGAGGTCGGCGTCGGGGAGAGCTACGAGATCGCGTTCGTGGCCGACAACCCGGGACTCTGGATGGACCACTGCCACAACCTGAGCCACGCCGCCGAGGGGCTCGTCGCGCACCTGATGTACACCGGCGTCACCTCGTCGTACGTCGTCGGCGGCGACGACCACAACGAGCCCGAGTGACGCGCGTCAGCACACGAGCATCGGGATGAGCATCTCCGCGGACGTCAGCGAGCCGTGCAGCCCCACCAGGGTCGTCTCGTAGGAGAAGTCCCGCGAGGAGAACACCCCGTGGTCGCCGGTCGAGGCGACGACGACGTCCCCGATCCGGGGGAGCATCCCGGGCAGCGCGGTGCCGAACCAGCCGCGGGCCACCGCCTCGTCCCGGGTGAGCACCTCGGCCGCCGGGCCGAGGAACCCCGCCCAGGTGTCCCGCACGTCGCCCACGGCACCGCGACCGCAGTAGAGGTGCCGGAACCGCGCCTCGCCGCCGACCAGCACCACCCCGTCCCGCAGCACCGGGTGCTCGTCCAGGTCGGTGCGCGCCTCCGGGGGGCTGTCGACCATGCCGTGGTCGGCGACCACCAGCAGCCGGGTCTCGTCCGGCAGCGCGTCGCGCAGCTGCTCGGCCTCGGCGTCCACCATGGCGAGCTGCTGGAGCCAGTGGCTCGAGCTGACGCCGAAGCGGTGCCCGGTCCAGTCCAGGTCGCCGTCGTAGACGTAGGTCAGCGAGGGGCGGGTGCGGGCGGCGGCGAGCACGGCGGCGATCCGCTCCCCCACCCGGTCGGCGCCGACGTAGGTCGCCCCGCGGTGGGCGGCGACGGTCAGCCCGCTGCCCGCGAACTCGCGCTTGTTGACCGCCGTGACGCCCACGCCCGCCGCGGTGAGCCGGGCGAAGGCGGTCTGGTGCGGCTGCCACTCGACCGGGTCGACGCGCTTGTCCCAGCTCAGCGCGTTGAGCAGCCGGTCGGTGCCGGGCACCCGCGAGGTGAACCCGACCAGGCCGTGGCTGCCCGGGGGCAGGCCGGTGCCGAGCGAGGTGAGGCTGGTGGCGGTGGTGGACGGGACGCACGCGGTCCCGGCGCGCTGGCCCTCGGCCAGCGAGGAGAGGAAGGGTGCCGCGTGCGCGTAGCGCTGCAGCAGCTCGGCGCCGAGGGCGTCGACCAGGAACACGACGTACGACGGCGCCGCGGGCAGCACCAGGTCGAGCGGCGGACCGCCGGGTAGCGCGGTCGCCGCGCCGAGGGCCTCGGCGACCGCGGGCACCACGTCCGCGAGGGACCGGCTGCCGTACGCGGGATCGACGAAGTCGTCCAGGTCGGTCACGCGCCGCGGGTCCGCGACGACAGCGACTCGGCGAAGGCGAGCAGCCCGGCCACGGCGTCGGCGCCCTCGGCCGCGGCCGAGACCCGGAGCGAGAAGTCGTCACCGGCGAGCACGCCCGTGTAGCCGTGGTCGGCGTCGCACTCGGGGTCGCTGCAGCCGGCCGGCTCGAGGTCGATCCGCGACACCCCGCCCCAGCCGATGGTCATGACCGCCTCGGCGGGCGAGGAGGGTCCCGAGGTCGGGTTGGCGACCATCCGGGTGACGACCACCGAGCGGACCGACGCGAGCGTGATCGCCTCGGTGGAGGTGGACGTGTACGGCTCGGGCAGCAGGTCGTCGCCCGCGTGCTCGTCGGTGTGCGCCAGGATCAGCCGGCTCGGGGTCAGCACCACCACGGTCAGGTGCCGACGGACCTCGTCGTGCTCGAAGGTCGGCTCGTGGTGGACGTAGAAGGACACCACCTCCTCGCCCGCGACGGCGGCCTCCACGCCGTCCGCCACGACCTCGGGGTAGTAGCCGGTCCGGTGGATCGCGTCCCGGAGGCGGGCCGCCTGGTCACGGTCTCCCGTGGTGCTGCTGGAGCGCATGCGGGCAGTCTGTCACGCGGTGCGAACGGTCTCCCGGGACAGCCCGTCCTGGGCGTCGGTGAGGTGACGCCGGAGCCGCAGGAACAGCACCGCGGCCACCGCGGTGCCACCGACCACGCAGCCCACCCAGACGTGCGGCAGGTCGTGCCCGATCAGCATGCCGGCGCTCGCCGGGCCGACGATCGACCCGACCGTCCAGGTCATCCCCTGGAGCGCGTTGTAGCGGCCCCGCAGGTCCTCGCGGGCCAGGTCGTTGACGACCGCCGGGGCCACCGGGGCCCACAGGGTCTCCCCGATCCCGAAGAGACCCATCCCGACCACGATCGCCGCGACCGCGAACGCGGTGGGCACCACGTCGGAGGCCGCGATGACGACCCAGGAGACCGACCAGATCGCGGCGCACAGCGCCAGCATCGACGTGCGCCGGCGCCCGGCGATGAAGCGCAGCGCGACCAGCTGGCCCAGCACGATCGCGGCCGTGTTGGCGGCGAACGCCCAGCCCAGCGACTCGGCCGGCACCTCCGCGACGTCGACGGCGTACGCCGCCAGGCCCGCCTCCATCTGGGCGTAGCCGAAGGTGATGGCCAGACCGAGATGCCCACCACCCGCAGCAGCGTCCGGTCGCGGAGCACGACCGCCCACGACGGCTGCTCGGCGGGCGCCTCGGCGTGCTCGTCGGGCGCGGGCGCCGCGCCCGTGCCGCGGGGCAGGCTGAGCAGCACCACGATGTAGGCGACGTAGCTCAGCCCGTCGAGGAGGTAGAGGCGCTGGAAGGAGGCCAGCGAGTCGGTGTCGATGATGAGCGCACTGATCACGCCGCCGATCCCGAGCCCGGCGTTGAGCAGCATGAAGTTGATGCCGTAGACCTTCTCCCGGGCCTCGGGTGGGACCAGGCGGGTCAGCATCGCCGTCGACGCGGGCCACAGCCCGACGGTGCCGACGACCATCACGGACGCGACCACGAACGCCTCCGCCGGTCGGTCGACCTGCCCGAGGTAGGCCACCGCGAGCGCCTCGACGACGAGTCCGGCCAGCATCACCGGCCGCGGTCCGAACCGGTCGATCAGGGTGCCGCCGATCGGTGCGGTGACGAACCCCACCAGCCCCATCCAGGCGAACAGCCACCCGACGGTCGCGGTCTCGAAGTCCCGCATCTCGGAGAGGTACACGTAGAGGAACGGCAGCGTCAGCCCGGAGCCCAGCGCCGAGAAGCCGAAGCCGACGAAGATCCGCAGCACTCGCCGGTCCAGGGTCCGGAACCGCCAGGGCTCGGGGACCAGCGCGTCGGGGATCAGGTCGGTCACAAGGCTCAAGTCTCCGGCACCACCCCGACGGTGCGCGAATCGTTATCAGTCGGGGAGGGTGTCCCCCGGAGGCGTCATCAGCCGGCGCACGAACCAGTCCGACCGGGGGTCGATCACGGGCTCGATGCGGACCGCCGCGCTGAGCACGGCCGCCCCCTCGGCGCCGACCTGGACGAGCGACAGGTCGAGGGACCGCACCTGCGGGAGGTCGTGCTGCAGGCGCGAGACCCGGCGGATCAGCCGCTCGAGCTCCTCCACGTCGACCACCTCGCTGCCGCGGTAGCCGAACAGCAGGGGCGAGGCCTTCACCTCCCGCACCATGTCCGCGGCGTCCTGGGGGGACAGCGGCGGGATCCGGAAGGAGCGGTCGGCCAGCATCTCGGTCAGCGGCCCGGCGATGCTGAAGGAGACCACCGGCCCGAACAACGGGTCCTCCAGGGAGGAGATCGCCACCGGGACGCCGGGCGGGGCGTTCTTCTGGACCACGAAGCCGGCCGTCCCGGGATCGGTGATGACGTGCGAGAGGTTGCGCCAGGCGCCGGCCATCTCCTCGGCGGTCTCGATGTTGCGCCAGACGTGGGCCAGGTCCGGACGGTTGCGGAGCCGCTCGTGGGTCGCCTTGAGCACCACGTCCCAGCCCAGCGCCTCCCCGGCCTCCTGCGCCTGCTCCAGCGTCGCGACGAAGCGGGTCGCCCAGAGCTCGATGCCGTAGGTCGCCAGCAGCGCCGCCGCCTGGTCGTTGTCCAGGTCGTGGCCGTCGGGGTGGTGCATGAGCAGCTCGTTGACCTGGCGCCGGGCCGACGCGGGGTCGCTCGGCTCGTCGGGCTCGAGCGGCTCCTCGTGGGCCAGCCCGGTCGCGGGCGGGTGCCGCAACCACACGGCGTACTCCACGACGCGCGCGAGCGCGCGCACGGCGGCCTCGACCGCGGGGTACGACGGCACGGAGCCGCGGCCGGCGGTGTGGCCGGCCACGTCGGGCACCCGCAGCAGCTCGGGCACCCCCTCGGCGCCGAGGAAGGTGGTCACCAGCGGCTTGTCGGACTGCTCCCCCACGGCGGCGAGCACGTTGGCGACCTCGACGCCCGAGGTGTTCAGCGGCGGGATGTAGACCGCGACCACCGAGTCGACGTCCGGGTCGTCGATGGCCGCGTCGAGGGCGTCCTCGAAGTCCTCCGCCCCCGCTTCGGGGCCGAGCGACACCGAGCGGTTGACCACGAGCCCGACGGCGGCGGCGGCGTCGGTGGCGAGCAGCCCGAGGGCGTCGGAGTTGCCGACGACCGCGATCCGGCGCCCGCGGGGCAGCGGCTGGTGCGCCACCAGCTGGGCGACGTCGAACATCTCGTCGAGGGTCTCGACCTGGATGATCCCCGCCTGCCGGAACATCGCGTCGATGGCCGGGGCCGGGGCGCCGATCTTGCGGACCGCGTGCCCCATGGGCACGCCCTGCGTGGTGCGGCCGGAGCGGACCGCGACCACCGGCTTGCGGCGCGAGACCCGGCGGGCGATCCGGGAGAACTTGCGCGGGTTCCCGATCGACTCGAGGTAGAGCAGCACCACCTCGGTGGAGTCGTCCTCCTCCCAGTACTGCAGGAGGTCGTTGCCGGACAGGTCCGCGCGGTTGCCGGCGCTGACGAAGGTCGAGAGCCCGAGGCCGCGGTTGTAGACCTTCTTGAGGATCGCCGAGCCGAGGGCGCCGGACTGGCAGAAGAAGCCGGCCCGCCCGCGCGGCGGCATCACCTGCGAGAGCGAGGCGTTGAGCAGCACGCCGGGATCGGTGTTGATCAGGCCCAGGCAGTTGGGGCCGATCAGCCGGAGGCCGTAGGAGCGCGCCAGGCCCACCAGCCGGCGCTGCCGGAGCCGACCCTCCTCACCGGTCTCGGCGAAGCCGGACGAGATGACGATCAGCCCGTGCACGCCCTTGGCGGCGCAGTCGAGCACCACGTCCTGCACGGAGTCGGCGGGCACCGCGACCACCGCGATGTCGACCTCGCCCGGGATCTCGTTGACCGTGGCGTACGCCGGCAGCCCGGACACCGGGGTGGCCGTCGGGTTCACCACGTAGACCTTGCCGGTGTAGTCGCCGAGCACCAGGTTGCGCACCAGCGCCTGGCCGATGCTGTCCGGGCGCCGGCTGGCCCCGATGACCGCCACCGAGCCGGCGTTGACGAAGCGCTCGATCGACCGGGCCGCGGCGCGGTGGTCGCGCTGCTCCATGACCCCGATCGCGGTGTCGGTCGGGTCGATGGAGAACTCCAGGGCCATCACGCCCTGGTCGTACTCGCTCGCGACCCGGTAGCCCGCCTCGCGGAAGGTGTGGATCATCGCCTGGTTCTCCGGGAGCACCTCCGCGGTGAAGCGCTCGATGCCGCGCTCGCGGCCCGCCTGGGCGAGGTGCTCGAGCAGCAGCTGCCCGATCCCCCGGCCCTGGTGCCGGTCCTGCACGAGGAACGCGACCTCGGCCTCGCGGGGCTCGGTGCGCTCGTAGCGCCCGACCGCGATCATCTCGCCGCCGAGCAGCATCACCAGGGCCACCCGGTCGACGTGGTCGACGTGCGTGAACCGGTGCAGGTCCTGCTCGGACAGCTCCGGCATGGGGGCGAAGAACCGGTAGTACTTCGACTCGTCCGACACCTGGGCGTAGAACTCGACCATCAGCGGCTCGTCCTCGGGCCGCACGGGGCGCACGTGCGCCGTCCGCCCGTCCCTGAGGAGGACGTCGGCCTCCCAGTGCCGGGGGGCCGCACTGATCGTCATGGCGGCGAATCTATCGTCCCGCGGCCCCCGCTCCGGCGTGCCCGCCCGTCCCTGGTCGGTGGCTGCGGGGAGAATGGCCGGCATGGCCCGGCGTACCCCCGCAGCACCCCCTCCCGACGACTTCGAGGAGCACATCCTCGACATCGACGTGGGGGACGAGATGCGCAGCTCGTTCCTCGAGTACGCCTACTCCGTCATCTACTCCCGCGCGCTGCCCGACGCCCGCGACGGGCTCAAGCCGGTGCAGCGCCGGATCCTCTACACGATGAACGAGATGGGGCTGCGCCCCGAGCGGGGCCACGTGAAGAGCGCCCGGGTCGTCGGCGAGGTGATGGGGCGGCTGCACCCGCACGGTGACGGCGCGATCTACGACGCGCTGGTCCGGATGGCCCAGCCCTGGTCGATGCGGCTGCCGACGATCGACGGGCACGGCAACTTCGGGTCGCCCGACGACCCGCCGGCCGCGATGCGCTACACCGAGTGCCGGATGGCCGCGCCCGCGGTGGCGATGACCGCCTCGATCGACGAGGACACCGTCGACTTCAAGCCCAACTACGACAGCCGCGAGACCGAGCCGGTCGTGCTGCCCGCGGCGATCCCGCACCTCGTCGTCAACGGCGCCACCGGGATCGCGGTCGGGATGGCGACCAACATCGCGCCGCACAACCTGGTGGAGGTCGTGCAGGCGCTCCGGCACCTGATCAAGATCCCGACGGCCACCATCGACGACCTGATGCGGTTCATCCCCGGGCCCGACCTGCCCACCGGCGGCAAGATCGTCGGCCTCGACGGGGTGCGGGACGCCTACGAGACCGGCCGTGGCACGTTCCGGATGCGCGCCACCGCGCGGGTCGAGACCCTGGGGCGGCGCAAGGGCATCGTGGTGACCGAGCTGCCCTACGGCGTCGGCACCGAGAAGGTCGTCGAGCGGATCAAGACCCTGGTCCAGGGCAAGAAGCTCCAGGGCATCAGCGACATCAAGGACCTCACCGACCGGCAGAAGGGCCTCCGGCTGGTGATCGAGGTCAAGAACGGCTTCCACCCCGAGGCGCTGCTCGAGCAGCTCTACCGGCTCACGCCGATGGAGGACACCTTCGGCATCAACACCGTCGCCCTGGTCGACGGGCAGCCGCGCACGCTCGGTCTCAAGGAGCTGCTCGAGGTCTTCCTCCAGCACCGCTTCGACGTGGTCCGCCGCCGCTCGGTCTACCGCCGCGGCAGGGCCGCCGACCGGCTGCACCTGGTCGACGGGCTCCTGGTGGCCATCCTCGACATCGACGAGGTCATCCAGCTGATCCGGTCCTCCGACAACGCCGCGGCCGCCAAGGAGCGGCTGATCGCGGTCTTCGACCTCAGCGAGGTGCAGGCCGACTACATCCTGGACATGCCCCTGCGACGGCTCACCCGCTTCTCCCGGCTCGAGCTCGAGAAGGAGAAGAGCGAGCTCGAGGCCACCATCGAGGAGCTCGACGCGATCCTCGCCGACGAGGTCCGGCTCCGCGGGGTCGTCTCCGACGAGCTCGCCGAGGTGGCCAAGACGTTCGGTACGCCGCGGCGCACCGTGCTCCTCGAGTCCGCCGGCACGGCAGCCGTCACCGCGGCCGTGCCCCTCGAGGTCGCCGACGACCCCTGCTTCGTCTACCTCTCCTCGAGCGGGCTGCTGGCGCGCACGACGACGGACGAGCCGCCGGGGAGCGGCGGCGGCCGGGCCAAGCACGACGTGATCGTGTCGGCGGTGCGGGCCACCGCCCGCGGCGAGGTCGGCCTGCTCACCAGCGCCGGGCGCGTCGTCCGCCTCGGGGTGCTGGAGCTGCCCGCCCTGCCCCCGTCGGCCAACGACCCCCACCTGTCCGGCTCCAACCCGGTGTCGGAGTTCGTGGTGCTCGAGCCGGGTGAGCGGGTGCTGGCCCTCTGCTCGCTGCGGGCCGACGGGGCCGGGCTGGCGCTCGGCACCCGGCAGGGCGTGGTCAAGCGGGTCAACCCCGAGGTCCTCTCCAAGCCCGACTGGGAGGTGATCGGCCTCAAGGACGGCGACGAGGTGGTCGGCGCCGTGGAGCTGAACACCGGCCTCGAGACCCTGTGCTTCATCACCACCGACGCCCAGCTCCTGCACTTCGGCGCCGACGGCGTCCGGCCCCAGGGCCGCTCGGGCGGTGGCATGGCGGGCGTCCGGCTGGCCGCCGGCGAGTCCGTCGCGTGGTTCGGCTCCCTGGACCCCGCCTCGTCGGTCGTGGTGACCTCGTCCGGCGCGGCGACGGCGCTGCCCGGCACCGAGCCCGGCTCCGTCAAGGTCACGCCGTTCTCGGAGTACCCGCCCAAGGGACGCGCCACCGGCGGCGTCCGCTGCCACCGGTTCCTCAAGGGCGAGGACGCCCTGCTCTTCGCGTGGGCGGGCGCGGCCCCGGCCCGGGCCGCCGCGGCCAGTGGCGCGCCCGTCGAGCTGCCCGAGCCGGTCGGTCGGAGGGACGGCTCCGGCACCCCCGGCAGCCAGCCGATCGCGGCGTGCGCCGGGCCGGTGTCGGCGCGGCTGCCGGCCACCCCCGGTGTGGGAGGCTGACCGCCATGATCCGGACCCGCGCCCGTCGGCTGCTGCTCGCACCCGTGGCCGTCCTGCTCGCGGTCTCGGTCGTGGGCTGCTCCGGTGACGACGACACGCCGGCCGCCGACGAGCAGACCCCGGAGGAGGTGCTCGCCGAGGCGCAGACGACCTTGGACGACACCAGCGGTCTGTCGATCAACCTGACCACCCCCGGGCTGCCCGACGGCGTGCAGGGCATCGCCGGCGCCACGGGCGTGATCACCAGTGCCCCCGCCTTCGAGGGAGAGCTCGAGGTGGTGCTCGCGGGCACCACCTTCACGGTGCCCGTCATCGCCGTCGACGACGCGGTCTACGCCCAGCTGCCGCTCACCCAGGGGTACCAGGACATCGATCCTGCGGAGTACAACGCGCCCGACCCGGCGGGACTCGTCACGGGGGACGCCGGTTTCCCCACGCTGCTGCCGGCGACCACCGACGTCGTCAAGGGCGACAGCGTGCGCGGCGGGGCCAACAACGAAGAGGTGCTCACGACGTACACCGGCACCGTGCCCGGTGACGCGATGAAGAAGGTCATCCCCTCCTCGGCCGGCGACAGCTTCACCGCGAAGTACCAGATCACCGACGACGGCGAGCTCCGCGAGGCGACGTTCACCGGCGCCTTCTACCCCGACTCCGAGGACATGACCTACACCGTGACGTTCGAGGACTACGGGACCGAGAAGGAGATCACCGCGCCGTGACGGGGCGGTCGCCCCGCCTGCTGCTCGGCCTGGCCTCCGTGGCGGTCGCCTTCGCGGCCGCCGACACCTATGTCGTGGTGCTCGCGCTGCCCGACATGATGACCAGCGTCGGCGTGGAGGTCGTCGCGCTCCAGCGCGCGGCCCCGATCGTCTCGGGCTTCCTGCTCGGGTACGTCGCGATGCTGCCGCTGATCGGCCGGATCGCCGACCTGCGCGGGCGGGTGCCGGTGCTGGTGATGGCGCTGGTCGTCTTCGCGCTCGGCTCCCTGGTGACCGCGATGGCCTACGACATGCCCTCGATCGTGGTCGGCCGCTTCCTGCAGGGCGTCGGCGGCGGCGGCCTGGTCCCCGCCACCCTCGCCCTGGTGGCCGACCTGTACCCCGCCCACCGGCGCGGGGTCCCGCTGGGGATCGTCTCGGCGGTCCAGGAGCTCGGCAGCGTCATCGGTCCGCTCTTCGGCGCGCTCGTCCTCTCGGTGGCCGACTGGCGGGCGATCTTCGCCATCAACCTCGCGGTCGGCCTGGTCCTCGCGGCCGCGATCCGCACCCTCGCGCCCGGCGCCTCCGACCCCCGCGACCCCGCCTCGGGCGAGCCGAGGCCGAGGCCCGACTACCTCGGCGCGGCCCTCCTGCTGGTCACCCTGGTGGCGGGCGTCCTCGTGTTCGTCCGCCCGTCGCCGCTCATGCAGGACCTGACCTGGGGCCAGCTGTTCATCCCGTTCTCCGGCGACGGCCGTTGGCTGACCCCGGTGGGCCTGGTCGCGCTGGTCGCCGCGCCCCTGTTCGTGCTCCGCTGCCTGACCGCCCGCCGACCGCTGGTCGACCTCCGGGGCTGGGGGCGCAGCATGGTCGAGGCCGACCTGCCGGGCGCGCTGCTGCTGGGCGTGGCACTCTCCGGGGTGATCCTGGCCTTCGCCACCGCCGACCCCAAGGTGCAGGTCTTCTCCGACCAGGGGCTCTGGTACCTCCTCGGGTCCGCGGTCGCCACCGTCCTCTTCGTCCGGCACCAGCGCCGCGCGGCCGCCCCCCTCGTCCCGCACGGTGCGCTCCGCCGTACCCCCGCCTGGGGGTCGCTGCTGGTGAGCTTCTTCGTCGGCGCCGCGCTCATCGCCGCCCTGATCGACATCCCGCTCTTCGCGCGCACCACGATCTACCCCGACTCCCAGCTCGACGCGGCGTTGGTGCTGGTCAGGTTCCTGGTCGCGCTGCCCGTCGGCGCGGTGCTCGGCGGCTACCTGACCCGCCGGCTGCCCGCCGGGGTCGTCACCGCCGTCGGGATGGCGCTGGCCGCCCTCGCCTTCCTGCTGATGAGCAGGTGGGAGCTCACGACCCTGGAGCACGCGTCGGCGAGCATCCCCCTGGTCCTCGGTGGCTTCGGCTTCGGGCTCGCCCTGGCGCCGGTCAACGCGGCGGTGCTCGCCAGCACCGACGACGACGTGCACGGGCTGTCCACCGCGCTGGTCGTGGTCGCCCGGATGGTCGGGATGCTGGTCGGCATCTCGGCGCTGACCACGATCGGGCTGCGGCGGTACTACGCGGAGCAGGCCGACGTCCCGACCGCGCGCGAGGTGTGCGACGGCAAGAGCCGCTGTGCGGAGTTCACGCTGCTGCTCAAGGAGGCCGGGATCGCCCAGGAGCAGACGGTCTTCATCGGCGCCGCGCTCTGCGCGGTGGCGGCCGGGGTGCTGGCCCTGGTGCTGTTCAGGACCGCCGCCACCCGTGGTCTCGCGGCCGGTGACCTGCTCCGCTCGGCCGGCTGACCTTCGCTAGCCTGCGCTCGTGACCGACTTCGACGACCTCCTCGCCGCCAACCGCGAGTACTCCGCGTCGTTCAAGGGCGGCGACTTCGACGGCGTGGCCCGTGCGGGCGCCGCGATCGTGACCTGCATGGACTCGCGGATCGACCCGCTCCGGATGCTGGGTCTGCACTACGGCGACGCCAAGATCTTCCGCAACCCCGGTGGCCGGGTCTCCCCCGACGCCCTGGAGGCGCTCGTCGTCGCCGTGCACCTGCTCGGCGTCAACCGGGTGCTGATCATCCCGCACACGCGCTGCGCGATGGCCCAGGGCAGCGAGGCCGAGCTGCGCGAGCGGATCGGTGCGTCCGCCGGGGTCGACGCCTCATGGCAGCCGTTCCACGTCATCGCCGACCAGCTCGCCGCGCTCGCCGAGGACGTCCGCAAGGTCACCTCGCACCCCCTCATCCCCGACTCGGTCGCCGTCGGTGGGTTCCTCTACGACGTCGACACCGGCCTCATCGAGCGGCGCGTCTGACCTCGGTCGCTGGACCGGTGACGCGACCCGGGACCGAGGCACAATCGCTGGCTGTGCCGGCCTCTACGCCGACTACAACCCGAACGTCACCTGCCCCTGACCCATCCGCCCTCGTGAGCTCGTGCCCTATGTGTCGGCCCATGAGCCTTCGTTCCCGGCGCTGGGCGGCGACCCTCAGCGCTGTCACCCTGTTGTTGATGACCGGTGCCGGTGGTGCCGCGGCCCTGAGCTCCTGGCCACTGGGGGCTGCGGCGCCGACCGCCCCGGTGGCCGGCAAGGCGGACTGCACCGTCGTGGGCGGTCCTGGCCGCGACGAGCTGGTCGGGACGTCGGGGGACGACGTGATCTGTGGCCGCGGCGGCGACGACCACCTCGTGGGCGGCGGCGGTGACGACGAGCTTCGCGGCGGGGACGGCGACGACGAGCTGGCCGGGGGCCCCGGCCGGGACGTCGCGCGTGGCGAGAAGGGGAAGGACGTCCTCACGGGCGGCGGCGGGGACGACACCCTCCGTGGGGGCAAGGGCAACGACCAGGTCGACGGTCAGGACGGTGCCGGCGCCCGCGACGTCGTGCGCTGCGGCTCCGGGAAGGCGGACCGGGCGTTCGCCGACACCCGCCACGACGTGGTGTCCGGGTGTGAGGTGCTCAACCAGAACGACCCGCCCACCAAGATCAAGCTGAAGCCGAAGAGCCTGACGGAGAACTCCCCCGTGGGCACCCTCGTGGGCAGGCTCAAGGCCACCGATGCCGACCCGGGCGACAAGCACAGCTTCGCCTTGGTGCGCGGCAAGGGTGCCGGCGACAACGCCTCGTTCACCCTCGACGGCAAGCGGCTGCTGACCGCGGCCGCCGTCGACTTCGAGGCCGACCCCAGCCTGTCGATCCGGGTCCGGGCCCAGGACATCGCGGGCGCCAGGTACGCCAAGTCCCTGACCGTGTCGGTCACCGACGTCGCGGAGACCCCGACGCCGACTCCTCCAGCACCGTGCACCAACGGCACCACCATCGGTGAGGGCGCGGGCCGCACCTTCTCCGAGCCCGGTGGCGGCGAGTACTACGTCCACAACAACAACTGGAACGACAACTACGGCGGAACCCACGTGATCACCGCCTGCAACTACGACAACTGGTACGTCACCGTGAACATCCCCGACCACGGCGACAACGCGGTGGACGCGTACCCGAACGTGCACCGGGACTACGACGACATCCCGCTGGCGAACATCTCCTCGGCCGACTTCGCCGGTGTCGGACCCAAGTGTGCTGGGTGCATCTACAACACCGCCTTCGACATCTGGATCGGTGACGGTCTCAGCCACGAGCTGATGATCTGGACCGAGAACTGGGGTCAGCGACCTGCTGGGAACCAGATCGCCACCTCCACGATCGGAGGGCACACCTACGAGGTGTGGCGATCCGGGTCCGGGGACGGCGGGATCTTCACCTACGTGTCCGTCCCGGAGCAGCTGAGCGGGAACATGCCGCTCAACCTGTTCTTCGCGGACGTGCGCGCTCGGGGGTGGACCCCGACGACCACCTGGCAGGTCGACTTCGGCGTGGAGACGGTGGACACCAACGGCACGAACCAGCGCTTCACCTTCACCGACTTCCACATCTACGACTGAGGAAGGGCCTGCAGCAGCGACGGCGCCGTCGCGCCTGGCAACCTCGAGCAGGTTGCGCAGCACCTCGTTGGTCGAGCAGGTTGCGCAGCACCTCGGTGGTCGAGCAGGTTGCGCAGCAACCGTGACGCTCGTTGGTCGAGCAGGTTGCGCAGCAACCGTGTCGAGACCCCCACCCACGACCCGCACCCGGCGGCGCCGTCGTGGTCGAGGTCCTTGATTCTCGAGTGACGTGGTGACGCGCCGCTTCGGTCCAGCCGGCACTCGTCGCGGTCGTGCGGCGCACGGTGGTTCGCGTCGGTCGACCGTCGTGGTCGCGGTACGCCGAAAATTGTCTCCGATCCCCTTGTGGACAAGGGGTTCTGAGCCTCTCCGAGTGTCGGTGGTCGGCTGCTTGGCTAGACCCATGAGCAGCAGCAGCCACCAGCCGGTCCGGGGTCGACGACCTCGGACCCGACGCGCTGCTCGCTGCCCTCACGGACGACGAAGGTACCCGCCGCGAAGCCGACCTCCGACCAGCTCCAGCTCGCCTACCAGTGGTGCGTCCTGCACCCCGCCACCCCCGACACCGGCACCGCGACCTGGGGCGGCGACGGCGCACCTGGACGCCGACGAGTCGCTCGGCGGCGACGGCACCCCCGTGGTGGCCGCGTTCGCACCCGAACCCCTCGGCCTCACCCTCGGCGTCCCCACCGGTACCGCGATGACCCTGATCGCCGACGCCCTCGACCTGGTCCACCGGCTCCCGCACACCTGGCGCCGCGCCCAGACGTTGGACATCCCGCTCTGGCGGGCCCGCCGGGTCGCCCAGAAGACCCACACCCTGACCCATGAAGGCCGCCGCCCACGTCGACCGGGTCGCTCGCCCCCGGCTGCACACCGTCGGGGTCACCCTCCTCGACCGCACCGTCGCCCAGGCCATCGCCAAGCACATGCCCGAGGAGCACGCCACCCGCGAGGAACGCGCCCAGGCCGACCTGGGACGTGACCCTGCACCACCCCAACCCCACCGAGTACGCCGGCACCAGCGAGCTCCACGTCACCGGCGACACGATGACCCTCACCCACCTCTACCACCGGATCTGCGCCACCGCCGCCGACCTCAAGACCCCGGCGACCCAGACCCGCTCGGCGTCCGCAAGGTCACCGCGCTCCGGAACCTGGCCGGCACCCCGAAGACCAAGCTCTACCTGCACCTCGACCACGCCGACCTCGACGAGCACCGGGTCGGCCGGGCCGAGAAGCTCGGCCCCGCCACCGCCGCCCAGATCCGCGACTGGGTCGGCCACTCCCGGGTCACCATCCAACCCGTCCTCCGCATGGACCGCGACCGACGCCGGTCGACGCCCACGACCCACCCGCCTGGATGCGCGACCTGGTCATCCTCCGCGACCCCCGCTGCGTGTTCCCGCACTGCCAACGCGACGCCCGGGCCTGCGACCTCGACCACATCGATCCCGTTCGACGACACCGGCCCACCCGGCCAAACCCGACCAGCCAACCTCGCCCCGCTGTGCCGACGCCACCACCGCGCCAAGACCACCGGCCGCTGGCAATACCGCCGACTACCCGACGGCACCTACCAATGGACCGGCCCCGGGATCGAGCCCCGCACCTGACGCTCAGGCGCACTGCTCAGGTCCAGTGGCGTCGCATCACGGTGGCCACGTCGAACGGATCGCTGCCCCGCTGCGCGGCGAGCACCCCCGCGCCGTCGGGCGAGCCGGTGTAGAGAGCGGGACCGCCACCCACCCAACGACCCCAGGCCGCGCCGTACGCCGCGGCCCGCTGGGCGTTGCTGCCGAGGACGGCGGGGACGGGGTGCCAGACCTCGCCGTCGGCGTGGATCCGGCCGTAGGCCGCGCGGAGGGTGCGCGGCCAGGTGACCGGACCGGTGACCACCCAGCGTGGGACGACGTACCGCGGGGAGCCGATCGGCGCGAGGGCCTCGTCGAGGGCGGTGGCGAAGACGGCGGACTCGGCCTCGGAGACGCCGGCGAGCAGGCAGCGGTACTCCCCGTCGGCGCCCACGTCGACCTCGACGGCCTCGCTGCCCACGGAGACCAGCGAGGTCGCGTGCAGCGCATCGGCGACGGCAGCGGCGATCCGCCAGATGCTGGGCGGCTGGGCGGCCTCGGCGAGCGCCGCCCGACCGTACGGCGCGACCTCGGCCGCGCGCGAGAGCGGCAGGTTGAGCAGGGCCAGGGCGGCCAGGACGACGCCGGCCGGGCCGATCCCGGCCATCAGGACCCCGGCGGCGACGGCGATCCCCAGCCACCCCGTCCAGGTCCGCACGCCCGGTCGGGGACGCGCGTTCGCGAGCTCGAGGCGGTCCCGACGCGGGGCCACCACCGCGGGGACGCGGGACGTCCCGAGCGCCTCCGGTCGCGTGGGACGGATCCGCACCGTGCGCGCGACCCGGTCGGCGTACGGCTCCCCCACCCCCCAGGCGGCGCGGATCGCCGCCCGGTCCTCGCTGCGCACGACCATGCGCGCGTTGACGGCGTCGAAGTCGGCGACCGCGGGCGGCGCGAACGCCGAGAACGCCGGGTCGAGGTGCGCGACCCCGTCGACCACGTCCCCGCGCTCGTCGAGGCCGTAGAAGCCGCTGTGCTTGCGCACCAGCCGGTCCCAGTCGTTGCCGCCCTTGGGGTGCGCGTCGGACACGCACACCACCGACCAGGTCAGCGCGACCTTCTCCGGCCAGGACGGGTCGGTGCGCAGCGCGCGCCCGCGCGTCTGCACGACCGCGGTGGTGGTCGTCACCGCGGTCAGGTCGACCAGCCCGGTGACCCGGCGGGCGTCCCAGCCCTCCCCCAGCAGCCCGCGGGTGCCGACCAGGACCCGGGTGCCGCCGTCCTCGAAGAAGCGCGTGACCACGCGCACCCAGTGCCGGCTCGTCCACGACCCGACCAGGGTGGCGATCTCGTCGGTGAGCGGCTCGACCCGCAGCCCGGCGTGGTCCGGGGCGGCGGCGTCGCGGAGCGCGGCGAGCGTCCGCGGCGACCCGGCGACGGTGCGTCCGGTGACCAGCAGCGGGTCCAGGCCCGCGGTGGCGGGGTCGGCGAGCAGGGCCGCGAGGACGGCGTGGGCCGAGCCGGACTCCTGGTCGAGCACCCCGCGCAGGTCCACGGGCAGGGTCGCGCTCGCCCGCTCGTGGTCGCAGAGCACCAGCATCCGCAGCCGGTCGCCGAGGTTGAGGTGCTCCGCGGACACGATGGCCACCGTCGCCGTGGTCTTCGCCTCGGACCGGGCCAGCACCCGGTCCACCGGCGAGCGCCCGCGGCGGATGCCCCGCTTGGTGGCGACGTAGCCGACCGCCGGCAGCGCGCGCCGTACGGCGTCCACGACCTGCTGGTCGCCCGGGTCGCCGGTGCGGGAGAGGTGCCGTGCCTGCCAGTCGCCGACCAGCAGCACCCAGTCGTCGGCGGTGGGGTCGTGCCGGTGCTCCTCGGTCGGCACCGCCAGGTCGGGCAGGGCGAGCAGACCCGCGTGGTGCATCCGCAGGGCCGCGCCGCACAGCGCGGGCTCGCGGCGGACCAGGTCCGGCCACGGTGCCTCCACCGACCGGAAGCGCGCGTCCAGCCACGCCAGGAACGGCACCGAGCCGAAGGTCGGGTCGGTGAGCTGGGTGACCAGCTCGCGGAAGCGGGTCGCCTCGGAGGCCAGCCAGTCGGACTCGGCCGCGGTGGGCACGGTCAGCCAGGCCAGCTCGGCGAACGGCGCCAGGTCGCCCTCGCGGACCACCGCCGGGATCGAGGTCTCGAAGACGACCTCACCGAAGAGCTCCGCGACGAGCACCGCCTGCTCCTTGGTCATCGTCTCGGGCGGCGTCGCCGTCAGCCCGAGCACCATCGCGTCGGGCAGCTGCTCCAGCAGCTCCCCCAGCAGCCGGCCCCAGACCTCGAGCAGGTGGTGGCACTCGTCGAGCACGAGCACGATCGGTCCGGCGTCGCGCAGCGTGGCCACCAGCGCCCGGCCGTTGTCGTGCAGCCGCGCCATCAGCGCCGACTCGGCCGCACCCTCCTCGCTCACCTCGGCGTCGGGATCGAAGACCGCGACGGCCTGGTAGGTCAGCGCGGTCAGCGGCTGGGCCAGGTCGCGCTCCGTCCCGGCCGTCAGTCCCACCAGCGCTGCCTGGTCGACCCACTGGCCCTGGATCGCGGTGTTGGGCCCCAGGACGACGGCCTTGTCGGCGCCGTCGCCCAGGAGCCGGCGCGCGGTCTCCAGGCCGACCAGCGTCTTGCCCGCTCCCGGCGGCAGCTCCACCCAGGCGCGGGTGCGGCCCGCCGCCCAGGCCCGGTCCAGCGCCTCGAGCGCCAGCGCCTGGTGGCGCCGCAGCCTCATCCCCAGAAGATCCGCTCGACGACGGCGTGCGCCCGCCGGGTGGTGCGGAGGTAGTCGTTCAGCATCTCGTCGGAGCGTGCCCGCGGGGTAGCCGAGCAGGCTCGCGACGGCGGCCTTCTCCCGGGCATCGCGGGGCAGCTGGTCGCCGGGCTTGCCGCGGACCAGCGTGATCGCGTTGCGCACCCGGCTCACCAGCCGCCAGGCGGTGGCCAGCTCCTCGGCGTCGGCGGACGTGATCACGTCGACGGCGCGCGCCGCGTCGAGGGCCTCCAGGGTGCGCGGGGTGCGCAGCTCGGGGTAGCGGCCGCCGTACTTCATCTGCAGCGCCTGCACCGTCCACTCGACGTCGGCGAGGCCGCCGCGGCCGAGCTTGAGGTGCGTGTGCGGGTCGGCGCCGCGGGGCAACCGCTCGGTGTCGACGCGGGCCTTGATCCGGCGCACCTCGACGAGGTCGGCCTCGGAGATGCCCTCGGTCGGGTAGCGCAGCGGGTCGATCATCGCGGTGAACCGCTCGCGTACGCCGGGGTCCCCGACGACGGCGTCGGCGCGCAGCAGCGCCTGGAACTCCCAGACCCGCGACCACTTGGCGTAGTAGGCGGCGTACGACTCGAGGGTGCGCACCAGAGGCCCCTGCTTGCCCTCGGGCCGCAGGTCCGCGTCCACCTCCAGCGCGGGGTCCGCGCCGGGCTCGGCGAGGAGGCGACGCAGCTCGTTGGCGACCGCGTGGGCGTACGACGACGCCGTGTGCGGGTCGGCCCCCTCGATCGGCTCGTGCACGAACATCACGTCCGCGTCGCTGCCGTAGGACAGCTCGAAGCCGCCGTAGCGGCCCATGGCGACGACGGCCAACCGGCTCGGGGGCGGGTCCAGCCCGCGCTGGGCCGCCACGGACCGGCTCACGACGCCGAGGGTCGCCTCCAGCGTGGCGTCGGTGACCCGGGACAGGCCGATCCCGACGTCCGCCACGTCGACGAGGCCGTGCAGGTCCCCCGCGGCGATCCGGAACAGCTCGCGCCGCCGGACCGCGCGGATGGAGCGGACCGCGGCCTCGTGCGTCGTCCTGCCGCGCGGCGGTGGCCAGCATCTCGGCGGTGATCGCCTCGGCGCCGAGCGGCTGGAGGTCCTCGCCGAGCAGCCGGACCCCCTGCGGCTCGCGCTGCAGCAGGTCGGTGGCGTAGCGGGAGGTGGCCAGCAGCCGGGCCAGGCGCTCGGCGACCTTGCCCTCGTCGCGCAGCATCCGGAGGTACCACGGGGTCCGGCCGAGCGCCTCGGAGACCTGGCGGAAGCCGAAGAGCCCGGCGTCGGGGTCGGGTGCGTCGGCGAACCACTCCAGCAGCACCGGCAGCAGGGTGCGCTGGATCGTGGAGGTCCGGGTGACGCCGGCGGTCAACGCCTCGAGGTGGCGCAGCGCGGCCTTCGGGTCGGCGTAGCCCAGGGCGGCGAGCCGGGCCTCGGCCGCCTCCGGCGACAACCGGGCCTCCACCCCGGGGATCCGGGCGACGGCGGCCAGCAGCGGCCGGTAGAACAGCTTCTCGTGCAGCCGGCGCACCTCGCGCCGGTGGTGCGCCCAGTTCCGGTTCAGCGACTCGACCGGGTCCTTGAGGTAGCCCATCGACCGGCCCAGCCGGCGCAGGTCGTCCTCGTCGTCGGGGACCACGTGGGTGCGCCGGAGCTGGTAGAGCTGGATCCGGTGCTCGAGGGTGCGCAGGTAGGCGTAGGCGGCGTGCATGGCGTTGCCGTCCTCGCGGCCGACGTACCCACCGCGGGTCAGCTCGGCGAGCGCGCTGAGGGTGGCCCCCTGCCGCAGCCGCTCGTCGGCGCGTCCGTGCACGAGCTGGAGCAGCTGGACGGCGAACTCCACGTCGCGCAGCCCGCCGGACCCGAGCTTGAGCTGCCGCTCGGCCTCGCGCGCGGGGATGTGGTCCAGCACCCGGCGACGCATCGCCTGGACGTCGCCGACGAAGCCGTCGCGCTCCGCCACGCTCCAGACCATGGGCGCCACCAGGTCCACGAACTCCTGCCCGAGGTCCAGGTCGCCCGCCACGGCCCGGGCCTTCAGCAGCGCCTGGAACTCCCACGTCTTCGCCCAGCGCTCGTAGTAGCCGCGGTGGCTCGCCAGCGTCCGCACCAGGGGACCGGACTTCCCCTCGGGCCGCAGGGCGGTGTCGACCGGCCAGATGGTGCCCTCCCCCGTGTGGTCACCGCAGATCCGCACCACGTGGGAGGCCAGCTGCGTCGCCGCCCGCAGGGCGGCCGGCTCGTCCGCGCCCGGCACCGCCTCGGCCACGAAGATCACGTCCACGTCGGAGACGTAGTTGAGCTCGTGCCCGCCGCACTTGCCCATCGCGACGACGGCCAGCCGGGCCGTGGCCGCCGGCGCGCCGACCCGTTGCCGGGCCACGGCCAGGGCGGCGTCGAGCGTGCCGGCAGCGAGGTCCGCGAGCTCGGCGGCGGCGTCGTCGACGGCGAGGTGGTGGGCGAGGTCGCGGGCGGCCAGGCGCAGCAGCACGCGGCGGTACTCCACCCGCAGCGCGTCGACCGCCGCGGCGTCGGGCAGGGTGGCGATCGGGGTCGGGTCCTCGGGGTCCGCGCCGACCGCTCGGAGCAGCCCGCAGCGCACCGCGTACGCCGCCGGGCGGGTCGAGCCGAGGGACGGGTCGGTGAGCTCGCGCCAGTGCGCGGGGTGCCGGACGAGGTGGTCGCCCAGCGCCTCGCTGGCGCCGAGCACGCCGAGCACCCGCATCGCGGTGCCCTCGTCCTCGACGAGCGCCGCGAGCAGCGCGGTGCGCTCCGGCGTCTCGGTCAGCCGGACCAGCCCGGCGAGCGCGTGGTCCGGGTCGGCGGTCCGGCCCAGGAACGCGAGCAGCGGCTCCGCGGCCGGGCCCAGCGTGGCCAGGTCGGCCTTCGCCCGGTCGACGTCGCGGAAGCCGAGGCCCAGCAGGGCTCGGCGGCCCATCGGCTTGTCGCGGCTCACCGGGTGTCCGCCGCCACCAGGGTGAGGAACCGGTCGGCCAGCGGTCGCCACGCGGTGTCCAGCTCGGCCCGGGCCCCATCGATCTCGTCGAGCAGCGCCTGCTGGTCGATGCCGCGCTCGAGGTGGTCGGCCCGGTCGCCCTCGGCCCACGACACCAGCACGGGCACGTCGACCTCGGGGTGCCACTGCACGCCCCAGGCGCGGGGCGCGAACCGGACCGCCTGGATCTCACCGGCCGGCGTCGCGGCCAGCACCTCGGCGCCGGGCGGCGGCACCGAGACGACGTCGTGGTTCCAGTGCACGCCGCGTCGCGCGCGGTCCCTCGCTCAGCGGGCCGGTGAGCGGGTCGCTCCCGGCGGCCTCGGTCCAGCCGACGTCGAGGAGACCGAGCTGCTGCCCGGGCGGGTTGGCGACGACCCGGCCGCCCAGCGCCGAGGCCAGCAGCTGGTGGCCCAGGCAGATGCCGAGCGTGGGCAGGCCCCGGTCGACCGCGTCGCGCAGGAGGTCCTTGCACGGGCCGATCCAGGCATGTCCCGCGTCGTCGTCGGCGCCCATCGAGCCGCCGAGCACGACGAGGCCGTCGTACCCCTCGAGCGCGGGGAGCGACTCGCCGAGGTAGGGACGGGACACGTCGAGGGCGGCGCCCGCATCGGTCAGCCAGCGGCCGAGGTGCGCCGGCGGGCACTCCCGCTCGTGCTCGACGACGAGCAGCGTCCACTTCGGCACCCGCTCAACCTACTGCCCGGAATCTCCGGCGGGGCGGGGCTCCACGCGGTCCGTGCGCAGCGCCAGGGTCAGCAGGAAGATGCCGACGAAGATCACCACGATGCCCAGGATGTTGTTCAGCAGCGGCAGGCTCGAGAGCAGCGTGAGGCCGGCCGTCGTCAGGCACCAGGTCCGCGCGTCGCGGGTGCGGTCGGGGAGCCGGTGCAGCGTCCACCGGGTGATCGTCCCGAGCACGCCGGCCTGCAGCAGCAGGACGACCACGTAGAGCAGGGCCGCCGTCCGGGCCGTGTCCGAGACGTCGGTGAAGGTCCGGACCAGCACGTACGCCGCGACCACGACCATCCCGAGCGCGACGCCCTGCACGACGCGCAGGGTGACCCGCAGCACCCGCTCGCGCTGCTCGCTGTAGACGATCGCCGGTGTGGTCACAGCACCGGCAGCATCCGGTCGCGCTCGAAGGCGGAGACCTGGGTGCGGTACTCCTCCCACTCCGAGCGCTTGTTGCGGAGGAAGAAGTCGAAGACGTGCTCCCCGAGGGTCTCGGCGAGCAGCTCGGAGTTCTCGGCGATCCCGATCGCGTCGTACAGGCTCTTCGGCAGCGGCGCGATGCCCATCGCCTTGCGCTCGCGCTCCGAGAGCGACCACACGTCGTCCTCGGCCTCGCGCTGCAGGTCGTAGCCCTCGTCGATCCCCTTCATGCCGGCCGCGAGCACCACCGCGAACGCCAGGTAGGGGTTGCACGCCGCGTCCACGGTGCGCAGCTCGACCCGCGTCGAGGGTCCCTTGTTGGGCTTGTACATCGGCACCCGCACCATCGCCGACCGGTTGTTGTGGCCCCAGGTGATGTACGACGGCGCCTCGCCGCCGCCCAGCAGCCGCTTGTAGGAGTTCACCCACTGGTTGGTGACGCAGCTGATCTCGGCGGCGTGGGTGAGCACGCCGGCGATGAACTGCCGCCCGACCTTGGACAGCTGGTACTCGGCGCCCGCCTCGAAGAACGCGTTGCGGTCGCCCTCGAAGAGCGAGACGTGCGTGTGCATGCCGGAGCCGGGGTGCGTGGTGAACGGCTTGGGCATGAAGGACGCCCAGATGCCCTGGCCGAGCGCCACCTCCCGGACGACGGTCCGGAAGGTCATGATGTTGTCCGCGGTGGTGAGCGCGTCGGCGTACCGCAGGTCGATCTCCTGCTGGCCCGGGCCGCCCTCGTGGTGGCTGAACTCCACCGAGATGCCCATCGCCTCCAGCATGGTGATCGCCTCGCGGCGGAAGTCGGTCCCCTTGGACTGCGCGGTGTGGTCGAAGTAGCCGCTGCGGTCGACCGGCACCGGCTCCACGCCGGCCGCCGGCGCGTCCTTGAAGAGGTAGAACTCGATCTCGGGGTGGGTGTAGAACGTGAAGCCCTTGTCCGCCGCCGCGCTCAGCGTCCGCTTCAGCACGTAGCGCGGGTCGGCGTACGACGGGCTGCCGTCGGGCATCACGATGTCGCAGAACATCCGCGCGGTCGACGGGCCCTCACCGCGCCACGGCAGGATCTGGAAGGTGCCCGGGTCGGGGTGCGCCAGCATGTCGGACTCGTAGACGCGCGCGAAGCCCTCGATCGCGGAGCCGTCGAAGCCGATGCCCTCGGAGAACGCTCCCTCGAGCTCCGCGGGGGCGACCGACACCGACTTGAGGAAGCCCAGCACGTCGGTGAACCACAGCCGCACGAACCGGACGTCGCGCTCCTCGAGTGCCCGCAGCACGAAGTCTTCCTGCTTACCCATGGCGCCAGCGTAGGACCATCCCGCTCAACTGCTGGGACGTAGCCCCTCACGGACCGCCGTCAGCCCGCGCCGGTCGCCGCGGCGGCGGTGGCCGCCGTGATCGCCGCCGTGGTGGCGGCGGTGGCGGCGGCCACGGCGTCCTTGACGGCCTTCGCCGCCCAGGCGCCCTCGGCGACCTCCTTGGCCCGCCTCTTCACCTCACCGGCCCGCAGCCCCTCGTGGGGGACGGTCTGGTGGCTGCGGTCGACGGCATGCAGCAGCGCGACCAGGGCAGCGGTGCGCGGGTCGGGGTGGCTGCCGGCGACGAGCACCGCGGTCAGGGCGTGCCGGACGCGCTCCTCGTGCGAGGAGTCTCGTGCGGGCCAGCGGGTCCGCGAGAACAGGCCGAGCACCTTGTCGTCGCGCCGCTCCAGGATGCCGCGTTCGACCAGGCGGCCCGCGAGCGTGTCGGCGAGCCCCTTCCCCAGCCTCTGCACCAGGTCCTGGGCGGACCGCTCCTTCTCGGCGACCGCGGCGAGGGCGGCGCGCAGCACCGGGTCCTCGGGAGCCGCGCCGGGGACCGGGCGCACCTTCGCGGAGCGCCACACCGTCGTCTTCTCGGCCACCTCGACCGCCCCGTCGAGGGCCAGCTCGACGAGCACGCCACCTCCGAGCGCGAGCTCGAGCTGCGAGGTCTGCGGCCGACCCGAGGCGTCGTCGAGCAGCAGGAGCAGCAGGTCCTCGGCGATCAGCATGGCTTCTCCGTTCGGGGTCAGGGCGCGTCAGGCGTCAGGGAGAGTGTTGCGCTCGAGGTCCCCGATGGTCGGCTCTCCGCGGTTGCAGTAGACCTCGAGCTCGATCGAGCGGTCCTTGTTGGCGAAGACCGCGTCGACGTCGTCGTCGGGCCCGGTCTCGTAGCTCACCACCCGCCATCCGGCCGCGCGGTCCGGCCGGGCGTCCAGGCCGAGTGCGTAGAGCCCCTGGCAGGCGACGTCGATCTCGCCGAACTCGTCACGGATCGTGCGTTCCACCAGGGGCAGGCTCGGATCCACCTCGACGGACCGCTCCTGGAGCTCGCTACGCACGACCTCGTTGCCCAGCGGCCCACGGCCACGCAGGCTCGCACCGACCTGGGTGACCGCGACCACACCGACGGCGACCGCGAGCGCCGCCGCCAGCAGCCAGCCGAGCGAGAGCCCCAGCACCCGCCGTCCCGGCCCCGCTCCGTTCTCCCTCACCCCCGCATTGTGTCCGGCGGTGCGGTCGCCCTTGCTAGCGGAGGGTTAAGGGGCGGCTAAGGCCGACGGGGCACCGGATAGCGTCGGCGCGTGGCCCAGGTGCTGATCATCGAGGACGACCCGCGGATCCGCCCGCTCCTCATGCGGTCGCTCGGCGAGCTGGGGTACGCCGTCGCGTCGGCCTCGACCGGGATGGTCGGGCTGACGATGGCCGTCGAGACCAAGCCCGACCTGGTCATCCTCGACCTCGGCCTGCCCGACGTGGACGGGACGCAGGTGCTCTCGATGCTCCGCGCCGTCAGCCAGGTCCCGGTGATCGTGGCCAGCGCCCGCGACGACGACCCGAGCCTGATCGGGTGTCTCGACGCCGGCGCCGACGACTACGTCGTGAAGCCCTACACCACGGCCCAGCTCGAGGCTCGGATCCGCGCGGTGATGCGGCGGTCCTCGGGAGGGACCAAGGCGCAGCGGCGGGCCCTGGTCGTCGGCGGCCTGGAGCTCGACACCGCGGCGCGCACCGCGGCGCTGGACGGGGCCACCCTCGACCTGAGCCCGCGCGAGTTCGACCTCCTGGTCCGGCTCGCGGAGAGCGCCGACGAGGTCGTCACGAAGAAGGAGCTGCTGGTCGACGTCTGGCAGCAGGCCTGGGGCGGCTCCGACAAGACCGTCGACGTGCACCTGTCGTGGCTGCGCCGCAAGCTCGGCGAGAGCGCCGCCGAGCCGCGCTACCTGCACACGGTCCGCGGCGTCGGCGTCCGTCTCTCGGCGCCGGACTGAGGCCGTCGTGAGACGCAGCCTCATCGTCACGGTCGCCGCCGCGGTCGGGATGGTCCTCCTCGCGATGCTGGTCCCGATGGCGGTGCTGCTGCGCGACTACGCGCTCGAGGACCGGCTGGCCAGCGCCGCCCTCGAGGTGCAGGCGACCGAGACGGTGGTGTCGTCGGCGGACAACAAGGGCGCGGTGAACCTGTACGTCGAGCGGATCAACCAGGACAACCCGATCCTCACCACCGTGCTCTACCCCGACGGCGACGCCATCGGGCCGCACCCGGGCGAGGACGACCGGGTCCGCGAGGCGCGGCGGACCGGCCAGGCGCGCGTCGACGACGTCGCGGGCGGTGCCCAGATCCTCGTGCCGGTCTCCCTCGGTGGCAGCAGCGCGGCACCGGCCAACACCCCGGTGATCCGGATCGTGGTGCCCGAGCCGGGCCTGGGATCGGGTCCGGCGCTGCGAGCCGTGCTGGTGCTCGCCGGGCTCGGCCTGGCCCTGCTGGCCGGCGCGCTGTTGATGGCCGACCGGCTCGGCCGGTCGTTCGTCGACCCGATCCGGCGGCTGGCCGCCTGGACCCAACGACTCGGCGAGGACCGCCGTCCCGCTCCCGTGGTGGCCGACGGACCACCGGAGGTGCGCGAGCTCGCCTCGACGCTGAACCGCCTCGTCGGCCGCATCGACCTGCTCCTGGAGCGCGAGCGCGAGGCCGTCTCGGACCTCTCGCACCGGCTGCGCACCCCGATCACCGCGCTGCGGCTGCGCATCGACGCGCTCCCCGCCGGCGAGGACCGGGCCCGCCTCGGCGACGACCTCGACCGGCTCCAGCTGATGGTCGACCACGTGGTCAGCGAGGCCCGGCGCTCAGAACGAGAAGGACTCGTCGCGGTGACGCCCGGCGTGGAGGTCCTGGCCGGGCGGGCCCGGTTCTGGGCGCCGCTGGCGGAGGACCAGGGCCGCGCCTTCACCCTCGACACCGACGTCGCGGAGACCGCGGTCCGCGCCAGCCGCCCCGACCTCGAGGCCCTGCTCGACGTGCTGCTCGACAACGTCTTCACCCACACCCCGGAGGGCACCGCCCTGGCGGTGAGGCTCGCCCCGCGGTCGGCCGGCGGGCTGGTGCTCACCGTCGAGGACGACGGGCCGGGCTTCCCGGACGGGGTCGACGTCGTCCGTCGAGGCACCAGCGGCGCGGAGTCCTCCGGCCTCGGCCTCGCCATCGCCGACAAGACCGCCACCGGTTCCGGTGGCGGTCTCGTGGTGGAGCGGTCGCCGGCGGGCGGCGGGCGGGTCGTCGTCGAGCTCGGACCCGCGGGCTGAGTGCCTGGCTCAGCCGACGGTGAGCGAGGCGCGGCAGGTCGTGCCGTCGGAGACGCGGACGGCCGTCATCGCGAACGTGTCCCGACCGGAGCTGTCCGAGCGGAAGCGGTCGACGTCGAGGTCACCCTCGCGGTCGGTGGTGCGAACGCCGGCGAAGTAGCGGTTGCCGTCGTGCTTCAGCACGATGCGCCACCTCTGACCCGGCGCGACGTCGTCCAGCTGCGAGTCGATCTCCCAGCCGCCGGCCTCGCGGTCGACGCCGAGCTCGAGGTGGCCGCCGGCGCAGGCCACGTGCTTCTCGGTGTCGGCGCTCGCGGGTGTGGCGACGAGGACTGCGGTGGGGACGACGACCAGGACGGCGGCGGCGCCGGCGGTGGCGGTGCGGGTCACGATGTTCATGGTGCTTCTCCTCGGGTGGGTGGGTCGGCCGGATCAGCCGGTGGTGAGCGTGGCGGTGCAGGGCTCCGCGGCGGTGCCGTCGGGGCCCGTCGGGGTGGCAGTGGCGGTGAACTCGCCCTCGCTGTCGCGCGGGGCGTGCACGTCGACGTCGATCTCGGCGTCGCTGTCGCTCTGTCGCTCGCCGGTCAGGAGGACCTCGCCGGCGTGCGCGATCTCCACCTGCCAGGTCTCCAGCGGGGCGCCGGTCTGGAGCTCGAAGGAGATCTCGAGCACGCCGTCCTCACGTTCCGCCTCCAGCGAGTACGTCGCGGTGGCGCACTGCCCGACCGCCGATGCGTCGCCGCCGTCGACCACCATCCAGGTGGCCGTCGCGGCGCCCGCGGCGAGCACGACGGCCGACGCCGCGCCGAGCGCGATGGTTGCGACCTTCACGAGTTCCTCCTCCCATCAGTCCGACGCGGTCGCGCCGGGTGATGAGAGGAGGTTCTCGAGAAGGTGGCTAACGCCGAACCAGGTCAGCGTTAAGGCCGGGCAAAGATCCGGCTCCGGAGGTTGGCCGAGGTCAGGCCTCGGGGCCGCAGCCGAAGACGTCCTGGGAGCCGAGGACGCCGTTCCAGGTGGGCTGCATCGGCGGCAGGTAGTCCTGGGTGGTCTTGGCGAAGGCGATCGAGCCCTTCACCGGTCCCATGTTGCCCATGACGGTGACCTTCTTGACGACGACCTTCAGCGTGGCGGCGTCGGCGGTCGTGCCGGCCCAGCAACCCGAGGCCTTCTTGGCGTGGCTGATGTCGGAGTAGGACACCTTCTCGCCGGCGGCGTAGCCCTTGTAGCGCAGCGCGACCATGGTCTGGTAGGGCACCGCGCCCTCCCAGGGCGGGCTGACCCCGATGCTCAGTCCGGCGGTGCGGTCGGTGGGGACCTTGAAGGTCACCTCGCCGTTCTTGACCTTCTTCTCCTTCGAGGACCACAGGTCTTCGTAGTCGGCGGCCATCACCGAGGTCAGGCCGACGACGCAGCCCTCGCAGTTGGCGATCGTCAGGGTGAGGGTGGTGTTGGTGGCGGCCGCGTTCGCGGAGGCGGCTCCGGTGCCGGCGGCCAGGCCGACCAGACCTGCCAGGACCGCCAGGACGGCGGCGAGGGTGATGCGGGCGTGCTTCATCTCAGTCCTTTCACGTGGGCTTTCGTTCCTAGGACGCCGAGATGCTTCGGAGGGTTGCATGCCCCGTGCCGGACCCGCTAGGTCGGAAGGTCTCGTTCGATCTCGGCCAGCCAGGCGCTCGAGGTCGCGTCGGACGGCATCCGCCAGTCGCCGCGGGGCGACATCGTGCCCCCGGCCGACACCTTCGGGCCGTTCGGGAGGGCCGAGCGCTTGAACTGGTTGGCGAAGAAGCGCTTCACGAACACGACCAGCCAGCCGCGCACGGCTTCGAGGTCGTAGGCGGTGCGTCGGTCGTCGGGGAAGCCCGGGGGCCAGTCCCCCGCGTCCGCGTCGCGCCACGCGTGCCAGGCGAGGAAGGCGATCTTCGCGGGCCGGTAGCCGCGCCGGATCACGTGGTAGAGCGTGAAGTCCTGCAGGGAGTACGGGCCGACGGTGTCCTCGGTGGCCTGCGGCTTCTTGCCCTCCTGGTGCGGGACCAGCTCGGGGGTGATCTCCTGGTCCAGGATCTCGCGCAGCACGTCGTCGGTGTCGGCCTCGAACTGGCCGGACTCGATGACCCAGCGGATGAGGTGCTGGATGAGGGTCTTCGGCACGCCGCCGTTCACGTTGTAGTGCGACATCTGGTCACCGACGCCGTACGTGCACCAGCCCAGCGCGAGCTCGGAGAGGTCGCCGGTCCCGAGGACGATGCCGCCGCGGTGGTTCGCGAGCCGGAACAGGTAGTCGGTGCGCAGCCCGGCCTGGACGTTCTCGAAGGTGATGTCGTAGACCTCCTCTCCCTCCGCGAAGGGATGGTCGAGGTCGGCGAGCATCTGCCGCGCCGCGGCCGTGATGTCGAGCTCCTCGAAGGTCACGCCCAGCGACTTCGACAGCCGGGTCGCGAAGGACTTCGTGGTCTCGCCGGTCGCGAAGCCCGGCATCGTGAAGGCGTGGATGTCGCTGCGAGGGCGACCGAGGCGGTCCATCGCCTTGGCGGCGACGATGAGCGCGTGGGTGGAGTCGAGCCCACCGCTCACCCCGATCATGATCTTGGGCTGGCCGATCGCGTGCAGCCGTTGCTCGAGGCCGGACACCTGGATGTTGTAGGCCTCGTAGCAGTCCAGCGCGAGACGCTCCGCGTCGTCGGGCACGAACGGGAACCGGTCGACCTTGCGCCGCAGCCCGATGTCGCCGCTCGGCGGTTGCAGCGCGAACGGGATGGTCCGGAACCGCCTTCCCTCGGTGATCGAGCCGGTCGAGATGTCGTAGGTCCGGCGGTTGTCGTCGAAGGTGCCCTGCCGGATCCGCTCCTGCCGGATCCGGTCCAGGTCGACGTCGGCGACGGTGCGCTGCGCGGTCTCCGGGAACCGCTCGCTCTCCGCGAGGAGGTCGCCGCACTCGTACACCAGCGTCTGGCCGTCCCAGGAGAGGTCGGTGGTCGACTCCCCCTGGCCCGCGGCGGCGTAGAGGTACGCCGCGCTGCACCGGGCGCTCGCGCTGCGGACGAGGAGGCGTCGGTCCTCGGCGCGGGCGACCGTGATCGGGCTGCCGGACAGGTTGGTGAGCACGGTGGCGCCCGCGAGCGCGGCCTCGGCGCTGGGCGGGATCGGGACCCACATGTCCTCGCAGATCTCGACGTGCAGCCGCAGCCCGGGCACGTCGGTCGCGTCGAAGATCAGGTCGGGGCCGAGAGGCACGTCCCGACCCGCCACCCGGATCGTCGCGTCGCGACGGTCGTCGCCGGGGGCGAACCACCGACGCTCGTAGAACTCGCGGTAGGTCGGCAGGTAGGACTTCACCGACACGCCGAGCAACGCCCCGCGGTGGATGACCACGGCCGCGTTGACGACGCGGGTGCCGTGCACGAGCGGGGCACCGACGACCAGGACCGGCAGCAGGTCGGCCGAGCCCTCGACGAGGTCGGCGACGGCCTGCTCGACGCCGGCGAGCAGCGTGTCCTGCAGCAGCAGGTCGTCGATCGCGTAGCCGCTCAGCGCCAGCTCGGGGAACAGCGCGATCGCGACCCCCTCCTCGTGGCAGGCGCGCGCCTGCTCGAGGACGGTGCGGGCGTTGGCGGCCGGGTCGGCGATCGCGACGGGGATCGTGCACGCCGCGACACGCGCGAAACCCTGGGCGTACGCCGAGTAGAAGTCCACGCCGTCAGTCTAGTGACGCGGGACGTCCCCACCCCGGCGGAACTCCGCGCGCCACCGTTCGCCCGGCAGGGCCTCGATCTCCACGAGGTCGAGGCCGCGGACGGCCAGGCCGGTCACCTGGTCGCGGGTGAGCGCGAACGGCGGACCCTCGGTGGCGGGCTCGTCGCCGTCCTGGCGGAACGCCACGGCCAGCAACGTCCCCGCCGGGGCGACCAGCCCGGCGATCGCGTGGACCGCGTCGCCGCGCGGCGGGTCGGGCAGCGCCTGGATGGTGAAGATCTCGACGACCAGGTCGAAGGCGCCGGTCCACTCCGCCGGGAGCGCCAGCAGGTCCGCGGCCCGGAACTCCGCACCGGTGCTGCCGTGGCGTTCGCGCGCGACCTCGACCGCGGTCGCGGACAGGTCGAAGCCGAGCACGTCGAAGCCGCGCGTGGTCAGGTACGCCGCGTCCGCGCCCAGCCCGCAGCCGACCACGACCGCCCGCCGACCGACGCCGTCGAGCCCGGTGCTCTCGACCCACTCGCGCAGCAACGGGTGCGGGTCGGTGCGGTCCCACGGCATCGACACCTCACCGGCCCGGCCCTCGGCGTACAACCGGTCGAACCACTCCGTCGGCCGGCCCGCCTCGATCGCCGCGGCCGCCAGCTCGTCGGCCCGCCGGTCCCAGTCCCGCAGCTCACCCCGCATGGATCCGACCCTAGCGATCGCGGCCGTTGGTCGAGCAGGTTGCGCAGCACCGCGCCCTCGTTGGTCGAGCAGGTTGCGCAGCACCGCGCCCTCGTTGGTCGAGCAGGTTGCGCAGCACCGCCGACCGTGGGAGAGTCTCGACACGCTCGCTCCGCTCGCTGCTCGACCACCGAGAGCGGCGCTTGGTTCCTCGGTCGGCCACCGAAAGAGCGCCCGTCCGTCCCTCGTTGGTCGAGCAGGTTGCGCAGCACCTGGCCCTCGTTCGTCGAGCAGGTTGCGCAGCACCGCGCCCTCGTTGGTCGAGCAGGTTGCGCAGCAACCGTGTCGAGACCCGCACCCGCCGACCGTGGAGGTCTCGACACGCTCGCTCCGCTCGCTGCTCGACCACCGAGAGCGGCGCTGGTTCCGTCGGTCGGCCACCGGTCACAAAGCAGTTGGCGCCGCACCGTCCCTCGTTGGTCGAGCAGGTTGCGCAGCACCGCGCCCTCGTTGGTCGAGCAGGTTGCGCAGCAACCGTGTCGAGACCCGCACCCGCCGACCGTGGAGGTCTCGACACGCTCGCTCCGCTCGCTGCTCGACCACCGAACTCGCCCCGTCCGCACGCGCCCGTGGTAGACCCCTCCCCATGCGCGAGCCACCGCCCCACGTCAGCGACGACGACGTCCTGGCGACGGTCCGCGAGCACTGGGCCCCGGACGCGACCCGGGCGCAGCACCTCCCGGTCGGCTTCGGCGCCCACCACTGGGCCGTCGCCGCGGACGGAGCGCGCCGGCTCTTCGTCACCCTGGACGCGCTCGAGCCGCGGCACTCCGCGGCGAGCCTGGAGGCGACGTACGCCGCGACCGCGGCCCTCGCCGACCTCCTCGACTTCGTGGTCGCCCCCCTGCCCACGCACGAGGGTCGGCGCACGGCCGCCCTCGGCGCCGACGCGCTGAGCGTCACGCCGTGGACGGAGGGCGTGTCCGGACCCGGCGCGCTGCGGGACCGCGCCGAGGCCGAGGGCACCGCCGCGATGCTGAGCCGGCTGCACGCCGTCGCCGCCCCTGCCGGCACGCCGGCGTGGCAGCCGCTGGTCGGCAACCGGTACGCCGCGGAGCTGGCCCTGGCGCTCGGCCGCCCGTGGGACACCGGGCCGTACGGCGAGCGCGCCCGCGGCGTCCTGGCCGAGCGGATCGGCGACATCGGCCGGTGGGTGACGGCCTACCACCGGCTGGCGTCCGTGGCGCGCACCCGGCCCTGGGTGCCGACCCACGGGGAGCCACACACCGCCAACCAGCTCGTCACGCCGACCGGCCGGCTGCTGGTCGACTGGGAGACGCTGCGCCGGGCGCCGGCCGAGCGGGACCTGCGCGTGCTCGTGCAGGACGGCCACGGCGACCTCTGCGCGCCGGACTGGGCGATGGTCGAGATGTTCGACCTGGAGTGGCGGCTCGACGAGATCGCGGCGTACGCGCGCTGGTTCGCCGCTCCGCACACCGGCACCGCCAGCGACGAGGTCGCCTGGGGCGGCCTCCGCGGCGAGCTCGAGCGCGCCGAGTGGCGGCGCCCGGACTGAGGCCGCGTGAGCGCCGTCACAGGGTCCGAACCCGCCCTCGAGGACTAGCCTGGCCCGATGAGCGAGCAGCCCGCGCCGTACGGCACCGGCGCCGGCCCGGCGCCCTCCACGTCCGCCCCCACGGGGCGGATCCGGACGCACCACCTGCGTGAGATGAAGGAGCGCGGCGAGCGGTTCTCGATGCTCACCGCCTACGACATGTACACCGCGGCGACCTTCGACGAGGCCGGCATCGAGGTGCTGCTGGTCGGCGACTCGGCCTCCAACAACGTCTACGGCAACGAGACCTCGCTGCCGGTCACCGTCGACGAGCTGCTGCCGCTCACCCGGGCGGTGAGCCGCAGCGTCCGACGGGCCATGGTCGTCGGCGACCTGCCGTTCGGCTCCTACCAGGCGTCGCCCGAGCAGGGCTACCTCACGGCCGTGCGCTTCATGAAGGAGGCCGGCGCCCACTGCGTCAAGCTCGAGGGCGGCGCGGAGATGGCGCCGGTGATCGCGAAGTGCGTCGCCGGCGGCATCCCGGTGATGGCGCACATCGGGTTCACCCCGCAGAGCGAGCACACGCTCGGCGGCTACCGGGTGCAGGGCCGCGGCGACGCCGCCGACCGGGTGCTGCGGGACGCGCACGCGGTGCAGGAGGCGGGCGCCTTCGCGGTGGTCATGGAGATGGTCCCCGGCGACGTCGCCACCCAGGTCACCAAGGAGCTCACCATCCCCACGATCGGCATCGGCGCGGGCAACGGCTGCGACGGCCAGGTGCTGGTCTGGCAGGACGCCTTCGGGCTGCGCACGGGCCGGATGGCCCGCTTCGTGAAGCAGTACGCCGACGTCCACACGGTGCTCCTCGACGCCGCCAGGGCCTACTCCGACGACGTGAAGGCGGGCACCTTCCCCGGTCCCGAGCACACCTTCTGATCCACCCGCGCGGCGTACTGTCGCTGCATGCGCCTCCTCCTCGCATCGATCCCCCTCGTCGTCTCGGGCCTGGCCTGCACCGCTCCCGCCGATCCCGGCACCGCCCAGGAGCCCGTGGCCGCCACCCCCGTCACGAGCACCTCGTCGGCCCCGGAGCCCGAGGAAGCGCCCTCCGCAACGGCGAAGGTCGACCCCGCGGCTCGAGGTGACCAGGGTCGTCACCGGCCTCGACATCCCGTGGGACGTCCAGCAGCTGCCCGGGGGCGCCCTCCTGGTCACCGAGCGGGACCGCGCCCGGCTGTCCCTGGTCACCGGCGGCGGCCGCCGCTCGCTGCGCTACCCGAGCAACACCGTGTGGGTCTCGGGTGAGACCGGGCTGATGTCGATCGCCGTCGACCCGGACTACGCCGACAACCGACGGATCTACACCTGCCAGGGCGGCTTCACGTCCTCCGGCACCGACGTGCGCGTCGTCGCCTGGCGGATCAACGGCAAGCAGACCCGGGTGACCAAGCCCCAGGTGCTGCTCTCCGGGCTGCCGGTGAGCAGCGGACGCCACGGCGGCTGCCGGCTCCTCATCGACCGCGAGACCGGCGCGCTCAACGTCGGCACCGGCGACGCCGCGATCGGCACCAACCCCCGGGACCTGACCTCGCTGGGCGGCAAGACGCTGCGCCTGGACCGGATGACCGGTGCCCCGTGGCCCGACAACCCGTTCATCGGCGCCGCCAACGCGCGGCAGCGGTACGTCGTCACCTACGGGCACCGCAACGTCCAGGGCCTCGCCCAGCGCCGCGACGGCACCCTGTGGTCGATCGAGCACGGCTCCTACCGCGACGACGAGGTCAACCTCCTCGCGGACGGCGGGGACTACGGCTGGAACCCGGTCCCCGGCTACAACGAGGCCGTGCCGATGACCGACCAGTCCCTGCCGGGCAAGCAGATCAACGCGCGGTGGAGCTCCGGCAACCCGACCATCGCCACGTCGGGCGGGTCGTTCGTCCGGGGTCGCGCGTGGGGCACGTACGCCGGCACGCTGGCCACGGGCGCGCTGGCCGGGAGCAGGCTGGTCTTCCTCAAGTTCGACCAGGCCGGCCACCTGACGTGGGCCCGGGCGCCGAAGCCGCTGCGCGCCTACGGCCGGCTGCGCTCGGTGACCAGCCTGGCCAACGGCGACCTGCTGGTCACCACGTCCAACGGCGGCGGCACCGACGCCGTGCTCCGGGTCCGCCCGCGCGGCTGAGCCGCCTCAGCCTCCGGCCAGCGCCGACAGCTGGTCCAGGTCGATGGGGTGCACCAACGCGTCCGCGTGGCGGTGCACCTGCTGCCACTGGTCACCGGTGCGGCGGAACACCATCGTGACCCGCAGGGACCAGTCCTGGTCCGGGAGTCCCCCGACCTCGCCGTGCTGCCGCTCGATCACCGCCAGGACCACCAGGTCGCCCGACGCGTAGGTCGCCACCACCTCCGTCTCGGCCTCGCCCGAGCGGAAGTACTCCGACGTCGCGGCGAGCTGCTCCGGTGTCGGGTCGAACCCGTGCACCACGTCGCCACCGAAGGGCGACATCAGGGTGTAGTCGTCGGCGTGGTGGATGAGGCGCAGGTAGGTCTCCAGGTCGCCCCGGATGTAGGCCTCGGCGGCCTCGCCCACGTCGCGCACCAGGGCCTCGATGTCCTCGCGCGTGATCTTCTCGGTTGCCATCGGTCGTCCTCCGTCTCGTGGCCGGACTCCATCGTGCGCCGGGCCGCGCGACCACGGAAGCGACTTCAGGCGGTCCAGCCGAGGGTCGGCCTAGTCCTCGGCGTCGTCGTTCCAGGCCGGGTCGTTGTCCCACTCCTCGTTGCGCTCCTGGACCTTCTCGAGCGCCCGCCCGGCCTCCTCGGCCGTGGCGTAGGGACCGAGCCGGTCTGCGCTCTTGCAGCCGTCCTCGCCCTCGACGGTGTGGTGGGTCAGGCAGAACCAGTACTGCGAGGCCGAGCCGTCTGCTTCCGTCATGCTCGCGAAACTACACGGGCGCGGGCCGGCCCCAAGCACCGCCCGCGGCCGATCTCCTGCGCCGAGGCGCTCGCGAACCCGGAGGAAACATCGCGGCACTAGGGTTTCGGGCCATGGACTCGATGTTCGAGGGGTACACCGGCTCGCCCGGCTCCGCGTACGACGAGATGTTCGACGACGAGGACGAGCTGCGGGCGCCGTACCGCCGGCTGCGGTCGTCCCTCCACGAGATGACCGTCCCCGAGCTCGCGGGCCGCGTCGAGGCGCTCCAGTCGTCGTACCTCGACCAGGGCGTCACCTTCGACATCGGCGGCGAGGAGCGCGCGTTCCCGCTCGACATCCTGCCGCGGGTCATCGAGATGGACACCTGGACCACCATCGAGCGCGGCGTCCAGCAGCGGGTCCGCACGCTGGAGGCCTTCCTGTCCGACGTGTACGACGCGGGGCAGGTGTTCGCGGACGGGGTGGTGCCCCGGGGCGTGGTCGCCACGTCGTCCCACTTCCACCGCGCCGCGGCCGGGATCCGTCCCGCCAACGGGGTCCGCGTGCACGTCTCGGGGATCGACCTGATCCGCGACGACGAGGGCGAGTTCCGGGTCCTGGAGGACAACGTCCGGGTGCCGTCGGGGGTCTCCTACGTGATGACCAACCGGCGGGCGATCTCCTCGGCGCTGCCCGAGCCGTTCGCCGAGCACCGGATCCGCCCGGTCGCGGGCTACCCCCAGCGCCTGCTGGCGGCCCTGCGCGCGGCGGCGCCGGCCGGGGTCGCGGACCCGACGGTGGTCGTGCTGACGCCGGGTGTCTTCAACGGCGCCTACTTCGAGCACGCGCTGCTGGCCCGGACGATGGGGGTGGAGCTGGTCGAGGGACGCGACCTGGAGTGCCGACGCGGCCGGGTCATGATGCGGACCACCAACGGGCTCGAGCAGGTGCACGTCATCTACCGCCGGGTCGACGACGAGTTCCTCGACCCGATGCACTTCCGGGGCGACTCGCTGCTCGGCTGCCCCGGCCTGATCGACGCGGCCCGGGCCGGGCAGGTCACCATCGCCAACGCGGTCGGCAACGGCATCGCCGACGACAAGCTGGTCTACACCTACCTGCCCGACCTGATCCGCTACTACCTCGCCGAGGAACCGGTCCTCCGCAACGTCGACACCTGGCGGCTCGGCGACCCGGAGGCCCGCGCCGAGGTGCTCGACCGTCTCGACGAGCTGGTGCTGAAGCCGGTCGACGGCTCCGGCGGCAAGGGCATCGTCATCGGCCCGCACGCCAGCCGCGCCGAGCTCGACGAGCTGCGGGTCCAGGGTGCAGGCGGACCCCCGCGCCTGGATCGCCCAACCGGTCGTCCAGCTCTCGACGGTGCCGACCTTCGTCGACGGCCGGCTCGGCGCCCGCCACGTCGACCTGAGGCCGTTCGCGGTCAACGACGGGCACCGGGTGTGGGTGCTGCCGGGCGGCCTGACCCGGGTCGCGCTCGCCGAGGGCGAGCTGATCGTGAACTCGTCGCGCGGCGGCGGCTCCAAGGACACCTGGGTGCTCGCCGGGCCGGGCCCGGTGGCCCGCCGCGACGACCACGAGTCGTCGGGGCCACCGGCCGTCGCCCCGCAGAGCACCGGCCCGGCCCTCGACGACCTGACCCGCCAGCAGGACCAGCAGCAGCAGGCGCCGCGAGGTGGCGACGTGCTGAGCCGGATCGCCCAGTCGCTGTTCTGGATCGGCAGGTACGTCGAGCGCGCCGAGGACACCGCCCGGATCCTCGACGTCCAGACCCAGCTCCTCATCGAGGAGAGCGGCCTCGACGAGGAGCTGACCTGCCGGCGGCTGCTGTCCATCATGGGGGTCGACCCCGCGGCCGAGGCCCGCGTCGACCTGGCCCTGGTGCTCGAGGACCTCGCCTACGACCCGGCCTCGCCGGCCTCGGTCGCCGCTGCGCTGGGTGCCGCCCGGGAGAGCGCCCGGCGGGCCCGCGAGACGCTGTCGGTGCCGATGTGGGAGGCCATCAACACGACGTACCGCGCCATCCCCACGGGACAGTTCCGGGCGCTGCGCCCGGCGAACTCCTTCCGCTGGGTCCGGGACCGCGCCGCGCTCATCAACGGCGCCGCCGACGCGACGATGACCCGCGACGACGGCTGGCAGTTCCTGGTGCTCGGCCGCTGCATCGAGCGCGCCGACATGACCTCGCGGCTGGTCGCGACCGCGGCCCTCGCCCACGGGCACGGGGCGCCGTGGACCAGCACGCTCCGGGCCTGCGGCGGCTACGAGGCGTTCCTGCGCACCTACAAGGGCCTGGAGACCGACCGGGGTGCGGCGGAGTTCCTGCTGCTGGACCGGCTGTTCCCCCGCTCGGTGGTCTTCGCCCTCAACCGCGCGGAGCAGTGCCTGGACAACCTCGAGGCCACCGGCCAGCGCGCCGGCTTCCACAACGAGGCCCAACGCCTGCTCGGGCGCACCCGGGCCGAGCTGGAGTACCGCTCGCTCAGCGACGTGGTCGCGGACCTCCCCACCGAGATGGAGCGCCTGCAACGCACCTGCGCCCAGGCGACCGAGGCGGTCACCCGGCGCTTCTTCGCCACCAGCGAGGCCACCAACTGGCAGGGCGTGCTGGCATGACACCCCACTACGCTGCTCGCTTCGCTCACACCGCATCGGGGACCCCGCATGAGCATGCAGCTGCGGATCGTGCACACCACCCAGTTCGAGTACGACGGCAAGGCGGTCGCCTCGCGCAACCAGGCGCGGCTCACCCCGCAGACGATGCCCGGGCAGATCGTCGTGCACCGCAGGATCCAGGTGTCCCCGTCGCCGTGGACCTACGAGTACCGCGACTACTTCGGCAACGAGGTCACCGCCTTCGAGGTGCTCGACCCGCACGAGTCGATGACGGTCTCCGCGTCGTCGACCGTCCACGTGCTCCGCTCCCCCGCCGCCGACCCGCTCCTCGGCTGGGCCGACCTGGCCGCGCCGGAGGTGGCCGACCGGTGGACGGAGTACCTCGCGCTGCCACCCAGCGTCGTCCCGCCCGAGGACCTCGCGGACCTGGTCCGCGCGATCGGCGCCGACGCGCCGCTGCCGGGACAGGCGGCCCGCGCGGTGTGCGCGCTTGATCCACCGGGACGTGGAGTACCAGACCGGGTCGACGGCCGTCGAGACGGTCGCCGCCGAGGCCTGGCGCCAGCGGGCCGGGGTGTGCCAGGACATGGCGCACCTGGCGATCGGCGGGCTCCGGACGCTCGGCATCCCGGCGCGCTACGTGTCCGGCTACCTGCACCCGAAGAGCGAGGCACCCGTCGGCGAGACCTTCGCGGGCGAGTCGCACGCCTGGGTGGAGTGGTGGGACGACGGCTGGCACCCCTTCGACCCGACCAACGACCGGGAGCCGGGTGACCGCTGGGTGGTCGTCGCGACCGGCCGCGACTACGGCGACGTCAAGCCGCTGTCCGGCATCTACTCCGGCGCCGGGACCTCGGCGATGACCGTGCAGGTCGACGTCACCCGGCTCGCCTGAGGACCGCCTCCCGGTCCACCTGCTGGGCACGGCGCCGGCCGCCGCGGATGGCGTGGCTGTCGAGCAGCAGCTCGGCGAGCTCGCGCCGGTCGAGCAGGTCGAGGCGGGCCCAGAGGCTGACGCGGTACCGGAAGGTGTGGATCACGGGGAACGTCGTACGCCGCGGCTCCAGCGCGGGCTCGAGGTCCATCTCGCCGCTCCACACCTGCACGAGGTCTCGGCCGTGGTCGTCCTGGCGCAGCCGGGCGAACGGGTGCCGCCCGGCGTACCACGCCGGACTCCCCTCGTGAGCGACACCCGGAGTCGCCCCGGGCAGGTCTGCGACCAGGTCCTCCACGTCGGTCCAGGTGGCCACGGATCCCCCTTCGTCCTCTCCGTCACGCTACGCTTCCCTCGCGGATGGGCTGGCCGGGCGACCGCGTGGACACCGAGCGATCGGGGTTCCCGAGGAAGGTCCGGGCTCCACAGGGCAGGGTGGTGGCTAACAGCCACCCGGGGTGACCCGCGGGACAGTGCCACAGAGAACAGACCGCCACACCGGTCCCTGCTTGCAGGGTCGGTGGGGCAAGGGTGAAACGGTGGTGCAAGAGACCACCAGCGCTCCGGGCGACCGGAGCGGCTCGGCAAACCCCACCTGGAGCAAGGTCAAGAAGCCGGAGGCCCGCAAGGGCACCCGGTGCGCGCACGTTCGAGGGCGGCCCGCCCGAGTGCGCGGGTAGATCGCTGGAGGCGGCCGGCAACGGTCGTCGTAGATGGATGGTCGCCCCCGGCGCCCCGAGAGGGTCGCCGGGACAGAACCCGGCCTACAGGCCAGCCCGTCCGCACCACCCCTCTGACCTGCGGAAACGTGATCTCGAAGGGTCCGTCAGTCCCCAGATAGTCCCCACGAAGATGGGTCGCGGTCCCCCGGCGGCTGCTCGCCGAGGACCGAGTCGATGGCCGCGCGCGTGCGGTCGTCGGAGTCCGGCCAGAGGTGGCTGTACGTGTCCAGGGTCTCGGCCGCGGACGCGTGCCGAGGCGAACCTGGACGGTCTTGACGCTCTCGCCGTAGCGGATCCGCAAGAGGACGCGTGAGTAGCGCGGCGCCGAGGTTGCCGTGCACCTTCCGGTGCCCTCCGGCTTGCAGATGCCGAACCTGCCGGGCGATCGGCCGCCAGAGATGGCCGAAGGCGTAGCAAGTGATGGGCGGATCGCGCCGTGGATGATGAAGCACCCCGCTGGATCAGTTCCCAGCAGGTCGAAGTCGCGAAGGCGGACGGCCCAGCGGTGATCCGACCAACGTCCCCGGTCGGGTCGTCCAGGCTGCTGGATGGCTCCGTCCGCCACAGGGTGGTCAGGGTGCGACGAACCAGACGACGGCGCACGCGAGATCTACGTCGCGTCCAGCGCTCCGTAGATCCGGCGCGCGGTGTCCAGAGCGGCGACGTAGCCAGCGCGCTGGTAGGCGTCAGCGTCGACCCCGGCAGGTACCGCGAGCCGGGCCCGCGCGTCGGCTACAGAGCCGAAACCCTTGCGCCGCAGCCATTCGGCGAGCCCGTCGAGCAGCACCTCCGCGTGGCCGATCCCGTGCCGTAGCAGAGCGGAGGCGGTCATGACGACGTCTGCCCCAGCGAGCAGGTAGGCGGCGACGTCACGGGCGTCCTCGACGCCGGTCGTCGCGGCCAGCGAGGCGCGCACGTGCCCGTGGAGGATCGCGATCCACGACCGCGCCAGCCGCGCCTCCTCCGGTGTGGACAATCCGACGCCGGGGGCGACAACCAGGGTCTCCGGGTCGACATCGGGGTGCAGGAAGCGGTTGAACAGCACGAGGCCGTCGGCGCCTGCCGCGTCCAGGCGCAACGCCATCTCGCCCATCGAGCTGAAGTGCGGGCCGAGCTTGACCGCAACCGGGATCGACACGACGGACTTGACCTGGCGCACGATCTCGACGTGACGGTCCTCGACGGCCCGGCCCGAGGTGTGGGGGTCGCCGGGCACGAAGTAGATGTTGAGCTCGAGCGCGGCTGCACCGGCGGCCTCGATCCGGCGGGCGAAGTCGGTCCAGCCGCCGGCCGTGCTTCCGTTGAGGCTGGCGATCACCGGGACGTCGACGGCGCGGACGGCCTGCTCGACGAGACCGAGGTAGCGCGCGGTCGCCCCGGGCAGCGAGGTCTCGGGCAGGCGGGGGAAGTAGCCCTGCGCTTCCCCGTGGGCGTTCTCGAACGGCTCGGTCAGCTCGAGCTCGTGCAGCTCCTCGGCGTTGACCTGTTCCTCGTAGAGCGAGGGCAGCACCACCGCTCCCACGCCGGCGTCGGCGAGCGCCCGCAGCCGGTCCACGGTGCTCGTCGCGGGCGAGGGGCTGGCGACCAGCGGGTTGCGCAGCGGCAGGCCGAGGTAGGTCGTGGCGAGGCCGACGGACGTAGGCGGGCCTGCCGTGCTGCCCCGTGGCCCGGCTGCCGTGCCTGCGCCGAAAGTATCCGAGGAGGTCACGTCGCCGTCCTTCTTTTTTTTTATTTTTTTTTATTATTTTTATATACTTATTTTCTTCTTTTTTTTCGCTCCGCCCGGGGTCCGGCGGCGACTCTCGGTGTCCGCGGCGCCGTGCGTCGGTCGGGAAGCGCTGCGCGCCGCGGGTGGCCATCTCCTCGTAGGTCTGCCATCGCTGGTCGACCGCCGCCTGGGCGAGCATCAGCAGCCGCTCGGCCTCGACCGGGTCGCTGTTGCGCAGGATCTGGTAGCGCAGCTCGTTGTAGATGTAGTCCGCGAGCGGAATGCGCGGCCGGGGCGAGTCCAGCTGGAACGGGTTGCCACCCTGCGCCCGCACGGTCGGGTCGTAGCGCACCAGGGGCCAGTGGCCCGAGGCGACGGCCTTGTACTGCTGGTCAAGCCCCTTGCGCAGGTCGTAGCCGTGGGCGATGCAGTGGCTGTAGGCGATGATCAGGCTCGGCCCGTCGTAGGCCTCGGCCTCACGGAACGCGGTGAGGGTCTGGTGCGGGTCGGCGCCCATGGCCACCCGCGCGACGTAGACGTTCCCGTAGGCCATCGCCTGCAGCGCGAGGTCCTTCTTGGCGACCGTCTTGCCGGCCGCGGCGAACTTGGCCACGGCGGCGAGCGGTGTGGACTTGGACGACTGACCGCCGGTGTTGGAGTAGACCTCGGTGTCCAGGACGAGCACGTTGACGTCGCGCCCGGTGGCGAGTACGTGGTCGAGCCCGCCGGACCCGATGTCGTAGGCCCAGCCGTCGCCGCCGACTATCCACAGGCTGCGCCGTAGGAGGTGGTCGGCCACGCTGCGTAGGTCGTCGACAGCGGGACCAGTCAGGTCCTCGAGCCGACGGGTCAGCTCGGCCACCCGCTCCTGCTGCGCGTGGAGCTCGGACTCGCGCACCTGCCTGGCGCCGAGGATCGCGTCCGCGAGTTCAGTGCCGACGACGTCGCGCAGCTCGCTGAGCCGCTCGCGGGCCAGCTTGGTGTGCAGGTCGGCGGCCAGGCGCAGTCCCAGGCCGAACTCGGCGTTGTCCTCGAACAGGGAGTTCGCCCAGGCCGGCCCGCGACCCGCGGCGTTCTTGGTCCACGGCGTGGTCGGCAGGTTGCCGCCGTAGATCGAGGAGCAGCCGGTGGCGTTGGCGACGGTCGCCCGCTCGCCGAACAGCTGGGTGAGCAGCTTGATGTAGGGCGTCTCTCCGCAGCCGGCGCACGCGCCCGGGAACTCGAACAGCGGCAGGAGGAACTGGGTGCCGCGGACGGTCCCGAAGTCGACCCGCGAGCGATCGTTGACCGGCAGCGCCTCGAAGAACTCGACGTTGCGCGGCTGGCTGGGCAGCTGAGCGTCGAGCGGGGCCAGGTTGATCGCCTTGCGGGTGTGGTCATCGGGCGGGCTCACCGGACAGGACTCCACGCACAGTCCGCAGCCGGTGCAGTCCTCGACATAGACCTGCAGCCGGTACTCCGCCTGCGGCAGGCCCACCGCGTTGAGGGGCACCGTCGAGAAGCCCTCGGGCGCGCCGTCGAGCTCGGACGCGTCGACGTACTTCGAGCGGATGACGCTGTGCGGGCAGACGAAGCTGCAGTTGCCGCACTGGATGCAGGTGTCGGGGTCCCACTCGGCGACCAGGTCGGAGATCCGCCGCTTCTCGTAGGCCGTGGTGCCGCTCGGGAAGGTGCCGTCGACCGGCAGAGCGCTCACCGGGAGGGCGTCGCCGCGGCCGGCCATCATCTCGGCGGTCACGGTCCGGACGAACTCCGGCGCGGAGGCTGGCACGACGAGCGGCAGGGCGTGCCCGGTGCCCCCCGAGCCCGGGACCGGAATCTCCGCCAGCGCCGCCACCGCGCTGTCGACGGCCACCTCGTTGCGCCGCACGACCTCGCGGCCACGCCTGGCTGTAGGTCTTGTGGATGGTCGCCTTGACCCGCTCCAGCGCATCCTCCTGGGGGAGCACCCCGGAGATCGCGAAGAACGCGGTCTGCAGGACGGTGTTCGTCCGCCCGGGGAGCCCGGCCTCGCGAGCGACGGTGTCGGCGTCGATCGCGAACAGCCGCAGCCCGCGGTCGACGATCTCCTGCTGCACGGGTCCGGGTAGGGCGTCCCACACCTGGTCCGGCGGCCTCGGCACGTTGAGCAGCAACGTCGCCCCGTCCTGGGCGGTGGACAGGACGTCCGCCTTGTCGAGCGTTGTGAAGTCGTGGATGCCGACGAACCCGGCCTTCGTCACCAGCCACGGTGCGGCGATGGGGTGCGGACCGAAGCGCAGGTGCGAGGTCGTCAACCCGCCGGACTTCTTCGAGTCGTAGACGAAGTAGGCCTGGGCGTGCACGTGCGGGTCCTCGGCGAGGATCTTCACGGTGTTCTTGTTCGCCCCGACCGTCCCGTCGGACCCGATGCCGTAGAAGACCGCCCGCAAGGTGGCCGGGTCCTCGACGTCGAGGTCGGGGTCGTAGCTCAGGCTGGTGCCCCCCACGTCGTCGGAGATGCCGATGGTGAACCGCGGTCGAGGGGACTCGGTGGCCAGCTCCGCGAAGATGCCGGCCACCATGCCCGGTGTGAACTCCTTCGAGGAGAGGCCGTAGCGCCCGCCGATGACGCGCGGCATCCTCGTCAGGTCGCCGCGGGCGTGCGCTTCGCTGAGGCTGGTGAGCACGTCGAGGAACAGCGGCTCGCCTTGGGACCCGGGTTCCTTCGTCCGGTCGAGGACGGCGACCGCCTCCACCGTCGGCGGCAGGGCGGCGACGAGCTCGGCTGCCGGAAACGGGCGGTAGAGCCGGACCTGGAGGACGCCGACCCGCTCGCCTGCGGCTCCCACGTGCCGGACGGTCTCCCGGGCAGCGACCCCGCCTGAGCCCATGATGACGACGACCCGGGTGGCTTCGGGGTGCCCGGCGTAGTCGACCAGCCGGTAGGCCCGCCCGGTGCGCTCGGCCAGGGCGTCCATGGACTCCTGCACGATCCCCCCGAGGCGGTCGTAGTAGGGGTTCACGGTCTCGCGGGCCTGGAAGTAGACGTCGGGGTTCTGAGCAGTCCCGCGGATGAAGGGGTGCTCGGGCGTGAGCGCGCGGGACCGGTGCTCGCGCACGAGCTCCTCGGGCACGAGGGCGCGGAGGACGTCGTCGTCGAGCCGCTCCATAGTGGTGATCTCGTGCGAGGTGCGGAACCCGTCGAAGAAGTGCACGAACGGCACCCGGCTGCGCAGCGTGGCCGCCTGGGCGACGAGCGCGAAGTCGTGGGCCTCCTGCACCGACGCCGACGACAGCAGGGCGAAGCCGGTCTGGCGCACGCCATGACGTCGGAGTGGTCGCCGAAGATGGACAGGCCCTGGGCGGCGAGCGACCGGGCGGCCACGTGGAACACCGTCGAGGTGAGCTCCCCGGCGATCTTGTACATGTTGGGGATCATGAGCAGCAGGCCCTGCGACGCCGTGTAGGTCGTGCTCAGCGCACCGCCCTGCAGCGCGCCGTGCATCGCCCCCGCGGCGCCGCCCTCGCTCTGCATCTCGATCACCGTCGGGACGGATCCCCAGACGTTGGTACGCCGGGCGCTCGCCCACTCGTCGGCGAGCTCGGCCATCGTCGAGCTCGGGGTGATGGGGTAGATGGCGCACAGCTCGTTGAGCCGGTAGGCGACGTCGACCGCCGCTTCGTTGCCGTCGATGGTGCCGCGCATGCTTCAGACCTCCGGGACGGGGATGACCGCCGTGCCACGGCTGCCGGTGCCCTGCGGCGCCCGCTCGATGGCACCGTGGTGAGGACTGGCTCTCCGGCACCATCTCGATGGCGTGCACGGGACACTGCCGGTAGCACGCGCTGCACCCGGTGCACAGGTCGTAGTCGAAGGCGTACCTGTTGCCCTTGCCGAGCCGGATGACCGCGTCCTCCGGGCAGGCACCGAAGCAGCCGTCGCACTCGAAGCAGTTGCCGCAGGACAGGCAACGCCCGGCCTCGAAGTGGGCCTCGTCAGGCGAGAGGCCGGCCACGACCTCGTGGAAGTCGCCGACCCGGGTCGCCGGCTCCAGCTCAGCCTGCTGCCGCCGGTCGTGGTCGCCGAAGTACCACAGGTTGAGCGACTCGAACGGCGCCAGAGGATGCTTCGGGTGGGGGCCGAACGCCGTCGCCGCGCAGGTAGGCGTCGATGCTGCGCGCCGCCTTCTTGCCGTGGCCCACCCCGACCGTGACCGTTCGCTCGCTCGGCACCGCGTCGCCGCCCGCGAACACGCCCGGGGCCCCGGTCATGAGCGTGGTCGGGTCCACCTGGACCACGTCGCCGTCGAGAGCGACTCCGGGCACGGCGCTCAGGAAGCTGGTGTCGCTCTCCTGACCCAGGGCGAGGATGACGGTGTCGGCCTCCAGCGTCTCGAACCGTCCGGTGCCGTGTGGCCGGCCGTCCTCGTCGAGCTCCTGGATCTCGACGGTCAGGCCGCCCTCGCCCATCGAGCTGATCGTGCGGAGCCAGTTGATCCGGATGCCCTCGCCTCGGCATCGGCGGCCTCCTCCTCGTGCGCGGGCATCTGCTCCCGGGTCCGGCGGTAGACGATGATCGAGTCGTCGGCACCGAGCCGGCGGGCGACCCGGGCGGCGTCCATGGCTGTGTTGCCGCCGCCGTACACCGCGACCCTTCCGGAGAGCGCGGGCTGCTCGCCGGACTCGACGCCGCGCAGGAAGCTCACGGCGTCGAGGACCCGGCCGGCGTCGCCGTTGGGGATGTCGACCCGCTTGCTCAGGTGAGCGCCGACCGCGACGAAGACCGCGTCGAAGCCATCCCGCTCGGCCTCCAGGTTCGTGACCCGGTGCTCCTGCTCGAAGACGACGCCCATGGCCTCGATCCGGGCGACCTCGGCGTCGAGGACGTCGCGCGGCAGGCGGTAGGCGGGGATGCCGTAGCGCATCATCCCGCCCGGCTGCGGCCCGTTGTCGCGGATGACGACGTCGTGCCCGAGCCGGGCGAGGTGGTAGGCGGCGGACAGGCCGGACGGGCCGGCCCCGACGACGAGCACCCGCCGCCCGCTGCGCACCTCGGGCCCCCGGAACTGCCAGTCCCGCTCGTTGGCCAGGTCGCCGAGATAACGCTCCACGGCGTGGATCGACACCGCCCCGTCGAGCTCCTTCCGGTTGCAGGAGGTCTCGCACGGGTGGTAGCAAACGCGGCCGTGGATCGCGGCGAACGGGTTGTCGTCCGTGAGCAACCTCCAGGCTTCCTCGTCCTTGCCGACCCGGGCGTGCCCCAACCAACCCTGGATGTTCTCGCCTGCCGGGCAGGCGTTGTTGCACGGGGGCATCAGGTCGACATACACCGGACGCTGCGCCCGCACCGGGCCGGAGCGCAGCCGGGCTTGGCCGAGCGGGGCGAAAGGGGTGAGGTCGCGCTGTGATTCGGCCATCGACGCCTCCTGGGGCCTCTGCGAACGGCACTGGTTCGATCCGACGGCCCCGCGGGGTGGAGCGCGGAGGCGTGTCGTCGCGGTCCGAAACAGCGGTCACCGAGGTCGGGGCGCTCGGCATCGTGGAGACCCCCCGCCGTCGTCGGCGTGGACGTACCCCGGCCGTGGGCGACACCCCATCGGGGCCCGAGCACGCCACCACCGCGGCTACCAGGGCCACCAGGAAGGCAAGGCATGCCCTCCGTCGTTCCTGCTAGCCAGGCTCATGACGCCTCGTCTCGTTCCGGCCCAAGTCGATGGTTCCCACCGTCAGTTACGCACGCTCGGGTCGCATACAGGACTGCTCACCAAGCCCTACCCCAAACACAACCAACCCCGCACCATGGCCCTCCCAGAGGACCTCCGACAGACCCAATCCTGGCGCCCGACCGCTTATCCAGTCGGACGACTGGGTCCGGGAGGTGCAGGGATCTGAGTCTTGAAGTCCGGACGCGTGTCACTCCGTAGCCCAGAATGCCGCAGCCTCCGGCGCCGGTCCGTCGGGAGTTGTTTGCACGACCACGCCTCGCACAGCCGAACCGGCACGCTCTGCATCCGGCGCTCCCGCGCTGCGGGGCAACCCCCGCGACCATCCGCACCGCGCGCGCTCCCGAACCCTCCCTGGGTGGCTGGCGGCAGTGCTGACCGGAGAGCAGACTGGAGTCCTTCCCAGTACGTGGGAGGCAATGCAGATGACGGAGCAGTATCTCGCGGGAGAGTTGTCGCTGCTGTTGGCGCGGCTGCCTGCGGTCGCCACCAACCCTGGATCGCTCCAGGCGGACCGGCACCTGCGCCATGTTGTCGAGACGGTCCCGCTGGCCTCCGTTGCCCCTCGTCCTGATGCGCGCACGCGAGCTGGTCGAGCGGCTGTGCTGGGAGCCGCTGCAGCGGGGAGACACGGCGGCGTTCGATCACCAGGCCACGCTCGGCGCGCACCTGCACGAATTCGGCGTCTGCGCCCGACTGCTTGCGGACGGTCCCGCCCAAGGCCTCGAGGGTTGGTGGCCCGAGAAGGGACATCAGCAACACTCGTCACCTGATCTGCTGCGCGCGTGCAGCAGGGAGCAAGCGCGCCTACTCGGGGTAGCTCTGGCTCGGCGCTGCGGATCCCGCCCGATCGCGATCACTCGGTCTTGTCGGATGATGCGCGCCTGGTAGTCGCGGCTTCGGAAACCAGACTCTGTCGCGTCTCGCCAGCAGCAGGTAGAAGTAGTCGTTGGCTTCGATCTCCTCACGATCACCGACGCTGGCGACGTTCCAGTGCTCGAACGCCCAAGCCTCGGCCTCGGCAAAGGTGCTCGCGATGTGCAGCAGGTTTGCGTGCCGGTCATACACGTACCACGGCATGTCGGCCCCGCCTTCGGCGGTCTCTGGATCCGGGAGGGCGCTCATGTCACCAAACCTCCTGTGCCTGCGCGCATGGGCATGGTTCCGGCCCCTGAGTTTGATCTCCATCATCATGCCAGTTCCTAGCCTCGTAGACCTCCTGTCGGCTCACCGGGGCTCCTCGCCGCGGCAAGCGGCGAACCCGTGCTGTAACCCGGTTCTCTCCGACCAGCGCGGGACGTAGGCGGACGTTTGCTCACCCCTGGAACGAGAGCGCTTCGGGGAGGCTGGCGAACGTCCTTCGGAGGCCGAGAGTGTACGGCAGCCGCCCGAGGAGTGCTCGGTCTGCGGTGACGAGCCGGACCTGGCTCCGGGCGGCCTTGCGAACGAGCTCGTCGGCCGGAGCACACCGGCGCTGGGGAGTGCCGGGCGCTCCCTGACTGCGTTCCAGGAGCCGGGCGCTCCCTGACGCGTTCCAAGAGCCGGGCGCGCGCGGCGGCCGCGGTCGGCCGGGTCGCCCAAACCTGGCGGAGGCGGCCGTCGAAGTCGCGGACCCGGTCTCGCCACGACGCGGCCGGCTTCGCGTCGGGTGTAATCGCACCGTGGGTTCCGATCGGCGTGCTTGGTCGCCCTGTGCGCGTCACCGGTACGCCTGGGGACGCCGGTCGGCGTCGTCGGCCTCCATCTGCGCGAGCCAAGAGTCGATCTCGCTGACCCGGAACCGAAGCCGCACGACCGACCCGGAAGCCGCGAGGACCCTGGCCCTGGCTGCGCAGGTCATAGATGGTCTGGATGATGAGCCCGGGCCACGCGAGGTGGCATGGTGACCACGGGGCGAGCGAGTGCGCCGAGGCTGGGTGAGTACGGGACGACCCAGAGAAAGCCCGGCGATGAGCCAACTTCGTGCTGAGTTCTGGTCCTGAGTCCCGTCCACTCCGTGCTCCTGAATCCAGGATCCGGACATAGCCTCTGACCAGCGGGTTTGGTGGAGCTGCGGGGATTCGAACCCCGACCTTCTCGCACAGCAAGAGACGCTCCGACGTCTCGTGCGATCTCGGTGACTCTCGACGAAACGAGCCCTGCCTGGACCGATACCCACCATCAGCGATGGGGTCGACCCCGGCTCTGCCTCGGCAGCTCGGGACGCCTCGGATTTCCTCGGAACCGGGAGCGCGCGAAAGGTGTGGACCCATTCTGAGCTGAAGAGTCCGCCTGGACGGTTGAGCACACCTTCCGGTCGAAGTCACCGCTAGTCGCTCGCCACTCCGCCCCGACAGGAGGCGGGCACAGGTCATAGGCCAGCGTGGATGACAGCGAGCCCTGTCCTACTCCGCGATCTTGGACGATAGTGAGAGGACAAGGTGAGGAGTTGCCATGAGCCCCGAAGAACGCTGGTTCCCTAGCCATCTCAAGGAGCTGGACAAGGCGGAGTGCTTGGAGCTGCTTGCCAGCCACCAGGTCGGCAGGGTGGCCTATTGCGACGACCTGGGGCCGGTCGTGCTCCCGGTGAACTACGTCGTCGACCTTGACACCGTCCTGCTCCGTGTGTCGCCGCACTCGACACTTGCTCGGAACTTGCGGTCCGCACCCGCCTCGTTCGAGGTCGACGACTTCGACGACTACAACCAGTCGGGGTGGAGCGTCCTGGTCCGTGGAGACGCCGCGTACGTCGACATCGCCGAGCTTCCCGACGAGGACAACCGGCCGATCCCCTGGGCAGAGGGTGAGCGCACCTTCCATGTCCGGATCACCCCGCACGACATCACGGGCCGCCGGCTCTTACCCGCCTGAGCGGACGGCACAGAGCTGCCGAGGCGTGGAAAGGTGCCCCGATGACGACGCACACACCCTCGGGTGTCCCCGTCCGCGACCTGGTCGCGCTGGCAACACGGGCACCCTCGGTGCACAACACCCAGCCCTGGCACTGGTGTCTTGACGGCGAGCGCGTGAGCCTGTTCGCCGACAGCTCGCGCCAGCTCCAGTACGCCGACCCGGACGGGCGGGATCTGGTGATCAGCTGCGGCGCTGCTCTGCAGCACCTGCAGGTGGCCGCCGCGGCGGCGGGCTGGAAGGCACAGGTTCGACGGATGCCGAACCCCTACAACGACAACCAGCTGGCCAACGTCTCCTTCCAACCTGAGCAGCCGACGTCGGAGGCGCTCACCGCCCTCGATGCGCTCATCAAGCGGCGAACCGACCGTCGTCGCCCCTCGTCCTGGCAAGTGCCACGTGAACGCCTGGACGGTCTGCTCGCCTTGGGCCCGGCCGCGGGCGTGACCGCTCTCGGAGTGGTCTCGCACACCAGGCGTGCCGAGTTGTTGCAGCTTCTGGCCGAAGCAGAGCAGGCACAACGGCTGAATCAGCAGTACGTGGACGAGATCCTCAGCTGGGCCGGACGACAGGGCGACGAGGGCATCCCCCTCACGAGCCTGCTTCGACGGAGCCCGGGGGCCGACCCCGAGATGGCGCCGTCTCGCTTCCCCTCCGGAACCCTGACTGACAGCGCCCAGGAGGCGGAGCCCGTCGAACCCGCCCTACTTGTGATCTGCACGTCCTCGGACGACACGGCGTCGCGACTGCGGGCCGGGGAAGCGCTCGGGGCGATACTTCTGAAGGGCACCGCCGCCGGCTTCGCGATGGTTCCCCTGAGCCAGGCGATCGAGGTGGATCAAACCCGTCGGCTGCTCCAGGACGAGCTCCTCGGGGACTCAGCCTCCCCACAGATCGTCATCCAGGTCGGCTGGGCACCGATCGCTGCCGAGCAGATCCCACCCACCCCGAGGCGCCGGGTCGATGACGTGCTCGGCGACGTCTCGTCACTGCCGCTTTGGATTGGGCCCTACCACGCCTAGTCGCCAGCCCACGATGGGACCGAGAACTTTCGGTGCGGTCTGCACCGAGCTGACCGGAAAGACAGGTACCGCCGGTTTGCAACTCTGTCGTTTCCGCCCGCACACGTAGAGTGCGGCGCGTGGGTGATCCGGTCCTCGAGACGCGGCCCGTCGGACCAGACGATCTGGTGGATCTTGCGGCGTTGTTCGACACCTGCAGGAACACCCCGGTGCTGGTGCATGGCCTTCTGCTCGAGCCGGGCCAGTTCGCCGCAGGCTGGCTGACCGGCGGCAACCGGCGTCGCTTCGAGGCCATGGCAACAGGTGGCGGTCCGCCGATGGGCATCGTGGCGTCGGTGTCGGGCGAGCCGGTCGGGTGGGGTGCCTGTGGCCCGAGGTCTCGGTACGTCGCCGCGGAAGGCGGGCGAACCGGCCTTCTGAGAGACCGGGATCGCGATGAGAACGAGGCCGTGTGGGTGCTGCCGTATCTGTTCGTCGGACACGGGTTTCGAGGGCAGGGGGTTACCTATGTCTCTCATCCGTGCGGCGGTCGAGCTCGCTCAACGCGAAGGTGCCCGGGGGCTATCGAGGGTTGGCCCCTAGCAGGATCCGCTCGTCGGGCCACGGACGCGTTCCTTGGTCGGGAGAAGGCGTTGGAGGATCTCGGTTTCCGCTGCGTCGGCGCGGAACCCGTCGCGCATGACGAGCCGAACCATGTCGGTGGCGGTGTCGTGCCCGCCGTAGATTCCATGGCTCAGCAGGATGGGTGTCCGGATCCGGAATCGACGTACTCGGGTCGTCCGGACCGGCCAAGCTCACAGGTGCAGGTAGCTGAAGCGGGCGGTCTGCAGGGCGGCGACGTACCCCTCGCGGGTGTACTCCTGGGGGTCGACGTTCCAGGGCACGGCCAGCCGGCCGCGGACTTCGTCGACGGATCGGAACCCGTGCTCGTTGCCCCACGCGTCGAGGCCGTCGAGAAGGAGCGTGGCGTACTGGATGCCGTTGCGTAGGAAGGCCGACGCGCACTCCACGACGTCGGCGCCCGCGAGCAGGTAGGCGACCAGGTCGGATGCGGTCTCGACGCCGCTGGTGCCGGCGAGGGAGACAGTGAGCTGCTCGCGCAGGAGGGCGATCCAGGTCTGCGGAAGCCGGGCGTCGGAGGAGTGCGAGAGTCCGATCACGGGGGCGACCGTGAGGGTCTGCACGTCGATCTGGGGTTGGAGGAACCGGTTGAACAGGACAAGGCCGTCCGCGCCGGTCTCGACAAGTCGCAAGGCAAGTTCGCCGAAAGAGGAGAAGTAGGGCGTGAGCTTGACTGCCACGGGCACGTCAAGTTCCTGTTTGAGCGCATGCACCACCTCCAGCATCGCGCCTCGACGTCGCGACCAGGCCCTTGCATGCGTTGGGGCACGTTATAGAAGTTGCACTCGACAGCGGCGGCGCCGGCGTCTTGCATGCTGGTGGGCGAACGACGTCCAGCCGTGCCGGGAGGTGCCGTTGATGCTGGCGATCACTGGGACATCCACCGACTCCACGCACTCCTCGATCAGGTCGAGGTAGCGCCTAGGTGCACCCGGTCCGGCCGGGTTGTCGAAGAAATGCGGCAGGTCCGCGTCCGGCGTCGGGTGCTCAATCTGCTCCTCGAACAGGGAGTGCAGCACCACCGCAGACACACCGGCCTCGACCAGCTCGATGACCCGGTCTGCGGACTGGGACAGCGGGGACGCCGACGCGACCAGCGGGTTGCGCAGCGACAGCCCGAGATAGGTAGTAGCCAGGTCCATGTCGTGCCTCCTCTTACCTTGACAATTGTCTTCGTCAGGTCGGTCTTCTGACCGCTCTACGACATCCCACGACGTCAGAGAGAAGGTGGGTAACCTGTGCACCCGTGCCGGTGCCTCCCTGTCGCCACGGGAGGAGTCACCCAGGGGTTGGGCGGCGCGCTGGGCCACCTGACAGCCCACCCCCATCGTGGCGCAGCAGGACAACGCGGCAGGCGGCCACGAGAACCAAGCCGAACGTTGCCGCCCCGGTTCGCCACCGGCCGGACGCTGGTCAAGCCTGCCGGACGTCCAGCCTCCACCCTGGGTTGTTCAGCCTCTCCACCGTGGACACCGCGGTCTTCCTTCCAAGTCGCTGACCCGGCAAACCGAACGGTCATGAAGTTCCAGTGGAGAGTCGGTCCCCAGAACGCACGCCGAGGGTCGGCGCTGCAGATCTGCTAGAAACCAAGACTGGCACGAACGTCCAGTCCCCAATCAGTCCACAAGACTCCGAGAAACGCTCAACCCGGACCAACAGCACGAAACACGTTTCCCCAGGTCAGAGGGCATTTCACTCAGACCGCCACCGATAAGCCAGGCGTAAACGATCCCGGCCTACAGGCCAGCCCGTCCGCACCACGCTGCTCCTCGAGCCAGTGGATGACGTCGGAGCGCCAGTAGCGGACGCTGCGGCCCACCTTGAAGCCGTGCGGTCCCGTTCCCCGATGACGGCAGTAGCGCAGCGTGGCAACAGGCGCCCGGACGATAGCGGGGCCTCGGTCACGCTCGGCAGCTCGTGATCGGTCCTGTGGATGAGATCGGTCATGAGCCCTCCTGTGGAAACAGATTCGGACGTCGGGACGAACCAGGGCGGACGTCCGCGCTGCCGTTGGTAGCCGTCGGACGACGTGGTCCTATCCGTATGCGCCTTGGATTCCGGCAAGCAAATGGGACAGTGTGGACTTAGAACGGGCCTACTTCACTCGGGCATGGGAGCCGTCTGACCAAACGACAGTACGGGCAGTTGGGCGTTCAACGATGCGCTGCACCTGGACAGGGCGGCAGCGCCAACGCGCGCCGGCCTTCCAGGCGAGCTCGCGGTGGTGCGGTGGAGCTCGTGGGCTGTGCGGTGCAACTGGTCCAGACCAGGGCGCGCCTGTGTCAACCTAATCGTCGGTCAAACGACTCTCGGGCATGACGAACTCCGCACCGGAGGAGATGTTCTCCATGGGTGAGCGGCGTGCCGGCAGCTGGCGCGAGGGAGCGATGGAGCCTTCACGCGCCGAGCTTGTGGACCTGCTCTTCCGGCGGCACTACACCGCGCTCCTCCGCCTCGGGGTCGTCATGCTGGGCAGCCGTGAGGCCGCCGAGGACGCCGTCCAGGACGCCTTCGTGGCCCTGCACCGGCACTCGCCATCACTGCGTGATCCCGAAGCCGCCGAGGCGTACCTGCGTTCGGCGGTCCTCAACCGCTCCCGCTCCTGGGTACGGCGTCAGGTCACCCAACGCGCGGCGCGGCCGCTGATGCTCGTGCGCGAGCACCAGCAAAGCCCCGAGGACTCGATGATCGGTCGCGACGAGGTCGGATCACTGGTGGCGGTCATGCGCACGTTGGCCCGACGTCAGCGCGAAGTGCTGGCCTGCCGGTACGTCCTCGAGCTGTCCGTCGCGGAGACTGCCCAGCTGCTCCAGATCAGCGAGGGGTCGGTCAAGACCCATACCCATCGCGGATTGCAGGTCCTACAACAACGGATCGAGGTGACCCAATGAGCAGCATCGAGGAGAGGCTCTCGGCGGACATCGCGGCAGTGACACAAGGAGTCGTCGTGACCGAATCAGACCTGCGGGATGCCCGCGACGCAATGGACGAACGCATCGACAGCCAGCGGCACCGGGACCGCCGTCGTATCGTCGTCGCGGCAGCCGCCGCCGCCGTGCTGATCCCTGCCTTGGGATTCGCCGCCCTCCAGACGCTGGGTAGCGACGACAAGACGGCACCACCACCTGCGAACCCGGCGCCCACGAGTTCCGCCGACCCCGAAGGGGACTTCCTCACCGGCAGCGCGCCCACTCCCGAGCTCATCCAAGGGGTCTGGCGGGTGGACGAGGGCACCCTGCTGCTGAAGTTCACCGCCGACGGCGCCATTCAGTTCGACGACGGGGGACTGCTGTACTCCAACCCGAGCGCCATCGGTACGTATGAGATCGCCGGCGACCTGATCACCGTCACCGTGGACGGCGGACCGGCCGGGTGTGCAGGCCAGACGTTCGCCATGCGCGCCTCCCTCCCCGGGCCCGGAGCCATGCGCTTCGTGCACACCCAGCCAGGAACGGGCAACTGCGCCCCCCGGGAGCTGCCGCTCCCCCCGGAGCTGCCGGTCGAAGACGCCCCGGGCCCGCACGTGTGGTGGGTCTTGGAACAGGTGCTGCCGACCTCCCAGGGCTTCGCCGAGTTCGCCGCTGCCGGCGGCGGCTACCGGCCGCTGTCGGACAAGAGCGTCCTGTACGGCGACTGGATGGCCGAAGGCGGAGGGCACGTCCTCGAGATCGCCCCCGACGGTACCTACTACGTCGCGGACGAGTCTGGTGAGCCGATCGACCGTGGCCAGTGGACGCTGCAGGCCTCCGACCTCACCCTGACCAGCTCAGCCGCCTCCGCCGAGTGCACCGAAGGCGACCGCCTGGTCCTGGGCGGGGTGGAGCAGGTCAATCTCAACACCCCCAACCTGCGTGGGACGGTGGAACAGAACACCTGCGGCGGAGCCTGGACGCCGAGCGCATGGTGGTTGATCCCCCATGCCGGCAGCTGACCCGCGGTACGCGTGGGTGGCCCGGGCGCCCGGATCTGGCCATGAGCACGCGCCGCGATGCTGGTGCCAGCGCGGCGGTGCGTCCCGATCCCACAGAGCGATGGGAACGACGCGTTGTCCAGCGGCATCGGGTAGACGAAGGGTCACAGCACCGAATCAACCATGGCTTGCCTGGCTTCTTCGATGAGTTCGGCAGGGTCCGGCTGGAGCGCTCCTCGTCGCTGTGACGCGTAATAGCGGTCGTCGGCAGCCTGGAAGCCGTCAGCGCCGGAGTAGCCAACCAGCCACACGAACCGGTTGTGTTGCGCATCCACCCAGGCGCCGATCAACCGAAAGCCGGCCTCCTCACGGAGCGGCACGATGTGGGATCTCCATCCCGCGATCCAGGCGTCCATCTGTCCGTGTCGGATCCGGTACTCACGAAGCTGAACTTGCATGGAGGACAGCATCCACCTGCAGGGCGACCCTCGGCTCGTCTCGTCGATCAAGCGGCTGACCAAAGGACACGTGAGACCAGTGGTCACGCAACTGCCGATGGCAGACATGCGAACAGATCCTCACAATGGTTGCGAGGGAGGTCCGGAGGGAGCAAGCGATGACGAGGCCATCTCACCCACCCGGCATGCCGCCGGTCGCACCGATGTCGTTCCCGGCGCGACTACGTGTCGTGAGGGAGTTCCACACCGGTCCCGCGGTCGTCCGTGACCTGGCGGGACCCGTCGTCCGGGTCCCGCTCGGGCCCCCGGCTCGTCGTTCCGCCGTTCGTCCTGGTCACCTCGCCGCAGGGCGCGCACGACGTGCTCGCGGGCTCCAGCAACGACACCATGGACAAGCTGACGCAGATTCACCGCGAGACGCGGCTGATCGGGGACAACGTCTTCAACCTGCCCTACGAGGCGTGGAAGCCACAGCGACGGACCCTGCAGCCGCTCTTCACCAAGCGGCATGTCGCGACCTTCGCCGGTCATATGGCCACGGCCGCCGATGAAAGAGCCTCGGGTTGGGTGGAGGGTGCCCGGCTCGACCTGGACCGAGACATGCGCGGTCTCACGCTGCGGGTGCTGGGTCGATCGCTGTTCGGCGTGGACCTCGACGAACATGCCTCGGACCTCGGCCCGAGCATCCAGCAGGCGCTGAGCTACGTCACCAGTCGGGGGCTCCGACCGGTTCGCGCCCCCCGGTCGCTACCCACGCCTGCACGGCGCAAGTTCCGTGCAGCCATGGCCGACATCCACGCGGTGATCGAGGAGGCGATCGCCGGATCCGAGGCAGACCCGGACCGCGATTGCGAGTTGGTGCGGCTGCTCCTTGCGGCGCGTGATCCCGATACCGGCCGGCCGTTGACCCGCGACGAGGTGGTCAGCGACCTCGCGGTGTTCCTCATCGCCGGTCACGACACCACGTCCACGACCCTGACCTACGCGCTGTGGGCGTTGGGCCACCACCCCGAGCTGCAGGACCGGGTTGCCAACGAAGTCGGCACGCTCGGCGACCGGTCATTGACCGTCGACGACGTGCCCGCGCTCCCGTTCACCGTGCAGGTCATCCACGAGGCGCTCCGGTTGTGCCCGCCAGCGCCTGCGCTCGCCCGGCTCGCGACCCGCGAGACGGTGGTGGACGGGTTCCGGATCGAAAGGGGAACGAACCTGATCGTTGGGATCTACGCGCTCCACCGCGACCCAGCGCTGTGGGACGCCCCGGAGACCTTCGACCCGGACCGATTCAGCGCCGAGCGGTCGCGGGGCCGGGACCGCTGGCAGTTCCTGCCGTTCGGGGCAGGCGCCCGATCGTGCATCGGTGACCACTTCGCCATGCTGGAAGCCACGCTCGGCCTCGCGAGCCTCGTCCGACGCCGCCGGGTCACCTCGCTCGACCCGGTCTTCCCCCTGGCACTTCCGTTCACCATGACCGCGGGCGGGCCTGTCCCGGCACGGGTCGAGACGCGATGAGTCCCGGCGACCTGACGCCGAGAACGGCTGTCGCAGCCGCTCTGGATCCCGCTACGACCCGACGGGCGAGCTCGGGGCCGATCGTGGCCGGGCGGAGACGCTCACTCAGGAGCGGTCCGCTCGAAGGACGCCTGGAGAGCGTCCACCGTGATGGTGCGCTCCTTGACGGCGAAACGTCGCCAGATCGGCGTGCCCAGGCGCCACACGCCGTACGACACCAACTTGCCGCGATGGCGGACCAGCGTCTCGCTGTCGCCGGAGGGCTGCAGGTGGTAGCTCGGCCAGCCCTCGAACTTGAGCTTGCCCGACTTCGACTTCTCCCACCAGTGGTAGACGATCGTGTGCGGCGCCTCCATCTCGGCGATCTCCCCGGGCATGGGACCCTGGGTCGTCTCGTCGACGAATGTCGTTCCGACGGTCGGCTGACCGGGAGACGTCTGCCGGGTGTGCTTGAGCATGCTTCCCGTTTCGGCCATCCAGTCGTTGTGCCCCTCGATGTCGACGAGCCGCGCGAACACCTGGTCGATCGGTGCGCGGATCGTGCGCTCGAGCTCGAACTCGATGGGCTTCACACGAACAGCATGCTCGCCCGGCGGATGCACGAACAAGGCTGCCAGAAGCACGGCCGATGGTAGGCCAGACGTCAGGCTGGGATGTCGGAGCCGACGGCAACAAGTGGCGGACGGAGGCCTCCCCTGCCGCAGTGGTCCGTTGTCGCGGCGCGGGCCGCACCATGTGGAACTCCGGGCCCGGGGGTGCGACCGCCCCGCCATCACGGCCATCCGCATCTGTCGCGATCCGCGCGCGCAGAACGCGTCAGGCCTCCGCGAAACCTCAGATCGAGGGCTCGGTCATCGGCGGACTGATCGCAAGCGTCTCGGCACCGGCAGCATCTGGGAGCTCAACGTGTGGGCTTCATCCTCGCCGTCATTGCGGCTGTGCTCCTGATCGGTGTCGCCGAGGGTCTCACCGCGCGCAAGACCACGGTGTGACGCCAGGTCTCACGCGCTAGCGGGCGACCCACCACCCCTGGGTGTACGTTTGAGGCATCGCCGAGGTGGAGACGCGGAAGGCGCGAAGTGACCCGGCCACATGTTGGCCCGATGGGATACGGGCCCCCGTCAAACCTGAGGCGATCCGACGTGGATCGCCTCAGTTCACGCACTGGGTCGGGATCGGGTCCCGATGCGGCACATGGTCTTGCGCCCGCCGACCGTCCCGGGTCGTAGCCCTCGTCGGTGCAGCCCAATGCTTCGGCGGCTCTCGCCTGTGGACTCAGTCCGACGAGGGAGTTGGATGGCTCGCAAGTCACCTGGTCGGCGGGAGCTCGGCGGCAGCCGGGGCCCGAGGGAACGGTAGCCGTCGCGGGCGCGAAACCTGCCGACGTGCCAGGCGCGGACCACGACAGAGTTCATGTGCTCGAGGGCGACCACTTCGTATGACGTCTCATCCAGCCGCCGATCGGTGCCCTGCGGTGTTCCTCGAGGGCAGCTGCTCAGCGTGCTCGACGGGCGGTGATCAGCCAAGCGGCCGAGCCCAGCAGAACGCCATCGGGCGTCTGGTGGGCGGCGAGCAGCGCGTAGAGGTTTGCGGCGGCTTCGGCGCGCTGCGCGTCGTCGAGGCCGAGGAGGAGCCAGGCGGACTGGCCGAGCTGCCAGCTGGTTCCTCGGTCGGCATCGGGACCCAGCCAGACTGCACGGTCGACGGACTCGAAGGCGACGTCGGACCAGCCTGCGGCGGCGAGCATCGGCTCCACCATGTCCGGGTCGCTCTGGGCGAAGGGCCCCGGCGCGCCAGGAGCTGGCATGGGCAGGTCACGGCCGACGCGCAGCGCTTCGACGATCTCGCGGAGCCATTCGTTCTCGGCCAGGTCGCGCCAAACCAGGATGGCTAGTCGTCCGTCGGGCTGCGTGGCCGTTGCCAGGTTGTCGAAGGCTGCCGCGGCATCGCCGAAGAACATCGTCCCGGTCCGGCTCACGACCCGGTCGTAGCTCGCTGCCCCGAAGTCGTGCACCTGTGCGTCGGCCTGCAGAAACTCGACGCCGAGCCCGGCCCCGCGACTGCGGGCGATATCGAGCTGCGCGGCTGAAAGATCGACCGCGAGGGCCCGCGCACCCGGTGCTGCCCGGACCAGGTCGATAGCGACCTGACCGGATCCGCAGCCGACGTCCAGGACCCGGTCGCCCGGTCGCACGTTCGCGGCGGTCAGGAGGGCGGGGTGGTAGCCGGCCAGCGCGCGGTCGTAGAAGTCGGCGTACTCGGCCCAGTACTGGCCGTGCTCGCCGTCCCAGTCGCGAAGCTGGCGCGTGTTGCTCGGGTCGACGTCGATCGTGATGGCCTCGCTCATCCGGATTCCTCCTCGCTCATATACTCCCAAAGAGAGTATGAGTACCGTGTACTCCCAAAGGGAGGATCATGTCAAGAGCACTCACCACAACCACGTACGGCGTGCTGGGCCTGATCGCCGTCCGCCCATACTCGACCTACGAACTGGCCAAGGCGATGGGGCTCAGCGTCGGCAGGGTGTGGCCGCGCGCGGAGAGCAAGCTGTTCGAAGAACCCAAGAAGCTCGTGGAGCACGGCTACGCCAAGGCCCGTGAGGAGACGATCGGGCGGCGCCCGCGGACCGTCTACTCGATCACGGGTGCGGGCCGGCGTGCGCTGGCCGCGTGGCTCGCCGAGCCCGGCGACGGGCCGGCGCTCGAGTTCGAGGGCTTGGTGAAGCTCATGTTCGCCGAGCACGGCAACCGGACCGATGCGCTGCACACCATCGCTCGGGCTCGAGCCTGGGCAGTCGAGATGAACACTGCCAGCATCGCTGCGGGCCAGCGCTTCGCCGAGGACGAGGGCCGTCATGAGGACCGCCGCGCCATCACCTTGCTGGTGGGCGCATTCCTGACTGACTTCTACGCACTGGTGGCGCGGTGGGCCGACTGGGCGACGGCCGAGGTGGAGAATTGGCCCGAGGACATCGCCAGCCACCGCATCTCGCCCGAAACGACGCGAGCCGTGTTGGCACGTGCCACGTGGTCGCAGTCAGAAGGCGAGACCTGAGGACGCGGCTGCCACTGGATCCGCTCGCTACTGCCCTCATCCGCGAACTCGCACACCTGCGTCATTCGCCACATCCTCAACATCTCCGAGCGCCACGTGATCGTAGGGACACCCCAGGAAGACGTGATCGTGGCGAGAGCTGGGAACGACGTCGACCGCTACAGAGAAGGCGTGGACTTAGTGTGCGGCGGTGACGGGGAAGACCGCATCTACGGCGGCCACAGCGAGCAAAACGAAACCTATAAAAAAACCGGCTTTAAACTCCCACCCGGCGGTGACCGCCTGTCCGGCGACGAGGGCAATGATCGCATCGTCGACGGGAGAGCCGGTAACGGCGACCTGCTGCTCGGCGGACCGGCGACGACCGGCTGATGACTGGCGGCCCGCAGACAGCAGGACTCTCGAGGGTGGGCACGGCGCGGACCGGCTCACCGGCGCCAGTGCCTACGAGATACGATGGTCGGCGGACCCGGACCCGACACGCTGACGTCGAAGGAGCACGCCCAGACCCTGATCGGCGGGGCGTGGACCGATGTCCTGACACTCGAGGGAACCGGCGAGAAGGGTCCACAGCCTAGACCGCAGACGGCGACAAGATACGCATCCGCGGCGAGGCCTACGTCGTCCTGCTCTACCGAGACAGCTCCGCACCCATCGAGGTCGACCTGGCAGCGGGAACCGTCCGGCAGCGCGGAGCTGCCACAGGCAACGAGAACACAAACGGCCTGCTTGCGTCAGTACCTGCACCGACGGCTGGACTACCGGACTCTGACTCGAAAGCGACTTCGACGCCCATCGACGACGAGCTGGCAACGGCCGACCTCGACAGATCCCCTCTCGGCTTCAAGAACACTCATGCAGAAGCACTCAGCCGAGGTGTAGCGTTGATCGCCTTAGAGCCCTCTCATAGCCGCGACTGAGCCCGCGGATAGCGCACTCATCTGCCCCGATGACCGGGCGGCCTTACGTCCGGTCCGACTCACTCTTGGGGGCCGTCTCCCGTTCGAGCCGAGCGCTCGCGACTCAGATACCGGACCGGCTTGCCGAGCGCCTCCGCGTAGGCAATCTCCCGTCGGGTTGACTCACCTACGTAGCCGCCCGGATCCACGATGTACACCTCGTCAGCCATGCGAATCTTTTGGAAGTGCACGCCGCCGAGCCGCCCCTTCAGGTCCGAGCTGTCGGCTGTCCAGTCGTAGTCCGGCAGGTCGGGGAGGCTGAACATTCCGAGGCTGATCACGACGCAACCTTCCATCGTGAGCTGCTGGTTGACCTCCGCGAACTCAGCCTCAAACTTGGTCGAGCCGCAGAGCGTGATGACCTTCGCCTCACCCTCGGCCGACTGCGGTGCCTGCTGGTCCTCCATGAGGTTCATGATCGGTGAACGGCAGGACGAGTCTCTCGCCGCCCCCTGGACGTCCGCTCAGGAGCTCTACGACCTCATGTTTCCCGGCGGCGGACCCGCAGCGGACTTCTACCGGCCGAGGCCGATCGGCCGGGCGGGCGCGTCCTGGAGCTCCAGCAGGTGCGCAGCGGTGACTGTCCGCCTTGGGCGCCGTGGATGGTGCTGGTAGCCCAGCTCGAGGTTGCTGTCGACGTACTCGGCCGGGAGGCGTCGGTGCCCGGCACGGCCGGTCACGCTGAGACTGTGGTCGCGGTGGACGCAGGTCACGGTCCACGTCTCGCGGTTGGCGACATCGAGCTCGCGGTCATTGCGCCGTGTGGTGACGCGGTCGCCGACTCCGATGCGCTCCCCCGCCCGGGTCGAGACCGTCTGTTCGTCGGTTGAGAGTCCGGCGGCGGTGCGGCGGTCACGGATGACCGCGCCTGTCAGACCTCTCCGGACCCGGACAGTCCGCCATCCAAAGCCGCGGTTGAGCGCACGGATCGCCGGCATGCTGCCTCCGTACCCGACACGAGCCGGGTCAGTGCTCCGGGGTCCAGCTGCCTCTGGATGACCGCTTCCACACTCACCGGCACCCTCCTTCGAGTGCCGGATCGGTTCCCGGCCATGCAACCCTGAGCGACGGGGTACTACGTGGATATGCGCTACGTCGAGCTCTTGCGTCACACCCAGAACGACGGCGACAAGTTGAGCGCCGAGGGCATCGCGGCGGCAGAGACGATCGGACGCGAGCGGTTGACACCGCCGTACACCCTGTTCTGCTCTACCGGTGCGAACCGAGCCACCCAGATGGTGGAGATCCTTCGTCGCGTCGCCGGCCAGGAGGACGTACCGGTGCTGGTGGTACCGGGGCTCCGCTCCTCGGTCGAGGACCGTTGGCGAACCGCGGCCAAAGCCGCCGGCAAGGGTGCCGACCTCGAGGCCATCCGCGCCATCGACCCCGACCTCGTGGAACGGGAGACGATGCTGCTCGGCAGCGCGCTCCGTGGCGTCTTCGAAGCAATGCCTGACGGTGGCCGAGCGCTCGTCGTCGGGCACAGCCCGACCAACGAGGCCGCCGTGCTCGGCTTGGCCGCTGAAGTCATCGGGCCCTTGGGCAAGGGAGAAGGAGTGCTCCTCAGCGAGGACGGTGGCCGATTTCACGTCCTGTGAGCGATGCTCGCGAGATCGGTCCCCGGCCCACAGGGCAGCCCGTCCGCACCACCCGTCAGGGGCTGACGATGCGGAGCGCTGTGTCCGGTTCGTCGGTGAGACCGAGGATCGTCGCAAGAAGGGTCGGGTCGCCCTCGAACTGGGCGCCCTCGGCGGCCTTGCCTGACAGCATGTCGACGAGTTCGGCGTGGGTGAGGGCGATGCTGAGGTCGGCCGGATCGTCGCGGGTGGTGGGGTGGTGAACCAGGGCGCCGTTGGACAGCTCCATGCGGTAGCTCTCCCCGGAGTCGGTGAACTGCCAGCGGATCGACGCGGTGGTGTCCCAGGCGCGTTCGCCGTTGATGCGGATCGCGATGCTGTCGAAGAGCTGAGTGACCGTCAGCGCGGCCATGACGGCGCCGGCGTCGATGGGGATCGGCGTGGGCGGGTGGTGCAGTTCCTTGGCACCGAGCAGGAAGATGTTGCGCCAGGTCCCCGCTTCGGCGCCGTAGCCGAGCCGGGTCAACACGTCGGTGAGCACGTCGACGGCGCCTTGGTGGCTGGGTTCGGCGAACACCGCGTGGCTGGCCAGCTCGGCCGCGAAGCGCAGGTCTCCTCGCTCGGCGAACTCCTGGGCCTTGGCGACGGTGGCGTCGATGCCGCCGATGGTCTCGACGTACCGAGCGCCGGCGGCCTCGGGTGGGTGCTGCCAGAAGTGGGCGGGGTTCCCGTCCCACCAGCCGAGGTAGAACTGGTAGATCGCCTTGATGTTGTGGTTGGCCGTGCCGTAGTAGCCGTGCGTGTGCCATTCGGCGTCCAAGGCGGGTGGCATCCGGAGCATCTCCGCGATCTCGCTGGCCACGTAGCCCTGGTTGAGCAGCCGGAGGGTCTGGTCGTGCAGGTAGGCGTACAAGTCGCGCTGCTGGCGCAGGAACGTGGTGATGTTCTCGGTGCCCCACGTGGGCCAGTGGTGCGAGGCGAACACGACATCGGAGTCGGCGGCGAACAGCTCGATCGACTCGGCCAGGTATCGCGACCACATGCGCGCATCGCGGACCTGCGCCCCGCGCGGGGTCAGGATGTTGTGCACGTTGTGGGTGGCGTTCTCGGCCATGCACAGAGCCCGCCGGTCGGGGAAGTGGAAGTTCATCTCCGCCGGCGCCTCGGTTCCAGGAGTCACCTGGAACACGATGCGCACGCCGTCGACGGTCTCCTCCTGGCCGGTGTGGGTGATGTCCAGCGTCGGGGGCAGCAGTCCGACGGTGCCTTCCGACGCGCCTGCTCCGAGCCCCACTCCCACCCGGCCGGTGGCCGAGACCGGCAGCCCGCTACCGGTCTGGTACATGCCCCGGCGAAGCATCGCGGTGCCGGCGTACACGTTCTCCGAGACCGCATGCTCCAAGAAGCCCTCCGGCGCGATCAGCGGCACCGTCGTGTCCGCCTCCACCACCCCGAGCACGCCACCGAAATGGTCGATGTGCGAATGGGTGAAGATCACCGCGGTCACCGGCCGGTCTCCTCGATGCTCGCGGTACAACGCCAGACCCGCCTGAGCCGCTTCGGTGGAGGTGGCGGGGTCGATGACGACGACGCCCGCGTCGCCCTCCACCAGCGTCATGTTCGAGAGGTCCAGACCCCGGATCTGGTAGATCCCCTCGGTGACCTCGAACAGGCCCTGGATCGCCGTCAGCTGACTCTGCCGCCACAGGCTCGGGTTCACCGTCTCCGGGCAGTCCCCGACCAGGGCCCGCGTGAAGGCGTCCGCGTCGTACACGACCCGCCCGTCTGCGCCTGTGATGACCCCCGGCTCGAGGCGAGCGACCAATCCGCGCTCGGCATTCTCGAAATCAGTACGGTCAGCGAAATCAGCGGGCACAGCATCTCCCCAGGGCGACTGGAACGGGACGCCGCTCAATGTGCCACATGCGGCCCGCACGACGCGCTCCAGGTGCGGGCCGCCGGGCCGCGCCTCCCCCCTCAAGATTCACCGAAATTGGGAGTATCCAGAGTCCCGGCTCATGTGGGATGGTGCCGCGATCCGACAACGCTTGCCAGCGTCTGTCGGTAGCTCCGCCCCGGCCGTCGTCCTCCCCCGTGCGTCGACCGGTGCGGAGCGCCAAGACGCCGCGTGCTTCCCCTAGAGCTCGGCGCGCAGGATCGACGCAGCGCCGACCATGGCGCGCATCTTTCCCTCGGCACTCGCGCGGGGGAGGTACTTCATCCCGCAGTCCGTGGCGATGGTGATCCGGTCCGGCGAGGTGTACGGGAAGGCTCGGCGCACCCGGTCGGCGACCAGCTCGGCGGGCTCGACCGCGTGGTCGGACAGGTCGATGACGCCCAGGATGATGGTCTTCTCGCTGAGGTCCTTCAGCACGCCGAGATCGAGACCCGACTGTGCGGTCTCGATCGAGATCTGGTCGGCCGAGCAGCCGGCCAGCTCGGGGAGGAACGAGTACCCCTCGGGACGGTCGTGGATGATCGCGGCGTACCCGAAGCAGATGTGCACGGCGGTGGTGCCGGTGACGCCGTCGAGCGCGGCGTTGAGCGCGGCCAGGCCGTACTCGCGGGCCGCGTCGGGTCGTGCCTGCATGTACGGCTCGTCGATCTGGACCAGGTCGACGCCGGCGGCATGCAGGTCCTTGATCTCGGCGTTGACCGCGGCCGCATAGGCCAGGGCCGCCGACGCGAGGTCGGGATAGTGGTCGTTCTGCGCCTGCTGGGACATCGTGAACGGGCCGGGCACGGTCATCTTGACCTGGTGGTCGGTGTGCGCCTTGAGGAACTCCACGTCGCGGACGCCGACTGGCTGCGGGCGCACGATGGGTCCGGCGATCCGTGGCACCGGGTTGGGATGCCCGCTGCGATCCAGGGCCGTCCCAGGGTTGTCGATGTCGACGCCCTGGAGGGCGGTGGCGAAGTGGTTGCTGTACGACTCCCGCCGCATCTCGCCGTCGGTGATGATGTCGAGGCCCGCCTCCTCCTGGGCGCGGATGGCCAGCACCGTGGCGTCGTCCTGTGCCTGGTCGAGGTACTCCGGCGCCACCCGCCACAGCTCCTTTGCGCGGACCCGCGGGGGGAAGCGGCCGGCCAGCTTGCCCCGGTCGATCAGCCAGTCCGGCTGGGCATAGCTCCCCACGAGCGAGGTCGGCAGGATGGGCAGCGGGGGCGATGTCGCGGTCACTCTGGTGACTCTAGGACTGCCGCTGGCAGCGCAACCAGTCGTCCGCCGGGTCCGTCACCGCACTGCGACGAGCAGGAACTGCGACACCTGGCCGGGCGTGAAGTTGTTGTCGCTCACGATCAGCAGCGACCTGCGTCCGTCGGCAAGCCTGGGACCGAACGTCATGCCTTCCAGGTTGTCCAGCGTCAGTCCGAGCGTGTTCAGGTCGAGGACCTCGGTCTTGGTCACAGCCTCGACCTCGGCACCGACCAGGCTGTCGAGCCCGGTGACGTCGTCGGCGCCGGGCAGGCCGACCAGGTGCAGTGTCACGGCATTGCCGACGCCGACGGAGAAGGAGCGCTCCATCGCGAGCAGGAACTGGTTGTTCAGCGGTAGCAGCTCCACCAGGCCGTTGACGCTGAAGGCGGTGGGTGGCACGGGCTCGGCGGCGACAGCGTCGACCGGGTAGACGAACGTGCGGTCGACATGTCCTGACCCGAGACGGAAGCGCAGGAGCCGGGCGACCGAGCCGTTCGTCGGCGTTGCCGCGGGTCCGTCCTGCGCGAGGGCGGCCTCGTTGCCGGTGAACAGGAATGGCCCATGCCCCACGGCAGCGGCCTCGAAGCCGAGGTTCTGGCGCACCCCGGTGCCGGGACCCACCAGGAACGGCTCCGGCACGGTGAGGTCGCGCACGTAGCTGCCGTCCAGGCCGTACTCCCGGATCCACGGGTCGATGCCACTGCTGGCCACGCCTTCGGAGGTGACCACCAGCGTGTCGTCGGCGGTCAGAGCCAGCCCTTCCGGATCCACGGTTCCCGGTGCGTAGCTCTCACCGGCGGGTGGCTCCAGGGCGGTGACGTCGAGCACCGCCACGTCGCCCGGTGCGAGGTGCCCGTCCTCGACGTCGATGGTGAGCGTGTAGACGCGCACCGGTCCCAAGGAGCCCTGGTCGTCGGAGATCGCGTAGTACACGTCGCGATCGGCGTCGTAGGCGATGCTCGACAGGCCGCCCACGACCGTCCCCTCGAAGGCAAGGCCCGCCGGCAGCGTCGACTCGCCGCGGAACTCCACGTGCACCGGGCGGGCTCGTTCCGGTGTCGCCGTTGCCGGCCCACCCTGCGCGAGACGGCAGGGCGATCGCGGCGCAGGCCACCGCCACCATCACTGAGCGTCGGGTCATGTGCGGTCGTCGCACCATCAGAGGCTCCCTCCGTGCGGCCATGTCCTTCGATCCTGCCCCACCGGAGGCGTCGGTCGGAACCCCGCAGGTGAGATCCCGCAGGACTCCCACCACGGACTCACCCCTGGGGGTGCGGCGTCCAGCAGATCGTCGGGCTTGACTGAGTCTCCTGCGGCTGGGCGCACTCCAGCCTCGATGAAGGGAGATCGCAGCATGGGATGGGGACTTGGCGTCGTGCTTCTCGTGGTCGGGCTGGTCTTCGTGCTCGACGTGGTCGACCTGCCGGCCGAGGTGGACGATGCGATCGCAACAAACACCCTCGGATGGATCTTGATCCTCTGTGGACTGTTGGCCATCGTGCTTGGCCTGGTCAGCATGCTGCGGGGCCGGACGACTCGGGTCGAGGAGCGCCGAACGCATCTGGGCTGACGGGCGGCGCCGGTCCAGCGGCGGCGGGTGCCAGGCCGGACGTCTCACGGCTACGAGCGCAGGGATGGAGTAATACCCGCCATGGCACCTGATCGCTCCCACCCCGGTGGGTGCAGACGGCGTGTCGGGCGACGTCTTGACTGCTGGGGAAGAGGTTCGTTCGAGCCCGGAGGGGTCCTCCGTGTTTGTCGGTGTCGGGTTGGTCATGTTCTCTTCGGGGTTGAGCTTGTTGGCGCGGCTGCCGCCATCCCTGGACCAGATCCTCGGGGCGAATGCGACGGGACTGGTTCTCCTCCTCGGCCGGCATCTTCGCGCTCGTGCGCGCGCTGTTGCCCGGGCCCTGCGGTTGACGCCTCCGCCCCACCAAGCTCTCCGCCGAGACACCGTCGGGGCGGCTAGTCGTGGCACGTGGGGAGATAGCCGCCTGGAGCAGCGAACTCGGGAGTGGGATCATCACGTCGACGGCCACGCCGGGCGGCTGTTGGTTCGACGTATCGGTGTTGGATCCGGGACGCCGGTCCGAGGGTGCCACGCACGCCAGGTACACCTCATGTGGCGTTGGCACGCCGGTGGAGTTCACCTTCGAGCCGGCGAGGCAAGACGGCCTCGACTACCGCGCCGTGAGCATTCGGCGCATTGATGAGCAAGTGAGCGGCTAGAAGCCCGAGTCCCCCGTGGCCGCGATCGATAGCGTCGACCACATGGCAACTCTGAGTGGCACGGTGCGCTCGCGCGTCCATGACCCCGTCATGTGGAACGACATCGCCCAGCTGTTCAAGACCGTCCTTGCCGCCGTGCTCGCCTGGGTCATCGCTACCGAGGTCTTCGCCCTCCCGCAGTCGTTCCTGGCGCCCTGGGCGGCGCTGCTCGTCGTGCACGCGACGGTCTACCGAACCTTCTCCGAGGGACTGCGACAGGTGACCGCCGCGGTGGTGGGTGTCGTGGTCGCTTGGGGCGTCGGCAGCGCGCTCGGTCTCAGCACCATGTCGGTTGCTGTGGTGTTGGCCCTCGGGCTCGCGATCGGGGCCATGCCGTGGTTCGGCGACGAGGCCACGACGGTGGCCGCCACTGCCTTGGTCGTCCTGGCCACGGGCTTCTCCGAGGACGACACGGTGCTTCTGGCACGCCTCGGTGACACCGCGATCGGCATCGTCGTGGGCCTCCTGGTCAATGCCGCCGTGTGGCCACCGCTACGCCGCCGTACCGCGATCGCTGCGATAGACCGCATCGACGACCGCATCGGCGGCCTGCTTGTCGACATGTCGGCCGGCCTGCTCGCCGGACCGATCGACGACGACATCGAGGACTGGAGCGACCGCTCGCGAGCCCTCGAGGACGAGCTCGACCACGCGTGGGCGTTGGTGCGCCAAGCGCAGGAGAGCGCCCGCATGAACCCCCGCCGCTCGGCCCGCCCCCTCCGTGACCCGCACAGCTGGGTCGGTCTGCTGCGGCACATGGACCAGGCGGTGGCCGACGTGCGGAGCATGGCCCGCACTCTCGGGTACGTCGCGACTCGAGGCGATGCGTGGCAGCCAGCCTTCCGTGAGAGTTGGCCGGCCCTGCTCGGTGACGCCGGCCGTGCCATCACCGACGCCGACCCTGATGACATCCGGGACGTCCGCGAGCGCCTCAACGCCCTCGTCGACGAGCTCGGCATCCTTGATCCCCGCCCGTCGCTCTGGCCGGTTTACGGCGGGCTGATGATCAACCTACGCAACATCCTCGACGCCATGGACGAGGTCGCCGCTGCCAACCCGCTCGATCAGCCGCCACTCCCCATGGCCCGGCTCCGCGAGCGGCGTCGCTCCATGCGTGACTGACGCGCCTGCATCAAGAAGGGCCAGGTGGCGATGACAGCCCCTCGGTGCGACCCAGGCCCGGTATCGGGCCCGGCCCTCGTCGCCTGCGGGAGTTGACACTGCACCGCGACTGAACCCGTCAACCACCCACGGACAGTGCAGCCTTCTGGTGGCCAAAGATTCAGGAGTTCGAGGCTAGGCGGCGTTCCAGTGCTTCCATGATGGTCGGGCAGACGTCGATCCCGTAGAGCCTTTCGACGCTCTGCATCCCACCCGGGCTCTCCGCGTTGATCTCGACCACCTGGTCCCCGATCACGTCGATGCCCACGAAGAACATGCCGTCGGCCACGAGCTTGCTGCTCATCGCATCGATGATGCGGCATTCCGCATCGCCGATCTCGAGCGGGGCCGGGCGTCCGCCAGCGCTGATGTTGGCTCGCGGGTCGTTGCCCGACGGCAGTCGGCGGAAGGCGGCCGGATTTCCGTCGCGCTGGAGGATCTGTCCTTCGAGCAGGAAGATCCGAGCATCACCGTGCTCACCCCCATCGATGAACTCCTGAACGATCGCGTAGCCGTCCTGGAGCACCGCCTCCGTCAGCTGTGCCAGGTTCGTTTCGTTCTCGTCCTCGACGATGAACACGTTGCGACCCTTCGCTCCGTAGAGCGGCTTCACCACGCAGTGGCCAACCTGGCCTACGAACCGCCTGATCGACTCTGGGTCGCGCGTGACCAGCGATCGCGGTCGGATCGTCTCGGGGAACTCTTCGAGGTACAGCTTGCTCGTTGCGCGGAGCAGCGACATCGGGTCGTTGACGACCGTGACGCCTCGCGCCTTGAGCAGCTGGCCGAAGACCACGCCCAGCGGGCTGGCCCACGGCCGTTCCTGAAGATCGTCGATCGATTCGTTTCGTAGGAACACGGCATCGAGGTCATCGAGCACGACGCGCTCGCCGTCGCGGTCCTTGATGCGTTCCATGAAGGTCTGAAGCGTGTCGCCCTTCTCGAACCTTGCGGCACGGGCCCGGGCGACCAGATGTCCCTCGCCCGCTCCGAGCTCGATGTCGCCGACCCCGACGTACCAGGCCTCATGCTGGCCTTGGGCCGCCGCTCTCGCCAGCCTCGAGGTCGTGTACTCGTCGATTTCGGTCGCCACGTCGTTGACGAAGAAGGCGATCCTCATGCCGCCACATCTCCCTCGAAGAGATCGGTGACCGACGCGCCCGCGCGCAGTCTGTCGAGGCGCTCCTGGGCGCCGGGCACGTCGAGCCATCGTGGCCGGATCCAGGGTTCCGTGAGCACGTCGCGGTCCAGCAGGTCCTGGATCAACGGAATGTGGTCCAACGCGAGCTTGCCGACGAAGAGCACGTCGAGACTGCCGCCCTCTGCCAGGGCCTCGAGGATGCGCGTGATGCCGCGCAGGTAGATCGCGTCCTTCACCGATCCGCCCCCGACCACGACCCGGGTCGCGATGGACCAGGCAGTCCTCGGGGGCATCCGATGCTCTGCGCGAAGCGATTCGAAGATCTCCAGGAATCCGGCGCCGGTGAGCATCCTGTCCACGGCGACCACCCTCGCCGCCAGCACCCGGAGACGGCGTGGATCCAAGCCGCCGGCCAAGTACTCGGCCAGCACAGCGAGTCCCTCCTGGGTCTCGTCGTAGCCAGGCAGCCCGACCCGCAGCAGGGACAGGGGCTGCCTGGCGCCGTTCTGATAGGTGACCACATGGGTGCCGACCTCGTGATGGAGCAGCGGCTCGACACGGTCCGCCCTGAACGCGGCCGCCTCGGGGATGAGCAGCCGGCCGAACGACACCATCAGATCGGATACGTCGTCGCGCACCTCGATGTGCGCGGGAAAGTCCGGATACACAGCACGGTACCGATCCATCTCCGCGCGAGCGGCGTCCGCGAACACCCGCGCGGTGACGGTTTGTGTGTTGGGAGACTGGGCGGGGATCGTGTCGAGCAGCTGCTCGGCGGCGGACGCGAGAGGCTGGGCGATCCCCCCATAGAGCTGCAACGACGCGTAGAGGAAGCGCGACGTGTCGCGATCCTCCAAGGCAGTGACCTGTCGGGCTATCTCGTCGCGCTTCGTCCGGAACAGGGTGTGCAACGCAGGGTCGGCCACACTCTCGATCTCGAGGTCGTAGAGGTCCCGCCGCACCAGATCCGGCTCGAAGTCCAGTGGTCTGAGTCGCAGCGTGGGGACGGTCCCGAAGTCACTCCGCTCGAAGTCCACCCATGCCTCCGCTGCATTGACCGGCGTGGTGTTGAGCAGCAGGTTCACGCTGCGCTCGATCTCTGCGAGGCGGGCGTCGATCGCGAGGGCAGGCGCCAGATCCTGAATCGGAGAATCCACGCCCCAGACGTACCCACCAACCGCACCCAGCAACCTTCGAGCGACTTCCCCATTCGCTCATGAATCGCATGGCGGGCACGAGCCGGCCACAGCTCCTGAGTCCGACCTGCCGCCAGTGCCCCCGGCGCTTGCCGCACCAGGGAGTGCCCAAGTCAGTCCCAAGAAGTCCAGCCTGAGTCATCCCGAGCAGAGACCCAAGCGTAGTGACGAGGCGTATGCATCCCGGTCTCGTTCGACAGTTCGGCCGCCTCGGCAACAGCTCGTAGCAGATGCCTCCTGACTGCCGGTCAATCGGGGACGTGGTGCTGTCTCGACCGGACGACCGAGCGGGATCCCTCAGGCGCTGGAGTCCGCCGCAGCCCGACTTCGGTGGTAGCGCGCTCTGCTGCGCGCCCGCTCGCAGATGCGACAGATGCGGGTGTAGCAGCCGCTGCTACCGCGCTGCATCCGGGTGTTCTCGGGCGTGAAGGCGTGGCCGGCCGGGCAATGCGTGGGTCGCTTCCTGCGGTCTCTGCTCTCGAGGAGCGTCACCGCTTCCAGGTGCTGTGGGTTCACACACGAAGGCTCCCCACACAGGTGGACGATCCTGGAAGCCCTCTGGGATCGGCCCCACGAAGTGCGTATACGACCACCGGTGAACGAGCACCTTCTTCTCGCCAACCTTGAACTGCCCGGACCCCTTCGGCTTCTTCCAGCCCAACCACAGCCAGCACGTCTCGGTCTTCTCGACCTTGTCCAAGAACCGCTCGAGCGGCGACCGAGATGTCACTGCGCCATTGTCCCACGGGAGTACGACTTAAGTAGTCTTCAGCACCGACTAAGGGAGTACGACTGCACGCTGCTGCAGGATGCCGCGGACATTGTGAAGGCTCGCGCGTTCGGCAGCCTAGTGGGGCGCTCCCGCGCCGTCGCGGCGCGACCCGGATACCGGACGACGCCATGAGGCGCCAGTGTGCGAGGTACCCAATTTCCGTAGCCGCTCCCTGCCATCGGGTGTGGGCCCGGAACCGTGGTCGACGTAACGTCCGAGTGAACCGAGGAACGGAATCCGGGGGGAATCCGTAGCCGGTGTGCGCGGCCCCGAGAGGCCGCGCAGGGTGTCGGCGCCGTGTCTGCAAGCGGCGCCGGCACCCGTCTCATGCCGACCTTGGTTCCATACGAGAAGCCCACCGGCTCTGCGCTCGTGACGTACAGTGGCTCGCGCTGCCGGCCTCGTCGTCTGGTAGGCCCGGGCGACCGCCTGCGCCTGCGGTGCCCCGGTGCCCATCGGTGGGGATCAGCGTGACGGTCCCGGTGCGGCCGTGGGGATTCTCCCCGACGAGGTGGGTGTCGAAGCCCATGTGCATCGGCTGAGACCTCGAGCCCGAGCAGGCTTGGTGCCCTTCGTGGACGATCCGGGCTCCAAGTCCCCCAACTCTTCACTGACGGACACCTGCTGTCGTCGACGCGGAACGAGCGCGTGCCGATCGAGCGCGTCGGGCTAGACGACGATGGTGCCGTTCCTCCAGGCGGACATGACAACGAGGCTCAGCACGATGGCGACGGCCAGCAGGTTCCGCTTGCCGGACAGCGCGGCGACGGCACAGACCACCAGTGTCGCTGCGATCCACAACATGTCTTCCCCCGGTCCCCCCAGACCATCCCAGCGTCTTCCGCAGGGCTGATGGGGGTCAACCCCCAGCGGGTTAAATCACGCGGGTGACGAGCGATGAGTTCCGCGTGTTCGGGGCGTCAGAGCCTGCAGAACCACTGGCAGACTGACACGCTCGTAGGCGAAGGAGACGCATGGCCAAGCTCATCTACTCGATGATCACGTCGCTGGACGGCTACGCCGAGGCGGCGGAGGGCGACCTCGGCAGGGGGGCCGAGGACGAGGAGGTGCACACCTTCATCGGCGACCTCTTCCGCCCCGTCGGCACGTACCTCTACGGCCGGCGGATGTACGAGACGATGGTCTTCTGGGAGACCGCGCACACCGAGCCCGACGCAGCCGCCGCACATCGTGCAGTACGCGCGCGACTGGCAGGCCGCGGAGAAGGTCGTGTACTCCACGACGCTGGACACGGTGTCCAGCGAGAAGACCAGGATCGAGCGCAGCTTCGACCCGGAGGCGGTGCGCCGGCTCAAGGCCGAGGCTGATCACGACCTCACCGTCGACGGCCCGAACCTCGCCGCCCAGGCGATCGCGGCCGGCCTGGTGGACGAGTACCAGCTGTTCATCACCACGAGCGTGGTCGGTGGCGGCAAGCGGTTCTTCCCCGACGGCGTGCGCCTCGATCTCGAGCTGGTCGAGGAGCGTGCCTTCGACAGCGGACTGATCTACGCGCGCTACCGGACCCGCTGAGCCGCACCGGTGGTGACGCTGGCCCTACGACTACGTCGCTCGGCGGGAGTGGTTCAGAAGGTCACGCAGTCGAGGTAGTCGAAGCCCACCTGGGCGGCCTCGAACGGGTCGAACGTCGGGTCGCCGAACCGCGGGTCGTGCTCGACGACGTAGTACTTCGTGCTGCCGCCCGCGGCTTCGAAGATCGACGGGAAGTCGATGATCCCGTCGCCGACGATCTCGATCCGACCGGGGAACGGACCGGCCGCCATGTCCTTCACGTGGAACAGCTTGATCCGGTTTCCGTACTCCTCGATCATGTCGAGCGGGTTGGTGATGCCACCGCCGTTGGTCGCCCAGTAGAGGTCGAGCTGGAACACGACATTCTTGGGGTCCGTGTAGGCCATGAGGATGTCGAACACGGTCCGGTCGCCGAAGACGGTCTCGAACTCGATGTCGTGGTTGTGCACCATCAGCGTCTGGCCCTGCTGGCGGGCCAGGGCCCCGAGCTCGTTGAGGTACTCGGCGTACGCGATCCACTCGGCCTCAGTGGTGTAGATCAGCGGGAAGATCGGGGTGGAACCGGAGCCGAAGTACTTGATCCCCAGCGTCCTGTTCTCGTCCAGGATCTGGTCGATGTCGGCCGGGTTCTGCGGCGTCCCGACATCGACGTGCCGCGCGGAAGCCTTGAGCCCGTACTCGTCGAGGAGGGCGCGGTACTGCTCTGCGGTCAGCCCGCTCAGGGTGAACGGCTCGACGTTGCGGTACCCCATCTCACTGAGGCGGCCGAACACCTCCTCGGTCCTGGCGATGGTGGCGGCGTCGGTGCCGAAGCCGATGTACTCGGCGAACGTCCAGAGCTGGATCGAGATCTTGCTCGTCGGCACTCCTCTGCCGGCGCAGTCCGGGGCCGCCGCGGACGCGGCGGGCGCCGTGCTGACACCACCGGCGGCCAGGCACAGCGCAACCATGGTCGCGGCGATGAAGCCGCGCAGGGAGCGGGCGAGAAGTCGGTACAGGGTTTCCATCAGTGCCTCCCGAGGCGCCACGTTCGAACGTCCGACCGGGCTTACCGTGCCCGTCATCACGTTCCAGTAGCTGGCACGGTAACCGGCCGTCGCACCGGTTGGAAAGGCCCGTCGTGGACCTGGGGCACATCTCGGCCCAGCATCCCGATGCCCGCCGTTCCCCGGCATGGCAGGCTTGGTGAGTGCAGTCAGGCGATGAGATCCCCGCGACGCTCACACCCCTCCTCGACCTGGCCCAGCGCTGGGGAGAACCCGATGATGGGCTACGAGGCGACCTGCTGGACGCCGCGCCGGTTTCCGAGCTGCGGTCCCTGGTCGAGCGCGTTGAGGCAGTGGGAGAGAAGACGCTGTGCGACTGGCTCGCCGGGCCAGCGGCCGACCTGCCGCCCAGTGAGAGCTACGTGCGGCTGAGCGCCCTGTCGATGGCCGTCGACCAGGCTCGTCTACGTCTTCTCACCGATGGGTGCCGGCGCACATGCCCGATATGGGTCATAGGCGAGGTCTCCACGGGTCGACGCGCGGGCGAGGAATAGCGTGCGACCGCGTTTGCTCGGGCGAGGGGACGCATGACAACAAGGAGATAGCGCATGAAGAGAACCATTGCGGCGCTGGTGCTCGCCCTCGGTGTGGTGGGCATGAGCAGCGGGACCGCGTTCGCCGGGGAGCGGGGCGGCAACGGGGAGCCGACGCCGATCAACGACTACCGCGCCAACTCGATCTGCTCGTTCTCCGGGCTGGACGACATGGACTTCCTGGCACCGGTTGAGCCGGGCGTGGTCCAGAACTGGGGCAGCATCCCCAAGGAGGTTCGGGCGTTCCTGGCCACGATCGGAGAGCACCCGGGCGAGGCGTGCAACGGGAACCTCAACGGCCTGCACCCCTGACCCACGTCGGGCTTGAACTCGAGCGAGGCCCCTCCTTCGGGAGGGGCCTCGTCGAATGTGGCCCGCACGGTTCCGGGCGTGCACGTCGAGTCGCGTATCACCCCAGAGGGAGGAAGCGGTCCCGCAGGTGTCGCGGCCATCATGTCGCCACGTCCGAGTGGAGGAGGCGCCATGGTGAGGACCCGTCCCGCACGCAACGCGAGGCGCGCCGACGAGTCGCCCCATGAGTGCAGCTGCGCCCGTGCTCACGGCCGGCTTCTGGCGGACCCGGCGGGCCGCCGCGGTCGCGGGGATCCTGTTCGGCGTGCTGCTGCTGGCCGCCATGACGATGATGCGCCTGGGGCTCTCCGATGCCGGGTACCAGTCACTGCGGTCCGACGAGAACCGCCGCGTGATGATCCGAACCAGCCTGCATCTGGTCCCCTTCGCCGGCATCGCCTTCCTGTGGTTCATCGGCGTCGTCCGCGAACAGCTCGGCGACGTCGAGGACCGGTTGTTCTCGACCGTGTTCATGGGCAGCGGGCTGCTCTTCCTGGCGATGTTGTTCTCCGGAGCCGCCACCTCCTCCAGCATCGTGGGGATGCTCGACGGTCCGAGCACGAACCCCGACGTGTGGGCCTACGGCAGCGACAACGCACAGCGACTCATCTCCGTCTACGCCATGCGGATGGCGGCGGTGTTCACCATCTCCGTCAGCACGGCAGGGCTCCGCGCGTCAGCACTTCCGCGCTGGGTCTCGTACGCCGGCTACGCGGTCGCGCTGGGACTGCTGCTGGGATCGGCCGACCAGAAGTGGCTCCAGCTGTTGTTCCCCCTGTGGGTGTTGTTGGTCAGCGCCGCCATCTTGTTCAC